>NZ_JRVC01000004.1 GCF_000807925.1 Novosphingobium subterraneum | reverse complement strand
ACACAATGGACAGGTTTATCGCCTGCAAACCATTGAAACTAGGACACAAGACACGAATTGGTGTTGATATATGTAAACTAAGCACGGAGAGGAGCGCGTCGTCACCATCCCAGCACAGAGCATACCAGAGCCACGACGATAAACAGAAAGGCCCATAAAGCGGCCATTCTCAAGCCGTCAGACAATCCGATCTCACGGCCCTTTAAGTTGGCGACGGCCAAGACAAGCGCCATGGAAATGCCAATGATGCGCACTGTGTCGTAGCTGTCCATGCCGCACCGCCTTAGAGATTTACTTCGAGCCCGTCGTACGCAGGTTCGACATGGTCCGGAGTTTCGGCGCACAATGTCCGGTAATCCATCGACTTGTCGAGATGCGTCAGGATGCCGTGTCGTGCTCTTGTGGCTTCGATCAGTTCGAGCGCCATGCCCAGATGCGAATGCGTCGGATGCGGCTGCCGCCTGAGGCAATCGACGACCAGAACGTCGACCTTGTAGAACAGGTCGATCATTTCATTCGTAATTTCGCTGAAGTCTGTGGCATAACCAATTGTTTTTCCGCCCTGATCAAAGCGAAACGCGGTGGACTGCGCCGGACCGTGCGGCATCTGGCAATGACCGATGCCAATGCCGCACAACATCCTGACACGGTCGAGATTGTCCAGCTCTACAATGGTATGATAACCGTGCTGCCCGGCGAAGACATACCCGAAGCGTTGGCGCAGTCGGCGGACGGTCTCGCTTGCCGCATAGCCCGGAATGGGTCCTGCTCGACCATAGCGGAGCGGCCTGAGGTCATCGATCCCATGGCAGTGGTCGGCGTGGTCGTGAGTCCACAGTACCCCATCAACGCGATCGATGCCGCAACTGAGAAACTGCTGCCGCAGGTCCGTCGGGGTGTCGACCAGCAGGCGACTGCCGTCAAAGCCTTCGATCATGATGGCAACCCGGGTGCGCCGGTTTCTTGGCTCGTTCGGATCGCAATCGCCCCAATCGTTGCCGATGCGCGGCACGCCCGTCGACGTGCCGGAGCCGAGGATCGTCAGCTTCACAGGCTGGCCTTGCTGAACAGCTTGAAGAAATTGGCGCCGGTGCGATCCGCAAGGGCTTCCTGCGAGGTTCCACGCAGGCCAGCGACGAAGGCGCAAGTGTCCGACACGAACGCCGGTTCGCAGGTCTTGCCCCGGTGCGGCACCGGCGCCAAGAACGGCGCGTCGGTTTCGACCAGGATTCGATCTTCAGGCAGTTCGGCGGCAATCGCTTGCAAGTCCTTGGCATTCTTGAACGTCACGATGCCGGAAAGCGAGATTGACAGGCCCAGTTCCAGCATCCTGGCAGCAAACGTCGCGGATGCGGTGAAGCAGTGGATCAATGCGGGGAAGGCTCCCTTCCCCATTTCTTCCTCGATGATCCGCGTCGTGTCGTCTTCCGCATCGCGCGTGTGGACGATGAGTGGCAGGCCGGTTTCGCGGGCCACGCGGATGTGGACCCGGAACAGGTCCTGCTGCACCTGCCGGTCCGAATGGTCGTAATAGTAATCCAGCCCGGTTTCGCCAATGCCGATGACCCGCGGGTGCGCGGCGGCTTCCAGCAGCGCAGCCTCGCCCAGATCGGCATGACCATCAGCCTCGTGCGGATGGATGCCGATGCTCGCCCAGACATCGCTTTCGCGCTCAGCCGTGGCGACGATATCGGCCCACTCGCGCTGGCGGGTCGAGATGTTGAGAAAGCCGCGTACGCCGGTTTCGCGCGCACGCCCGAGAACCTGGGCCTGATCTTCGACCAGACCCTTGTAGTTGAGATGGCAATGCGAATCGATCAGCATCATGCCGAGGCAGGCTCCTCGGGCATTTCGAGGCGCGGGAACGCCGGCACCGGCTGCGCGAGCTTTTCACCGGTAGCCACGCGCGCCAGATACCAGTCGGCATCGGTCAGGGCTGCAAACGTGCGAGCGTCGCCGGGTACGCCGAGCTGGTCGAGGACCTTGGCAGCAGCGGCGGGCACCACCGGCGCAATCGCGATTGTCAGATCCCTGATGGCCATGAACAGGGTAAGCAGCACCGCCTTCATTCGTTCCGGATCGGTCTTGCGCAGGGCCCAGGGGGCCTGCTCGTCAACGTAGGCATTGCATGCGAAGACCGCGCGCATCCACGCATCGATACCTGCAGAGAAGTTCAGTGCCTCGAACTCGCGCGGCAGTTCGTCCCGGCAGGCTGTGAACACGGTGGCGAGCAGCGCATCGTCGGCCTCGGAGCTTGCAAACTTCTCAAGTGTCCCGTCCATGTTCTTGAAAATCATGGACAGTGTTCGCTGGACAAGATTGCCGTAGCTGTTTGCCAACTCTGCATTGCAGCGCGTGACAATCGCTTCCGGGGAGTACGACCCGTCCTGCCCGAAGGCGACTTCGCGCATGAGGAAATAACGCAGCGGATCGACGCCAAAACGCTCCGCCAGTTCCAGCGGATCGGTGACGTTGCCGAGCGACTTGGATTCCTTCTGCCCGCGATTGAGCAGGAAGCCATGGCCGAAGACCTGCTTGGGCAGGGCGATATTCGCGCTCATGAGGAACGCCGGCCAGTAAACCGTGTGAAAGCGGACGATGTCCTTGCCGATCAGGTGGAGGTTCGCGGGCCAATACCTTGCAAAGTCGCCGGATTCATCGGGAAACCCGAGCCCGGTGACGTAGTTCGTCAGCGCATCGACCCACACGTACATGACGTGGCCGTCGCTGCCCGGCACCTTCACGCCCCAGTCGAAGCTGGTGCGCGAGACCGAGAGATCGCGCAGACCACCTTCGACGAAGCGCATCACCTCGTTGCGGCGGCTGTCGGGCTGGATGAATTGCGGGTTCTCGTTGTAGAGCTTCAGGAGAGGCTCGGCGTACTTCGAGAGGCGGAAGAACCAGGATACCTCGACGGTCCACTCTACCGGTGTTCCCTGCGGCGAGAGCTTCTCGCCCCCTTCCCCGGCCACCAGTTCACTTTCATCATAGAACGCTTCGTCGCGGACCGAGTACCAGCCTTCGTAGCGATCAAGGTAGAGATCGCCGCTGGCTTCCATGCGCCGCCAGAGTTCCTGGGTCGAGGCGTGATGGCGTTCTTCTGTTGTCCGGATAAAGACGTCGTACGAAACGTTAAGCTCATCGCACATCTTTATGAAATACGAAGACATTTCATCTGAAAGCTCGCGCGGCGTTATGCCCAGCTCGCGCGCCTTCTGCGCCATCTTCAGGCCGTGTTCGTCCGTGCCCGTCTGGAAGCGCACGTCGCGCCCCATGGCCCGCTGGAACCGCGCGATCACGTCAGCCGCAATCGCTTCGTAGGCATGGCCGATGTGCGGCTTCCCGTTGGGGTAGGAAATGGCGGTGGTGATGTAGAAGGGTTCGCCCATTGGGCCAGTCGCTTTCTGAAAGGGAATCCGGTGGCTTATCGCGCCCCTTCCCTAGTCGGCGCGGCCGATGCCAGCAAGGAGCCGATTTCCATGGTCAGCATCGATGGATCAAAGTTGTAGATCGGCGCTTCGCCGGCAAGCCGGACCAGGCGGGCATGGACTTCGACAAGCCGCACCTTGGCAGCATCGTCGACACGATCGAGCGCGCCGACCACGGTCATCCGCGCAGCTTCTATGGCGGCGGCGATCCTTTCACGGTCCGGTCGCGCGCCGAGCGCCCCGGCCAAGGCGCCGCGTAGCGAGAGGTCAGGATCGCCATGTTCGACGATCCGGGCGAACAGCGCCTGCGCCTTGCCCAGGTCCTGCGCCGCGAAGGCCAGGGCCGCGCCGGGCGATCCTCCCGCGACCGCCAATGCGCCCTTGCGGGTCTCGGCATCGAGTTCTGGTGCTGCATGATCCAGGGCGCGCGAAACGTCGCTCGCCGAAAGTGGATGGAACCGCACCACGGTGCAGCGTGACCGGACTGTCGGCAGCAAGCGGCCGAGAGCGTGGACGACGAGCAGGAAGAAGGTGCCGACGGGCGGTTCTTCAAGGCTCTTGAGCAATGCGTTCACCGCGCTCTTCTCAAGCAGGTCAGCCGAATCGATGATCACCGCCCGCCGCCGCCCCAGTGTTGGGCGGGTCGTGAGGCGCCGCTGCAGCGCGCGGACCTGATCGACAGAGATGCTGCGCTTCAACTGATAGGGCTTGCCCTCGTCGCGCTTCTTGGCCTCGTCGTCATTGGCGGGGAGCGGGAAGAGCGTCAGAATGTCGGGATGCGCCTCGACCGGCGGTTGCGGCACTCCGGGTTCGGCAACAAGCTCTGCGGCAGCCGCACGAGCGAAGCTGGCCTTGCCGAGGCCCTCGCGCCCGGCGAGAATCCAGCCATGGTGCATGCGTTCGCCGGCAATGGCCGCGCGCCAGATGCGCCAGGCTTCGTCATGGCCAATCATGCGCTCGCTCATGTGAGAAAGCCTGCGATACGGGCCATGATCCTCGAATGCACGTCAGCGGGCGATCCCTCGGCATCGATCACAGCAAAGCGGTCCGGGTCTTGCGCGGCAAAGGCGCGGAAAGCCTCGGCCACACGGGCATGATAGGGTGCACCGCGGCTCTCGATGCGATCACCCGCGCCACCATCACGCATGGCGAGACGCTGGGCCGACACTTCCGGGCGTACGGTGAGCAGGACCGTAAGGTCCGGCAAGAGGCCCTCGCTGCCGATGCGGTGCAGGTCAAGAACGTCAGTGTCGGAAAGCCCGCCGCCACCGCCCTGATAGGCACGGCTGCTGTCGACGAAGCGGTCACAGATCACCCATGCCCCGCGCGCGATGGCAGGCCGGATGAGCTTCTCGACGTGATCGGCACGGGCCGCGGCGAAGAGCAGGGCCTCGGCGCGGGCGCCCCATCCCTCCCCATCGGTGGTGAGCAGCATGGTGCGGATCGCCTCGGCGCCCGCAGTCCCACCCGGTTCGCGCGTCGTCACGACTTCCAGCCCGCGGGCACGCAAGGCTTCAGCAAGCATCCGCCCCTGCGTCGACTTGCCAACGCCCTCGCCGCCTTCAAGCGCAATGAAGCGGCCCGGTGCAGCGCTCACAGGCCGACCAGCCCCATTGCACCATTGCGCAGGCGGGCCAACACGCCGCCGCGTGCCACATCCTCACCGGCGGCGAGCGGCAGGACATGAACCGGCTCTCCGGGCACGCGAACGAGGAGGCTCGCCACGGTTTCACCCTTGCGGATGGGCGCCTTCAACGGACCCTTGTAGCGCACCGACAGCCTGTACTTGCTCGCTGCTCCCTTGGGCATGGTCACGCTCAGGTCATGAGGCGCAACAAGCGATACCTGGCGAGCTTCGCCACCCTGCACCGCCGCCGAGCCAAGGGCAGAGCCTTTGCGATAGATAGGTTTGGCATCCCAGGCGGCAAAGCCCCATTCGATGAACGCGCGTGACTGGTTGGTGCGGTCAATCGGCCGGTCATAGCCGCCAAGCACCATGACAAGCCGCCGCCCGTTGCGCTGGGCCGAGCCGACGAAGCCGTAGCCCGCCTCGTTGGTAAAGCCCGTCTTCACGCCGTCCGCACCTTCGGTGTGGCCGTAGAGCGGGTTGTGGTTGGGCTGGGTGATGCCGTTCCAGGTCATCTGCGAATGGCCATAGAAGCGACGGTACAGGTCCGGGAAGCGAGTCATCAGCGCGCCGCTCAGCGTCGCCAGGTCCGCAGCGGTAACGTAGGTCTGGCCCTCGTCCATCCAGCCATTTGGCGTGTTGAAGTGGCTGTCGCGCATGCCGAGCTCGTCGGCCGCCTGATTCATCAGCGCAGTGAAGGCGGGCACGGAGCCGGTTGCCCCCTCGGCCAGCACGACGCAGGCATCATTGGCCGAAACCGTGACGATGCCCTCGATCAGTTCCGCCACCGTGGGCTGCGCTTCGGCGGGCAGGAACATCGTGCTGCCGACATTGCGCCACTTGCGGAAGGTTTCGGGCCGGATCGGGATGCGCTGGTCGAGCCGCAGCTTGCCCTTCGAAATCAGGTCGAACGCGACGTAGCTAGTCATGATCTTGGTGATCGAGGCTGGGACGAAACGCCGATGCGGATCGCGCGAGAAAAGCACGCGCCCTGAGCCGACATCAAGCATCAACGCAATCGGCGCGTCGATCCGGGGCATCGAACCGAGCGGATCCGCTCCACGGAACTCTGGCGCCGCGGCTTGCACCGGCAGGGCTGCCAGCGTGGCAGCCATCGCAATTGTCACGACCTTCAAACGCAAGTGCAATCCCCGGACAACGCCGGTCGCTTCGCGCCTATCAGGTCACGGCGCGAAAACGACCCTTGCGTCGGCATAGCCGCCCGCGCGAACCTTCGCCAGCGCTGCATCTGCTTGTCCACGATCCTTGTGCGGTCCGACACGCACGCGCCACAGCTTGCCGACCTGCGACACCGAACCGCCGGTCGCCCTGGCGGCGGCATCGGCACGTGCCTGCGTGGAGTATGCGCCTACCTGGATAAGAAAGCCTTTTGCCGAGGCAGAAGTGGGTAAAGGCTTCGGGGTAGCGGGCTTCGGAGTAGCAGGCGGGGGCGCTTCCTTGGCCGCAACCGGCGCATCCAGCCTGGCGGGAGCAGGCTTGGCAGGGGCAGGTTGGGCGGCAACCTTCGGTTCGGGCTTCGCGGGCGCGGCGGGTTTCGGCAAGGTCGGCTCGGCGACGGTGTCGGCCGGCAAGGCAGCAGGCGCGATGCCGAGCTTCCGCTTCAGCGCAGCCAGCAAGCCCGGCGGCGTATCCATCCGTGCGGGAGCCTGATGGCCTGTCCTGAGCAACGCCCGCTCGGCCTCGGGCGGGTTCACACGGCGAACGCGCACAGGCAGACGCGCACCTGGCGCAGCGCCGAGTTGCGTCCATGCGCCCGCCGACAGCGCCACCAGACCATTGCCGGTCATGGGGCCGCGTTCGGTCAGTCGGACGAGGATGGTCTTGCCGGTGTCGAGCGAAGTGACTTCGACGTAGCTCGGCAACGGCAGGGTTCTGTGGGCACCGGAAACGCCCGCCCCGGCGACAGCCTCGGCATAGCCGACCGAATCGTAATTCAGCGTGTCGGCGGGCGTATAGGTCACCCCGTCGACGACGAACGGCGCCCCCAGCACCATCGGATAATCGCCCGCTGGACCTGGGCCACCAGCCTCGGAAACTGCTGAAACGCGGGCATTCGCACCGCCACAAGCAGCAAGCAGCAGCGTGGCAACGAGTGCAATTCGGCTAACGGGAGATCTCATCTGCAAGAAGTCCTACGGACAGAGCGTAAAAGTTCGAGCAGTTGTAATCGAGGATAACCCTATAATTTCCGGTTAGCAGATAGGCGGTCCGCCCTCTGCCATCGGGTTCGAGCAGGCTGGCCATGACATTGTCGCCGGGCCAGCTGCCGCTCCGCGGCACTATGCCCAGAGCGCGCCATTCGGCCATGGTCTTCCACCCGGTATGCCGGTCGAACACGCGCGGGCACCGTGGGCTTTTCAGCGTGGTGCCAAGGCTGTTGCGATCCAGCCCATCCGGCACGCTGACGGCAATGCCCCAAGGCTGCCCCGAACGCCAACCGGCATCGCGAAAGTAATTTGCGATCGAGGCGAGCGTATCGGTGCGGCTGCTCCAGATGTCGGCAAAACCATCGCCATCGCCGTCTTGCGCCACGCGCAGATAGACCGAGGGCAAGAATTGCGGATTGCCGAAAGCCCCTGCCCAGCTGCCGACCAGCTTCGACCGCGGCACGCCCCGATCGACCATCTTCATCGCCGCAACAAATTCGTCGGCAAACAGCTCCCGTCGCCGTCCTTCGTAGGCGAGCGTTGCCAGCGCTCGTGGCAGATCGAAATTGCCGGTATAGCCCCCGTAATCGGTTTCATGGCCCCAGATTGCCATCAAGACCGGCCCAGGCACGCCATAGCGCTGCTCGATCGCGCCAATCTGGCCGCTCACCGCCGCATATTGCCGACGCCCCCGCAGAATGCGCGACGAATCGACATGCTGGCGACGGTACGGCTCGAAAGCCGGGATGGTGCCGGACGATGATCCCGGCTGCGCACGGTCGAGCTGGATGACACGCTGGTTGAGAGTGAGGCCCGAAGTCATTGCCGCAATTGTCGATTCGCGGACGCCTTCAGCCCGTCCACGCGCGGCAAGAAGTTGCAGATACCCTTGAAAGCCTGCCTCTTCCTCATCGGCCTGCCCAGCGGCAGGGCCGGCGGCGAGCAGAGCCATGGCAGCCACTCCAAACGCCCGGATCGCCTTCGCATTCTTCAGAAACATCATCAAACCGATGTCGCACGGAACATCATGGTTGGGAATCCCCTTTGCGACCGACGCCAAACCCGCTAACGGCGAGCCGAGCCAGCATCGCCAGAAGGCGAAGCCGGCAGTGCGGACAGGTGGCCGAGTGGTTTAAGGCAGCGGTCTTGAAAACCGCCGTGGGTGGAAGCTCACCGTGGGTTCGAATCCCACCCTGTCCGCCAAATTTTTAGCTTTCCTCTGACTCCGGGATTTCCAGCGCCTTGACGCTCATGTCGTCCCGGTCGACTGCATGACCCGGCTTGACCGTCTTGCAGCGCCATTCTGCTTCCCAGGGCAGCGGATTCAGGGGTTCTTCGATCTCGAATTCCATTGAACTCTCTCCTCACCTTGGAAAGCGACGAGAAAAGCGAGCGTTCCTTCCCAACAAGAATTGTTTCAATTTGGACCTTGTCTTTCAGCAACACGTGTGGGACGCCTCTGAAATAACAGGGGAATGGAGCACCACATGAAGTTCGTCATAAGCGCCGCTGGAATCCTTTTGATTTCGGCCACCACTGGTTTTGCGCAAGAAGCCACATCCCAAACTGCAACAGTCGCCGCAACGCCTACTGCCCAATCCGCAGTTGTTCAGACCTCCGCCCGATTGCTGCCGGCGAGCACTTTGGTTCCGGTAACTCCCGACACCGAGATCACTTCGAAAAAGGTCGAGGTCGGTGACAAGTTCAACTTTTCAGTGGTCAACGATGTGCTGGAAAACGGAACGGTCGCTATTCCTCGTGGGTCCAAGGTCGAAGGAACTATCACGTGGAAGACCGGGAAGGCCGTCGGGGGCAAGTCCGGGAAATTCGAAGTGACATTCAACAAGATCAACGTCCGCGGCACCGACTATGCCATGCGCGGAGTGCATCGCCAGGAAGGCAAGGGGAACACTGTAGCGGCTGTTTTCGCGACGTGGCTCGTGAGCGGACGGTCAGCCGTAATGCAGCCGGGTCAGTTTGTGAACGCGTTCACCGTGGACAGTATCCCTTACTGATTTCACAAGTTAGACAAAGAAGGGCGCGGATGGATGACCGTCCGCGCCCTTTTTGTTGCCAGATGCCGATCCTCAGATGTGGATCGCGCGCCCGTAAGCCGCCAGGACGCTTTCGTGCATCGATTCGCTGATGGTCGGGTGCGGGAACACCGTGTGCATCAGTTCGGCCTCGGTCGTCTCGAGCGTCTTGCCGACGACATAGCCCTGGATCATCTCGGTCACTTCCGCGCCGATCATGTGCGCGCCCAATAGCTCGCCGGTCTTGGCGTCGAACACGGTCTTCACGAAGCCTTCGGGCTCGCCCAGGGCGATGGCCTTGCCGTTGCCGATGAACGGGAACGTGCCGACCTTGAGTTCGTAGCCGGCTTCCTTGGCCTTGGCCTCGGTCAGGCCGACGCTGGCGATCTGGGGGTGGCAGTAGGTGCAGCCCGGAATGTTGGCGCGGTCCATCGGGTGCGGGTGAACGTCCTTGTTGCCGAGCTCGGCGGCAATGGCTTCGGCGGCGATCACGCCTTCATGGCTTGCCTTGTGCGCCAGCCACGGCCCCGGCGTCACGTCGCCGATGGCCCAGAGACCCTTGACGTTGGTGCGTCCATAGCCGTCGATGGCGATGATCCCGCGCTCGGCCTTCACGCCCAATGCTTCGAGGCCGATGTTTTCGGTGTTCGGCACGATGCCGACCGCAACAATGACGTGGCTGTAGTCGGCCTCGGCAACCTTGCCGTCCTTGCCCTTGATCTTCGCCTTCACGCCCGAGGCCGAGACGGCAAGGCTCTCGACGCCCGCGCCGGTCATGATCTTCATGCCCTGCTTGGTCAGCGCCTTTTCCAGGAATGCAGACACGTCGGCATCTTCAACCGGCACGACGCGATCCATCATCTCGACGACAGTAACTTCGGCGCCCATGTCGTTGTAGAAGCTGGCAAATTCGATACCGATCGCGCCAGAGCCGATGACCAGCAGCTTGGTCGGCATCTGCTTGGGCGTCATCGCGTGGCGATAAGTCCACACGCGCTCGCCATCAGCCTTGGCGAAGGGCAGATCGCGAGCACGGGCGCCGGTGGCGACGATCACTTGCTTGGCGGAGATCGTCTCGGTGCCCCCTTTGCCATCGACGCCGCCGGTCACCTCGACCGAAGTCGCCGACTTCAGCACGCCGTTGCCCATGTGCACGGTGATCTTGTTCTTCTTCATCAGGTGCGTGACGCCCTGATTGAGTTGCTTGGCCACACCGCGCGAGCGCTTCACCACCGCGTCGAGGTCGGCGCGGATGTTGTCAGCGGCGAGGCCATAGGCGGCCGCATGCTTCATGTGGTTGAGCACTTCGGCCGAGCGCAGCAGCGCCTTGGTCGGGATGCAGCCCCAGTTGAGGCAGATGCCGCCGAGGTTCTCGCGCTCGACAATGGCGGTCTTCAGGCCGAGCTGCGCGCAGCGGATCGCCGCGACATAGCCGCCGGGACCCGATCCGAGGACGATGACGTCGTATTGGTCAGCCACGCAAATGCTCCTGTCAGTCTGTCTGCGGCAAGGGCCGCGGTTTGCGTTCGTCGTCGATGGCGACGAAGAAGAATCGTGCTTGCGTTACCTTCTGGCGATCCTCGCCGGTGCGGGCGCGGCGCCAGGTTTCCACATCGATGGTCATCGAAGTGCGTCCCGCCTTGGCAAGAGAGGCATAGACCGAAACCTCGTCACCCACATGGACCGGGTGATGGAAGGTCATGCCCTCCACGGCGATCGTCGCGGCGCGGCCCTTGGCCCTTCTTGCCGCGACAATGCCTGCCGCCATGTCCATCTGCGCCATGAGCCATCCGCCAAAGATATCGCCGGCGGGGTTCGCATCAGCTGGCATCGCCGTGATGCGGATGGCCGGTTCGCCCTGTGGTAGCGGATCGGCCATCATTGCACCCCTGCGACTTGTTTCAGGCGATCAGGCTCAGGCCACCAGACCCAGCGGGTTCTCGATCAGGTTCTTGAACGCCTGCATCAGTTCGGCACCATCGGCGCCATCGATGGCGCGGTGGTCGAAACTGCCGGTTGCCGACATGACCGTGGCAATGCCCAGTGCGCCATCAATCACGTAAGGGCGCTGCTCGCCCGCGCCCACGGCCATGATCATCGCCTGCGGCGGGTTGATCACCGCGTCGAAGCTCTTGATCCCGAACATGCCGAGGTTGGAAAGCGAAGCCGTGCCGCCCTGGTATTCGTGCGGCTGCAGCTTGCCCTCGCGTGCCTTGCCGGCGAGCGTCTTCATTTCCGTGGCGATGGCCGAGATCGACTTGCTGCCGGCATCGACGATGATCGGCGTGATCAGGCCAGAAGGCGCCGCGACGGCGACCGAGATATCGGCGCGGCTGTAGGTGCGCAGTTCGTCGCCCGCGAAGCTGACGTTGCACTTGGGTACCTGCACCAGCGCC
The DNA here is from genome assembly GCF_000807925.1 of Novosphingobium subterraneum. GTDB lineage: Bacteria > Pseudomonadota > Alphaproteobacteria > Sphingomonadales > Sphingomonadaceae > Novosphingobium > Novosphingobium subterraneum. Next base: position 264,004 of record NZ_JRVC01000004.1, on the reverse strand, counting down.
TTGGCCAGCGCCTTGATGATCAGGTCGTTGACCGAAAGCTTCACGCCCTGCGCCTCGAGCGCCTTGTTGAGCTGACCGCGCAGCTTGAGCAGGGCATCGAGCTGGATGTCGACGGTAAGGTAGATGTGCGGGATCGTCTGCTTCGCCTCGGTCAGGCGGCGAGCGATCGTCTTGCGTACGTTGTTGAGCTTGGTCGCCTCATAGGGGATGCCAAAGTCGGGCACGGCTGCAGGTGCCGGAGCCGCAGCAGGTGCCGCTGCCGGAGCAGAGGCTGGTGCAGTGGCCGCAGGCGCGGCGGTGGCGGGCTTGGCACCTTCGACGTCGGCACGGACGATGCGGCCATTGGGGCCTGATCCGGCGATCCCCGCAAGGTCGATGCCCTTGTCTGCGGCAATGCGCTTGGCCAGAGGGCTGGCGATCACGCGGTCGCCCTTGGCGGCAGGCGCTGCGGCAGCAACAGGGGCCGGTGCCGGGGCAGGCGCTGCTGCAGGGGCAGGCGTTGGCGCGGGTTCCGCCTTCGGAGCAGGAGCGGCCGTGGCGGCAGGCGCAGGTGCGCTGGCATCTTCGTCCTCGCCTGCGATCATCGCGATCACGGTGCCAACCTTCACGCCCTCGGCACCCTCGGCAACGTCGATCGAAACGATCGTGCCTTCATCGACAGCCTCGAACTCCATCGTGGCCTTGTCAGTTTCGATCTCGGCCATGATGTCGCCCGAGGAAACCTTGTCGCCGACCTTGACCAGCCATTTGGAAAGCGTCCCTTCTTCCATGGTGGGGGAAAGGGCGGGCATCTTGATGGCGATGGGCATGGGCGTGTTTTTCCGTGTCCTGATGGCAAGCCGCAGGGAGTCCGTAGCGGAAACCTCCTCTGCACCTTTTGTCACGCCCATTTCACCAGCATGGCGCGTCGGGTCAAGTGGCTTGCCGCTTGCGCCGCATACGAATTTGCCGATACGTGTGGATCGAGAGGACAGTTCGCCATGTCGCAGCGCATTTATCTGGTCATCATGGACGAGACCGACGAGGCCAAAGGCGCCTTGCGTTTTGCGGCGCGGCGCGCGGTCCGCACCGATGGCACGGTCCACATCCTTGCATTGGTGCCGCAACAGCAGTTCGTCGCGTTTGGTGGCGTGCAGGCCACGATCGAGGAGGAAGCGCGCGATCGGGCCGAAGTCCTCGCCATGACTGCCGCCGGAAGCCTGGCCAGCGAGTCAGGCCTTTCTCCGCAGATCTCTGTGCGTATGGGCGACGGCCCGAAAGTCGTGCGCGAATATCTGGGCGAGCATCCCGAAGTCTCCGCGCTGGTGCTGGGCGCGGCCGGTGGCGGCAATCCCGGGCCTCTGGTCAGCCACTTCGCCGGCATTGCCGGGCAGCTCCCCTGCCCGCTGATGATCGTTCCCGGCGCGATCTCCGACGAGGAAATCGACCGCTTCAGTTGATCACTTGCGCTTGCCCTGGTGCCGGATGTTCGATGGGCGACCCCGCTTGCCCGCGGTATAGTTTCCCTGCCGCCTGGGCGTGTGTTCCATCTTGCCGCCACGCCGCTCGATGCGTTGGACGCCTTCGGCAACGTCAACCGGCTCGAACTTGAGCGCCCCTGTAAGGGGGTTGGCCTCGGCAAGCCGCAGCTTGAGAATCTGCCCCATGGCAAACTCCTCGCCGCTCAGTTCACCGATCAGGCGCTGCGCCTTCTCGTCATGGTTGAAACGCTCCGCCCCGAGGGTCGATACCGGCACCAACCCATCGCCACCGAGACCGATAATGGTGGCGAACAGACCGAACTTCTGGACGCCGGTGATTCGCGTGTCGAACACTTCGCCGACCTTGCCCGAAAGCCAAGCCGCGACATAGCGGTCGATGGTGTCGCGCTCGGCCTCCATCGCGCGGCGCTCGGCATTGCTGATGGCTTCGGAAACCCGCGCAAGATCGCCCCGGTCACGGTCCGACAGACCGGACGTCGGCGGCAGATCGGCCTTGGGCCGTGGCTGCTCCAGACCATAGGCGTCGACCAGCGCGCGGTGGACCAGCAAGTCCGAATACCGTCGGATCGGCGAGGTGAAGTGCGCGTAGGACCCCAGGCTCAAGCCAAAGTGCCCGGCATTGCGCGGACCGTAGTAGGCCTGCGTCTGGCTGCGTAGCACGGCCTCCATGATCAGCGCCTTTTCCGCCTCGTCGGCAATGTCCTTGAGCATGCGGTTGAACAACGAGGGTGTGATCACCTGCCCCAGCGAAAGCTTGCGATCGAATGTCGCCAGATAGTCCTTGAGCGCCACCAGCTTCTCGCGGCTCGGCGGTTCGTGAATGCGATAGACGACCGGAGCGACCTTTGCCTCCAGCGCCTTGGCCGCAGCAACGTTCGCCGCGATCATGAAGTCCTCGACCACCCGGTGCGCATCGAGCCGTTCGCGAATCGCGATCTCGGCGATCTTGCCCTGCTCGTCGAGCACCACGCGCCGCTCGGGCAGTTCGAGGTTCAGCGGATCGCGTTCATTGCGCGCCTTCTCCAGCAACCGCCACGCGTCCCACAAGTTGGCGAGGTGCGCCTCGGCTTCCCCTGAATCGATGCGCCGCTGCGCTTCTTCATAGGCGATCACTTCGGCGATCCGCACGATCGCGCGGGTAAAGCGCCAATCCTTGATCCGCCCCGCGCTGTCGATCGAGAGGTGGCAAGCCATCGCGGCACGGTCTGCGCCCGATTTCAGCGAACAGACGTCTGCCGACAGCACTTCGGGCAGCATCGGCACGACGCGATCAGGAAAGTAGACCGAGTTGCCGCGCTTGCGGGCTTCACGGTCGGTCTGGCCGCCGGGACGAACGTAGAAGCTGACATCGGCAATCGCGACAAGGGCGTTGAAGCCGCCCTGTCCGTCCGGCTCGGCCCAGATGGCGTCGTCATGATCGCGCGCATCGGCCGGGTCGATCGCCACGATCGGCAGATGCCGCAGGTCTTCGCGCTTGTCTTCGCTGAGCGGCAGCTTCGCCGCCTCCTCGGCCTCACGGAGCGCGGCTTCGGGGAACACGAACGGAATGCCATGCTTGTGGATCGCGATCAGGCTGAACGCGCGCGGCGCCAGCGGATCGCCCAGCACGGCAACCACCTTCATGCCCGAACGCGGTGAGCGCCCCGCAGGCTCGGCCAGCACGAGTTGCCCCGCCTCTGCGCCACCAAGGTCCGAAATCGGCACGGCATTGCGCACGCGCTTGTCGACCGGCGCGAGCCAGCCTTTGCCAGTGCCGTCAAGTTCGACGACGCCCATCAACTGCTCTTCGCCGCCCTGAATCTTCTTCATCGGATGGGCGAGCCAGCCCTTCCCTGCTTCCTCAGTGCGCGCCAGAATGCGATCACCGACGCGCAGCGCAGGGCCGCGGTCCCTGGCCTTGCCCCGCGGTTCCACGACCCGCAGCCGCGGCGGCGGGCTTGCGTCCTCCGGCTGCCAGCTGTCGGGGATGGCGACAGGTTCGCCCTCATCGATTTCGACAATGCGCAACACCGTTACGCGCGGCACGCCACCCATGGCGTGGAAGGCGCTGCGGTTGCCATCGATCAGGCCTTCTTCGGCCATGTCCTTGAGCAGCGTCTTGAGCGCGATCTTCTCGGTGCCTTTCAGGCCGAAAGCCTTGGCGATCTCGCGCTTGCCCGCAGGCTCGTCCGATTGTGCAATGAAGTCCAGCACTTGCTGGCGCGTCGGGAGCCCTTGCGGAAACTTGTTCTTGGCCATTGGCGGCATGTGGTCGTTATGCCCGCCGATGGCAAGAAGTTACGGCTTGGGTAACGGGCCGAATTGACCGCCCGGTACTGCCGAAGCGATGGGACTTTCGTCTCCATCGGCAGCGACTGCACTGACGCCGAACAGCCAGTCGTCCGCGCGAACGCCAGGCAGGCTGGCTTTTGTCCCCACGGTTTCGAGCACGCGCGTCTCCCACATCGGCGCGTCGGTCCGGCGTTGCCACAGCACATAGCGCGCGGCCCCCGGCACCGGTTGCCACGCGATGTCCGTGCTGGGCTGCACTGCGCCCTTGACCACGGGCACGGGCGGAATCGGCGTGCGCGCCAGCTTTGCCAGCGCACGCACGTTCAGTCGCGTCACCTTGGCAAGATACGGAAAATCCATCTCGTCCACAGTATCGCCGAACTTCACCCCGCCTTCGGTGCGCAAGTCCTGATGCTGGTGTTCGTAGTCCTCGACCGCCACGGTGAAGCGGATCGCGGGGTAGCCCTTGTCGGAAAAAGGCAACTGGTCCCCGCCCCGGCCGAGCCGGTCAGCCCGCCAGATCTGCCGCACCGCCAGCCCGGCATCATCCTTATCCGCCAGCTTGGCAATCCAGCGCGAGATATTGCGTGATGGACTGTCATTCTCGCCCCCATAACGGCGCATCTGGGCGCGGAGGGCGTCGGTCGCATCGGCGCGAGGGCCTTCGGACAGGACGCGCACGTGTGCATCGTCCCTGTAGCCGTCGGACCCAGTCGAGCCGCCGACGATATCGTTGTTGAGCACGGCCTTCACGGTCCAGCCCTGCTGCGCCGCATAGTCCGCCAGCAGCTTGCCGCCGAGCAGCCCCTGCTCTTCGCCCGACAGCGCAGCATAGACGATCGTGGCGGGGAACTTCTCCTTCGACAGCACACGCGCAGCTTCAATTACCAGCGCAGTGCCCGAGCCGTCGTCGTTAGCGCCCGGCGCATCCTTCGTCGCGTCGAGCACGTCCGACACGCGGCTGTCGATGTGCGCCTGCACGATGACAACCTCGCTGGGACGTTCGGTACCGCGCTGGATGGCCACCACATTGACGAGACGGGTCGGCACCGGGACACGGTCACCGCTCACCACCGTTTCCGGCAGGACGATCTCCAGGCAGTTGCCGCAAGCGGCCGAACTCTTGCGAAACTCCGCTTCGGCCCATTTACGCGCCGCACCGATCCCCCGCTCGGGGTCGGTCTGCGACGACAGCGTATGGCGCGTGCCGAAGCTGACGAGCTTTTCCACATTGGCCCGCAGCCGTGCCTCGGAGATAGCGTCCTCGGGCGCGGCCAGAACTGCAGACGAATACAGGAACGGGACGAGGTAAAGCGCGTGTCTCATGCGGCCGAGACTAGCGCCACGACCGGCAGCGCCAAGGGGCCCTGACAAAAAGGGCGGCAGTTCCCTGCCACCCTTGTTGATCAATAAGCCCTGGCGATCAGGATCTTCTCGACCGCCGGTTCGCCGGTGAACGGACAAACCCCATCCGGCTTCCGGGCATCGAGGGGCGTGTTGCGGATCGTCAGCTTGAGCGCCTTCAACTGCTCGACAACCTTGTCCAGCGCGGCACCGGTCGGCTTGCTCCAGCCCATTTCGACCCAGCCGGGATACTTGTTACCCTCGGCGAAGTAGGTCTTCAGGCCGTCAAGATCCCTCACGTCGCGCACGATCTGCGCATCGCGGCGCTGGCGCGCCTCCTCGTAGAGGGAATTCTGGATCGCCTCGAGCTCTGCCGCAGCCGAGGCGATGAAATCCCCCTTGGCCTGCCCGACGAAGTTGGGCTTGGCATCCTCGCGCCACAGCCGGTCACGGCGTAGCGCCGAAACCTGCCCGCCCTCTGCGTCGCGACCGCCGATCTCGAGAATCAGCGGCACGCCGCGCTTGACCCACGCCCAGCGCTTCTGCGTGGCCTTGCCCGGACGCTTGTCGAGCAGGACGCGCACACGCTCGCCGAAGGCAGACTGGCTGGCCAGCGCCTTGCGGATCTCTTCGCAGTAGGCAAGCAGCGCTTCGTCCCCATCGTTGTCGCGCAGCATCGGCAGGATCACGATCTGCTGCGGCGCCACCTGCGGTGGGACGCGAAGGCCGTCGTCGTCGCCATGTGTCATGATCACGCCGCCGATCAGGCGCGTCGAAACGCCCCACGACGTGGTGTGCGCCAGCGCCTGCTGGCCCTCCTTGTCCTGATAACGGATGCCCGCGGCCTGCGCGAAGGTCGTACCCAGGTAATGCGAAGTGCCGGCCTGCAGCGCCTTGCCGTCCTGCATCATGGCCTCGATCGAGAAAGTCTCGACCGCGCCGGGGAAGCGTTCGTTCTCGGGCTTCGGCCCGGCGATGACCGGCATCGCCAGCGGACCTTCGGCAAAGGCGCGATACATCTCGAGCGCGCGCAGCGTCTCCTTCATCGCGTCAGCCTCGTCGGCGTGCGCGGTGTGGCCCTCCTGCCAGAGAAACTCGCTGGTGCGCAGGAACATGCGGGTGCGCATTTCCCAGCGCACGACGTTGGCCCACTGATTGACCATCAGCGGCAGGTCGCGCCATGACTGGACCCAGCGCGCCATCGCCGCGCCGATCACCGTTTCCGAGGTCGGACGAACAACCAGCGGCTCTTCCAGCTTGGCTTCGGGATCGGGCGTCAGTCCGCCCTTGCCGTCAGAAATCAGGCGGTGGTGCGTGACGACCGCCATTTCCTTGGCGAAGCCTTCGACATGTTCGGCTTCCTTGGCGAAGTAGGACAGCGGGATGAACAGGGGGAAGTAGCAGTTCTCGACGCCCGCTTCCTTGATCTCGGCGTCCATCAGCTTCTGGATGCGTTCCCAGATGCCGTAGCCCCATGGCTTGATCACCATGCAGCCGCGCACGCCGGATTCCTCGGCAAGCTCGGCCTCGGAAATCACGGCCTGATACCACTGGGCGAAGTCGTCAGCGCGCTTGACGTTGAGCGCGTGCTTGATTGCGGGCTTGTTCATGAGGCAGCGCGTTAAAGCGCAAAAGCGCTTCCCGCAATGCCGTCATCAGCTCAAAATGACGGAAAGGCGGGAAGGAAAACCGCTTACTTGGAAAGCTCGTCGAGCTTCTTCTGCATGTCGGCCATCTGCTTGCGCAGGACGTCCAGGTCGTCGCCCTCAGCAACGGGGGTACTCTCGTCCTTGGTGGCCGCGCCGGGAACGAAAGCGGCGGCAGCAGCCTTGAACATTTCCATGTTACGCTGTGCGATCTGGGCGAGCGGATTGGCGCCGATGCTTTCCTCGATCGCCTTGCGCATCTTGGCCTGGTTCTCGCGGAAATGTTCCATCGAGGCTTCTAGATAGCCGGGCAGGAATGCCTGCATCGAATTGCCATACATGGAGATGAGCTGTCGCAGGAAATTGGTCGGCAGCATCTGCTCGCCGGCGGACTCCTCCTCCATGATGATCTGGGTCAGAATCGCGTGCGTCAGATCCGCACCCGTCTTGGCATCGATCACCTGAAAGTCGACATTGTCCTTAACCATCTGAGCAAGATGGTCGAGCGTGATATAGCTTGAGGTACTGGTGTTGTAGAGGCGACGGTTTGCGTACTTTTTGATTATAACCGTGCCGCCGGACTTGGACTCACTGGCCATGGTTTGGGCCCCCACTGCGACGTTGCTTAGTATTAGCATGTGCAGCATGTGCGGCGCAACAAATCTTAACAACCCCAGTCAGAATCCATTTTGGCGGGAGAAGCGCTTGCCCAGCAATGTCAGCAATTCGTATTGCGAAAGCCCGCTTTGCGCGGCTGCAGCAGGGAGCTGGTAGTCCGCGGTTAACCATTCACCCTCATGACAATCGGGGATTTCCGCCAGATCCACGATCGTCAGGTCCATCGAGACACGCCCCAGGACCCGAGCCTTTCGGTCCTGCCAAAGAAACGTGCCGATGCAGGACCAGCATCGCAGGTATCCGTCGGCGTAACCGAGCGAGATGATCCCGATCCGCATCGGCTGATCGGCAGTGAACAGTGCGTTGTAGCCCACCCTGTCGCCCGCCCGCAGTGTCCGAGTCTGCAACAGCGCCGCTTCGGGCCGGACGACCGGGCGGATGTGCGGCGCCAGTTCGGGTCTGGCGATGCCGCCATAAAGCGCAAGCCCGGGCCGGGTCAGGTCGGCGTGATAGCCCTTGCCGAGCGCTATGCCGGCGCTGTTGGCGAGGCTGTAACGCCGGGCCGGGATGCTGCGGCGGACGTCCTCGAACAACTGCAGCTGCGATTCGTTCTGCGATACGTCCTCGTCCGCACTGGCCAGATGGCTCATGCACAGGTCGATCTGAAGTGCACTGATCGCGGGATCGCCAATCTGATCAAGCGGCACGCCGAGACGGTTCATCCCGGTATCGACCATCAGGTGGCAAGGGCCTCCTCCGCCACTGCTCCAACGCCGCGCCTGCTCCAAACTGTTGATGACAGGACGAACACCTGTTGCCCTTGCAAACTCGCTTTCTTCGCCGGTCAAGGGACCATGAAGCACTGCTATGGATGCAGCGGGCACGTAAGGCAGTATCTCTGCCGCTTCAGTCCAGTGCGCCACGAAGAAGGTGCCGCAGCCCGCGGCGGCAAGCACCGGAACCACCCGCGCCGCGCCTACCCCGTAGGCATCAGCCTTGACCGCGGCACCAGCGCTCGCGCGGCCGGACAGGGCATCAAGCGCGCGCCAGTTGGCGGCGAGCGCTTCGGCATCGAAGCCGAGACGGAGCGTCGGGGCTGGCGGGGCAGGAAAGGTGATGTCAGTCGTCCGTGAAATCAGTGGGCAGTCCAGGCTTCAAGCCCCACAGCGAGACCAGAAACGCGACGAGGACGATCACCCAGGTGTACCACAAACCGGCATAGGGATCGCCGGTTCGGGCGACGATGTAGCTCGAAATCAGCGGCAGGAAACCCCCGAAATATCCTGTGCCAAGATGATAGGGGATCGACATCGAACTGTAACGGATCCGCGGCGGGAACATCTCGGACAGGAGGGCGGCGACCGGGCCGTACGTGGCGCCGGACATCGCCATGAGCAGCAGCAGCGCGACGAGGATGAGGGCAAGACGGAGCGGCGAAGGCTTAACCTTGGCAAAATCATAGCCGAAGGCTGCCAGTTCGCTCTGGAGTGCCTGCGCCCTTACCGTTGCCTTTTCAGTCCATGGATAGTCCGAGAGAGTTAGCGCTTCGCCTCCGACAGTTACGGCAAAGTTGCCCTTCTGCTCCAGAGAGTAGGAAATCCCCGAGGCGGATAGATCGGAAAGCAGCTTTCCGCACTTGCTTGTCTGTTCGCCCTTGAACGGACTGTAATCACACTCCGCCCCGGACACGAGCACAGGACTTCTTTGCGCTGCTGCAGCAAGCTCCGGATTGGCGGCCGACCCTAGAAGCCAGAACGTGGGGAAGAGCAGCAGGAGAGTGACGGCATAGCCGATCACGATCGGCTTCTTGCGCCCGATCCGGTCTGAAAGTGCGCCGGCCATAAGGTAGAACGCCATGCCGATCGCTCCGCCTATGCCGACGATGACCTCCGCCCAGGTGTCGTCAAGTCGCATCGCGGACTTGAGAAACGCAAGGCTGGAAAACATCGCGGTATACCAGATAACGGTCAGACCAGCGGCGATGCCGAACAGCGCGATGAAGATGCGGCGCTTGTTACCTGGATAGGCAAAGCTCTCGACGAAGGGATTGCTTGCCAGCTCTCCCTGCTCCTTCATCGCCTTGAAGACAGGGCTTTCCGAAAGCTTGAGGCGCATCCACAACGATACCGCAAGCAGCGCAAGGCTGACCAGGAATGGCACGCGCCAGCCCCAGGAATTCCACACCGCCTCGCTCATCACGCTCTTGCTCGTCAGGACCACGATGAGGCTGAGTACGAATCCGCCGACAACGCTGGCCTGGATATAGCTGGTGTAGTAGCCCCGGCGACCACCCGGTGCATGTTCTGCCACGTAAACCGCAGCGCCGCCGTATTCACCACCAAGCGCAAGGCCCTGGAGGACTCGCAGAAGAATGACGATGGCGGGGGCGACAAGGCCGATGCTGTCGGCCGAGGGAATAAGGCCGACGCCTGCGGTGGCGATGCCCATGAGCGTCACGGTTACGAGGAACGTGTACTTGCGGCCCAGCTTGTCACCGAGGAAACCGAACAGCACGGCGCCCAGAGGACGAAAGCCGAAACCGACGGCGAACCCTGCCCACACCAGTAGCAGCTGGAGCGTTGCGTTGTCGGATGGGAAGAACGTCTTGCCGATGATCGCGGCAAGTGTGCCGTAGATGAAGAAATCGTACCATTCGAACACGGTGCCCGCCGAACTGGCAGCGATCACCAGCCTGATGTCGGAAGCGCTCGGCTCCACCGCGGCCCCGTGTTTCATGGTATCTGGCACTCGATTTCCCCCGCGTCACTCTTATCGGAGGGTGCTGTAGCCAAGCGGCATCGCCTGCCGCAAGCCCCGCATTCGATCAGGGAAGGACATGCTCCGGCAGGGCATCAAGTGCGGCATCCCATGCGAGCAGTATCGCGGCGTGGCGAGCGGGATAGGCGAGCGCCGGATTGAGCAAGTGGATGCCCGGCCACTCAGGCTGGTTGCCCTCCCCCGCCAGCCATGCCGCCAGCGTCACCCGTGCCCGTGCAATGTCGGTTCGGGAGCGGCCAGCAGCCTGCTCGGCAAAAACCGCAGCCGCTGCCTGGCCAACTGCGCAGGCGTGCGGGCGAACGCCGACTGCCTCTATGGCGCCAGTATCGTCCGTGCGAAGCGAAAGTTCGATCGAACTGCCACAACTGCGTGACCTGGCCGCGCCGTGATACGGCGCATCCGGCACCCACGGATACTGTGCCAAAACCATGGCCTGGCCCAGGATGTCGGGCGTGTAGAGCCCGCGCGTGGTCATTCTATTCGCCCAGCAACTGCTTGCGCGCCTTGCGCCTGGCAACTTCACGGGCCTGATCGGCAGCCTCTTCACGGCGCTCCGAAATCAGTGTCAGCAATTCTTCGCTTGCGGCATTGAGGAAGGGATAGGCGCGCGACTGCACGATCCACTCCGGACGCCCATCCTCACCCCAGACGAGATCATAGCCGAAGACGATGATCGAATAGCCCAGCACGACGATGATGAAGCCCTTGACCGCCCCGAACCCGAAACCCAGCACGCGATCAATCGGTCCAATCGCCGAATCCCGACTGGCAGACCCCATCCGACGCGCAATAATCCGCGTGAGAAGATAGGGGAGCAACAGCAGCAGGAAGAATGCGAGGACCCCGGCGCCAGTCTCGGTCGGCAGATGGACGGCCAGCCAAAGCGTCAGCGGTGCGTGGAGATAATGCACTGCCAGCAAGGCAATGCACCACGCGGCCAGCGAGAGCACTTCCTCGATGAAGCCACGTATGAATCCCCCGACGGCACCGATGCCCAGGAAGATCAGGACGACATAATCAAGACCGGTCATTGCGCCGCGAGCCTATGAGCCGCCCATTATGCGGTCAATGAGATTTGGCAGCAGCTTGAGCGGGGAGTAGCGCAGACCGTCGACCTTTTCCGCGCCTGCTTCGGGTCCGCAGCCGAGGCTGAAACCCAGCTTGGCCGCTTCGCGCAGGCGAACGGGTGTGTGGGCCACCGGGCGGACTTCGCCAGCGAGCGAGACCTCCCCGAACCAGATCGAAGCGGCAGGCAAAGGGCGGTCCGACAAGGCGGAGATCAGCGCTGCGGCCACGGCAAGGTCGGCGGCCGGGTCGGTCAGGCGGTAACCGCCGGCGACATTGAGATAGACTTCGGCCGTCGAAAAGCTCAAGCCGCATCGGGCTTCGAGCACCGCCAGCAACATTGCAAGCCGGCCACTGTCCCACCCAACCACGGCGCGCCGCGGGGTGGCCCCGCTCGCGAGTCGGACCGTGAGCGCCTGTATTTCAACCAGCACCGGCCTCGTGCCTTCAAGCGCCGGGAAGACTGCGCTGCCCGCGACCTGATCCTCACGCCCTGAAAGGAACAGCATCGAGGGATTGCCGACCTCTTCCAGCCCTGCCCCGGCCATTGCGAAGACGCCGATCTCGTCCACGGCGCCGAAGCGGTTCTTGATTGCGCGTAGGATGCGATACTGGTGGCTGCGCTCCCCTTCGAAGCTCATGACCACATCGACCATGTGTTCGAGCACGCGCGGGCCCGCGATCGAGCCGTCCTTGGTAACGTGGCCGACCAGCACCAGCGAGACGCCGGTTTCCTTGGCATAGCGGATAAGTTCGAACGCGCAGCCGCGTACCTGGCTGACCGTGCCCGGTGCACCTTCGATCTGGTCCGAATGCATCGTCTGGATCGAATCGATCACCAGCAGCGAGGGCGGGTTCATCGATCCCAGCGTGGTCAGAATGTCCCGCACCGATGTAGCCGAAGCCAGTTGGATCGGCGCCTTGCCGAGGCCGAGGCGGTCAGCCCGCAGACGAACCTGATCCGACGCTTCTTCGCCGCTGATGTAGACTGCCTCGCCACCGGCCATCGCGATCTTCGCCGCCGCCTGAAGGAGCAAGGTTGACTTGCCGATGCCCGGATCACCGCCCATCAGGACAGCACAACCGGGCACAAGCCCGCCGCCCAGTGCCCGATCGAACTCGGCAATGCCTGTGGACCGGCGCACCGGAAGCGCGACCGGCGCATCGAGCGGCACGAAAGCAACGCGGCGGCCGCCACTCGACAGGTCATGCTTGGCCGAAAAGATCGTTTCCGGCGCTTCTTCGATCAGCGTGTTCCATTCGCTGCAATCGACACATTGCCCCTGCCAGCGGGTGGTGACGCTGCCACAGGCCTGGCAGACAAAGCGACGTTTGGGTTTGGCCATGGATTGCGATTACCAGAACATAGGCGGAACGCAAGCGCATCTCCGCCATTTCCGTAGCTCTTTGCTAACCATGCTGTGGGGCATCATCCTTAACGGCGGATCAGGTATGTCCCTTAGCCATGGCCGCGCCGTCTGATCATTTTCTGGGTATCCAGCCCCGGATGTACCGCCACTTTGCGGTACTCACCGTTGCCCTGTCGACCGTGATTGCCGTGTTCGCCAACGGCGATGCTCAGGAGGCGATGGCGCAGGCCGACCGTCATGCCGAGCGCCAGGCTGCCAAGGCGCGGAGCGGCAAGGCCAAGTTGGTGGACAACCGCTCCAGCCAGCGCAAGTCGTCCTCGGGACAGGCCGGCTTCAATGGCCAGTTCGGCGCGCCCATGGATGGCAGCGGGATGTCGGACGGCAACAGCAGCATCATTCCCGAAGGAATGACGACCGCGCCCGGCACGATCATCATCGAGGTTGATCAGGCTGCACTTGCCCGGATGACTCCTGCGCAACGCGCAGCCTATCTGCGGAAACTTGAGGAAGAACGGAAGAAGCGCCTCGAACAGGGGCAGATGACGCCGACGCCCGAGCAGGTCAGCGCGCTTGCCGCGCAATCGGCGCTGCGATCCGGATCGGATGCTGTCGATTAGGGAATGGTGCCCCTGGCCCGACTCGAACGGGCACGTATTTCTACAAACGATTTTGAGTCGTTCGCGTCTACCATTCCGCCACAGGGGCACTGGACGGCACCGGCCTTAGCCAGCGCCGTCCTGCAACGTCAAGCGTTACGGAGTGCGCCAACAAGAAGCTTGTGGAGCTTCGAGTGCAGCGCATCGTTGCCGGCGAGGATCGTCTCGTCGCAGATCGGGTGCGAGCGCCCCTTGTAATCGGACACGAAACCGCCGGCTTCGCGCACGAGAAGGCAACCTGCTGCCGTATCCCAGGGATAGAGACCGGATTCCCAGAATCCGTCGAAGCGGCCCGCTGCGACCCAGGCAAGGTCGAGCGAGGCGACGCCGAAACGGCGGATACCGGCAATGCGGGGGCCCAACTCGCTGTAGATGCGAATCCATTCACCCATGTCACCCCGGCCGGAGAACGGAATGCCAGTGGCAATCAGCGCCTCGTCGAGATGGCGACGCGCCGAAACGCGCAACCGGCGGTCCTGCAGCCATGCACCTTGCGACTTTTCGGCCCAGAAGCTTTCGTCGGTGATCGGCTGATAGACGAGCGCTGCGGTGACTTCGCCCCAGCCCTTCCCATCCAGCGTGGGTTCCTGCACGGCGATCGAGATCGCGAAATGCGGAATGCCATGGAGGAAATTGCTGGTGCCGTCGAGCGGATCGATGATGAAGCGCGGCTTGCCCGGCTCACCGGCGATCTCACCACCTTCTTCCATCAGGAAGCCCCAGCCCGGACGTGCCGCGCGGAGTTCATCCCACAGCGTGCGTTCGGCGTGCTGGTCGGCCTTCGAGACGAAGTCCGCCGGGCCCTTCTTGCTGACCTGAAGATGCTCGATCTCGCCGAAGTCGCGGCGCAGGCGGCCACCCGCCTTGCGCGCCGCGCGCTCCATCACGCGCATCAGGCCGGAAATGGCTGCCATCGATCAGTTCGCCTTGCCGACGTAGCTGCGCTCATACACGTCGACGACGATGCGCGTGCCGCTCTCGATGTGCGGCGGCACCATCACACGCACGCCATTGTCGAGGATGGCGGGCTTGTACGACGAAGAGGCGGTCTGGCCCTTCACCACGGCGTCGGCTTCGACGATGGTGGCTTCCACCTGTTCCGGCAGCTGCACCGAGATCGGGCGCTCGTCATACATTTCGAGAAGTACGGTCATGCCATCCTGCAGGAACGCCGCGGCATCGCCGAGCAGATCCTTGGGCAGGTTGATCTGGTCGTAGGTCTCGACGTCCATGAACACCAGGTCCTCGCCCTCGGCGTAAAGGAACTGGAAGTCCTTGGTGTCGAGGCGGACGCGCTCGACAGTGTCGGCGCTGCGGAAGCGGACGTTGGTCTTGCGGCCGTCGATGAGGTTCTTCATCTCGACCTGCATGAAGGCGCCGCCCTTGCCGGGCTGGGTATGCTGGGTCTTGGCGACCTTCCAGATGCCCTTTTCGTATTCCAGGATATTGCCCGGACGGATGTCCACGCCGCTGATCTTCATGATGGAAAGAGCCTTACCGTGAGTAGGGAAGCGCGGCCCTTAGCGGTTCGGGCCCAAAGCTTCAAGCGCGATTGCCCAACGCTGCTGCCACGTGCTAGCGCAACGAGCATGAAGCGCATGGTTGTTTTCGCAGTCGGAGTTCTCGGTCTTGCTGGCGTTGCCCAGGCGGTGCCGGGCGGCAGGCTGATGGTCCTGCCCAAGGGCGGCTGGACTTGCGAAGTGCCGGGCGATGCCGCGGTGCTTCCGGTCGAGAAGCCTGAACTGGGGTTCAAGACGATCCCGGATTCGAGCTATATCGCACCTGATGGATCGCGCGGCACCTATCTGCGCCTGGCAGACCGGGTGACGATCACCAGCGGCGTGTTCGCCGGCCGCCGCTTCCAGATGGACGGCGAGGAAATCCTGCGCGAACTGGCGACGGACGATACGCAACTCAACCTGCGTTGCGTTCATGCCGGGCCGGTCAACCTCTCTACCTCAGGCTGATCCCACGGCACTGTCACGCCGCATGCGCCAGTAGGCGTAGGCGATGATGCTCCCGAACGCGATCACGCCGAATGGCAGCGCGCCCGGGAAGTCCTCGACCACAGCCAGGGCATCGGGATTGTCGGTAGCCGCGACGATTGCGGCGTAGGCAATGTTGAACAGGCTGTCACCGACGATCAGGCCGGTGGCGGTGAGGACGCCCATGCGCTCGGCAAATTCGGGCGCGGACTGGCGGGCGGCCCATCCATTGTAAAGGTGGCCAAGTACCGCGCCAACGATCACCATCGCCGTGACCGAGGTTGGCAGGTACATGCCCATGCCGACAGCGAGCGGCGGGAGCGAGCGGTTGCCGGTACGCTTCAGAATCTCGTCGACGAAGATAACGCCCACGCCGATCGCGGCGCCGAGGCCGACGAGGTTCCAGTCAAGATTGCCGCCGAGCACCCCTTGGGCAATGGCGGAGATCAGCGAGGCCTGCGGGGCCGAAAGCGCGTTCTCGCCTGCGCCTGGCGCTCCCTGGAAGCCGAAGGTTGAGTTGAGCAGGTCTAGGATCGGCGGGATCACGAGTGCCCCGAACAGCACGCCCAACACGAGAGCGACCTGCTGACGCCACGGCGTTGCGCCGACGAGCTGGCCGGTCTTGAGGTCCTGCAGGTTGTCGTTGGAGATCGTCGCGACGCCGAACACGATGGCGGTGACGAACAGGGCGAAGGCGACCAGCGCCTTGGTGTCATCCTCGCCCAGGCCTCGTCCGAACAGGCCAAGGAGAAGGAGCGAGATGCCAAGCGCGGCGAGGATTCCAACGCCGGAAATCGGGCTGTTCGACGCGCCGATCAGGCCGGCCATGTAACCGCAGACCGAGGCGATGATGATGCCGGCGACGAGGACGTAGACTACAGATGTGATCAGCGATAGCCCGAGCGCGGCCGCGACGGGGCCTCCGGTGGCGAAGTCTGCCAGCAGCAGGGCAATCGGGATCATCGCCGCAAGGATGGTTCCCCCCACGATGCCGATGGGAATGTCACGCTCGGTCAGGTCAAGGCTGCCCATTCCGGCACCGCTGCGGGCGCGGTTGGCAGCGATGGCCGCAGTCACTCCCTTCACGATCGGTCCAATTACGCGAAGCAGCGTCCAGATCGCCGCGACACCGATCGTGCCAGCGCCGATGAAGCGGATCTTCTGGCGGAAAACCGTGCCGACGAATTCGGACAGTTCGGTTCCGGCCGGAATCCCGCCTGCCGTCAGTTGTGGAAGCAGAATGCCGAAGCTGATCACAATACCGACGAGCATGGCGATACCGACGGCAAGTCCAACGAGGTGGCCAACGCCGACCAGGGCGAGCGACAGTCCACCGGTCAACATCGAGCCGCCGGTTCCGACCTTGAACGCCCCGCCCACTTCCTCGACGGCCAGCTTCATCTTGGCGAGCAACGGGTAGAGCGCAGCGAGGAGCCCTCCTGCAGTCACTGCAGCAAGACCCTTCCGGTTCTCCTCCGCGCCACCGACCCCTGCCCCCACCTTTAGAACTTCAGCGGCGGCAACGCCTTCGGGATAGGGAAGGTCGGACCCGGTCACCAAGGCTCGGCGCAGCGGCACCGAGTACATCACGCCGAGGATGCCGCCGACGGCAATGACTGCGACCGACTCCCAGTAGGGAAAGTCTGCCCACCAACCGACCATGACGAGGCCGGGGAGTACGAACACGATCGCCGATAGCGTGCCCGCCGAACTCGCAATCGTCTGGACGATGTTGTTCTCCTGGATGGTTGCGCCCGAAAACGCACGCAGAACAGCCATGGAGATCACAGCCGCAGGGATTGAAGTCGCGAACGTCAGGCCGATACGCAAGCCAAGGTAGACGTTGGCGGCCGTGAACACGATCGTCAGGATCGCGCCCAGAACCACGCCACGAAGTGTCAGTTCCCTTGGGACCATGCCGCTCATTTCCGCTCCATCCGGTGTAACAGGTGGCCTGTCTTGCACGATGAAGCACGCATGGGAAGCGGCATCAGCTTACAAACGAAACCTTCGTCGCACCCGTTACCATCTGCGCGAGCCGGGCTGCGTCCCAGTTCGTCAGACGAACGCAGCCGTGGCTTTCAGCGCGTCCGATGGTCTGCGGCTCAGGGGTGCCGTGGATGCCGTAGTGCTCCTTGGAAAGGTCGATCCAGACAACGCCCACGGGGCCGTTCGGTCCGGGCGGAAGGAGATGTTCGCCCTTGCTGTCGGGCACGTCCCAGAACAGGCTGGCGTCGTAAGAAAATTCGGGGTTGTAGGACGTTCCGTTGATCTTCCAGTCGCCGAGCGGCAGTGGATCATGGGAAGAGCCGGTTGTCACGGTGAAGACGGCCACCAGCTTGTCCGACTTGTCGTAGGCTTCGAGAGTCCCCATGGACTTGCTGACGACGATGCGCGCAGCTTCAGGCTGAGCGTCGCTCACGCCAAGCATGGCCAGTGTCGAAAGCCAGCCCTTGTTATCGACCATGCCGGGATCAAGGCGGTCGCCACCGGTGTTAGGCACGCGAAGCTGCATTCCGGCGCGGTACGGTTCGACCGGGGGTGTGTCGGCTGTGGGCGGGTTGCGAGTCTGGCGCTCTTTCATTGAAGCTTCGCGCGCTGCTGCTTCTTGCGCCAGGGCGGGATTCAATCCCCGCAACACCTCTGGCGTGGTATGAAAGCGCTCGGCCAGCTTCTCCTCGAGCGATGTGTAGCCGATTTCCGAAAGCTTGGCCTGCTGCGCCGGGTCCTTGGGCAGCGGTGCATAGCGGCCTGCGGCGAACTCTTCGGGAATCGTGACGACGCGTGTTGCCGCAATATTCGACCAGCGCGACAGGGCCTTCATCGTGGCATCATCGAACTTGCCAGTCACAGGCAGGTCGTTTGCCTTCTGGAAACCGCTCACGGCATTTGTCGTCGATAGGCCGGTCTTGCCGTCGATGATGCCGGGTGAGAACCCGAGCCGTTCCAAAACTACTTGCGCCTGCATGACCGGACGCGCCGCGTCTTCCTGTTGTGGCGGCTGACCCGGGGCGGGATCGTTCGACGCCATGGGAGCCGCGAACGCAGGCGTACTTGCCACCGTCTCGCTCGGGGCTGGTTCAGGCTTGTTCGAATTGCAGGCGCTGAGGCTCAGGGCACTCAGTACGAGTAAGGACGACGCGGCTAGGTTGAAACGGGACATTGGCGCTCCGGAGACATTTCCTCTCCAGAACCCCCTGCCCTTGCCGCCGGTTCCGTCAGCTATCCTCGTTCAGTCGCGGATTTGCCCGGATGGCGTCGAAGAAAGCTGCCACGTTGGCCACTTCGTCGCCACCCCACACCGCATTGCTGACCGCCAGGAAGTCAGCGCCGGCCTGTATCAGCGGCGCGCAATTCTGGGGCGTGATTCCTCCGATCGCAACGCACGGCAGCTCGAAGATCGACTGCCACCATTCGAGGAGGTCGAGTCCGGCGACGTGCTTGGTGTCCTTGGTGCTGGAAGGAAAGAAGGCGCCGAAGGCAACATAGTCCGCCCCCGCCTCGCCCGCGTCCATGGCGAGATGCCGGCTGTCGTGGCAGGTAACGCCAATCTGCGCATTACGGCCTAGGCGGTCGCGGGCGTCCTTCACGTCACCATCATCCTGCCCAAGGTGCACGCCGTCGGCACCGAGACGCTTGGCCAGGCTGATCGAATCGTTGACGATGAAAGCCACGTCACGGTCCGCGCAGATGCGCTGGAGCGGCTCGGCAAGGCGCGCAGCCTCGTGCTCGTCCACGTCCTTCACCCGGAACTGGAATGCGGCCACCGGCCCTGCATCAAGGGCGCGCACGAGCCTGTCAGGAAAAGTGCCCGCAACATCGAGGGGCGAGATCAGGTAGAGTTCGGAGGAAAGCTTTGCCATGGCGCGCGCCTTATCGGTTAGCCGCCGCTGCTGCAACTTCGGTTCCGGAACGGTTCATCCGGCGGGAGCATTGTCGGGGGATGACCAAAGCCTTCCTTGCCCTTGTCCCTGCGGTTGCTCTTGCCGCCTGCGCCACCACCACGAAACCAGAACGCACCGATGGGAACGCGATGGTTGGCCAGACAACACTCGTCGGCGCCGACAAGATCCGGGTCGATTCGCTGATCGAAGACAGCCGTTGTCCGATGAATGCGCGTTGCGTCTGGGCTGGCCGCGTGATCGTCGAAGCAACCCTGCAGCGCGGCGGCACGTTCGAGACCAGGCGCTTCACTCTTGGGGAGCCGACCGATGGGATCATGCTCGATACAGTCGAGCCCGGCCGTCTTGCTGGCAAGAAGCTGAAGCCATCGGACTACCTGTTTCACTTCAGCGTCGCGCGATGACCCCACAATAAAACACCCCGCCCCGGCTGTGCCGGTGACGGGGTGGCCTTTCCGTCCTCTCAAACGGTAATCAGGCGGCGACGAGAGTCTTCTGCGTCGAGCCGGTATAGATTTCGTCGATTGCCGCAGCGAGCGAAGCGTCGAATTCCGCGTCGGTCATCTGGTGACGCAAGTCTTCAAGCAGGGCGCGGCTGAAGCTGGCGATGATGCCCGTATTCTTGGCGAGTTCGACGCAAGCCTCGGGACGCTTGTATCCGCCCGACAGTGCCACCACGCGAAGCACCTTGGGGTGCGCGACGAGCGGGTCGAACGTGCACGGCACGATCGGCAGCGACAGCTTGAGCATCACCTGCGTGCCTTCGGGCAGGGCATCGAGGTTCTTGAGGATTTCTTCCAGCAGGATCGCGTCGCACTCGGCGCGGGTCTCGCTCTTGATGTTTACCTCAGGCTCGATGATCGGCATCATGCCGTGGCTGAGCACTTGATTGCCGACTTCGAACTGCTGCGCAACCACGGCAGCAATGCCTTCGCGGTTGGCCGAGTTGATGACCGAGCGTTCCTTGGTGCCATAGACGCCCAGAGCCTTCGAACGGGTCAGCAGGTCGTCAAGTGTCGGCATCGGCTTCATCAGCTGGACGCCGTTTGCCTCGTCCTCGAGGCCCTTGTCGATCTTGATGAAGGGTACGACGCCCTTTTCGATCAGCGCCTGCGGAACCGACTTGCCATCAACCGTGCCGTCCATCGTACGCTCGAACAGGATGGCGCCGATGACCTTCTCACCCGAAAAAGCATCCGAACGAATGATGCGGGCGCGCATCTCGTGGATCAGGCCGAACATTTCCTCTTCCGAGGCCCACGCGCCTTCTTCGATGCCATAGCCCTTGAGAGCCTTCGGCGTCGAACCGCCCGACTGGTCAAGTGCGGCAATGAAGCCGTTGCCGGAGGCCATCTTCGCGGTCATTTCGGTCGTGTTCATCAGCGGGTCCTGTTCCTTGCAGAAACGGCGGAATTCCGTCTCCGCATACCTATGCGTAAAAGCGCTTTTGAAAGACGCTCCCGAAGATCCAAGAGCGTCTGAAATGGCGCATACCTATGCGGTTATGCGCCATAAAGGAGCGCGTGCCGCAGTGCAACACGCGCTCCGGAATTTTTTAGCGTTCGAGGGCTGCCACGCCCGGCAGTTCCTTGCCTTCCATCCATTCGAGGAACGCACCGCCGGCCGTCGATATGTAGCTGAAATCGGCGGCAACACCGGCGTGGTTGAGCGCGGCCACAGTGTCTCCACCACCGGCAACAGAAACCAGCGACCCTTCCTTTGTCAGCGCAGCGGCCGTCTTGGCCAGAGCGACAGTGGCCGCATCGAACGGCTCGGTCTCGAACGCGCCCATCGGACCGTTCCACACCAGCGTACGGCAGGTCTTCAACGCGTCGCCCAGAGCCTCGACGGCGGCAGGCCCCACGTCGAGGATCATCTCATCCTCGGCAACCTCATGGACGTTGCAGGTACGCAAGCTGGCTGGGTTGGCCGCGAATTCCTTGGACACAACCACGTCGTAGGGCAGGTGGACAGTGCAGCCCGCCTTGTCGGCATTGTCGAGGATTTGCTCGGCGGTGTTGGTCAGGTCGTGTTCGCACAGCGACTTGCCGACATTGACCCCGCGCGCGGCGAGGAAGGTATTGGCCATGCCACCACCGATGATCAGGTGATCGACCTTGGTCACAAGATGCTTGAGCACGTCGAGCTTGGTCGAGACCTTGGCACCGCCGACAACGGCCGCGACCGGACGTTCCGGCTCGCCCAAGGCCTTCTGCAGAGCCTTGAGTTCGGCCTCCATGGCGCGACCAGCGTAAGCGGGCAGCACGTGGGCCAGGCCTTCGGTCGAGGCGTGGGCGCGGTGTGCAGCCGAGAAGGCATCGTTGACGTAGATATCGCCGAGGCTGGCGAAGCGCTCGATCACAGCCGGATCGTTCTTCTCCTCGCCGCCGAAGAAGCGGGTATTTTCAAGCACCGCGATAGCCCCCGGCGCAAGTGCCGCGACCGCAGCCTTGTCGCCTTCCCAGTCGATGTAGCTGACCGGGCGGCCCAGCACGTGAGACAATGGCTCTGCCAGCTTCTTCAGCGAGAATTCTTCCGAAGGCTGCCCCTTCGGACGGCCGAAATGCGCCAGCACCAGAACCTTGGCGCCCTTGTCCGATAGCTCGTTCAGCGTGGCAACGGTGGCGCGAAGGCGCGTGTCGTCGCTCACCACGCCGTCCTGCATCGGCACGTTGAGGTCCTCGCGAACCAGCACGGTCTTGCCGGTCAGATCGCCGATATCGTCCAGAGTCTTGAAGCTCATTCCTCGATCCTCACTTCGTCGCCGACGGCAATTTCGCCATCGCTGATCACCCGGCCGAGCACCCCGCCGCGCCAGTCAGGCATCAGCGCAAGTTTCAGGCCGGGCAGTATTTGGTCCATGCGGCTGCACGGGTCGCATTCGCAGGTTGTCTCGATCCGCAGGCTCTTGCCAATGGCGATGACCTTCCCAGCCTCGCGGGGCAAGCGGATGCCACGGACCAGCAGGTTCGCTCGGCGCACGTGCCAGGGAAGCATTTCATCTGCGGTCAGCTTGAGGTCCGCCAGAGCGGCATCCCAGCTTTCGGCTTCCATCAGCGAGACCTGCCTGCGACCGGATTTGCCGGGACGGATTGCCCCGCGCAGGTCACCGCGAACACCAAGTTCGCGCGTGACGGAAACGTGATCGAGCGTCTCGATAGGCCCGCGCGGCCGGTCATGCCGTGCAATGCCTCCGAGACGCCCGCTCATCGCGTCAGTTCCTCAGAGGAACTTCGCCATTGCGCCCGCGGTGTCGAGCATGCGGTTGGAGAAGCCCCACTCGTTATCGTACCACGACAGGACGCGAACCAGCTTGCCTTCAAGCACGGCGGTCTCGAGGCTGTCGATGGTCGACGAGTGCGGATCGTGGTTGAAGTCGATCGAGACCAGCGGCTCTTCCGTGTAGCCCAGCACGCCCTTCAGCGCACCTTCGGCAGCGGCCTTGAGCAGCCCGTTGACTTCTTCGACGGTGGTGTCGCGCTTCGGCGTGAAGGTCAGGTCAACGACCGAGACGTTCGGGGTCGGGACGCGGATCGACGAACCGTCGAGCTTGCCCTTGAGATCGGGCAGAACTTCACCCACGGCAACGGCGGCGCCGGTGCTGGTCGGGATCATGTTCATGGCAGCGGCACGGGCACGACGCGGGTCCTTGTGGATCTGGTCGAGAATCTTCTGGTCGTTGGTGTACGAGTGGATCGTGGTCATCAGGCCACGCTCGATGCCGATCGATTCATGCAGGACCTTGGCCATCGGCGCGAGGCAGTTGGTCGTGCACGAGGCGTTCGAGACGATCAGGTGATCGCCGGTCAGCTTGTCGTGGTTCACGCCATAGACGACGGTCAGGTCGACACCCTTGGCCGGTGCCGAGATGAGCACGCGCTTGGCGCCTGCATCGAGGTGCTTCTGGCCGCCGGCGCGATCGGTGAAGAAACCGGTGCATTCCAGCGCGATGTCGATGCCGTTGGCGGCGTGAGGCAGGTTGGCCGGGTCCTTCTCGGCGGTCACCTGAATGCGCTTGCCATCGACGATCAGATCGTTGCCGTCGACCGAAACGTCGCCCGCGAACGCGCCGTGGACGCTGTCGCGCTTGAACAGCAGGGCGTTGGCCTTGGCATCGGCCAGGTCGTTGATCGAGACCAGCTCAAGGCCGCAATCGGGCCGTTCGAGGATGGCGCGGGCGACGTTGCGCCCGATGCGTCCGAAACCGTTGATTGCAACCTTGATCGCCATGTCAGGTATCTCCTGTTTGAATTACGAAACCCGCGAGAGGATCTGCGGGACAATCTTTTCGGCGGTAAGGCCGAAGTGATCATAGAGGGCGTCGATCGGAGCCGAAGCGCCGAAGGTATCGATGCCGATCGACAGGCCATCACCGACATACTTCTGCCAGCCAAGAGTGACGCCAGCCTCGATCGACACCTTGAGCGCGTCTGCAGGCAGGAGGTCTGCCTTGTAGGCGGCGTCCTGTTCGTCGAACAGTTCCCAGCACGGAACCGAGACAACGTCGGCGCCGAGGCCCTTTTCTTCCAGAGCTGCAGCAACCTTCATCGCCACTTCGACTTCGGAGCCAGTTGCCAGCAGCACGACCTTGCGTGCGGCCGACGACGAAACGAGACGATAGGCGCCCTTGGCACTCTTCATTTCGGCGTCGAAGCGGACCGGCGGCAGGTTCTGGCGGGTCAGCGCGAGGACCGACGGGCGATCCTTGTTGGCCAGCGCCAGGGCCCACGCTTCCGCCGTTTCGATGGCGTCGGCCGGGCGGAACACCAGCAGGTTCGGAATCATGCGCAGGCTCATGACATGCTCGACCGGCTGATGGGTCGGGCCGTCTTCGCCAAGCCCGATCGAATCGTGGGTGAACACGTAGATCGCGCGAACGTGCTGCAGGGCCGACATGCGCACGGCGTTGCGGCAATAGTCGGAAAACACCAGGAAGGTGCCGCCGTAGGGAATGATTCCTCCGTGCAGCGCCATGCCGTTCATCGCGGCGGCCATGCCGAACTCGCGGATGCCGTAGTAGACATAGCGGCCGTCGTAGCTTTCCGGCGTGAACGGGGCGGTCGATTTGGTCTTGGTGTTGTTCGAACCGGTAAGATCCGCCGAACCACCGACCATCTCGGGCACGTTTGCAGTGAACGCCTCGAGCGCCATTTCGCTGGACTTGCGGGTCGCAACCTTGGGCGGGGTGGCGATCAGCGACTGGATGTAGGCATCGAAACCTGTATCGGCCGGAAGGTCACCTGCCATGCGGCGGGCGAGTTCGGCGGACTGCGGGTTGGCTGCAGCGCGCTTTTCCCACTCGGCGCGAGCGGCCTTGCCGGCTTCTGCCGACGTGCGCCAGTTGGCAAGGATATCTGCCGGGATTTCGAACGGCGCCGAAGTCCAACCAAGATATTCGCGGGCGGCGGCGATTTCGTCAGCGCCGAGCGGCGCGCCGTGAACGTTGTGGCCACCCTGCTTGTTGGGCGCACCTTTGCCGATCACCGTACGGCAGGCGACCAGCGACGGACGCGGATCTGCCTTGGCTTCGGCAAGGGCGCGGGCGATGTCGGCAAAGTCATGACCGTCGCACGAGGTCACGTGCCAGCCTGAAGCAGTGTAGCGTCCGAGGATGTCTTCGTTGGTCGACAGCGACGTGTCGCCATCGATGGTGATCTTGTTGTCGTCCCACAGGACATTTAGGCGGCCGAGCTTGAGCGTCCCGGCAAGGCCCACGGCTTCGTGGTTGATGCCTTCCATGAGGCACCCGTCACCGGCGACAACCCAGGTGTGGTGGTCAACCAGGTCATCACCGAACTGCGCGTTGAGATGACGCTCGGCCATCGCGAAGCCGACGGCCATGGCAAGGCCCTGCCCCAGCGGGCCGGTGGTGCATTCGACGCCCGGGATCAGGAAGTTCTCGGGGTGACCGGCGCAGACGCTGTCGATCTGGCGGAACTTGCGGATGTCCTCCATCGTCGGGCTTTCGTAGCCCGTCAGGTGAAGGAGCGCATAGATCAGCATCGAGCCGTGACCGGCCGACAGGATGAAGCGGTCACGGTCGGACCACTTCGGCGCGGCAGGATCGTGCTTCAGGAACTGCGTCCACAGCACCGTCGCCACGTCGGCCATGCCCATGGGCATGCCGGGGTGACCGGAATTGGCTGCCTGAACCGCGTCCATGGCAAGCGCACGGATCGCGTTGGCCATGGGAGCCAGCGCGGTGGAATCGCGTGTCATGCTGAAAAAGCCCTTCCCTGCGAGCGGCCGAACGGCTGTGGCCGCATGAATCCGGTGATTCGGAGCGGGGTCTCTTTGGTCACCATAGGGCCAAGGGTCAAGGCTGGCAGGGCGGCTTCTTTATTGCAGATGCACAATGTGAGCTTCTGCGCCCGACTTTCCCCGGCGCAGTCCTGCCATGGTGTTGCGCGTCCATGCGATTGTGCTAGCGTGCCAAGCCATGGCGACGGAAGCACTCGGCGCCGCTCTGGACCGGCTTGAGCAGGCGCTCATGCGGGTCGAAGGAGCGGTCGCGCAACAGGGAACCACAGGGGCTGCAGCGGGCGAAGAGCTGGCGCTGCTCAAGGTTCGTCATCGACGCCTGAAGGACACGGTCGCCCAGGAATTGCGACAGCTTGATCTGTTGCTGGCAGGTCTTCCGAAATGAGCCCGCTATTATGAGCCCCTTGGCATGAGCCCTCTGTCATGAGCAACGTCAGTCTACCGATCGGCGGCCGCAACTTCGCGGTGTCCTGCGCTGACGGCGAGGAAGCCCATATCGAGATGCTCGGCCGCATGGTCGACGAACGTGCTCGCAAGATCGGTGGCCAGCAAAGCGAGACGCGGATGCTTCTGTTCGCGGCATTGATGATGGCAGACGAGCTGCACGAAGCGCACAAGGGCGCTCCTGCCCCTGATGCCGCACAACCGGTAACGCCCGCTCCCGCCTCGATCGAAAGCACAGAAATCGACCCTGCCATGGTCGATCGCGTCAACGCATTGGCAGAACGCATCGAAAAACTCGCTGCCGCCCTTGAGCAAGGGCCGGTCAGCGCCTAACTAGGTCGTGACGGGATCTGCCCGGCACGAGCCGCATGAACATCCCTGAGGCTATAAGCAATCCAAGGGGGCTGCCCCTGTCTGGGATCCTGGTCCCGGGCAAGCGGTCCCCACCTGACGTCGAGGCGTCAGAGGATTTTCCGAGCAAACGACCCATGGTGGGCCCGTCACCCCCTCCTTTCTGTCCGGAGCACCTTGTGGAAGCCAAGAATGCGTTGCGCACCGAATTTAGAGCGCGGCGCAATGCCCACGTCGCAGCGCTCGATGCCCGCGTGAAGGCGCTGATGTTCCGCCGGCCGCCCTCGCCCGTCATGGCGATGGTACCGGAAGGAGCGACCGTCGGGATCTATCTCGCCGGCCCGGCAGAGGCACCGGCAACCGCCTACGCGCAGGTGCTGCATGAGGCCGGTCACAAGATCGCACTGCCGTGGTTTGCCGACCGCTCGTCGCCGATGGTGTTTCGCGAGTGGAGTTCGCCGTGGGTGGACGAACTGCTCGCGCCCGGACCGTGGAAGGGCATAGTCCAACCGGCAGAGGATGCCGCAGAGGTCGTGCCCGAAGTGCTTTTCGTGCCCCTGGTTGCTTTCAGCGCCGATGGTGGGCGCATTGGCCAGGGCGGCGGTCATTACGACCGCTGGCTTGAAGCGCATCCGTCCACCCTTCCCATCGGCCTTGCCTGGGACTGCCAGCTGGTCGAGCACCTGCCCCGCGAGGCGCATGACGCCCCGCTGTATGCCGTGGTAACGCCGACGCGAATCTATGGTCCGTGGGAGCGCCAAAGGTGAGGGAAGATTACAAGCCGACCTGGCGCAAGCCCGTTGGCATTCTCGGTCTGGTCCTGGGCCTGATCGTTTATGCGTTGGGCGTCGCTGCTTTGTCCGGCGTCATCGGGCAATGGCACGTCCTGCTGCAGACCCTTGCCTACATCGTGCTTGGAACCGTCTGGCTCCTGCCGCTGCGGCGCTTCCTGATCTGGATGGAAACCGGCCGCTGGGGTTGAGCGCAAAGGTTGCTGGACAGTGCAACGCGATTCCTTACCCTTTTGCCTAACGCAAAGGGGAGAATGGCATGCCTGGTCCAATTGAAACCGTCGAGGCCTTCTGCGCGATGTGGGAGCAACCCGGCGGATTTGCCGCTGCGGTGCGGGAATACTTCACAGAGCAGACCGATTACGAAAACGTGGGGATGACCCACACCATCGGCATCGAGCAAGGCCTTGCGCTGGTCGCAGGCTTCGAAAACGACATGGGGATTGCGCGCATCAAGGTCGACATGCTGGCGATTGCTGCCAACGGCAATACGGTCTTGACCGAGCGGGTCGATCACATGATCAACGCTGCAGGCGAGACTTTCGTATCCCTGCGCCTAATGGGTATTTTCGAGGTGCTTGACGGCAAGATCGTGAAGTGGCGCGATTACTTCGACACCGCGCCGTTCAAGGGTTAGGCGCTCTGAACGCGAAAGGGCGCCCTGAGGCGCCCTTTGCATCGCATCTGACGTGGCGCGAGTGACGGGGCTCGAACCCGCGACCTCCGGCGTGACAGGCCGGCACTCTAACCAACTGAGCTACACCCGCGTAACGTCAAAAAAGTGCCGCGAAGGCACCGTACCAAGTGGTGGCGCGAGTGACGGGGCTCGAACCCGCGACCTCCGGCGTGACAGGCCGGCACTCTAACCAACTGAGCTACACCCGCGTACCTCTTGGAAGCCGCGCCTCTATGGCAGGCCGTGTGGGCTGTCAACGGGCTTGAAAGCGGGAATTTTTCCACAACGGAGCGCCGCGTGGCGCACAAAGAAAAAGGCGCCCGGAGGCGCCTTCTTCATCATCCCAATGGCGCGAGTGACGGGGCTCGAACCCGCGACCTCCGGCGTGACAGGCCGGCACTCTAACCAACTGAGCTACACCCGCTCGCCGTTGGGAGCGCCGCCTCTATGGCAGCTTTTGCAGGCTGTCAACGCTCAACCACGAGCATTTGGCCTCGATCGACATTTTCTTCTCGCCGCCTGTGCCTTCAGCAATTCTGGTACTTCCAATTGCGGCTCTTGCCTTCGCCAATCCATTCGACCGCCTGCGCAATGCGCTTGTCCCGCGTGGGTTCGGTCTTCGCCTCGACGATCCATTCGATGTACTCCCGGCGCTGACCGGGAGGCATTGCCGCAAAGCGCTCTGCTTGCCCAGCGACTGCCAGAGCGGCGCTGAAGGGTTCGGGGAGTTCCGGCACTGGCTTGGGGGAAGCGCGCGGCAACTTTGCCTTTGGCGCAGAAAGCCGGGCGACGGCGGAGTTCAGTCGTTCGACAACAGTGGCCTCGTCCGGGAAATTCTCGAGCGATGCGATCCTGCGAAACGGACCCGTCCCACCCGCTACCTCGTCGTTATGGAAGAAGATCGAGACATGGGCCTTGAAGGCCGCCATGCCTGCCAGGTTCTTTCCGCCCAACGTGAAGTGCGGCATGCCCCACTTGATGGCTTCGACGCATTCGGGCACCTCGCGATGCACCAGCGCCCGAAAATGCTCGAGAACCGGTCGAGCGAATGCTCCTGCATTCGCGATATGCTGATCGATGCGCGGATCGGTCGTCGGCATGTGTACCTCCGATCCGCACATCTATCACATCAGTCAGCCAGTAGCAGCACCGGCGTTTCGATGAGCTTCTTGATTCCCTGGACAAAGCTTGCGGCATCGTGGCCGTCGACCACGCGATGGTCGCAGCTGATCGAGATGTTCATCAGCTTGCGCTTCTCGATGCGCTCGCCACCCATGCCGTCGGGCACGAACATCGGCCGCTCGATTATCCGGTTGGGTCCGATGATGGCGACTTCGGGCCGGTTGATCACCGGGGTCGTCGCCACGCCGCCCAAGGGTCCGAGCGACGTGACGGTGAGGGTCGAGCCCGAAAGCTCATCCGACTTGGCGCTGCCATTACGCGCCGCTTCAGCAAGACGGCCAATCTCGCGCGCAAGCTGCCACAGGTTGAGGGACTGCGCATTGCGGATCACCGGCACCATCAGGCCCGCCGGCGTCTGCGCCGCCATGCCGAGATGGACCGCTCCGTAACGGGTCACCACGCCAGCTTCGTCATCGTAGCGGGCATTGATCATCGGGAATTGCGGCAGGGTACGACAGATCGCGGTGATGAGCAGCGGCAGCATCGTCAGCTTGGGCTTGTCGCCGCGGCTGCTGTTGAGCTGTTCGCGCATCACTTCAAGTGCCGTAACGTCGCACTCTTCGACATAGGAGAAGTGCGGAATGTGGCGCTTTGATGCCGCCATGTTCTCGGCAATGCGGCGGCGCATACCAATGACCTTGATCACCTCATCGCCACGCTCCGGACCGGCGGAGCGATAGCCCCCCGTTGCATTGTAGGCGAGGAACTGATCGAGATCCGCATGGCGCACGCGCCCTTCCTCGGACGGGCGCACTTCGGACAGATCGATGCCGAGATCGCGCGCACGCTGGCGGACGGCCGGGCTCGCGAGGACCTTGGCATCGTAGCCGCGGCGAACTTGCTCGACCGCCTGCGCGGGAGCAGGCTTAGGCACTGCCGTGGCAGGCGGAGGTGGCGGTGGAGAAGGTGGCGGCGGTGCAGCTGCCTCAACCCGCGCCGCGTCGCCAGCGTCCGACGTCTCGACCTCGATGCGCTCTTCAACGATTT
Source organism: Novosphingobium subterraneum (assembly GCF_000807925.1). Lineage (GTDB taxonomy): Bacteria > Pseudomonadota > Alphaproteobacteria > Sphingomonadales > Sphingomonadaceae > Novosphingobium > Novosphingobium subterraneum. The sequence continues at coordinate 234,196 of NZ_JRVC01000004.1, read as the reverse complement.
CCGCCTTGGGCGCGGGCGCGGGCGCAGGGGCTGGCGCCGCAGCAGGCGCCTGCGCCTCCCCTTCCCCTTCGGTCTCGATGACAACCAGTGCCGAACCAATCGCTACCACATCACCGACTTCGCCCGCGATCGAGACGACCTTGCCCGCCACGGGGCTTTCCATTTCGACCGTTGCCTTGTCGGTCATCATGTCGGCCAAGCGGCCATCTTCCTCGACCATGTCGCCCACGGCGACGTGCCAGGCCACGATCTCGGCCTCGGCGATGCCTTCGCCGATGTCGGGCAGGCGGAATGTATAGGTTCCCATGGCTTCAGGCTTTCGTAAGGCGGTCGATGGCCTCGCCGATGCGGACAGGGCCTGGGAAGTAGGCCCATTCGAGGCTGTGTGGATAGGGGGTGTCAAAACCCGTCACGCGCTCGATCGGGGCTTCGAGGTGATAGAAGCAGCGCTCCTGAACCAGAGCCGAGAGTTCTGCACCGAAGCCCGAAGTGCGCGTCGCTTCATGGACGATCAGGCATTTGCCGGTCTTTTCCACCGACTTTTCCACCGTCTCGATGTCGAGTGGAACCAGGGTGCGCAAGTCGATGATCTCGGCATCAACGCCCTTTTCCGCGCAAACCGCGGCGGCCACGTGGACCATGGTGCCGTAGGCCAAGACCGTGAAAGCGTTGCCCGGACGGACGATGCGGGCCTTGCCCAGGGGAATCGAATAGTAGCCTTCAGGCACCGCGCTGTCGGCATGCTTCGACCACGGCTCGACCGGCTTGTCGTAATAGCCATTGAACGGGCCGTTATAGATGCGCTTCGGTTCAAAGAAGATCACCGGATCGTTATCCTCGATCGCCGAGATCAGCAGGCCCTTTGCATCGTGCGGGTTGCTCGGCACGACCGTCTTCAGGCCGGCGACATGCGTGAACAGCGCCTCGGGGCTCTGGCTATGCGTCTGCCCCCCGAAGATGCCGCCGCCGAACGGCGAGCGCACGGTCATCGGCGCGATGAACTCGCCGGCCGAACGATAGCGCAAGCGTGCCGCTTCCGACACCAACTGGTCGAGCCCCGGATAGATGTAGTCGGCAAACTGGATCTCGGGCACGGGGCGCAGGCCATAAGCGCCCATGCCGACAGCCACGCCAATGATCCCGCACTCGCTGATCGGCGTGTCGAACACGCGGGTCTTGCCGTACTTCTTCTGCAGGCCCGCAGTGGCGCGGAACACGCCACCAAAATAGCCGACATCCTCTCCCATCACGACAACGTTGGGATCGCGCTCCATCATGATGTCGAGCGCATCGTTGATTGCCTCGATCATGTTGAGACGGCGGGTCGGAGCCTCGGCGAGGCTGACCGGCGATTCTTCGTGGGTCATGGCTGCTTCCCCTCCTCGGACCACTCTGGCCATTTGACCCGACGCTCGTGAATTGCCTGCTCGCTCTGCTCCCGAAGGTGCCAGGGCAAGTCTTCGAACACGTCTTCGAACATGGTGTGGAACGGGTGATGCAGGCCGTGGCCGAGAATGCCGTTCTTTTCAGCTTCCTTGGTCGCGGCCTTGACCATGTCCATCAGTTCGCGATCCATCGCGGCGTGCTGCTCTTCGGACCACTCACCAAGCGCGATCAGATGCTGCTTGAGCCGATTGATCGGATCTCCAAGCGGCCACTCCTCACGCTCGTGCGCCGAACGATACTGGCCAGGATCGTCCGAGGTCGAATGTCCCTCGGCGCGATAGGTGAAGTGCTCGATCAGCGTGGGTCCAGCGTTCGATCGAGCGCGGTCTGCTGCCCACTTGGTGGCCGCATAGACTGCCAGGGGGTCGTTGCCGTCCACCCGCAGCCCAGCCATGCCATAACCGATTGCGCGAGCGGCAAAGGTGGTACGCTCGGCGCCGGCAAATCCCGAAAAGCTCGAGATCGCCCACTGGTTGTTGACGACATTGAAGATGACCGGCGCGTTGTAGACGGTTGCGAAGGTCATCGCTGAATGGAAGTCCCCCTCTGCCGTCGATCCCTCGCCGATCCAGGTGGCCGCAATCCGGGTGTCACCCTTGATCGCGCTGGCCATCGCCCAGCCCACCGCTTGTGGATACTGCGTGGCGAGGTTGCCGCTGATCGTGAAGAACGAAGCCTCACGCGCCGAATACATGATCGGCAGCTGACGCCCCTTCAGCTTGTCCGCCCGGTTCGAGTAGATCTGGTTTATCATCTCGACGATCGGGTAGCCCCGCGAAATCAGGATACCCTGCTGGCGGTAGCTCGGAAAGACCATGTCGTCAGATGCCAAGGCCATTGCCGGGGCCACGGAGGTTGCCTCTTCCCCCGTACACTTCATGTAGAAGCTGGTCTTGCCCTGCCGTTGGCCGCGATACATGCGGTCGTCGAAGGCCCGGGTCAGCGCCATGGTGCGAAGCATCCGCCGCAAGGTTTCGGCATCGAGCTTCGGATCCCATGGCCCGATTGCGCGATGATCGTCGCCCAGCACGCGAACCAAGTCGAAACACAGCTCCTGCGTTTCAGCTGCGGTGCACTGCTCGTCAGGACGCGGCTGCGCACCGGCGGGCGGGATTTCGAGGTGCGAATAATCGACCTCGTCGCCCGGCCGGAACTTCGGTTCCGGCACATGCAGCGCCAACGGCGCCATGTTGCCGCGCACGCTTCCGCTCATGCTGCGAACACCTGCATCTGAACTCTCCCACATCGAATCGCGCTTTCCATATGGAAAAGCATGACAGACGCAAAGTTATATACTCTTGTTATTTTATTTCACAGAGCTTTTCTCGCTTCCGCCGTCCGGCGGATCGAAAAACGTCTTTTCTAGCAAGGCTAATATATCGTCCGAGGATCACAAAGCGCCGAAGCGCCTCTTGTTCCAACAGGAGCCCGGTGTACCGGTCAGCTGCCGTCAGTGATCAGAGTTCCGCCATCGATCACGAGATTGTGGCCGGTGACAAACGCGCCGGCCGGCGCAGCGAGGAACACCGCGGCGCCCGCCACTTCATCCGGCGTTCCAGGACGACGCAATGGCGTCATCGCCATGCGACGCGCCATGAAAGCGGCATCGTCAAGCAACGGCTGCGAAAGTTCCGTGGCGATGAACCCGGGAGAGATGGCATTGACCCGCACTCCGCTAGGTCCCCACTCCACAGCGAGATTGCGTGCCAGTTGCGCTACGCCCGCCTTCGCAAGAGCGTAGGCATTGATCCTAAGGTTGCCTCGCAGAGCCGAGAGACTGGCCATTAGCAAGGCCGCACCGCCGCCGCTCGCCGCGATATGCGGAAGGGCAAGATTGCACAGCACGACCTGGCTCCGCAGATTGATTGCCATGACACGAGCATAATCGTCCATGTCGATCTGCGCGAACGAACCCGGATAACCGGTGATTCCGGCATTGCAAACCAGATGGTCGATCCGCCCGAAAACCTCGAGGCTTTCAGCCACTAGGTGGGCCAGCGCTGCGTCATCGCTCACGTCGCAGGGGCAACCCGGCATGCCCAGCTCCGCGGCCACGCGCGCAGTATCGGCCGGGTCCTCGCTCGAGATCATCACTCTTGCGCCGGCTGCGATAAGCGCCTCTGCAATCGCGCGACCAATCCCACGCGTGGAGCCGGTAACGATGGCCGCTTTGCCCGAAAGATCGAACAGACCACTCATGCGCGAGCGACAGGACTGCCTTGGTCAGCCAGCACGGATAACGTCACGTCCATGTCGGTAACACCCTCTCCCATATGCTTGCACCGTAAGGGCGCATAAGAGATGGACCGTTGCAGGACAAAGGCAATCCATGGATGCCCCCCAATCAATGCCATGCATGGTTATTCGGCCGCGTCCAAGAGACGTGCCGTTTCGGCCGGGTGATATCGCAACTCGTCAGGCCCGGCATATCGCACGTCCCAATTGGGTTCGCCTTTCATGAAGTCCGGCAGGTTGGTCATGTATATCGCTGTTCCGAAAGCGCCGTCCCAGATGCGCGGCTTCCAGCTGTCATCAACGCAATCACAATCTGCACCGTATTCTGCCTCGCCACCCGCCGGACACGGCACGTAAAGGAACGCGGCCGAGGTCAGCCTGTGCCGCCCGAAACCCCAGTTCCAGTCACCGTAAGTGTAGCCGCGCCTGTCGAGGTAGTTCTTGGCCACCATCAGCTCGTCGATATCCTCGACTTCCCAATTGGCGTGGTGAAACTTCAGCGTCCCGTTGAAGCCCGGCATTGGCGCGTGCGCATCGGCCAGGAACACGTTGTGATGTTCGTAGCAGCCATCCGCCCGCATGTAGACGCCAAAGCCCTTCTGCATGTCGGTGATGCGGAAGCCGAGGATGTCCTGATAGAAAGCCACCGCCTCCTGCACGTCCGGAAACGTCCAGACGCAGTGGTGCGTGCGCTTTGGCACCGCCCGATCAATCCATTTGCGCGGCTGGTTGAGGCGGGCAATCCGGCCCACCGTATTCTGCGGGGTTGGCGCGCCAAAGACAGCACGCGGCTGCCACAGTTGCAGCCCAATCGCCTGCCCGAACGGCGTGACGAAATGGACCGCGCCCTCAGCATCAGTGGCCAGGTCAACGACGCGCTCAAGGCGAGCCTTGAGGCGTTCCAGCCCTTCCGCGTTGTCCACCGCCCAAACGCATTCATGGACGCCCTTCGTCGTCTGCGCCGAACCCTTGGGCAGATCGGGATGACCGCGCTTCAAGAACAATGACTGAGAACCGTCGGCCGCTTCGAAAAGCGCCGAGCCATCGTTCTGCTCGATCAACGTCAGCCCAAAATCGCGGAAGAAGCGAACGCAAGGTTCAACCTCCTCTACCATCCATGTCAACCGCTTGATGCCAATGATCGCCACGCCAATTCTCCTGCCTTGCTTGCAAGGGAATGGCGGCGTTCTCATCCAATCGTCTTGCGCCAGATCAAATCCGGATCATGAATTGTTTGAAGGACAGTGCATCAATTTCATGGATGCCGAACAGTAAGTCCACGCCCTTTGCCGATTCAGATCGCCACGTCGGCCTTGATCACGCCCTGCGGTGCATAACCGGTCACTTCAAAATCCTCGATCCTGTAATCGAAGATTGAGTCTGGCCGGCGCAGGATCGCAAGCCGAGGATCTCCTGAAGGCTTTCTGGCGAGCTGGGTTTCAACCAGTTCGGCGTGGTTGAGATAGAGATGCGTGTCGCCCCCCATCCAAACCAGTTCTCCTGGTTCGAGATCACACTGCTGCGCTAGCAAGCGGATGAACAGGGCCGCACCCCACAGATTGAATGGCAGGCCCAGCGCCACGTCGCAGCTGCGCTGGTAGAGCAGACCATTCAGCCGGTTCCCGCTGACGTGGAACTGGTAGGTCTTGTGGCAGGGAGGCAGCGCCATCGCGTCAAGCTCGGCCACGTTCCAGCCCTCGACGATATGGCGACGGCTGCCGGGATTGGTCCTCAGCGAGCGGACCACGTCGGCAACCTGGTTCACCCCATACTCGCGCCGGCGAAACAGGTCATCGCCTGCCGGTTCATAGACCGGCCAGTCTACCCATTGCTTGCCATACACCGGACCGAGATCGCCCCATTCACGGGCGAACGCCTCATCTTCTACAACGCGTGCCGAAAAATCCGCGCGGGAAATGTCATCGCCGGAAGCCTTGCGGTATTTGTCCAGTGGCCAGTCCGTCCAGATCTCGACACCCTGCGCGCACAGCTTGCGGATATTTGTATCGCCAGTCAGGAACCACAGAAACTCGCGGGTCGCTGTTTTCCAGTACACCCGCTTGGTCGTAAGCAAGGGCATGCGCCCGTCGGAAAGGTCGAAGCGCAATTGCGCGCCGAAAACCGATCGTGTGCCCACGCCGGTGCGATCCACCCGCTCGTCTCCGCGCTCCCAGATCTCGCGCATGAGATCGAGATACTGCTGTTCGTAATGGCGGGCGGAATCGGCGCGTTCAGACATGGCTTCGCTTCTAGCTGCGCGGGCGGGCTCGAGCAAAATCGCCGCCGCAATTTCCCGGCGAAAAAACTTGGCGTTACCCGCTTGCCAGCGTCGGAACTGCTTCGTATAGGGCGCCCCTGCCTCGCAGCCGGGTCACCGGTTGGCGGATCGGTCGGGGAATAGCTCAGCCTGGTAGAGCACTGTCTTCGGGAGGCAGGGGCCGGAGGTTCGAATCCTCTTTCCCCGACCATTTCACCTTCGAAGGTGATCGAAAGGGCGGCCTTCGGGTCGCCCTTTTCGTTTGGCCAGGCTGCTCGGTTCATCGCGCACCTGCCACAACTCCTTCATTTGGCCCGCAAATCCGTCTCGCAAAGTCGCAAACCGGGTTTCGCTGCGGAACGACAAAGACGACCTTGTCCGGGTTACCCAATCAACAGGACAGGAACTCCATTCGTGACCATCCGCAAACTCACTGTTGCCCTTCTCGTCGCCACATTACCCATCGCCACCGCAGCAAACGCACAAGACGCAGCTGCTGGCACCGAAGCCACGGCCACGGCTGAAGCCACCACGGCCGCGCCGGCGGCGGCCACACCGGCCGTCGGCGCTGTTGTCTATGATGCTGCCGGCGCCGAAGTCGGCAAGATCAAGAGCGTCAACGCGCCCAACTTCGTGATCGACACCGGCAAGAACACCGCCACCTTGGCGCTGACCGCACTCGGCACTGGTCCCAAGGGCCCGGTCCTCGGCATGACCAAGGTCGAACTGGATGCGGCTGCCGAAAAGGCTGCTGCAGCGGCAAAGGCTGATACGGCTGCTGCGATCGTTGTCGATGCGCCGGTCTATGCCTCGGATGGCACCACCCAGCTAGGCAAGGTCGCCGAAGTGACCGATACCGAATTCGTGCTCGATGCGGGTACGGTTCGCGTGAAGCTGCCGAAGACTTCGGTCGCCAAGGGCGCCTCCGGTCTGATGATCGGCATGACCGCGCAAGGCTTTGCAGACGCTACAAAGAGCGCCGACCAGAGTGCGAATGCAGCGGCCGCAAAGCCCGCTGGCAAGTAAGCAATTCAGGGAGCGGGCGGCGCGTTTACCCCTTTTTCGCGCCGCCCCAACCGTTCCCTCGGATCAGGCTCTTAGCCGCCCCTGAGAAGTTGCACGCCCCAATCCCGCTCGAAAAGGTAGAGCAGCACGCGGGCCGCTTCCCCTCTTGGCGATGACAAACCGCCGTCGCGTTCCATCAGCAGTCGTGCATCATCATGTGCTAGTGGCAGCAACCGCGCGATCTGTTCGAAGTCCGCCACCTTGAACGGCGTATCGCCCGATTGCCGGGTGCCAAGCAACTCTCCGCCGCCCCGCAAGCGCAAGTCTTCCTCAGCCAAGCGAAATCCGTCCTGCGTTTCTCGCATAAGTGCAAGCCGCTCGCGCCCCGTTTCCGAGAGAGCCTCACCACGCAGCAGCAGGCAGGTCGATTGCTGGCTGCCCCGTCCGACACGCCCGCGCAACTGGTGCAACTGGGCCAAACCGAAGCGCTCTGCCTGCTCGATCACCATCAGCGTCGCGTTAGGAACGTCGACGCCGACCTCGATTACCGTCGTCGCAACCAGCAGTTGCGCGTCACCTCGGGCAAACTGCTCCATGGCCGCATCCTTGGCCTCGGGCCGCAGCTGGCCGTGAACCATGACCACGGTATCCCCGAACCGCTCCTTCAGCGCAGCATAGCGCGCTTCTGCGGCAGCAATGTCTTCCGTCTCCAGCTCGCGCACCATCGGGCAGACCCAGTAGGCCTGCGCACCTTTGGCAATGTGCCGCGCCACTCCCTCGACCACGTCGGCAAGGCGCTCTGTCGAAATCACGCGGGTGTCGATGGCCTGACGGCCGGGCGGCATTTCGTCGAGCCGCGAGACGTCCATCTCCCCGTACTGCGCCAGGGTCAGCGTGCGCGGGATCGGTGTGGCCGTCATCGCCAGGCAATGCGGAGTCCGCCGCGCCTTCTGGGTCAGCATCAGGCGCTGCCCCACGCCAAAGCGGTGCTGCTCGTCGATAACCACAAGCGCAAGATTGCGGTAGGCGACGGCCTCCTGGAAGATCGCGTGCGTACCGACGCAAATGTCGATCGAGCCATCGAGCAGCCCCATCAGGATCGATTCGCGCGCCTTGCCCTTGTCGCGTCCGGTCAACAGCGCGATGTTCACGCCTGTCCCTGCAGCCATCCGCGTCAGAGTCTCGGCATGCTGGCGCGCGAGGATTTCGGTCGGCGCCAGCAGCGCGGCTTGCCCGCCCGCCTCCACCGCGATCAGCATGGCATTGAGCGCCACCGCCGTCTTGCCAGACCCGACATCGCCTTGCAGCAGACGCAGCATCGGCGCGCCTTGCGCCATGTCGCTTTCGATCTCGGCAATCGAGCGCTTCTGCGCGCCAGTCAGTTCGAACGGCAGCTTGAGCATTGCACGCAATCGCCCGTCCCCGTGCAGCGGCGTGCCCTTCTTCGCACGGTTGCTCTCCCGCACCAGCATCAGGGCGAGGCTGTTGGCCAGCAGTTCGTCATAGGCGAGCCGGTCCTTGGCCAGCTTGTCCTCGGCCTTGTGTGCAGTCGGCAGCGCCGCGTCCCAAGACGGCCAGCCCATTCGCGCGATGAGGCCCGGCTCGATCCACTCCGGCAGCTTGGGCAGGTGCGCCAGCGACTGCGCCACCAGGGCCTGAACCCGCCCCTGCGTCAGCCCTTCTGACAGCGGATAGACCGGCTCGTTCAGCTGGCCGAGCATGCCGGCGCTGTCCTCGCTCACATGATCGGGATGCACGATCTGCCAGGTCTGGCCGAACTGGTCGAGCCTGCCCGCCACCCAGCGCTTCTCGCCCAAGGGGAGCTGCTTCTTCGCGGTATAGGCCGCTCGCCCGAAATAGGTAAGCGCGACATAGTTGCCAGCGGCATCCTCGGCTATGACCCTGAAAGGACCGCGCCCGGCCGACTGGCGATAATCGCGCACCGTCAGCGGCAGCACGATCTGTTCCCCCAGCCCCGCCTCGTCCAGATTGGCCACCGCCCGGCGCAGCACCCAGCGATCGGGCAGGTGGTACGCGATATCCTTGACGCGGGTCAGCCCCAGCTTCTCGAGCGGGCGCGCCAGACCAGGCCCCACGCCTTTGAGGCTGGAGCTTTCCGCGAACAGGGGGTTGAGCAGGTCAGGACGCATCGCCCGCCCGACATAGGCTGCAAGGCCACGTTTCGCCAATGCCGCCCAAAGCGAAATTCACGGCCATTTTTGACCCAGCGCATGGTTCAGGTGCCGAGCCGGTGCTTGAGTTGCTTTCGAAGATAACGAAAGCAGGAGCAAAACGATGTTGATCCCTCATGGAGCCGTCATTGCCGTCGTCGATGGCAAGGCCTGGGAACTCTACCGCAACGCCGGGACAGAAGCCACGCCCGAACTCGCGGCCATGGAAACGCCTGCGCTCGTCGAGCACAATCACTCCAGCGGCGGCAGCCACGCATCGCCGCATCAGCAGGACGAGACCGCCCACTGTGCCGCGGTAGCCGATTGGCTCAACCGGCAGGTGCAGGGTCACAAGATCGCCCAGCTCGTGCTGATCGCTCCGCCGCGCGCCTTGGGCGAACTGCGTCACCAGATCGGCAAGGGCACCCAGAACGCGATCATCAAGGAACTGGCCAAGGACATGGTCGGTCGCCAGCCCACCGAGATCATCGCCGCGCTGCGGGGCAAGTAACTCGCGCGGCCAAGCGATGGGGCATTCCGGCGCGGGGAAGGACGGCTTCGGCCGGAGGCGCCGGGATGCCCTTTGGCATGGGGCCAGGACCCTTGTCTCGCTGGGCCGATGGGCCTAACGGCAGAGCATGACCGAGCCTGCTGCAATCGCCCCCGAGAGCCTTCGTCGCCTGCACTTCCGCGCCTGGCACCGCGGCACGCGCGAAGCGGACTACATGATCGGTTGTTATTTTGACCGCTACCACGCCAATTGGTCGGCCGAGCAGGTCGCCTGGTTCGAAGAGCTGATCGAGGAAGACGACGTCGAGATCATGGCATGGGCGCTCGGCACACAGCCTGTGCCCGAAAAGTATGCCGGTGCGATGATGGACGCCATGCGCAAGCTGGACTACGTCGAGATCCCGCGCTGATTTTGCCTCTCGCGCGTTAAGCCTGCCATGTCCGACCTCGCCCGCATCCTTTCGGCCAAGACGCCGCTAACGCTTTCATCCGTCGCGCGTGGCGCGCAGCCGCTTGTTCTCGCCGATCTCGCCCGCGCCGCCAAAGGTCGCGCCGTCTTCATTGCGCCTGACGAGTCGGCAATGCGGGCCATCGTCGAGAGCGCCGCATTCTTCGCGCCGGACCTTGAAGTCATCGACTTTCCGGCGTGGGACTGCCTGCCGTTTGACCGTGCCTCCCCGGCGCTATCGGTCAGTTCCCGCCGCCTCGCCGCACTGCAGCGGCTGCAGCGCAAGCGCAGCGGACCGCAACTGCTCGTCACGACGATCAACGCCGCGCTCCAGCGCGTCCTGACGCCGTTCCGTATCCGCGAATCCACCCGCCTGCTTTCGCCGGGCACCGAGATCGGCCGCGAAAGCCTGATCGCACTCCTCCAGCGCCAAGGCTATTCGCGCACCGACACGGTCGTCGACGCTGGCGAGTACGCGGTGCGCGGATCGGTGTTCGACATCTATCCTTCTGGCCTCGACCACGGCCTTCGGCTGGACTTCTTCGGCGACGAGCTTGAAACCCTGCGCCTGTTCGATCCGAACACGCAGCGCTCGGTGCAGCCGGTCGAAACGCATCTCCTGCTGCCAGCCAGCGAAGCCCTGCTCGATGATGACAGCATCAAGCACTTTCGCAGCCGCTACCGCGAACTGTTTGGCGCGAACGCCACCGGCGATCCGCTCTATCAGGCCATCACCGATGGCCGTCGCCTTGCCGGCATGGAGCACTGGCTCCCGCTGTTCGAAGACCGGCTCGTCACGCTGTTCGATCATCTGGCCGAGGATGACCTTGTCCTGATCGACACGACTGCGATCAAGGCTGCCGAACAACGCATTGCCGACATTGCCGACTATCACCAGTCGCGCCTCGATTCCTCGTCCAAGGCGCCGGGCAGCTACCGTCCACTGGCCGAAACCGCGCTCTATCTCTCGCGCGATGAACTGGACCGGGCGCTTGCCGGTTGGCCGGTGCACCGCACCACCATCTTTGCCGAGCCGGAATCGAAGCAGGTTGTCGATTTCGGCTTCACTTCGAGCCACGATTTCACGCCGGAGCGCGCTGCCGCAACCTCCGGTGGGACCAACATCTACGAAGCGGCCGCCAAGTACATTTCGGCATTGGGCACGCGCGGCAAGAAGCCGATCATCGCGGCCTATACTGCCGGCTCGCGCTCACGCCTCGCCTCGCTGCTGGCGGAAGCCGGCAAGTTTACACCGCAGATGGCTGAAACCTGGCAGGAGGCACTGGGCCTTGCGGCGACGGGAAAACCCGCCGCCGTCGTCCTCCCGCTCGAACAGGGCTTTGCCAGCGACGATCTGGAACTGCTGACCGAGCAGGACATCCTTGGCGACCGTCTTGTCCGCCGCAAGAAGAAGCGCAAGGACGCCGACGCCTTCCTGGCTGAATTGTCCGCGCTTACGCCGGGCGATCTCGTCGTCCACATGGACCACGGCATCGGTCGTTACCTCGGCCTGGAAGCCATTGGCGTCGGCGACAGCCCGCACGATTGCGTTCAGCTGGAATATTCCGGTGGCGACAAGCTCTACATCCCGGTCGAAAACCTCGACGTCCTGTCGCGCTATGGTTCAGACGCTGATGGCGTTGCGCTCGACAAGCTTGGCGGCGAAGCATGGCAGCGCCGCAAGGCGCGGATGCGCGAACGCATCCTGGAGATGGCCGGCCACCTCATGGCCACGGCGGCCCAGCGCGCCCTGCGACAGGGCACGGTGCTCCCCGTCGATCCCACCAGCTACGGCCCCTTTGTCGACCGCTTCCCATGGGACGAAACCGAGGATCAGGAACGCGCGATCGACGACGTCCTCGGCGACATGGCCGAGGGCAAGCCGATGGACCGCCTCGTCTGTGGCGACGTCGGCTTCGGCAAGACCGAAGTTGCCTTGCGCGCGGCGTTCGTCGCAGCCATGCAGGGTGTCCAGGTGGCCGTCATCGCGCCGACGACCCTGCTGGCGCGCCAGCACTATTCGAATTTCGTCGAACGCTTCAACGGCTTCCCGCTGGAAATCGGTCGCCTCTCGCGCCTCGTCCCCGCCAAGGAAGCTGCCGAAACCAAGGCCGGGCTGGCCAGCGGCAAGGTTGATATCGTCATCGGCACCCATGCGCTCCTGTCCAAGTCGGTCGAGTTCAAGCGCTTGGGCCTGGTCATCGTCGACGAGGAACAGCGCTTTGGCGTCACGCACAAGGAAAAGCTCAAGGAACTGAAGGCGGACGTTCACGTCCTCACCCTCACTGCCACGCCGATTCCGCGCACGCTGCAGATGGCCATGTCGGGCCTGCGTGAGCTTTCCACGATCCAGACCCCGCCGGTGGACCGCCTTGCCGTGCGCACCTATGTCATGCCGTGGGACGATATGGTCATGCGCGAGGCCTTGCTGCGCGAACACCAGCGCGGCGGGCAGAGCTTCATCGTCGTGCCGCGCATCGCCGACATGCCCGAGCTCGAGGAATGGCTGCGCCTCAATGTGCCCGAAGTCCGCTTCGTGACAGCACACGGCCAGATGAGCCCGACCGAGGTCGAGGACCGGATGGGCGCGTTCTACGAAAAGAAGTACGAAGTTCTGCTATCGACCACGATCGTCGAGAGCGGCATCGATATCCCCTCGGCCAACACCATTGTCATCCACCGCGCCGACCGCTTCGGGCTGGCCCAGCTCTACCAGCTGCGCGGACGCGTCGGTCGCGGCAAGATCCGCGCCTACGCCTATCTCACCGTGCCAGAGGACATGGCGCTGTCCGAAGTCGCCGAAAAGCGCCTCAAGGTTCTTGGCGATCTCGACAGCCTCGGCGCCGGCTTCCAGCTTGCCAGCCACGACCTTGACATTCGCGGCGCCGGCAACCTCCTCGGCGACGAGCAGTCGGGCCACATCAAGGAGGTGGGCTTCGAACTCTATCAGTCGATGCTCGAGGATGCGATCCTTGCGGCCAAGGCCGGCGACATCGGCCTCGCCCGCGAACGCGAGGCACTTAGCCCCCAGATCACGCTCGACGCGCCGATCATGATCCCCGAGGACTACGTCCCCGACCTTGCCGTGCGCATGGCCCTGTACCGCCGCATGAACGACGCCGAAGGACCGGACGCTGTAGAGGCCCTCGCCGCCGAGATGATCGACCGCTTCGGCCCCCTGCCCGCGCCCACGCAGAACCTGCTGCGCCTGATCGAGGTCAAGCGCCAGGCCATCGCCGCCAATATCGCGAAGATCGACGTCGGCCCCAAGGGAGCGCTGGTCAGCTTCCACAAGGACACCTTCCCGGACCCCGTCGGCCTCATCGGCTATGTCGAGAGGCTCAACGGCGTTGCCAAGCTTCGTCCCGACAACAAGCTGGTCATCACCCGGGCTTGGGGCACGGCCGAAGGACGCCTGAACGGCCTGGTCCAGATGACGAAGGGTCTGGCTGCAATCGTGAAGCGTGCGAAGAAGGGTCGCCTAAAGCAAAGCGGAGACCTCTGCCGCGCTGATCGGTCCTGATCGCAGGAAACCCTGGAACGTGTCGCAGCCCTCTTGCTGCAGTACTGAAAGCTGGCTCTCGCGCTCGACGCCTTCGCATACGATCTTGAGCCCGAGCGCACGCGCCATCGCGACGATCGCCGTCAGGATTGCCCTGTCGCGCGGATCGCTGTCGACGTCTCGGACCATGGATGCGTCGAGCTTGATCGTATCGAGCGGCAGCGACTTCAGCGTGCGGAAGTTGGCATAGCCCGTCCCGAAATCGTCGAGCGCCACGCGCACGCCCACTGAAGCGAGCTCCGCCAGCGCCGCTGCTGATTGGGCAAAGTCCGCCACCAGCGCATGTTCGGTCACTTCCAGCGTAAGCCTCGTCGGCACGAACCCGGTTCCGACCAACAACTCGCGAAAGTCTGCAGCGAATGCTTCGCTTGCCAGATCCTCGGCTGTCACGTTGAGGGACAACGCGAGCTTGCCCCACCCCGCCGCCGCCGCCAGTGCCTTGCCCGCGATATGCCGTGAGAGCTGCGCTACATGATCGCCACGCTCGGCAATGGCGAAAAGCGTCTCCGCGCCGATCCGGCCAAGTTGGGGATGGTCCCAGCGCGCGAGAGCTTCCACGCCGACCAGCACGCCGTCGGCCACGCGATACTGTGGCTGGAACACGAGTCCGATCTCGTCCCGCGCCATGGCCCCGATCAGATCGGCTTCAAGCCGCGCCGCACTCCGACCTCGCGCCCGGTGCGAGCCATCGGCCCAGAGTATGCGGCGTCCGGCTTGCTGCTGTACCGCGCCGAGCGCTTGATCCAAGCGGTCGATCATTGCCGCCCCGGCCTCGCCCGGAATTCCGCGCAACAGCGCCGTTCGTGGAACCAGGTGCAGCATCTCGCCCCGCACCGGCAGACCGCGAGAGATGCGGCGCGTCAGTGCTTCTGCCAGCCACTGCCAGCGCTCACGACTGATAGTGCCGTCGCTGGCGATCAGGAACTCGCCACCGCCCACGCGCGCCACCAAGGAACCAGGGTCCAGTTCGTCGACCGCAAAATCGGCGATACGTCGCCCTATTTCAGCCAGCGCAGTATCTCCGCCCGCATGGCCGTAAGCCAGGTTGACCGAACTCAAGCGGTGCAGACCGACAAGCATGGCATGGACAAAGTCCGGCTCATGCCGCGCCAGCCACGATCTTGCCGCAGCCAGTCCCGGCAAACCAGTGAGGGCATCCCGGCCAGCATCGGCATCCGGCAAGGTCAGGCGGTGAGGCATGATGCGTCGAATAGCAGCGGAACCTTGCCAAAGCGTTCCCCGTTCGCGGCAAGCCCCCGCTCCAGTACTTTTGTGCATTGCGCGGCTTCAGTTAGCCCCATATCCCCGCTCCGGTACGATGCAGTCGCGTCAGATGGGGGCTTTGATACTGATGCCGGACTTCACTCGCCTAGCGCTTGTAGCTTCGCCCAGCGAGCGCGCCCAGGACGCTTACGAGAGCCTTCTGAAGAGCAGGAACTGGGTTTCTCTCGATCAGGCAGAGGCGGCCGTGGTCATCGGCGGCGACGGCTTCATGCTGCAGACACTGCACCACATGCTCGATATTGACCACGTCGTGCCGGCCTTCGGGCTCAATCTCGGCACAGTGGGCTTCCTGATGAACAAGTACCGGTCGAGCCGTGGCATCGAGGAGCGACTGGCCAAGGCCACTCAGATCTCGGTCTCGCCCCTGCGCATGACTGCGATAACCAACTCGGACGAAGAACATTCGGTCTGCGCGATCAACGAAGTCTCGATCCTGCGCGAAACCCGCCAGACCGCCAAGCTGGAGGTCAGCGTCAACGGCAAGGTGCGCATGCCCGAACTGGCCTGCGACGGCGTCCTCGTCGCTACCCCTGCTGGCTCCACCGCCTACAACCTCTCGGCCAACGGCCCGATCCTGCCGTTGTCCTCGAACATGCTGGCGCTGACGCCGATCAGCCCCTTCCGTCCCCGCAGGTGGCGCGGCGCGATTCTGCCCGACACCTACGAGATCGTATTCAAGGCGCTCGAATCGGTGAAGCGGCCGGTTCTCGTCGTGGCCGATCAGAAGGAAGTGCGCGATGTCCGCGAAGTGCGTGTGAAGGCCTGGCCCGAACACCGCCTTACCCTGATGTTCGACCGCGGCCAGAGCCTCGAAGACCGCATCTTCGCCGAGCAATTCATGGTCTGAGCAAAAATCTCGAAACAGGTGCTTGCCAAACGAGAATCGCCTGTTATTAGCGCGCTCCTGCCCCGGGGAACTGGGGCTGCTCCCTGATAGCTCAGCGGTAGAGCTCTCGACTGTTAATCGAGCGGCCGTAGGTTCGAATCCTACTCAGGGAGCCACTTTCTTCCAAGCAATTCAGCATCATGCCCCGCCCTTCATTCAGGGCATAGCGGCTGCGCCGGTGTTGGCTGGCTTTGCCCTTGCCTCAGTGAAACACGCCTAACCTGCCCTGCAGGATGGCATCGAGCACTGCGGGATGGAATGGTTCGACAAACCGCAGCCTGATCCTGAACGCTGCACTTTCCTCGACAATCGCCGCCCGTGATTCGAGCCCCGTGAAGGTCAGCCATACCATGCTGCCCGGGCTCAGATTCTCCAGACATTCGATCTGTGCGTGCGTACCGGTCAATTCGTGGGCGTTAACCTTGGCCCTGAAGATGCCGCGGCGATAGGCCGCCGGGATCGGACCCTCTGGAACGCCTGCAGAGTAGGGAGAGCGGCGTGCCGTGCCGTTGTTCTCAAGCCACATTGCTCATCTCCGATCCTGTGTTCCCGACAGGATTGAGGACGGCCCGTTAACCGCAAAGTTCAGCCCGCAGGATCACCTGCGGGCCTTTACGTACCAGCATCGAAAGCTGCGCTTATCGCGAAGCCTGCGTCGTCATCGGTGCATTGCCGGTTACCAGCGGCTTTGCGCCGTCGCCCACGATGATGAATGCAGCCCAATAGAAAGGATGGGACGTATTGGGATCGTCCATCAGCTTTTCCTGAGCCCCCTCCAGAGCACTTGCGAGTTCCTGCCCGGGCCTGGAATCGATGACACCGCCGATCAGACGCTTGGTGGCGTCGAAGTCGTCCGGCACCGGCCAGTGGCTGGCAATCACCGAACGCGCACCCGCGCCGACGAAAGCGCGGACCAGCCCGTCGAGCGCATAATTGCCGCCGGTGGTGACGCCCGCCTCCCGGCTGGCTGCCACCGTTGCCATCCCGGCCGTATCGCAGGCTGAAAGGATCACAAGGTCTGCATTCAGCTTCAGGTCGAAGATTTCGCGGAAGCTCAGCAGACCATCAGAACCCATGTCCCCGAAACTGGTCACCAGCGCGGGGCGTGCCGGGCAATCCGCGCGCGGAGCCGTGACAAGGCCGTGCGTCGCAAAGTGCAGCACGCGATACTGATCGAGGTCACTTTCGCTCAGTAGGGCGCTGTCGCTGAACTGCGCATCGGTCTTCACCGCGCTACCACCCAGGCTGAGCTTCTTCTGCGCGAAGAGCAGCTCGTCGGCAGAGATCGGATTCTGCCAAGTGGCCAGCGGCCAATCGCATTCATCCGCCACCGCCGCCATAGGCCGTTGCGTGGGCTTGGCATTATGCCCCAGCCCTAGGTAATTGCGTGGTGCCCCCGATGCCGCAAGCTTGCGAATGTCGAGGAATCCGCGCGGGCTCACCGCAATCGAAACCTCGCGCCCACGGCCCAGCCACTCGACACCGGTGAAGTCGAAGGGATCGCCGTCCGGGCTCTCCATCCGCTTCTTGTATTCCGCGATGCCCTTGTCGCCGGCTACCAGAACCGTTGGCGGAAGCTGCAGCATGGCGCCATCCGGTTCGAAGATCAGATGACGCGTGCCGGGCAGCAAATCCTCAACCTGTCCGAAAACGGCCTTGTAGAGCGCGCGGGACTTGTCGAGGTCGAAGGGATAGTTGACCTGCTGGCCATTCTCGACCTTCACGATCGTATCACGAATGTCCTGAACCTGCCTGGCCAAGGCCGCTGGCGTCAGGCCAAGGTCCACGACGCGCGCATCGCCACTTGTCGCAAACAGACCATAGGCGCGGTCGCCCACCAGCATCAGCTTGTAATAGGATTCCCCCGGCTTGAGTGCGGCCTGCAGTTCAGCCAGCTCAACGCCACGCGGCGCCAGCACGTTATAGCGCGGAAACGCCGCCAACTTGCTTACCAAAGCCGTCTGGTCGCGACGCAATGAGGCCAGGTTGTCCTGCGCCGCAACCAGCGCGGCTCTCTGCTTCTCGTCAGGCATGGCAACCGCTGAAAGCTGTTCGACCAGAGCCTCGGTGCGGGCGATGTCACGGGTGCGGACCAGCGACAGACGGAACAGCGCCGCTGCCTCGTCATTGCCTTCTGACATCTGGCGCGCCAACACTGCCTGCGTCTGGGCAACGCCCGGACGCTGAAGCACTTGCGAGGCCACAAACGTTGCCTTGGCTGCATCTGGTCCGTTGCTCTTGGCCAGCAACCCGAAATAGGGTCCGAGCAGATCGCGCAATGTCGTCCCGGCATCGGGGACCGACAGGCTTTCCTCTACGACTTTTCCATAAAGCGCCAGGGCTCCGGCCTCGTCGCCGCTGCGGCCAAGCCACGCCGCTTTGCGGGCCTGCGTGGCCAGCAAGGCCGGTGACTGCGGGAAGGATGCGCCGATCAGGGCAATTGCCCGGTCGAAAGCCGCACCGCTGTCAGCCTTGCGGCCCTGCGCTTCGGCCAGCAATGCCAGCTCTATCTGGATTTCTGCACGCAGCCAGCCAGCGGAGGCAACGCGCCCGCCCCTTACCGCTTCGAGCCTCCGGCTGGCGCCTTCAAATCCTGACACTGCTTCATCCAGCCTGCCTTGAACGCGCGCCGCCGTTGCCTTCAGAGCATCGGCTTGCGCATCGAGGATCTCTGCGCGCTCAAGGTCCGTAAGCCCGGGATCGACCGCCCCCAGCCGCTTGAGCGACGAACTCTCGCGGTTGATCTGTTCGGCTAGCGGCGCATTGATCACCCCAGCCGCAAGGCTGGGCCGGTCATAGACGTCCCCGACGGCGCTCACGGGCGTTGCCAGTTCCTTCAGCGCAGCCGCAGCCTTGCGCTGGTTGAGCCGGTTAATTGCACGATAGTTACGGATCAGGCGCTGCGTCACGCCGTCCCCCCGCGAAAGCGCTCCGGCTGCTTGTGAAAGCAGGCGGTCGGCTGCCGTGAAGTTGCCGAGATTGGATTGCTGCAGGCCCTGATTGGCCAGGGCTTCTGCAAGTCCTGCCCCACCGGTCGAGCGATCACGACTGGCCAACGCCTCGAAAAACTCCGAGGATTCGGCAAAGCGGCCGCCATTGTTGCGCAAATACCCTTCGTCCCGCGCACCGAGGCGATCCAGTTGCCCCGCCTGCACGCGCGCGAAGGCGGCAGGATCGCTGACCTCGGTCGTCGCCACGCGGATTTCGCCCGGCACCGGACTGTCGCTGACAACGCTCGCGAGAGCCAGTCGCAGCGCCGGATCATAGCCTGCAAGCCCTTCAACAAAGTAGGTGGTCCCGCCGCGCTTCACCGCATAGCGTTTGTATTCGACATTGGCGTTCTGGTCGCGGCAGTTCACTGCGCTAACCCGGCCCAGCGTTTCGATCGCGACGCTGCCTTCGCCCCCGCAAGCCAAAGTCACGCCGGGAAGGCCGGTGGGCTCGTTGCCCATGGAGATGTCCCGCCTCACGGCAATCAGACTGCCCACTGCCCCGGCGGCGTCTCGACAACTGACCCGGTAACCACGATCGAAGATACCGCCCAGCCGCTTGTCCAGCGGAGCATTCTGCGCGGTGCAGGTCACACCCGAACTGCCAACACGGAACGAGTTGCGGATCGACAGAGGCTGCTGCCCTTCGGCCGCCTGCAACGGCGTTGCCGCCGATGCCAGGAGTGCCGCCATCATGGCGCTGCTGCGAATTGTCTTTATGCGCGCGTTCACTGGGCGTCTCCTTCCGCGCTGTCCTCGTTCACGACCGACCCGATCAGGGCCGGATTGCCACTGCCGGCCACCGGTTGCTCGATTTGCCCCACGGGATCGAGAGGCTTGCTGTCGATCAGCTGCGGTGGCGGAGCGATTGGGCTGGAGGCTGCATCCTCCCCTTCGGTAGCCCGCTCCTCCTGCTGCTGCTCTTCCTGTGCAGGATCATCGCTATTCTCGTCAGAGGTCGGCCCAGACGGTTCTTCGACAAACGCCGGCGTGCTTCCCAGCGTTTCGTTGGAGATAATTTCAATCTGGCCCGAAATAGACCCGATGGTATCGGGGCCCTCCATGGCAGAAGCGCATGACGCCACGGAGAACAGGCAGCCGTTGATCTGGCTGTCAGCCGTGAAGGGCGTGAAATCGGCGTCCGGCGAATTGACCACAAGGCCGTGTGCCGCCGCTCCGGTAACGATCCCGTCAGGGGTCTGGAAAGCGCCATTGACGACAATGGAAATTGATCCTGCCGCCGAGTTGGTCGGCGCGGTCACATCGGTCAGGTCGGCATCTGCAAGGAAGCCAGCCGGATTGAGCGTCGTGCCGGTGTTCTGGATATAGAGCGTGCCTGTCGGATAAAGGTCCAGCCCCAGGCTGCGAAGCACCCCTTCCGGTCGCTGGACAGATGCCGGCGCATTCAGTTCGGCGATCCTGCCTTCGTAGAATGGATCTGCCGCAAGTTTTTCGAGAATGCTGCTCGACGCTACATGGATATGGTCCGCATTGATCTCCAGAACGCCACCGAGGGGGGCAGTGCTCCCCAGTTGGCTGGCCGAAGTAAGATTGATCGATCCTGTCGCGGCATCCAGCTCGAAACGGCCCGTCGTGAATTCGAGAACGTTGGACTGAGCAAAGCCGGTCCCGGTAATCGCGCCGACAACACGGATTGCGCCGCCCGGTATCTCCGTCTGCAGTTCGCCCGAGGCAAAGATGACTCTGCCGGTGGTGCCCGCCACATTGGTCGATCCGATGGCTCCCCCCGCCACCAGCGAAACGTCACCAATCAACATGTCCGTTGCGTTGGCAGAGCGATCCACCGCAGCGATGACCAACTCGCCGGTCGAGACGAGGCCGATCTCGGCATTGCTCAGTGCGTATCCGCCATTTGCGGCTAGCCCATCCCCGATCAGCGCGGTCCTGGTCGAATTGGAGATCAGGTCGACAAAGCCCGTCTCCGCCGTCTGGATACCCGAAAGGATTGTCTGGCCGGTCGGAAGGGTCGCGTTACCGTTGTCGATAATCGAAATGTCGCCGGACACGATCCGGACCTGCGTGGCCAACCAGCGCCGTGCCACCGTCGCTGTTCCGGCGGCCTCGATCTTGATGTCGTTGAAGGACCGCATCCCTGCGCCGGAGAAGTCGCCCTCCGTGGCTACTGCGATCCGCCCGGCAATCGCTACATTGCCGATGGTGACATTGCTGCCGGTAGCTGCCGGGGTCGCCGCAAAGATTGCCGGGTAGTTGATACTTCCGGGCTGCGCGGTGGTCGGCAGCATGGAACTGCCCGCAATCAACAAGCGGCCTGTGGCATTCGTCAGTTGGCCCGTCGCGCTGAACACGGCCCCTGCCAGAGCGGTCTGGACGGATGCGGTTCCCCCTGAAAGCAGCACCACATCCCGGCCTCGCACCGTCCCGAGATTAAGCGCCGTGGCGCCACTTGCCAGGATGTCGCTTCCCGAAACGAGTGAGGCTGCGGTAATCGACTGATTGCGCGAGATAATCTCGATGCGATCGTTCTGCGCCTGAAGGCTCGAGAAGGTCAATGGACCGTTGGCCGTTATCCCTATCCGGCCGCCAGAAAACACGTTGCCCGTGGTCACCCCGGTCCCGGCGGCGATCCGCAATGAACCGACGCTTGAATTGTTGGAGATCGTCACCGCCCCGGTCAGCGCCACCGGCGTCGCACCGAACACGAGCTCCTTGTCAAACCCGTTGGCGGTTTGCCCCGAAGCCTGCATCGAACTGTTGGCGACGAGCGCGCGGTTGATGACATTGAGACCGGTTATGGAGAGGTCACCAACCGAGCCGAGCAGTACGTCATACCCGACAACGGTACCAGTGCCGAGACCGCCACCGGACGCAACGCGGACGTCTCCGCTCGAGGTCAGGTTGCCAGTGCTGACATTGCCATCGGCCGCGATCGAGATCAGCCCCGCTCCGCTGGCGGTTGGCGTGCCCGAGCCCGCCGAGACTTGCCCGACAGTCAGGCTTCCGCCCGCGGAAAGTCTCAATGAGTTGGAAACCGACAGGTTGCCGGTTGTCAGATCGCCTCCCGCGCCTGCTGTGAGGCTGCCGGAGCCGGACGAGTTTGTGATCCGGACCGCTCCGCCTACTGCGACGGGCGCTGTTGCAAATACCAGTTCCTTGTCGAAGCCATTGGCCGTCTGGCCCAGCGCGGCCATCGAAGCGTTGGCAATGAGGGTGCGATTGACGATCGAAAGACTGTCGATGGTGACGCCAGTTCCGGCCAGAAGCAGGGTGTCATAGGCTCGCACGAAGCCCGTCGTCACGCTGCCAACGGCACTGATTCCAGCGTCCGAAGCTGCAAAGATGGAACCTGTCTGGACGCTGCCGCCAGACGTGATCCCGACCGAATAGAGATCGCCGTTGCTGCTGTTCGGCGTGCCCGTTCCGGCCGAGATATTGCCGGTCGTCACGCTGCCGGCCGACTGCACGGTGACAGATGTCGCTGCTGTCATGTTGCCGGTCACGGTGACGCCCAGCGTCTCGAGATCTATGGAATCGCTGGATGTCAGGTCGCCAAAGCTTATGGCCCCTCCCGCCGTCACGTCGATTGCGCCTACGGCGAAGAGAGCACCCAGATCGATCCGCCCCAGTGCCTGCAGCGTTAGCGAGCCCTGCGTCGACAGGTTGGCATAGCCGACAATATCCTGGCCCGAAGAGAGGCTCAGCGAATTGGTGCCAGTCAAAGTCCCGACGCTTGCCGGAGCCGTGCCCGGAAGAACCCAGTTGCCCGCGTCGATTGCCACATTTGCGGCTGTCAGCGTGGACTGATCGAGCAGGATCGAGAATGCATTGGGCGTCGAGAGGAACAGGCTGCCCGATAGGTCCGCGGTGGAGTTGGTCAACGAAACGTAGTCCGCAAGAGCGCCTGCAGCCACGTTATCGGCGATCGCGACGAACGAAGCATTCGTACCAGTCAAGCTGCCGCCATTCATCTCCATGTCGATGGCATCGCCGATGATGGTGCCGGTTCCAGAGGTCGCCCCCGTGCCTCCGACCGCAATCGCGCTGAAGCTGAGATCGCCTGCGGTCAGGCTGCCAAGTTGGCCCGGCTGCTGGAACCGGTGGGTAACCACCAGGGCCGCACCAGAAACCCGGTCGGTCGCGACATTAGTGCCTACAGTCGCATTGCCGCTGGAACCTGCAGTTGCGCCGTCACCCCCATTGCCGCCTGTCCCATGGGCGTTGAAACTGCCGCTGCCTGTGATGGTTACCTGGCTGCCGCGAACGAGCAATGTCGATCCACCTGCCGCCCCAAGGGCACCACTGCCGCCCGTTCCGAAGGACAGATCGCCTGCACCGCCATCCCCGCCGACGCCCGAAGCGCTGGTAAGCACAGACCCGAAGGTGGCCGATCCGGAGTTGATCGCGCCTGTAGCGAGCCCGCTGGCGGTTCCGAGTTGGACTCTACCGCCGGCACCAGCACCACCTGCTCCGCCGTTCAATCCGTCACCCCCGCCGCCGCCGAAGCCACCGGCAGAGACGTTGACGGAATTGATCTGCAAC
Organism: Novosphingobium subterraneum; assembly: GCF_000807925.1. Lineage (GTDB taxonomy): Bacteria > Pseudomonadota > Alphaproteobacteria > Sphingomonadales > Sphingomonadaceae > Novosphingobium > Novosphingobium subterraneum. The sequence continues at coordinate 210,884 of NZ_JRVC01000004.1, read as the reverse complement.
TGGCCATTGCCTGCAGTGCCAAAGATCAAGGCCGTTCCGCCAGTAGCATCACCACCCGCGCCGCCAGTGCCGGTGGGAGACGAGGCCAATCCGCCAAAGCCTCCAAATGCCGATGAATCGGCAACAAGATTGCTGATGGTTACAGAACTCGCGCCTTCGAGCGCGCTGTTGGCGAACACCTCGACCTCGCCACCTTGCGCAGTGCCGCCTGCGCCGCCGAACTGGCCGAAGCCGCCAAACCCGTCAGCGGTTGCGAATGTCTGGCCGAGGACGAGCGTTCCCTGCCTGGCCGAAATTCCGACGAACCCGCCGGTACCGACGCCGCCGGCAAAACTGTCGCCGCCAGTGCCTTCGGAAGTCACGAACGTGAACCCGCCGATGTCGATGCTACCGTTGTTGCCAAGGTCATCAGGCGTGCCGACCGTCAGCAATGCGGTGCCCCCGGCACCCGCGCCGCCGAGGCCGCTCGGTCCGTTGAGGTATCCGGCACCACCAAAGCCGCTCGCTTCGATGGTGGCGCCGCCGTCGATGGTGATACTTCCACCGTCGCTGTAAAGACGGCTTGTACCGCCGGTTCCGTTACCACCGTTGGCCCCGACATCGCGGCCAGCGCCACCCGTGCCGTCCGAGTAGATGGCCAATGTGCCAGAGATGCCCGCGGTGCTTGTCCCCGACGCGGTGAAGGATGCGTTACCACCCGCGCCGTTGCCACCGCTGAGCGACGTAAACTGATCGCCACCTTCGCCTGTCGCCGAAATCGTCACATCGTCGGCAGCGAAGGACAGGCCCGATCCGAGCCGCACGGCGATGTTGCCACCCGTGCCATTGCCGCCTGCCGCACCGTACGATCCGCCGCCGCTGCCGAATGCCGAAAGATTGAGGCCTGCGGTGAACGATACCTCGTTCCCGGTGGTCGCGCCGTTCGAACCCAGATTGATGGAGCCGCCCACAGCCGTTCCACCAGCCGCGCTGCATGTAACGCCGCAAGTTCCGCTGTTGCCGCCGGTGGCATCGGCAAGCGCATTGAACCCGTCAATGGAGGAGAGGAGACTGCCGCCACGGTCGAACAGCAGGTTGATCGTCCCCCCTGTCGCCGAGCCGCCATTTCCGCCAGCGCCGGGCGTCGGACCTTCGCCTCCGTCTCCGCCTGCGCCGCCAAGCGCACCCGCGTTGATGATGACGAAACCGAGTTCGTATCCGCCTGCTCCGCTGCCGCCTGACGCCGCGAAAGAATTGAGATTGATCTGTCCGCCAAGCGCGGCCCCGCCGTTTCCACCGCGGTCACCGGTGGGAGAGTTCATCGTTCCCAGAGCGCCGCTGCCGCCAACGCCGGACGCATTTGCGTTGAGTTGACCAGTGCTGATCAAGCCACCGTCGACAGCCGCATTCAGATTGATCGTGCCGCCCTGCCCGAGGCCGCCGTCGCCGCCGACTTCTCCTATGGGTTCACCCGTCCCGCCCGTTCCGCCACGGCCAGTCGTGCTGATCGAGACTGTAGGCGCGGTGATAAGCGTGGGCGCGGTCAGACTGGCGTTGGCATTCAGAGAAATGGTGCCGCCGCGTCCGGTGCCGCCATTTCCTCCGGACTGGCCATCACTACCTACTCCTTCGGAAAAAAGGTTCAGGCCGTCGAAGGAATCGACGGTCGAACTCCCGGCTGTGAACGTAATCGTTCCGCCTTGCCCATCTGCGCTGGACCGACCGCTACCGGCGTAACCGGTCGCCTCGAAGGTGACGCTGCCAGTCTGGCTGAGGTGAACCGCGCTGCGGTTGGCATTGAACGTAATCGCCCCGCCTGTCGCGCCGCCAGCGCTGCCGCCGGACGCAAAGCCAAACACGTCACCGCCTGAACCGATCGCGCCGATATAGGAGATGCCGCTGGTCGCGAACGTAGCGTCAGCGATACCAATATCGACCAGACCACCCTGGCCGAAACCGGCGATCATCCCCGGGCCGCCATAACCTTCTGCGACAAAGGAAAACGAACCGCCGGCCGATAATTGTCCGCCAGTCATGGCTATCCGCGCGGTGCCGCCTGTGCCTGTGCCTCCCGCGCCGGTACCGTCAGACGCATCCCCGCCGCGTCCGGTTGCCGCGACGGCGATATCTCCGCTCGCCGCCAGTGATCCTCCGGTCGATACTCGCAGCCGCGCGAGCCCACCCGTTCCGTCCCCGGAGGCACCGCTGCCGAACTGAGCGCCACCACTGCCGTTGGCAGACATGAACAAGTCGGTGGTCTGGATGGTGCCGCCGTTGGCGAAGACATCGACGGTGCCGCCAGTCGCGTCGCCCGCATCAGCCGTATCACCCGCGACGGCGCCGGTTGCATTTGCGGTCAGTGAAATGCCCGATGAAGCTGAAAGGGTCGCCCCGTTGCGCGCTTCGGCAGTTACGAACCCGCCTGTTGCCGGCGTGGTCAGACCGGTGCCAGAGGCGCCCGAGGCGTTCGCTGTTACGTCAAGGGCGCCAGTGATCGTTATACTGGTCGTGTTTGCAAAGAGATTGACCGAACCGCCGCTTGCACTGCCTGATGATCCAACCGATCCGAAACCATTGCTCCCGAAGGCCGAAGCGTCGAAACGCGCCAGTCCATTAATGACCAATCCGGAGCCGCTGGTGGCGATGGTGTAGACCGAAACATTGCCGCCAAGCGCTGAGCCACCGACAGTTGCACCATCTCCACCGATTGCATCTGCAAAACCATCGAGAGCCTGCAGTGACAGAGAGGCGGTATCGAGCGCGTAGACGCTGATCAGCCCCCCCGTGGCATTGCCGCCCGCGCCACTTGCCGAACTGCCCGCCTGCGCACGGGCTGACAGTGCCGAAGCAGCGCCGATGGCTATGGTGGAGTCACCGTTGGCGCGAATTGCGGCAAGCCCCCCCTGCGCACTACCACCGTCAAGCGCGCACGTGACACAGCCGGCACCGTCATATCCTCGCCCCGTGGCATCAAGGAGTGCAGTACCCTGAATGTTGACCTGCGAACCACCCGTACCGGTCGAAAGGATCCACGCGGTGCCGCCTGTCCCGGTTCCGGCGCCGGTGCCCACGCTCTGCGCCTGGCCGCCAAAGCCAATCGCATCAAGCTGGACGTTACCGGTAATGTCGATCTGGCCGCCATTGTTCGACTGGATCTTGGCAAAGCCGCCCTGCGCGTCTCCGGCGTTGGTATCGGGCGAAATCGCTGGAGCGCCAAAGCCATTGGCGCTGAGGTGCACATCGCCCGTGACATCGATCGTGCCGCCATCAGTCGCATAAAGATGCGCGCTGCCGCCAACAGCAAGGACCGAAGCACTCGACCCACTTCTATCAGCATGGAATTCGACGTTGGCGCCGAAGGAAACCTGCCCACCGGCATTCGCAAAGACGCTGACGTCACCACCGGTCGAGCTCGCAAAGACGTTGGACGCGAAATCCAGACCTGCGCTGCTCCCCGAGCCAAGCTGAAACTGTCCAGTCAGCCGGGCCTCCAGGTTCGACGTGAAGTCGGCATCGCCACCCGAAATGTTTGCGAGCCCGGTTCCGCCCCCGCTGGAGGCGAAGCTCTGCGCGCTTCCGCCTGCCACGTCGTTACCGGCTGACAGCACGACGGTGTTGCCAATGACATCCGCCGCGCCTGCGATGTCGAATCCCAGCGAACTGCCGGCCCCGATGGCCATGGTGATCGCGTCGTTCTTGGGGACGGCAACCATGTAGATGCGATGGAAGAAGTCCGGGTTGGACGCCGCTGGGCCGGTTATCGTACCGTTGTTGCTCGCAACTGTGCCGGTTGCGCTTGTTCCGGAATCGACCTGAATGTCGAACAGGCCGTTGGGAGAAAAGGTGATTGTGGCAGCATCGGCAGCAACGAGCGCGGCGGAACCGTTGACAGTGATGGTGCCGTTGTTGGTAACCGCCGGCGCAACCATGGCGATGTAGGAGCCGTCCGTCGTCGCGCCGAGTTGAGCGCCTGCGCTGACCACGATCTGCGAGCCAGCCACGCTGACTGGCTGAAAGACATAGGCGCCGCTGGTGTCGAAGCTGCCGTCGGTCGTGCTGTAATTGAGATCCGATGTGGTGAGAACCAGATTGCCGACATCGAAGACCGACGATGCACCAATGAGGATGCCGCCAGGGCTGTAGAAGAAGACAGTCCCGCCCGGAGCAGAGCCGCCCGCAGCTGATTGCAGACGAGAAACGACCGTCCCATCAAACTGGATTGCACGTGTCGATCCCGAAGGGATGATGCGGTTGAGCACCGCAAAGTCGCCGTTCGATGCAGGGTTATTGGTGAACGTAGCCGTCGTGCCGGCCGACTGGAATATGATTGGTCCGCCCGTTGCTGCGGTATCTGTCGGCGTCCAGTTGATCACCGCGCTCGGACTGGAGACGACAACATCCGTCGTGCCCGAACCGGTGTTGATCGAGACAGAGCCGAACGTCGATGTCGGCGTAGCCTGGAACGATTGCGCCTGCGCAACCGAACCCGATGCCGCCAGTGCCGTCGCCAGCGCAATTCCGGAAGCCGAAAGCAGTTGCTTGCGGGGGGCCTTTACATGAGCGCGCATCAGAAGTTCCTCCACGGCAGCAATCGCGTGGTCAAAGTCATGAGAAAGCGGGGCTTGGAACGGCGGGCCTGGAGGCCGACCTTTTCCAGGGGCACAGCCAGCGTCGCCTCCAGACGGAAGCGGGAGCCAATGTCGGAGCGGAAACCGCCACCTGCAGACGTCAGGCGGTCGGATCCCGCAAGCCCCTTGTTCCAGACCCACGCGGCGTCTGCGAACACGAACGGCTGAACGCGGATTTCTCGGCTGCTCCCGATCGGAAGGCGCGGTCCCCTGAATTCAGCCGTGGCGCCCACGGCATCATCGCCGATCAGCTCTCCCGGATCGAACCCGCGACCGATCGTGAAGTTGCCGGTCGAGAATTCCTCGAACGCGAACAGCGGCTTGAAGGCGTACTGGGCACGAGGGGCGAGAAGAAAAGACACCTTGCCAAGCGCGCGCTCGTATTCACCCTGCCAGCGCACGACCGTAGCGGTTGGCGAGGCATCAGCACGGCTGGCGGGTAGTGCCGTGGCACATGAAGCGCCTGCGCATGGCCGCGTCGCGTCAAGGATGGCGAGCCCCTGGCGCGCTTCGAACGAAGACGCGAGGCGCCATCTCGGCTGGGCGTGGGACGTATCGACGGCATCCATGTCCAGTCGCCCCCATGCCACGCGGATCTTGTCCTGCGTGAGTGGCACGATCAGGTTGACGTCCTGATTGACCAGATCGAAGCCACCGCTGAGCCAGATGTTTTGAGCGAGCGAGCGCTGGAGCGGATAACGGGCATGAAGGCTGGCGTAGAGCGTACGCGCGTCGAGCGAGACATTGGCCGGAAGCCCCGCCACATCGGGCTTGGTCCAGGCATAGGTGAACTGGCCACCGACGACGAGGCCACGTGAGCCGGGGCGGAACTCATGGCTGCCCTGCAGGATATGCTGCTCCGAAAAATCGGACGTCGCATAGTAGGACAGCGTCGTGACATCTCCCATTCCCGTCAGCCCGTAGAACTGGCCGCGGAGCTGTCCGCCGAATCGACCGGTAGCCTCAGACGCAAGGTTCTGGATCGTCAGGTCGAGAGCATAGGGTTCGCGCAATACGCTCACCTCGGCCACGAGATCGCCCGCTCCGGTGCCTGCGGGCTTCAGCGTCAGTTGGACATTGTATCCCGGCAGATCGCGGGCCAGCAGAAGGTAGCGTTCGGCGCGGCGCTGATTGAACACTTCCTCGCCGGTCAGGGCGCCAAGGTATTGCTGCAGTTTCTTCTCGGCCCCTTGAGTCTCACCGCGGGCTCGGACGGTGGTGATCCGGGCATAGATCACTTCCATCCGGACCTGACCGTTCTCGATCTTCTGGGTCGGCACCTGAACGGCAGCAAGGTAGCCCCTGTTGCGCAGCATGGTTCCTGCAGCGTCACGGATCTGGCACAGGACAGAGATCGGCTGCGGCGTTCCCGCAAGCGGCTTCCACGTCTCCGAAAGCTCGTCCGGTGCGATCTCCTTCAGGTTGTTGAAGGTAACTTCGCTCAGCGTAACCCTGATGTCCGCATACTGCGGGTCTTCCAGCGGACAGGGCGAGCGCTCGATCTCGTTCCTGACCGAAAGGCGTGGCGCAGATTGAGGAGCCTGCCCTGTGATGCCGCGAAGTTCATCGCGCGATGGCGGAGTGGTAGCCTGACCGGGTGCCGATTGCGCGAGCGCCGGAACTGTCGTGGAGGCCATCGCCGCAAAGGCAAGAACGCCTCCGCTTGCCAGCAAGCTCCGCTTGCGCATCTCCCTGAACGTCATTCTGCAAGTGCCCCCGTCGGATAACTCTTCGACGCGGCCCGTTCTGTTCTGTTTATCGCTCGTTCATGTTTAGCAACAAATGCGGATCGTGCAATCGCCGAGGACCGGCGATTGCACAATAACATTTGTTTCAAGCCCTTGAATCAAATCAGCTTGACCGAGATGCCCTCGGCAAACCTGAAACCAGTGGTCAGGCGGCAACGCCATGGCAGTGCTTGTACTTCTGCCCCGATCCACATGGGCAGGGCGCGTTGCGGCTGATGCCTTGGCCCGCATAGGGATCCACCGCCGACGAACCGACGGTCAGCCCGCCGCCAGCCTGCGGAGGCAGAGCGCCGAACATGGTTGGCGCCGGCGCCAGAGGAGCCGCGTCGTTCTCACCCGTGGAAGGATCGATGTGGCTCGTAAGGAAATCCGGCAGTTCGGGCAGCTGGAATTCCTCGGACGGGCGAAGGCGGATCTCGCTGGTCGTGAGAATGCGCGTAACATCCTCGCGGATGGCATCGAGCATCTTCTCGAACAGGCCGAACGCTTCCTGCTTGTACTCGTTGATCGGCGTCTTCTGTGCGTAAGCGCGCAGGAACACGACCTGGCGAAGCGCGTCGAGCGTCGCGAGGTGCTCCTTCCAGTGATGATCAAGCCGCTCAAGCAGGATCGACTTCTCGAGGCTGCGCCAGGCCACCGGATCGATTTCGCCGATCTTGCGGTCCATATGCTCGTCGGCGAGCGTCTGGATGCGCTCCTCGATGGTATCCGGCTCGATCGCCTCTTCCTGCATCCAGTCCTCGATCGGAACCTCGAGGCCCAGAACATCGCGCACCCTGCCCTTGAGGCCTTCGACATCCCACTGTTCGGGATAGGAGCCGGGAGGGCAGGCGTCGCCGACGATGGCGTTTACCGTATCGTGACGCATGTCGGTCACGACATCGCCCACGGCTTCGGCATCCATGATGTCGGCGCGCTGCTCGTAGATGACCTTGCGCTGGTCGTTCATCACGTCGTCGTATTCGACGACCTGCTTGCGGATGTCGTAGTTGCGCGCCTCGACCTTCTTCTGCGCGGTCTCAATAGCCTTCGACAGCCACTTCGAACCGATCGCCTCGCCATCGGCAAGGTTGTTGTTCATCATCTTGGCGAAGAGCGTGTCAGGGCCGAAGATACGCAGCAGGTCGTCCTCGAGGCAGAGGTAGAACTTGCTCATGCCCGGGTCACCCTGACGCCCCGAACGACCGCGCAGCTGGTTGTCGATGCGGCGGCTTTCGTGGCGTTCGGTGCCGATCACGCACAGACCGCCGGCGGCAAGCACCTTGGCCTTTTCCTCGGCGACTTCAGCCTTGATCCGGGCGATCCCGGCATCGCGCTCCGGGCCTTCGGGCAGATCGCGCAGTTCGTCCTCGATGCGGAACTCGACATTGCCGCCAAGCTGGATGTCGGTGCCGCGGCCCGCCATGTTGGTGGCAATGGTCACCGCGCCAAGGCGGCCCGCCTGCGCCACGATGTGCGCTTCCATCTCGTGGAAGCGGGCGTTCAGGACGTTGTGCTTCACGCCTTCCTTGGTCAGGAATTCGGAAAGCAGCTCCGACTTTTCGATCGACACGGTGCCGACCAGCACCGGCTGTCCGTTCTCGTACTTGTCGCGGATCAGCTTCGCGATGGCCGCGAACTTGTCGAGCGTGTTCTTGTAGAACTCGTCTTCCTCGTCGATGCGCTGCACCGGCACGTTCGTCGGGATCGAGACGACGTTCATCTTGTAGATGTCGAAGAATTCCGGCGCTTCGGTGGCAGCCGTGCCGGTCATGCCCGAAATCTTCGGGTACATGCGGAAGTAGTTCTGGAACGTGATCGAGGCCATCGTCTGGTTCTCGGGCTCGATCCGCACGCCTTCCTTGGCTTCTACCGCTTGGTGCAGGCCGTTCGACCAGCGCCGGCCGTCCATCATGCGGCCGGTGAACTCGTCGATGATCACGACCTTGTCGTCCTTGACGATATAGTCGATGTCTCGCTTGAACATGACGTTGGCCTTGAGAGCCTGGTCGAGATGGTGGACCACCATCGTGTTCTCGACGTCATAGAGGTTCGAACCGACCAGCAACCCGGCTTCCTCGAACGCGCGTTCGACCCACTCGACGCCATCTTCGGTGAGCGTGATGTTCTTGGTCTTCTCGTCCGCCTCGTAGAGATCGGGCTGGATCTGCTTCACGATGGCGTCAACCGAGATGTAAAGGTCGCTCTTGTCGTCGGTCGGTCCGGAAATGATCAGCGGCGTGCGCGCCTCGTCGATCAGGATCGAGTCCACTTCGTCGACGATCGCGAAGTTGAACGGGCGGTGCACCATCTGCGACCGTTCGTGCTTCATGTTGTCGCGCAGGTAGTCGAACCCGAGTTCGTTGTTCGTCGCGTAAGTGATGTCCGAATTGTAAGCCTCGCGGCGCTGCTCCTCGTTGAGGTTCGGCACGATCACGCCAACCGTCAGCCCGAGGAACCTGTAGAGCACGCCCATGGTCTCGGCGTCGCGGCGGGCGAGGTAGTCGTTCACGGTGACGACGTGGACGCCCTTGCCTTCCAGCGCGTTGAGATAGACCGCCAGTGTCGCAACCAGCGTCTTGCCTTCGCCGGTGCGCATCTCGGCGATTTCGCCGCGGTGAAGCACGATGCCGCCAATCATCTGCACATCAAAGTGACGCATCCCGAGCGTGCGGACCGAAGCCTCGCGGACTGTGGCAAACGCTTCGGGCATGATGTCGTCGAGCGTCTTGCCCTCGGCCAGCATCTGGCGCAGCTTCGGCGTCTGGGCAGCCAGTTCCTCGTCGGAAAGCGCCTGGAGGTGTGGTTCATAACCCGCGATCTGGCGAACGAGCTTGTCGAGCGACTTGACGTAACGATCGTTGGAAGAGCCAAACAAGGCCTTGGCGATAGAGCCGAACATGGGCGGATTTTCCTGTTGATCTGTGATGTAGTTGGCCATGCGCATCATCGGCGCGCAGCGTCGGACAGTGTCGTGCCGGTAAGGGTATGCTGTCCGTGGCGCTATTCGCGCGCGCGGTCAGTCAATTCAATGCCGCAAGGCCGGATCAGTGCCGGAGCGGGCAGCCACACCGTCTTGCGGCGGGCATTCGTGCGCTTCTGCGGCACCGCGCCACCGCGGGCCGCGCAACGCTGCTGGCGCTGCTCGACAGAAGTTGAAGCGCCTGTCGCCATGCCTGCTTCGGCCACTTCCGTGCGCGAGACGGCAAGCGCCGCCTCGGGCAGGGAAAGACCCGTAATCAGGGCCAAAAGGGCAAGAAGCATGCGCATTGCCGCAACAGATAGGCATTCCGTCGCGGTTCGTCCATATGGAAAGCTCTCAAGGCGCGACGTCAAACACCTCTATCTTCGTGGTGACCTGCACCTGCCTTTTTACCGGCTTTCCAGATTTGTCCTTGAACGGAGCCATTTTCGGGGGCCCGCCGGGACACGGTCCGGCGCCTGGCAACTCCCTCGTACCTGACGGCGTAGTGATGGATTGGCGGCAGTTGGTCACGTTGCCCTGCTCGTCAACGACAAACGCCAGCACTTGCGTTGTGGGTGAAATCGAGGCCGGGACAAGATCATCCGGGATCGTCCAGCGTACCGAATTCGAATAGGTCCCGACGACGGCCCTTCCCTGCCCATCCATGGCAGGGCTGAAACGCGCCCGTGACTGGATCAGGTCGCACGTGGCACTATCAAGCAATGCACTTCCGCTGCTCATGGTGACGTCACAGCCGGACGGAACTCCGTCCGTTCCGACCTGAATGCGAAAGGCGACGGTGCCCTCCTGTTCGTTCCGAAGGGCTTCGGAAGGATAATCTTGGGTGGTAACCCACTCGCCCGGGTTTCCCATGGGCTTGGGGGATTGTGGCTCCGCGGCCGATGCATTCTGCTGAACAACGACAAAGGCCACGCAGGCCGCAAGATATCGGATCGAATTCATCCACTGAGGCTACAAGGTGCATTGCAAAGCACAAGCCGACAAACCCGCGTTCTGCGCATAACTTGAACCGGAAGCGCCTGCGCGCTAGGCGCATCGCCATGTCTGACGCCGTTTCCCCGCTCGCAACGCCCTTCCCCGCCCTGCCCGCCATTGCAGGCGCAACCCCGCGCATCGCGCGCGCCGGGTACAAGGATTGGGGCCGCTGCGACCTCACCTATGTCGAACTTGTCGAGGGCACGGCGGTTGCGGGCGTCTTCACGCGCAACGTGTGCTGCTCGTCAGAAGTGGAACTCGGTCGGCAGAACGTCCAGCAGGGCAAGGCCCGCGCGCTGGTGGTGAACGCCGGTAACTCCAACGCCTTCACCGGCTATCGCGGCCGCGAGGCGGTCGAGCAGATCATGTCGCAAGTCGCCGCACACCTCGGCTGCGAAAAGGAGCAGGTCTTCGTCTCCTCCACCGGCGTGATCGGCGTGCCGCTGCCCAAGGACAAGGCCCGTGCGGGGATCGAAGCCGCACTCCAGGCCGAAGTCTGCTCATGGGAAGACGCCGCCCGGACCATCGGCACCACGGACACCTTCACCAAGGGCGCGGCCGCTTCGGCGATGATCGGCGATACCCGTGTGACGTTCAGTGCAATCATCAAGGGCAGCGGCATGATCGCGCCCGATATGGCAACGATGCTGGGCTATATCTTCACCGATGCCGCCGTCAGCCCGGCATTCCTGCAGGAGTGCCTTTCGGCCGCAAACCGTAGGACGTTTTCATGCATCACTGTCGACAGCGACACCTCGACCAGTGACACCGTGCTCGCCTTCGCCACCGGCAAGGCAGGAAACGCCGAACTGATCAGCTTCGACAGCCCCGGTGCCGATGCCTTCGCCGCCGCGCTTGAACAGGTATGTCGCGAGTTGTCCCACCTCGTCGTCAAGGATGGCGAAGGCGCGCAGAAATTCATCGCCGTCAGCGTTACCGGCGCGGTGTCCGACGAGAGCGCCCGCAAGGTGGGGCTTGCCATCGCCAACTCGCCGCTGGTCAAGACCGCCATCGCAGGCGAGGACGCCAACTGGGGCCGGGTTGTCATGGCCGTGGGGAAGGCTGGCGAACCAGCCGATCGCGACCGCCTCTCGATCGGGTTCGGCGGCACTTGGGCAGCGCGTGACGGTCAGCCCTTGGCCGATTACGACGAAGCGCCCGTCGCCGCGCATCTCAAGGGCAGCGAGATTTCGATAGAGGTCGATCTCGGCCTGGGCGAAGGCTCGGCCACGGTCTGGACCTGCGACCTGACGCACGGCTACATTTCGATCAATGCGGATTACCGGTCTTGAGCCGGTCCCTTGACGATGCAGTGGCCGCCCTCATGCGGGACACTGCGGAAAAGACGCTGCTGAAGCACTACCAGCGGCTGGCCATTGAAGAGGTGAGCAACAAGGCGGTCGACGATGTCGTCACCATTGCCGACACCGAAAGCGAAATCATGCTGGCCGAAGGGCTGGCAAGGATCCTGCCCGAGGCGGCGATCGTCGGTGAGGAAGCGGCCCATGCTGATCTGGCAATCTTCGATCGCCTGTCTGACAAGCTGTGCTGGATCATCGACCCGCTCGACGGGACGAACAACTATGCGGTCGGCAAGCCGCCGTTCGGTATCCTGGTTGCCCTGGCGCAGGGCGGCGAAACTGTTGCAGGCTGGATCTACGACCCGCTCTCGGGCCGTCTGTGCACCGCGCATCGCGGCCAGGGCGCTTGGGTCAACGGCGAGAAGCTGACCGCGCGAGGCAGCGGCAATGACACGCCGATTGCCGCGATCTCGCTGGTCTTTGTCGACAAGTCCAAGCGCGCGTCGCTGATGGAGCATATCGCGCCGCACTACACGCTGGTCGATATCCCCCGTTGCGCCGCCGAGCAGTATCCCCGCATAGCTCTTGGCCAGAATGACGTGTCCCTGTTCGAGAAGACACTGGCGTGGGATCATGCCGCAGGCGTGCTGTTCCTGAACGAGGCAGGCGGCAAGGCAGCGCGACCTGACGGTTCGCCCTACCGCGTCGATCGCCATCTGGAACCCGGGCTGATCGGCGCGGCAAGTCCCAGGCTGTTCGACGAACTGGCCGAGCGTCTTTCGCGCATGCCGGCCTGATACAAGAACCCCCGCTTTCGCGGGGGCAATTGCTTCGAAATCAAAGAACGCTTTCGAGCCATCCCTTGATCTGGCTCTTCGGCGCAGCACCCAGCTTCTGGGCGACCGGCTGACCGTCCTTGAACAGGATCAGCAGCGGGATCGACTGCACGCCGAACTGGCTGGCCGTATCGGTGTTCTCCATGATGTCGACCTTGGCGATCTCGACCTTGTCGGCCAGTTCCTCGGAAATCTCCTCAAGCGCGGGGGCGATCATCTTGCACGGCCCACACCAATCCGCCCAGAAATCGACGAGGACGGGCTTGCTGCTGCCCAGAACTTCGGAGGCAAAAGTGGCGTCGGAAACGGCCTTGGTCGACATTGCGTGAAACTCCTGTGTGGTTGAGGGCAATCTAGGCACTCGCGCGCGCGGTGCAACAGATCAGCCGGACAAGGATTCCTGAACCCCGGCAAGGCGCAGCTTTTGCGCTGCGATCAGGTCATCGGGAATAACGAACAATTGCGGCGTGTGGGTATAGAGCAGCGCAGCTTCAACCGGCAGGCCGGGGTGTATTGCTTCAAGCGCGGCAACATAGGCGGCCATCTGGCGGATGTAGGCCGCAGGAATCTCCTCGAGCGAGGCCGGAGGGCGGCGCGCTGTCTTGAAATCCACGATCCGTATGCCGTTGTCGGAGATGATAAGGCGGTCCACCGTGCCGCTCACGACCCGACCTCCGACGACCGCTGCCAGCGGCACTTCAGCCAGGGAATCCGGGCCGAAGACGTCGTTCCAGCCCGGTTGGTCGATCACCGCGATGGCATACGCCACCATGGCCCTGTGGTCCGAATTGTCGAAATCGCTCGCCATCCGGGCAAGCCAGGCGAGACCGGCCTCCTGTCGCCGCTCGACCGGAAGTTCCGGAAGGCGCTCGATAAGGCGATGCAGAAGCGTCCCGCGTCTTGCCGCCAGCATGGCATGAGGACCGGGCGGCGCTGGCGGATCCGGGGCTTCGTCCTCTCCCAGCGAAGAAGGTGCAAGCGGGCGCGGCGGGCGAGGTTCGGGGCCGACTGCAGCGCGCAACACCTCCGGGACCTCAATCCGCGCAGAACGTCCGGATCGCTCGGCCGGCTGGCCTTTCAGGCTGGCAGGACCGCCGATCTGCTTGACCGCGCCCCAAAGCGGATCGCTGCGCCAATCGCCCTCGAACAGCGGCTCGAGTTGTGCGTACCAGCTGTCCTCGGGAAGGTCACCTGCCCCCTTCCTGCGCCTTTTGCCCTTCGCCCCTGCAATGAACAGGGCTTCCTCGGCACGCGTCATCGCCACATAGAGCAGACGCCAATGCTCCTCGCGCTCGGCGCGCTTGGCTTCTGCCTCCGCCTCGAGAACAGCGGGTGCCTTCTCCTCCTTTCGTAGCGACGGCAGGGGGACCTTGCGCACGGACCCCAGAACGTCTTCGACGAGCTCAAGACCGCGGGGTGGAGACAGGTCCGGATCATCCGCAGCATCGGCGAGGATCACGATCGGCGCCTGCAGCCCCTTCGATCCGTGCACGGTCATCACCCGCACCAGGCCATCAGCCTTGCCTGCCTCGCGCTTGAGCTCACCCTCCCCGGCGTCGAACCACTGCAGGAAGCCGATCAGGCTGGGCACATTGGCGCTGGAAAACGCGATCGCTGCGTTGAGCAGTTCGTCGATCGGATCGTTGGCCTCACGCCCAAGGCGTGCGACCAGTCTGCGACGGCCATCCCAAGGCCCCACCAGCAACCAATGCAGCAGCACTTGCGGCGGATCGAAATCGGCCCGGGCAAGCAGGCTGCGCAATTGCTCCATCGTTGCGAAAGTCGCAGGCCCCTCGTTCTGGCGCAGCCAGTCCCACAGCCGCACGCCCTGCCTGCGATAGCCGTGTTCGAGCAGGTCTTCCTGCGACCACCCGATCAGCGGAGAAACCAGCAACGCAGCCAGGTTCAGGTCATCCAGCGGTTGCGCGGCAAAGCGCAGCGCGGCCACCAGGTCCTTCACCGCAAGCGGAGCGCCAAGCCGCAGCCGGTCCACGCCCGCCACTGGCACGCCGCGCGCGTGCAGACGTGCCACGATCAGCCCCGCCAGTTCCTTGCGCTTGCGCACCAGGACCATGACGTCGCCCGCACCGGCATGGCGCTGAGCCTTGCCCAGTGGGAAGCCGCTGTCGATCCACGCCTTCACCTGCAGCGCGATCTGGTCCGCCAGCTTGCGATCAGGGCGCGAGAGCCAGCTTTCGGCGCCCTCGTCTCCCCCTCCCTGGTCGCCCCCGCCACCGTCATCCTCCTCGTCCGGCGCATCATCGCCGACGATCTTCCAGAGGCCGACCGTGCCGGGGATATCCAGACCGACATGGCGCTCGGGCTTGCGATCAAGGCCCAGCCGATCCCACCCCAGATGATCGATGGCACGGTCGACGAATTCGAGGATCGGCCTTGACGTGCGAAACGATTGGCCCAGCCCGAGTTCGAGCAGCTTGCGGTCCGGGTCGGAGAGGATCTGCGCGACCTGATCGAGTTGCTCCCTGACCCGAAGGCTCGCCTGCGCGAAGTTCTCGGGACTCGTCCCCTGAAAACCGAAGATGGCCTGCTTGTAATCGCCCACCACGAACAGCGTGCGCACGGCAGGCCCACGCTGGCCTTCGCCGGTGAAGAAGTCGGACACCAGCCCTTCGAGCACGATCTCCCACTGCGAGGCATTTGTGTCCTGCGCTTCATCGACAAGGATGTGGTCGAAGCGGCGATCGAGCTTGAAGCGGATCCATTCGGCGCTGGTGCGCTTGGTCAGAAGGTCAGCGGCGGTGCGGATCTGGTCATCGAAATCGATGAAGCCCTCGCGCGCCTTGGCATCGCTCCAGGCCAGGGCAAAACGGCGACCGATGGTAAGCGCTGTCTCGAGCAGGTCGGCAAGATCAAGCTGTGCCTTGCGGGCCTTTACTGCCTCGACGCAGGCAATGACCCGCGCGGCATAGTCGGCATATCCGGGCTGCTTCTTTTCGATGTTCGTGGTCGACTTGGCTTCATCTTTGGCCGTGAGAAACTGGCTCTTCAGCGCGGCAAAGGTGTTCAGGCGTCCTTCGGGGCCCGCAGCGAGCCAGTCGCCAAGGGTGTTCGCCGTTTCGGTACCACTCTTGGTGCCCCAGGCGCTGTTCATCTCCATGCAGCGCCGGACGGACTCGCAATCGAACCGATCATCGGCGCACATGGCGGCAAGGCTCTCCGGCCCGTCATTCTCGCCGAGCCCGATCACGCGGTTGATCCGCGGGCGCAGTGGCGGTTGCCATGCACCCGGCCCTGTCCACAGATCCAGTGCACCGGCGCAACGCAGCAGAAAGGCTTCCACCTGATCCTCGCTCATCCGGCGCGAGAGCGAGGCAAGACCGTCGATCAATGCCTCGTCGCCCTCAAGTTCGGCCGAAACCAGCAATTCGGCCAGCACTTGCCGAACCAGCAAGGCGCGGTCGCGGTCCTCCATGGCTCGGCTGCCCGGTCGGAGGCCCGCCTCCACGGGAAAAGACGCAAGCAGCCACTGGCAAAAGGCGTGAATGGTCTCGATCCTGAGGCCGCCGCCGGGGCAATCGAGCACGGCGGCAAAGCGGCTGCGGGCGCGGGCCACGGTTTCGGGTCCAAACGGCGCGCCAATCGCCTTCAACTGCGCGGCGAGCTCGATCTCGGGAAGACGCACCCAGCTGGCGAGAACCTCGTTGACGCGCGTCGCCATTTCGGCGGCACCCGCCTTCGTGAAAGTCAGGCAAAGGATCTGCTCGGGTTCGACACCCTCCTGCAGAAGCAGGCGCAGAACGCGCGCGGAAAGGACCTGCGTCTTGCCGGTCCCTGCGGACGCAGATAGCCAGACGGTGCGTTGCGGATGGACCGCATGCGCCTGATTGTCCCTGAGTGGATAGACCTTGCTCACCGGCCGCTTTCCTCTTCGCGACCCTGCCATTCGTCGAGACGCATCAGCTGGTCAAAATCACTGTAGCCCGGAAGATCGGGATTGAGCCGCGCCGTGAACGGCTCGCTGCCGAGCAACCAACGCGCAATTGCTTCACGCAGGAAACGCTCGGTTTCGGGCAGGAAGTCTTCAAGCGACAGGCCGGTCTGCCGCGCCGTTTCCTTGACGGGAGATTTCATGTAGCCAAAGCCGCGATCCTTGTTCCGGCCAAGCGACCAGTACTCGAACTTCGTTGGCTCGCCCGAGACGTCTTCCATGCCACCGCCACGGGCGATCATGCCAATGAGGCCAAGCTGAAGGGCGTATCCTTGCGCGACCATCTTGCCCGATGGCGGCGTGCCGGTCTTGTAGTCGACTACGGCCAGCGTTCCGTCGGCCAGCCTGTCGATACGATCTGCACGGCCGTGAATGCGGATGCCGTCAACCATGATCTCGCCCTTGCGCTCGATCGCCAGAACGTCGCGGCCTTCGCCGGCAAGGCGGTCCGTTTCCTCCTCGATCCACAGCAAGGCATCGATCAGGCGCGGCTTCCACATCGCCCGCATGAAGGGGTGGGCGCTCATCTCGTCGAACATGCGTTCGGCAAGCGGCACGAGTTCGCCGGGACGGCCGCCGCCATCGTGCCATGCCTTCAGCACATCGTGAACTGCGGTGCCTTTCCAGGCAGGCGTCGGATCGGCATCGACCGGATCCAGGCTACGCAGACCAAGAATCGCCGAGGCATAGAACTGGTACGGATCGCCGCGCAGCCGATCCAGTGCCGTAACAGCAATCGGAACGCGCCGCTGCTCCGCACTGGGCATGGGGTGCGGCCGGGGGTGAGGCTGCTCCGGTTCGGGATCGGCCAACGCTTGGGCAAGGCTGACCGCGCGCGTCTCGCGCCGAAGCTGCTCGCCAAGCATTGCGTGAATTCGCAGCAGGAAGCGCGAAGGAATGACCGGACCGGTTGCATCGCGGTGCGCATGGCTGAGCACGACTTCGGGCGCTCCCAATGCAGCAGCAAGGTCGTGCGCAGAAAGACCGATGCGGAAATCGGCACCCGGGATGCCCAACGCGCGGAGGATGGCAGGTGCCAGCAGCGGGTCAGTCGCCGGGCTACCTGGCCAGGAGCCCTCGGTCAGGCCAGCGCAGATGACAAGATCGGCGCGGCTCATCCGCGCTTCGAGCAAGCCGTAGATCGCCAGACGCGGATGCTTCCCATAGGGCGGGCGGACGGAGACTTCCTCCATGGCATCGCGCAACAGTGCCGGCAGTTCTTCGGGCGGCAAAAGGCCTGGATGCTCTGAAGCAGCTTCGCGCCAGGTCTCGATGAACTGCGCGAGACAGCGCCCATCGGCCTGTGCCCACAGCCCCTGCCCGCACAGCGCTTCTCCCACTTCGGACAGAGCTATCAGCGCCGCATCCAGCGACACGTGGCCATCGAGCGACAGCAGCGGAAACAGCAGGTCCTCGACGACCGACCACCAGTCTGCAAGACCCGGATACCGCTTTTCATGTTCCTTCGCCTTGCTCCGGATGGCAGCCAGTCCGGGGCCGGGTCGGGGGCCACGCAGGGCCAGATCCAGCTGTCGCACCCGCTCGAGCCATTTCGCCCTTCCCTCGCCTGCGCAGACCAGCGGGTGGCCAAGCAAGGCAAGCAGCGGGACAGGTGCGGCCCGCTCGGCAACGACTTCGGCCAATTGAAGGATCACCCTGCCTGCCGCCGTCTGCGGCAACGGCCGGCCGGCTGTATCGTCCGCGCCAATATTCCAGCGGCCAAGATGCGCCACGACCCGCGCCGCCAGACTGCGGTCCGGCGTGATCACCGCCACGCGGCGCTCTGGCTCGTCAAGAGCTTCGCGGACCAACACGGCAATGGCCTGCGCTTCTTCCTCCGGGTTGGCGCTCTCCATCATCCGAACGCCGGAAAGACGGCGCTCCCTCGCCTCGAGCGAAGCCCAAGCAGCACTGGCTTCCGGCGGCAGGAAGAGATTCGAGATTGCGCGGCTGCGTTCCGGCGGCGCAGGCGCAAGGCCAGAACGGTGCCACGGCTCAACCTCGCCTCGCCCGATCCCCATGCGGTTCAGCAGAAGCTTCAGGTGATACTGCGGATGCGTTACGACATCCCCGCGCTGAAATACCTTGCCGTCAGGTCCGCCTGCAGACCCGAGCGCGTCCCAGACCGAAACATCCATCGCAAGATCAAGATCGGGCAGAACGACGCCGCCGTCCGGAAGATCCGCAATCACCCGAAGCAAATTCGCGACCGCAGGCGAGGCCGAGGTTACGCCCGCAGCGATCACGGGATGGGCAGGCGGGGTTTCCCTCCACACCTGCGCCGCGTGGGCCAAAAGCAGATTGCGTCGTTCGGGCGCATCGATCCTGCCCAGCCGCGCCAGTTCGTCCTTCCACTTGAAGAATACGGTGGCGAACAGCTTGGTGCTTTCCCGCCAGTGCTCCGACAGTTCCGACGAGAGGCCAAGGATGCCTTCGTCGAGCATGTCCTCGGGACGCACCCCTTCAATGAGGAGCCGGTCGATGCTCTGTGCCACGCTTCTGGCCTGTCGCAGCAAGGCAGCTTCACCGGGCGCTTCGTTGCCCAGTTCGTCGCGGATCAGCGCGGAGAGTTTGAGCAGCCGGTGTACTGGGTCCACGGCATCGGGAATCCCCGCCCCGGCACCGATCGGGTCAAGCAACGGTCCCAGCGTCTCGTCGAGGTCAAGGTCGCCCACTACCGCCATGCGCGGCAGCAACAGTCCCTGCCCGCTTATCCTAACGAAAGCTTCGGTGACCGTGCGGATTGCGCGTTGGCTTGGCAGCAGCAGCGTCAGGCGCGCGAGGCCAAACCGATCCTCGCGATAACGAGGGACCAGGCCGGCGACCAAGGCGTCGGCAAAACCCCTGTGCGCCGCGATGGACCAGACACGCGGACGGGTGGAAAACTCGGCCATGTCAATCGCGCTTCAGCGCAGCCTCGGTTGGGGCGATCATCTGGGGTTCGCCCACTTCATACCACAGTCCCTGGTGGGACAATCCGTAAAGCCGCCCCTCTTCAATGGCCCGTTGCCACAGCACCATCGTTCCGAACGGACCTTCCGGCGCGTCAAGGAGCAGGCGGTGCGAAACAATCTGGATGCCGCTGTAAATGAAAGGCGCCACACGACCGGTCCGACGGCGCGATATCCGGCCGAGGGCATCCATGTGGAAATCCCCCTTCCCGCGATAGTTGAACGCCCGCGCATGGGGCACGAGCAGCAGCAACGCATCCATCCTTTCGGCGTCCCAATGATCCGAAAGGTGGGCAAAGACGTTCCGCGGCCCGTCGAGCCAGATATTGTCGGAGTTGAGGCAGAAGAACGGATCGGTCGCCAGCAAGGGCAATGCCTTGACCATGCCCCCGCCGGTTTCCAGCAGCTGCGCCCGCTCGTCCGAAATGGCGATGGCCGGGCTTTTGCGTTGCGCCAGATACGCTTCCATCGCGTCGGCAAGATAATGGACGTTGACCACGGCCCGGGCCAGGCCGGCTTCCTCAAGCTTGTCCAGCGCATGGTCGATCAAGGGCTTGCCCGCCACCTGCACCAGAGGCTTTGGCCGCGTGGCCGTAAGCGGGCGCATTCTTTTGCCAAGGCCCGCCGAAAGAACCATGGCCACGTCGCTGACAAGAGGCTTGCTCATACTGTAAACGATCCGCCCATGCTGGCGCGCAGGTCTGCCGGAATATTGGCATCGAACCAGGCGGCAACCGGAGCCAGTGCCGGATGCGCGAGATCGCGTTCCAGCAGAGCCCAGACGCGAGGAATGTAGTCAAGGTAGCGCGGTTTGCCATCGCGCTTCCAAAGCCGCACGAAGATGCCGACGATCTTGGCATTCCTTTGCGCGCCAAGCCGGGCGTAATCCGCGAGGAAATCGTCGCCTTCGCCGGTCTTCTGCAGGTAGTAGTCCAGCATGCTGGCTTCGAGGTCAGGCGAGACATCCCTGCGCGCATCCTGAAGGAGCGATACCAGATCGTATGCCGGGTGGCCGTTCAGGGCATCCTGAAAGTCCAGCAGCCCCTGTCGATCCAGGCCGTTGAGCAGCATGATGTTCTCGGCGTGATAATCGCGCAGGACAGTGACCCCGGGGCGCTGACGCGGAAGAAGGTGCGACAGGACCTCTTCCCAGGCTGCGTTCCAGCCCCGCCCATCGACATAGAGGGACTGGGTAGGCACGTACCACTCGATGAACAGGCGAGCCTCGCGCTGATACTCGGCCAGCGTATATCCCGTGAAAGGCCCCGCAGGCAGCTTGCGCAGCTGCAGCAGGGCGTCGATGGCATGGCGATACACCTCTTCCTCATCCTGCGGCCAGGCATCGAGGTATTCGCGCATGCGCACGTCACCGAAATCCTCCAGCAGGACAAAGCCCTGCGCCGGATCCTCGGCGAGGACATGGGGCGCGCGCAGGCCATTTGCATCGAGCCACTTGGCAGCGCGAAGGAACGGCTCGGGATCTTCGTTGGGCGGCGGCGCGTGCATCAGCATCGCATTGCCCGCTGATCGGCGAATACGAAAGTAACGACGGAACGATGCATCGCCAGGCAGTGGCTCGACGGTAGCGCCGATCCAGC
This sequence comes from Novosphingobium subterraneum, assembly GCF_000807925.1. Classification (GTDB taxonomy): domain Bacteria; phylum Pseudomonadota; class Alphaproteobacteria; order Sphingomonadales; family Sphingomonadaceae; genus Novosphingobium; species Novosphingobium subterraneum. The sequence goes on along the minus strand of NZ_JRVC01000004.1, from coordinate 189,954 downwards.
CTGCCTTGTTCAGGAAGGCGTCGACGCCCGAAGGAATAGTCAGGTCCATGGTACTCGCTCTATCCAATCGCGCCCCGGCGTTACAATGGCCCGCCTGCCGTTTTCCGTGGATTCCAGCACGATCGAAAGGCATCCGGGCTCATGCGCGAAGCCCCCGGCATTTTCCGGCCATTCAGCGAGCAGCGCCGCGCCTTCGCGATAGTCATCCAGACCGATCTCTTCCGCCTCGGACGGATCGTCCAGACGGTAGAAGTCTGCGTGGACCAGGGGCAGACGCACCGACGGCGGATCATAAAGCTCGATGATGGCAAAGCTGGGACTGGGCACTTCTCCGGCGTGTCCCAGTGCTGCAATGATTGATCGCGCCAAGGTTGTCTTTCCCGCGCCCAGGCCGCCAGAGAGGGCAATCACATCGCCCGGGCGCAGTTTCGCGGCGATCTCGCGGGCGAGAACAGCCGAACTGTCCAGGTCGGGCAACTCGAAGATCACGGCAGCACCACGATGGCGCTGGTGCCAAGGCCGGGCTCGGACACAAGCTCCAGTGTTCCGCCATGCGCTTCCACCAGTTGGCGAACCAGCGGCAGGCCGAGCCCCTGCCGGCGCTCCACCGCCTTGCCTTCGGCATCGAGCTTCAGCCCCTCAAGAGCGCGGGCAAGGACCGCAGGCTCCATGCCGCGGCCATTGTCGGACACGACCACCTGGAGCGGTCCCCCCTTGCTTCGGGAGGCAACGACAAGGATCCTGCCGCCCTCGGGTGTAGCGGCCACGGCATTGTCAACCAGTTGCCCAAAGGCCCGACGCAACCTGCGGGCATCGCCGATCACGGTTCCGGCGCTCTTGTCGCCGCGCAGATCGAGGGCAAGGCCAGCAGCCGTGATCCGCTCTCCGCGTTCGCTGACAACTTCGGTCAGCAACGGGAATATCTCCACCGGCTCCTGTCCCAGCGGCAGCGTTCCGGCCTCGCTCTGCGAAAGGTCGAGCACGTTCTCGATCTGCTCGCCAAGCCGGGCGACCGAAGTGAGGATTGCCGAAACATATTCGTCCTGCTGGGGCGTCAGATCCCCGGCGATGCCACTTTGCAGAAGCTCGGCAAAGCCTCCGATCGAAGTGAGGGGCGTGCGGAATTCGTAGCTCATGTTCGCTATGAACCGCGTCTTCACCGCGTCGGCCTCGACCAGCGCCGCATTGCGTTCGAGCAGGGCCGCCTCGGCCTTCTGGCTGTCGGTGATGTCCAGGACCGTGAGCATCCCGTTCCCGTCCGGAAGCGGCACGCCAGCGAGGGCAAAATGGCGTCCATCCGCAAGCGTCAACCGGCCGGAACGCTGCTTGCGCTCCAGCGTCGCCGCCTGGATAACCTGCGCTATCGTGCCAATCTGCGCGGGACGTTTAAGTTGCGTTGCCAGCCTGTTAAGCAGAACGTCGACCCGCGGATGGGTGGTGAGAAACTCCTCCTCAAGCCCCCAATCTGCAGCAAACCTTCGGTTCCACAGCTGCAGCTTGCCGTCAGGTGCAAAAACGGCGAGCGATTCGAACAGATTGTCGAAAGTTGCCGTTCGCGTCCGCAGCAGGGTGTCCCGCGTCGCCGAGAGCTGCAGTTGTTCGGTACGATCCTCGAAGATCATCAGCAGCCCACCATCCGGCATGGGCTGGCCGACCACGCGCAGATGAGTCCCCCCGGAAAGGTGCCAGGATTCCTCGATTGGCACGCGGGCGAGGAACCAGGCCTGCCTTTCGCGGCGCCACTCGGGGAAATCGCGGACTTCCGGCAACCTGCCCGCATCTCGCATCCGGTCAATGACCCGGTCGAACGGCGGTGTGTCCACCACCCAGGCCTTTGGCACACCGAATATGCGCAGGAAAGGCTGGTTTGCGAAGACCAGGTTTCGCTTCTCGTCAAACTGGGCAATGCCCGCCGAGAGCGTATCGAGCATTTCGCGCTGCGCTTCGCGGAAGCGGCGGAACTGGCGGATCAGCTCCTCCATTTCCTCGATGTCGACGACGTATCCGGCGATCCCGTCCTCGCCCAACGGCAGGTCCGTGACGCGCACCGCGCGGCGCTGCCCCTTGATCGTTGCCAGCAGCGAACGCTCGATCGGCACCTTGCGAGACTGCGCCTGGCGGGCAACCTGGGATGCGGAGAGACCATCGACAGGTTCGATCAGTTCGATGCCCTGAGCGATAACCACATCGGCGCTCGCAGCACCAACGGCTTTCACATAGGCGCTGTTGACAAGACGCAGGCGCAGGTCCGGCCCGCGAAACCACATCGGCAAGGGAGCCGCCTCGATCAGGCCCGAAAGCCCGGCAAAATCCGCCCGTGCCGCAGTCGTCTCGCTGCGCAGGCGGACCAGCTCTTCCTGGCTTTCCGAGAAGTCGAAAAACCAGACAAGGGCGGCACCACCCGGAGAGATCTGGGGGTCGGCCAGGTGTCCCTGGGCCGAAAGGCTGCGTTTGCCATCCTTGGGCGTGAGCGCCAGCCTGAAGGACGCGCCGGTCTTTTGCGCCTTTCGCACAGCGTCGCTCAATTGCGAAAGCTGCACCTCGTCAAAGCCTGCACCTTCTGCGTCCAGTTCGGTCAGGTAGCCGGGCATCGTCTCGAAGCCGAACCATCCGGCAAGCCGCGCAGGGCCTTCAATCCTGCCATCGGCGCGCACCAGCAATGGCAGGGCGGGCGATTCATCGACCATCCTCGCCAATCGGCGCGCCTGGCGATGCACCGCCTCGCCCTTGCGCGCGCGCGCTCGTGCAACAAGCACCAGCCAGCCTGCCCCTGCGGTCCAGGCGGCAAGCAGCAATCCGATCAACACCATGATGGTCTGGTTGAGCAGCGGCATCGTCCTCTCGCTAGGGCCTGCCCCCAAGAATTACAATCCGGCGCACTACAATACTGATGATCCGGTATCACTCATTCCAAGAACCGAAAGGGCGGCGTGGTTTCCCGCGCCGCCCTCTGGTGTTCTGGCTGCTATCGCACGATCAGTAGCGATAGTGGTCCGGCTTGAACGGCCCGGCTTCCGGCACGCCAATGTAATCAGCCTGCTTCTTGCTGAGCTTGGTCAGCTGCACGCCGAGCTTCTCGAGGTGCAGCGCCGCAACCTTCTCGTCGAGGTGCTTGGGCAGCACGTAGACTTCGTTCTTGTAGTTCTCGGCCTTGGTGAAGAGCTCGATCTGGGCCAGCGTCTGGTTGGTGAAGCTGGCGCTCATCACGAAGCTCGGGTGGCCGGTGGCGCAGCCCAGGTTTACCAGGCGACCCTTGGCAAGGATGATGATCTGCTTGCCATCGGGGAATTCGACGAGGTCGGTGCCCGGCTTCACTTCGGTCCAGTTGTAGTTGTCGAGCGCAGCGATCTGAATCTCGCTGTCGAAGTGGCCGATGTTGCAGACGATGGACATCGGCTTCATCGCCTTCATGTGCTCGGCGGTGATTACGTCCTCGTTGCCGGTCGCGGTCACGAAGATGTCGCAGCGCTTGACCGCTTCTTCCATGGTGACAACTTCATAGCCTTCCATCGCCGCCTGCAGTGCGCAGATCGGATCGATTTCGGTGACCATCACGCGCGCGCCGCCCTGGCGCAGCGATGCGGCCGAGCCCTTGCCGACGTCGCCGAAGCCGGCAACGCAGGCGACCTTGCCGGCCAGCATCACGTCGGTGGCGCGACGGATGGCGTCGACCAGCGATTCCTTGCAGCCATACAGGTTGTCGAACTTCGACTTGGTAACGCTGTCGTTCACGTTGATCGCCGGGAAAGGCAGCTTGCCGTCCTTGGCGATCTGATACAGGCGGTGGACGCCCGTGGTCGTCTCTTCCGAAACGCCCTTGATGTTCTTGACCGACTGCGTGAGGTAGCCGGGCTTCCTCTTGAGGAAAGCGTTGAGCGCGCGGACGAACTCGATTTCCTCGGCGTTCGAAGGCTCGAACAGCTTCTCGCCAGCTTCGACACGTGCGCCCCACAGGGCGAACATGGTGGCATCACCGCCGTCGTCGAGGATCATGTTGGCAGTCTGGTCGTCACCCCAGTCGAAGATCGAACCGACATAGTCCCAGTATTCCGCAAGGGTTTCACCCTTGATCGCGAAGACCGGGATGCCGGCAGCGGCGATGGCAGCCGCAGCATGGTCCTGCGTGGAGAAGATATTGCAGGTGGCCCAACGCACTTCGGCGCCCAGCGCGACCAGCGTCTCGATCAGCACGGCAGTCTGGATCGTCATGTGCAGCGATCCGGTGATGCGCGCGCCCTTGAGCGGCTGCGATGCGCCGAATTCCTCGCGCAGGGCCATCAGACCGGGCATTTCGGTTTCGGCGATCTTGATTTCGGCGCGACCGAAGTCGGCAAGGCCGATATCGGCGATCACGTAGTCGTTCTTGGCGTCAAGCACGCTGGCCACGAAGCTTTCTCCTGAAAAATCATCTGCGCGGCAGACCAAGGTACCGGCGCGCTCCTGCAGGGCCCATAGCGTGCCCGCCCCCACTCTGCAAACTTAATATAAAGATGTCTTTATATCGCTATTCGGGATTACCGCACTGCCGGACTGTTGCAGACCACCGCAGCGCGCCTATATCCAACCCGCCATACTCGTCCGGGCCCCCTCGCCCGGCGCAACGAAAGGAAGATGGGGATGACAATCGCTGTTGGAGACAAGCTGCCCGACGTCAAGATCGTCAAGGCGACTGCCGAAGGTCCGGAAGCCGTGCAGTCAGCCGATTACTTCAAGGGCAAGCGCGTTGCGCTGTTCTCCGTCCCCGGTGCCTTCACCCCGACCTGCTCGGCCAAGCACCTCCCCGGCTACGTGGAAAAGGCCGCCGATCTGAAGGCGAAGGGCATCGACGAGATCGCCTGCACCGCCGTCAACGATCCCTTCGTGATGAAGGCCTGGGGCGCCGCTTCGGGATCGAGCGACGTGACCATGCTGGCAGACGGCAACGGTGACCTCGCCGAAGCGCTCGGCCTTACCATGGACGGTTCGGGCTTCGGCCTCGGCAAGCGCGGCCAGCGTTTCTCGATGGTCGTCAACGATGGCGTCGTCGAGCAGCTGTTCGTCGAAGCTCCGGGCGACTTCAAGGTCAGCTCCGCCGAGCACATGATCGAGAACATCTGATTTTGTTTGCGCCCCCGCGCAGGCGGGGGCCTCGTCCGGTTTGCTGAACTGCTGGTAACACCACCGAGGTCCCCGCCTTCGCGCGGACGCAACCTTGAGTTCGATGCACTCAGAACGAAAGCCGGACCCTTCCCAGCACCCGGTCACCGGCGTGCTTGAGATCGGCAAAGGGCGAAACCGAGACACCCGAAGTGTCGATATCGGTGCCAGCGTAGTCGAGCCCGATCGTGAACGGAAACTGGTTGTATTCCACGCCCAGCCTCCAGTCTGCATAGTCCCCGGCCGGACGCAGCCTTGCCGAGCGAAGATCCTTCGTGTCCCCCGTGGTGTATCCCACTGATGCGGAAAGACTGATCGGCAGCGCCGGCACGCCGAAGTTCGCTGACCCTCTCAGATAGAGATTGTCCCCGCCGATCGCGTCCTGTTTCGGCGCATAGAACGCATCGGCCCGCACTTGCAGCGGTCCGATCGAATAACGCGCACCAAGGCCCACTTCCCCGTAGTCGGCACCGATATCCGCGCCGCCGAAGAAATGCCCGATAGCTTCCGTCCGCAGGGTGATCGCCCCGGCTTCCCAATCCTTGCCGATAGCCACGTCGCCGACGACATCGGCATTGGCATGGCGGTCAGACTTGCGCAGCGCCGCCATGCGCACCGAGGCATCGAGCCCGGCAAAGCCGACGCTGGCATCAGCCGAGGCGGAGATTTCTCCGTCACTCCAGCTGAGCCCGCGCCGGACTTCGTCCGTAGTTGCCTCCACGCCCACGTCCACCGATTGAGCCAGCGCTTGCGGCGCCTGCACCGAAGCGATCACGCCAAGAACTGCCAGGCCATTCAGAGTGTGGATGCGGGTCATGTACTCATTTCTCCTCAGCCCTCGCGCTGCCTGGCGTGGGCTCCTTCTGCTTCAACGAGGATCACTTCGCGATCCTGCGCAACCATGGCCATCATCGCACTGCGCAAGTCATCGCGGCGCGCCTCGATCACGCGGTCGATGCCATTGCCGCGCTCCGAGCACCAGCCCGGCGACGATCCCGTAAGCACGTCATCGCGCAGCATCGAACGACTTGCCTGCATCTTTGCGCCAACCCGTGCCTGCCGCTCGACCGAAAGCGATACGGACCACTGGCAGCGCAAGGAGGAAGCCCGCCCGGCACCGCCGGCCGAACCGATCTGCTTCATCTCGACCCTTGTCTTTCCGCTGTAATCGGCTGTGATCGGGCCGGCAGCATGCTCGATGACGGTCGAGTGCTCCATGCCCATCGCCGGAGCGCTGAAGCCCAGCGCAACGGCAAGACCTGCAAAGCCAAGCGTCTTCATGTTGTGTCTCCTGCAAACGTCCCGGCTTTTTTCCGGTGACACAAGCAAGATAGAACCGCGATTGTGTGCAACCAACCGACCGACTTGTAATGTTTCTTTGCTAGGTTGCCTCAATAGCCCATCAGGCTGAGCACTTCCTTGCGGCTTCGCGTATCGTCAAGGAACGTGCCCATCATCCGGCTCGTCACCATTCCAACACCAGGCGTGCGCACGCCGCGCGCGGTCATGCAGGCGTGGCTCGCCTCGATGACCACCGCCACACCATGCGGCTTGAGATTGTCCCAGATGCACTGCGCGACTTCGGCGGTCAGGCGCTCCTGAATCTGCAGGCGACGCGCAAACCCATGAAGGACCCGCGCCAGCTTGGAAATGCCGACGACCTTGTGCCGCGGGAGATAAGCGATGGCCGCCTTGCCGATGATCGGCGCCATGTGATGCTCGCAATGGCTCTGGAACGGAATGTCCTTCAGCAGCACGATCTCGTCGTAGCCACCAACTTCCTCGAACTGGCGCGACAGATGGCTTGCTGGATCCTCGCCATAGCCCAGACAATATTCCTTCCAGGCACGGGCCACGCGCTTGGGCGTATCAAGCAGTCCCTCGCGCGCCGGATCGTCACCCGACCACCGGATCAGCGTGCGGATGGCGTCCTGGACATCTTCGGGAACAGGTGGCTTGCCCTGGGCCAGATCGTCATCTTCATCAGGCCCCACCAGACTGCTCATCACGTTCCTCCGCTACCTTGCAGGCCGTCGCAGGAAGCGACTCCTGAACAGACCCCGGCGGTAGAAGGACAGCATTTCCTCCGGACGCTCTGGGTCGAGTACCTCGTTGTCGGCCAGCGCCTTCTCCGCATCGGTAAGGTCGTGCGGCACGAACCGCCCCAGTCTCTTGCCCTCCTGCGGAGCAGCAGCGATGGCCGCAGCCATCGAACCGTGCTGGTCCAGAAGTTCCGCTACCCGCTCTGGCCCGATACCGCAATGCTCGGCCAGAAGGGAAACGCGCAACCGGCGGATTGCCTCGCCACAATGACCATTGGCAGGCCTTGCACAGTCGATGAACACATCGCACTCGCTATCAAGACCCATCGACCGGTTGTTCAGGTTTGCCGATCCGATCCTCAGGATCTCGTCATCGACGATTGTCAGCTTGGAATGCACGTAGATCGGCGTGCCCTTCGCGGTGAAGGGATGCCAGACCGAGAAGCGACCTGCGTGATCGACCTGCTCGATCGCCCGCACCAGCCGGATGCGTGCCCCATCCATCGCCGTCTGCTCCAGCCAGCCATCCGAACTCTGCGGGTTGATGAGCACGATCTCGGGGGGATCCGGCTCCTCCATCCGCCTGACGATGGCTTCTGCAATCTTGCGCGATGCAAAATACTGGTTCTCGAAGTAGATGAACTTCTTCGCCCGCGCGATATGCTCGAGAAACAGCGCTTCCACCTCGCGCACCTCGCGTGCTTCGGCAAAGTGTGATCGCGTCCGCGCGATGCCGATCTCGACATTGCGGAATTCAGCCTCCACCGTGGTTGGCCAGGGGGAGGCCCGTTGCGGCTCGCAAGGCTCGAACGGCTTACCCCCGGCCTGTTCCCACCGCTTTCTGCCGAAGGCTCCCAGGACAGCGGCAGCCTCGCCTTCCATCAGCATGGTGCAGTCGTGCCATGGGCCATAGAGCTTGCCTCCGGGCCGTCTGCGCCGCTTGTCGTCGTCGATGTGCTGTCGCGTGTCCCAGCGATCGCCCGCCATGTCGATCCCGCCGCACACGGCAAAGCGATCGTCGATCACCGCAATCTTCTGATGGTGGCTGCACCCCAGGGGATGCGCGCTGTCGAGCTTGAACACGATGCGCGGGTGCCTCCACCAGCGCAACAGATCAAGCATCATCGAGCCACGAAAGACGGCCTTCAAGGCGCCGAAGTTCCACTTGAGAACCCTGACATCGAGTTGCTTGCGACGGTTGGCCAGCCAGACGACAAAGGGGCCAAGCCGCGCCGGCGAAACGCGCCTTCGCGGCAGGTTCCACCATCGCCGGCCGCCGCCGATGATGATCCGCGTATCGAAATCCCATCCAATCAGGAAAATCCGTTGCTGCGCGCGCATCATCGCCTCGCGCATGAGCGCGAAGTAATCTGCAGCATCGATCACCGCATGCGCCCTGTCGGCCATCGCATAGCGCCAGACTGATTCGGATTCCGACTGCATCCGGGCAAGGCCGCCGGCCTGTTGCTCGGTCACGCCTTCGTGTTCAGCCACAAAAACTTACTTCGATTATGTTACCAGCACACACCACCGACATTCCCCTGCATACCGATAGATTGCTATCTTTTTGTCACTAGTAAGGAAAAGTCCGTTTCAGCTTTACCGCAGCGGACTCAACCGCAATCCAGAAGCCATGGCAAGCGGCTCAACCCTGATATCGTCCCTACGCACCGGGCTGCTTGCAGTTCCACAAGTGCGTTCGACGATCGATCGGATCAGGGACCTGGCAGACCCCGATCGCCGCGCCATCGCGCGCATGAAGCGCACCCATTCCAGCGCCATCCTGCAACCTTGGCCGACGACCTGCGAGGATCGCTACCCCGAGATCTTCACGGCGCTCGACGCGCATCTGTGGACCCTCGCCAACCCGCGCATCCTCTCCTTCGGGTGCAGTGATGGCAGCGAAGTCCGCAGCCTGCGGCGGTGGTTCCCAAACGCCCGCATTGTCGGTCTGGACCCCAACCCGGCGATGATCCGGACCGCGCGGGCGCACCTCGCGCTGCACCCTGACCCCGATATTTCCTACATCGAGGCCGCCGACGTCGGGGTGCTTGAAGGCCAGACGTTCGATGCCATTCTGGCCATGGCAGTGTTTCGACACGGCGCCCTGGAAAGCCAGGCGCCGCAGTCCTGTTCGGCCTGGCTGCCCTTCTCCCGCTTTGCGCAGACGGTTGCCGCGCTGGATCGCCATCTTGCCCCGGGCGGTTGGCTCACGATCTGGAATGCGCACTTCCGCTTCAGCGATACTCCCGTCGCTGCGCGCTATCATGCGCGCTCCCTTCGCTTCACGCGCGCCGATCCGATGACTCTGCTCTACGGACCCGACGATGCGCGCATGGACGGGAGTTACAGTGACGCCATGTTCCAGAAGCGGCGGTAAGCCTCCGCTGCATTGGCGGAGACCCGCTCAATCCTTGAGCTGCATCACTACGTCGTCAGGATGCGTCACGTTGAGATTGCTATGCAGCAATTCGCCGACAAGATCGGGGTCCGCATGGCGAGGATCGAGCAGATCGACACGGTTCTTTATCCGGTCCCGTTCGGCCGTCAGCGACGCGATTTCCTTCTGCCGCTGTTCGAGCACCCGCGCGTTCTCGCCCCAGGCCAGCAGACCGCTTGGCCCGGCAACGCCGACCGCCGCAAGCACAAGCAGGACGACAAGCGCCATCGACTGCGCAAGGCTGTCTTTCGGGAGAAGTGGGCGACGGGTTTTCATGTCACGACTGAATCACAAATCCTGCGCCGTTTCAAGGACCTTCACCTCCACCCGCATCACAATAGGTAAAACGGCAAAGACAAAAATGTCATCTGCCCACCACCACCCCACTACAAACCCACCGTCGCCCCGGGCTTGACCCGGGGCCCCGCGTTTTTCCTGCACGGTCTCGCAACAAGGAAGCGGGATCCCGGGTCAAGCCCGGGATGACGGTTTGGGTCAGTACGGACAAGCTTGACAAAAAGAACCATATAGGTTATACACTCCGCCCACAGGTCAGGAGAGGGCACAAGGCCAACCCGCTCCTCTCCCTTCGGAAGCTGACGCTGTGGCCGATGCTTCCGGCGCGATCGGTGCGGCAGGTGCGCAGCGGGTTCAATGCGGGGCGAGCCCCAAGACCCACCGGGCAATCCCTGCCGTTACCCAAGGACAGACAGGACAACCCAGGGCTGATAGCACGGCGCCGAACCCTGAGCGACGCTGCGGATGCGGAACCCGCCATGATTGTGCGACTGTGTCAGCACAAACGACAGGTTCTTTTCACGCAGCCGCTTGCCAGAAGCCAAGGCAGTACGCGAGCCGCTGCCACAGCTTCGTCCTTTCACATGTGTCCGCCCTCAGGCTGAGCCGACAAGGGGTTCGGAACCGCCCCCCGGCGACTCGCACCCGGTCCCGCGCCCCATCCCTTGCGTGCCAAACGGCACCGCACCGGTCGCGCGATCTGCAAGCTTCCCACCGGCGCACCGGTCCGCACTCGCCAGCGGATGATCCCTCGCACCACCTCACGGCGTCCCCGCGCAGGCGGGGACCTCAGCGTCCCCGACCACGGCAATGACATCAACGCTCTAGGAAAATGGTGCGCCCGACGGGATTCGAACCCATGGCCCCCAGATTAGGAATCTGGTGCTCTATCCTGCTGAGCTACGGGCGCCCGCGCACTCCTTTAGGCAGGGGCGCGGGCGCTGGCAACGCTCTTTCAGTTGGCTTCTTCCGGCGGAACGACGGGAATAAGCAAGGGAGCAACCGCAATGCCCTCCTCAAGCAATTCGCGCGCCTCATCGGGCGTCGCACGGCCGTGGATGGCGCCGGGGTCCTTCTCGCCGTAGTGCATTGCGCGGGCATCGTCGGCGAATTTGTCCCCTACCCAGGTCGAGGACTTGATCGCCTCGGCCTGCATAGCCGCGACGGCCTGCAGCATGGCCACGGCCTCGGGCGGCAGCGGCACATTGGCGACGGGCGCGGATTCCACAGGCTTTGCCGGCACCGGTGCCGCAAGCTGGTTGCCCTTGCGGCCAACATTGGGCGCCATGACCGCCTTGGCGACATCGGGCGATCCACACGAGGGACAGGACACCAGCCCCCGAGCGAGTTGACTTTCATAGTCCTGCGAGGAGCCGAACCAGCCCTCGAAGCGATGCCCGTTCGGCCCGCATTGCAGATCAAAGACAATCATGCCGCCGATCTAGGGATTTCGCGCTTGTTGGCAAGACTGGGAAGCTGTGCGCGAACCTCGCCCGTTCGGGCAGGGTCGACATATGCAAAGCCAAGCGAGCTGCCTTCACCGCCATCGTATACAACCTCGCCCCAGGGATCGACCACGAGCGAATGCCCGAAGGTCTCGCGCCCGTCTTCGTGAACGCCGCCCTGTGCAGCGGAAATGACCCAGGCGCTGGCTTCCACGGCGCGAGCGCGCTGCATCAGGTGCCAGTGCGCCTTGCCGGTCGGCACGGTGAATGCCGCCGGGATGCGGATCGCGTCGCAGCGGCGACGGCCCAGTTCCTCGAACAGGGCCGGGAAGCGGATGTCGTAGCAGATGGCCATGCCGAAGCGGCCCAGCGGCGTCTCGACAGTCACCACTGCATCGCCGGGCGTGTAGGCTGCGGATTCGCGCCAGGTCTCGCCCGTTGCCAGATCGACATCGAACATGTGGATCTTGTCGTAGCGCGCGGCGATTTCCCCGTCGGAATCGATGATGAAGCCGCGATTGGCCCACTTGCCGTCATCGCGAAGCACGGCCAGCGAACCAAGATCGATCCACAGCCCCAGATCCCGTGCCGCCGATCGCGCGGCGGCAAGTACCGGATTGTCAGCTTCGGTCACGATATGCGGGGTTGCCCTTGCCCGGTCGCGATCGAGAAGCCCGCACATTTCGGGGGTGAAGAGCATCGCCGCCCCCTCGTCCGCCGCCTTCCGCGCTGCGCCGACGATCGCATCTGCATTGGCCAGCGGATCGATCCCGCTGGTCATCTGGAACAGCGCAACCTTTAAGGGATCCGTCACTTTCCGAGCATCATGTCCAGCTTGCCCTGCGCATTGAGCGCGGCAAGATCATCGGATCCGCCAACATGAATGCCATCGATGAAGATCGACGGGACGGTGGTATGGCCGGGAGCGCGTTCCAGCATTTCCGCCTTCTTGGGTCCGCCCATCGTCACATCGAATTCTTCGTAGGACACGCCCTTGCTGTCCAGCAACTGCTTGGCACGCGCGCAGTAGGGGCAACCCCACTTCGTATAGACTTCGACCTTGGGCGTATCGGACATCGGTACCTCTATCTGGGTCTTGAAATGCGGTTTTCGCTAACACACATGGGTTTTCGTGTCATGCGCCGCAAGCCGGGCCTGATCACGAATACGTTCGTAAAACCGCCGATGCGGGCGCCGGGTTCCGGGTTCGCAAAGGCAAGTGCAGATTGCTCTATCAGAGGATATTGCCATGAACCGTTTTGACTTTACCCCCTATCGCCGCACCACCGTGGGCTTCGACCGCCTGTTCGACCTGCTTGAACGCCAGGCCCGCGCCAATGCCGGTGACAATTATCCGCCCTTCAATATCGAGCGTAGCGGCGAAGATGCCTACCGCATCACGCTGGCGGTCGCCGGATTCAAGGCCGAGGACATCGACATCACCGCCCAGCAGAACCTGCTCGTGGTAAAGGGCCAGCGCCCCGAACCGCAGGACCGCGAATTCCTGCATGTCGGCATCGCAAACCGCGGTTTCGAGCGTCGCTTCGAACTCGCCGATTTCGTCCGCGTTGAAGCCGCAGACCTTGCCGACGGCCTGCTGACCATCGATCTCGTGCGCGAAGTGCCCGAGGCGATGAAGCCCAAGAAGGTGCTGATCGGCGCGCAGAACCAGCTCAAGGTGATCGAAGGCGACAATACCGCCGCCGCTTGATCTCTCACAGGAAAAACAGGGAAGAGCGGGCCGGTACGGTCCGCTCTTTCTGAATCACCAGGCTTCGGCCACGTCTATCAGCGCCTCGCGATCAAGAATGGTCACGCGCCCGCCTTTCAGGGCAATGATGCCATTGTCGACCCAGGCGGAAAGCTGGCGATTGATCTGTTCGCGCGACATGCCGGCAAAGTTTCCGAGTTCGCCCTGGCTCAGCGCAATCTTGAGCTGATTGCCGGTGTCAGACGTGTCCCCCATCATCAGGCGCAACAGGAAACGCGCCAGCCTTGGCCCGGATGTGTAGGCCCGGTCGGCCTCGATCACGGCGTTGTTCTGCCGCAACCGGCGCGCCATCGCCTTGAGCAGGCGCAGGGCCAGCCCCTTGTGCTTGTCGATGATATCGCCAAAGGCCCCGCGGGTAAGGATCAGCGCCTCGATCGGCTCGATGGCTTCGACCGTGGCGGTGCGATCCCCGCCATCGAGAAAGGCGATCTCGCCCAGGACATGGCCGGGCTCGGCATAGTCGAGGATGATCTCGCGCCCGTTTGCCGCCAGCATGCTGACCCGCGCGAGCCCCTTGAGAATGATGAAGAGAGTCTTGCCCTCTTCACCTTGCGCCATCAACTCCTGCCCTGGCTTGAACTGGCGGACCTGGCCACGCGCGATGATATCGGACAGCTCGGCCGGTTCGCAGTCCGCGAAAAGACTTTGTGCCGTCAGCGCTTCAGCCAGCTTGGCCGCATCCATGTCGAGGTCCCCCAGATTGCTGCAGCGCAGATAATCAGGGAAACCTCGCCATGACCAGTCCCTTAAGAGCTTTTAAACCAGACGCGCCTGCTTGACGGCCGCGGCAATGAACCCTGCAAAAAGCGGATGGGGTTCGAAGGGACGGCTCTTGAGCTCCGGATGGAACTGCACGCCGATGAACCACGGGTGATCCGGACGCTCGACGATTTCCGGCAGGAGACCGTCGGGAGACATGCCCGAGAACACCAGACCGCCCTTCTCGAGCCGCTCCTTGTAGGCGATGTTCACTTCGTAGCGATGGCGATGGCGCTCGCTGATTTCGGTCGCGCCATAGATGTTGGCAACATGGCTGTTGCCTGCAAGCTTGGCATCATAGGCGCCCAGCCGCATCGTTCCGCCAAGGTCACCGCCTTCCGACCGCTTCTCGAGACCCTCGGCAGTCATCCATTCGGTAATGATGCCGACCACCGGTTCATCGGTGGGGCCGAATTCGGTAGACGAAGCTCCGGGAATGCCGGCGGTGTTGCGGGCGCCTTCGATGCAGGCCATCTGCATGCCAAGGCAGATGCCGAAGAACGGTACCTTGCGTTCGCGGGCAAAGCGCACCGAGGCAATCTTGCCCTCGGTGCCACGTTCTCCAAAGCCGCCTGGCACAAGGATGCCGTGCATCGGTTCGAGATGCGCTGCGATTTCCGCATCGTCCTTCTCGAAAAGCTCGGCGTCGAGCCACTTGATCCGCACCTTTACGCGGTTTGCCATGCCGCCATGGACCAAAGCTTCGTTGAGCGACTTGTAGGCATCCTGCAGGCCGACATACTTGCCGACGACGCCGATGGTCACTTCGCCCTCGGGGTTCTGGTGCCGATCGACGATATCGTCCCAGCGCGTCAGGTCCGGCTCCGGCGCAGTCAGGCCGAAATGGCGCAGCACTTCGCTGTCGAGGCCCTCTGCATGGTATTGCAGCGGCACGGCGTAGATGCTCGAGGCATCGAGAGCCGGAATGACCGCAGACTTCCGCACATTGCAGAACTGCGCGATCTTGGCTCGCTCGCCCTCGGGCAACGGCTTCTCGCAACGGCACAGGAGAATGTCGGGCTGAATGCCGAGGCCGGTGAGTTCGCGCACCGAATGCTGGGTCGGCTTGGTCTTCAATTCACCGGCAGCCGCGATGTAGGGCACCAGCGTGACGTGCACGAAGCAGGTCTCGTTCCGGTCGAGTTCGTTGTGCATCTGGCGCAACGCCTCGATGAACGGCAGACCTTCGATGTCGCCCACAGTCCCGCCGATCTCGCACAGCACGAAATCGAGATCCTCGGTTTCGGCCTGCGCAAAATCCTTGATCGCGTCGGTCACGTGCGGAATCACCTGCACCGTCGCGCCAAGGTAATCGCCACGGCGCTCCTTCGCGATGATATCGCGGTAGATGCGGCCCGAGGTAATGTTGTCTGCCTGGCGTGCCGAAACGCCGGTAAAGCGTTCGTAGTGGCCCAGATCGAGATCGGTTTCAGCACCATCGTCGGTCACGTAGACTTCGCCGTGCTGATAGGGGCTCATCGTCCCTGGATCGACATTCAGATAGGGATCGAACTTGCGGATGCGCACGCGAAAACCGCGTGCCTGCAGCAAAGCCGCCAAGCTTGCTGCCATGAGTCCCTTGCCGAGCGAGGAAACCACGCCGCCGGTGATAAAAATGTACCGCGCCATGGGATTCGGGCCTTAGCGTCAGAAGTTGCAACTAGGCAAGCGGTTGCGGCTGCAATCTTCGCCACAATCCACAAGCCTTGGACGAAAGCAAAACGATAACCGACCCGCGACCTGTCCGGTCGCGGGGCGGCGAGCCGCTCTGCGGTATTCCGTTTACTGGCCGGCGGCGCCGTTCAGCGGATCATTGGCCGGGGCCGACTGGACCGGAGCCGTGCCAGGCTGCGCGCCCTGCGCCGGAGCCAGGGGATCCGCCGCCGGTGCGTTCTGCACGGGCGTGGTGCGCTCCAGCGAAGTATCAATCTCGCGGCTCGAGTTCGTGCCAACCGCAAGAGCAGCCAGAGCAATGCTGAGCACGACAAAGGCTGTGGCGAGAATCGTCGTCAACCGCGTCATGAAGTCAGCCGCACCGCGAGCCGACATGAAGCCGGCCGGGCTTCCGCCCACGCCCAGGCCACCGCCCTCGGACTTCTGCATCAGGATCACGACCACCAGCAGCGCTGCGACAATGGCCTGGACCACGGTTAGAAAAATGAACAACGACATGAATCACACCTCGTGCGCGAAACCGCGCGGGAATCTTGAGCGGCATGTAGGCTTGCTGCGCCGTCGGCGCAACCCGCGCGTTGCGGCGCTCAAGCCTCTCCGTTGTCGGCCGCGGCCACGATCGGCAGGAAAGCTTCAGCCGTCAGGCTCGCCCCGCCGACCAGCGCACCGCCCACGCCTTCTGCAGCAAGCAAGTCCCTGGCGTTTCCGGCGTTGACCGAACCGCCATAAAGGATGCGCACCTTCGCACCGATCTCGCCGTAGAGAGCAAGCAGTTGCTGGCGAATCTGGGCATGCATGGCGACAACGTCTGCAACTTCGGCCACGCGCCCGGTCCCAATCGCCCAGACCGGCTCATAGGCAACCGCCACCTTGCCTGACGCTACTGCGTCTGCAGCAGCATCGGCGTCCGGCATCGAGGCAGTGACCTGAGCGGAAACGACCGCTTCGGCCTTTCCGCCATCGCGCTCTTCAAGCGTCTCACCCACGCAGACGATGATTCCGAGCCCGGCAGCAAGTGCGGCTTCGGCCTTCGCCTTTATCAGGTCGTCGCCTTCGCCATGGTCCTTGCGACGTTCGCTGTGCCCGACGATCACGAAGTCGGCTCCGGTATCGACCAGCATTTGCGCAGAGACGTCGCCGGTGTGCGCGCCCTTTGCGTTGACATGGCAATCCTGCCCGCCAACCCCCATTGCGCTCACCGCCTCGCGAAGAGCGCCAATCAGGGTGAACGGAGGGGCAATGGCAACCTGAACGTCCGGATAGCGCCCTGCCGCCCGGTCAATCGCCCGCGCTTCGGCGAGCATGGCGCGCGTCCCGTTCATCTTCCAGTTGCCTACAATGTAAGGACGGTGCGGCATGATCGGCGCGTTCCCCTGAATTTCGCAGATACAATCGGTTGCAGGACATCGATCGCCCTGCTTCGTCGGCGCGGCTATCAAACCCGGACTGATTCTGCAAAACGCCTGATCGCATAAGCGGGCATAGCGCCGGTTGCCGCAGGCGCCGCTGCCACACGCGACCTATTGCGCGACGATCGATGGCATGGAGCCATTGCGAGAATTGCGTTTGCCTCCTAAGGCAACCGCTAACCGAACCTTCGGGTGCGTTGCCGTGCCCAGACGAGAGACGAACTACACAAATGCTCGGCTTTTTCCGCTCGTTCCTCAAGTCGCGCATCGGCGTTGCCGTTGCCCTGATCTTTCTTGGCCTGATCGCGCTGGCATTCGCCAGTGCCGACGTCACCGGCAGTGGCTTTGGCGGAATCGCCGGTGGCGATCGCGCTGCCAAGGTCGGCTCCAATCGCATCGGCACGGCTGAACTCGGCAAGGCGCTGACCAACGCGTTCGAGCAGGAACGGCAGAAGCAGCCCGGCCTGACGATGAAGCAATTCCTCGACGCTGGTGGCATGGACACCGTGCTCACCGGCCTGACAGACAGGCTGGCCATGGCCGAGTGGGGCCGCGAGCATGGTCTGATGGCAGGTGATCGCCTGATCGACAGCGAAATCACCAAGATCCCGGCCTTCCAGGGTCCTGATGGCAAGTTCAGCCAGTCGGCCTATGAGCAGCTGCTCGCCCAGCGCGGCCTGACAGACAAGGACGTCCGCAAGGATCTCGGTCAGGGCCTGCTGGCCCGCCAGATCCTGTTGCCAGCTGCATTCGGCGCCCAGATGGCTGACGAAGCGGTCCAGCGCTATGCTGCGCTGCTGACGGAGAAGCGCGTCGGCACGATCGTTTCGGTGCCATCGCTCGCCTTTGCGCCGACGTCGCCCCCGGCCGACAGCACTCTTGCCGCGTTCTACAACGCCAACAAGAGCCGCTACATGCAGCCCGAACGCCGCACGATCCGCTATGCGATCGTTGACGAGGCGAGCCTGAAGACCGTGGCAGCGCCCAGCGACGCCGAAGTGGCCCAGCGCTACAAGCTCAACAGCGCAGTCTACTCCGCATCCGAACAACGCTCGGTAACGCAGGTCATTGTCCCTACCGAGGCCGCTGCCAAGGCGCTTGCCGCAGAAGTCGGCGCCAACGGCTCGCTCGACAATGCCGCTCGTGCCAAGGGCCTGGTCGCCAGCAAGCTTGCCGATCAGACACGCGATACCCTCGCCAACCAGACGTCGCGTGCCGTATCCGATGCCGCATTCGCCGCGGCTTCGGGCACGCTGGCAACACCTGCGAAGTCGGGCCTCGGCTGGCATGTACTCAAGGTCGATGCCGTCAAGCGCAATGCCGGAAAGACTCTCGAACAGGCGCGCCCCGAGATCGTCGCGGCCCTGACCCTAGAAAAGCGCCGCGCAGCGCTGTCCGATCTTGCCGCACAGGTCGAGCAGGAAATCGACAATGGCACCGGCCTTGCCGATATCGCCAAGACGCTGAACCTGACCGTCTCCACCACGGCTCCGCTGACAGCGAATGGCAGCGTGTTCGGCAAGCAGGACGAGAAGGTGTCTGCCGACATCGCCCCGTTGGTTCAGGCCGCGTTTTCGATGGAGCGCGAAGGCGAAGCCCAGCTGGCAGAGATCAAGCCTGGCGAGAAGTTTGCCGTTTACGATGTCGGCCAGCTCGTCGCCGCCACGCCCGCCCCGCTGGATCAGATCAAGAGCGTCGTTGCCCGGGACTGGGCCGTTCAGCAGGGCGCAGCGAAAGCCAAGGCTGCCAGCGACAAGATCCTGGCAGCATTGAACAAGGGCACGCCGCTGGCCGAAGCTCTCAAGCTCGCCGGCGCCGCTCTGCCCGCTCCTCAGCCCGTGGACCTGCCGCGTCAGGCGCTTACCCAAATGCAGGGACAGGTTCCTGCACCGCTTGCGCTGATGTTTGCCATGGCCAAGGGCAGCAACAAGCGGCTCGAAGGGCCGAACAACGGCGGCTGGTACGTCGTTTCGCTCAAGGAAATCGTCCTCGGCCAGGTCAAGCGCGGCGACCAGATCTTCCAGCAGGCTGCCCGCTCCTTCGGACAGGATGCCGGCGGCGAATATGCCGAGCAGCTCCGCCTGGCGATCCGCAAGGATGTTGGAGTCGAACGGAACGACGCCGGGATCAAGGCCGTCCGTGACCAGCTGACCGGCAGCAACGCCCAGTAAATCCCATGACCATCGACCTCGCCGAAACTGCCGTCGCACTCCCCGAGAACCATGAGGCTGCGCTTTCGCAGCTGTCTGCCGGAAAGCCTGCGCTGATCTGGCGCAAGCTGATTGTCGATACCGAGACTCCCGTGGGCGCCGCGCTGAAGCTCATGGAGAGCGGGCGGGGCGATTTCCTGCTCGAATCCGTGCAAGGCGGCGAAGTGCGGGGACGGTACAGCCTGCTCGGCATCGACCCGGATCTGGTGTTCCGCGCCACCGGCACACGCGCCGAGATCAATCGCATCTGGCGGCACGACAAGGCCGCCTTCGCGCCGCTTCCCGGCGACGCACTTGCAGAGCTGAGGGCCCTTGTCGCTGCCTGCCGGATCGATGTTCCTGCCGCGCTTCCGTCGGCGCTGGCCTGTCTTGTCGGCTATTTCGGCTACGAGACGATCGGCCTTGTCGAGAAGTTGCCGCGTGCTCCGCAGAGCGACCTTGTCCTGCCCGACATGCTGTTCACCCGCCCCACCGTGGTGCTGGTGTTCGACCGCCTGTCCGACGAACTCTTCGCCATAGCCCCGGTCTGGGCCGAAGGCGGCGCGCCCGAGCGGCTGCTTGAAGCCGCGGCCGAACGCATCGACAACGCCTTGTGCAAGCTGGCGGAGCCTGTTCCGGCCGATGCCCGTCTGGCCGAGGCGGTGGACGTGACCCCGCAACCCGTCATGCCTGCCGCCAACTATGCGCGCATGGTGAGTGCCGCGAAGGACTACATCGAGGCAGGCGACATTTTCCAGGTCGTACTGGCCCAGCGCTTCACCGCGCCCTTCCCCCTGCCGCCGATCGCACTCTACCGCGCCCTGCGCCGCATCAACCCCTCGCCCTTCCTCTATTTCCTCGACATGCCGGGCTTCGCGCTGACTGGATCGAGCCCGGAAATTCTGGTCCGCATCCGCGATGGCGAAGTGACGATCCGCCCGATTGCCGGCACCCGCCCGCGCGGGAAGACGCCAGAGGAAGACCGCGCCAACGAGTTGAGCCTGCTCGACGATCCCAAGGAACGCGCCGAACACCTCATGCTGCTCGACCTCGGCCGCAACGATGTCGGCCGCGTGGCCAAGGCAGGTACGGTCAAGGTCACTGAAAGCTATACTGTCGAGCGCTACAGCCACGTCATGCACATCGTCTCGAACGTGGTCGGCCAGCTCGACACGAACCGGGCTGACAGCGTCGACGCCCTGTTCGCGGGCTTCCCGGCCGGCACTGTCAGCGGCGCGCCAAAGGTCCGCGCATGCGAGATCATCGCCGAGTTGGAACCCGAAACACGCGGCGCCTATGCCGGCGGCGTCGGCTACTTCGCGCCTGACGGTTCGATCGACAGCTGCATCGTCCTGCGCACCGGCGTGATAAAGGACGGCGTCCTCCACGCGCAGGCGGGCGCTGGCATCGTGGCCGACAGCAACCCCGAATACGAACAGCGCGAGTGCGAGCTGAAATCGGGCGCATTGTTCGCAGCGGCGCGTGAGGCTGTGCGGGTGGCAACAGAAGCGAAGTTTGGCCAATGATCCTCGTCATCGACAACTACGACAGCTTTACCTGGAACCTCGTCCATTACCTCATGGAGATGGGCGCGGAGGTTGAAGTCGTGCGCAATGATGCGCTCACCGCCGAACAGGCGATCAGGACCGGGGCGCAGGGGTTCCTGCTTTCGCCCGGTCCCTGCACGCCCAACGAGGCGGGGGTGAGCCTTGATCTGGTCGGCGCGGCGGCGGATGCGAAAGTGCCGTTGCTCGGCGTGTGCCTTGGCCACCAGTCGATCGGGCAGTACTTCGGCGGCAAGGTCGTGCGCGGTGGGTTGATGCACGGGAAGACCTCGCCGGTCACCCATGATGGCACCGGCGTGTTCGAGGGTCTGCCCTCGCCGTTCATCGCCACGCGCTATCACTCGCTGATCGTGACCGACATTCCCGATTGCCTCGAAGTCAACGCGCGGTCGGATGACACGCACGTCATGGGCTTTCGCCACACCTCGCTGCCGATCCACGGCGTGCAGTTCCATCCGGAAAGCATCGCCACCGAGCACGGCCATGCGATGGTCGCGAATTTCCTGAAGCTCTGCGGCATCAAGACCAACCCGCTTCCGGCATGAGCCTGCCTGACGTCACCCATCCGCTGGAGGAAGCCGACGCAGAGGCCGCGTTCGCAGCAATCCTAGACGGCACCGTGGCGGACGAAGCCATTGCGCAGTTCCTCGCCGCAATGTCCGACCGGGGCGAGACGGCGAGCGAGATTGCCGGTGCAGCCCGGGCGATGCGGGCGCGGATGATCCCGGTCAGCGCACCCGCCAACGCCATAGACGTCTGCGGCACCGGGGGAGACGGGCATCACACGCTCAACGTCTCTACCGCAGTCAGCCTCGTTGTTGCCGCGTGCGGGGTACCGGTGGCCAAGCATGGCAACCGCGCGGCGAGTTCGAAAGCAGGCGCCGCCGATACGCTGGAGGCGCTCGGCCTCAACCTCGATCGCGCCGCCGAAACTGCCGAGGAAACGCTGGCCGACCTTGGCATCTGTTTCCTCTTTGCTGCGCGCCATCACCCCGCGATGGGCCGCATCATGCCGATCCGCAAGGCACTGGGCCGCCGCACGATCTTCAACCTGATGGGGCCGTTGGCCAATCCGGCAGGCGTGCGCCGCCAGCTGGTCGGCATTGCGCGTCCCGCCTATGTACCGATCTATGCCGAAGCAATCCGGCGCCTTGGCACAGATCACAGCATGGTCATCTCGGGCGACGAGGGGCTGGACGAACTGAGCCTTGCCGGCGGCAATGAACTGGCCGAAGTGCGTGGGCACGAAGTGCTTATGCGCCGTGTCAGCCCGGAAGATGTCGGCCTGCCGCAAACCCCGGTCGACGCCATTCGTGGCGGCGATGCTGCTTTCAACGCTGCAGCCTTGCTCGCCCTGCTGCAAGGTGAAGTAGGTCCGTACCGTGACGCGGTGCTGTTCAACGCCGCCGCCGCGCTGATCGTTGCGGGTGAGGCGCATGACTGGCACGGCGGCGTTGAAGAGGCCGCCGAAGCGATCGACAAGGGCCTGGCCAACGCGCTGCTCAATTGCTGGATTGCGGCGCTGAAGTAGCGCGCGGCGCGATATCCTTCGACAGGCTCAGGATGAGCGGGTCTTTGTGGATGATCCTGCCTCCTCCTTCCCCGCTCATCCTGAGCTTGTCGAAGGATGCCAGATCATAAGACACACTTGCCCCCGGCCTCCCAACCTCGCTAAGGCGCCCCTGCCATGACCGACAAGCTCACCGAGATCTGCGACACCAAGCGCGTTGAAGTCGCCGCCCGCAAGGCCGCTGTCAGCATCGGCGAGCTGGCCGCGCGCGCCGCGCAGCAGAGCGCCCCGCGCGGGTTCGAGGCGGCACTGCGTGCCCGCGCGCAGACCGGCTATGCATTGATCGCCGAGATCAAGAAGGCCAGCCCTTCAAAAGGACTGATCCGCGCCGATTTCGCCCCTGCAGACCATGCCCGCGCCTATGAAGCCGGGGGCGCCGCCTGCCTTTCGGTGCTGACCGACGCGCCATATTTTCAGGGGCATGAAGACTATCTCGTCGCGGCGCGCGCCGCCTGCACACTGCCGGTGATCCGCAAGGACTTCATGGTCGATCCCTGGCAGTGCCTTGAAGCGCGCGCCATCGGGGCCGATGCCATCCTGATCATTGCCGCCTGTCTTTCCGACAGCCAGATGGCCGAGATCGAGGCCGCGGCCCGCGAACAGGGCATGGATGCGCTGGTCGAAGTCCACAACGAAGAGGAAATGGAGCGCGCGAGCCGCCTGAAGTCGCGCCTGATCGGCGTCAACAACCGCGACCTGAAGCGCTTCGTGACCGATCTTGGCACGACCGAGCGCCTTGCTCCGTTGGCCCCTGAAGGCACCTTGCTGGTTGCCGAAAGCGGCATCAACACCCACGCCGACATATTGCGCCTTGAAGGTTGCGGCGCGCGCACGTTCCTCGTCGGTGAAAGCCTCATGCGTCAGCCAGACGTTGAAGCGGCAACCCGCGCCCTCCTGCAGGGCTGAACTTTACCGGACGGGCCGAAACTCGCCCCTCGTCCGCAGAGTGGCGATCACGCCGGTGCAGATCATGAACTGGCCGAAGTAGTAGAGCGGCCAGATCAGCAGCCCCGGGACCGCGCTGCGCGCCAGCGGGACCATCCTCGCGAAGATCAGCAGGTCGGACACGACGAACATGGCGGCGCCCAGCGCCACCCGGCTGCGCGGAAAATCGCTGGCAAATGCGGCCGTCGCCATTCCGCCGAGCAACAGAGCATAGCCTGCAACGTCCATCCGGCCGGACAGCGCCCACGACAGCGCCGGGACGCCGATGACAGATACCACCGCCACGGCCTTGTCCAACCCTGAAAGGCTGGCGCAGATACAGCGCTATCGCGGCGACGTGGCCCGCAAAGAAGGCTGCAGCACCACCGGTGAAGTCCACTTCCAGCACCATGTCGCCAATCGCGCCCAGCGCCATGACCAGAGCCAGCAAGTGGGCGCTGCGCGAGGGATGATGCGCCCAGGCATATGCAGCGAGCAGGGCAACGCCCGCGCCTTTCCAGAGTATCAGCCAAAGGCCGGGCACCTGCCCCTTTGCGGCAAGCCAGTAACTCGTTCCGGCGATCAGACTGGCGACCAGCCAGGGCCGTTTCTCGATCAATGCGCGTCCCGGCACCCGGCGTCTTCTCCCTTTGCCCTGCGGACGCTCTTGCCGCAACGGCGCGGCAATGCCAAGGGCAAGCCCATGACGCATCAGGTCCATATCATCGGCGGCGGCATGGCCGGCAGCGAAGCGGCGTGGCAGCTTGCCCGTCGCGGGGTTCGCGTAAGACTTTCCGAAATGCGCGGCAGTGGTGACACTACCCCTGCACACAACGGCGATGGCCTTGCCGAACTGGTCTGCTCGAATTCCTTTCGGTCCGATGATGATGAGAAGAACGCCGTCGGGCTGCTGCATTACGAAATGCGCCAGTGCGATAGCCTGCTCATGGCGGCAGCGGCCAAGGCGCGGGTGCCCGCGGGATCGGCGCTGGCTGTCGACAGGGACGTGTTCTCTGCTGAAGTCGAGGCGGCCCTGCGCGCGCAGCCTACGCTCGAGATTGCAAGGGAACGCATCGATTCACTGCCCGGAGAGGGGCTGACGATCGTGGCGACTGGGCCTCTCACCAGCCCTTCCCTTGCCGAAAGCATCGGTGGCACGACCGGCGCCGACAGCCTCGCCTTCTTCGATGCCATCGCGCCGATCGTCTACCGCGATTCCATCGACATGGATGTGGCGTGGATGGCCTCGCGCTGGGACAAGGGCGCGGAGGCCTCGCTCGCGCTCGGCGGCGACGGGCGCGATTACATCAATTGCCCGATGACGAAGCCGCAGTACCTCGCCTTCCGGGAAGAGCTGCTCGCCGGTGAGAAGACCGAGTTCAAGGAGTGGGAAGCCAACACCCCCTACTTCGACGGGTGCATGCCAATCGAGGTCATGGCCGCGCGGGGCGAAGAGACGCTCCGGTTCGGACCGATGAAGCCGGTGGGACTGGACAATCCGCATTGGGCCACAGCGGAACACCCCAATGGGCGCTGGCCCTATGCCGTGGTGCAACTTCGCCAGGACAACAAGCTCGGCACACTGTGGAACATGGTCGGCTTCCAGACCAAGCTGAAGCACGCCGAACAGGTTCGTGTGTTCCGCACGATCCCCGGCCTTGAAAATGCCGAGTTCGCCCGACTGGGCGGCTTGCACCGCAACACCTTTCTCAATTCGCCAACGCTGCTCGATCGGCAGCTTCGACTGAAATCGGCGCCGCACATCCGGTTTGCCGGTCAGATCACGGGCTGCGAAGGCTATGTCGAAAGCGGTTCGGTCGGGATGCTGGCCGGCCTGATGACGGCGGCGCAGATTGCAGGGCGCGCGTGGACACCGCCTCCGCAAACGACGGCCTTGGGAGCACTGCTGTCGCACATCACCGGCGATGCCGATGCCGAGAGCTTTCAGCCGATGAACGTCAACTTCGGCCTCTTCCCGCCGTTGCACGACGTGAAGAAGAAGGCGCGTAAGGAAGCTTATACCGAGCGGGCCAAGGCGGACATGGCCGGGTGGCTCGGTTCTCTGGCGTAAGCCCCTATTTGCAGGAGCATTTCTGCTTTGGCTTGGGTGCTGCCTTCGGCCGCGTGGTGGCAAACTCCTCACGGGTGAGAAACAGGTCGCCATTCCCATCGGCCGACTTGAACTTGTCGACAGTGACATAGGCCCATTCCTCGAAAGTCAGCAGATTGTTGCCGTCCTTGTCGAGCTTGCGGAACGCCGATGCGCGCAGGCTCAGCATTTCGGTGCGGCTGATCCGGTTGTCCCGGTCCTTGTCGACCAGATTGAACCTGCGGGTCTCCTTGCCGACAGACGTTGCTTCGGGAGGGGCGACACCGGTAAGCCCTTCGATGTCGGCGCTTGGCAGACCTTCCGGAGCGACTGCAGCATCGGCGACCGGCAATGGCGGGGCAGTCCCTTCCCGTGTTTCGGCACGGCCCTGCCACCAGAAGACGCCAGCAGCGCAAAGCATCAGGGCAGCGAGACCACCAAGCAAGGCACGAACCATTTTTTTCACCCTCCTTGATGAAGGGTCTAACGCTGCAGGCTTGTCGCGGCATGGGTAGATGCTACCGCTTTGGCACGAACTCAGAAGCCCAGCGTCCCTGCGCGGACCACCCGCAGGAAATCGACAAGGCGGCGTCCCTTTCCCGGGTTATCGGAACTGTCCTTCATGGCGCAAAGAACGGCAAGTGGCCGCATCGCGCGGGGCAATGCACCTCTCCGCCCGCCTGAGGTTGCCTCACCCGCCAGATATCGCGCATGAGCCGCGATCGCGCCCTTGTCTCGAACGTCAAGCACCTCGGCCAGTGCGAGATAGGCATTGGTCAGGGCCAAGGCGAATTCGTCTTCCTGTTCCTCGCCCATGGCGCGAGCCTCCCAGCTGTCGACCAGTTCCACCAGCCGACCGTGCTGCCCCTTCCACGCCCTTAGCGATGCCAGTGCCGGTTCGCTGACCGGCCATGCCTCACCGCTCTCGTTCAAGCGATCCCGCCACCACGACAGCCGCAACTGGACCATCAAGGGTTCGCGCCCGGGGCGGGCGGTCTCGGCCAGTTTCTGCTCGAGCATGAACAGGGCCAGCCACGCAGGGCGCGCCGCCGCAGGAGCATAGGCAAGGGCAATTTTACGCGTGATATCCAGGGTTTCGGCGGGTTTCG
Organism: Novosphingobium subterraneum; assembly: GCF_000807925.1. Lineage (GTDB taxonomy): Bacteria > Pseudomonadota > Alphaproteobacteria > Sphingomonadales > Sphingomonadaceae > Novosphingobium > Novosphingobium subterraneum. The sequence goes on along the minus strand of NZ_JRVC01000004.1, from coordinate 163,535 downwards.
ATGGTAACTTCGACATTAAGAAACAACTCTCGCAAATCCCGTATTGTTTAACGGGCCGTCAACCAGATGGCTTCAAGATGAACTTACCACGACAATCTACTTAACGATTCGCGGGATTGGCATCGGCAGCCGCCGACGGAATGAGAAAACGGTAGCAGCATGCTCTCAGCATTTCGATCACTCTCGGGGTTGGTCCACTTGTGCAAGCGCCTTGCCCGGCACAAGGGCGGCAATGCAACGCTGCTGCTTGCCCTGGGCATGCCGGCATTCATTGGCGGGGCGGGTTTGGCGGTCGATACCGCACAGTGGTACATGTGGAAGCGCGAATTGCAGTTCGCCGTGGATCAGGCAGCTCTGGCCGGCGCCTGGGCCCGAACGCAGAGCGCGACGCGCGCCATCTATTCGGACCGGGCGCTTCAGGAATTCAACGCCAACATCTCAACCGTTAACGACATCACCGTGGGCCCGCCCTCGGTTACGTTGTCGAGCTATGCCGGTGGTAGCAACAACAGCGTCACGGTGAGCGCGACGGTGCGGGACACCCTGCCCTTCTCGAGCTTTCTGACGGGAGAAGGCACCACGGTCACAGCATCGGCGCAGGCAGCCTATACGTCCGGCACGTCCTTTACGTCCTGCCTGCTTGCGCTCGATGAAGACGATAGCGGCGCCGTCACGATCGGCGGCACTTCCGTGCTGAAGGCCAAGTGCGGCATTGCGGCCCTTTCGACCTCCGACTCGTCCATCCTCGTCGACGGCAATCCCGACATCGATGCCGGTTGGGTGCTTTCTCGCGGCGGCATCGACGAATGGTTCAGCAACCACACGGACGACGAGGTCCACGACTATCTCGAAGGCCTGTTCGATCCCTATGCCAACCTTTCGCCGCCGAACCCGACTGAAAGCCAGGTGGCACGCAGCTACTACTGCGTGAAAGGAACGACCACGACCCGAGCCGACCGAAACAAGAAGACCACTGTCACCTATACCTACTGGAAGGGTGCGACCTGGCAAACTGCGACCGAGCAGGTCAGCGGCAACAAGAACGCGAAGAAGGACTATTCGACCGAGAACAACGACAGCTATGTCATTGTCGAGAACACGGTAGTGGCGGGCACGACCTATGCGACCACCGTAGTCTGGACCCAGACGAACAGCGGTTCGGGGAACAACACCGTCTGGGAAAAGATGGAAACGGTTGTTGCCACCACCCTGTCCAACATCAGCAAGACGACCACCGCCGACCTGGCCTCTGCGCTGCCCGGGACTTATGTCGGGGGCATAAAGGTGTCTTGCGCCACGACGTTTGCGCCGGGCGTCTACATCATCGACGGTGGCGGGGTCGAGATCAGCGGTCAGTACGCCGTCGTCGGCAGCGGTGTGATGTTCGTGCTCAAGAATGGTGCGTACATCAAGATCAATGGCGGCTCGAACATCAACCTCACTGCCATTCAGGCTTCGGAACTGGTCAGCCGCGGTGTGTCCGAAACGGATGCCAACGCACTGGCAGGCATGCTGGTCTTCGAGGATCGCAACTCCACCGGGACTGACCGCAGCAAGATCAATGGCGATTCGGACACGGTTCTGAACGGGACCATCTATCTGCCAAACAGCGGCATCGACTTTACCGGGACCGCCAAGGTCACCAGTCAATGCCTGATGATCGCGGCTGACACGATCGCGATCTCCGGCACGGCCAACATGAGCTCTTTCTGTCCGCCCGGACTGACTGAAGACACCGTGGTGGCGAAAGAAGTCAGCAAGGTGAAGCTGATCGTATGATCCCAGCCCGATCGCTTCTGCAACGCCTGATCCGCGATCCAAGCGGGGCGATGGCCGTGGAAACCGCCATCATCGCCCCGCTCATGGTGCTGTTCAGCCTTGGCGCCTACCAGGTAAGCAGCCTGGTTGCGCGGCAAAGCGAGTTGCAGAGCGCCATGACGCTGGCCGAATCCGTCGCACTTGCCACCGACCCTGACACGTCGGACGAACTGAACGCACTCAAGAACGTGGTTGTTGCCACAGCCGGACTTGAACCCGAACAGGTGATGGTGGCGGCGGCTTATCGTTGCAATTCCTCGAACGCCTATGTCGCCTTGGAAAGCACCTGCGCGACAGGCGACAATGTTTCGCGCTATGTGCAGGTCACGTTGTCTTACGATTACGTGCCGATCTGGACGGAGTTCGGCTTGGGCTCGACCATTTCGCTCCAGGTCAATCGTTATGTTCTCTACGGTCAGAGGACAAAGGCATGACTACCGGACGCTTGGCCAGAACGCTCCGTGCATTGCTGCGCCAGAAGCAGGGTTCCGTGGTAACGGAGTTTGCTCTTCTCGCACCCACGATCCTCGCATTGATGCTCGGGGTTTTGCAGATCGGCATTGGCATGCAGAACTACAACGCGATGCGTTCGGTTGCGTCAGACGTGATGCGTTATGCTGTGGTGAACTATCAGACCGGAAATGAGCTTACCAACGATCAGATCCGGTTTTACCTGCGATCCATCGCGATAAAGAGTCCTTACAAGCTGGAAAGCGCGCGTCTGGCGATCAGCGTAACGAATGTAATCGATCCGCGTATAGATGGGACTGTCGAGAAAACCGTAACCATGACTTACAGCATACCGACAGTGCTGTCGTTTATTGGGGTTGATGCATTTCCCATCACATATACTCAGCCCCTTTTTTTGATGGAAAGCTGAATATCCATTGGGGCGTCACCAAATCGCGTACACGGCTTTGGGTTAAGCACGCCTTATACGATTTCCTCTGTGCGCTCCGGACACTTTAGGAAATATTTTACGATGAAAGTTATCCTTAATATTAGGGGTTTCTGCGTAGTCGTCTAATCATGTCGTCAGACGCTTATCTTTCCTGCCGTCATTCGTGGCTTCGAACGCATTATCGTTCGACGGTCAGATGCCTGCGCAGTCTCTGCCGGGATGAGTCAGGCAATGCCCTGATCATGCTTGCGATGTCGGTCGTTCCGCTGCTTGCCCTGGTTGGCTCAAGCATAGACATGGGGCGCGCCTATCTCGTCGAATCCCGACTTCAACAGGCCTGTGATGCCGGCGTCCTGGGTGCACGCAAGGAACTGGGCGCGATCGTGGACTTCGACCCGGACATCGACGGAGCAGCGGTCATCAGCAAGGGCACGCACTTCTTCAACGCGAACTTTGCCGACGGCATCTACAACTCCGTCGACCGAGACTTCGTGATGACGCTGGAGGACGATCAATCCGTCGGCGGCATTGCGTCCGTCATCCTTCCCACCGACATCATGCAGTTCTTCGGCAAGGACGAAATTGCCATTTCCGTAAATTGCCGCGCCGAACTGAGCGTGCCCAACACCGACATCATGATGGCTCTCGATGTCACCGGCTCGATGGCCGAGAGCAACCCCGACGACACCTCGCCCAAGATCGCCGTGCTGAAATCGGTGGTGAAGGGCTTCTACGCCACCATGGAAGCGAATCGCCAGCCACAAAGCCGGATTCGCTATGGCTTCGTTCCCTATTCAACGAACGTGAACGTCGGCGGCTTGCTCAAGGACGAGTGGGTGGTCCCGCAGTGGCGCTATCCATCGCGGACCCTGGTTAGCACCAGTGGAAGCGGCGGGCTTTATGGCTATTACAGTGCGGTCTCTCCAGTCTCCGGAACCTATTACACCACCACCTCGACGTTTGCCGCGACGGAGGCCGGTGGCGGATATACCTGTTCCGCACCGGCGAACACGCTGACAACGTCGACGCAACTCTTGTCCACGACGACCGCCCAAGTGAGCAATCCGTCCGGCACAAGGACAACCTACACCTATAATCGTACGAGGAACGGCAACACCTACTCCGTCTCTCGTTCAGGCAGTACCTGCACGCTTTCCACCACGACCTACGCAAGCTACGTCGACACCTTCAAGTATATCACCGAGCCCAGTCTCGCTTCAGGCAGTTCCTGGCTCTACAAGGATGTGCTGAAGGACACGAGCGACTGGCGCACAGCGTCTAACGGTTGCATTGAAGAGCGATCCACCTACGAGATCGACGACTACGACAATGTCGATCTCGATCGCGCTCTCGATCTCGATATCGACACCGTGCCGACCGCCGGCGCGCCTGACACGCAGTGGCGGCCGATGTATCCTGCCATGATTTATGAGCGCGCCAGGCTCTGGGATGGCTCGGGCAGCTTCACCACCAGCGAAGTCACCACCAACAGCGAGTTCCTTGCTCCCGGCATTGCCGGATTCGCTGCCTGCCCCACGTCAGCGCGCAAACTGCAGGTCTGGGACCAGAGCGCCTTCCACGGCTACATCGACGGACTGGTTGCCGCAGGCAGCACTTACCACGACATCGGCATGATCTGGGCGGCGCGACTGTTGTCTCCGAGCGGAATCTTCGCGGCCGAGAACGCCGATGTCTCCACCCGTCAGAGGACCAGTCGCCACCTGATCTTCCTGACTGACGGGCAGACCTCCTCGCTGGACATCAGTTACAGTTCCTATGGCGTGGAACCGATCGCGCAGCGGCGCTGGCATCCCAGTTCGCCCCTCACGCTCACGCAGACGATCGAAAAGCGGTTTTCCTTCGTCTGCGAGGAAGTAAAGAAGCGCAACGTCACGGTCTGGTTCGTCGCATTCGGCACCGATCTCAACCCAATCATGACCGACTGTGCGGGCAGCGGCCACTATTTCAGCGCGAAGAATGCCGAAGAGCTGCAGAACGCCTTCCGGAAGATCGCCCGTTCGATCGGTGACCTGAGACTGGCCCAATGATCAGGCGCCAACTGCACAGCCTCGGCACGGATGCGGATGGCGCAACGGTGGTGGAATTCGCGCTGGCATCTCCTGTTCTGGTGCTCTTGCTGATGGGGCTCTTCGACATGGGGTACTCGGTATATGCAAACACCATGCTGCAAGGGGCGCTGCAGCGCGCCGCGCGCGATTCCACTGTCGAAGGGGCAGCAAGCACGCTGACCACGCTGGATGATGCGGTGAAGGCAGAGGTCCACCGCGTAGTCCCCGATGCTTCCATCGCGTTTTCGCGCAAGGCTTATGCAAACTTCACCGATATCGGGCTGGAGGAAGACTATACCGACGCCAACGAAAACGGCGTCTGCGATGACGGAGAGCCTTACGAGGACGCCAACGGCAGCGGCACATGGGATCGCGACAGAGGCGCCAATGGTCTGGGAGGAGCGCGCGACGCGGTCGTCTATACCGCGACCATGACCTACAGTCGCAAATTCCCGATGGCGTCGTTGATTGGCCTCAGCGAAACAGTGACCAACAGCGCCAGCACGGTACTCCGGAACCAGCCCTACGATGCCCAGAAAAGCCGGGCGAAACTCGGGAACTGTACATGAAGCGGATTGTCGAACGCCTGGCGGGCCTGGTCCGCAACAGGTCCGGCGTCGCGGCGGTGGAGCTCGCTCTTGGTGCGCCACTTGTGCTAACTCTCGGGCTGTGGGGAGCGGAACTGGGCAATCTTGCCATCACTCATATGCGTGTCAGCCAGCTTGCCATGCAACTGGCCGATAACGGGTCACGCATTGGCGACGAGTCGATGCTCGAAAACCTGAAGATCTACGAAAGCGACATCAACGACCTGCTGGTTGGCGCCAACATCCAGGCGGGCAAGCTCGATCTGTTCGAGCATGGCCGCGTGGTCATCAGCAGCCTCGAGGTGGTGCCGGGCACTGAAGATACCCAATACATCCACTGGCAGCGCTGCAAGGGTAAGCGGAACTTTCAATCGTCGTACGGTGGTGAAGGAACGGGAACCGATGGCTCGCTGTCAGGAATGGGGCCAGCAGGGGAGGAAGTGACCGCGACCGAAGGCGATGCGGTCATTTTCGTCGAGATCGAGTACGCTTACCAGCCGCTCGTCAGCCAACGCTTCGTACCCGATGCCGTGATACGGACCACCGCAACTTTCAACGTCCGTGCGGATCGGGACCTGACCCAGGCCTACCAACGCAACGCCGCCGCGCCTAACCCCATCGCACGATGCAACGTCTATGACGGATACGACTGAATGCAAAAGGGCGCCGAATCGCTCCGGCGCCCCTGAACTTTCAGCGGATCAACCACTTCAGCGGTAGCAGACCTTCCGCACGGCAGCCGCGATCTTGCTGGCGTCGATCAGGGCCAGCTTTTCAAGATTTGCCGCGTAAGGCAGCGGTACGTCCTCGTCGCATACGCGCAGGACGGGGGCGTCAAGGTGATCGAAGCCCTCTTCCATGCAGATCGCGATGATCTCGGAAGCGATGGAGCAGACCGGGAAGCCTTCCTCGGCCACGACCATGCGGTTGGTCTTCGCCAGCGAGGCGAGAACCGTTTCCTTGTCGAGAGGGCGAAGCGTGCGAAGATCGATCACTTCCGCATCGATGCCCTCGGCGGCAAGCGCTTCGGCTGCTTCGAGCGCGAAGCCGACGCCGATCGAGTACGAAACGATCGTGACATCCTTGCCCGGACGAACGATGCGCGCCTTGCCGATCGGCAGGACGAAATCGTCGATCTGCGGCACGTCGAAAGTGCGGCCATAGACCAGTTCGTTCTCGAGGAAGACTACCGGATCCTCGCTGCGAATGGCCGCGCGCAGCAGGCCCTTTGCATCGGCGCTGTCATAGGGCGCGATGACGACGAGGCCGGGGACGTTGGCATACCACGGACCGTAGTTCTGCGAGTGCTGCGCACCGACGCGGCTGGCAGCACCGTTGGGGCCGCGGAACACGATCGGGCAGCGCATCTGGCCACCGGACATGTAGTTGGTCTTCGCGGCCGAGTTGATGATGTGATCGATCGCCTGCATGGCGAAGTTGAACGTCATGAACTCGATGACCGGGCGAAGGCCGCCCATGGCAGCGCCTGCGCCGATACCGGCAAAGCCATACTCGGTGATGGGAGTATCGATGACGCGCTGTGGGCCGAACTCCTCGAGCAGACCCTGCGTTACCTTGTACGCGCCCTGGTACTCGGCCACTTCCTCGCCCATCACGAAAACGCGATCGTCGGCACGCATTTCTTCGGCCATGGCATCGCGAAGCGCTTCGCGAACCGTGGTCGGAACCATCGCCGTGCCAGCGGGAAGCTCGGGATCGGCGGCCGGCTTGGCATCGCTCTTGGGCGCGATCGCGGCCGCTGCCTTGGCCTTGGCGTCCTGCCCGGCAGGCGCTTCGCTTTCGGCTGCCTTCTGTTCGACTGCGGGTGCGGCTGCAGCTGCAGGTGCCGCGTCAGCCGAATCATCTTCGCCCTTGATGGTCGCAATGACAGTGCCGACCTTCACGCCCTCGGTGCCCTCTGCCACGAGGATTTCACCGATCGTACCCTCGTCGACAGCTTCGAATTCCATCGTTGCCTTGTCGGTCTCGATCTCGGCGAGGATGTCACCCGATTTCACTTCGTCTCCGGCCTTGACCAGCCACTTGGCAAGCGTGCCCTCCTCCATCGTCGGGGAGAGCGCAGGCATCTTCAGTTCGATGGCCATCTCAATAGTTCTCCACCAGCACGTCGGTATAAAGCTCGGCCACATCGGGCTCGGGCGATGTTTCGGCGAAGTCCGCCGACTCGGCGACAACCTGGCGAATGCGCTTGTCGATTTCCTTGATCTTCTCCTCGGTCACACCGCGCTTGAGAAGTTCGGCCTTGGCGCCCTCGATCGGATCGTGATTGTCGCGCATTTCCTGCACTTCCTCACGGCTGCGATACTTTGCAGGGTCAGACATCGAGTGGCCACGGTAGCGATAGGTCTTGAGTTCCATCAGGACCGGGCCATTGCCGGCGCGGACGTACTCAAGCGCAACTTCCGCTGCCTGACGGACTTCGAGAACGTCCATGCCGTTCACGTCCATGCCCGGAATCCGGAACGCCGTGCCACGGCGATAGAAGTGCGTTTCCGCCGAACCGCGCTTTACCGCCGTCCCCATCGCGTAACCGTTGTTCTCGACCACGAAAATGATCGGCAGCTTCCACAGCGCCGCCATGTTGAAAGTCTCGTAAACCTGGCCCTGGTTCGACGCACCGTCGCCGAAGTACGCCATGCAGACGCCGCCGTCATTGCGGTACTTGTGCGCAAAGGCGAGACCTGCGCCAAGCGGAACCTGTGCCCCGACGATGCCGTGACCGCCGTAAAACTTGTGCTCGGTGCTGAACATATGCATCGAGCCGCCCTTGCCGCGCGAAATGCCTGCGCCGCGTCCGGTAAGCTCTGCCATGATGACCTTGGGATCGATGCCGTAAGCGAGCATGTGGCCATGGTCGCGATACCCGGTGATCACACTGTCGTGCCCTTCCTTGAGGGCGGACTGAAGGCCAACGGCGACAGCTTCCTGGCCAATGTAGAGATGGCAGAACCCGCCGATCAGGCCGAGACCGTAAAGCTGACCCGCCTTTTCCTCAAAGCGGCGAATCAGAACCATCTGTTCGTAGAACTTCAGCAGTTCCTCATCACTGGCATCGTAGCGCTTGTTGTTCGCATGCGCCTGCTGGAGACTCCGCAAGGCGAAGGCCGCTTCTTCGGCTACGTCGGACGCAATCACCGGCTCGGTCCCGACCACGGAAGTAGTCGCACGCTTAGCGGTAGGTTTCGTGGCAGATGTATTGGCTCTGGGCCTCGGGGACTTCGCCAAGTCTGGGTTTCCTTTTCTGGCAGCCTCGGGTTCCGTAGGGTCAGGAACGCACAGGCGAGCCTATACCTTAGCACAGCCCGTTCGCAACGCTGTTCGGTCAATACGAAGCTATTATGGATACCTATGCAAATTCCGCGAACCGTTCTGGCTCGCAGTTCGCGGTCGCACAAATGCATGGGCTGCCAGAAACGAAAAGAGCCCGCGCAAAGGCGGGCTCTTTCGAGAAACGGTGATGGCGCACCCGGAACGATTCGAACGTCCGACCCTCAGATTCGTAGTCTGATGCTCTATCCAGCTGAGCTACGGGTGCTCACCATCATGTCCTGGCTGAACCAGCGGCACAGCCTTCCCGAATCACCTTCCCGAAGGAAGGTGGCGCACCCGGAACGATTCGAACGTCCGACCCTCAGATTCGTAGTCTGATGCTCTATCCAGCTGAGCTACGGGTGCTCACCATCATGTCCTGGCTGAACCAGCGGCACAGCCTTCCCGAATCACCTTCCCGAAGGAAGGTGGCGCACCCGGAACGATTCGAACGTCCGACCCTCAGATTCGTAGTCTGATGCTCTATCCAGCTGAGCTACGGGTGCTTGGGAGACGCGCCTTTAGGGGGCTGATTCACCTTTGGCAACCCCCAAGCAGAGGAATTACCGCCTGGGCTAGCGGAATGTCCAACGGGGGCATCGGCAGACCTGCCAGTTCCTTGGCGTCTACCCAGCGAATGGCGCTCCCAGCTTCCTTGGCCATTGCCACGCCACCCCAGATTCGCGCGCCATAGAGCAAAAGGAGGATCTGCCGGGAGCTGGAGGCCAGCGCATCATTGGCAAAGCAAATCGGGAACAGGCCTTCTGCGTCGATCGCAAGGCCTAGCTCTTCGTCGATTTCCCTTACAACCGCAGCAGCGAGGGTCTCCCCCGCCTCCACCTTGCCGCCGGGAAACTCCCAGAGGCCGCCGTGCTGCTTGTTCGGGGGGCGTTGTTGCATCAGCACGCGCCCTGCCCGATCAAGGATCGCTACCGCCACGACGATCATGACTGTCGAGAATTTTTCCATTCTGCGCGCCTATCAACCTTTTCTTAGGAATGGCAACGTAGACCAACCTACGCTGCAACCATGGAAACGGAAATGAAGACCCTTCTTCAGAAAATCTTCCGTAACCATTGCGGCGCTACAGCTGTCGAATACGGTTTACTTATCTCGTTGATCGGCCTTGCTGCCACCTTTGGCATGAAGAACTTCACCGCAGCTTTGTACAACTTGTACGTCACTGTAGATGAAAACACTAACCAGAAGACGAATACGGATTAACGAATCCTTAGTCTTTTGTAAGTAAGAGTACGAATGCTCGCTCCGGGGACAAAATGGGGCGGGACGGGAAGAATGAAGCACCACCTCTAGGAGACCGAACATGAAGCTTTTCCGTGACCTGCTCGCCAACAACGAAGGTGCAACCGCGATCGAATACGGCCTGATCGCTGCTCTCGTTGCTGTCGCTGCCATCGGCGCCATGACCTCGCTGGGCAACTCGCTGAGCAACACCTTCACCGACGTGTCGAACGACATGGACACCGCTGACCAGGCCAACTAATAGTCGGCTCCTCGTCAGAGGATTTGTAGAGGCAGGTGCCATGGCACCTGCCTCTTTTCGTATGTTCGTCGAGAATTCAGAAGAAGCAGCGTCAATAGACGACCAGCTTGACCTTCTGCCCCGCAACCAGACGGCTCCCTGAGGAAAGACCGTTGAGCACCAGGAACCGTTGCAGCGGCTGGTCGGTATAAGCCATCCGCTTCGCCAGGGATTCGACAGTGTCGCCCGATTTTACAGTGACCACCGACAGACGGCGAGGCTTGACCGCCGATGCTTCGGTTGCACTGATTCTCCGGATGGACCGGAACATGGTATCGAACTGTGAGGCTTGCCCAGCCTGGCTGATGGTCGTGAAGTGATAGGCCTGCTGCGGGCCGAATTCATAGGCGAACACCACAACGTCAACCTGCCCATTGCCGCTGTTAACGCGGGCTGTACCGTAGACGGCGGGGATGCCGTTGACCGTGGTCCGTTCAAGCGTTGCAGGCGCGAGCTGCTGTTGGCTTGAAAGCTTGGTGAAGACCGAGCGCACGTAATTCTCGAGATTTCCACTATATGCTGCGGTCGAAAACTCGCCCTTCCCGCTTTGCCCGGAGATGGAGACGGCCCGCGTGCCATTCACGAGGTAGAAGCCATTGGGAGCCCGGAAGGCAAGCCGCAGAGCGGGATGCACGAAGCTGGAACCGTCGACGATGCCTTGGGCAGGATCATCCCCATAGGTCAGCCCGTTGATGCCAGCGAGGAAGGTATCGCGGTTCGTTCTTCCGGTGGTGTTGCCCGCTCGGGTTAATGCTGCCCGGACACGCGAGGCGGGGTCAGGGTGGGTGCTGGCCCATTCCGGCACCTGATTCGTCGTCCCCTTAACGCTGGCATCGAGTGCGTTCTGGTTGGCAAGGCTCTGCAGAACTGTCGACATCGCCCGAGGATCGTAGCCTGCCCGCTGAAGATAGGTGATCCCGAGGTTGTCCGCTTCGGTTTCCTGCCCGCGCGAATACTTGAGAGTCAGCAACTGGCTGCCGGTCGAGAAAATCTGCTGGCCAAGCTGGCCAAGGGCGCTGTTACCGAGCAAGGCACCCGACAGGATCGATCCAAGCGCTCCGAGCAACGAATTGCGAGTCGCCTGGCTTTCGCGCTTGGCCGCGTGGCGTGCGGCCACGTGACCGACTTCATGCCCCAGCACGCCGGCCAGTTCGGCCTCGTTGTTCATCAGCGCCGCAAGCTGACGCGTTACGTAGACATAGCCACCGGGGATGGCGAAAGCATTGTTGACCGGGGAATTCAACAAGGTGACGGTGAAATCACCGCGGGCGTTGCTGAGGCCGGATTGGATCGCGATATTCTTGCCCACCGTTTCGACATAGGTGGCCTGCGCCCCCGTCATCGCTCCGCCAAATTCCTGAAGCAGTTGTGGATGCGCCTCAGCGCCCTGCTTCTTGTCGGCTGCGCTGATAGCCTGCGTCGCGCCTTGCGCGCTTGCCGGACTGCCAGTTTGACTGACACACGCAGGCAGAGACGACATCGCGATGACCGACACAGTCAGAAACGCTGCACGCGAACGGCGGAATAACGGCATCTTCAACTCCCCAAGGCGAAGGTCTAGCGGGACGCGAGTGCAGAACACCCGCCCGCTACGGGACTGGTCCGATAACCGTCTTGTCGCAAATCCGGTTCCCGAGCGCCAGATGGCGCCCGCGATCAGGCGCCGATGCGCAGGAAGCGTTCTGCCCGGATCTGGCGCAGCTCGTCCGCCGGCTTTCCGACCAGCGCATCGAGCTCTTCGCCGATGGCCTTGCCCAGGAGCGCACAGGTCGCGTCAGGATCGCGGTGCGCTCCACCAACAGGTTCGCGCACGATGCGGTCGATCACGCCAAGCGAAAGCAGATCCTGCGCCGTCACCTTCATCGCCTCTGCCGCGTCTGCGGCCTTCTCGGCCGTACGCCACAGGATAGAGGCACATCCTTCAGGAGAAATGACCGAATAAACGGCATGTTCAAGCATCAGGACGCGTTCTGCGCTTGCCAGCGCCACTGCGCCGCCGGATCCGCCCTCGCCCACAATGGTCGCCACCATCGGAACGCCCAGCGCAAGACAGGCCTCCGTTGACCTTGCGATTGCTTCAGCCTGACCGCGCTCTTCCGCCTCTACGCCCGGGAAGGCTCCCGAAGTATCCACAAGCGTCACGACAGGCAGCCCGAATCGGCTCGCCATTTCCATGAGCCGGATCGCCTTGCGATAGCCTTCGGGCTTGCCCATGCCGAAGTTGTGGCGAATGCGGCTTTGGGTATCGTTGCCCTTTTCATGGCCGATAAGCATGAGCCGGCGACCATCCAGCTTGGCGAAACCACCGACGATCGCCTGATCTTCACCGAACAGACGATCCCCGCCCAAAGGCATGAAATCCGTAAAGATCTTCTCGACGTAGTCCTTGAAATGCGGACGTGAAGGGTGCCGTGCAACCTGCGTCTTCTGCCAAGGGGTCAGCGCCTTGTACGTGCTGGCAAGCAATTCGGCCGACTTGCTTTCAAGCCTGCGGATCTCGGACGAGATGTCGATGTCTCCGCCCTGCGCAGTCTGGCGCAGTTCGGCGATGCGGGCTTCCAGCGCGGCGACCGGCTTTTCGAACTCGAGGTAGGAAATCATGGCCAATCCGCTAGGCGCGAGCGCGGATTTGGTCAACTCCGGGCAAGCGGATGACGCTGGTTTACGAGGGCGACCAGACGCGCGGAGTCAACGTGCGTGTAGATTTGCGTGGTCGCGATATCGGCGTGGCCCAGCAAGGTCTGCAACACGCGCAGGTCAGCGCCGCCCTCCAGGAGATGGGTGGCGAAGGCATGGCGCAGCACATGCGGGCTGACCTTTTCCGGGTCCAGGCCAGCCCGAAGCGCCAAATCCCTTAGCAACTGGAACAATCGAACGCGCGACAGGAACCCACCTCGCGGCGATGGGAAGACGAATCGCCCGCCCCCTCCCCGCGCTACCAGCCAATCGGACAACGCCTTCACGGCCCGGGCGGAAACCGGCACCATCCGCTGCGTCCCTCCCTTTCCCGTGATCGTCAGGAACGGTGCATCACGAGGCACCGCCGCCAATGGGAGCGAAACCAGCTCAGTCGCTCGCAGGCCAGACCCGTAGAGAAGCTCCAACAGCGCCAGCATCCGCAGACCCTCCGGAGTCCGGGACGCGGCATCCTCTTCCGCCTGCCTGAAAAGAGCGCCGATCTCCTCATGGCCGAGCAGGCGGGGGAGAGCGCGACGGGTCTTTGGCCGTGGCAAGGCGCCGGACGGATCGTCCTCTCTCACCCCTTCGTCGACAAGGAAGCCGTAGAACTGCCGCAAAGCCGAAGACTTTCGTGCCAGCGAGGCTGGCGCCAGGTCCGCAAAGGCGACCGAAAGCCGCGAAATGTCTTCGCGCGTTGCTGTCGACAAGCACCCGATCGCCTCGGCCGCACCCGCAAGATCGCGGCGATAGGCGGCGATTGTATTGGGTGCCGCTCCGCGCTGGACAGCCAGCATCGACAGAAAATCTTCGACTGCAGGCTCTGCCCTGGCTTTCACCCCCTTAGACGCGAGCGACGGCTTCGGCAGCAATCATGCGTGCCTCGTTACCGAGCCCGACACGGTGCAGGGCCGACACCACATGATAGAGGTGCAACGGGGTCATCCGGCCCCAGCCATCGCCCTGCATGCCAAAGGCCGCAAGCAAAGCCACCAAGGCCTGATTGTTCGACGCCGCAGCCTGATCGATCGCCCGGGTCCAACGAGTCTGCCGGTTGAAATCAACGCCCAGCTTGCCTGCAAAGTCGCGCGCGGCGGCAGGGTCGACCCGCTCGAGCCCCATCATGCCCGCAAGCAGGAAGCGCGATCTGATCGCGTTATCGGAGTCGTCATTGTCAGCGAATGCGTTCAGCCCTTCAGACCCAGTCCGGTTCGCCCGGCCCGGATTTGACAGGACCAGCAATCCCCAGGCCTCCGTTCCAACCGGGCAGAACGGTGCCCATTTTATCGCGTTGCGATCGAGTCCGGCGGTCAGCATCGACGAAATCAAGGGCGCCGCGCTATCGGCCAGTGCCTCGGAGGGGACCATCCGTGCTGATGCATGAGATGTCAGGACCAGCCCTGCATAGGCCCGCTCCGGATCATTGCCATCGCCCCACAGGCTGCGGATCGCGTCAAGCCGGTCTTCCTGCGCCTCGGCCACATAGGCGGTGCGCAGGGTCGCTGCCCGCTGGGTCCATTCATCCTCAGTGGCGTCTGCTGCCTCGGCATCGCGCTGAGCATAGATCGCGCTGTAGAGGTCGATCAGTGACCGCGACGACAGTACGCCACGTGCAGCGCCAACATCGGCAGCCGCGGCCCGTGAATAGATGGAGAGCATCGGCGCCCGCGCCGCCAGCAAGGCATAATTCTCGCCAGCCTTCTTGCGCAGGTCCTCCGGAGGCTCGAGCCCCGTGGCAAAGGACATGCCGATGCTCCAGGGCGTCAGTGCCTCCACATCGTTCCACTCGATCTTGACAGCACGCCGCGCGTTCGTTGCCGCTCCGGCGAACTTCTGTGCCAGCAAGATGTCGATCTTGGTTCCGGTTCCCCTGCGCAAGGCCTTGTCGAGCGTGGCCATCGCGGTCGACCCTTCGTCGGTGAAGGCAGAACAGATCGCACGCGAAAGTTCCCAGTCCCACCCGGGCCGGCCTGCGGCAGTTAGCGCTGTGATGGGACACAGCCCGACGGGATCCGCCGTGGCAAGGAAGCTCGCCATCGCGGCGTCCTCAAGGCCACGGGTGAAATTTCCGCTGTCGACCGATTGCACCATCGCCCGCGCCGCGTCCGCTTCGCCCATGCGCAGCAGCAGCTGCGCACGCATCGCCGCCCAGTCCGCCCCGTTCATGCCGACAGGTGTTGCCAGCCTGCTGGCAATCACCCTACGTGCGAGGATGTGGCCCCAGCGCGACACGAAGCGTCCGCGCATCTTCGTGATCACGCCCTCGACGAACGGGCCGTTGAGGTAATGCGTCGAGCCGACCGGGAAACCGCCATCGCTCTGGTCGATCACGCCCACGACATCGAGGCTGCGCCGTCCGGCCGGCGGAATGTCCGATTTGGGCCTCGCCGAATCTATCAGCTTGGCGAGGAGTGCCGGGTCGATCGAATCGAGCAATGCCTGATCGCTGAGACCGCCCCCGGTCGTGGCTACGGGTTGCACCGTGTCGGGCAACGGTTGCACGACAGGCGAAGCTGTCGGCATGGGAGCCGCCGATCCCGATGCAGCTGGACGCACTGCCGCGGGAGCCGCGTTACGTGCCGGTGCCGGTGCCGGGGCGCTGGAACGCTGTGGCGCAGGGCGCGTGGGCGCAGGAGGGTTATCAAAGCCCGGCGGGAGCAGGGATTCCTGCGCAAGCAAGGCCCCGGACAGGGAAGCCAGGGCAGCAACCCCGCCCAGCCAGAACGTCATCCTTCCGGACACAGGCCTGCTCACTGCGCATTGCCCCCGACCGGAGGTTCGCCGACCGGCTGTTCAACCCACTGCATCGGCTGTGTTCCACCCCTGATCCAGATCACCGTCAACAAGGCCACCACTACAACTGCTGCCAGAGCGACCACGGCAATCCTCTTCATTCAACCACCCGGTACCAGACGACAAACCCTTTTGCACCGCCGTGCAGTCGAGGCGGTGCTTGCAACGGGCACTAGCGCAAGTATAGGCGGCGCGGCAATGGAACATGACGCGCATCCGCTCAGCTCGTCCGAAATCGCCCGCATCGCGCGGCGGATTGCACGACCGTTGGTACTCGTCGGCATGATGGGCGTGGGAAAGACGACCGTCGGCAGAAAGCTGGCGACAATGCTGCACCTGCCTTTCCTTGACGCGGACGAAGAGATCGAACGCGCCGCACACATGCCAATCCCCGAGATTTTTGCCACCTATGGCGAACAATATTTTCGCGATGGTGAGCGTCGCGTCATCGTTCGCCTGATGGGCACAGGGCAGCACACGGATCGCAAGGTGCTGTCCACCGGCGGCGGAGCGTTCTGCAATGCCGAAACCCGCGCACTGATCCTTGAAAAAGGCATTGCAGTCTGGCTCGACAGTGACGTCGAAACCCTTGTCGAGCGGGTAGGCCGGAAGGACAACCGCCCCCTCCTTCGGTCGGGAGACCCGCGCGAGATCCTGGCTCGCCTCAAGGCAGAACGGGAACCGTTCTACTCCCAGGCCCCGATTCACGTCACCAGCAGTGCGCAGCCGCATCATGTGACTGCCGACAAGATACTCAAGGCAATCGACAAATGGCTGTGATCCCCGTCGCCATCGCTGGCGCCCCTTACGAAGTGCGCATCGAGGCAGGGCTGCTGTCCAATGCGGGCCAGCATTGCCGGCCATTCCTGCGCAAGGACCGTGTTGCCGTTATCACCGATGCGAACGTCGCCGCAAATTGGCGCGAAGTGGTTGCGGCCTCATTCACGGCTGCAGGCATCCGCAGCGAATGGCTCGTTCTGACCGCCGGCGAAAGCACCAAGAGCTGGCAGTGCCTCGCCGAAGTTGTCGACTGGCTGCTGGCACTGGAAGTCGAGCGCAAGGACAACATCGTTGCCCTCGGCGGAGGCGTGATCGGAGACTTGACGGGATTTGCCGCCTCGATGGTCAAGCGGGGCTGCGGGTTCGTCCAGATTCCCACCACGCTCCTTGCCCAGGTCGATTCCAGTGTCGGGGGCAAGACCGCAATCAACACGCCCGCCGGCAAGAACCTGGTTGGCGCATTCCACCAGCCCTCGCTGGTACTCGCCGATCCGCTGGCCCTCGACACGCTGCCCTTGCGCGACACCCGTGCAGGCTACGCCGAGGTCATCAAGTACGGCCTGATTGACGACGCGCCCTTCTTCGAATGGTGCGAGGCCAATGGGACAAGGTTGCTCGCAGGTGACAGCGGCGCGCGGGAAACTGCAATTGCCAGGAGCGTTGCAGCAAAGGCCCGGATCGTCGCCGCAGACGAGAAGGAGACTGCCGGAATCCGCGCGTTGCTGAACCTTGGCCACACCTTTGGCCACGCGCTGGAAGCGGAGACCGGCTTTTCGGACCGCCTGCTCCATGGGGAAGGCGTGGCTCTAGGCACGGTACTCGCCGCGCGCTTCTCGGCACGTCGAGGGCTGATGAACGGACAGGATGCGCGTCGGATAGCGGCCCACATGGAAGCGGTCGGCCTGCCATCATCGTTGCAATCGCTTGGCCTCGCCTGCGATGGCCGCCGCCTGGTGGGCCACATGCTGCACGACAAGAAAATGGACGCAGGCACCTTGCCCTTCCTGCTGATGCGGGGGATCGGGCAGACATTCCTTGCAAAGGACGTCGACCTCGCCGACGTGGCAGCGTTCCTCGATGAGGAATTGCGCGCCTAGGCAGCGTCCACGGGGATCAGGTCGATCACCTCGAAGTCCGGCAAAATGGCCTGCCGCAGCAAGGTGCGATGGCAGCCGTGTGCCTCGCGCTCATAGCAGAGCAGAGCAACCTTGCGCTCGCTTGCCATGTCGGCCAACCTGGCACCGGCCGCAATCGCTTCGGGAAGTTCGAGCTGGCCTTCGTAAATCCGCTCGAGAGTTGCGTGATCGTTGCGCCGTGCCGCCGCGCGTCCTTCGGCCGGGGTACCGAGCGCCTTGAAATGCACATACTCGATTCCGGCGTCGCGCGCATTTGCCGCCAACACCGACTTTGAGAAGCCCGGCCTGCGAGACAGAGGAAGCGCCCGGACATCGGCAAGCACCTCAACGCCCGCCTCACGCAGCGCTTTCATCACCGCAGGCACAGTTGCCTGCTCATAGCCGATAGTCCAGATCCTGCGGGTGGTCATACCCCTGAAGTGGGGTAGACCATCCGCATATCAAGGGTTTACTTGCCGGTGAACGCCGCCTTGCGCTTTTCAAGAAACGCCTTTCCACCTTCGGCCGCATCGGCGCTGTCGCCGGCTTTCCATTGTCCTTCGGCTTCGACGAGCAAGGCGCTGGCGTAGTCCGCTTCAAGCGCCTTGGCGATGTTCTGCCGCATCACGCCGAGGGCAACCGTTGGCCCTGCTGCCAGTCGGGTAGCCAGAGCCATCGCCTCGTCCTGAAGAGCGGCATCGTCCACAGCCTTGTAGATCAGGCCCCAGCTTTCTGCCTTCTCCGCTCCGATCTTCTCGCCCAGCATCATCATCTCGGTGGCACGCGCCTTGCCGACGAGACGCGTAAGCATCCACGAGGCGCCCCCATCGGGCACGAGCCCAATGTTGACAAAAGCCTGGAGGAAGTAGGCGCTGCGGGCGGCGATCACGAAATCGGCTGCCAGCGCTATCGAGCATCCGACGCCTGCCGCAGGTCCATTGACCGCCGTGACCACCGGAACCGGCAGGCGCGATAATGCAAGCATCAAGGGATTATAGGCCTGCGTCAGCGCAGTGTAGGCACCTCGCCCGCCTGCAATCGAGCGATCACCCCGCGCGGCAAGATCAGCGCCGGAGCAAAACGCGCGGCCCTCTCCGGTGATCACGACGGCACGTGCTCCACCGAGATCGTTGACGGCATTGGCCAGTTCAAGCGCCATGTTCGGCGGACAGGCGTTCAGCCGCTCCGGCCGGTTCAGCACGATCTTGAGGACATCGCCTGCACGCTCGACGCGAATGGTCTCGTATTCCATCTGGGCACCTTCTCCTTCGGCATCCGCATTCATGCTTCCGACCCAAGCAATACCGCTTCGGCAGAACGAATCCACCAGAATTAATTGCCCGATTAAAGCGAGAATGCCGGTCTATCTGGTCCCATCCATAGGCGGGCGAGGCACCGCACGCCTATCCACACATTGATCAGTCTGGATAGGCTTGTGCGTAGGCTGCTGCTGCACCGAACAGCCCCGGCTGCGGGTGGGTAATCAGCTTCACCGGGATCGCCGCCATCAGCCCTTCGAAGCGACCCTTGGCGCGGAACCGGTCAGCAAATCCCGATCGCACTAGCGTGTCCTTGATGCGCAGGCCAAGTCCGCCCGCCATCACCACGCCAGTCGAACCGTGCGCAAGCGCGAGGTCGCCGGCAACGCTGCCCAACGACAGGCAGAATCTGTCAACCGCCGCCGCCGCCAGGCTATCGCCACCTGAAGTGCCGAGTTCCCAAAGCTCGCGGTCGGTGCGGGGGGTGTATGGGCGTCCTTCCAACAGCGCGAGAGCCTCGTAGATGTCGACTATGCCCGGCCCTGCCACGACACGTTCGACCGATACCCGGCGATGACGCTTGCGCAGGCCTGCGAGGATAGCATCCTCGATCGCATCGAGCGGCGCGTAATCGATATGCCCGCCCTCGGTCGGTTGAACGCGATAGGCGCTTTCGTTCCGCCAGAGTTGCGCGACACCGAGGCCGGTGCCGGGGCCGACGACGCTGATCACGCCAGTGGATGGCAAATCCGTTTCCGGGCCGGAGAGATGCAGGAAATGACTATCGTCCGCCTGCGCCACTGCATGAGCCACGGCGGCAAAATCGTTCACCACCACGTAGCGTTCCGCACCGAGCTTTTCGGGAATCAGAGCCGGTCGGATGATCCACGGATTGTTGGTGAACTTGATGATCTCGCCGCCAACCGGGCCCGCAACTGCGATCGCTGCTGCCGACGGCAACGGCCTGCCGACGATCCGCCCGAAGTCCTCCCAGGCGAGCTGGAAAGACCCGTGTTCGGCGGTCTTCAGCGTGACCGCTTCACCAAGGGAAACGACCCTTCCCCCCGTCACTTCCGCAATCGCGAAGCGGGCGTGGGTCCCGCCAATATCGACGGCAACTACCTGCATCCTGTCCCCCTATTCTCTTTCGTTGCCGTCAGAGCCCGGCTGCAGCCAGCATCGCCGAACCACCGCGTTCGGCCTCGTCCGAATGCAGGCGCATCAAGGCGAACAGTTCACGCCCAACGCCCATGGCTGCTTCGGGAGCTGGCGCATTCTCGCGCGCGGACCATTCAGCAGCATCGACCAAGGCGGCCAGTTCGCCTGTATCTGCGCAGACGCGCACGATGTCGCCGTCGCGCAGTTTGGCCAGTGGGCCACCGGTCTTCGCTTCCGGCGACACGTGGATCGCAGCAGGAACCTTGCCGGACGCGCCAGACATGCGGCCGTCAGTGACCAGAGCCACCTTGAAGCCGCGGTCCTGCAGCACTCCGAGCGGCGGTGTCAGCTTGTGCAACTCGGGCATGCCGTTCGACGCGGGTCCCTGGAACCGCACCACGACCACAACATCCTTCTCCAATTCGCCGGCCTTGAAGGCTGCCAGAACGTCGTTCTGGTCGCTGAATACCCGGCAAGGCGCTTCGATCGTCCAGCGCGAGGGGTCCACAGCGCTGACCTTGATCGTGCCGCGGCCGAGATTGCCCTTGAGCAGGCGGAAGCCGCCTTCCTGCTGGAATGGTGCAGCTACCGGGCGCAACATCTTCTCGTCGCCCGACACCTCCGGCGCGGCTCTCCATTTGAGCGTGTCGCCATCCATGACCGGCTCCTGCGCGCCCTCTTCGAGCGACTTGCCGTAGACGGTCATGATATCCGCATGGGCGAGGCCTGCGCCGATCAATTCGCGGATCACGTAGGGCATGCCACCGGCCGCAGCAAAAGCGTTCACGTCGCCGGCCCCGTTCGGATAGACGCTGGCGATCAGCGGGACGGCGCGGCTCAGCTCATCCATGTCGTCCCAGTCGATCTGGATGCCCGCGGCCCGCGCGATGGCTGGCAGGTGGATCACGTGGTTGGTCGAACCTCCGGTCGCCAGCAGACCGGCAATTGCGTTGACGATCGCCTTTTCATCCACACACAGTCCGAGGGGGCGGTAGTCGTCACCGTCCCATCCGATCCGGGTGATCCGGTGCACCGCAGCGCGGGTAAGTTCCTGGCGCAGCTTGAGGCCGGGCTGGACGAAGCTGGAGCCCGGCATGTGCAGGCCCATCATTTCCATCATCATCTGGTTGGAGTTGGCGGTGCCATAGAAGGTGCAGGTGCCGGGCGAATGGTAGCTTGCGCTCTCGCTTTCGAGCAGTTCGTCGCGCCCTACCTTGCCCTCGGCATAGAGCTGGCGGATGCGGACCTTTTCCTTGTTGGGCAGGCCGCTCGGCATCGGGCCGGCTGGGACGAGGATCGTCGGCAGGTGTCCAAAACGCAAGGAGCCGATCAGCAGACCAGGCACGATCTTGTCGCAAATGCCCAGCAGCAGTGCGCCTTCAAACATGGCATGGCTAAGCCCGACGACCGCAGCCATCGCGATATTGTCGCGGCTGAACAGCGACAGCTCCATCGAGTCCTGTCCCTGCGTCACGCCATCGCACATCGCGGGAACGCCGCCCGCCACCTGCGCCGTCGCACCGACCTCACGGGCAAAGATCTTGATCTGCTCAGGGTAGCGGCCATAGGGCTGATGCGCCGAGAGCATGTCGTTATAAGCGGTGACGATGCCGATGTTCATCGCCTTGCCGCTTTTGATCAGCGTCTTGTCCTCGCCCGAGGCCGCAAAGCCGTGGGCCAGGTTGCCGCATGAAAGCTGCGGGCGATTGAGGCCCTGTTCGCGCGACCGCTCGATCAGGTCGAGGTAGGCCGTACGCGTCGGACGCGAGCGTTCGATGATGCGTTGGGTGACGCGCTCGACGATAGGGTGCAGGGCGACACTGGAATTGGAGGGCATCATTCGCTCCAGTAGATGGTAACGGGCGGGCCAAAGCCGCGGAGGAAATCTGTGACGGGATAACGCTCATCACCGTCAAGTGCCGCATCGAGCAGCGCCTTCTTCGAGGTGCCAGTCACGACAAGGATGATCTCCCTCGTCGCCTTGAGTGCTTTTTCATTCAAGGTGAGCCGATCAAACGGCGCTTCCTGCGGCAGCGGGATGGGCGTGGTCGCGATGACGGCAGGCCCGGGTCGGACATGCGCTGTCATTTCCGGGAACAGCGAGGCGACGTGCCCGTCCTCACCCATGCCGAGCCAGACGAGGTCGAATGGCGCGACTTGCGCGCCTTCTGCGAGGCGTTCGAATTGCGCACCGGAATCCCCGAGCGCTGCATGGATCTTGCCGAAGTTGCTTGCCGGATGGTCGTCCGCCACCCTGCGATCGTCAGTCAGGGCAATGGTGACGCTGGACCAGTCGAGCGGGCGATCCTTGAGCAGGGCCAGCACCTTGATCGGCGTGGAGCCCCCGGTGAACGCGATCCGCTTATGGCCCGCTGCCGAAACGACTCGCGCGATATGATCCGCCACGGCCGCAGCATCGCCGGCCTGCGCCCAACGCACGCTTGCCGGCACGAGGTCAGTCATTCCAGCTTCTCCCGTCCCGTTCGGTCAGGGCAATGCCGGCGTTCGGCCCCCACGACCCAGCGGCATAGGGCCGAGCTTCCATCTCCGTGTCGGCCCAGACCTTGCGGATAGCGTCGACCCATTTCCACTGCGCTTCCACTTCGTCACGGCGCACGAACAGCGTCTGCTCGCCCTCGATCAGGTCGAGCAGCAAACGCTCGTAGGCAATGCGACGGCGCGCCTTGGCAAACGCCGTGGTCAGCGACAGGTCCAGGTTCACTTCGCGGAGCACGATCCCACCGCGATCCAGCCCCGGCTCCTTCGCCATGACCTGCAGGCGAACGTATTCCTCGGGCTGAAGGCGGATGACCAAGCGATTGGCGCGCAGGCGGCCACCACGCTCGGCGAAGACGTTGTGCGGCACCTGCTTGAATTCGACGACGATCTCGCTGCGCCGCTCGGCAAGGCGCTTGCCGGTACGCAGGTAGAACGGCACCCCGGTCCAGCGCCAGTTGTCGACGTGCGCCTTGATGGCGACGAAGGTCTCGGTATCCGATGCCTCGCCAAGATCTTCCTGATAGCCCGCCACCGAAGCGCCCTTGACTGCGCCGGTGCGATATTGGCCGCGCACCATCTCCTCGGCTTTTACCGGGCGCAGTGCGCGCAGCACCTTGACCTTCTCGTCGCGGATCGAAGTGGCATCGAGGCTGGCTGGCGGCTCCATCGCCGTCAGCGCCAGAAGTTGCAGCATATGGTTCTGCACCATGTCGCGCAGCGCACCGGTATCGTCGTAGAAACCCTTTCGGCCTTCGAGGCCGACCGTCTCGCTGACCGTGATCTGCACGTGATCGATGCCGCCCGCGTTCCACAACGGCTCGAACATCATGTTGGCAAAGCGCAGCGCCATCAGGTTCTGGACCGTTTCCTTGCCAAGGTAATGGTCGATCCGGAAGATCTGTTCCTCGGCAAAGGCGGCGGCGACAGCATCGTTGATCCGGGTGGACGAAGCGAGATCGTTGCCCAGCGGTTTTTCAAGGCCGATCCGGACATTGGCATGCGCCAGCCCCGCCCTCTTCAGGCCTTCGATGGTCGGTTCGAACAGGAAGGGTGCGGTCGACAGGAAAATCGACAGGCCGCACGAAGTATCACCCAGTTTTTCAGCGAGCGCGCCGAAGCCATCGACATTCGAGGCATCAAGCGTCTGGTATTCGAGCCGTTCGAGGAAGCTTGCCAGCTTCTCGTCATCGCGCCGGTCTTCTGGCAGGAACTCGGCTAGCGCGTTACGGGCGAACTCGCGGAACTCGGCGTCGTCATGCTCCGAACGGGCGGTGCCGACTATGCGCAGGTCGGGCCGGATCAGCCCGTCCTCGTGCAGTGCGTAAAGCGAAGGCAGCAGCATGCGCCGCGAAAGGTCCCCGGTCGCGCCGAACAGCAGCAGGGCCGAGCAACTGGTTTCGATCATCGACGCTAATCTCCCTTGGCAATGCGGCCCGCCGAAATCGGCGCCGGGCCCGTGCCTTGCACCGGCCCTAGACCCTTAGTCCTTCCGGTTCAGTACGCATATGTATGCAGGATAGCTATGCGCTGGCGCCGGGTAGACATCCTTGCACTCCGACAGGCGCTCGGGCAACCGTCAGGGGCGAAAGAGCCACTCGAGCACTTCCGGCAAGCGGGCTGCCCAGGCGTCCTCGTCATGGGACGCACCGGGATAGAACCGGCTCTCGAAATCTGCACCCTCTTGCCATCCTGCGCTCGCGAAGGCCTGATCGACCTCCTTCTGGTAAGGCGCATAGAACTGGTCGAGCGTCGCGTCGCCATGGTCCATCCACACCCGGCGAGCATCGGGCTTGCCCAGCGTCGACGAGAAATAGTCGCGCCACACCTTCGCGGCCTGCGCGTCATAGCCAGCAACCGCGTCGGAGATCGCTGCCGGCCAATGTGAACTCAAGCAGGCCGCCCGCCCGAACACTTCAGGCCTGGCGGCAATGGCATAGCAGCTCATCAGGCCGCCCATGCTCGAGCCGATGATCGCGGTGTTGATCTTTGCCGGACGCGTGCGGAACGAGCGGTCAACCCAAGGCTTCAGCACATCACCGATCCACGCGAGGTATCGAGATGAGGTCACAGGTCCCTTTGCCATCACGTCCATCTTCGCCCGCAGTTCCGGCGGAGCGGCATCGTAGGCCGGCTTCGGCAGATACTGGCGGAAGCGATCCTCTCCCGGAGCCCAGATCCCGACTATGATCCGCGGTTCGATGCCTTTACCCATGACAGCAAGCATGGCCTTGTCCGCCGCCCAGATCTTGTCGAAGTTGGAATTTCGCCGGTCAAACAGGTTGTGCCCATCGTGCATGTAGACCACCGGATAGCTGCGGTTCGACCCGTCATATCCAGGCGGCAGCCAGATGCTCAGTCGCTGCGGCGGCAACCCTGCCGCCGCAATCTCGCTATATTCGATTATCCGCCCCTGATCCTGCGCCGCCGCCGGATGCGTGGTCATCGCCAGCAGGAGCATCCCCATCCCGGCAAGCAGGCGCAGCATCATGTCACTTGCCCGGATGCAGACGCACGGCGAGACCACCGCCGGGTGCCAGCCAGGCCGGCAGGACATCGCCCTTCTTCACCTTCAGCGTGGCATAGGCGATACGGTGCCGGGCCTCGGTCTCGTAAGTAGCGCCCTCGCCGTCCTTCCACACTGTGGCGGTATAGGTCTTGCCCGGGTCGAGGAAGTCGAGGCTCAGCGAAACGTCGCGCGCCGTCGCATCGTTCACGCCCCCGACATACCAGTCCTCGCTGTTGCGGTCCTTGCGCGCAAAGATCGCGAAGTCACCCACCTCACCGGCGATCAGGTGGCTCTCGGACCAGTCGGCGGGCACCTGCTTGATGAAAGCCAGTTCCCTGGGATGCGCCTCGAGGCTCTCGATGAAGTCCGCTGCCATCTGGATCGGGGAATAGAGGGCAAGGTAAAGGCCGAGCTGCTTGGCAAGCGTGGAGGCCAACGGCACCTTGTTTGCGCCTTCAAGGCTCAGCACGCCCGGCGTGTAGTCCATCGGCCCGGACAGCATGCGGGTGTAGACCAGCGTAGGCTCGTGGTCCGGTCCGTTGGCAAACTGGCCCCAGGCATTGTATTCCATGCCCCGCGCGCCTTCGCGATCGATCCAGTTGGGATAGGTGCGGCGCAGGCCAGTGTCCTTCACCGGTTCGTGGGCGTTGACGACGATGCGATACTTCGCCGCCATCTCCACGACCTTGAGGTGATGCTGAACCTGCCGCTGGCCGTCATGGTATTCCATCTTGTACGTGTCCTGCGTGTCACCGGGGGCAAGGATGCCACCGGCATCTGCGACATAGCCGGTCTTCACCGCCCGAACGCCCAACCGGTCGTAAAGCTTCATGGCGTCTTCGAGTTGGGCCTCGTAGTTCGCGATATTGCCGCCGGTTTCGTGGTGGCCGATCAACATGACGCCCTTCTTCGCGCCGTATCTGGTGACGGCTTCGATATCGAAGTCGGGCGTTGCCTGGGTGTAGCTGAAGTCCTTGCCGTTGCCGAACCATGTGCCGTTCCAGCCTTTGTCCCAGCCTTCCACCAGCACCCCGCCGAAACCGTGCTTGGCGGCAAAGTCCATGTACTGCTTGGTCCGCGCGGTCGTCGCGCCATGTTTGGGCCCTTCGGCCCACGACCAATCACCGCGGATCATGCCCCACCAGATGCCAATGTACTTTATCGGCTTGAAGTAGGAGACATCGCCGATGTTGTTGGGCTCGTTGAGGTTCAATTCGAGGTCGTTCTCGACCAAGCCCTTGGCACTGTCGGCGATGCGCAGCGTGCGCCATGGAGTGTTGAATGGCACTGCGCGCACAACCTTCGGGCCACTGGACGAAGGGGCCAGTGTCGCCCGGAACGAAGTGCCGGTCTGACGCTTGAGCCACATTCCCGAATAATCGACCAGTGCGGCTTCATGGAACGACAGGTGGGTGCCGTCATCGAGCTTCATCGTGATCGGCGTGTGCGCGGTGGAGACGGCGTCGATCGGGGTCTTCTGGTAGACCTGCTCGTAACGGTTCCATTCGCCGCCGGTGATCCACCATGCGGTGCCGTTCTGCGCGACGTTGAACTCGGTCAGCTCGTCGGCGATCTTCATCACCTTCATCGCGGGCTGTTCCGGGATCTCATAACGGAAGCCGAAGCCGTCATTGAACAGGCGGAAGCGCACATTCATGCGTCGGGCACCCCAGTCCGGCGTCTGTTCGAACCTGACCAGCAATTCATTGTGGTTGTCGCTGACATAGCGACGCTCGCCCCACGGCTGTTCCCAGGTTTCCTTCCCCGATGCGGTCTCGCTGCCGATGATCTTCTGGCCCCGCTGCATCGTCGGGCCGTCGCTGGTGATGAAGCCCAGCATCGACGACGCCAGCAGCAGCTTGCCCTTGCGGGTCAGGCTGTAAAGCGGGTGCCCGTCATTGTCGGTTGTGACGGAAAGGACCAACGATCCGTCCGGGGATGATGCGGTCACGGTTTCAGCAAGAGCCGGCGAAACGAGGGCGCACGAAAGGGTCAGCGCCAGCGGCGCTGCAACGTTCAGAAAGTTACGCATCAGATCCTCTCTTCGATCAGCAGCGCGCCAAACGGCGGCAACTGCCCAACAATGGCGCCGTTTACCGACGCGAGTTCCTTGCCATCCCGAACCAGTCCTTGCGGCCAGACCACCGGGACGGAGGACAGGTTGAAAAGTCCTGCAATCGATTGCTCTCCCGAGACGCGACGGATAGCAAGCAGGCATTCGTCTGCATGGAGAACCTGGAATGAGCCAAGGCGTAGCGCATCGTTTTCACGGCGCAGACGCAGCAGGCGCGTGGTCAGATTGAGCAGCGACGACGGATCGGCTTCCTGCCGGTCTACCGCGCGCGCCAGATTCTCTTCGCCCAACGGCAGCCACGGCGCTCCGCATGTGAAGCCCCCCTCGCCTGACTGCACCACCCACGGCATCGGCGTGCGGGCCCCATCGCGTGAAAGCGTCAGCGGCCAGTTGGCAATCGCTTCCGGGTCCTGCAACTGCTCGAAGGGGATCTCGACCTGGGTCAGCCCCAGTTCCTCGCCCTGATAGACAATGATGTTGCCCCGCAGCGACGTGAAAAGCATGGCCTTCAGCCGTGCAAACGCCTCGCGATCATCGAGGCCGCACCAGCGCGACAGTGCGCGGGGAGCGTCGTGGTTCTCGAAAGCCCAGCTCGGCCATCCGATACCCGGCGTGTCCGGCCACTTGGCAACGGCCTGCTCGACGAATTTCGGAGTCAGCTTGTCCGCATAGAGGAAGTCGAAGCCATAGGCGCTGTTGAGATGATCCTCGCCCGCGGTGAAGGCTTTCATCTCGGTCTCGGCCAGATCGCCACCCACTTCGGCCACAGTGAACACCGCGCCATACTGATCGCACAGTTCCCGCACGCGCTGGATGAACCTCAGGATATCGGGGTGCGACTGGTTGTAGATCTTGAGCTGATAGTCAAACGGGCGCGTCTTGCGACGCCCGTCATCGGGCGCTGGCGGATTATCGCGCAGCGTCGGGTCGTGCATGAGGAAGTTGAGCGCATCGAGACGGAACCCGTCCACGCCACGATCCAGCCAGAAGCGCATGACGCCAAGCAGCGCATCTTGCACATCAGGATTGTGCGCATTCATCTGCGGCTGGCTGGAAAGGAAGTTGTGCAGGTAATACTGCTTGCGCCGCGCATCCCAGGTCCATGCCGGACCGCCGAACACTGATTGCCAGTTTGAGGGTGGCGAACCGTCGGGCCTGGGATCGGCCCAGACGTACCAGTCCGCCTTGTCGTTCAGCTGATCCTGTCGGCTTTCCTCGAACCATGGATGGAGGTCCGAAGTATGGGCGTAGACCTGATCAATCGTGACCTTCAGCCCCAGTTCGTGGGCGCGTTTCACCATTGCGTCGAAATCGGCGAGCGTGCCGAAAATCGGATCGACGTCACAATAGTCGGCCACGTCATAGCCGAAATCGCGCATCGGCGATTTGAAGAACGGAGAGACCCAGATTGCATCCACGCCGAGGCGCGCCACGTGCTCCAGACGTTGCGTGATGCCCGGCAGGTCGCCGATGCCGTCACCATTGGAATCACAGAAGCTGCGCGGATAAATCTGATAGATCGCAGCGCCACGCCACCACGGCACGTCAGGCTGTGGCTTGGTGCTGGGAAGTACGGCTTCGGAAGTCTTCATCGAACGGTAGTTTCCGGGGAGGGAGCAACACGGCAAACCATGCTGCCGAAGGCGGATAGCTCGACCGTAACGCTGCCGGGCGCGGAAACCTGCGCCGGGCATCGCCCATAGAGCGTCTCAAGGCTTGCTGCGGACACCCCGATCACGCTTTGCATGGCGATCGGCTTGTCCGAGGTATTGAAGGCAATGAAGTATTCGGTACCGCTAACCGGATCAAAGCGGGAGACCGAAAACAAGCCGGGCGCTTCCGAATACGTTCGCGTAACCTGCCGACCTCGCGCCAGCGCCGGGTGGGCCTTGCGCAGCTGGGCCAGGGTCGCGATCAACCTGTAAAAAGGGTGGGCCGGATCGAAGTTGGCCGTTGCGTTGGTTGCCGAAGTGCCAAGCAGACGATTGTCGTTGTAGCTCGCGACCTTGCTGGCGAACATGTCCTCGCGGGCGTCCTGATCGTTGCCATCGCCCATAAAGCCCTGCTCGTCGCCAGAGTAGATCACTGGCGAACCACGCAGGGTTAGCAACATCACATGGGCAAGCTCGACGCGCCTGGTAAGTTCGGCGTCTGAAATCCCCGGCATGTCCTTGGCGAGCAGCGTGGAGAACCGGCCCATG
This sequence comes from Novosphingobium subterraneum, assembly GCF_000807925.1. Taxonomy (GTDB): domain Bacteria; phylum Pseudomonadota; class Alphaproteobacteria; order Sphingomonadales; family Sphingomonadaceae; genus Novosphingobium; species Novosphingobium subterraneum. The sequence continues at coordinate 134,226 of NZ_JRVC01000004.1, read as the reverse complement.
TCGTGGTTGCCAAGGAACGTCGGCATCGCCAGCGCGGCTTCTTCGCCGCCCTCATAGAGCACATCGCCATCGAAAGTATCGGCGAGGACCTCGGTACCCTTGCCCTGCCCCAGCACGGCGCGCACCGCGCCCTGAAAGGCGAAGTCCAGCACTGCCGGATAGCCGTCACGCCGGGTGTAACGGGCTATGGTGCCGGGGTCCGACCCTTCGTGCGCCACTTCGCCGAAAATCGAGAAGTTGGGTATGCCGGCCTGCTTCGCCGTATCCAGCATCGCAGGTATAAACGCCTGCCAAAAACCCGGATCGACATGCTTGGCCGTGTCGATGCGGTAGCCGTCGATGCCGAACTGCCTGATCCAATCGGCATAGATCTCGATCATGCCGGCGCGTACCCGGGGATGCTCGGTGAAAAGGTCGTCAAGGCCGGCGAAGTCACCGAAGCGGCTGTTCTCGCCGCGGAACGTGCTGTCACCGCGGTTGTGGTAATAGATCGGATCGTTAAGCCAATCGGGCACCTTCACGTGCGCTTCGGCTGGCGGAACGAATGGCTCGTAGGCAAAGCCGGGATTGGTCAGCTTGGCGAAGTTGGCTGCACTCGAGTCCGCGTCTCCGGCGAACCCAGGATTGACCGGCTCACCATTCACGCCACCCTTGCGCGAATAGGGCCAGTTCGCCTTGTCGCGGTAGGTGTACTGGCCACCCTTGTACTGGATTACGTCAGCGGTGTGGTTGGCGATGATGTCCATGTAGACCTTCATCCCCCGGGCGTGGGCCGCGTCGACAAGCGCCTTGAAGTCGGCATTGGTGCCGAAGTGCGGATCGACGCGGGTGAAGTCGGTCACCCAATAGCCGTGGTATCCGGCACTCTCGAGCCCCGGCCCGCCCTGCACCGGCTTGTTCTTGAAGACCGGTGCCACCCAGATCGCGGTGGCGCCAAGCCGCTGCAGGTAGTCTAATCGCTGGGTCAGCCCCTTGATGTCGCCGCCGTGGTAGAAGCCCTTGGCGGCGGGATCAAAACCGGTCTTGTAGCGATCTCCCTTCAGGCCGCCGCGATCATTGGCCTTGTCGCCATTCTCGAACCGATCGGGCAGGAGGAAATAGATCGTCTCCCCCGCTGCCGGACGCGCCCGGACTTCGGCGAGCGGCACGTCGGCCTGCGCGGGTTGCGAGGCGAGCAGCGCCAGAAGAGAAAGACCCATGACCTTACGCATGTGCCGGCACCTGTCCGCAAACATGCGACACGTATTCAGCGTGAGACGGCATTCGGGCAACGTCCTTTTCGTAGGCACCGCGCACGGTATCGAGGAAGGCTTTGAGGCTTTCGGGCGCAACCTGGTCGGCAAGCGGATGCCAGCGTGCGGGCACGACACCCTGCCCGATCATGACCTGCACCCAACCGGGCACGTCGAACAGTTCGTCGTGTTCGCGCACGATGCGTCCCGACGCCCGGAACATCGCAAGACGTTCGCCCAACGCATCGGGCAGTTGTCCGGCTGCCTCCATCTGCCGCAGAGAGTCCCAGAAGGGTTCGCCGTGCCTGCCATTGGCGACGTAATGCAGGATCACGAAATCGCGGATGCGCTCTATTTCGAAAGCTGCGAGGCGGTTGTAAGCATCGCGATCAGCATCGTGAACAGGGCCATTGGGCATGAAATCGACGAGACGGCTGATTGCGGTCTGGATCAAGTGGATCGAGGTGGATTCCAAAGGCTCAATGAAGCCGGAGGAGAGCCCGATCGCCACAACGTTCCGCTCCCAGAACTTCTCGCGCCGCCCGGCCTTGAAGCGGATGGTGCGCGGATCGGCCAGTTGCTCGCCATCGAGGCGGCCGATAAGCCGCGCTGTGGCTTCGTCTTCGCTCATCAGGTCGGAGCAGAAGACGTGGCCGTTTCCGGTACGATGCTGAAGCGGAATGCGCCAGCACCAGCCGGCGGGCTGGGCAATTGAACGGGTGTAAGGAACAAGCGGCTCAGCCCTGTCGCAGGGCACCGCCACTGCGCGATCGCATTTCAGCCACTGGCTCCAATCGAGATAACCGACGCCCATCTCCTGACCCAGAAGCAGGCTGCGGAAGCCAGAGCAGTCCACAAAAAGATCGCCATCGATCACGTCGCCACGTTCAAGGCGAAGTGCCGCCAGATTGCCGTTCAGCACATCGCGGTCGAAACCGACGATCCGCCCCTCGATCCGGCGAACGCCACGGCCTTCAGCGTAACGCCTGAGGAATGCGGCATAAAGCGAGGCGTCGAAATGGTAGGCGTATGGCATCGGCGGCAAGGCGCTACCTTGCGGACGGTCGATATGCGCGAACTTGTTTGCATCGGAAGCGACGGCGTTGAGCACGTATTCGCCCAGCGGACCGGCAAGGCCATGTGCACGGCCTCGCAGCCAGTAGTGGTGGAACGGCAGAACACCGAGGCTGCGACCCGTAAGCCCGAAGCCGTGGATGTAGCGGTCATCGAAACCACCCCAGCCTTCGAAAGCGATCCCAAGCTTCCAGGTGCCATGCGTTTCGCGCAGGAACTGGGCCTCGTCGATACCCAGTGTCTGGTTGAACAGGCGAACCATCGGGATGGTCGCCTCACCGACGCCGACCGTGCCGATTTCCTCGGACTCAATTAATGTCACCTGCCAGTGCGGCGAAGCCAGCCGGGCAAGAGCAGCGGCGGTCATCCATCCTGCCGTGCCGCCACCTGCAATGACGATCCTGCGCTGATCTGTAGCCGACACGTCCGTTCTCCCGCAGTGAATTCTCTCGAGAGTGCCTTCTGCGGGCACATTCTTGCAACGTCTCTGTCCCGAAAGGGTGGAGGGAGCGGGATGAGGCCGCTCCCTCCGGAGGGATCAGAACTTGTAGTTGAAGCCTGCCATGAAGCGACGACCGTAGGTCTGGTAGTTGCGGATCTGCAGCGGTGCGCCATTGTCGACCGAAACGAAGGGCTCGTCGGTCAGGTTCTGGCCCTGCACGAAGAGGGACAGGCCATTTAGCGGGCTGCTTTCCTGGAAGTCATAGCCGATCTGCGCATCGACGATGGTTTCCTTCAGCGCGCGGCGCAGTTCACGCTCGCCGCCGAAGCCGACAAAGATTCCTTGGAACGACGAGCGGTGACGGGCCGAGACGCGGGCGTTGAAGCCGGCCTTCTCGAAGAACAGCGTGCCCGAAGCAACCCAGCGCGAGTAGTCCGGAAGGTCCATCGAATTGGCGTTCGGACCCGGCTTGATCGAGGTCTTGGTGTAACCAAGCCCGCCCGTGAAGCCGAAGCCCTCGAGCGCCGGGGTGATGACTTCAAACGGCAGGGTGCCAGCGAGTTCCACACCATAAAGCTTGCCACCCGAACCGTTGACCGCCGTGTTGATCGTACCGACGAAGTTCGTGATCGGAACCGGGGCGACGATCGGCAGGCCGGTGTAGTCGTACGGGACAACGTCCTTGTAGATGTAGTTGTCGAGCTTCTTGTAGAACATCTGCAGGCCGACGTAGCCCTTGCGGCCGAAGTACTTTTCGATGTTCAGGTCAGCTGCCCATGCACGATACGGACGCAGCTGCGGGTTGCCGCCGTTACCGGTGATCACGCCGCTGTTGACGTTGTAGCTGTAGTCCAGGCTAACCTTCATGTCCTCGAAGCGCGGACGCTGGATCTCGCGCGCTGCGGCAAAGCGTACCACCCAGTCACCCGGAATGCGGAAATTAAGGTTGAGGCTTGGCAGGATGTCCCAGTAACGCGCGCCGCGGGTGACAGGCACCAGCGAGGCAGCCGCAAGGTTCACGAAGCCACGCGACTTCTGCTCGGTGTTCTGTGCGAGAACGCCGATATTGCCGTCCATCTCGACATCGCCGAGCGTCGCCTTGAGGTCGCCCTTGAAATAGATCGACATGACGCGCTCGGTGACCGAGTAAGCCTTTGCCGGAACGTCCTTCGAAGCGTTCAGCGTCTTTACGTAGACTCCGTCTTCGAGCAGCGCGAAGGGATCGTAGCCGATGACCGGACCGGCACCGATGAAGCCAAGGTCGGTTGCGCCCGTGCGGTACTTCTCCGGCACGACCAGCGACTTGGCGCCGCCGGCGAGGTTCAGGAAATACTCGACCGGCGTCTTTGCCTTGGTGCGATCGACGTAAGCCGTGCCGACCGTCAGCTTCGAGAGGAAGCTGTCTTCCAGTTCCTTGCCGACTTCGACCTGGAAGCTCTTGATCTCGTCGTCGATGATGCGGTCGTTGTAGTAGCCCTCCTGCGAACCATTCGGCGCGCCGCCACCCCAGCCGAGCGGGTCGGTCAGGACGATAGTGTTGTAGTTGCCATAATCGAGGACGTGGCTGGTGAAGCTGGTTCCGGTCGGACCGCTGACGAAGGTCAGCGTATCGGTCGCACCGACACCAGCGCCCGGGCCGGTGCCCGCGTTGGTTTCAAGGGTAAGTTCGTTGCGATCGGTCTTCGAGTAGCCGAAGTCGAACGAGGCCGACCAGCCATCCTCACCGGCCCAAGCAGCGTTGAAACCGCCCGAGAAGATGTCCGAGTTGCGTTCGTAGCCATGATTGTTGACGACGGCCTCGACGCCCGAGAACGTGCCCTTGGTGATCAGGTTGCCGTTGGTCTCGATACCGGTAGGCGACAGCTGCGCACCACTCCAGGCCAGCGGAAACTCGATGCCACGCTTGATCTGCTTGTCCTTGAAGTTGCCGTAGAAACCGTCAACGGTCAGGGTCAGCTCGTCGACCGGCTTGAACTGCACGGTGCCCTGGATGCCGAGACGCTTGAGCTGCGTTGATACGCCAAAAGGCTTCATGCCGCCGATGATCTTGGTATTGTTCGGGCCGTCGGCGTAACCCCAAGCCTCGAATTCCTGAGCCTGATATGGCTCATCGGTGTAAGCAGCCGACAGAGCAACGCCAAGGCGATCTTCCATGAACTGGCCGACATAGGTCGCCGTCGCACGATAGCCGAACTCGTTGCTGTCCTTGTTGACTTTGCCAAGGTCAGCGTAAGTGCCGCGGCCGCCGAACGAGAGAAGGCCCTTGCCGAATTCCAGCGGACGGATCGTCTTGATGTCGACGGTGCCGACGAGGCCCTGGTGGACAAGGTTCGCCTGCGGCGTCTTGTAGACGTCAACGCGGCTGACGATTTCCGAAGGGAACTGATCGAACTCGACGTTGCGCTGTTCGCCCGTCGAGGTTTGCGGGCGACCGTTCAGCGTGGTCGAGGAAAGGTCCGCGCTCGAACCGCGGATAGCGATCGAGTTGGCGCGGCCGAACAGGCGCTGGGTGGTGAGACCCGGCAGGCGAGCGATCGATTCACCGATCGAGGCATCGGGCAGGCGGCCAATGTCTTCGGCCGAGACCGATTCCACGATCACCGGCGAGGTCTTCTTGACGTTGACGGCCGTGGCGAGCGCGGCGCGGAAACCGGTCACGACGATGGCCTGCTCCTGCGCCTCCGGAGCCGCGTCAGTTGCCTGCGCCTGATCCTGCGCCGGGGTGGCGTCCTGCGCCATGGCCGGAGTCGCAACGAGGGCGACTGTCATCGCTGCGAGCGATACGCCGGCAGCAGCGGATAATGTGCGAATTGCCATGTTGAAATTCACTCCCCCAAGCCGGAAGCTCCGACCCTGAACCTTCTGTTGAAACCGTGATTGCACTCGGCGGTGCCGCTGATCCCGGCCTTCCGCTCCATTCCGGTTTAAGGGAGCGATGAAGAATGGCGAATATGGCATACGTATACTATGCATGCGCCGCCCCCCGGATTGGTTTCAGTTGATGCTATTTGGCAACGCTCCCTCCGTGAGAAAAACCCTTGCGAAATCGGCATTTCCCATTGATTCTGGCAGCGCAACCGCCGAGCCATTGCATGACTGAGACATCACGCATAAAGTCCGGGTTGACCGACCACGGGACCACACCGGGCGGTGGGAGTGATCGGGATATGGGGCGCAGGCCTTCCAACAAACCAACCAGTTTCGACATTGCCTACCTTGCCGGCGTATCCCAGCCCACCGTGAGCAGGGCGTTGCGAGGCAGCAAATCGGTCAGTCTCGCGACACGGCAGAAGATCGAGGCGATTGCTCGACAACTCAATTACACGGTCGACAAGAATGCTTCTTCACTGCGTTCGCAGCGGTCGAACACGTTGGCTCTGCTGTTCTTCGAGGATCCGACGCCTGATGAATCCAACATCAACCCGTTCTTTCTCGCCATGCTGGGATCGATCACGCGGCATTGCGCCAATCGCGGTCTTGACCTGCTGATCTCGTTCCAGAAACTGGATGACGATTGGCACAAGCGTTACCAGGACAGCCATCGCGCGGACGGACTGATCCTGCTTGGTTATGGCGACTACACGGCATACGAGCCGCGACTGCGCCAGTTGATCCGCTCGGGCACGCATTTCGTACGCTGGGGCTCGGTTGACGACGGCACGATCGGGGCCACGGTCGGATCGGACAATTTCGGCGCGGGGCGGCTTGCTGGCGAGCACCTTCTGGCACGTGGACGCAAGCGGATCGCTTTCCTCGGCCAGGCGGATTCGCACTATCCGGAATTCGAGCAGCGCTATGCCGGCCTTGCCAAAGCTGTGGTGACTGCAGGCCTCGCGCCCGACCCATCCCTGCTTGTCGACGCCGTTTCATCCGAGGAGAACGGCTATCACGCTGCGCGTGAGCTTCTATCGCGGGAGGCGTCGTTCGATGCGATCTTTGCCGCGAGCGATCTTATCGCGGTAGGCGCCATGCGCGCACTGTCCGAAGCCGGACTGTCGGTTCCCGACGATGTCGCCGTCGTGGGCTTCGACGACATTCCCGCTGCCGCCTTCACTTCGCCTCCGCTGACGACGATTATGCAGGATATCCGGCTGGCTGGTGAAGCTCTGGTGGAAAGCGTCCTTGCACAAGTCGAAGGTCGCCCAGGCAACCCACGCGTGCTGCCGGCGCGGCTTGTGGTTCGGGCAAGCAGCGGCGGGTGAACCGCCGACGGTCTTGGTATTCGTATGCGCATCGATTGCAGGAACGCCCGGATTCTGCAACTTCGCGACGCCTGATTGCAATGCAATGGCCGCGTGAGACGGCCACCTGGCGCGCCAACAGCGCCCCGATGGAGAGCCGATGACCACCTTGATCCGCCAACCCGCTAGGGAAAAACCCAGGCAGAGTTTCTGGGGACTGTGGAACATCAGCTTTGGCTATTTCGGCATCCAGATCGCTTTCGCACTGCAAAACGCAAACGTCAGCCGCATCTTCCAGTCACTTGGCAGCTCCGTCGACGATCTCGCATTCCTGTGGATCGCGGGGCCGGTAACGGGCCTTATCGTGCAGCCGCTGATCGGTTATCATTCGGACCGGACCTGGGGCTTCCTTGGCCGCCGCCGCCCCTATTTCCTTGCCGGTGCGGTGCTCGCCGGATTGGCCCTGATCGGCTTGCCCAACACCGGGCTGCTCCTGCTCGCCGCCGCCTTCCTGTGGCTTCTAGATGCTTCGCTCAACGTCGCAATGGAGCCCTTCCGCGCCTTTGCCGGAGACATGACACCGGACGACCAACGCGCGCAGGCCTTTGCCTTTCAAACGTGCTTTATCGGCGCGGGCGCCGTGCTTGGCAGCCTCGCGCCGGCGCTGTTCAACTGGCTCGGTATTCCTAACGTCGCGCCGGAGGGGGTGATCCCGCCGTCCGTCCGCTACAGCTTCTATCTCGGCGCGGCAGCGATGGTCTTCAGCGTGGGCTGGACAGTGCTCAGAGTGCGCGAATACTCACCCGATGAAATGGCAGAGTTCGATCCGGGCTCCGACCACGATCATGGCGCGGAGCACGAGCCACTGATCTATCCGCGCAGCGGGCCGTTCTGGACGATTGCCGGAATCGTGATGCTTGGGCTTGTCCAGGCGCTCGCCCTGGACAAGCAGCTTTACGTGCTGGGAGCCGGGCTTTGCGCATTCGGCCTCATCCAGATCGGCGTTCGTGCCACGTCAGCCCGAGGAGCGCTTGCGCACATCGTCAGCGACCTTGCCCAGATGCCCGTCCAGATGCGCCAACTGGCATTCGCGCAGTTCTTTACCTGGATCGGCTTTTTCATTGTCTGGATCTACACCACGCCGGTGGTCACCGCACAGGCGTTTGGCGCGACCGACACGACCAGCCTTGCCTATAACGAAGGCGCGGACTGGGTCGGGATAATGTTCGCATTCTACAACGGCGTTGCCGCAGTTGCGGCGTTCCTGCTGCCAATTCTGGCGCGGCGCATCGGCAATGCCGCAACTCATGCAGTTGGCCTTCTGTGCGGGGCGGCAGGTTTCGTCGGGATTCTCCTGATCCGCAACCCGGATGCGCTGCTCCTGCCGATGGTCGGCATGGGGATTGCCTGGGCATCGGTGCTTTCGATGCCCTATGTCATTCTGACAAGAGTGCTGCCGCCGCGAAAGTTCGGGATCTACATCGGCATCTTCAATTTCTTCATCGTCATACCCCAACTCGTCGTGGCGACACTGATGGGTGGTGTGATGCGCAGCTTCTTCCCCGGAGAACCGCGCTGGACGATGCTGGTGGCGGCCTTGATGATGACGGCGGCAGCAGCTGCCATGATACTGGTTAAAGAGAATGCGAAAGTGACGGGCGAATGAGCGAGAAAGGTCTGATCGGAGCGGTCGAAGCTGGCGGCACCAAGTTCGTGCTTGCGCTTGCGACGCATGAGGGTGAAATCCTCGCCCGCACGCGCATGCCGACGAACACGCCGACCGAGACATGGCCGGCAATGCAGGCGTTCTTCGAAGAGGCAAGCGCGCAGCATGGTCCGATCGCGGCGTTCGGCGTAGCAAGTTTTGGCCCTATCGACATCGACCCGACGTCGTCCGCCTACGGCACGTTTACCACCACGCCCAAGCCGGGCTGGTCAGGCGCACGGTTTCACGACGTGCTGTCCGGATTTGGCGCCCCGATCAAGGTGGATACCGACGTGAACGGCGCCGCGATCGGCGAATGGATGGCCGGGGCGGGTCAAGGCTGCCGCACCCTCGCCTACACCACCATCGGCACCGGGGTCGGCACGGGCGTTGTGCGCGATGGCCAGTCGCTGATGGGCATTTCGCACTTCGAGAGCGGCCATATCCAACCGCCGCGCGATCCGTCGCGCGATCCCTTCCCCGGCATCTGTCCCTATCACAGCGACTGCCTCGAAGGCCTGGCTTGTGGTCCAGCCATAGAGAAGCGGTGGGGCACCAGCCTCGACAAGCTCGGGGCAGAGGAAGTGGGCATTGTGGCCGACTACATCGCCCACCTCGCCTCGACACTGGTGCTGCTGCACATGCCGGACCGGCTGATTTTCGGCGGTGGCGTGATGAAGGCGCCGGGGCTGGTCGAAGCGGTGCGCAAGGCTACGGTTGGCCAGCTTAATGGCTATGTTCAGCATCCACGGCTCGACGCCGAGCTGGAAAGCTACATCGTCACGCCGGGCCTTGGAGATGATGCGGGAATCACCGGCGCCATCGAACTCGGCCGTCAAGCGCTCGCAGCAAGGTAACGGGCAGAAAGTGTGCCGCTGCCGCGCAACGCCCATGCCTCACCGGCAAGGCGATGCTGCAAGGTGAGGCAATCTGCCCCAGCCCCTGCGATGATCTCGATGCTGCCGTGGTCGAGCCAGATCTCGACTGGTCCATCGCCGGTGAGCTCCATTTCGCACTTCCGATCAAGCTGGGGCGTTAGTGCATCCTTGCGCACGACCTCGATCCTGCTTGCCTTGCGAGAGCATGCGAGAAAGCGTCCCGCGTCATCGGAAAGCGTGAAGCTCCACTCGCCAGCATCCGCCGTCAGCATGGCACAACCCGGCAGTGGAAAGCAGCCGTGATCCAGCTCGATCTTCTCCGCTCCACCGAAGAGTGCGCGGCATGATGGTTCGATCGACTGGACGAGCACGAAGCCGTCCTCGCGCCGCCTGAGCGAAAGCCTGCGAGGGAGGCTCATCGCACCGCGCCACCCTTGCAGCGGCAAGTGCTTCTGAACGGCATGGTTGCCCATCCAGCCAATCCACGTCGGCCTGTCTAGTCGGTCGCGTGGTTCCGTCCAGCCAATAGCCGCGTAGAACTCGTCGCCGTAGTCGGCCACCTGCCAGGCGCTTTCGGCTTTGAACCGGATACCGTCAAAGCTGCCGGCCCGATAAAGAGCGCCCGATCCCGGCGCGCCTGAAAGCACATCGACCTTGAACAACCAGCGTGTCTCAGCGGAGCCTTCAATGGGTAGTTCGACGAGGAACGGGCATTCCCACAAGTGTCCCGGCGCGCCGTCTGTCGGTATCTCAGACAGCTCTTCCCATGATTTCAGGTCGCCCGATCCATAGATCAAGGCGCGATTCTCGTCGGACAGGACCACGGTCATGATCCAGCGCTGCGTCGGCTCATGCCAGAACACGTTGGGATCGCGGAAGTCTTCCATCTTGCGGTCCAGCACCGGGTTTGCGGAATACTTGGTAAAGGTGCGCCCCTGGTCGGTGCTTGCGGCAATGCATTGGAACTGATGCAGGCGATCGGTTCTGGCGCCGGTGTAGATTGCGATCATCGCGCCATGTCCGAAGCCAGCACTGTCGGCATGATCGATGACTGCCGAACCCGAAAAGATCATGGTCTGATTTTCCTCGGCCAGTGCCACCGGCAGCTCCCGCCAATGTGCGAGGTCCGACGAAACAGCGTGCCCCCACGACATGTGCCCCCATTCTTCACCGAAAGGATTGTACTGGTAGAACATGTGCCACGCGCCATCCTGCCAGACGAGGCCGTTGGGATCGCTCAGCCAGTTGACGGCGGGGGCATAATGATAGCGAGGGCGCATCTCAGGCCTTTGCGGGCGGGTTGGGGATTGCGGGAGCTGGAACGACATCGAAAGCGATGGTCATTCGCTCTCCATCAGTGAACGGCACAGTGCCGTGCCACATCGTCGAGGGAAACAGCACGAGCCGACCTGGCTTGGGCTCGATCAAGCCGTAAGGCTCAAGCGCCAGCGCGAGTTCGGGCGGCGGTTTTCCGAATTGCAGGTAACCCGCCGGCGCCGCCCCCCGCCGGGGCTCCTCCGGCACGGTAACGTAAAGTGCAGAGCTGATCCAGCCCATAGGGTGCGTGTGCATCGCGTGATATCCACCGGGCCGCAGCTTTACCGACCAGCTACCGGCGAACAGAGACCGCCCCCGTGGCGCAGCAAGCAGCGGGTGCGCGGGGTCAGGCGAGGATAAGTCGGCGATGTAGCGTGCGACTGCCACTTCGATCCTGCTCCTCGCTGCAGCGATGACGGGATCGATCCGCAGCAGCAGCGGCCGCTCGGTCTGCGTGCCGCCGCGAACTGACTGTTCGTGCCAGGGTTCGTTCATGGTGTGAAGCCGGCGAAGCGTCCGTGCCAGTTCCGCCAATTCTTCAGCGCTGAAGCCAAGATCGAACGCCCGGACATCGCGCATCCCGCCGTCGAGCCAATCGACACGGGCATCACCGAGGAGCCGCCAGGCAAGCGAAAGATAGGGCCAGAAAGCGCGCATTGCTGCGGTTCCGGCGTGGCGCAGGCAAACGTCGCGGCCGCGTTCTATCTGCCCACCGCGCAGGAAGTGTCGAACGCGGGCGAGATCGAGCCCCACGTCCTGAACGTGTTCCACGCCGTCGAACAATGCCGCGTTGTCCGCCGCTTCACCGCTCTCGCTGGCAATGAACAGCTTGCCGAGCAGCGAAGGTTGGCGTTCGCCCAATGCCGCTTCGGCGTCTGCTATGACGGCGCGGGCATCGTCCCATTGCCGGGCCGTGGCAAGCACGTGGAACCACGCCATCCTCAGGCCGAAGTTGGCAGGATCGCGCTCGATCGCGGCTGGAAAGCTGCGCGCGAAGTCCGGATCGCCGACAGTCGCACGCATTCCGCACAGGCAGCGGTGACCTTCGATCCAACCGGGATTTGCAGCCAGCACGCCTTCCAGCAGGTCTTCACCTTCCAGCTGTCGTCCTTCGGCCGCCAAGGCAGTCGCACGGCTGCGCTGGAGGTCTATCCGCTGTGGCTGCAGCCTTGCCGCCTCGGCGTAGAGGTCTGCAGCATTCAGCCCCGCCTCAAACGAGATCTGCGCCAGTCCCAGCGCCGCGTTGGGATCGCCAGGCGCGGCTTTGGCCGCCAGCAGGATCGCGTCCAGAGCACCGCCAAGGTCCTGCACTTCGCGCAACGCGACGGCGCGCCGGAACAAGGCTTCCGCCTCGCTCATGCCGCGCAGTTGGCCTTGATGAACTGCTCATGCGTCGGTTGCTGAAGCGCAGCGTGGTGCATCGCCGCCCGCAACTTGCCCAGCCACTCGCGTCCGTCGATCCCGCGGTAGTCTGCAAGCGGATCGGTGCGCTCTGGAATGTTCCCCTGCCCGACATGCACCGCCAGCCACGACGGCGCGCCGAACAGGTCGGCATCGCGCTGAACCAGGCGGCCGTAGCGACGGAAATGCTCGATCTTGGTCTGGAGCGTATCGGGAATGTCCATTGCCGCGCAATAGCGCCAGAGTTCGGAGTCATCGCGCGTCGTGAGCTTGTAGTGCAGGATCAGGAAATCGCGGATCCGCTCGTACTCGTTGATGGCAATGCGGTTGTACTCCTCGATCACGATGGGATCGAAGGTGCGTTCGGGAAACAGGGCAAGCAGCTTGGAAATGCCGGCCTGGATCAGATGAATCGAGGTTGATTCCAGCGGCTCCATGAACCCGCTGGAGAGGCCAACCGCAATGACATTCTTTTCCCAGAAAGTCTTGCGCCGACCAGTGACAAAACGCAGCGGCCGGGGATCGGCCAACGCCTTGCCATCCAGGCGCGACAGGAGCTTGTCCGCAGCCTGATCCTCGGACAGGAACTGGCTGCAGAAAACGTAGCCGTTGCCAGTGCGATGTTGCAGCGGAATGCGCCACTGCCACCCCGCTTCCCGCGCAGTCGACCGGGTGTAGGGCGTCAGCGGCCCTGCATTCTCGCATGGTACGGCCATTGCCCGATCGCACGGCAGCCAGTGCGTCCAGTCCTCGTAGCCCGCCTTGAGCGCACCTTCGATCAGCAGGCCGCGAAAGCCCGAGCAATCCACGAACAACTCCGCTTCGACCGCTCGCCCATCATCCAGCGTTACCCCTGTGACAAAGCCGGTCTCGGCGTCCTGCTGCACGCTGGCGACCTTGCCCTCGATGCGCGTCACGCCCCTGGCTTCTGAGTATTCGCGCAGAAACTTCGCATAGAGGCCTGCATCGAAATGATAGGCATAATCGAAGGTCGAAAGCACATTGCGCTGATCTGGCATCGGCGGAGCAAACCGGTTCTCCTTTGCCAGAGCCCACGCCATCGAATGCTCGTCCAGCGGCGCAGTCTCGCCCGCTTCACGCGCCCGCAGCCAGTAGTGGTGAAGGTTGACGATATCGAACGCCCGTCCATGCGGACCGAACGGATGGAAATAGCTGTTGCCGAGGCTGCCCCAGTCAACAAACTCGATGCCGAGCTTGAAAGAGCCCTTGGTCTTGCGCACGAACTCGCGCTCGTCGATCTGGAGCGTCTCGTTGAAGGTGCGGATCGGCGGGATCGTCGCCTCGCCTACGCCGACCGTGCCGATTTCGTCGGATTCGACCAGCGTGATGCTGCAGTTGTGCCGCAGCGCCTGAGCCAACGCCGCCGCTGTCATCCAGCCTGCAGTGCCACCACCGATCACCGCGATGGATCGGATCATCAGGTCAGGATTGCTCATGTCATACAGCTCATTCAGGCGTGCCTCTTGTTGGCGTCCCTTCTGTCCTATCGCTCTTGCGGCGATATTGGAACGGAAGGGCGGAACGCATCAGCGCCCCGCCCCTCCCTCATGCGACCCGAGGTGACCGGGAGAGACGCCAGGCCTCTCCCGCCAGCATCAGAAGTTGTAACGGACCGAAGCCGAAACCGTGCGGCCCAGTGCAGGCGCACCGCCGATCACGACCGGGTTGGCAGTCGGGTCGGCAATGCCGCCGTTGCCGCGCAGGTCGAAGGTATCGAACACGTTGTAGACCTGCAGACCGAGTTCGAGGTCCTTCATCGGGTAGACACGAAGCGACGGGTTGAAGATGGCCTTGCCCGGATACTCGAAGCCCGCATCGTCAATCGCACTGGTCTGGCCGGTCATCGCCACGCCGACGGTGGCGATATCGCCGATGTCGTAATTGGCCGATGCCGTGTAGATCAGGTCAGGCAGGTTGGGCGAACGAGTATAGGACGTGGCACCTGCCGACTGGCGCTTGGCCTTCGAGTAGGTAGCGTTGCCGACGAAGCTGAAGCCGCCGTTGCGATAGGTTGCGAAGAATTCCGCACCGGTCGACTTGAACTTGGCATCGATGACGCAACCGCCAGAACCACCGGGGCAGCGGGTGGCCGACAGCTCATAGGTCGACTGCTTGAAGTTGCCCTTGAGCAGCGTCATTTCCATCGTGAACTGGCCGCCGAACAGATCGCCACGGCTCTTGATGCCGAGTTCGTGCTGGGTGACGAAGTCAACCGAAGGCGTCACGCCGTCAGCCGAGCAGCCGTTGCTGCCGATGTCGCTCGCACGGCACAGCACACCGTCGTTGCGGATCTTGCCGCCCAGCGTCTGACGGTCGCTGTTGAAGCGGCCACCCCGTGAGGTGCGGGCGAAGATCGTCACGTTCGGCGTGACCTTGAACAGACCGCCCACGGTCCACGAGGTGTAACTGCGGGTATAGTTCAGGTTCTCGCGCACGCCGTTGGCAGTGATCGCAGGGATGGTCACGCCATTGCTGTTGATCGGGAACTCGGCTCCGCCGCCGATGGCATAGCCGGTCGACTTGATGCGCTCGAAGCGGACCGAGCCATCGAGCCCGAACTGGTCGTGGTCGAAGTCGAGCGAGAGGTACGGCGCCGTGTTCGCATACGACAGGTCGTAGTCGCGAGCGCAGCATTCGCCCCAATTGTTGTTGTAGCCAGAGGTGCCGGCCTGGGTCAGCTTGTTGCCCGCGCTGTCGAACAGATCGAGCTGCGAGGGGTTGTCGCCGTTCAGTTCGCGCAGCGACTTGTTGACGTGCCAGTCCATCGCGATCTTCTGGTTCATGTAGAACAGACCAGCGCGGGTGGTCAGCTTGCCCGATGCGACGTCGAACTTGCCGGCGAGGGTCAGGTCATTGGCAAAGCTGCCAATGTCGCGGATGTTGGTGCGCACGTTGACGTTGTTGTCGAGGTAGCGATCGGTAAACAGCTGACCGGCCTTGGGACCGCTGGCATAGCGGATCGCGGCGACGGTGCGGCCGTTGACGGTCGACCCGAGCACCGACGAGGTCAGCGCGGTGTTGAGGAACGGTGAGGCAAACGCACCGCTCATGCTGGTGTAGCGCATGTTGTTATCGACAGTGATCCCGCCGTCGAAATCATAGTGGAACTGGCCACCGAAGGACTGCGCCTGGGTGGTGATGCCGTCCATCTTGACGCGCTCGAGGTTGCCCTCACGGTTATAGATGAGGAAGTCCTGATTGTAGATCGAGTAGTTCGAGGAATCACGACCATCGAAGCCCGGATAGGGGCGAATGTTCGAGACCTTCTTGCCGGTGATCGTGGCAAGTGCGGGTGCGCCGGTGTAGTTCGGCTCCTGCGTATCGGCCACCTTGAAGTTGAGGCGGAAATAGCCGCGCCCTTCGTTGAACTCCTTGGTCAGGTTGCCCTTGACCTGGAAGGAATCCGACACCGTATAGTCCGCCTTCAGCGGGCCACGACCGTTCTTCACGTAACCGCCGATGTGGAAGTACATCGTGTCGTTGATCGGACCGCCATAACGGAAGTCGGCGCGGGTCTCGTCATAGCCGAGGCCGCGGTTAATCGAGACAAAGCCGCCCTCCTGCTTACCGGTGTGGCTGATGTAGTTGATCACCGCGCCAGGTGCCTGCGAGGCAAAAGTGCCGGCCGAACCGCCACGAACGCCTTCGATGTTCTGCACCGATCCGTCGAAGCGGGTCCAGTAATCGTTGTTGCCGAACTGGATATCGCCGAACAGCACGGTCGGCAGGCCATCTTCCTGGATTTGCACGAACGGCGAACCACCGGTGGCGACCGGAAGACCGCGCACGGCGATGTTCGAGTTGCCGCCTGGGCCGGCGGTACCGGCAACCTGGATGCCCGGGATGGCGCGGAACACTTCGGCTTCTGAGGTAGGACGGATCGCCTGAATGGTCTCGGACGAAATCGAGCTGACCGAGACTGCGCTGTTGAGCTGCGTCTTGTCACGGCCCGATGCGGTCACGACAATAGCGTCAAGGCCGGTTGTCTCAGGAGCGGCTTCGGCGCTGTCAGCCTGTGCTGCGTCCTGCGCGAGAGCGGGCATGGCCGACATCGCGCTGCAGAGCGCGACAAGCGAGGCACAGCCGTAAAGGGGTGTAAGCTTCATATTTCCTCCCACCAAGATGCTCCTGCAGCACCTGCAGGAATCAGTCAGATGTTCGCTAAACCCTACTGCAATCGTTTGCAAGTCCAAATAACAATCGATTGCATTCGATGCGCAAATCGTGTTTATCATGCAACACCGGGCGCCGAGCCCTACGAGAACTCGGGCACCATAGTCATTGACACGCCGCCTCCGTGCGGCGCATCAATCGCCCGAAGACATTGCGCAAAATCGCGCAGAGAAGCGCTTGTGCAGGACATGCATTTTCCATGGACGACGTAAAAAAGCCCGGCAAGATCAGGAATATTGCCGAGTTAGCCAAGATTGCTGGCGTTTCCGCCGGAACGGTTTCGCGCGCACTTGCCGACAAATCCCTGGTAAACAAGGAGACCCGAGAACGCATCCAGGCCCTGGCTCGGGAACACGGGTTCCGCCCCAATCAGATGGCCCGTCGGTTGCGCACGCAGCAGACCGGCGTGATCGGCGTGGTCATTCCACTTGGCCATGAACGGCGCCAGCACATCTCGGACCCCTTTTTCATGACGTTGTTCGGCTACCTCGCCGACGAGCTGACAGAGAGCGGACACGACCTTATGCTCTCTCGCGTCATTCCTGGGGACGACGAGTGGCTCGACCGTATCGTGGACTCCGGCATGCTCGATGGCGCCCTGGTCATCGGACAGTCAAACCAGTTCGACGTGATCGAACGGGTCGCAAAACACTATCGACCGTTGGTCGTTTGGGGCAGCTATCGCGAGGGTCAGGTCCAATGCACGGTGGGCGTGGACAACGCGGCTGGCGGAGCGCTCGCAACACGGCGCCTGCTGGCGCGCGGAGCCAAACGTCTCGCCTTCTTCGGTGATACCAACGGACCAGAAATTGCCGAACGCCTGCGCGGTGTAGAACGGGCGATCGCCGGGCTATCCGATGTCAGTCTTGCCAATTTTCCGACCCACCTGGCAAGTGATGAGATGGCAAGCCAGATAACAGCGCATCTCGACTCCCTTGCCGGCGAAGTGGACGGCATCGTGTGTGCATCCGACATCATCGCGATGACAACCATCCGAATTCTCCACGAAAGAGGAGTCACCGTCCCGGATGACGTTGCCGTCACCGGTTTCGACGACCTCCCATTAGCCGCCCGGATGGTGCCGCAGTTGACCACCGTGAAGCAGGACATCGCCGAGGGTGCCAAGGCAATGGTCGATGCGTTGCGCCGCAGGATTGCCGGAGAGGATGCTCCATCGACTGTCATGCAGCCGGAACTGGTCGCGCGCGAAAGTGCCTGATCTGGATCAGGCAATCGTCACACTGTCGCCGTCAAAGTTCAGGGAAAAGCGCGGTGCAGGTGTTCCTCCGAAATTGCTGCGCAGCAATGCAGGGCACTCTGCAGTGGTTCGCCCTTCCATGCCCCAATAATCTACGAAGCTCCACACGACGCCTTCTCCAGTAACCCACCAGCTGTATGACTGCTTGGCCTCGGCGTCGGGATTGGCGGCGACGAGGCTCGTCCCGTTGATCGGTCTCCACGGCCCTGCCAGGCTGTCGGCCACCATGCCGTATAGTGCATTCGGACCAGCTACCGCACCGGGAGCAAAGGTGTGGGTCTGCGTGGACCAGAACAAGTAATAATGTCCATCGCGCACGATCACGTGGGGGCGCTCAAGTTCATTGTTCACCCCTGTCGCTTCGATCAGGGGATCTCCAAGCTTCCACTCGCCCTCCATCAGGGTCGCCATGCCGACATTTCCATTGAAGGCGTGATCGGTCCAGGCAGCACTGCCGGTAAACAAAAGATGGGCCAGCCCGGTTGCGGGATCGCGCAACCAGGCCGGATCACGAAACCCCTTGATCAGGCCGGGTGCTCCCGCATCCTGCCTGTCATAAACATACCGCACCCCGTCTGCGATCAGGATTTCGCGCGGCTCCTGCCATTGCCCCGGGCCAGCGTCACCCAACCGCCCCACACTCGAGAAGATTCGCTGTTCGAAAGTCATCGCCTGTTCGCCGCGCCGGCCGGCTGCGGTGAAGAAATGATGCACGGTTACGCCGTCGTCCATCAATACCGCCGATCCGGCCCATTCGCGGCTGCCGGGCGTCATGCCATCGGGAAAAGCATTCCCGTGATCGATCCACCCCCCATCCCCGATCGAAAGCAGCCTGATCCGGGCATGACCATGACGTTCAACCGGGTCGGCAAAAACCGGCGCAGAGAGAAAGAACCACCAGCTGCGGCCCAAATGTTGCACTGTCCTGCCATCTTCG
The DNA here is from genome assembly GCF_000807925.1 of Novosphingobium subterraneum. Classification (GTDB taxonomy): domain Bacteria; phylum Pseudomonadota; class Alphaproteobacteria; order Sphingomonadales; family Sphingomonadaceae; genus Novosphingobium; species Novosphingobium subterraneum. The sequence continues at coordinate 115,607 of NZ_JRVC01000004.1, read as the reverse complement.
TGAGCAAGTGGCCAGCAGTCCCATAAATCGATGTGGTCAAACAAACGCACCACATCGTCCCTGCCGATAATCGGGATGCGGGGTGCATCGCCAAAGCATGTTGGTTCCCAACGGCTCGCACCAAACGGTGCTACCTTCTGGATCAGCGCTGAAATTTGAGACATCGTGAGCTTTCTCGAAGTGCGGTCAGGCGCATTTGCGCATGTGAAAAATGGAAACTGTCTCGGCCTTGGATGGCGGCAACGGCAGCCCGGAGTGCGCAAGCCAGCTTGCAGAGAACTTTTGCGGCTCGGCGATCATCGCTTCGAACAATGGGGCGCTTTGCATGGCATGGCCGCCCTCACCCCCGGCAATCCTCATCAACTGCACATCCCACCAGCCTCCTCCGGCTGCAAAAGGTAGCGGAAGTGGTTGCGGCCGCCGATCTGCCGGTGGTTCTGCACGGATGATGAAAAGCAGGAGTTCGTCTTCTTTGCCCTGCGCCTGCCAGAGTATCCCGTCAGCGCCCTCACCCAACCAGACACGGCCTTGGTGGAGCAAGTCACGCCATTGCTTGTAAAAGGAAATCCAGCCCGCAAGTTCTGCGCGCTCGCCCTCCGACAGCGTGCGCGGATCCATTTCCACGCCGAGATGACCAGTCAGCGCCATCGCCGCGCGAAAAGCGAGAGGATGGCTACGACCAGTCGCATGTGCGGGGCTCGCAGCAATGTGCGACCCCATCACTTCTGGCGGCAGAAACGAGAGAAATCCGCGCTGTATACTGATCCGGCTGACTGCGTCGATGTTGTCACTGGTCCAGTAGCGATGACAAAATTCGGCCATTCCGGCATCGTTACGGCCACCGCCACCGGCACAGGACTCTACCTCAACTCCAGGATGCGCGGCACGAACTCTCGCAAGCAGAGCATAGACTCCACGCAACTGCGCGGCACCGCCGGCTGGCGCAAGATCGCGGTTGTGATCCCACTTGAGGTATGTGATCGGCAGCTCGGTCAGAAGAGCGTCGAGACAGTCGAAGAGATAGTCACGGACATCCGTTCGAGCCATATCCAGGACGAGCTGGTTGCGAGCTGTCGGCTGCGGCCGGCCCGGCAGGGACAGTGCCCAATCGGGATGAGCACGATAAAGGTCGCTATCCGGGTTGATCATTTCCGGCTCGACCCACAGACCGAACTCCATGCCCAAGGCGTTCACCCTGTCCGCTAGGGGTTTCAAGCCGTTCGGGTACTTTCGCGGATCGGCTGTCCAGTCGCCCAGTCCGGAAGTGTCATCATCCCGATTGCGAAACCAGCCATCGTCCAGAATGAAGCGTTCTACACCAACCGATGCCGCTGCCTCGGCCAAGGCAACGATGCGTGCTTCGTCATGGTCAAAGTAGCAGGCCTCCCATGAGTTGAGATGCACGGGACGGGGGCGCATAGTGCGGCCAGGCCACTGCAGCCGGGCACGCACCGCATCGTGGAACGCAGATGCCGCACCGTTCCGCCCCTCGGTTGACACCGTGAAAATCGCGTCTGGTGCTGTCCAGCTATCTCCAGGGGATAAAGTGACCTCGCCCGGCTGCAGAAGAGCGCCTGCGCTCATGATCCAGCAGCCTTCATCGTCGCGCTCTATTGCAACGCGATTGTCGGCCGACCACGCCAACTGCAATGCGCGAACGGTGCCTTGGTGCAAAGTCGCACCATGATCGAGCACGAAGACACCACCCGGTCCACCGTGCCCGGAAATGCCCCGCCGCACCTCGCGCACCCACGACTGCTGAGGCATGGCCTCACAACATTCCACCAGCTCAGCGTTATGACGGCCACGCCATGACACGATCCGACCTGAAGTTGACGGGAGCGGCAGCATGGCGCTGGCGAGCCAATCCACCGAGAAAGCCAAATCACCTACGTTGCGGACGACGCTGCGGCATACGCATGCCCTACCCGAGACCTCGAAAGTCTGTTCAACTTCAACGCCGGAATCCTCATCGCGACAGCGGATAATCACGCATCCAGCACCGTCGGAAACGTCCACAGCAGAAAAGTCGATATCCAGGCATTTCCCGGCGCTGCTGACCTTCAGGAATGCAGGGCCGAACCAGCCAAGGCCTGACACCGGAACCGAGCAGAACGGCACGTCGTGGTCGAGTGAATACGAGGCGGGACCGCGCAGGTCCGACAATGGCGGCAGGCCTTGCGTCTCGACCGTCGGACCGAAATGTCGCCAGACCGGCGCCCTGCCTTCTGCCGTGTCCCAAGCTAGGGACGCAGTCCCCGTATGCAAGGCAAAAGTGCGAGACATCACGCAACCACTGCCTGCTGCGACATGGCTCCGACCCGCCCTTCACGGACCCACAGAACCGAAACACCTGCAAGTGCAAGCGAGACACCACAGAACATCAACATGTTGCGCGGATCGCCACCCAGCGCGAGCTTGTAGGCATCGAAGCCGATCGAGACGAAGCCAAGATCGAGCCTGCTCATCACCACAGCAAACAGCAGCATGGGGATTACGATCATCATGTTGAAAATGCCCATGTAGACGCCCGTGCGCTGCGGCGGGATTGAGTTTGTCAGAATGGCGTAGGGGTTACCCATGATGCTGCCCCACGCCAGGCCAATGCCGATGGCCGGAACGAACAGGAACGCCTTGTCTGTCACGTTCGGCAGAAGAAACATGCCGACGCCACCGGCAAACAGGCAAAGTGCATGGAGTGGCCCCGGTCCGATGCGCTTCACGAGAGGAACCATGGCGAAGGCGGTCACAAAGGAAATGGCATTGTAGAATGCGGCGACTTCGCCGTTGGTCAGTACCGCCGTGTGGAAGGCACTGCTGTGAACATCGGCGGTCCCATAGACTGTCCGACTGATCGAATAGACGGCATACGTCCAGTAGCCGGACATGCCGGCCCACTGAAACAGGCTCATAAGGCCCAGTTTGCGCATGGCGACGGGCATGTCGGCGATCGCTGCCCCAATCTCGCTAAAGGTCGCCCAAACACCCCTCGGCTGGGCTTTGATGTGGGCGATCTCGTCTGCCGTAAGCGGGAGTTCGGGAACGCGAAGCACCGACCACAAGATCGTGGTCAGCGAAAGTACCGCACCGATCATGAACACGATGCGGACGGTGTAGGGAATTCCATGGCTGTCTACCCAGTCCTGGTTCATGCCGAAGCCGACAAGCAGTGAGGGCGTGAGGAACGCAAGCATCTGCGCGAGACCAGTAAAGGCGCTTTGCGAGAGGAAGCCCGCCTGGCGCTGATCGGGATTAAGCCGATCAGAGACATAGGCGCGGTAGGGCTCCATCGTGATATTATTGCCGGCATCGAGGATCCACAGCAGCGACATCGCCATGAGGATTGAACTCGACAGCGGCATGAAGAACAGGCCGAGGCAGCACAGTACTGCACCGATCAGGAAATAGGGTGTGCGACGCCCCCACCGGCTGGCAGTCCGATCGCTCAAGGCTCCGATGATTGGCTGCACAAGCAGGCCGGTGATCGGCCCGGCCAGCTGGAGCATGGGCAACTGGGATTCATCAGCACCGAGATAACTGTAGATCGGCCCCATGTTGCCCTGTTGCAGGCCGAAACTGAACTGCAGGCCGAGGAATCCAAGATTCATTTCGAGAATGCGCGCCAAGGACAGTTTGGGTCTGGCGATGTTACTGGTTCCCACGTCCGGCTCTCCCATGGACCTATTCCGGCCCTCTCGCCGCTTCTTGCCACAGCATGTCGAGCCTTACAACAATCGATTGCAGAAATACCTGACCCCACATTCGAGGCTGTGATCGGAAGCTTTGATGGAATGCAATAAGTTACCAGAAAACAGACCTTTGCGAAATATATGCAAACTCAAGCCAGGTCTTGGTGAAGGGTTTCGATCCGCAGGACGTTAGACATCGGCAAACGATGATATCAGCGGGACAAAGGGACAGACATCCAATGCAGCATGGCGACATCACCGAAGACACCTCGCACGACCATCAGTCCGAGGGTCTTGCTGCCGATCTAGCCCAGATCGAACGCCTGCGAGTGGGACGGCGTCGCGCCCTTGCCCTCTTCGGCTCGGCCGGCGGCAGCGCATTGCTGTTTGGCTGCGGCGGCAGCGATGGGGCAGCATCAAGCACAACGACAGTAACAACCAGCACCGCAACGGCAACGGCGACAGCTTCGGCGACTGCAACTGCGACAGCTACTGCGACTGCTGGCACCTGCACCGTCCCCGCGACCGAGACCAACGGTCCCTACCCGGCAGACGGTACGAACACCACCTCTGGCCTTACCTCGAACGCTCTTACAGCCAGCGGAATCGTCCGAAGCGACATCAGGTCCAGCTTCCTCGGCAGTTCGACAGCCACCGCCGTCGGCGTTCAACTGACGCTTACGCTGACCGTGGTCGACGTGAACAACGGTTGTGCCCCACTTGCCGGTTACGCCGTATATATCTGGCACTGCACGGCAGATGGGTATTATTCGCTCTATACCCTGCCGAATGCAAGCTACCTGCGGGGCGTGCAGGTAACCGATACCAACGGGCAGGTTACATTCACCACGATCTTCCCGGGGTGCTATTCCGGCCGCTACCCGCACATCCACTTCGAGGTGTTCTCAAGCCTCGCCAACGCGACCAACGCGAATTACGCCCGACTGATTTCGCAGCTCGCACTGCCTGCGGCAGCCTGCAACGAAGTCTATGCACTTTCGGCGTATCCAAGCAGCAAGACGAACTTTGCAAACGTTACGCTTTCCAGCGACAACGTCTTCGGCGACAACACCGACGCACAGCTCGCGGTAATGACACCCACGGTGACCGGCTCGACAACTACGGGGTACACCGGCACGACGACCATCGGCATCGCAACCTGACGGTCCTGCGGTGCCGAGCCTAGCCTTCAACCTTGCCCTGAAAAGGCTCAGCCTCAGCAAGTCTCACACATCATTGCCCGGGATCTATCAGCACCTTGCACTGATGCGTACGCTTGCGCAGGCTCTCGAACACGTCTGGCGTTGCGGCGAGCGAGATCGTGTCGGTTACCAGCAGACGTGGTTCGACGGCGCCGCGGTCAAGGGCGTCAAGTGCTGCCTCGTACTCCTGCCGGGTGAAGAAGGCAGAGGTCACGAGCTTCACCTGCTTTGACAGCATGGCGAAGCTGTTGATGCTGTCAGGACGGGTGCAGAGGCCTAGCAGTGTGATCGTGCCATCGTTGCGCACCTGATCCACAGCCTGGGCGATAAGACCCGGAACCCCGACGCATTCGAACACGACATCGGCCTTGCCGCCGAGCGCGCGGTCGGCGCTGCCAACGGGATCGGCGGGCTCTACCACGAAATCATGGGCCCCCATCAGCAGCGCACGATCGCGCTGCCAGTCGGCAAGGTCCTGCACGACTACGCGCCCCGCCCCGAACCTCCGCGCCCAGAAGGCCACAGCAAGACCAATGGGCCCGGCCCCCAGGACCAGCACCTTGTCACCGATCTTCATTCGGCTGAGCACGACGCCGTGGAGTGCAACTGCCAGCGGTTCGACGATCGCGCCATCGGCGAGGCTGGCGCTGGATGGCAGGCGCACGCACTGGTTCGGACGGGTCAGGGCGTATTCGGCGTACCCCCCGCCCTGCAAGCCAAAGCGCTCGCACCACTGGACTTCGCCAGTCTGGCAGGCATGGCAGTGGCCGCAGCTTTGCAGCGGTATTACCGAGACCAGATCGCCGTTGCGCAGACCTTCGACGCCCTTGCCGAGAGCGACGACCTCGCCAGCGAATTCATGGCCGAGCACCGAACCGGCACCCTGCCCATAGGCCGGGTCCTCGGTCATGTGCAGATCCGAACCGCAGATGCCGCAGCGGCCGACCTTTACCACGACATCGCCCTCCCCCGGCGTCGGGTCGGCGATGGTCTCGACGGCCAAGGGCTTGTGCAGCCCCTGCATCACGGCGGCGCGCATAACGGGGTCCTTACTTGTACTTGCCGAGCATCATGCCACCGTCGATCACCACGTGGCTGCCGGTCATGTAGTCCGAAGCATCCGAGGCGAGCAGCAGCGCAAGCGGCTTGAGTTGGTCTGTCTCTGCAACCGAACCGAGCGGGACGATGGCGTCCCATGCGGCCCGAGCGACCGGGTCTTTCTTGAGCCAACCGCCGCCGATGTTGGTGACGAACGGGCCCGGAGCAATGGCATTGATGCGGATCTTGAACTCGGCGAGTTCGAGGCCGAGCGCGCGCACCATGTGAAGAACGCCAGCCTTGGCTGGCATGTAGGGCAAGCCGACAATCGGTTCGGTGACGAGCCCGGCGTTGGACGCGGTGGTGATGATCGAGCCCCCGCTACGACCGCTGGCACGCCCCCCCTTCTTCATGATCCGCACGGCGTTGCTCACGGTATAGAACACGCCGTTGAGGTTGACCTGGATCGAACGGTCCCAGCGGTTGTGATCGTAAGTATCGACCTGGCCATCATCGTTGCGGTGGCCTGCCGGGTTCCAGAAGCCGGCGCCGGTGTCGATGCCGGCGTTGGCGAAACAGATGTCGAGCCCACCATAAGCGCTATCGTGCGCGTCGAAGGCGGCGACGACGTTCTCCCAGTTGGAAACGTCCAGTTGATCGGAGCGGACTTCATACCCCTCGCTCCGCAACCTTGCCGCTTCCCGGGCAGCGCCATCTGCATCGATGTCGGTCAGCGTCACTGCAGCGCCCGCCTCCGCCATGGCCTCGGCATAGGCGAGGCCGATCCCCGATGCGCCGCCGGTTACAAGCGCCGAGCGCCCCTTGATGTCGAACTTGTCGAGCGTTCCCATTTGCATCCTCTTGTTCTTGGTTTCGTTCAGGCAGCGGCGCTGGCCTCGCGCTCGCGGTCGATCAGGCGCTGCAGCATCCGGCGGGCCCGCACGCCGCCGCCGTCTCCACCGAGAATGACCGGGCGCAGATCCCAGAAGTCTGCCCCGCGCATCAGGCGGTGGCTGTCACGGATGATCGGCATGTCCTCCTGCTCGAACGCGAATTCGAGCGCGCCGCGCATGGCCGCCGTGAACTCGGCATCGCCCAGCTTGTAGTCGCGGGCCGTCGCCCAGAAATAGTGAGTGGTGTCGGGCGTTTCTGGCGTGAAAGCGTGCAGCGAGGGCAGCAGCGTACACTCCTCACGAGGGGTGCCAGGATCGCCGGCGCGGAAGTCGAAGTAGAGCACTGCGGGTGCGTGCCATTGGACGAGGCCGTAGAAGTCCTGCCGGCGCCCCTCGGTCCCCATGACCGCCGAGATGCCGACCGAGAGGTGATCGTTCAGGCGGATGTATTCGGCGAAGACGCTGCTGCCATTCTGCCAGAACTTGCGCTCACCTTCTGTAAAAGCACTGGCGACCAGCGCGGGATGGACGAAGTTGGCGTGGCTGAGATCGAGGATGTTGTCGCTGTAGAGCTCGTAATGCCCTTCGGCGACGGTTACGCCACGGACGGCTTCCCACTTCGGGTCCGAGAGCCAGGAGAAGTCCGGGATCAGTGAGGCGTCGGCCTTTGCCGCGTCGCCCATCCAGATCCAGAGCAGGGCATGGCGTTCGACAAGGGGGTAGACCTGAAGGTTCGCATCGGGCAGTTGGCCGCCCGGGTGCGGGTTGTGGACGCACACACCCGCGCCGCTGAAGCGCAGGCCGTGATACGGGCACATCAGCGCGCCATCCACCACCGTACCATGACCGAGCGGCGCGAAGCGATGGGGGCAGCGGCCGGTGATGGCCTGCGCCACGCCTGCTGCGTCGCGGAACAGGGCTACCGGCTCTTCAAGGAACGTGCGCTGCTGCGGCTGTGTACCTAGATCGCTCGCCCAGCCTGCCACGTACCAGGTGTTGCGCAGGTATGTCCCCCGTGGCTCCTGCCCGAGCCGCGGAACCGGTGCCCTCTCCTCGCTCACGATCGCAGCGTCAGAGATAGAGGGCGGGGTTGATCGCGATGTTGTGCTCGCGGCAGTAGCTTTCGTAGTGGTTCATGAACCACCAGACATCGAGCGTTTCGACGTGATTGCCGTGCTCGTCGAAGAACTCGTTCGCACCCTGCATGTGGAACAGCGCCTTCATGCCGTTCGGGTCGTCAGTGACGAGGGTGTGCGCGGTGCCCGGCGTCTCGGTAATGAAGTCGCCGGGGCGGCAAACCCAGTCATATTCGAGATAGCGGAACGATCCTTCGAGGCCGATCGCCCAGACCTTGCCGCGGTGCTTGTGCGTGCCGATGACGCCCGGTCCCTTGATCCACAGCACGTTGACGTAGACGTTCTCGCGGACGTCGAATGCAAGGTGACGGATGGCCGCGTTGTCACCGAAGGGAACCCACGGGCTCTCGACTTCCGACGAGCCGACGTAGGTGCCTTCAACACCCTTGGCGCGAATCAGGTCACCGTAGAGTTCCGGAACATTGACGATCTTGTAGGCACCCGATGGGGGTGCGGTCATGGTACCCATGGCAGCCTCAGAGATAGAGCTTGGGGTTGATGGCGATGCCGTTCTCGCGGCAGTACGTTTCGTAGTGGTTGATGAACCACCAGACGTCGGTGGTGTCGACCAGAACGGCATTCTCGTCGTAGAATTCGATGGGGCCCTGCATCCAGCCGAACAGCTTGCAACCTTCCGGGTGGTCGGTGACGAGCGTATGGCTCTCGCCGGGCGTCTCAAGGATCAGACCGCCCGGTGTGGCAACCCAATCGTACTCGAGATAGCGGACGCTGCCTTCGAGGCAGACCATGGTGATGGTGCCGCGATGGAAGTGCGTGCCGATGACGCCCGGCCCCTTCACCCACAGGATGTTCGAGAACAGGTTCTGGCGCACATCAAACGCGAGGTGCTTGATCGCGGCGTTTTCACCGAACGGCACCCACGGGCTGTCGACGTCGGTCTGCGCGTCGATGTAGCGACCGCCGGGGCTGAGGCGTTTGACCAGGTCCTTGTGCGCGAAAGGAACATCGACGATCTCGGCCTTGTCCGAGGGCGGCGCGGTCATCACGGTGGCGGTGCTCATTGTGCAGGTCCTCTCAACGGATCAGCGTGTCGACATAGTCGGCGCCGATTCCGACGGCGTCATAGTGTTCGCGCGCTGCCTTCATGTAGTCGAACACGTCGTAGTGGCCGACAGTGTTGCCCTCTTCATCGAGCCACATGAGCGGGCCGGAGACGACGAAGAAAACCTTCATCGGGTCCTCATGCTCGTAGCAGACCAGCGTATGGCTCTCGCCCGGGGTTTCATAGACGAAGTCACCGGCAGTGGCGGTCCAGCTGTGCTCGAGGTAGGCCCACTTGCCGCTGATCGTGTAGGCCCAGATCGGATGCGGGTGATAGTGGCGGTTCACCAGACCCGCCTGCTTGCTCATCAGCACGTCCGCCCACATGTTCTTTGCCGGGCTGATCCAGACGGGCTTGGAAAATACCGTTTCGGAGATTGGCACCCAGTAGCGCTCGTCGCCCTCGGCGATCTTGGGCATGTAGACTTCGGGCAGACCGCCTTCACGGAAGACCTTGTCGACCGGCTTGATGTCCTTCCAGAACTCTGTGTGCGCCGCTTCAGGCATTGTCTCTCTCCGTATTGATGGACGCGGGCGAAGCCGAAGGGGATACGACCCCGCCCGCGCACTCGTTCAGTTTATCAGAACTCCACGCCGAGACGCGCGAACCACTCACGCGGGCGGCTGTAGGTGCCGTAGAACTGACCACCGGCAATCTGGGCCTGGCCAGTGACCAGATAACGCTCGTCGGTGATGTTAGTCATGCCCACAGTCAGGTCCCAGTGGTTGCCCGACTTGTAGGTGATGTTGCCGTTGATGATGTCAGTCGGCCCACGCTGGAGCAGGTAGGCGCGCTCGGTATCATTCCAAAGCGACGTGGTGTGTGTCCAGTCAGCCAGCACGACAAGCTTGGAATCCCCGCCCATCGAAAGTTCGTAGCGCGGGCTGACGTTGAACTTCCACTTCGGCGTCTTGGGCAGATCGGCACCCGGGAACACGCCAGCCTGGAACGGATTTGCAGCAACCTGCGCTCCTGCAAGAACCGCAGTATAGTACGAGTCCGTGTAACCGACCGAGGCATTGATCAGGAAGCCATCCGTCGGAGCTGCGACGACCTCGACTTCAAAGCCCTTGATGCGCGCATCGCCGGCGTTCTGAATGGTCGGCGAAACGCCCTGCTGGAAGTTCAGCTGGATGCCCTTGTAGTCGGTGAGGAACGCAGCTGCGTTGATCTGCAGGCGACGATCCAGAAGCATCGACTTCACGCCCACTTCCCAGGTCGTTGCCTTCTCCTCGTTGAAGTCAGGCGCGGTTGGCAGCGGGTTGGAGAGGCGTGTCGTCCAGCCACCGGTCTTGTAGCCCTTCGACCAGCTGGCGTAGAGCATGGCGTCTTCGGTCGGGTGATACTGAAGGCCGATCTTGGGCGAGAAATCGCTGAACGACTTACGCTGCGTTCCGGCGACGTAGTAGCGCAGTGGCTGACCTTGATTGGGGAAACCGGCAGCGATACGGCATGCATCGGAGATCGGATTGATCGAGGCGCACTGCGGCACGCCGATCTGATTCAGGATCTTGTAGGTCAGGCCGTTGGCATCCGATTGGAAGCCCTCGAAGGTCTTGTTTTCCTTGGTGTAGCGACCGCCGATGGTGATGCCGAACTGTTCGGTGGGACGGTAGTCGATCTGGCCGAAGAAGGCATAATTCTTGGTCGAAAGATCGTTCGGACCGTCAACCTGCAGCAGACCTTCGGCGAACGTCACGTAGTCGTGAAGGTCGCCCGCTTCCTTGAAGAAGTATGCGCCCAGAACGTAATTCAGCTTCTTGTCCATCGCCGAACCATTGAGCTGCAGTTCCTGGCTGAACTGCCACTGGTTCATGGTGAAGCTGGTGTGCAGGAAGTTCAGCGGCGAACCGTCGAGGTCCATGCCGGCGTTCCAGTGCAGTTCACGATAGGCCGTGATCGACTTGACCATCATCGTGTCCGAAAGATCGAACTCGATGGTGCCCGAACCGCCGTAGGTCTTCAGCTTCGAGTAGTTGTTGCCGTTCGCATACGACACGTCGATGTCCTTGGACACGAAACGGTCGTCGTAAGGCAGGCGATTGTTGGCCGGATTGGCATCGGCGTTGACGCCGAAGACGGTCGGATTGTCAAAAATGCTGTTCAGGCCGCCGATGCCACCAATGTACGCAAACGAGGGCGGACCACCACCGCAATCGCCAACGACAACGCCCTGAATGGCGCAGTTGTAGGTGCCTGCGAACACGGCCGGGGTCGTCTTGATCAGCGTATTGGCGAGCTGGGACTGGTCGATGTTGCTGTAGTCACCCGAAACGGTGACCCGCAGGTTCGACTTGTTGTCGTAGCGCAGCTTGCCGCGCAGGTTCCAGCTGTTGTCGCCGCCTTCGCTGCCGTAGCCGATATTGTTGTAACCAGCGGCCTTGTAATTGGTGATCGGCGTAGAGGCGAAGTTGTTCGCGCCGGGGAATGCAACGCGCTTGACGTAACCGTCGCGGTTCTTGGTTGCAAAGCTGACCGACGCTGCAAGACCGTCAGTCAGCGGCAGGTCCGCTGTGCCACGGGTCTGTACGAGGCCGAAACGGCCAGTCGTGATATCACCCTTGAAACGGAACTCGTCGCCCGGATCGTGCGTGACGATAGAGATTGCGCCGCCGATGGTGTTACGACCGAACAGCGTGCCCTGCGGGCCCTTGAGCACTTCGATGCGCTCCACGTCGGGAAGATCCTGGTTCGCACCGACCGAACGGGCGAGATAGACGCCGTCGAGATAGACACCCACGCCCGGATCGATGTTGAACGCGAAGTCGTTCGCGCCGATGCCACGGATATAGGCCGAGAGAACCGCCGACGAACCCGAGAACGGCGTACCGGCGTCCAGCGTGACGTTGGGCGAAATGTTCAAAAGACCCGCAACGCTGCCGACGGCACGTTCCTGCAGAGCATCTGCGCTGAATGCGGAAATCGCGATCGGCACGTCCTGGACGTTCTCCGCGCGCTTCTGTGCAGTCACGACAATCTGGGCGATGCCGCCGCCGCTGTCTTCGGCCTGAGCCTGATCCTGTGCAAACGCTGGCGCCGCAAGGACCGTCGCCATGGCTGCAATGGAAACCGATGCTATTCTCATGGTTTTCCTCTCCCTGTTTATGTCCGAAAGGGGCCCCTGCCCCGGAATTTCGCCAGCTTGATAGGCACTGGCGGAACTTGTCGCTTGCACTCACGCGCAAGCTGATCAGGACTGCCGCGCAAAAGTCCTGCTGCGCGGCATTCCCTTACGTCATGCTGGTGACTTTCTGCCCATTCGCCAGTCGCGCGGGGCAGCGCCGAACTGCTGCCGGAAGCAGCGCGTGAAGTAGGCACTGTCATTGAAGCCCAGCTCGAATGCGATCTCGGTTATGCTGGAATCGGGTCTGGCCACCAGCCTGTCAGCCGCGCGGCGCAGGCGCTGATCAAGGATGTAGGCCGTGGGCGTAGTACCCATCGCCGCGAAGATGTTCTGCACCGTACGAACCGATATGCTGCAGGCATCGGCTATGGACGTAGTGCGCAGGGCCGGGTCCTCAAGGTTGGCTGCAACCATTGCCAGCACGCGGCGGCGCATGTCGGCCTCGCCTGCGTCGGTTGAAGGACGCTGCGCCCCGCGTACGGCCATTGCGGCGAGATCATAGAATACGGCGTTGACACCGATTTCCCATTCCGGATCCTCTGAGGCGCGCTCGCCCTGCTGCCACAACGAAAGCAGGAAATCGTGGAACACGCGCCCGCCAGGCGTCGCGCCGCACATGCGTTGCATCAGCGCATCATCGATGCCCGGAAAACGCTCGGCCAGAGGCGCTCGCGGAAACTCGACCACAAGCAGTTCGTGGCCTGTGAGGCGGATCGCATAAGGCTGGTGCGGGCTGGCGAGAACGAAATCGCCCGGCTGGAGTGTGCATTCGCTGCGCCCCTGCATATGCTGGCTGTTGCCGCGGCATTGAAGGTGGAGGATCAGGCGCTCGTCATTCTGTGGCAGAGGATTGCGCCCTACTGCCGAGTGGGATGAATCCGTGCGGATCATGTCGAGCTCGCCGACGCGCCAGGACAGCATCTTCCCCGCGAAGTCTTCTCCCGGCACGTTGACGAATGTGCCCGTAAAGGCCCGATCGGCAATCTCGTTCCAATATCGCGCCCGATCATGGGGAGCCACGTCAGCAGTGTGAAATTTGAGAAGCGCACCCATGGTTCTTCTCCGTCGTGTCAGGCGATCGAGGGGATCGCGTTGCCGGAGCGCCGCGCAACGACGCGCGGTGCGGATTCGATAAGTCCAAGTGTCAGGAAGCCCGCCAGCACGGTGCAGCCGAGCATCAGCCACAGCGGGGCAGCAAGACCGTAAGCGTCAGCCAAGGTTCCGGCGAGGAACGGGGACAGAACCCCGCCGAGCACCTCGCCTGTCCCCATGACGACGCCTGTGAGCGTTGCGGTCAACCGCGGGTCGACCGATTCCGACGGGATCGTGGCCATGAACATCGGGAAAAGCCCGTTGAGGCCCCAGCCGAAGAAGAAGATCGCTGCGAGGACCCACGCAGACCCTTCGTAATAAAGGCCACCCAAGGGCAGGATCACACCAAGGAAAGAGAAAAAGATCATCACCGGGCGGCGGCCAATGACGTCGGAGATCGCCGGTACAGCGAAGCTGCCCAGACCCGCGGAAATCCCGAGCGTTGCCATCAGCCAGCTCATTGTGTCCGGATCAAACCCGCGCGCCTTGGTCAGGAACAGCGGCATGAAGGCCCAGCACACAACCAGATAGGAAACCAGCAGGATCGAGATCAGGGCACAAAGGATCACGTTGCGATGGCCAAATGCCTCACGCAGCGTGACTTTGGGTGCGGTGTCGTCATGCGCCTCCACCGGCGGCTCGCGCAGCGTGAACCAGATCAGGGCCGCCGTCACGAGTCCGGGGAGCGCAGCCAGGTAGAAGCCGGTTCTCCAACCAACGGCAACAGCGACGGGCACCAACAGCAAGGGCGCAAGTCCCGAACCGAGCAGATTGGAACCCAGGTTCTGCGCAACCCCCATGGCAAGGCCGCGGCGCTCAGGGGCGACCTCGGCAACAATGATAGAATGGCTGACCGGCATGACACCACCCTCGGCAGCCCCCATCAAGAGGCGCGCGCCAAGCAGCATCAGAAACGAAGAGGCGGCGCCAGAGATGAAGGAGCACAAGCAGAATGCCACCGTCGCCACTACAACCACGGGCTTGCGCGACCCCAGCTTGTCCGAGATGCGCCCGACCAACAGGCCCGACAGCGCCCAAGTGAGCGACAGGGCCGAGCTGAACATGCCGACTTGCGTGTTGCTCAATTGCAGGTCCGGCTGGACGAACGGCATCAGGAAGTTGAGCGCGTTCCGGTCAAAGAACAGGATGCCGAAATTGAGGCTGAGGAGCGCGGTAACCCACACCTGATAGCCGCTGCCTCTTGCCTGTGTGCCCTTCATCCCGATCTCCCGTCCCTGCTATCGTTGTTATGGTTCAGATGAATGGACGGACCGGGTCGGCGCCATCCCACCCTTGCGAAGCCTGCCACATTGCCGTGAAATGCGCGTCCATCCCGGGCGTGGCCGGGATCAGTTCAAGAAAGCCCGGTGCCGCAGCATTCCCCCCTTCCAGATAGGCGACGCTGCCGCCTGTCGGCACAGCAGCCTTGAACGCAAGCTTGTAGCCCCGTGCGAGATAGCCGGGCAGTTCAGCCTCTACGTCCTCGTAGGCGATGCCGAAGTGGTGGAAGCCGTAGCCGCTCTTCTCGATGGTTTCGCGGTAAACGGACGGGTTGCCGTCAAGAGGCTGTATCAGTTCGACCTGCATGTGACCGATGAAGCCCATCGCGATCGTGACATCTGCGTTCGATGGCGCGCCCCGATAAAACTGGTCGGGACCGAGAAAATGGTCGAGCAGGAAGAACGGCCCGGCGGCGCAATCCTTCTGGAAGTGCGCGATCGACGCGCGGACATCCTCGACCACGAACGCGGTCTGCATGACGCCGCCGAACGGCTGGCCGAAGCCGAGCATCCTTGCCATTTCTGTCCTCTCCGCACGCCCCGCCTCTGGCGGACGGAAGCGTACCAAATGCTGCTAAAGCGTGATTGCGACCTTGCCGAACAAGCCTGCCGATGACTGGTAAGCGTAAGCGTCGCGGGCCTTCTCGATGGGGAATACCTTGTCGACCACGGGCTCGATCCCATGCTGGTCAATGAAGGCATTCAGGCGCTCGGCCATGCCTTTGGAACCGACGAAAATGCCGCGGATCGAGGCCCCCTTGAACATCAGGCCGTGCGGGTTGGTGTCGCCCTCGCGCGTCAGCACGCCGATCAGGGCGATTTCGCCCGCGAAGCCGACCGCGGCGATGGATTGCTTGAGCGTACCTGCGCCTCCCACCTCGACGACCTTGTCAACGCCGCCACCAGCGAGCCGTGCTGCTTCGGCACCCCACTCGGGCGTGGTGCGGTAATTGATCACATGATCGACACCCAGCGCTTTCACCCGCTCGAGCTTCTCGTCCGAGGACGAAGTGGCGATGACGGTGGCACCTGCCGCCTTGGCAATCTGCAGCGCCAGGAGAGAGACGCCCCCGGTGCCAAGAACCAGGACGGTGTCCCCCGCCTTTACCGGGCGCGGTCCCTCCATGAGGGCGTTCCACGCTGTGACACCGGCGCAGGGCAGACAGGCCGCCTGCGTGAAGTCCAAGGTTTCAGCCAGCGGGACAACGCCATGCTCGGGCAGGACAACATAATCCTGCAGCATGCCCGGCGCAGGCGGTGCGCCAAGGGCTGCGCCCATGCCGGGGTTGGGCGGGCCGTCCATCCAGTCCTGGAAGAATATACCGGCCACGCGGTCACCCACCTTGAGCGAGGCAACGCCCTCGCCCACCGCGGCAATCTCGCCGGCGCCGTCGGAAAGCGGTACGGTATCCTGCTGTACGACACCGCCCATGTAGAAGCCGAGCGGAATGATCTGGTCGCGGTAGTTCAGCGAGCACGCACGAACGCGCACCAGCACTTCGCCCGGACCGGGCTGCGGAATGTCGGTCTCGTCCAGCCGCAGATCATTCAGCGACGTAGAGCCTGCGGCTATCACCCACTGGCGCATCGGCATTTTCTCCCTGTGAGACGATCATCACCGATCCAGCGTCACAAATTAATCAGTTGGACAAACCGATTTCACGGAGTGAAACCTAGTTTGGGTTGGCTTCGAGCGCCGCCGCGATTGCTCGCGCAGTTGCCTTCAAAGCTTCCAGATGTCTCTGGACAACTGCTTCGTCCGCTCCCCGCCTGCCCGGCCAGGTCACGTTGATGGTTGCTATTGGCGATCCACCCACCATGATCGGTACAGCCATCGACCGTCGCCCGTCTCGCAAGACGAGTTGCTTCGACCGATCTGGCCAGGGCAGCAGCGGATCGCGGGTTGCATACCCCCGCTGCTTTACCTGCTGCAGCATCTGCCGAAGCTCAGCCTCGCTGCCGTCAGGTGGATTGGCGGGGCGAAGGCGGTCGATGATCGAGTCGCGCTCGGCATCTCCGCATGCCGCCAAGTATGCTCTCCCAGTCGCGGTATGGATGTAGGATAGCTTGACGCCCACTGGACCGAGAATAGCAGAATCCAGCCGGAAAAGCGGGCTGTTGGTCTCGAGGATCTCCATGTGATCAAGCCGCGGGGCGGCCAGCACGGACGGCCAGGCCACCCTTGTCGAAAGCGCCTTCAGGTGTGGAGAAGCGACTTCGGCAATATGCGCAGCTGAGGTGAAAGACGCGCGTTCGATCCGATCGACATGCGGAAGGTAGGCACCATCTGCCAGACGCTGCCAAACCAGCCCTTTTTGCCCGAGGGTGACAAGCATTCGCAGCAAGGTCGCTTTGGGCAACCCCGTCGCCTGATGGAGTTCGTGCAGGCTTGCCGCCTTGCGCGTCTGCACCTCAATCAACACGTCCAGTCCACGCTCGAGCGCGCGCACGGTCTTGACCCTGCGTTCCAGCATCCATCCTGCTCCGGCAAATTCTGCGTTTCACCTTATGCAACGCAAAATCACGAAACCCCCGTGCAAAGTCAACCGCGCTGTCGCAGCAATAGGGGACGGAGAGGAAAACCTGACGATGACGAAGCCAAGCGTCCTGTTCATCTGCACGCAGGATACCAAGGAAGAGGAAGCCCGCTTCACCCGAGCCGCTTTGGAAGCGGCTGGAGTTGACGTGGTCCACCTCGATCCCAGCGTCCGCCGCACTGTCGGCGGTGCGGAAATCTCGCCCGAGATGGTTGCGGAGGCCGCCGGCATGACGATCGAGGAGGTCCGGGCACTTGGCCACGAAGGCAAGTGCCAGGATGCGATGATTGGCGGTGCAATCGCAGCAGCCCACGCATGGGACGCCAAGTCGCCCGTCTCGGGCATTCTTGCCGTCGGCGGCTCGATGGGCTCGGCGCTTGCCGGGGCACTGATGCAGAGCTTTCCCTATGGCCTGCCCAAGCTGATCGTCTCGACCATGGCCTCGGGATTTACAAAGCCATACATGGGCGTGAAGGACATCGCGATGATGAACGCGGTGACCGACATATCGGGCATCAACACCATCAGCCGCGATGTCTTCCGCAACGCCGCTAACGCCGTTGCAGGGATGGCCAAAGGCTTTGATCGCGACAAGGGCCCGGAAAAGCCGCTGGTCTTGATTACCACTCTCGGCACCACCGAAGTCAGCGTGAAGCGCATCCGCCAGGCTCTGGAAAGCGATGGCTGCGAGGTAATGGTATTCCACTCCTCCGGCGCGGGCGGGCCCACCCTTGATGGTCTGGCCACCGACAAGGACGTGGCGCTGGTGCTGGATCTTTCGCAGACCGAGATCCTCGACCATCTCTTCGGCGGGCTGGCAGACTCCGGCCCCGATCGCGGTCGCGCAGCGCTGCGCAAGGGCATACCGACGATCCTGGCACCTGGTAATGCCGACTTCATCATCGGCGGACCGATCGATGCAGCAGAAGTGCAGTTCCCCGGCCGCCGCTACCATCAGCACAACCCGCAGCTGACAGCGGTGCGAACCAAGGTGGATGATCTCAAGAAGCTGGCCGACCACCTTGCCGCAAACGTGCGCGAAGCCAAGGGGCCGGTTCGGGTTTTCACCCCGCTCAGGGGCTTTTCCAGCCACGATAGCGCAGCCGGACATCTGCAGGACCTCAGCGTGCCAGGCCCGTTCGCCGAGTACCTCGCGCAGGTGATGCCCGATCATGTGCCTGTCACCGCGATCGATTCCCACTTCAACGACGAAGCATTTTCGAGTGCGGTGATCGCCGCTGCCCGTGAATTGCTGGCCGCAAAGAACTGATCCGATGATGACCGACGACATTCCCCTGACCCACGAAGACATCGCCGAGATCGCCGAGATCCTGGAGAAGTCAGGCTACCGCGAACTCGACCTTTCGACGCGGCGCTTCCGGCTGCGCGTGGCCAAAGGCGTCGATGCACAGGGCGGCGTGACCCAGGAATGGCAATGGGCCGGATCGGGACCCGAAGTCTCGACCGAAGCAAGCGCGGCAGTCGTCGATCCGAACGCAATCTGCTCGCCCCTGCCCGGCACCTTCTACCATGCCCCACAGCCCGGAGCGCCGCCGTTCGTGCAGCCGGGCGACGAAGTCGGCCCCGAAACAGTGATCGGCATCGTCGAAACGATGAAACTGATGAACCCGGTGCACGCCGGCCGCAGCGGCACGATTGCCGCGATCGTCGTCGCGAACGGAACCTTGGTCGCCAAGGGCGAAGCTCTGGTCCGGCTGACCTGAGATGATCCACAAGCTGTTCATCGCCAACCGCGGGGAGATTGCACTCCGCGTGATCCGCACCGCGCGCGCAATGGGGATCGAAACCGTCCTCGGAGCTTCCGAAGCCGACGCTGCATCGCTTCCGGCGCAGCTTGCAGACCATGTCCAGATCGTTGGCCCCGGGCCATCATCGCAAAGCTACCTGGCCATCGATGGCGTGGTTGACGCGATGGTGAAGTCAGGCTGCGACGCGGTGCATCCGGGCTACGGTTTTCTGTCCGAAAACGCCGCGTTTGCGCGCGCAGTGCAGGCCGCAGGCGTCCGCTTTGTCGGACCGGACATCAAGACACTCGAAGGCATGGGCGACAAACTTGCAGCCCGTGCGCTTGCCGTTGAAGCTGGGCTCCCCGTACTTCCGGGCGGCGAGGCGGCAACGCGCGCCGACGTGCACGCTCGCGCAGCGCAGACGGGCTATCCGCTGCTGCTCAAGGCCGTGGCAGGCGGCGGCGGCAAGGGCATGCGCCGCGTGGATCGCGCCGAAGATCTCGACAGCGCTCTCGACATGGCTCAAGCCGAGGCGCAGGCCGCTTTCGGCAATGCAGCAGTCTATGTCGAGCGGTTCGTCGCGCGGGGGCGCCACGTCGAAGTGCAGCTTCTTGGCGATGGCACGCAGGCCATCCACCTTGGTACGCGCGATTGCTCGATCCAGCGCCGCTTCCAGAAGCTGGTAGAGGAAGCACCTGCCCCGGCCATGCCTCCGGAGGCCCGTGAAGGTATCGAACAGGCGGCCGTACGGCTCGCCCGACACATCGGCTATCGCGGCGCGGGAACGGCCGAGTTCCTTGTCGATGCCGAGGACTTCTCGTTCTACTTCCTTGAACTGAACGCACGCATCCAGGTCGAACACCCGGTGACCGAGGCAATTACCGGCGTCGATCTTGTCGAGCAGCAATTGCTGGTCGCCATGGGCAAGCCGCTGTCCCTCACGCAGGCGATAGTGCGTCCGCACGGCCATGCTATCGAAGTACGCATCAATGCCGAGGACCCGGACGCCGATTTCCGCCCGTCGCCCGGACGTGCAGTCCGCGCCGCGTGGCCGGCCGGCGAGGGTATTCGTGTCGACACTCACATCGGCATCGGGGGCGAGGTGCCACCGTTCTACGATTCGCTGATGGGCAAGCTGATCGTGCACGGCGATACGCGCGAACAGGCCGTGACACGGCTCTCCGACGCGCTGCGCTCGCTTCACATCGAAGGACTGCCAACCACCGCTTCACTCCACCGCCGTATCGTCGCCGATCCGCGCTTTATCGCTGGCGGCGTCGATACCGGCTTCCTCGCGGGACTTGCCCAATGACCGAGATCCGTCTCGTCGACGTCACCATGCGCGACGGCAACCAGAGCCTGTGGGGCGCGACCGGCCTCAACACCGCACACATGCTGCAAGCTGCTGCGCTGACTGAAGCGTGCGGATTCAGGGCGATTGACTTCACCTCATCGAGCCACATGGCCGTGGCGGTGCGCTACTTCCAGAACAATCCCTGGGAGCGTCTCCGCCGCATGTCGGCTGCCATGCCGACAACGCCGCTTCAGTTCATCACCACCGGCCTGCGGTTCATTGCCTGGCAGCAGGCGGATCCCGAGTTCATGCGCCTTGTATACCGCGCCTTGCAGGCCAACGGGGTCGGGCGCTTTGTCCTGCTTGACCCGATGCACGAAGTGCCCGCGGTGATCGAGGCGGCAAAGCTGGTGAAGGAAGAGGGCAACGCCGAGGTCATGGCAGCCCTCACCTTCACGCTTTCCGAAATACATACAGACCAGTTCTACGCCGATTTTGCCCGCGCGGTGGGGCAGAGCCCGAACATCGACCTGTTCTACATCAAGGACCCGGCAGGCCTGCTATCTATGGACCGTGCGCGCACGCTTGTCCCGGCAGTGAAGGCCGTGATCGGCAATCGCCCGCTCGAGATCCACGCCCACACCACGGTGGGCCAAGGCATGTTGGCGAGTCTCGAAGCCGCCAAGCTCGGCATTTCGGCCATTCACGTTGGCGTCGGTCCAGGCGGTGATGGCTCGTCGCTGCCCGAAGCAAACCGTACGGTCGCCAACCTCGAAGAAGCAGGCTTCTCTGTCGGTGTCGACAAGGCCGCGCTCAAGCGCCTGACGACCTACTGGCAAAGCGTCGCGCTGGCCGAGGGCCTGCCACCGGGCACACCGCAGAACTTCGACGCCAGCTTCCTTCGTCACCAGATCGCAGGCGGAGTGATGACCACCATCGCACGTCAGCTCGAGGAGCTTGGCCTCTCGGACCGGATGAATGCCGTGATCGAGGAAACCGGTCAGGTCCGAGCCGACCTTGGCTTTCCGATCATGGTCACGCCATTTCCGCAGATGGTCATGACGCAAGCCCTGTTCAACGTGATTGGTGAGCGGCGTTACGCTCAAGTTTCGGATCAGGTTATTCGCTACTGCATGGGCAAGTTCGGCAAGCCCACTTCACCGGTCGACCGCGAGGTGCTCGCCACGATCATGGACCGGCCACGCTCGCGCGAGCTGGAGAAGGAGCCAAACTTCCCTGCTCTGGGGGATCTTCGCCGCCAGTTTGGCTACGACATGCCAGACGAGGAATTCCTTTTGCGCGCGGTAATGCCAGCCGAGCAGGTCGATGCGATGCTTGCCGCGGGACCATCGCGTGCCACTTATTCGCCAAAGGTCGCCCCGATCCTCTCGCTGCTACGCAAGCTTGCCGCCAAGCCCAATGCACGCGACATCGTGATCGAGCGCGGCTCTTTCCGTTTAGCCCTTCATGCGGGAGCTGCGCTTTGACATTGACCTCGGATTTCAAGGCTCGCCTGCGCGATGCAGCCGGCTTCATTTTCGACATGGACGGCACGATTGCGCTGGGGGACTCCAAGAGCGGAGGGCACCGCGCGCTGCCGCACGCAATCGAGGTGCTGGGCGCGCTGAAGGATAGCGGGAAGCCGTTCGTCGTCTTTACCAACGGCACAGCCAAGCCGCCGGCCGCCTACGCAAACTCGCTGCGAAACGCAGGCTTTCCGGTGGACGATGACCAGATGTTGACACCATCATCGTCGGCGGCCGTATGGCTTTCGAAGAACGGGGTGAGCAAAGTGCGGGTTCTCGGCAATGCCGGTTGTGCCGCACCGCTTGCGGATGCAGGCCTCCATGTGGTCGGTCCGTCCGAAGAGGCCGAAGGTGTCGAGGCAGTTTACACCGGCTGGTTCCGAGAGTTTGACTTTGCCGCTCTTGAGGCTGCCTGCCATTCATTGTGGAACGGTGCACGGCTGTTCACGGCCAGCAATGTGCCCTTCTTCGCCACGGAAAATGGCCGGGCAATCGGCGCCAGCTTTCCGATCAATGCCATGCTCACGGCAATGACGCGCAAACGCCCCCGTATCCTCGGCAAGCCTTCGAAGATCGCGTTCGAGACGGCACTGACGATCATGGGCCTGCCGCAAAGCGCAGCGAAAAGTGTTGTCGTGATTGGCGACGATCCGGCACTGGAAATGCGGATGGCAAATGCCGTCGGCGCACATTCGATCGGGCTTGCGACGGGCATAATGGGAACCGATGCCCAGCTTCTCGAGAAGGACCGCCCGTCAGCGCTGTTGAGCGACCTCAAGCCTCTGCTCGACGTCCTCTAGCGCTTTCTCGCCGCAGTGGGCGCATGAAAATCCGGGTCTTTGTCCGCAATCCACACCAGAAACCGGGCAATGTCGGGATTGGCTATGAGAGCCTCCCGGTCTGCGCCGAAGCGCCCTAGTTCCCCGTTCGAAAACGTTGCGTGAAGCGTCCGGTGACAGATCGGGTGGACCGCTTCGGTCTGCCGCCCGCCCCGGCTCTTGGGTACGGGATGATGGAACTCCACGCGCTTCCCCAAGCGCCGCCCGCAAAGCCAGCAGGGCTTGGCAAGCGCGTCCATCAATCGGTCATGGCCGGTTCTGAAGGCGGCTTGCCAGCGCGCCACAGGTAAAGCCCCGCGCCAACGATGACCAACGCTCCCAAAGCTGCCACGAGATCCGGCCGCTCACCGAAGAGGACCCACCCGAACGTGCCGGCAAGCAGAAGCTGGACATAAGTCATCGGTGCAATCGAGGCCGGTCCGGCCCGCGTAGTCGCAACGTAGATCAGGGCGTGAGCGCAGCTCGCCGAGATCGCGATGACCGCACACTTGATGAGGACAGGCATTGGCAGCGCAGGAACCTGGAAGAAGTGGATGCCGCTTTCGTGGCCCGCCCACGTGCCCAGGCACAGGAAACCAGCGCCGATCAGCGCCACATTGAACTGCATCGACAGCAGGCTGCCCGTACCGGCAACCTTGCGGTTGGCAACCATGAGCAGGGCCATGCCGCTTGCCGCGACTACCGGTAGCAGTGCAACCGGCCCCAGCAATGAAAGATTGGGCCGCAGGATCACCAGCACCCCTGAAAACGCCACCACGGTGGCGATCCAGGTTTCCTTGCGCATCGGCTCGCTCAACAGGATCGCGGAAAGAAGGGCCGTAATCATCGGGCTGGTAAAGGAAATGGCCGTTGCCTCACCGATGGGCATCAGGTGGACAGCGCTGAAGAAGCTTACGGCCGACATAGCCACGCTCAAGCCACGCAGAACCTGCCAGCGCAGTTTCGGGAAGGCAAAACCCCGGGGCCCCTCTCGGACGAGCAGGATAATGCCGAGCCCCAGTGCTCCGAACACATAGCGCAAGGCTGCGATTGCGGTACCGGGCCACGCGCCTGCCATGCTCTTTACCAGCACATCGCCCAGCGAAAGTAGAGCAAAACCGCCAAGGGCAAAGAGCAATCCGGATCTGTGACTATCCTGCAAGATGCGAAATCCCGTTGCCCTTGTTGAACCGGTTATTGATCATAACCGAAGTCCTAGCGGGATGGACACGACAGCTCCAGTGCGAAGTGCGGCACTTTACCGGCAGTTAACCATGGCAGCTTAAGAATACGGAGTTGCGGGGCACCGGGGGCGCCGCCACAAGGACGGAAACGGGGCCATGACCAAGCTGATCATCCAGATACCCTGCCTTAACGAGGCTGACAGTCTGCCTGACACGCTGGTCGCCCTGCCCCGGCGAATCCCCGGCATAGACAAGATCGAGATACTGATCATCGATGATGGCAGTACCGACGGCACGGCCGAAGTTGCCCGGCGCTTCGGAGCGCATCATATTGTCAGTCACCGCCGCAACCGCGGCCTGGCCGCCGCATTCCAGAGCGGTCTGGACGCCGCCCTTGCCGCTGGCGCCGATATCATCGTCAATACCGATGCCGATGGGCAATACGCTGGTGAGGACATCGCCAAGCTCGTAGCACCGATCGTGGCAAACGAGGCCGATCTGGTCATCGGTGATCGAGGCGTGGGTCGGAATGAACATTTCGGACCGATCAAACGCGGCCTGCAGCGCCTTGGCAGTGCCGTCGTGCGAAACCTCTCGGGCACCGAGGTCACTGATGCGGTCAGCGGCTTCCGTGCGATCAGCCGCGCAGCAGCGCAGCGCATCACCATCACCACCGAATTCAGCTACACGACCGACATGCTGATCCAGGCAGGCCGCAAGCGCTTCAAGATAGTCAGTGTCCCGATCCGCACCAATGCGACCGAGCGCCCAAGCCGGCTGTTCAAGTCAATCCCTCAATTCATCATCCGCCAGTTGATGACCATGGGGCGGGCATACGCCACCTACAATCCCCTGCGAACGTTCGCCGTGATTGGTGGTACCATTGCATTAGTCGGCTTGCTCCCGGTCCTGCGCTTCCTGGCCCTGTGGGTCATGGGCGACGGTGCGGGCCACATCCAGTCGCTGGTGCTCGGCGGAGCACTTATCGTCATGGGAACTCTTACGGGACTCCTCGGCGTCCTGGCCGAACTCATCGGCGCCAACCGCAAACTCCTAGAGGCAGCGCTTGGGCATATTCGCAGACTTGAACAGGACATCGCGACGCTCAAGGACGGCAGCTCGCCGCATACTGGTTGGTCTTCGAACAATGGCTCGGACAAGGAAGCGGCATGACTGCCGCATTCCAGGCGGCGACCTCTATCAAACCGACCGTGAACCACGGTGACAGATCGTATCTGATCGCACTATGCTCACTTCTCATTGTATCGGCCCTGCAACTCCAGCTTACGTTCAATCGCGCAATCAATTGGGACGAGTTCTGGCATTACAGCCTGACTGTCCTGGCGACGAAGGGCGAGCTGGACCAGCCACTGCAGACGTTTTTCACGCGGGCATTCATGTGGGTGCCAGCGCTGCCCGGCAATGCGGTGGACCATGTGGTTTTGATCCGCCTGTTCATGTTCGGCTGCGAACTGGTGACTCTGGCCTGCGTTGCCAGCATCGCGATGCGGTTCAGCGACAAGACAACCGGCCTGCTATCCGCGCTTGCCTATCTGTCGGCGGGGTACGTCCTGCAGCACGGCACGTCTTTCCGCTTCGATCCGCAGGCAACCGCCCTCCTGATGGCAAGTCTATGGGTTCTGCTGAGCCGTCCGGCAAGCCTGCCATGGATGCTGTTCGCCGGCGTTCTCGGCGGATTGGCGGGCCTCACCACGATCAAGTCGGTTCTTTACGCACCTGCTTTCGCAGGCGTGTTCTGGCTTCGCTGGACCGAAGCCGGCAAGGATCGCGCCTACCTCAAGGCCGTGGCCGCGATGGTCGCTGCAGCGGCGCTGACCTTTGTGGTTGCCTATGCGTTTCATGCCAGCAACATCAGCGAAGCAAGCGGGCGCGGAGCGAAAGACATCGTCGGCGCATCGGCAGAAAAGATGTTCAGCCTTACGACCCATCCTTACTGGCGGCACAACGTCAAGGGCGCAATATTTTCGCCTGCCACGACGCTTCTGGTGCTTGCGGTGCCCGTTGTCCTGTTGCGCAGCGACCGTCCCGGCGCAGAGCGTGTCGCTCTGGCGGGACTTTGGCTGCCGCTTACGACGCTGGGTTTCTACCATAACACCGCGCCGTACTATCACGTCTTCATGCTGGCACCGGTGACGACATCAGCATGCGTCGGGATCCGGCTTGCCACCCGGCGCTACGGCACGTTGCTGGTCGCCCTGTTCCTGATGGTCGGGGCAGCGATAACCATGAGCCGCGAGGAGACCGGCACGCTGGAAAAGCAGCGCCTGCTGGTTGCTGCAGCGAACGAAATCTTCGGCTCGCCGGTAGGCTACTTCGACAGTTGCGCCATGCTTGGGCAGTTTCCCAAAGCCAACGGCTTCATGACGCCATGGGGCACCGAGCGCTACTTGCGCGGCGAATTGCCGAGCCTTGAGCAGATCCAGCGCGAACGCGTAGTCCCGCTGGTGGTGAACGACGACCAGATGTTTGCCAATGCGTTAAACTCGAAGGCAGACGTTCCGCAACTTCTGCCTTCCGATCTTGCGATGCTGCGCAAAAGCTATTTGCACTTCTGGGGTCCATTCTGGATCGCGGGTTTCGACCTTCCACAAACTACAGCGCCGTCAATCTTCACTGTGGTGGTACCCGGTCTGTACACCGTTGCCTCCGGCAGAAGCATCGTCATCGACGGTGTGCGTCATGAATCCGGTACCGTAGTCGAACTGGAACGGGGGCCGCACAAGGCGTTTACGAACGCCGGAGCCGCGCGCCTTCTCTGGGGACGAGGCCTTCGCATTCCCACGCAACCAGCGCCGTCCGAACCTTACTTCACGTCGTTCTGAAACAATGAAGCCGGCCTCAATCTTTGCCCTCCAGATCGACTGGCTCACCGACCTGCGCGGAAGGATACAGTCCCTTGTTGCGCGCCGAAGAATGCCGCTGCTTCTTGCGGCTACCGGACTTTTCGCCAGCGGCAGCTGGTACGCCTTTCGGACGCTTGGTCTGGCCCCACGCGATCTTGATCCCCAGGCGCTTCTGGCCACTGTGCTGCTCATGCCGCTCTCGCTGCTCTACTCTGGACTGGGGTTTGCCCTGCTTTCACGCTGCGCGGGGGCACGCACCACCCTTAAACAGGCCACGATGATCGCTTCATACGGCACCTTGGCCGAAGCCCTTCCCATACCGGGCGGAGCAATGGTCCGGGTCGGCGCGCTGATGGCGGCTGGAGCCAGCGCGGCGCAAAGTTCGCTATTGGTGCTGATGACGGCGGTGCTCTGGATTGCACTTGCAAGCCTTGGATGTAGCTTTGCCCTATGGCTTCATGAGGCCAATGCCAGCTGGGTGATGGCCGTGGCAGGCCTGATGGGAATGTTACCAACGATCTTGTGGATGCTGCGGCATGTCGGGGTAGTGCTGACTTTGTTGACGGTCGGCCACCGCCTTGCCGGATTGGCCCTGATTGCGCTGCGCCTTCATATTGCACTGCTTTGTCTGGGATTGCTCGTACCTCCGATGCATACGCTCCCGTTCGCCCTGGCCAACATTGCTGGCTCCGCTGCTGCCATTGCTCCAGCAGGCCTTGGCATCAGCGAGAGCCTTGCGGCGCTTGTTGCAAATTCCGTCAAAGTTGCGCCAGCGGCGGCGTTCCTTGCCGTGGGGCTTGATCGCCTTGCCTGCCTGACGGCGAGCGCCGTTGCCGTAGTGGCAAATCTGATGTCGAAAGCACCGAACCGATTATCCCTGGGCGATGACATATGAATGGCAGGACGATTGTCTGGGGTACGTTCGATTGCGGCAAGCCACGCGTGCGAATTATGCTGGAAGCCTTGCGCTCGCTTGAGCCAGACCTTGTCATCTGCCACCGCTCCCCATGGAACGAGATTGAAGACAAGTCGATGTTGGGCCCAGGTGCACGCCTGATCGTCTTCCTGCGCTTGCTCGCAGCCTATCCTGCGTTGCTGTTGGCCTATCTGCGCACACCGCAGCATAACCGCGTTGTCGTGCCTTATCCCGGTATACTTGATGTTCTGGTGCTCTACCCCTTCGCGAGATTGCGCGGTGCGCGGATCTGCTGGGACATGTTCCTTTCCGCCTATGACACGATCGTGATCGACCGTCAGATGATTCGGAAAGGCAGCCTGTTCGCCAAGCTTCTCTATTCGACCGAATGGTTGGCCACTCGCGCTGCCGCAACCATACTGCTCGATACCTGCGAACACGCCCGCTACATTGCAGCGCTCTATCGCCTGCCCTTGTCCAGGACAGGAACTGTGTGGGTCGGAGTTGAAGGCGACGTTTTCACGCCCGTCAGCAATCCGCCCGCCGGAATGCCTGTCAAAGTGCTTTTCTACGGCCAGTTCATCCCCCTCCACGGCCTGCCGGTCATCGTGGAAGCCATCTGCGAGATAGCCTCTCGCCCCGAAGCGCCTGCCATGGAATTCACCATAATCGGCACCGGTCAGGAACAGCCATCCGTCGATGCCATGATAAAGCTGCATCAGCTCAAGAATGTGAAGCGCATTCCATGGGTTGACTACCGGCTCCTCGCGCAGAAAATCGCCGAGGCCTCGATCTGCCTGGGCGTATTTGCCGCCAAAGGGAAAGCTGCTCGCGTGATCCCAAACAAGGTCTTTCAGATCCTTGCAGCAAGGCGGCCACTTGTAACCATGGATTGTCCTGCGATCCGGGAAATCATCGCTCCTGGCAGGTCAATCCGCCTTGTTCGTCCTGGAGATCCCTTCGACCTTGCCAACGCATTGATCACACTGGCACAAGAACTGTGTGATCCGGCAAAGTCCGTCGAAATCCACAAGGCGGCGCAGAAGGAAATGACCACGGTCGGGATGACTGTGGTCAGGGATCAACTTGCAAGTGCGCTGGAGACACAGTGAATACGACTACGATGCTCCACGCCCGGTCTGACACCCACGAAGGCCTGTTTTGCAAGGACAGGCAATACGGCCCGATGCTGGAGGGACTTTGGGTACCCGCCCCACGCTATGTGCTACGACGGGATCGCATCATGGCAGCTCTGGCCGGACATGCGCCGGGACGTGTCCTGGAAGTCGGCTGCGGTGCGGGCGCGTTGCTGCGCGAACTGGCTGATCTCGGACACAAATGTATCGGCCTTGAAGCCGCACCTGCCGCAGCGTCGGTGGCAAGAACGATGACAAATGGCACCGGCGCCACCCAGATCGTGAGCGAACCTGCTCCGGACTGGAAGGAGAGCTTTGACACGCTCCTGGCCTTCGAGGTCCTCGAACATATCGAACAGGACGAGCAAGCTCTTCGGGAATGGCTGACCTGGTTGAAGCCCGGCGGTCTCGTCATGCTTTCGATGCCCGCTCACATGCGCAGCTGGAGCAGGCGCGACGAATGGGCGGGCCATGTACGCAGGTACGAGCGTGCCGACATCATGCGACTTACTGCGCGATCCAACCTGCGCCTCGAAGGCGTAGAGTGCTACGGCTATCCGCTGGCAACCTTTACCAACTGGCTAGCAAACAAGCGCTTCCGCAACAAGGACATGGCTGGCGGAGCAGATGATCCGCACACCGCTACGGCAGCCAGCGGAACGGATCGGTCTGTCGACCTCGCCTATTTTGGCATGCAACAGAGCTGGCTCGGTCGCTTCGCAATGGCGCTTGCCTGCCAGACCCAGCGGCTATTCCGCAGGACTGACTTCGGCGACGGATACATTGTCATCGCCCGAAAGTCCTGAAGTGACACAAATTAGGGAATCTTCAAAGTTTCAAGTCTATTCACCATTCCTGAAGACGGATCGCTGACCAGATTGGCCGGATGATCGTCGGGACACTGACGGGAACTGCGAATGAGCGCTTTCGGGCGAAAGAACGGGATTGCAGGCAACGCCGCCGGGGCTCGCCCCTCGTTTGGTGTTGCCCGGCCGATGCGCAGCGGCGAATCTGCGGCGCCGGTGCCCGCAGCACCGACGGCAGTGCCGATGCCCATGGGCGGTGATCAGTTCCCGCCCCTGCCACCGCTCGATCCAGTTGATACCCCGATCAACGCCGCATCGCTCAAGGCTGATGCCCTCACCCGCCTTGCCGACCGTGCGAACGGCGTAAACGAAGGCAACTATCAGGCCGAGGGCTTCGAGGCTTCGGTTCACAAGATCAAGGAACAGGTGCTGCCGCGCCTGCTCGAGCGCGTCGATCCCGAAGCGGCGGCCACGCTGACCAAGGACGAGCTTTCCGAAGAATTTCGCCCGATCATCCTGGAAGTGCTGGCCGAACTCAAGGTCACCCTGAACCGGCGTGAACAGTTCGCGCTGGAGAAGGTGCTGATCGACGAGCTGCTCGGCTTCGGGCCGCTGGAAGAGCTGCTCAACGACCCCGACGTGTCGGACATCATGGTCAACGGCCCGGAGCAGACCTACATCGAAAAGAAGGGCAAGCTCCAGCTCGCCCCGATCCGCTTCCGCGATGAAAGCCACCTGTTCCAGATCGCGCAGCGCATCGTCAACCAGGTCGGCCGACGAGTTGACCAGACGACGCCCCTGGCCGACGCCCGCCTCAAGGACGGTAGCCGCGTCAACGTGATCGTCCCGCCGCTGTCGCTTCGTGGCACGGCCATCTCGATCCGTAAGTTTTCCGAAAAGCCGATCACGCTCGACATGCTGCGCGATTTCGGTTCGATGTCGGACAAGATGTGCACTGCGCTGAAGATCGCGGGTGCCTGCCGCATGAACATCGTCATCTCGGGCGGTACCGGTTCGGGCAAGACGACCATGCTCAACGCCCTGTCAAAGATGATCGACC
This sequence comes from Novosphingobium subterraneum, assembly GCF_000807925.1. Lineage (GTDB taxonomy): Bacteria > Pseudomonadota > Alphaproteobacteria > Sphingomonadales > Sphingomonadaceae > Novosphingobium > Novosphingobium subterraneum. The sequence goes on along the minus strand of NZ_JRVC01000004.1, from coordinate 85,201 downwards.
CCGGCGAGCGCGTGCTGACCATCGAAGACGCCGCGGAACTTCGCCTGCAGCAGCCACACTGGCTGCCGCTCGAAACGCGCCCGCCGAACCTTGAAGGCCAAGGTGCAATCACCATCGGCGACCTGGTGAAGAACGCCCTGCGTATGCGCCCTGACCGCATCATCCTCGGCGAAATTCGTGGCGCAGAGTGCTTCGATCTGCTCGCGGCGATGAACACGGGACATGATGGCTCGATGTGCACGCTTCACGCCAACTCCCCGCGCGAATGTCTGGGACGTATGGAAAACATGATCCTGATGGGCGACATCAAGATCCCCAAGGAAGCCATCAGCCGCCAGATCGCGGAATCGGTCGACATCATCGTTCAGGTCAAGCGCCTGCGGGACGGTTCGCGTCGCACTACCAACATCACCGAAGTGATCGGGATGGAAGGCGACGTGATCGTGACCCAGGAACTGTTCAAGTTCGAGTATCTGGACGAGACCGAAGAAGGCAAGATCATCGGCGAATTCCGGCCGTCAGGCCTGCGGCCCTACACGCTCGAAAAGGCACGTCAGTTCGGCTTTGACCAAGCCTACCTGGAAGCCTGCCTCTGATATCGGATCAGGCCGCGAACCACTCCCTCGCGGCCAGGCCGAGGAATACGCACGCTGCCAGAAACGCGATCATATAGATCACGGTCCACGGCATGAAGCCCACCGCGTCAAGATTTACACGACGGAAACGCCGACGTTCAGCCCAGACCGATGTTGTCGCGACAGCGAGCGCAAGTGCGCCGGCGGCGAAGTGATATTGCCAGATATGCGGGAACCAGTCTTCCATTGCTCGCCAGATGGGCAACGAGGGGGTTGATCGCAAGGGGCAATGGCCTATGGCCCGCTCATGGCAAAAGCGATGTCCAGCGCCCACGATCGCCCCATGCTGGCCCTCGGCCTGCGACTGGTTGCGACGGTTCTGTTCTCGGTCATGCTGCTGCTGGTCAAGCTCACTGGCGAGCGAAACATAGCGCTGCCCGAAACGCTTTTCTTCCGGCAAGCCCTGCCGGCGCTATCGATCTTCGGGTGGCTGGCGGCGCGCGGGCAAATCGGGCGGTTGAGGACACAGCGCCCCTGGATTCATGCCCGGCGCGCGTTGATCGGCGGGACAGGCATGTTCCTGACTCTGGGCGTGGTCAGGCTGCTGCCCCTGGCCGAAGCGACCATACTGGGCTTCACGACGCCGATCTTCGCCGTGATCCTTTCTGCGTTGTTCCTCAAGGAAAAGGTCGGCCCGTGGCGCTGGACTGCGGTCATAATGGGCCTGCTCGGGGTCGTGGTCATTGCTGGGCCCGACACTACCAGCCTGCCGCCGTTCGGCGTTGCGGTTGGCATTGGCGCCGCCTTCATGGTCGCGCTGGTGACCATCCAGGTCCGCGATCTTGGCCGCACCGAGGAACCGATTACGGTCGTGTTCTACTTCTCGGCTTTCAGTGCCCCCGTTCTGGCGCTTGGATTGATCGGACAGGATCTTGGCCATGACGCCGTTGGCTGGGCGATGCTGGCAGGGATCGGTATCTCCGGGCTGTTCGCACAGATTGCGATGACTGCTTCGCTCCGCTTCGGCTCGGTGTCGAGCGTCATCGTGGTTGACTACATCCAACTGGCATGGGCGACGTTCTGGGGTTGGCTGATCTTCAATCGCCTTCCGCCAGCAACCACCTGGCTGGGCGCGCCGATCATCATCGGGGCAAGCCTCCTGATTGCCTGGCGCGAACATCTCTTGGCCCGCGCTCGGGAACGTGCCCCTCTGGCTGCATGATGGAACCGCGCCGCAATTGCGGCGTTTCGCCTCTTGTCCAGATCGTGAGGTTCCCCCGCCTCACCCCAAAGTTCGAAAGGTGTAAGCCATGATCCGCAAGTTCGTATTTGCCACCATGATGGGTGGTCTTCTGCTCGGCGCCACTGCCTGCAACACCGTGCGCGGTGCGGGCGACGACCTGAAGTCGGCAGCCAATGAAACCGAAGAAGCGATCAACTGATCGGTCTTGTGGTTGAGAAAAAGGGCCGCTCCGGATTTCCGGGGCGGCCCTTTTCGTATCCTCAGTCCTTGTAGACCAGCTTGGGCTTTCGCGCTGCAAGTGTCTCGTCGAGACGACGCCGCGGAGCCAAATGCGGCGCGGACTTCAGCAGCTCATCCCCTGCCTTGGCCCGCTGTGCCAAGGATCGCATCGCGCCAATGAACTGGTCAAGCCCAGCCTTGCTTTCGGTCTCGGTCGGCTCCACGAGCATGGCTCCGTGGACGACCAGCGGGAAGTAGACCGTCATCGGGTGATAGCCCTCGTCGATCAGACCCTTGGCGAGATCGTTGGTCGAGAAGCCTTCAGCAAAGCCATCGTCCGAAAACAGCGCTTCATGCATGCATGGTCCGGCGCCACCGAAGGGCGCATCAAGCACGTCATCAAGGCTGCGCAGAACGTAATTGGCGTTTAGCACCGCATCACCCGAGACCTGCCGCAAGCCATCCGCGCCGTGGCTGAGAATGTAGGCAAGGGCGCGGGTGTACATGCCCATCTGGCCATGGAATGCGCACATCCGGCCGAATGCTTGCGGGTGCTCCTGATGCGCCTGCTCTTCCTCGATGAGCTTGATCGAACCATCGGCCTGCCTCGCGGTAAATGGCAGCGGACCAAATGGCGAAAGCGCTTCGGACAGAACCACCGGCCCCGAACCCGGACCGCCACCACCGTGCGGGGTGGAGAAGGTCTTGTGCAGGTTGATGTGCATGGCGTCGACGCCAAGATCACCGGGACGCACGCGCCCGACGATGGCGTTGAAGTTCGCCCCATCACAATAGACGTAGCCGCCAGCGGCGTGAACCGCGTCGGCAATGATCTTCAGGTCACGCTCGAACAACCCGCAGGTGTTGGGGTTGGTGATCATCACGCCCGCCACATCGGGACCAAGCCGCGCGGTCAGCGCGGCGGTATCGACACGGCCATCCGGAGTGGCCGGGATGTTTTCGACCTTGAACCCGGCGAAGGCCGCCGTTGCGGGATTGGTGCCGTGCGCGCTTTCCGGCACAAGGATGACATCACGCGGATCGCCCTTGGCTTCCAGCGCGGCACGGATGCAGAGCAGCCCGCAGAGTTCGCCGTGAGCCCCGGCCTTGGGCGTCATTGCGACGCCATGCATGCCTGTCAGCTCGATCAGCCAATGCGCCAGTTCGTTGATAACGCCGAGCGCGCCCTGCACTGTTTGGACTGGCTGCAGCGGGTGCACGTCGGCAAAGCCGGGCATGCGCGCCACCTTCTCGTCCAGTCGCGGATTGTGCTTCATCGTGCACGAGCCGAGCGGGAAAAGACCAAGATCGATCGCATAGTTCTGGCGCGAGAGGCGCGTATAATGACGCACCGTTTCCGGCTCCGACAGCCCCGGCAGATCGGGACGTTCGGCACGGGCCATTGGCCCCAATGCCGAGAGATCGATCCCGTCTGTTGCTGGAAAGTCCACGCCCGAGCGATCGGCATTGCCGAGTTCGAACAGGAGCGCTTCCTCCAGCTGCAGCGCGCGGTTGCCGGTGAAGGTCTGGATACCGTTGTCGGGCGCATTCTCGCCCATCGAGGGACGCCATCCGGTGGGGTTGATCGCGTTCATGCCAGCACCTCCTTCAGCGCCGCGACCAGCGCAGCGATGTCTTCATCCGTCGTGCATTCGGTGGCGGCCACGACCATGCCGTTAGCGAGGCTCTCTTCCTGCGGGTAGAGCCGGCCGAGCGAGATGCCGCCAAGTACCTGGCGGTCAGCAAGTTCGCGCACGATCTGGCGCGCATCGCGCGGCAGGGTCACGGTGAATTCATTGAAGTAGTGTCTGTTCACCACCTCCACGCCCGGGACTTCGGCCAGCGCAGCGGCGGTCTTGCGTGCGGCAAGGTGGCTCAACTTCGCCATGTCTGACAGGCCCGAACCGCCCAGCAGGGTCATGTGGATCGAGAAAGCCAACGCGCACAGACCGGAGTTTGTGCAGATGTTGCTGGTCGCCTTCTCGCGGCGAATGTGCTGTTCGCGCGTAGACAGCGTAAGCACGAACCCGCGCTTGCCATCGGCATCGACCGTCTCGCCACAGAGACGGCCTGGGATCTGGCGCAGATACTTTTCGCGGCATCCGAACAGGCCAAGGTAGGGGCCGCCAAATTGCAGGCCGACCCCGAGCGACTGACCCTCGCCCACGACAATGTCCGCGCCCAGGCTACCCGGGCTCTGCAGCACGCCAAGCGCAACCGGTTCGGTCACAACGGCGATCAGCAGCGCGCCTGCGCCTTGCGCGGCGGCTGCAATCTTTGCCAGATCAGGTATGCGGCCCAGAATATCCGGGTACTGCACAACGACGCATGACGTTTCGACATCGATCTTTGCAATCAGTGCATCATCGTCCGGATCCGTCGCAAGATCGGGAACGGTGGTGTCGAGAACGTCACCCGTGAACTTCGCCATCGTGCGCGCGGTTTCGACGTAGTGGGGATGAAGCCCGCCCGAGAGGATCGCTTTGCCGCGCTTTGTGATGCGCCCAGCCATCGCGATCGCTTCCCAGCACGCGGTAGAGCCGTCGTACAGCGAGGCGTTGGCTACGTCCGTGCCGAAGAGCCGTGCGACCTGGGTTTGGAATTCGAACAGGACTTGCAGCGTGCCCTGCGCGATTTCCGGCTGATAGGGCGTGTACGCGGTCAGGAACTCGCCGCGCTGGATCATGTGATCGACGGTGGCCGGCACATGGTGGCGATAGGCACCGGCACCGAGGAAGAATGGCACAGATCCGGCGGTCGTATTGTCTGCCGAAAGTCGCGCCATGTGACGCTCGACCGTCATTTCGCTGGCGTGGTTCGGCAGGCCCGCAATGGGCGCAGAGAGACGCGCTTCGGCAGGCACGTCGGCGAATAGTTCGTCGATCGAGCCGGCACCGATGACCGAAAGCATCGCGCTCCGGTCGGCGTCGGTCAGGGGAAGATAGCGCATAGGATCAAAGCTCCGCGACGTAGGCCTGGTAGGAGGCCTCGTCCATCAGGCCATCGAGTTCGGCGGCTTCGGAAAGGGTCATCTTCCATAGCCAGCCTTCACCTTCGGGGTCGGAGTTGACCAGCTCCGGCTGTTCTTCGAGGGCGGCATTGGCAACCGTGACGGTGCCCGAAACCGGGGCATAGACGTCCGACGCTGCCTTGACGCTGTCGACAACAGAGGCGCTGTCGCCCTTGCCCACCTCACTGCCTGCACCGGGCAGTTCCACGAAGGTGATGTCGCCCAGCTGGCTCTGGGCATAGTCGGTGATCCCGACCGTTGCTTCATCGCCTTCAACCGCGATCCATTCGTGGTCCTTGGTGAAATAGCGGGTCATCAGGCGGCTCCTTTGCGATGGTAGCGATGGGGAACGAAAGGCATGGGCACGACGCTGGCAGCAAGCTTGCGGCCACGAACGTCGATGGAAAGCGGAGTGCCGGCAGCGGCAAGATCGACCGGCAAATAAGCCATGGCGATGGGACGCTCGAGGCTGGGCGAGAAACCGCCGGAGGTGACAGTGCCAACTTCGGTTTCGCCCGAAAGCACCTTGGCGCCCTCACGCGCGGCCATGCGGCCGTCGATGGCGAGGCCCACACGGCGGTTGGCAGCACCAGTGGCGATGCGCGGCAGCACCCTGTCCGCACCGATGAAACCACCTTCGATGCGGCGGCGCTTGTTGATCCCGAACAGCAGGTCGGCGCTGACCGGATCCACCGTCTCGGTCATGTCGTGGCCGTAGAGCGGCAGCCCGGCCTCAAGCCGCAGACTGTCGCGTGCGCCAAGGCCGATCGGTTTTACTTGCGGTTGACCGCAAATCAGATCGGCAAGTTCAGCGGCGCTTTCGGCCGGGACCGCGATCTCGAATCCATCCTCGCCGGTATAGCCCGAGCGGCTGATCCATGCGTCGACGCCGCCAAGCTTGAACTGCCCGCCACGCATGAAAGTGAGCGCCGAGAGTGCGTATTCGCCAGTAACCAGCCGTTCCAGCGCTTCGAACGCCTTCGGCCCCTGCAAGGCAAACAGCGCGCTGTCCTCAAGGTGGTTCAGGGTTACGGCATCGGGCAAGTGCTCGCGCAGGTGGCCAATGTCGTCCCACTTGGTCGCGCCGTTGACGACGAGGTAGAAGCCGGTGCCCCAGCGCGTGACCATCAGGTCGTCGAGAATCCCGCCATCCTCGTTGAGCAGGAGCGAGTAGCGCACGCCGCCCACAGGCAGCGTTGAAAGGTCGATCGGCAGGACTGCTTCCAGCGCCGCCTCAGCACCCTCACCCGAAACATAAAGCTGCCCCATGTGCGAAACATCGAAGAACCCGGCGCTCGTCCGCGTCCAGAGGTGTTCGGCGATGATCCCTTCGAACTGGACCGGCATCCAGTAGCCCGCGAAATCGACCATCCGTCCACCGCGCGCACGGTGCCACGCATCAAGCGGCAAGGTCAGCGGGCCGACAGGTACGTCAGGGTCGATATCGGAAATATCGCCAGAGTTATTGCCAGAGGTATTGTATGTGTCGCTCACAAATATCAGTCCCGTGCAGTTCAGACGCCATGCGGCGCCCCCTCTGTCACGGAAACCTGAGAGCTTTCCCCCGCCCGCCTCTCCAGACGGGTTTGGATGGGGTTACCCCTTCGGCGGCCCTTCCCTTTGCGGGAAGCGGCACTTTCCAGAGTGTCGCTATCGACCAACGCGGTCCATTTGCCTGAGAGATTCCGGGGCGGTTGCTCCTTCGGCGTCTCTCGACCCTGAACGAATCGAGAGAGCTCTCCCGCGCGATCAGCGACGCTTCCTCATCGTTGCAGTGCAGCAGGAAGTCAACTGGAGTGAGACCAGCTTATCCCCTGCGCAGGATGCGCTGCATCTCGTCGTGCTGGTGCACCACACGCCCATGCTGCTTCGTGCCAGCCAACTTCAGGATCACTTTCGCCACGTCGCTGGCCTTGGCGGAACGATACTTGCGCAAACTGCCGAGCATCAGAAGGTCTGTCAGCGGGCTGAGGATCATGCCGATCCTTTCGGCGGGCCTGGGTGAACCATCGCGCTTGCCGCGCAAAAGTCCGGGCCGGATTACGTCGAGCCGATCGAAGTGCAGCTTCGCCAGCTTGTCTTCGACCTCGCCCTTTACAGAAAGGTAGAAGTTCTTCGACGAGAACTGCGCCCCCACCGAGGACACGACGATAAGTTGGCGCGCCCCTGCGGCCTTGGCTGCTGCCGCGCATTCCAGGACAAGGTCATGGTCCACGGCGCGAAAGGCCTGGCGGCTTCCGCCCACGGCATTGATCGTGGTGCCCAGCGCAATGACCACGGTATGCGGGCGTCCCGCCGCTATGGCATCAGGCCAATGGCTGGTATCAGACAGCAGCATTTCCATGCGCGCGCCGGGCGGCAGCGGAACCTCGCGACGCGCAACGGCGACCAGATGGATGTCGGGACGACCGACCGCCTCGACCATGACCGCACGACCGATCAGCCCAGTCGCGCCGACGAGAACCACGCGGGTCTGCTCAGACATTGCGCAAGCCCTCCGGCGCCTGACCGAACAGTCGCGCATAGCTGTCGATCGCGTAGCGGTCGGTCATGCCCGAAATGAAGTCGGCGATGTGCCGCGTCCGTGCCGGTTCCGCCTCGGGAAGCGAGGCGCGCCAGCTTTCGGGCATCTGCACAGGGTCCTCGGCATAGGCCCGGAACAGCGCCGCGATCACGCCGCGTGCGCGATCTGCCGTCTGGCACTGCTCCTCGTGCAGGTAGAGCCGGTCATACATGAACTGCTTGAGTGCCCGCTCTTCCTCGCCCATCGCAGGCGAGAACGTGGCCAGCGCAAGCCCAGCCGCGCGCACGTCCTCGACGCTAACGACCCCCGTTTCCGCGATGTTGGCCCGAGCCGTGGTGATGACATCATTGACCATCCGGCCGATCTGTCCACGCACAAGTTCACGCAACAGGCGGTCCTGCGGTGCACCGGGAAACCGACGCTCGATCGCGCGCCACTGCTCTGCCAGCGATGGCAGTTCGAGCAATTGATCGAGACACAGGAACCCCGCCCTGAGGCCATCATCAATGTCGTGATTGTCATAGGCGATATCGTCCGAAATCGCCGCGACCTGCGCCTCGAGCGAGGCGAAGGAAGACAGTTCCAGAGAGAATGCCCTGTCCAGTTCCTCCAGAGCCCAGGTCGGCTTCAGGATCGGCCCGTTGTGCTTTGCCAGGCCCTCCAGCGTTTCCCAGGAAAGGTTCAAGCCTTCGTGCCCGCAATAAGGGCTCTCCAGCCGCATCAATACGCGCAGAGTGTTGGCGTTGTGGTCGAAGCCGCCTGCCCCGGCCATTGCCTCTTCCAGAGCATCCTCTCCGGCATGGCCGAACGGCGGATGACCAATGTCGTGCGCAAGGCAGAGCGCTTCGGTCAGGTCTTCGTCCAGCCCCAGCGCGCGGGCGATCACCCGGCCGATCTGTGCCACCTCAAGGCTATGCGTCAGCCGCACACGGTAATGATCGCCATCCGGCGCGATGAAGACCTGCGTCTTGTGGCGCAGCCGGCGGAACGCGATCGAATGGATGATGCGGTCGCGATCGCGCTGGAACGCGCTGCGCGGCCCGCGCGAGGCCTTGTCGTCCAGCCCGAACTCCCGCCCGCGCGTGCGCGCAGGGTCGCTGGCATAAGAAGCGCGGCCCTCGATCACGCTGCGCTCAACCGAGAATCCAGTCAACTGCGGCCTGCGCGTGGATGCGCGTACCATCGAAGATCGGCAGCACGTTCGCGTCTACGTCGATAACCATGTCCAGTTCGGTGCAGGCCAGCACTGCGCCCTTTGCACCACGCTGGCCCATGTTGGTCAGCATGGTCTTGAACGTCCGCTCGGCCGAGCGCGAGGCCTTGCCCAGCATCAACTCGTCATAGATGATCTTGTCCATCGCTTCGACTTCCTCGACGACGGGTGGCAGCAGGCTCACGCCATGAGCGACGAGGCGCTTGCGATAGAAGCTCTCCATCACGACGTTGCGCGTGCCGATCAGCGTGGCATTCGTTACGCCCTTTTCCTTCATCTTCGCGCCGACAGCATCCGCAATATGGATCACCGGGATCGACACTGCGTCGACCACCTTGTCATAGACCTTGTGCATCGAATTGGCGCCGATCAGCAGCGCGGTGGCCCCCGCCTGCTCCAGCCTGCGGGCGCTGTCGGTCAGCACTTCAGCGGCATGGTCCCACTGCTCCGGCGTCGAAAGGCGAATAAGGTTGGTGAAATCGAGGCTTTCGATCAGCAGCGGCGCGCTGGCCGTCTTCGAGGTGCGCGCCTGCACCAGCTGGTTGATGTCTTCGTAATAAGTGCGGGTCGAAACCCAGCTCATGCCGCCGATAAGGCCGATCTTGCGCAAAACGATAACTCCCCGGGCTTGAATGACAGGCCCCTGTTTGCACCGGCCTTACGAAAGGCGGCGGGGGAGGTCCAGACCGCTAACGCTTCCTCTCTGGCGCCAGACCGCTTGCACAGAGCGCTGCGGCGCTTGTCGTGACACCAAGCAGTTCGGCATCGCCAAGGCGCTTCACCGTGGCGACATAATCGGCCAACCCGCGTTTAGGTGCCTGAAGCGACTGCAACCGCTGCAACTGGCCGATGCTCAGGCGGTCAGTCATGCGCTCCGCCATGCACGAAGCGTTGGAATCGGAAAGGCCCGCATCGACGAGCGCCGAGCGGACCTTTCCATAAGCCAGCTTTGATGGCGAGCAGGCTGCCAGCGTCAAGACCGTGGCGATGACAGCGGCAGCCTTGCGCATCAGTGCTGCAGCGCCTTGACGATATCCTCGACCATCTTCTTTGCGTCAGCCAAGAGCATCATGGTCTGGTCCATGTAGAACACGTCGTTGTCGACGCCGGCATAGCCCACGCCACCCATCGAGCGCTTGACGAAGAAGATCGTCTTGGCCTTGTCGACGTCGAACACCGGCATGCCGTAGATCGGCGAGGACTTGTCGGTCTTGGCCGCCGGGTTGACCACGTCGTTGGCGCCGATGATGAAGGCCACGTCCGCCTGCGCGAACTCGCTGTTGATGTCTTCCAGCTCGAACACTTCATCATAGGGCACGTTGGCTTCGGCCAGCAGCACGTTCATGTGCCCGGGCATGCGGCCCGCCACAGGGTGGATGGCGTACTTGACGTTGACGCCTTCCTTCTTGAGCACGTCGCCCATCTCGCGCAGCGCGTGCTGCGCCTGGGATACGGCCATGCCGTAGCCCGGGATGATGATGACGTTCTCGGCTTCCCTCATCATGTAGGCCGCATCCTCGGCAGACCCGCGCTTCCACGGGCGCTGCTCGCGGGCAGCGCCACCAGCGGCAGTGGCCTCGGCGCCAAACCCGCCCGCGATAACCGCAAGGAACCCGCGGTTCATCGCCTTGCACATGATGTACGAAAGGATCGCGCCCGACGAGCCAACCAGTGCGCCTGTCACGATCATCGCGGTGTTGTGCAGGGTAAAGCCCATCGCCGCCGCCGCCCAGCCCGAGTACGAGTTGAGCATCGAGACGACCACCGGCATGTCCGCGCCGCCGATCGGGATGATCAGCAGGAAGCCGATGATGAACGACAGCACCGTGATCGTCGCGATCACCCAGGCCGACTGGTCCTGCGTGAAGTAGGCGACAAGGCCGATGATCGCGATCAACGTGCCGAGGTTCAGCACATGGCGGCCCGGCAGCAGGATCGGCGATCCGCTCATCTTGCCGGCCAGCTTGAGGAAGGCGATGACCGAGCCGGAGAACGTGATCGCACCGATGGCGATGCCGAGGCCGAGCTCGATGCGGCTGACCGGATTGATCTGGCCGTCCGGGAGCATGATTCCGAAGGCATCAGGATTGAGGTAGGCAGCAAGGCCCACCAGCACGGCGGCAAGGCCGACCAGCGAGTGGAACGCGGCGACCAGCTGCGGCATGTCGGTCATCGCGATCTTGCGGGCGATGACGAAGCCGATGCCGCCACCGATGGCCAGCGCCACGATGATTTCCGGCAAGCTGGCGATCTCGTGTGTCAGCAGCGTGGTGGCGACCGCGATGGTCATGCCGATCATGCCATAGCGGTTGCCCGCACGGCTCGTCGCCGGGCTGGAAAGCCCGCGCAGCGCGAGGATGAAGAGGACGCCCGAAACCAGATAGGCCAGCGCCACCCAAGGAGAGACAGCGACGTGTTCCATCACTTCTTCTCCTTCTTCTTGTACATCGCCAGCATGCGCGCCGTCACGGCAAACCCGCCGAAGATGTTGACCGAAGCCAGCACCACAGCGCCCAGCCCCAGCCACTTGGCCGAAGGGCTACCGGCAGCAGCCGATGCCACGAGCGCGCCGACCACGATCACCGAGGAGATCGCGTTGGTCACCGCCATCAGCGGCGTGTGCAGGGCCGGCGTGACCGACCAGACGACGTAGTACCCGACAAAGCAGGCGAGCACGAAAATGCTCAGGATCGATATGAAGTCCATGGCTTTCCCCCTCAGCCGAGCAGTCGTTCGTTCACAACCTTCCCGCCCTGCGTCAGGCGGATGGCGTTGCCGATTTCCTCGTCCAGAACAGGCTTGCCCTGCTCCTTGTCCCAGAAGGCCGAGAGGAAGTTGTAGAGATTGCGCGCGAACAGCGCCGAGGCATCCGCCGGCAGGTGCGCCGGCGTGTTCGAATAGCCGACGATCTTGACGCCGTGCTTTTCGACGACTTGATCCGGCACCGAACCTTCGACGTTACCGCCCTGCGCCACGGCAAGGTCGAAGATCACCGAGCCCGGCTTCATCGTCGCAATCTGCGCATCCGAGATCAGGCGCGGCGCGGCACGGCCCGGGATCAGCGCAGTCGTGATGACGATGTCCTGCTTGGCGATGTGCGCGCTGACCAGCTCGGCCTGCGCCTTCTGGTATTCCTCGCTCATTTCCGTGGCATAGCCGCCGGCGCCCTCGCCTTCGATACCGGCGACGCTTTCCACGAAGATCGGCTTGGCGCCGAGCGACTGGATCTGCTCCTTGGTGGCAGAGCGCACGTCGGTCGCCGAGACCTGCGCACCGAGGCGGCGCGCCGTGGCAATCGCCTGAAGACCGGCAACGCCGACGCCCATGACGAAGCACTTGGCAGCCGAGACCGTGCCTGCCGCCGTCATCATCATCGGGAACGCGCGGCCATAGAGGTTCGCTGCGACCAGCACTGCCTTGTACCCGGCAAGGTTCGACTGCGAAGACAGAATGTCCATGGACTGCGCACGCGTGATGCGCGGCATGAACTCCATCGCCAGCGCTTCGTATCCGGCAGCGGCATAGGCATCCACCCGTGCCCGCTTGCCGAAGGGATCAAGCCCGGCGACGATCCATGCGCCGGGCTTTGCGCCTGCCAGTTGCTCAGGCTCCGGTCCCTGCACGCCAAGCACGATGTCCGCGCCCTGCACCGCATTGTCCGCAACCTCGGCCCCGGCGGCGCGGTAATCATCGTCGGAGATCGAAGCGGTAATCCCCGCCCCGCTCTCGACGGCCACTGTGGCCCCGAGGGCAATGAACTTCTTCACGGTCTCAGGCGATGCCGAAACCCTGCTCTCCCCTGTCGCACGTTCCCGAAGGACGGCGATCTTTATTGCCCCCGCCACGGCGCTCTTACTGGATCACCAGGATGACCACGAAAACCAGCGCGCAGATCGCCGGCGTGGCCCACTTCACCATGTTCACGAAACCTTCGTACGTCGACTTTGCAGCCTTGATGTCGTTTGCCGGAGCCATTTTCTTCCCCAAAAACCATGCGCCACTGGGGCGCGACGTGCATGCTCTAGCGATGGCCGCCCCTGCGCTCAAGTGCGGAGCAGTCTCATCGCGCTTAATCGGCTCTTTACCCTATCGGCCTAGAGCAATGCTCCTGACGTATTTGCGGGGGAGTCAAAAGACTAGGTCATGCAGGAGCCCGAACAGCGCCTTCTCATGCTCATCGACGATGAACCCGCCCAGTGCCGCCTGATTTCGGCGCTGGCTTCGCGGGAGGGCTGGCGCACGGTCATCGCCCGCGATTCGGAAAGCGCGATCGCCACGCTGGGCACCCGCCAGGGTATGCAACTCGGCGCGATCATTCTGGATCAATGGGTTCCGGGCGACGATGCCTGCGCACTCATCGCCGAATTGAAGGCACGCCGTCCCGCACTTCCGATTCTGATGCTGACTACCAGCAACTCGCCCCTGCTCGCTGTGGAGGCAATGCGCGCGGGCGCCACCGATTACCTTATCAAGCCGGTCGCGCCGGAACGCCTGCTCCAGGCCCTGCGCAGCGCGACTTCGCGCGAGACCGACGCAAGTGAACTGCAACCCCTGACCGAGAAATTCGGCGCCCCGCTCGACTTCGATTCGATGATCGGCGCAACCCCGGCCTTCCGCGCGGCGCTGGCCGTGGCGGCAAAGGCCGCGCGCACCCATGGCAGCGTGTTGATCGAAGGCGAAAGCGGCACAGGCAAGGAAATGCTGGTCCGCGCCATGCACGCAGCCAGCCCGCGCAGCCGGACCGCACTCAAGACCATCAACGTCGGCGGCATGCCTGCCAATCAGGTTGAATCCGCGTTGTTCGGACACGAGAAAGGCGCGTTCGCCGGAGCGTTCGAACGTCACGTCGGATTGCTCCAGCATGCTGATGGCGGCACCCTTGTCATCGACGAGGTTGATCGCCTGCCGGATTACGTGCAGGAGCGAATGATCCGCTTTCTCGAACGGGGTGACGTCCAGCCCATCGGCGCGCGGCATTCATTCCGCGTCGATGTTCGAGTGATCGCCTGCGCCAATGCTGGCCTGCGGGACCTTGTCGAGACCCGCGACTTCCGCGCCGAACTCCATGCCTTGCTGAGCCAGACACAGGTCCTGCTGCCGGCATTGCGAGAGCGCTCGGCGGATATTCCGGCACTTGCAAGGCATTTCCTGACCCGCATCGGCGAACAGCCAGGGCTCAGGCCGCTCGGCATTACTGATGGAGCGTTGGCACTTCTGTCGGCATATGATTGGCCTGGAAATGTCCGCCAGTTGCAGGCCACCCTGTTCCGCGCCGCCGTATTCTGCGATGGCGAGGCGCTAACGGCACAAGACTTCCCCAGCCTTTCGAACCTGATCGGGGAATCCAGCCGCCGCGCACCGAATGTTACCGATGGCGCCGGCATCACCCTGTTCGCACCCGATGGCAACCTGCGACCTCTCGAAGACATCGAGGCCGACGTCATCCGGCTGGCAATCGGCCACTATCGCGGTCGCATGACCGAAGTTGCCCGCCGCCTTGGTATCGGCCGCTCCACTCTTTACCGCAAGCTTTCGGAACTTGGCATCGACAACGCGGCCTGACCCGCGCTAGCTTCCCGGCATGACGGGAAATAGCGAATTTGCAGGTTGCATCGCGCTTGTCACCGGTGCCGCCGCGGGGATAGGTGCCAGCGCCGCGCGCTGGCTCGATGCGCAGGGGATCGGCGAGCTCGTTCTGGTCGATATTGACAGGCCAGCGCTCGACCGGCTGGGCCTGTCCTGCAAGGTCCATCCTTTTGGCGGCGACGTCACGGATCCCTCGCTCTGGAAACTGCTGGAGCGCGAAGTGCCTCGGATCGATTACGCCGTGCTCAATGCCGGTATCGCCAGCAACGGCGAGATCACTGACCTCGACATCACCGCCTGGCGCAAGACACTGTCGGTCAATCTCGACGGCATGTTCCTTTCGCTGCGTACCGCCTTGCGCGCCATGAAGAGGGCAAACCGCGGAGCGGTCGTGCTGACGGCCTCGGTCTCCGGCATCAAGGCAGCCGCCGGAACCGCGGCCTATTCCGCATCGAAGGCCGCGACGATCCAGCTGGCAAAGGTCGCGGCTGCAGAAGCCGCAAGGTACGGCGTGCGGGTGAACGCCATCGCACCGGGCGGCGTCGACACTGGCATTTGGGACCGCGCCGAATGGTTCGCACCGCTGATCGAACAGCATGGTGGACGCGCCGAAGCGCTTGCCGCAATGGCAAAGGACGCCACGCCACTTGGGCGCTTCGCCAGCGCGGATGAGGTTGCGGCGCAGATCGGCTTCCTGCTGTCCGACGCAGCAGCGACCATCACCGGCACCTGCCTGGTCAGCGATGGCGGCGTCTCGCTCTAGGCAAGCTGGCTGAAATCCGTCAGCGCCGCATCGCGCAGGCCGCGCCAGACGTGCATGGCCTGCACGGTTTCGGCCACATCGTGCACGCGCACCATCTGGCAGCCGGCATCCATCGCCTTGAGCGCCAGCATGACCGAACCGGCCATGCGCTGATGGGCTGGCACCTCGTTGGAAAGTGCCCCGATCATCCGCTTGCGACTGGCCCCGAACAGGATCGGCTGACCAAGCGCATGGAACAATGGCAGGGCATTGATCAGCGCAAGGTTCTCCGCGAGCGACTTGCCAAAGCCTATGCCGGGATCCAGCAGGACCTTCTCCCGCGCAATCCCCGCCGCGACGGCTGCGTCACGGCGTTCGCGCAAGGCATCGAACACATCGAGCACAACGTCGGCGTAGTCGCCATCGGCATGCAGATCGCCGTCGTTGCCAGGCGCATGCATCAGCACCACCGGAGCCCCGGAACGAGCCACGATCTCGGTCGTCCGGGCGTCATGACGCATAGCCGAAACATCGTTGACGATGTGTGCCCCTGCCGCCAGCGCCGCCTCGATTACCAAGGAGCGCCGACTGTCGATGGAAATCGCTGCGCCTGCTGCCGCAAGCTGCTCGATCACCGGCACCACGCGCTTTGCCTCGTCGCCTTCCCACACCGCCGCGGCGCCGGGGCGGGTGGATTCACCACCGACGTCGATCACCCCCGCCCCGGCTGATAGCATCGCGTGGGCGTGCTCAAGCGCGGCGTCAGGCTTGTCGAGGAATTGGCCACCATCGGAAAAGCTGTCGGGCGTCACATTGAGGATACCCATCACCACCGGCTGATCGAGCCGCACCACCCGCTGCCCGCAGGCGATGGGCGCGTGCGTGCAGCGCAGGTTGTCCCATTGCTCCGCTGCATCGGCGGCCAAGGCATCGGGCAAGGTGGCAATTGCCTTCTGAACATCGCCCGCGCCGAACCTCTGCCGCGAGACCACCTTTCCGCCCTCGCGCACGATCAGGACAAAGCGGCTGGCGTAGATCAGACCCCCGCCCAGCCTGATCGCCTCGCCATCTTCCGCTTGCGGACTGTCGGCGAACGCGATCGGACGGATATAGACGCGAGGCATCAATCCTCGACGGCGAGCAGGTACAACTGGCGCAGCGCGTCGATCGGCTTCACCTCGCCCTCGTGCTCGACATGCCAGAAGGTCCAGCCATTGCACGATGGCGCGCCCTGCAGCTTTGCACCAAGCCCATGGATCGAACCGATCTCCGCGCCTGCCTGGAGCGAACCATCAGCCCGCACCACTGCCTCGAACTTGCCCTTCTTGGCGGTCAGACGGGTACCAGGGGCCAGATAGCCACTCTCGACCAGCGCGCCGAAGGCCACCTTGGGCGCCGTGCGCTTCGACTGCATCGTAACAAGCGCGGATTCGTCCAGCGGCAGCGCCAGTTCGATGCGTTCCTGCGCTACTTCGATGTAGTCGTCCTCGCGCTCGCAGCCGATCCAGTCGCGGCCCAGGCGCCTGGCCACCGCGCCTGTCGTGCCAGTGCCGAAGAACGGATCGAGCACCACATCGCCCTTGTTGGTCGTCGCCAGCATCACGCGATAGAGCAGCGCCTCGGGCTTCTGCGTCGGATGCGCCTTGGTACCGTTGCGGCGCAGGCGTTCGGGGCCTGAGCAGATCGGCAGCACCCAGTCAGAGCGCATCTGCAACTCGTCATTCAGCGTCTTCATCGCACGATAGTTGAAGGTGTACTTCGACTTCTCGCTCTTCGATGCCCAGATCAGCGTCTCGTGCGCATTGGTAAAGCGCGTGCCCTTGAAGTTGGGCATCGGGTTGGCCTTGCGCCAGATGATGTCGTTGAGGATCCAGAAGCCGAGGTCCTGCAGGATCGTGCCGACGCGGAAGATATTGTGATAGCTGCCGATCACCCAGATCGAACCATCGGGCTTGAGCAAGCGCCGCGCCTCGGTCAGCCATTCGCGCGTAAACTGGTCGTAGACCGCAAAGCTCGAGAACTTGTCCCAGTCGTTGGTCACCGCATCGACATGGCTGCCATCAGGCCGTGCCAGATCGCCGCCCAATTGCAGGTTATAGGGCGGATCGGCAAAGATCATGTCGATCGAGGCGTCCGGCAGCTTGCGCATCTCCGAAATGCAGTCACCACGCAGGATCTGGTTCACCGGAAGCGCGACATCCGCCTTCAGCACCTTTGCCGGCGCCGCACGCAATGCCTTCGCGCGTTCCTTGACTGCAACTGCCATATCTAGTCCCTGACCCCTTGTGGATAAGCCCACCGTTTGAGTCATCGGAGACTCGCCGTCAAGCGGCGACTCGCCAGATTCCGGCGAGTCGCGCGGGGTTCAGGATGAGAACGAAAAGAGTCTATTTCGACATCTAGAGTCTTGGCACGGGCACAGGACTCAACATCTAGTGGTGTGCCCAGACAGACTCACCGCCAAATTTTTTCGTCAGAGCAACTGCAACTGCGCCACAGGGGCAAAGCTGCGCCGGTGCAAGGGCGTTGGCCCGTGTTCACGCAGAGCCGCCAGATGCTCGGGCGTGCCGTAGCCTGCATTGCGCTCCCACCCATAGTGCGGATGCGCCAGCGCCGCCTCGCGCATGATCCGGTCGCGGTGTTCCTTGGCGATGATCGAGGCTGCAGAAATGCACGGCTCCAGCGCATCCCCGCCGACGATCGGCCGTGCGGGCCAGCACCATTCCGGTCGCCGGCCATGCGGCGTAAGGTTGCCGTCGATCAGTACCTCGCCCACGCCTTCGTCGTGTGCGATCTGCTCGCACAGTGCCTGCACCGCCAGCGTCATCGCCAGCATGGTCGCGCCGAAGATGTTGAGCCGGTCGATCTCCTCGGGCTCGACCACGCCAACCGCCCAACGGCAACGGCGCTTGATCTTCTCTTCCAGCTCCGCCCGGCGCGCCGCGCTCAGCTTCTTGGAATCATCCAGACCCGAAGGCCGCGGCTTGCACAAGACCACCGCCGCCGCCACCACTGGCCCGGCGAGTGGCCCTCGCCCCGCTTCGTCCACACCGATGGTGACCATGGACGAAAAGGAGGTGGCACAACTGGCGTTCAGGGGCATTGTGGGCTGCATGACGAATCCGATCCTGCGCTCGCTATCGCCTCTCGCCCTGCTCCTCGCAAGCTGTGGCTCATCGATTTCCGCCCAAGGCGCCGATCCCGCGGCAGGCATCACGATTACCGATGTCGCCACCTTTGACGAGCCATGGGCGATGACCTTCCTGCCCGGCACCAATATGGCGCTGATCACCGAGAAGAAGGGCAAGCTCAAGCTCTGGACCGAGGGCACCAGCAAGACCGTTGAAGTCTCCGGCACTCCCACCGTCGATTACGGCGGACAGGGCGGCTTTGGCGATGTCGTCGCCGCGCCCGATTTCGCGCAGAGCGGCATGGTCTATCTCAGCTGGGTCGAAGCGGGCGCGAATGACACGCGCGGCGCGGTCGTCGCACGCGCAAAACTGGTCATGGGCGACGCGCCCCGTCTTGAAGGCTTGAACGTGATCTGGCGGCAGTTCCCCAAGGTCACCGGCAAGGGCCACTTCTCGCACCGCATCGCCTTCTCGCCCGACGGCAAATACCTGTTCATCTCCTCCGGCGATCGGCAGAAGTTCACGCCTGCGCAGGACCTTTCGGCCAACCTCGGCAAGATCATCCGCCTCCTGCCCGATGGCACCCCCGCCCCCGGCAATCCCTTTGCAGGCAAGGGCGGCGTCTCGGCACAGATCTGGTCCTACGGCCACCGCAACCTGCTCGGCCTCGCCTTCTCGCCCGATGGTCGCCTGTGGGACTTGGAACACGGCCCCGCCGGCGGTGACGAGATCAACCACGTCGAAGCGGCCAAGAACTACGGCTGGCCCTTGGTGTCAGACGGCGACCACTACGACGGCAAGCCGATCCCCCGCAACAGGACCCGCCCCGACCTCGCCCAGCCCGCGATCAGCTGGAACCCGGTCATCGCGCCGGGCGACATGATCTTCTACACCGGCAAAGCCTTCCCGCAATGGCAAGGCCAGGCCCTGATCGCCGCCCTGGGCGCAGGCGGCATCGTCCGCGTGAAAATCAAGGGCGAGAAGGCGACGGAACTCGAACGCATAGACCTCGGCAACCGCATCCGCGAAATCGAACAGGCCCCGGACGGGACGCTCTACGTGCTGGAGGATGGCGAGGATGCGAAGCTGCGGCATGTGGTGCCGAAGGGGTGAGCGCTGGCCCCAACGGTCAATCGAGCGTTAAGCGCGCCTCCAATTCTAGCCGTCAAAATGGCACTGAGATCTTCTAATCGAAAGCGTGGACATCATTGCCTACACCGGACATTATTGCTGCATGATTTCCACGATTTCGCAAACGAAGGTGTGGGCCTTACGGATCATCGCCGCTGCTTGGCTTGCGACGGCGCTTCCATTTGCCTTGTTGAGTATTTTCCTTTTTGAGCTCCCGCTCTGGCCCAATTTTGGTCCGGACAGCACGACGGAAGGCGTGAGTGTTTGGGCCGCATTCGTTGCGTGGTTCTACATTACGCCAGTTGGACTGCTAATAGTTCGTCGTCGCTGGAATCGGGGATTGACCTAAAACCCCCGCGACCAACTCACCGCAACCCCACCATCGTCCGGCGCATCCGCAAAATGCCCCGGCTCCCGGCGGAAGAACACGCTGGCCGAGGCATCACCGCCCCACAGCGCCGTCGCCCAAGCCAGCTCCGCATCAAGATCGCGCCCCTTCGGTGCCAGCGACAGCGGTACACGTGCGAAGGTGGCGCTTTGCGTCGCATAGTCCCACGCCACCGGCAGGTTCAATTCGAGCCCGCCGCGCTCCACACGCAAGGGTTGCGAGACGCGCAAGGCCAATCGGTCGCCATCCGCCAGCACGCCTTGGCGCGAAAGATCCACGCTCCACGATGACGAGACGAGTCGCGAACCGCCAGTCGCCACCGCGCCGCTGTCGATCCGCGTGAAGCCGACACTGCCCGTCGCCCCCAGTGCCCAGCCTTTCCCGAACCGCCAGCCAAGCCCCGGCGAAACCGTCGCCGTCGTTGCCCCGCCGCCGCCCAGAGCCTCGGCAAAGCGCGCGCCAAGCACCGTGCGCTCCTCGCGCATCAGTCCAAGGCCGAGCCGCCAATCAAGCGCACCGCCCTGCCCGCCATCGAGCGCAAAGCCGATCTGCGTCATCCGATCCTCACGCCGCTCGCGCAAGGGATCGGGCCGTACCAGCACGCTGCGCTCCGCCGCAACCGTAAGCCCCAGCTTGCCCAACCGATAGCGCGCCGCCATCCCCGTCTCAGGCCGGGTGAACATTCTACTCGCCATGCCGGCGACAACAAACTGCGGCTCGCGCCGCTGCTGCAACCGCGCGGTCAAGCTCTCGGCGCTCACCTTCCATCCCAGCGCCAGATCGAGAGAACGATCAAGCCGCGTCACCACCGAAGATGCCAGAACCCGCGCCTGCTGCCCCTCGTCCGGCGCAAGCCGCAAGGGCACCGCGCCGAACCGCCGGTCCACCGTGAACGCCAGCGCAAAGCCCGAAGCATCCATCGCCATCGGCCTGCCCCCGCCAGCCAGCGCCTCATGCAATGGCAATCGCGCCTGCCCCACCCGCAGGCCCGCCGCGAGGTTAAGCTTGTAAGCCCGCTGGTATCCATCCAGCATCACCGCGCCAAGCGATGCCCCGCTCAACGCATCCCCCATCGCCCCGCTGCTCGTTCCCGTAAGCCCATCGAGCGACACCGCCACTTGCGTCCCTGCCAGCCCGGTCGAGCCCTGCGGCGAAAAGGCCCGCGCAATATCCAGAATCCCGCGGCCATAAACCGCATCGGTGCCCGTGACCCCCGCATCTCGCGCGGTACGCAGCAGCAGGTCAACGATCTGCGTTCCGGTCAGGTTAGGGAAGGCCTGCGCGAGCAGCGCCGCCGCGCCCGAAACCTGCGGCGCGGCAAAGCTCGTGCCGCTCACCACTGTCACGAACGTCCCCTGCGCATTCGTCTCGGTCTTGATCTGGCTCCCCTCATAGACGCAGCACACGTCCTCGCCCTGCGCCATCAGGACCGATGCCGCCGAGCTTCCCGGCTTGTTGCTAAAGGCCGAAGCCGCACCGCTGGCATTCACCGAGCCGACGATGATGACATTGCCGCCGCCGGCCTGGAGCAGCGACTGCGCGAAAGGATCGGGATTGTTCGGATCGATCGCCGGATCGGTGCTGTCGCCATCGTTCCCTGCCGAAACGACGACCACCACGCCCGCCGAAGCGGCTTTCGCAACTGCTGACCGCAATGTCGTGTTGGCTGGGTCGCCGCCCAGCGAAAGATTGATGACCTTCGCGCCCGCAGAGACCGCTGCATTGATGCCCGCCGCGATTGCGCTGTCGGCAAACGTGCAGCCATCCGACGCAGCGCACGAACCCGGCGTATCGGCCCGCAGCATCTGGATCGTTGCGCCCCAGGCGATCCCGACGATCCCGGAATTGTTCCGCGCCGCTGCCGCCGTCAGGGCAACCTGCGTGCCGTGGTCGTCATCAGCATTGTTCAACCCGCGCGATTGCACCACGTCGGTCGATGATGAAGCGATCCGTCCGGCAAACTCGGCATTGGACGTATTGATGCCGGAATCGACGATCGCAATCGTTGTCCCCGCCCCGCTCGCTCCCGCCTGCCAGGCCGTGATCGCGCCGTGCAGCGAAGGCCCATCCGACCGGCGATATTCCGCCGTATCGAAATTGACTGGAGTAGGAGTGGGTGTAGGCGTCGGAACTGGCGTCGGCGTCGGCGTGGGCGTAGGTGCCGGCGCAGGCGCAGGCGTGCTCGAGACGCTGCCGCCCCCTCCGCATGCCGCCAATCCGGCAGCCAGCACTGCGACTGCGGCATGACCAAACCAGCGAATTTCCGACATCACCGCACCCCGGCTCCGGTAGCTTTGCCCAAGTCTTGCTGATAACCCCAGGGCCGTAAATGCCGAATGACACAGTTCCGGACTGGAATACGCAAATGCCCTTCGATCCCACGATTGTTGATTGCTGGATCTTCGATCTCGACAACACGCTCTATCCCCCATCGACCCGGCTGTTCGATCAGATCGATGAGCGCATGGGCCTGTTCATCAAGGACCTGCTCGGCTGCGACGAGCTGGAGGCTCGGCGCGTGCAGAAGCTCTACTTCCACGATCACGGCACCACCCTTTCAGGCCTGATGCATTACCACGCCACCGATCCGCACCATTTTCTCGGCTTCGTGCACGACATCGACATTACCCCGCTGGCTGCCGCACCGCGTCTGGCAGACAGGCTGGCGAAACTCCCGGGCCGCAAGATCCTCTTCACCAATGGCGATGATGCCTATGCCGCCAGGGTGCTTGCCGGACTCGATCTTTCCGACAGTTTCGACGGGCTGTGGGACATCCACGCCATGGCCTACAAACCCAAGCCCGAGCCCACGGCATACACCAGCATGATCGAAGCGTTGGGCGTCAATCCCGAGACTTCGGTCTTCGTCGAAGACATGGCGCGCAACCTCGCCCCGGCCAAGGCCCTCGGCATGCAGACGGTCTGGCTCGATCTCGCCACGGACTGGGGCGATCGCGCCAAGGATGATGCCGCAATCGACGTGGTCACAGACGATGTCGTCGCATGGCTGGATCATACGATTGCGGCGCTTGCCGATCAGACAACGCTCGGCTAGTCGCCACGCAATTTTGTTCCATACCGATCCCGCACGGAGAAACGCCATGACAGACCAGCTGCAAGCTGCCATCGAAGCCGCCTGGGAAGACCGCGCCAATGTCACCCCGGCCAGCGATGCTGTGCGAGAAGTGGTTGAGGCCGCGCTCGAACTGCTCGACAGCGGCAAGGCCCGCGCTGCCGAAAAGGTGGACGGCGAATGGCGCGTCAACCAGTGGCTCAAGAAGGCCGTGCTGCTCTCGTTCCGCCTGAACGACAACGCAGTGATCGAGGCCGGCTCGGGCGGCGCTCCTGCATTTGACAAGGTGCCCTCGAAGTTTGCAGGCTGGGGCGAGAACCGCTTCCGCGAAGCCGGTTTCCGCGTCGTCCCCGGTGCCGTCGCGCGCAAGGGCGCACACATCGCCAAGGGCGTGGTGCTGATGCCAAGCTTCGTCAACATCGGCGCCTTCGTCGATGAAGGCACCATGGTTGATACCTGGGCAACCGTCGGCTCCTGCGCGCAGATCGGCAAGAATGTCCACATCTCGGGCGGCGCCGGCATCGGCGGTGTGCTCGAACCGCTGCAGGCAGGCCCCGTCATCATCGAGGACGGCGCATTCATCGGCGCCCGCTCGGAAGTGGCCGAAGGCGTTATCGTCGGCGAAGGCGCAGTGCTGTCGATGGGCGTCTACCTCGGCGCTTCCACCAAGATCGTCGACCGCGCCACGGGCGAAGTCCACATTGGCCGCGTGCCACCCTATGCTGTCGTCGTTCCAGGTGCCATGCCGGGCAAGCCCCTGCCCGACGGCACCCCCGGCCCGTCGCTCTACTGCGCCGTCATCGTCAAGACGGTCGACGCGCAGACCCGTAGCAAGACCGGGATCAACGAACTCCTGCGCGATTGATTGATCTGAATTAATCACCGTTCCGGTCATGTCCATGGGGGCATTGCCGGAACAGGGCGCTTGCCTGCGCGTAGAGTCGCCAAGCACGGTTCTACCGAAGGAGAAGCGCCATGGAACGACGCGGCGAAGAAACGCACATCACCACCGAGGAGGCTCGCGGGGGCGAAGGCCTCAACGTGGTACGCTGGGTCCTGCTGATCAGCCTGGTCCTGGCAATCGGTGCATTGACAGTCATCTGGGTAACCGGGGCGCTCACCACGCCCCAGTAAAATGAACGAGGGGGCGGCATGACACTTGGTTGGAAGCTGGACAGAACCCAGCGCGAAAACCTCCTCGCCGCCCTCCCGCCTCGTTACGAGCGAGCCATTGCCGACCACGTGACTCTGTCAGTCGCGGGAACAATCCCGCCAGAAGCGGTGCATCGTGCTGAAATTGTCGGATATGTCGACGATGCTGAAGGGGTTGAGGCATATATCGTTTCAATTGATGGGACGACTGGCAGACCAGACGGCGGTACTTGGCACCTAACCTGGTCGCTCGCCGAACATAGGACTGCAAAGGAAAGCAACACGGCCATCGCGGCGCTTGGCTGGACCGAAGTTTCTCCTGTTCCCCTTCAACTTACCCCAGCACTGTGGTGATTGACTCAGCGCGTATGTCGGGCAACCGTTTCGTGATGCCCGCGCATGAAATCGTTTCCAGCCTGAACCTCGCGCCCCATCCTGAGGGAGGGTGGTTCCGGGAAACTTGGCGTGCGCCTTTAGTCGGCGGCGGACGCGCCTCGAGCACGGCGATCCTGTTCCTGCTGGCAGCTGGCGAAAGATCACACTGGCACCGCGTCGATGCTGACGAGATCTGGATCTGGCAGGCGGGTGATGCTCTTGCACTGCACACTGCAGCGGAATCCACAACTGCACCCTCGACGCTGATCCTCGGAAACGATCTCGCCACGCAAGATCTGCAGGGGATCGTTCCTGCCGGGCACTGGCAGGCCGCCGAACCTGTCGCCGGTGAACATGGCTACGTGCTTGTCTCATGCATTGTGGCGCCGGGATTTGACTTTGCCGGGTTCACCCTCGCCCCGCCCGGCTGGAAACCCGGCGCATGATCCGCGCCGCTGCCCGTCTGGCGCTGGCACTGTTCTACTTCGCGGCGGGCGTGATCCACATCGCATCGCCCCGCCCGTTCCTGATCATCATGCCGCAATGGGTCCCTGCCCCCGAAGCTGTCGTGCTATGGACAGGCATTGCCGAACTGCTCGGGGCTGTTGGCCTGGCGCAAGGCGTTTCCCTGCCGATCCGCCGGGCTGCGTCCATCGGTCTCGCACTCTATGCGGTGTGTGTCTTCCCGGCCAACATCAACCACTTTGCGATTGATCTGGCAAAGTCGGATCACGGCGCGGGCCTCGCCTATCATGTCCCTCGCATGTTTGCGCAACCGGTGCTCGTCTGGCTTGCGCTGTGGGCCGGCGGGGTCATCGAATGGCCATGGAAGCCACGGACCCGATAGACAGATGCTCCTTTCCGATCCTGCAACCCTCGCCGCCTGCGCAGTGGCTGTCATTCTCGTTGGCATGGCCAAGGGCGGATTTTCCGGTCTCGGAGCACTTGGCACACCCGTTGCCGCCTTGGCTCTTCCGCCATCGACCGCCGCCGCCATCCTCTTGCCCATCCTCATCGTTCAGGACGTCGTCAGCGTCTGGTCCTTCCGGCATGCCTGGGACAAATGGATCGTCGGCTGGATGCTGCCGGGAGCCATGGTCGGCATCGGCATCGGCTGGGCCATTGCTGCCAGTATCGACGAGAAGGCACTCATGGGCGTTCTCGGCGGCATCACGCTCATGTTCGGCCTTTACCGCCTGTGGATCGAGCGTGGCAATCGCGTGGCCGCCGCGTCTGCATCTCCGGGCTGGGTCGGCGCGCTGTTCGGAATGGCCACCGGCTTTACCAGCCAGGTCGCCCATGCGGGCGGTCCGCCCTTCCAGATGTGGGTCACCCCGCGCAAGCTTCCGCACCTGATGTATGCCGGAACCAACGCGATCCTTTTCGCCGCGATCAATTGGCTCAAGGTGCCAAGTTATATCATGCTTGGGGCCTTCACCCACGAAGTGGTGGTGGCCGCCGCTCTGCTCGTCCCGTTGGCGGTCATTACCACACTGATCTCTGTCCGTGTCGTCCGCGCGCTCAAGCCTGATCGGTTCTACACCATCATCTACCTGCTGATGGTCATGCTTGGCGGCAAGCTGATGGTCGATGCCTTCACCTGAACGGCACCGGCCTGGCCATGGTCCAGAATGTCGGGCCCTTTCTGGCGACCGGCCACGTGTCGATCAGTTCGAAACCCATCGAGCGGTAAAGCCCGACATTGCTCTCCGTCGCGGTTTCCAGAACGGCCGGTAGCCCCGCAGCGTCGGCTTCGGCAAGGCCAGCCCGGATGGCAAGGCCGCCAAGGCCCTGCCCCTGCCTGTCAGGTCGAACACCGGCCATGCGCAGATAGAACTGGCGCTCACCCTTCGGCAAATGCTTGCCGATCATCCGGTCCGCGCGCTCCGCCCGCAGCACGGCCGTGCCGAGCATCGCGATAAAGCGCACCAGCGCCGGCGGCGTCAGACTTGCATGCTCATGAACGCTCCCCGGTGGCCGCCACAGCGTGACGACTTCACATCCGGCCGTTCCCAGTACCATACCGTGCCGCAGGTGATCGTGGAACATCCAGCGGATCAACTGCGGCATTCGACGCTCGCGGGATTCATCATTGGCAAACATCCAGTTCATCGCCGGATCTTGACGGAAGGCAGCAGTCAACGTCTCGGTCGCTGCGTCAGCATCGCCAGGTCCCAGGCGAACGATTGTCCGATCCAAGCATATCCTCCCTCGAATGCCGCTTTTGCTGGCAAGCAGCGCCCCCGCGTGCCACGGGGATGCGCGAATGGAGGGAACGATGAGCGAAGATGAAGACTATGTCTACGACGAGGACAGCGGCGAATGGCTGCCAGCATCCGAACTCGCGGCAAAGCGCCAAGCCGCCTGCGCCGTTGAGGTTCGCGACGCCGTCGGCAACCTCCTGGCTGATGGTGACCAGGTTACCCTGATCAAGGATCTCGACGTCAAGGGCGCCGGGCAAACCTTGAAGCAGGGCACGCTGATCAAGTCGATCCGGCTGACGGGCGACCCGCAGGAGATCGACTGCAAGTATCCCGGCATCAAGGGATTGGTCCTGCGGGCCGAATTCGTTCGCAAACGCTGACCGGCCGAGGCGTGGGGTCGGCAAGTTGCCCCCCGCCAGCGTAGCTTTCGATTCGACGGCATCCCTGCGACGAATCGTTATTCATGCTTACGTATGAAGGGGCATGGCGGGATTGGCGCAACCTCTGGCAAACGACTGTTTTCGCGGCGAAAAGCACCGAGTTGCAAATCATGCAACTGACAGCACGGCAAATACAATTGCCGCACTGCACACGATTAGTATGCTGCAACGCAACAAGATAAGGGTGCTGAAGGCAATCTTTCCTTATCTTCCAGGAGATATTGCCATGATCAAGACTATCCTCGCTGCCGCTGCTGCCGTCCTCGTCGCCACCCCCGTGTTTGCTGCCGAACCGGAAACCGGCTCGTTCACGTACCAGGGCGTGAAGTACGATTACACCGCCGAACAGCAGGGCGATGTCAAGGTTCTCAAGGGCTCGGCCTATGCCGGCAAGGTTCCCTTCGAACTGAAGGTCACCAAGCGCACCGTCACCGGCCGCTTCAACGGTCGTCCGGTCACCTTCGACGTCAAGGACGTCAAGAAGATCTCCAGCAAGGCTGCTGCCAGCAACGATTGACTGCCCCGCAACACGGGACTGCCCAGAGGCTCGACCCAAAGTCGCCAGCTCGCAAGCAGCGCCTCACCCGTGAGCAAGGCCAGCTTCGTGCTGCACCGCTGATCCCAGCAAAGGGCGCTTCCCGCAGGAGGCGCCCTTTCTGTTTTGAATCTGGTTACCTTCCCAAGCACGCGCCGTCAGCACCAGCGCTGTGTTGCCAACGTCAGGACCGCGACGATCGGTTGCTGGACTCGGCCCCGCCGGGGCTGATCCACTGTCAATTGACGGGCGAACCGGTCGCCCCGGAACCGCCGCAACGCTCCGGCATTCCTTCCCCAAGGGAGGGTTGCAGGAGCCAGGTTCGTGTTGTTCGATCGCTTTGCCACCGTCATGATCGCCATCGGCGCCGGCTTGGGCCTTGCCGCAACCAGCACGATACCGACGCGCATGCCCTCACCGGAGCGACCATACCCTGCTGCCCGACCGGACGCCTATCCCGAAATCACTGCCGTCACCTACGAGAGTTATCCGGTGGCTCCGGCACCTATTTTCCATCGCCCCATGCGTATTGCTTATTGGGAGCAGCCTTGGGAAGAGCCAGAGGACCTGCCTCCGGCAGAGGCGCTTCCGGAATATGAGGATTACGAGATTGCGCCTGACCCCCAGGTCATCGAAGACGAAGAGGCGGATCTGCCGGCTCAGGCGGACCGGGAAATGCGACAGGAAGCTATCGTTATGAATATCTTGCCAACCGCGTCGTGAAGGCATTGGCGGGCTCAGCCGAGCGTCAAGAAAATTTCCGCGATCAAAACCCAGCCGTTACCGATCTTGCGCCACTTGGCGGCATAGGTCCCGGCGGCCGTCACTTCGCCGGATTCCTGAACAGTTGCGCTCCAGCGCCCGTGCTCCATGGCGATCGGTTCTACGGCTGAAGCGATCACGCTATCGGTGCTGCGCACGTAGACGGCTCGAGGAGCTTGCGCGAAATCTCGCTTCCAAGCCGCCAGTTGCGCCTTACGCCCAGAAATGACTGCACTGTCGCTGCCGGTGATCAGAACCACATCGGGCGAGAGAAGCGGCGCAATCGCGGCAAGATCCCCCTCCGCCAGCGCGCGGTTGAACGCGGCGCGGCGGAGGCGGACTTGCAGTTCGGCATCGGCAGGGTTGCTCATCGCGTTGCGATGACAGGGCTCAGCCAATTTGCAAAGCCCCGTTGCCTGTCGATGCCGAGGTTGGTTCCGATCAGGCCGAAACGAGGTTCACGGCCGAAGCCTTGCCGTTGCGGCCGGTCTCGACTTCGTAGCTTACGCGCTGGTCCTTATCGAGGCTGGCCATGCCGGCAGCCTGGACGGCCGAGATGTGCACGAAGCTGTCAGCGCCGCCGTTGTCGGGCTGAATGAAGCCGTAGCCCTTTTCGGTGTTGAAGAATTTTACGGTGCCTACTGGCATGGGATGTTCCTTCCAAGAACGAGTGTTGCCCGGAAGCGAAAGTGCCGCCGGGCCGTGCGTGGTTCGTCAATTGAAAGGAAATCGTCGTCGAAGGCCCCGCGAGAACCGAAGCGCCAGCGTGGTAGTCAATGCCGAAGTCCGTCGCAAAATTCGACGTCAGCGATGCTCTTGTAGCACCCCGCCCGCGCTTTGGCGAACTTAATCGGACAGTGGCCATCCCGCTCCGGCAAAGCTACTGGACGATCATGCCTGAAACGCCCACCGACGCCGTGCGCATCCTGGTCGATGGCGATGCATGCCCGGTCAAGGAAGAGATCTACAAGGTCGCCTTCCGCCGGAACGTGCCAGTAACCGTCGTCAGCAACTCACCCTTCCGCGTGCCAGTACATCCTCTTGTCCGCCGCGTGGTGGTCAGCGATGGCTTCGACGCCGCCGACGACTGGATTGCCGAAGCGGCAGGTTCCAAAGCCGTGGTCGTCACCGCCGATATACTCCTGGCAGACCGGTGCCTGAAAGCGGGCGCGGCAGTGATTTCTCCGGCTGGCAAACCCTTTACCACAAGCTCCATCGGCAGTCAGATCGCCACGCGCGCGATCATGGCCGATCTGCGCGCCGGTGGCGACGTGATCGGAGGCCCGGCGCCATTCTCCAAGGCGGATCGCTCGCGCTTTCTGTCTGCGCTGGACGAGACCTTGGCAAGACTGACGCGTTAAAGGTCGCTATTACAGGCCGATGCGTCTAGCGAGGCCTTCGGGCACGCGCCCGCATGGAGAACGATAATGGCGAAGAGCCAGAAAAAGTCGAACCGCGAGGTTCGCAAGCCCAAAGCCGAAAAGCCCAAGAAGCCCAACGCATGGAACCCGTCGATGAAACCCGGTGTGATCGCAGGGCTGGATAATATCAAGAATACCTGACGAACTGGTGGGCTCCCCATGGAGCCCACCGTTCATCCATCGCTTACCTGCAGCGCACGTTGCTGCGATTGCGGCTGTCGATTGCCGCACCGATCGCCGCGCCACCGATCGCGCCGATGATCGCGCCGAGCGGCTTGCTGTCACCTTCGGCGATGATCGCTCCTGCCGCCGCGCCCCCAAGGCCGCCGACGATCAGTCCAGTCGAACCGTCGGACCTGCGGCAGTAATAGCGCCCGTCACGCCCGCGATAGACCCGGTCATC
Organism: Novosphingobium subterraneum; assembly: GCF_000807925.1. GTDB lineage: Bacteria > Pseudomonadota > Alphaproteobacteria > Sphingomonadales > Sphingomonadaceae > Novosphingobium > Novosphingobium subterraneum. Next base: position 55,074 of record NZ_JRVC01000004.1, on the reverse strand, counting down.
GTAGGAAAGCTGGCGCTCGCGATAGCGGGCATTATCGCGATAATAACGGTCGGCATAATAGCCGCCATAGCGCGGATCAGGATTATTGTAATCATACCGGCCATACTGCTGGTAATACCCTCGATCGTAATAACCCCAATCGCCATAGCCATCCGCATAGCCGGGGCGGTCATAATACCCATTGTTCGTGCATGCTGCAGTCAAAGTCGTCGCAGCAGCCGCTGCCAGCACAATTGCCGCCTTGCGAGCTTTCGTCATGGCCTTCTCCAATGCTTCCCGAAGAGCGAACGTAATCGTCGCCCAGTTGCTCAGCCAATGGATGGTGAAGACGGCAGTTCCCCGGCCAGCATTAAGATTCCGATTACTGCCCCTGCCCTATCCCTCTGCCATGCCATCCGAAATCGTCAGTCTGATAGACAAGCCGCACCTACTTGCCCTCCTCCTCGCCATTGGCGCTGCTATCGGCATCGCGGTCGAACGCTTTGCCGAGGGTTTGAAGCGCGCCGAACGCCGGGCCTTCTGGCGGGGTCGAAAATCGGCTGAACGAAAATACCGTCCACACCAGGCCCCCACGCTCTCCCACAAGAGCCAGACAGAAGTTGCAGCAGAGCAACTCCGCCGAGTCATGGAGGCCGATTTCAAGAGCAGGCCGCTGTTGAACCAGTCGGAAAGGCGCTTACTCGCCGTGCTCGACAAGACCTTGAGCGAAGAAAAGCCCACCTGGCGCGCAATGGGTCAGGTATCGCTTGGCGAAATCCTGTTGAGCGATGACAAGGATGCCTATTGGGCCATCAATTCCAAGCGCGTCGATCTGCTCATCGTCGACGACAGCTGCCGTCCTGTCCATGCAGTGGAATTTCAAGGCAGCGGTCATCACCTCGGGGCAGAAACCGCAGCAAGAGACGCCGTGAAGAAGGAAGCTCTGCGGCGGGCAGGCATTGGCTATGTCGAGGTCATGAGCAACCAGACGCCAGCACAGGTCAGACTGCTGCTGCAAGGTCTGCTGCGCCAGCCCGCCTGAGCGTTCACGCATCTCGCGCCGATCCGGCTTGCCGCATTGGTGACGCAGCAAGCCGGATCGGCATTTGACGATCAATCGTGTTCGCGACCACCCGCGCCGATATAAAGTTCGCGCCCCATTTCGTCGTACTTGGCGCTCATCGCCTTCATGCCGGCTTCCGCCTCGGCTTCGTCAGCCGCGACAAACGTCTCGATCGGCTGGTTCTGCTTGGCGGCAAAATCGCGAACTTCCTGGCTGATCTTCATCGAGCAGAACTTCGGCCCGCACATCGAGCAGAAGTGCGCCGACTTGGCGCCTTCGGCTGGCAGCGTCTGGTCATGATACTGCTCGGCAGTATCGGGATCGAGCGACAGGTTGAACTGGTCGCGCCAGCGGAATTCGAAGCGCGCCTTGCTCAGTGCATCGTCGCGCACCTGCGCTGCCGGGTGGCCCTTGGCAAGGTCGGCCGCGTGGGCCGCCAGCTTGTAGGTGACCACGCCGACCTTGACGTCATCGCGATCCGGCAGGCCGAGGTGTTCCTTGGGCGTCACGTAGCAAAGCATCGCCGTGCCGTACCAGCCGATCTGCGCCGCGCCGATGCCGCTGGTGATGTGGTCGTAACCCGGCGCGATGTCGGTGACGAGCGGCCCGAGCGTGTAGAACGGCGCTTCGCCGCACGCTTCGAGCTGCTTGGTCATGTTCTCCTTGATCTTGTGCATCGGCACGTGGCCAGGGCCCTCGATCATCACCTGCACGTCCTGCGCCCAGGCGCGCTTGGTCAGCTCGCCCAAGGTGTAAAGCTCGGCGAACTGCGCCTCGTCGTTGGCGTCGTAGATCGATCCGGGGCGCAGGCCATCGCCAAGCGAATAGGCCACGTCATAGGCCTTCATGATCTCGGTGATTTCGTCGAAACGCTCGTAGAGGAACGATTCCTTGTGATGCGCCAGGCACCACTTGGCCATGATCGAACCACCACGGCTGACGATCCCGGTCATGCGCTTGGCGGCCAGCGGGATGTAGGGCAGGCGGACGCCGGCGTGGATCGTGAAATAGTCGACGCCCTGCTCGGCCTGCTCGATCAGCGTATCGCGGAAGATCTCCCACGTCAGGTCCTCGGCCACGCCGCCGACCTTCTCCAGCGCCTGGTAGATCGGCACCGTGCCGATCGGCACCGGCGAGTTGCGCAGGATCCATTCGCGCGTGTCGTGGATGTTGCGCCCCGTCGAAAGGTCCATCACGGTGTCGGCGCCCCAGCGGATCGACCAGACCATCTTGTCGACTTCGCTGGCAACGTCCGATGCCACCGCCGAATTGCCGATGTTCGCATTGATCTTGACGAGGAAGTTGCGCCCGATCGCCATCGGCTCGCTCTCGGGGTGGTTGATGTTGGAAGGAATGATGGCCCGCCCGCGCGCCACTTCATCACGCACGAACTCCGGTGTCACGTAGTCAGGGATCGAAGCGCCCCAGTCCTGCCCATCACGGATCAGCGCTTCCTTGGCCTGCTTGCGACCAAGGTTCTCGCGGATCGCCACATATTCCATTTCCGGGGTGATGATGCCCTGGCGCGCATAGTGCATCTGGCTGACGTTCTGCCCCGCCTTGGCACGCAGCGGTCGCTTCACCACATTCGGGAAAGGCGGCACGCCCGCCGACCGATCCGGCCCCTTCAGGCCGTTGTCCTCAGGCTTCACTGCCCGGCCATCGTACTCCTCGACGTCGCCGCGGCCGACGATCCAGTCGCGCCGCAGCTTGGGCAGGCCCGCCGCAATGTCGATCATGACGTTGGTGTCAGTATAAGGGCCGGACGTGTCGTAGACGCGCACCGGCGGCTCGCCGCTCGAAGGCTCCAGCGAAATCTCGCGCATCGCCACGGTCAGCCCCGGAAAGCGCGCGCTTTCCACGTGGATCTTGCGGCTGCCGCGGATCGGCCCGGTGGTAACGCCGATTTCCAGCTTGGAGTTGATGTCGGCCATGCAAGCGCTCCTCTCGTCAGGCATCGGGAGCGCGGGTGCCATGGCTCTGACCTCTGGCACTGCCCTTCCCTCCGCCCGTGCTAACGGGTTCAGGTTCGACGGGTCGGGCTGCGTGACCAGCCCCTCTCAGCCACACTGGCTCCCCGGGGTATGGCCGCACTTCTAATGCGGTCTGCCGACACTGGCAACCAGCCAATCCATGAGGGTTCACACATCTTTAATGCGAATGATTCTTACTTGCATTGACTCTTGCGAATGAATCGCACTAAGGCCCGCCCATCACAGACGGGAGCCTAACGTGTCGCATCGCTTGCATTTCCTTTCAGCTACGTCCCTTGCCGCCCTCGTCCTTGGCGGACATCCGGCATATGCCGATGAAGCTGAGGACACCGAAAACCGCATCACCGTGATCGGAGACCGGGCTGAGGGCGTTGCCAGCGGCGCAACCGGCCTCCCTCTGGCCATCATCGACACGCCGCAATCGGTAACCGTCGTCGATCGCACCCTGCTCGATGACTTTGCCTTCGACGAGGTCAACGACGTCCTGCGCTACGTCACCGGCGTGAACGTCGAGGAGGCCGAGACGGACCGCACCTACTACAACGCCCGCGGCTTCGACATCACCGAAGCCATGGTGGACGGGATCCAGTTGCCGAACATCTGGGGGCCTGCGATTGGGTCGCTCGATACCGTGATGTGGGATTCAATCGAGGTCGTGCGAGGCGCCAATGGCCTGCTGTCGGGCGTCGGCAATCCTTCTGGCACGATCAATTACCGCCGTCGCCATTACACCGGCCAGCGCCGCGTCACCGGCGAACTGACTGCCGCCTCGTGGAACCGGGTACGCGGCGAAGTCGATATCGAAATGCCGCTGACGTCGGATGGCAACTGGGGCGTCCGCCTTGTCGGTGCAGCGCAGAATGCGGACTCCTACTTGCGGGACTACCGCTCGAACCGCACGGCATTGCAGGCGGTGGTCGATGGCCGCATTGCCGATAACCTGGCGCTGTCCTTCGGCTACGCCCGCCAGCAGGGCACCTCGCGCGGCGTGCTGTGGGGCGCGCTGCCGTTGCTTGACAGCGAGGGCAACCAGCTCGACTGGGACTTCTCCACGTCGACCACGCAGGACTGGACCTACTGGAAAAGCAAGGACCAGACCGCGTTCGGAGAAGCCACATGGGCTTTCGCTCCTGGCTGGAGCGTCAAAACCCATCTCTCGCGCCGCATCAACGACGAACCCTCGCGGCTGTTCTACGTCTATGGCACGCCCGATGCCGAAACGGGCCTCGGCCTGTTCGGCTACCCCGGCGGCTACCTTTCCACCGCACGCGGCTGGATCTGGGACAATCGCCTCGATGGCACCTTCAAGCTCTTCGGCCGCGACCACAAGCTGACCCTCGGTGTCCAGCGCACCGCAGCGAAGTTCGGCTACCTCACCTACCCCGTCCCCGGCACCGACCCGGCCTGGGGTGCCCTCCCCGCCCTGCAATCAGGCTGGGACGGTACGGAAGTCCCATTCCCGGCCTTTGGCGATGCCGTAGAAAGCGCGCGCATCTCGGACAAGCAGTGGCGGGTCCGTGCCGCCACCGATCTCGAGCTGACCGACCGCCTCAGCCTGATCCTTGGCGCCAACTACATTGACGTGCAGACCACCGGCTTCACTTTCGGCGTCAGCGCCGCCCGCAGCGAGAGCGCGGTCAGCCCGTTCGTCGGCGCGACTTTCAGGATCCTGCCGGGCATCAACCTCTACGGCAGCTACAGCGACATCTTCAATCCGCAGAAGGAACTCGGCACAAACCTCAAGCCCGTAGGCTCGGCCAAGGGCAAGAGCTGGGAAGCCGGCCTCAAGGGCGAGACCGCCGACAAGGCCCTGTTCGGCTCGCTCGCCCTGTTCCGCTCCGAACAGTCGAACCTTGCCGAAGCCGCAGGATATGACGTCACTCTCGGCCAGACGCTCTACAACGGCATCTTCGTGCGCAGCCAGGGCGTCGAGGCGGAAGTCGGCGGCCGCATTGCTCCCGGCCTGACCGTGCAGGGCGGCGTCACCCACCTGTCGCTCGAAGGGCGCAACGGCGATCCCGTCCGCACCTATGTTCCGCGCACCACTGCCAACCTGCTGCTTCGCTGGGAGCCGGTCGAGAAGGTCCAACTTGGCGCGGCGATGCGCTGGCAGGATTCGGTGTTCATCACGAACAGCGTAGGCACGATCCGCCAGGACGATTACGCCACCCTGCAGCTCCAGGCCGGCTACAAGCTCAATGACAACGTGAGCTTCAACCTCAACGTCGCCAATGTCACCAATCACAAGCATCTCGCCAGCCTGTATTGGGATCAATCCTTCCTTTCGCCGCCGCGCAGCGTCACCGGTTCAGTCAGGATGACCTTCTGATGGCCACCACCGCCCAACAGTCTGTCCCATCGCCCCGGCGCCTCGCGCTGCCGGGGCGCGCATTCTGGGTCATGGTCCATCGCTGGGCAGGCCTCACCCTTGCACTGTTCCTTGCCGTGGCGGGCCTTACCGGTTCTCTCTTGCCATGGATCGAGGAACTCGAAGCCGCCACCGCGCCCGAACTGCACAATTCAAGCTGGACCGGCACGCCCGATCCCCTGCGCGTGCGCGAAGAGGTACTGGCGCGCTACCCCGGTGCCGCGCTCGATTTCCTGCCGCTCTCGGTGGAACCGGGCAAGGCGCTGCGCCTCCACCTCCACTGGCTCGATCCGAAGACCGGGCTCGAGCGTGAACACGGGCCGGGCGTGCCCGAATGGGACGACCTGTTCCTCAATCCCGTCACCGGCGAGGAGCAAGGCCGCCGCGAATGGGGCAACATTGCCCAAGGGCAGAAGAACCTGATGCCCTTCCTCTATCGCCTGCACTACAGCCTTGCCCTCGATACATTCGGGACCCTGATCTTCGGGATTGCCGCGCTTGTCTGGACGGTAGATTGTTTCGTCGGCTTCTACCTCACGCTGCCGCCCAAGACTCCGAAGCCTGCGCGCACATCCTTCCTCGATCGCTGGCGCCCGAGCTGGCGCATCCGCTGGAAGTCCACACCCTACAAGCTCAACTTCGACCTCCACCGCGCCGGCGGCCTGTGGCTATGGCCGCTTCTGCTGGTTTTTGCTTGGTCGAGCGTGTCCTTCAACCTGCCGCAGGTCCATGTACCCGTGATGCAGGCGCTCGGCGCGCAGGATCCGCGGCTGATCTTGGAGGAAAGCGCCTTGGCTGTTCCTCGGAACAACCCCGTCCTCGATTTCCGCGCCGCAACCGAGCGCGCCAGGCAACTCGCTGAACAGGAGTCCATGAAGCAAGGACTTGTGCCGCTCGAAGAGGGCGAAAGCTGGCTATGGCACGTGCCAACCAGCGGCATGTACGTCTACGGCTTTACCACCGCGGCAGATATCGGCCATCACGGCGGCGGCACAGGTATCGCTTTCGACAGCAACACCGGCAAGATGAAGGCTGTCTACTGGCCCAGCGGCGTCAACGGCACCAATACGTTCAGCAACTGGCTCACGGCGCTGCACATGGCGCAGGTCTTTGGCCTGCCCTACCGGATCTTCGTCAGCATGCTGGGTCTGCTCGTCACCATGCTGTCCGTCACCGGAGTGGTCATCTGGCTGAAAAAGCGCTCGGCGCGTGCGGGTCGTTCACTTCGCGTCCGCAATACTTGACCGATCACCCGGCCGGCTGGACTTAATCACGCGATTAAGGATACTCCTGCTCCGGGCCCGCAAGCCCGGACGATGGAGCAGGATCATGGCCATGACCGAATTGGTGTCATCACCGCAAATCGCGCCTGTCGCCGCGCCCGAAGCGCTTGGTCCGCTCCCGCGCGTATGCATCATCGGCGCAGGCTGCTCGGGTTTCACTACCGCCAAACGCCTGCAGGATCGTGGCATCCCCTTCGTCGTTTACGAAGCGTCCGACGACATTGGCGGGAACTGGTACTTCAACAATCCCAACGGCATGTCGGCCTGCTACCAGAGCCTGCACATCGACACGTCGAAATGGCGGCTGGCGTTCGAAGATTATCCCGTCCCGACAGAATGGCCGGACTACCCCCATCACGCCCAGCTTCTGCAGTATTTCCACGATTACGTTGATCACTTCGGCCTGCGCCCGCACATCCAGTTCAACACGCGGGTAGAGAGTGCGACGCGACGAGCCGAAGGCGGTTGGAATATCTCCCTTTCCACGGGTGAGACCGAGCGCTTCGATGCACTTGTCGTGGCCAACGGCCATCACTGGGCTGCGCGCATCCCCGATTATCCAGGCCACTTCTCCGGTCCCCAGATCCACAGCCATGCCTATCGCAGTCCGTTCGATCCGGTCGATTGCGTCGGCAGGCGCGTACTCGTTGTCGGAATGGGCAACAGCGCCATGGATATTGCTTCAGAGCTGTCGCAGCGCCCGATCGCCTCGCGGCTGTTCGTTTCCACCCGGCGCGGGGTCTGGGTCCTGCCAAAATACTACCGCGGCCAGCCGCTCGACAAGAATCCCGCCCCATCATGGATGCCCAAGCGGCTGCGCAACTGGCTGGCCACGCGCATGATAAAGAAGCTGGTCGGCCGGATGAGCCAGTACGGCCTGCCCGAACCCGATATCGGTCCGTTCGAGAGCCACGGCACCGTCTCGGGCGAATTCCTGCTCCGCGCCGGCTCGGGCGACATCATCATGAAGCCTGGCATCGAGCGGCTCGACGGCGATGGCGTCGCCTTCAGCGACGGAACCCGCGAGCAGGTGGACGTGATCATCTGGGCCACCGGCTATGACATTCGCTTTCCGTTCTTCGACGATCCCGCATTCACCGCCGATGCAGACAATCGCCCGCCCCCCTTGTTCAAGCGCATCATGAAGCCCGAAGTACCAGATCTGTTCTATGTCGGCCTCGCCCAGCCCCTGCCGACCCTGGTCAATTTCGCCGAACAGCAGTCGAAGCTCGTCGCCGCCTACCTTGCAGGCGACTATGCCCCGCCATCACCAGCCGAAATGCATCGCATCATCGCCGCCGACGAAGCCTACCATACCGGCCAGTACTATGCCGCACGGCGCCATACGATCCAGTTGGACTTCGACGCCTATGTTCGCGCCTTGAACAAAGAACTCGCGGCAGGCGCAAGGCGAGCCCGGGCCGAGGGCAACCGTCGGCCGATCCCGGCCCGATCCTCGCCACCTGTCTGATCAAGGCGCGATCGTCTTGTCCAACCGTGCGCGGCTACTCGGCCGCCTCCGCAAGGGGCACATCCCGCCGTACCCCGTCGTAGATGAACTCCTGCCCATCCAGGTCGATGGACGGAAAGGCCTCACGCTCCAGCCAGTAGTTCTGGTTGTGCCGCCAGACATCGTTTGACCCGCGCCTTGGCAGCTTGTCCATGTCGCGCATCAGATAGCCGGGATTGAAATTGTCTTCCTCGATCCACGGCAAGATTTCCATGCCCGCATCCTCGTCGCGAAAGACGACTTCCACCTTCTTCGCACCGCGCTCTGTCATATGGTTCAGCAGGTGGCAGACAAAGTCGGCCATCATGTCGACGCGCAAGGTCCAGCTTGCCCGGAAATAGCCGAAGACCCACGCCATGTTGGGCACGCCGGTGAACATCATCCCACGGTAGGTCACCGTCTTGCCCCAGTCCACGGCCTGGCCATCCACCTCGAAAGGAATATCGCCCAGCACTTTCAGCCGGAAGCCGGTGCAGGCCATGATGATGTCTGCTTCCAGCAATTCGCCACTGCTGGTCAGGACCCCTGTCTCGGTGAACCGGTCGATCGTGTCGGTCACTACCGTCGCGTTGCCCGCCACGACCTGCTGGAACAGATCGCCGTCAGGCAACTGGGCCAGCCGCTGCTGCCAAACGCGATAGCGCGGGGCGAAGTGCGGCTCGAACTGGAAATCCTCACCCACGTACCCGCGGATCAGGGCACGCAGGTCCTCGGCCATGGCTTCGGGCTCTTCGCGACTGCGACGGTCCATTTCATGGAAGTTGTAGATGTAGTCCTGCCGCACAACGCGATGGATCGTCGGTTCATCGATCCCGATCGTGCGCAACCGCTCGGCCAGTTCGCTCACGTTTGGCGCAGCATAGAACCAGGTTGGCGAGCGCTGGAGCATCGTGACCTTGGCTCCCAGATCGCACAGCGCCGGGACCACCGTGGCCGCCGTGGCGCCCGATCCGATCACGAGAACCCGCTTGCCCGAAACGTCAGTCGCCGGGTCCCACAGCTGGGCGTGGACGAACAGACCCTTGAAGTCGGAAACGCCCTGCCACTCCTTCGGGATGTAGGGCACCTGGTGGTCATAGTAGCCCTGGCACATCCACAAGAAATTGGCCGTGAACGCGGCCGTGTTTCCGTCCTTGGTCCGTGCTTCCAGCGTCCACCGGTTGCTGGCACTATCCCACTTTGCACTGGTAATCGTGTGGCCATAGCGGATGTGCCGGTCGATCCCGCCTTCCTCGATCACCTCGCCCATGTAGTCGAGAATTGCCTGCGCGCTGGCAATTGGCGCGCCGACCCAGGGCTTGAAGCGATAGCCGAAGGTGTACAGGTCGGAATCCGATCGCACGCCGGGATACTTGTGCGTCTCCCACGTGCCGCCGAACGTGTCCTTGGCTTCGATAATCGCATAAGTCCTGCCCGGGCACTGCTCCTGCAGATGCCAGGCAGAGCCTATGCCGGAAATGCCCGCGCCGACGATCAATACGTCGAAGTCGCCGCCCGATGCTGCGTGCTCGCTCATCATGCCTCTCCATGGTCTGACGCCATTGCGGCCGTTTTCGGCTCACTGCAGAAAGTGACATTGATCGTCGTCAACATGCAACCGGCTGCGCATGAGGATGAAGCGTTCGGTCAAGAAAATGAAACGCTCGAGGACTTTCCGTCAGCCGCCTGCCTGCCACTGCCGCACCACTTCGACCGGCCAAACGAGCATCAGCACGTTGAGCGTCAGGTTGTCGCGGATCATGGCCAGCGTGAACAGCTCGAATGCCACACCCACCAGTATCGTCACGGTCGCCGGCGCGCGACTGGCAAAGACGAAGCCCAGCGCCATGAACGCCATGTCGCAGAAGGAGTTGAGCACGCTGTCGCCCGAGTAGCCCCACGAAATCGTTACGGCACGATAGCGATCGATGATAATCGGGGAATTCTCGAGGATCTCCCACGATCCCTCCACCAGCACCGCCAGCGCCAACGCCCACTGCGGCGAAATCGCCTTGAAACCGGCCCTCCGCCACAGCAAATGCGCCGCGCCGTAGAACAGGAAGCCATGGATGACGTGGCTGAAACTGTACCAGTCGGAGATCTGCTGGCTGTTCTCGGCCGATTCCACCACGCCCTGCCACAGCCGGATAGTGCCGCACGGGCAGATCGGCGGCCTCGCCATGCCAAGCAGGATTATCACGATCCCCAGCGCGACGCCTGCGGCCGCAATCCACCCCGCCCTGCCGGGCCGCAATGAAACCCTGCTTGCCATTTGCCGCCACTCCCCCCGTTCCATGCCCTTTCTGACGGGTGAAGCTGACAGCGACAAGCCCATGGTTGCACCGGCAACCGCATCCCCCTAAGCGCTATGGTCATGAGCGTGCGACACTGCGACATCGCGATCCTCGGCGGAGGGCTGGCTGGCGGCCTCGTCGCCCTGGCCCTGCGCCAGGCCCGCCCCGAACTCGACCTCGTCCTTGTCGAACAGGGCGAAACGATCGGCGGCAACCACGTCTGGTCGTTTTTCGGCACTGACGTGAACAAGGCCGGGCGCGAACTGCTCGATGGCATGGTCGTTGCGGCCTGGCCCGAATACACCGTCCGCTTCCCGCGCTACGAACGTCGCCTGAAGACCAGCTACTACTCGATCAGCTCCCACCGCTTCGACAAGGTCGTCCGCCAGCGCCTCGGTGAGGCATCGATCATGACCGGCGTCCGCGCCCTCGCCTGCAGCTCCACCAACGCAACCCTGTCCGATGGCACCCGGCTCGAGGCAAAGGGCGTGATCGACGCGCGTGGCCTGCGTAACGTAACAGACCTCACCGGCGGCTGGCAGAAGTTCGTCGGCCGTCGCTTTCGCCTCTCGACCCCCCACGGCCTCGAAGCGCCGATCGTCAAGGACGCCACGGTCGAGCAAATCGACGGCTACCGCTTCGTCTATTCGCTCCCCTTCACCGCAGACGAAATCTTCGTCGAGGACACCTACTACTCCGACGGCCCCGCCCTCGATGCCGACGCCATTCGCGCCCGCATCGACGCTTACGTTGCCGCCAAGGGCTGGCATGTCGCCGAAGTGCTGGAAGAGGAGCAGGGCGTGCTGCCTGTTGTCGCCGGTGGCAATTTCGACGCCTTCTGGCGCGCCAGCGGCGGCCCTGTCGCCCGCGCCGGAGTCCGCGCCGGGCTGTTCCAGGCCGTCACCAGCTATTCGCTGCCCGATGCCGTGAAGTACGCCTTGGCCCTCGCCCGCCAGCAGGACCTGTCCGGCGAAGCTCTCGCCCAGTTCAGCGAATACTGGGCGCGCGAACACTGGGCCCAGTCCGCCTACCTGCGCCAGCTCTCCGCGCTGCTCTTTGCAGGCGCCGAGCCTGACAAGCGCTACCGCGTACTCGAACGCTTCTACAGCCTGCGCCACGGGCTGATCGAGCGCTTCTACGCCGGCAAGACCACCGTCTTCGACAAGGCCCGCATCCTCGCGGGCAAGCCGCCGCTGCCGATCACCCGCGCCTTGGGCGTGCTCACCGGCCTCGGCGCGCGGCCCAAGCCTCTTACCCTTGCAGGAACCCCACGATGAAGCGCGCTTGCGTAATCGGCTCCGGCTTCGGGGGCCTCGCCCTCGCCATTCGCCTCCAGTCCGGCGGCATCCAGACGACCGTGATCGAAGCGCGCGACAAGCCCGGCGGCCGCGCCTACCACTGGGAGAAGGACGGCTTCACCTTCGACGCCGGCCCCACCGTCGTCACCGATCCTGCCTGCCTGCAAGAACTCTGGGCCCTGAAGGGCCACCGCATGGCCGATGACGTCGAGCTCATGCCGGTGATGCCGTTCTATCGCCTCAACTGGCCCGACGGCACCAACTTCGATTACTCGAACGACGAGACCCACCTCCGCGCCGAGATCGCCAAGCTCAATCCGGCCGACGTCGCCGGATACGACGAGTTCCTGCAATACTCCGCAGGCGTGTTCGAGGAAGGTTACGTGAAACTGGGCTCGGTCCCGTTCCTTGATTTTGCGTCCATGCTCAAGGCCGCGCCCGCGCTTGCCCGCTATCAGGCCTGGCGCTCGGTCTATTCGATGGTGTCGTCCTACGTAAAGGACGAACGCCTGCGCGAGGCGTTCAGCTTCCACACCCTGCTCGTCGGCGGCAACCCGATGAACACGAGTTCGATCTATGCCCTGATCCACAAGCTGGAGAAGGACGGCGGCGTGTGGTGGGCCAAGGGCGGCACCAACAAGCTGATCCAAGGCATGCTCACCCACTTCCAGCGCCTTGGCGGCGAAGTGCGCATGAGCGATCCGGTCACCCACATCGAGACGCTGGGCACGCGAGTCACTGGCGTCACCACGAAGAGCGGCTGGTCGGCAAAGTTCGATGCCGTCGCCTCCAACGGCGACATCGTCCATTCCTACCGCGATCTGATGCCTGACAATCCACATGCACAACGTCGCGCAAAGGCTTTGACCAAAAAGAAATTCTCGCCAAGCTTGTTCGTAGTTCACTTCGGTGTCGAAGGGACCTGGCCCGGCATTCCTCACCACATGATCCTGTTCGGCCCGCGCTACAAGGGCCTGCTTGACGACATCTACAAGCACGGCGTCCTGCCTGAGGATTTCTCGATCTACCTCCACCACCCGACCGTGACCGACCCCTCTGTCGCGCCTGAAGGGATGAGCACCTTCTACGCGCTCGTTCCCGTGGCCAACATGGGCAAGCTTCCGGTCGATTGGGACGAGATCGGCCCGATCCTCGAAAAGCGCATCCTCGATGAAGTTGGCCGCCGCCTCATCCCGGACATCCATTCGCGTATCGTAACGAAGTTTCACTACGCGCCGTCGGACTTCAAGACCGACCTGTCCGCCCATCTTGGCAGCGCGTTCAGTCTCGAACCGCTGCTCACGCAAAGCGCATGGTTCCGCGCTCACAACCGTGACGATGCCATTTCCAACATGTATCTGGTTGGCGCGGGAACCCATCCGGGCGCCGGGATTCCCGGAGTGGTGGGCTCGGCCAAGGCCACCGCGAAACTGATGCTGGAGGATCTTGCTTGACCGGCCGCACTTCGATCAAACGTCTCGCCGTCTATTGCGGCTCTGCCTCACCTGCCGACACTCGTTACGTAACACTCGCCCGCCAGATCGGCGCCGAACTCGCCCGGCGCGGCATCGGCGTCGTCTATGGGGGCGGCAAGCTCGGCCTGATGGGCGCAGTGGCTTACGGCGCGCTTGATGCCGGCGGCGAAGTGATCGGCGTGATCCCGGAAGCTCTCGTCGGCGGCGAAGTCGCCAATCACGACTGTACAGAACTGCACGTCGTCCCCGGCATGCATGAACGCAAGAAGGCCTTCACCGACCTGTCGGACGGCTTTCTCACCATTCCCGGCGGCGTCGGCACGATGGATGAGCTGTGGGAAGCGGTCAGCTGGGCGCAGCTGGGCTACCACGCAAAGCCGGTCGGCCTGCTCAACGCCTATGGCTTCTACGACCACCTGCTCGCCTTCAACCGCCACATGATCGAAGTCGGCTTCATCCGCGAAGCCCACGCCGGAATCATCATCGCAGAGCCTGACCTCGATATCCTGCTGGCCCGCATGGAAGCCCACGTTCCGCACAGGCCGATCTTCGCGATGAAGGCCGAAGACCTCTGAGTGATGCAGGATCGCAAGTCTCTCGTTAGTAACGCCCGCAAGTCGATCCTGAAGGGCTCGAAAAGCTTCGCTGCCGCCAGTCACCTGTTCGATCGCGAGACGCGCGAGCGCGTCTGGCTGCTCTACGCCTGGTGTCGTCGCTGCGACGATATCGTCGATACGCAGGACCATGGCGGCGCACTCGGCCTTCAGGAAGGCGCAGCCGAGCGTCTTGCGCTGGTTCGCGAGAAGACCGCGCTCGCCTTCGCCGGCCGCGAAACCGGCGATCCTGCTTTCGACGCCCTCGGCCTGGTCGCCCGGGAAACCGGCCTGACGATCGAGATGGCTCGCGCCGTGATCGATGGCTTTGCACTCGATGCCGCCGAATGGCAGCCTCACAGCGAGGCCGACCTGATGCGCTACTGCTGGCATGTTGCCGGGGCAGTCGGCGTGATGATGGCCGTGGTCATGGGCGTCTCGCCGGATGACGAAGACACGCTCGACCGCGCCTGCGATCTCGGCCTTGCCTTCCAGCTAGCCAACATCGCCCGCGACATCGAGGAGGATGACGCCGCCGACCGCTGCTACATCCCGCTAGACTGGCTTTCCGAGCTCGATATCCCGCCCGGCGAACAGATGAAGCCGCACTACCGCCCCGCGCTCACCCGGCTCGTCGCGCGGATGTGCGAGACGGCGGAAATTCACGAATGCTCGGCGCGTATTGGCGCCGCCCGCCTCAAGGGCCGCCAGCGCTGGGCCATCCTCGCCGCCGCCGGCATCTACGGCGAGATTGCCCGGGAAGTCGCCAAACGCGGCGACCATGCCTGGGACCATCGCACTGTCGTTACTAACGCTCGCAAGCTCGGCTTCATCGGCAAGGCCGCTTGGTCCGCGCTCCGCCCCGTCCCGCGCTCCTGCATCGCCCGCGCCAGCCAGCGCCGCTTCAGCCGCGCTGATCTGATCGCGCTGGCGGCGCGCCATCCGGCCTAGCCGCACCGTTTCCACGCGCGTCGTTCCAGAGGCTTTTTCCGCGCTGCTGAATGTGGCACTCTGACCACAGGACAGGAGCAGGAACCCCGCCGTGGATGCCGCGCCAGCAATCGTTACGTCACAGGACCCAAGCCCCGCGGCGCAGTCGCAGCCTCTGGTTTATCGCACGCGGTTGCCGGTCAGGATCTGGCACTGGACCAACGCGGTCACGATCTTCGCCATGCTGATGAGCGGGGCGACGATCTTCAACGCTCACCCCCGCCTCTACTGGGGCAAGTACGGCGCCACCTTCGAAACGCCATGGCTGGAGATCGGGCGACAAGGCCAGCAAGGCTTCCTGCGCCTCGGAAACCTCCAGTTCGATACGACCGGCTTCCTGGGATGGACGGAACACTCGACCCGGGCTTTTCCGCCTCTCGTCACGATCCCCAATTACTACAGCTTGGCCGAAGGTCGCCAATGGCACTTCTTCTTCGCATGGGTGCTGGTAATATCTCTTACCCTCTTCGTCATTTATGCATTGTTTTCAAAACACTTGTCACGCGATCTTGCCCTAAAACCTGAAGAGCGCAAGCTCGCGCATCTGTGGCACGACATCAAGGAGCATGCCCGCCTGCGCTTTCCCACCGGCGAAGCGGCCAAAGCCTACAACCCCTTGCAGAAGATCGCTTACCTTGGCGTCATCTTCGTGCTGATCCCGCTGGTCGTGCTCACTGGAATGACCATGTCGCCCACGCTGAATGCTGCCTTCCCGTGGTTGCTCGATATCTTCGGCGGCAGGCAGTCGGCGCGATCGATACATTTCCTTTGTGCGACAGGCTTTTTGGCGTTCATACTCATCCATCTTCTCATGGTTTTGCTGGCCGGTCCATTCAACGAACTTCGCTCGATCGTCACCGGATGGTATCGGCTCCCCACACCGCGAAAGGAACGTCCATGACCCTTGTCACGCGACGCAACGCCATCGTCGGTGCCAGCGGTCTGCTTCTGGCCGGGTGCGAGAAGATCACCGCGTCCCCGACTGTCCGCAAGGTCCTGACATTAGGTGAGAAAGCCACGCTGTCCGGCCAGCGCCTGGTGACGGATCGCAATGCCCTCGCGCCGGAATTCACCCGCGCCGATCTCTCGCCCAGGTTCCGCATGAACGGCAATCGCTTGCCCGCTTCAGCGGAATATCAGGCCCACATGGCCAGCAACTTCGCCGACTGGAAGCTGGAAATCGGCGGCAAGGTCGCCCGCCCGTTCAGCCTCACTCTCGCCCAATTGAAAGCCGCACCGCAGCGTACCCAGATCACCCGGCACGATTGCGTCGAGGGATGGAGCGCGATCGGCGAATGGACTGGCGTGCCGCTCAGCCTGCTGCTGCGTCACGCGCAGATTTCCTCAACTGCTCAATACATTGTCTTCCATTGTGCAGATGATTTCTCAGGAATTCCCTACTATGAGAGCATCGACCTGAGCGACGCCATGCACCCGCAGACGATCCTCGCCCACACGATGAACCGCCAGCCCCTTCCGGTCGGCCACGGCGCCCCGATCCGCCTGCGCGTCGAACGTGCGCTCGGCTACAAGCACGCCAAGTACGTCATGCGGATCGAAGCGGTCGAAACTCTTGCCGGCATCCACGGTGGCGGAGGCGGCTACTGGGAGGACCATTCCGGCTACCAGTGGTTCGCCGGGATCTAGACCTTCACCACACCCCGCTCGATCAAGCTGCGAGCGCAATCGAGAATGGAGTCCTCCACCGGCCGGATGGTCCAGCCCAGCCGCGACCGGGCATGGTCCGAACTTGCGCCACGCACATTGCCAAGCTCGCCCGTTACTTGACGGATCACCGGGTTGAACAGCGCAACCGTCCGCACCAGCCAGTCGGGCAGCTTGCGCGTCGGCACCTTGCGCGCCTGCGGCCCCAGGTTTGCCTTGAGCACCTTGGCCACGTCGGCGATCTTAAGGAACGGACCCGAGGCAATGAAACGCTCGCCCGCGATTCCCGGCGCGGTCAATGCCCGCACATGAAGGTCCGCAACGTCACGCACATCGACGATCCCGAAACCCAAGTCCGGGCACCCCGGCAGGGCGCCCGACAGCAGTTGCCGCACGACCTCGATCGATGGCGAGAAGTCGCCGGACCACACCGGCCCCAGCACGGCCGCCGGATTGACCGAGACGAACTCCATTCCCCCGCCTTCCGAGGCCACCCAGTCCCGCGCCGCGCGTTCAGCAATGGTCTTGGACTTCACGTACGCGTAGACATCCGCCCCATCCAGGTTGGTCCAGTCCCGCTCGGTGAACTCGAACACCCCCTTGCCATGGCCATAGGCAATCGCGGCTACCGACGAGGTCTGCACGAACCGCGTCACCCCGGCGTCCCGTGCGTAACGTAACGCACGCAACACCCCCTCGCGCGCCGGGATGATCAGCTCGTCCTCATGTCGTGGCGCATCGGCCCGGAACGGTGAGGCGACATGCGCCACGTGGCTGCACCCGGCCATCGCCTCGGCCCACCCGGCATCGGCCGTGAGGTCCGCGGCGAAGAACCGCAACGTCTCAGCGGTCCCGCCAAGGAGCGGCCGCAATTGCGCCTCGCGTGACAGGGAACGGACCGTGGCGTGGACTGTCCACCCCTCGGCCAGAAGCTGGCGGATGAGGAACCCGGCGATGTAGCCGCTGCCACCCGATACGAGGACCGTGCCCGCCATTTTTCCGCTCTCCCCATCGATCGATTTGAGGAGAGGATAGCGCGGGGGCGTCCGGTTGCAAATCGCTACGGTTCAGCCTGCGGCAGAAGGCCCTGCGTTCGGCAGCGTTGCGGGAGAGTCAGGGGGGAGTTGCCCGTTTGCCTGCGAGAGTTGGAAAACGGGCAATTCTCCGGATTATCGCATCAGAACAAGCTCTTCCGCCATTGACGGGTGCAAAGCCACCGTCGCATCAAAGTCAGCCTTGGTCAGCCCCGCCTTCACCGCAATCGCCGCCGCCTGAAGGATCTCCGGGCTGTCCGGCCCGATCATGTGAATGCCCAGCACCTTCTCGGTCGAGGCATCGACGATCATCTTGTAAAGCCCGCGCTCAGGCCGATGCCCGAAGATGTTCTTCATCGGGCGGAAGTCGGACGAGTAGACCTTGATATTGCTGCCAAATGCTTGACGCGCCTGGCTTTCTGTCAGGCCCACGCCCGCCAGCGGCGGCTGCGAAAACACCGCGCTGGGGATGGCATCATAGCTCACCGCAGTGTCCTTCCCGCCGAACACGTGGTCGGCAAAGGCCTGGCCCTCGCGGATCGCGATAGGCGTAAGCTGCACGCGGTTCGTTACGTCACCCACGGCATAGATGCTGTCGCACGCAGTCCTGCCATGATCGTCGACCGGAATCTCGCCCGTCGAACCCAATGTAATTCCGGCGTTTTCCAGGCCAAGGCCATCGGTCTTGGGCCGACGGCCGGTCGCCACCAGCACCACGTCGGCGTGGATCGGATTGGGTTGCTTGCCGACATAGACGTCGAACGATCCATCGTCCCGCTTCTCCACACGATCGAACGGACAATTGAACTTGTATTCGATCCCGCGGGCCATGGTGATCTGGAGCAGGCGGTCCCGGAGGGATTCATCGTACCCGCGCAGGATCGTCTCGCTGCGATTGACCACCGTTACGTGACAGCCCAGCGCATTGAAAATCCCGGCGAATTCCATCGCGATATAGCCAGCGCCAGAGATTACGACGCGCTTGGGTAACTTCTCGAGATGGAAAACCTCGTTCGAGGTAATGCAGTGCTCGCTACCCGGAAATTCGGGCATCACCGGCCAGGCGCCGGTTGCGATCAGGATGTACTTCGCGCTGATTTCCCTGCCCGACGCCAGCCGCACGCTGTGCGGCCCCGCCACCTCTGCGCGCTCAAGGAAACGTTCGACCTTGTTGGTCTCCAGCGTGTTGGTGTAGGCCGTGTTGAGCCGGTCGACATCCCGGAGCACAGCGTCACGTAACGTCGGCCAGTCGAACGTCATCTTCTCGACTGTCCAGCCGTAGTTGGCCGCGTCCTGCAGTTCCTCGGCGAAATGCGATCCATAGACCAGCAGCTTCTTGGGCACGCAGCCGCGGATCACGCAGGTGCCGCCGACGCGGTATTCCTCAGCCACCGCCACCCGCGCGCCATGGCTCGCGGCAATGCGGCTGGCGCGCACACCGCCCGATCCTGCACCAATCACGAAGAGATCGTAGTCGAAGTCCTGCCCGGAAACCTGCTCAGCCATATGCACTCCTGTTGGTGAAGCGCATATGGCCTCTGGTCTCGGCCAAGACCAGAGGCATTTAGGCGATATTGTTAGGCTTGCAAACTATCAGCCGCCAATTCCTGCAGCGGAGAGAAGTGCTTCCGTCGACGGATCGAAGCCAGCGCCGCCGCCAGCCTCGATCTGCTTTGCAATCGCCTTGCCCAGCTCGACGCCGAACTGGTCGAACGGGTTGATTCCCAGCATTGCGGCCGAAACGAACGTGCGGTGCTCGTGGAACGCGATCAGCGCGCCCAGCGTGGCAGGGTTCAGGTCATCGCACAGGATCGTCGCCGAAGGCCGGTCGCCGGGATAGGCACGGGCACCGTCGTCAGACGCCTTGCCCGCCATCAGCGCTGCCCCTTGCGCAAAGCAGTTCGACAGGAGAATCTCATGGTGGGCCGGGTCAAGATCGTGACCAGGCGTTTTCACGGCAAGGAAGTCCACCGGGATCAAGTGCGTGCCCTGATGGAGCAGCTGAAACACCGCATGCTGCGCATCGGTGCCGACGCCGCCCCACGTTACCGGCGCGCTGGCGCGGGTCAGAGGAGAGCCATCGGCGAGCACGCTCTTGCCGTTCGATTCCATTTCGAGTTGCTGGAGATAGTCGGGCAGCAGCTTCAGCCGCTCGTCATAGGCGAATACCGCGCGCGTCTGGCAGCCTCGAACCTGCGTGTAATAAAGGTCGGCGAAGGCCGCGCGCACCACGATGTTCTCGGCAAGGTCGGCGTCGATGAAGTGCCGGTCGATCGCTGCAGCGCCATCGAGGAACTCGGCAAAGCCTTCCCAGCCGAGTGCCATGGCCACCGGGAAGCCGATCGATGACCACAGCGAATACCGTCCGCCCACCGTTTCCGAAAACGGCAGTACGCGGGTTTCATCCACGCCCCATTCGACTGCCTTTTCGGGAGATGCAGTGAGCGCAATCACGCGTCCGTAGGGATCGGCGACACCGCCCTCACGCAACCACTCCAGCGCCGAATGCGCATTGGTCATGGTCTCGGTCGTCGTGAAAGTCTTGGAGGCCACGGCAATCAGCGTCGTCTCGGGATCGCAGGCCTTGATCGCAGCCTCAAGCGCACAGCCGTCGATGTTGGAAACGACATGAACGGCAACTTTCGCCCCTTCGCGGGTCAGAGCATCGATTGCCAGCGCCGGCCCAAGCGCCGATCCCCCGATGCCGATGTGGATCAGGCTCTTCACTTCGCCCAGCGCGCCTTCGTGGATGGCTTCGACGAGCATCCGCATCCGGGCATGCAACGCCTCGGCCTCCTCGACACTGGTGTCCTTGCCGACCCCGCGTTGCGCGGTGTGCTCGGCAGCGCGGCCTTCGGTGTTGTTGATCTTTTCGCCCGCAATCAGAGCATCGCGCTGCCCCTCAAGGTCCATCGCGGCTGCAACCGAGCCGAACAAGGCTTCGACTTCCGGCGAAATGTGCGTCTTGGACCAGTCGAAGATCACCGGGCCGCCGGGCAGATCCAGCGTGGTCGAATAGCGTGTTAGCCGCGCGGCGTCGGAAAACAGAGTCTTCAGGGTTGGCCGCGGCAACTTCTCCAGTGCCGTCCAAAATTGCTGTGCGTCGCCTGCCGACATGTCCAACCTCATCCTTTCGCAACTGCGTAATGGCCCTAATGCCCTCTCGGGGACGCCGCGCCAAGCGCGCTGTTCATCGCCGCGCAAGCTGCGCAGACGTATTTCGCCGCTGTATTATACAAACAACACACTTGACGAAGGGCCTTGCTGGCAACATGACCGCGACGATGAACGACACGCCCGAAGCCAGCAGCCCCACTCCGGTAGAGCCGGCCGCGCCCGCACCTGCACCGGCGAAACCGAAGAAGGAAAAGAAGGAGGACAGCTTCCCTGTCTTCCTGATCAAGCTGGTGATCGTCGTCGCGATCTTCCGCAGCTTTATCTTCTCGCCGTTCAACATCCCGTCGGAATCGATGTTGCCGCGGCTCGAGAATGGTGACTATCTCCTCGCCGCCAAATGGCCCTACGGCTACAGCAGCTACTCGCTGCCGTTCAGCGTGCCCCTGCTGCCCAAGCGCATTTTCGCCAGCCAGCCAGAACGTGGCGATGTTGCCATCTTCAAGGCGCCTCCCGGCAATGATGTCGACTACATCAAGCGCGTGATCGGCCTGCCCGGCGATACCGTACAGATGATCAACGGCGTGCTGCACCTGAACGGACAGGCCGTGCCCAAGGTGAAGGTCGAGGATTTCGTCATCCCCGTCAGCCCCAACACCGATTGCCTCTCGGCCGAATTTGTCGTGACCGAAGCTGATGGCAGCCAGACCTGCCATTACCCGCAATTCCGCGAGACGCTGCCGAACGGCAAGAGCTACAACGTGCTCGACCTTGGCCAGCGTGATGCCGACAACACCGTGCCGGTCGTGGTGCCAGAGGGCCAGTTGTTCATGATGGGCGACAACCGCGACAACTCAATGGACAGCCGCTTCCCGGCAATGGAAGGCGGCGGCATCGGCCTTGTCCCTCAGGAGAACCTCGTTGGCCGCGCGACGGTGATGATGTGGTCCACCGATGGCAGCGCCAACTGGTTCCTGCCCTGGACCTGGTTCACCGCGGCGCGCTGGAACCGCATCGGGGGCACGTTCTGAGCGCGCTGCCGCCTGAAACGCTGGGCTACCTTACGGACCTTACCGGGGGGGCACCGACACGCGTCGATCTGTGGACCGAAGCCCTCACCCATGGCTCGATGGGCGAGGCACGCGATTACCAGCGCCTGGAGTTTCTTGGCGACAGGGTGCTGGGCCTTGCCATTGCCGAGTGGCTGCATGAAAAGAGCGATGCCGCCGAAGGCAAGCTCTCGCAGCGGCTCAACGCCCTGGTCAGCCGCGAAACCTGCGCCGATGTTGCACGCCATATTGCCCTCCCCAGCCACATCCGGCTCGGCAAGCAGGCGCGCGATGATGGCGGGACGCAGAGCGACAACATCCTGGGCGACGTGATGGAAGCGCTGATCGGCGCTCTCTTCGTCGAACGCGGGTTCGATGCCGCACGCGCTTTCGTGCGCAGGGTGTGGGACAAGCCGATGGCCACAGGGACCGGCCAGCGCAAGCATCCCAAGGCTGCTCTGCAGGAATGGGCAGCAGGCAACCGCCGCAAGCCCCCGGTCTACACTCTGGTCGCGCGCGAAGGACCCGATCATGCGGCCCGGTTCACGGTCTCGGTCGAAGTGAAGGGCGTCGGCACGGCCAGCGCCACCGGCAGCAGCAAGCAGGAGGCCGAAACCTCCGCCGCCCGCGCCTTCATGCAGGATTTCGGCTAAATCTAGCGGCGCGCGCCCATTTGGCCTAAGATGGCCGCAACTCTTCTGAAGAACTGGAATAATGACCGAAAAATGTGGCCTCGTGGCCGTCCTCGGCGCACCCAACGCCGGCAAGTCGACCCTCGTCAACGCGCTCGTCGGCCAGAAAGTGGCGATCGTATCACCCAAGGCGCAGACCACGCGCGCGCGCCTCATGGGCATTGCGCTGGAGGATATCGGCGAGGACAAGGCGCAGATCATCCTGGCCGATACGCCCGGCCTGTTCGAACCACGTCGCCGCCTCGACCGCGCAATGGTCAGCGCGGCATGGGACGGCGCACAGGAAGCCGACGCGATCCTGCTGCTGGTCGACGCGCGCAAGAAGAAGCGCGACTATCTCGAACCCATTCTCGAAACACTCAAAGGGCGACCGGAACGCAAGCTCCTGGTGCTGAACAAGGTGGACTCCACGCCAAAGGAACCGCTGCTGGTCATGGCCGAGGCGCTGACCCAAGAAGCCGAGTTCGACGAGGTGTTCTTCGTCTCCGCGCTCACCGGCGATGGCGTGCCCGAACTCAAGCAGCGCCTTGCCGCACTCATGCCCGAAGGCGCGTGGCATTATCCCGAAGACCAGGTGTCGGATGCCAGCGAACGCCTGATGGCTGCAGAGATCACCCGCGAGCAGCTCTATCGCCAGCTTCACGACGAGCTGCCCTATGACAGCACCGTGCGGCCGGAGAAGTATATCCAGCGAAAGGATGGCTCGGTAGAGATCCACCAGCAGATCGTGATCGCCCGCGAAACCCAGCGCGCGATCGTGCTGGGCAAAGGCGGAGCGAAGATCAAGGCAATCGGTGAAGCGGCGCGCAAGGAACTGGCGCAACTGCTGGACACCAAGGTACATCTCTTCCTTCATGTGAAGGTCGACGAGCGTTGGGCCGACGCCAAGGAAATCTACGAGGAAATCGGACTCGAATGGGTAAAGTGATGCGGCTTGCTCTTGCAGCGCTTGCGCTTGTTGCCTCCCCAGCCCTTGCCGGACCCGCCCCGCTTCCGGAAGGCGCGCGGTATGTGGCGCTGGGCAGTTCTTTCGCGGCCGGCCCGGGCGTTGGCCCCAACACGCCCGGCACGCCGGATCGCTGTGGCCGGGGAACCCTGAACTATCCCAACCTGCTGGCGACAAGGCTGAAGCTTTCGCTGGTTGACGCCACTTGCAGCGGCGCAACAACCGAACACGTCCTCGGCCCGTGGAAGGAAATACCGGCGCAGATCGAGAGCGTTACCGCCGATGTCCAGCTTGTCACTGTAACCATCGGCGGCAACGACGTAAACTTCGTCGGCAACATCTTTGCCGCAGCGTGCGAGCTGATGCCGACACCGGATGCGCGCTGCCAGAAGTGGCGCGACATCGGCGAGGACGTGTGGAAGGCCGACGAGGAGCGCATGCGCCGCATCGTCCGCGAAGTGCGCCAGCGGGCTCCGGAAGCACGCGTTGTCTTCGTCGACTACATCACTGTCCTGCCTCCCAGGGGTACATGCGCCTCCCTTCCGATCAGTGTCGAGCGGATGAACCAGAGCCGCCACGCGGCGAAGCGTCTCGCCAAGCTGACTGCCAAGGTCGCGCGTGAGGAAGGCGCCGAACTCTTCCGTTTCTCTGCGATGTCGAAAGATCACGCACCCTGCTCGGCCAATCCCTGGAGCAACGGCCTCAATGCGCCGTCGGGGGACGGCATCCCGATCCATCCCAACCGCGCCGGTCATGAGGCCGCAGCTGAGGGTCTGGCCCGGTTTCTGCGCTGACCGGCGATCGTTACTAACGGTTCGTCGGCCGCACAGGGCAGTTTGTCGCCGTTCTCTGGCTTTGTTGCACTGCAGCACGGAATTGACATCGACAATTGACGTTTGCCCCCTAGCGTCGCCCGCGCGAAGGGAACGGGCAGCTCGCCCGTTAACGTCCCGGGTGCAATGGTGGACGGAGTGCGAGCATGAACGAAACTGGCGGCGTTTTGGCAGCGGCCACAGTAGGCGCGCTGTCCGGCCGGTCTTTCCCATCCGCCATCAGGAACTTGCGCAGGCCCAAGGTATTGCCCGCCTGGCTGCTAGAGGCCGCCGGGTTCGCCCTGATCTTCATGGTCACGCGCAGTTTTCTCTTCGGCAATCCGGTGGTCCATATCGACGAGCAGTTCTACCTGTTCGTCGCGGAACGCATGCGCGATGGGGCGGTGCCCTATGTCGACATCTGGGACCGCAAGCCGATCGGCCTCTTCCTGCTTTACGAAGCGCTGGCTTCGCTACCGTTCGATCCTGTGATTGCCTATCAGGTCGGCGCAGGCATCAGCTTCACGCTGACGGCCATGGTCCTGACCCGGTTGGCGCGCGAAATTGCCTCTCCAAGGGCCGCGTGGCAGGCTGGTGCCGCCTACGTCCTGTTCATGCCGATCTTCAATGCCGGCATGGGACAGGCGCCGGTCTTCTACAACCTGCTCGTCGCCATGGCGGCATGGGGTGTGGTCGACAGCGTCAAGCGCCCTGAGCACCCCCCGCTGATCTGGCGGGGCTGCCTCGTCATGCTGCTGCTGGGGCTTGCCATCCAGATCAAGTACACGGTGATATTCGAAGGTGCCGCGTTCGGCCTGATCCTGCTGGCGCGCGGCTTTGCCGATGTCTGGTCGTTCAAGCGCCTGGCTGCAACCGGCCTGCTCTGGATTGGCGTTGCGCTCTTGCCGACGCTTGCCGCGATGGCCTGGTATGCCGGAATCGGACAGCTCGATGCCTTCATCTATGCAAATTTCGTCTCGATCTTCGATCGCGGCTCGGATGGCTGGGTCTCGTACTGGCGCCTCCTCAAGGAAGTTGTGGTCCTGACGCCGTTCTGGCTGGCGATCTTCAGAGCACCCAGGATGTTCGATACGTTGGCCGGGGCCAACCTGGTCGGCCACCGCGTGCTCGCTCTCTGGGGTATGGCAGCCTGCACCGGGTTTCTCGCTTTCGGCACGTGGTACGACCATTACGTATCGCCCGTGCTCATGCCGCTTGCGGTCCTGGCCGCTCCGGCCTTGGCGCGTGCGACGCCAGGTGAGCGGTGGTATGGCCGCCTGCTGCTCGGATTTGGCGCAATCGCTGGCGTGGTGGTGATGCTCTATCAGCTTAATCAGCACGGAACTTCCAGGCAGTACCAAGCGATGAACGCGGCAATCGCCCAGGAACTGCACGCGGGCTGCCTATATATCTACGAAGGCGAGATGGCGTTCTATCGGACGACCAACACCTGCCTGCCGACACGGTGGATCTTCCCCAACCACCTCAATACTTATGTCGAAGCCCCCGCAATCGGGGTCGATCCTTCCGCCGAACTCGCGCAAATCCTGGCCAGCAAGCCCGGCGTGATCGTGATGCGCGGCCTGAACAAGAAGCTTTACCTGCCAAACATGGACACGCGGCGCATGATACAGACGGAACTCGCCCGCAAGTATGAACGCTATGCCCGTGTACCTCTGGGCAACAAGGAATACTGGCTCTACCGGCCGCGCCGTTAAGCGCGACCGGTAGAAAGCTTACTCGGCGCTTTTCGCAACCTTCTTCGCCGGCGCTTTCTTTGCCGCTGGCTTCTTGGCCGCTTCCTTTTTCGGCGCGTCCTTCTTTGGGGCCGCCTTCTTGGCCGGGGCCTTCTTCGCGCCCTTCTTGCCCTTGGCCGGGCCCTTCGCAGCCCGCTCGTCGATCAGGGTGATCGCCTCTTCCAGCGTCAGTGCTTCGGGCTGCTTGTCCTTCGGCAAAGTCGCATTGGTGGTGCCATCGGTGACATAGGGACCATAGCGCCCCGCCATCAGCTTGATCTCACCGCCAGACGTCGGGTGTGCACCAAAAACCTTGAGCGGTTCGGCTGCCGTCCGGCCCCCACGCGCACCCGCGCCCGCTGCTGCCGCAGCGAGATGCATGACGGCAGCGTTCATTCCGGTCTCGAACACCTCGCTTGTTGACTTCAGCCTCGCGTACTTGCCGTCATGTGCGAGATAGGGCCCGTAGCGGCCAATGCTCGCCGTGATCGGATTGCCGCTTTCAGGATGCTTGCCCACCTCACGCGGCAGAGACAGCAGCTTGAGCGCCCACTCCAGATCGAGTTCGCCGATGTCCTTCGGGATCGAAGCACGCTTGGCCTCCTTGCCCTCGCCCAACTGGATGTAGGGACCGAAGCGGCCAGCCTTGCGCACGACTTCAAGTCCTGTCTCCGGATCCTTGCCCAGAACGCCGTCCTCGCCACCATCACCGTCTGATCCGCCGGGCTGCGCAAACTTGCGGGTGTACTTGCACTCCGGATAGTTCGAGCAGGCGACGAACGCCCCGTAACGTCCACCGCGCAGCGAAAGGCGTCCCGCCTCGCACTTGGGACAAAGCCGCGGATCGCTGCCGTCCTCGCGCGGCGGAAAGAGGTAGTCGGACAGGAATTCATCCAGTTCGGCCGTCACCTCGCTCGGCTTCTTCTCCATCACCTCGTCGGACTTGGGCTTGAAGTCGCGCCAGAACTCGGCAAGCACCTTCTTCCATTCGGCACGCCCGCCCGACACATCGTCAAGCTCCTCTTCCATGCCCGCAGTGAACTCGTAAGCCACGTAGCGGGTGAAGAAGCGCTCAAGAAACGATGTCAAAAGTCGGCCCGATTCCTCTGCAAAGAAACGGTTTCTCTCGGTCCGAACATAGTTCCGGTCCTTGAGCACCTGCAGCGTCGCGGCATATGTCGACGGTCGGCCAATGCCCAGTTCCTCCAGGCGCTTCACCAGGCTCGCTTCCGAATAGCGCGGCGGCGGCTGGGTAAAGTGCTGCGTTGCATCGACACCGCGCTTGGCCGGCGTGTCGCCCTTGTTGAGCGAAGGCAGCAGGCTCCCATCCTCGTCATCGCCATCGGCCTTCTGGTCGCGGCCTTCTTCGTAGACGGCAAGGAAGCCGGGGAACTTCACCACCTGCCCCGTCGCGCGCAGCTCGTGCTTGCCGGTCCCGTCGCGCAGCGTCACGCTGGTTCGTTCGATATTGGCAGAGGCCATCTGGCTCGCCATCGCCCGCTTGTAGATCAGGTCGTAAAGGCGCGCCTCGTCGCCCGAAGCATAGCGATCCTTCGAAAAGTCGGTTGGCCGGATGGCTTCATGTGCTTCCTGAGCATTCTTCGCCTTCGTCTCGTAATGACGGGGTTTTTCGGGAAGGTAATGCCCGTCATACCGGTCCGAGATCGCCTTGCGCGCCGCCGAAATCGCGCTCGGGTCCATCTGCACGCCATCGGTACGCATGTAGGTGATCGCGCCCGCTTCATACAGCGTCTGCGCCACACGCATGGTGTGGCTGGCCGAGAAGCCAAGCTTGCGCGCGGCTTCCTGCTGCAAGGTCGATGTGGTGAACGGCGGATAGGGATTGCGGCGCGTCGGCTTCGTCTCGACGTCCTCGACGCGGAACGTGCCAGCCTCGACCACGGCCTTGGCCTTCATCGCGGCCCCTTCGTCACCCAACGTCAGCTTGTCGAGCTTCTGGCCATCGAACTTGACGAGCCGTGCGGCAAATTCCGTCCCGCCCTGCTCGAGCCGAGCAATGACCGACCAGTATTCCTGCGCCTTGAAAACCTCGATCTCGCGCTCGCGCTCGACGATGAGGCGCAGGGCCACCGACTGCACGCGCCCTGCCGACTTCGCGCCGGGCAGCTTGCGCCACAGCACCGGCGAAAGCGTGAAGCCGAACAGGTAATCGAGCGCGCGGCGGGCGAGGTAGGCATCGATCAGGTCCTGGTCGAGCTCGCGCGGGCGCTTCATCGCATCGGTCACCGTCTGCTTGGTGATTGCATTGAAGGTAACCCGCTCCACTTCCTTCGGAAGTGCCTTACGTTTCTTCAGCAACTCCCTGACATGCCAGGAAATTGCCTCACCTTCACGATCAGGGTCGGTCGCCAGGATGAGGCGATCGGCATCCTTGGCCGCATCGGTGATGGCTTTCACGCGGGATTGCTTGTCCCCGTAGAGTTCCCAGTCCATCGCAAAGTCCTCGTCGGGACGGACAGAACCATCCTTTACCGGAAGATCGCGGATATGACCGTAGGAGGCGAGAACCTTGAAGCCGGGGCCGAGGTACTTCTCGATGGTCTTGGCCTTGGCCGGGGATTCAACAATGACAAGCTGCATGGCGATGAAAAGCAGTCCTTACGTGTACGTACGCGCGAGGGTGGGGATTGGCTTCGCGGTTCGTCAAGCGGATGGTTGGGCAAGGCTCAGGACATTAGGCTTACCCGCCCTGCTGCGTGACGAACCAGCCTGCCCGCCAGTTCCAGTTCGAGCAATGCCATTTGCACCGCGCCTGCACTCGCGCCGCTCTGGCGGATCAGTTCGTCCACCGCTACCGGAGCCAGCGTCAGCAGGCTGGCAATATCCGCAGCCTCGTCTTCGAGTGCAGCCTCGTAGGCCGGAGCCTTCTCACGGAAGCTCGAACGCGGCTGACCGTTGAAGCCGACCAGCAGTTCCACCACATCTTCATGCCTTTGCACCAGAATTGCCCCTTCCCGGATCAGCTGGTTGCAGCCGTGCGAACGGCTGTCCAGCGGCGATCCGGGAATGGCCATGACCTCGCGTCCCGCCTCTGCCGCCAGTCGCGCCGTGATCAACGAACCGGATTTCGGCGCGGCTTCCACCACCAGTGTCCCGGTGGCCAGCCCGGCGATGATGCGATTGCGATGCGGAAAGTGGCGGGCGAGCGGTTCGGTGCCCGGCGGCATTTCCGCGATGAGCAGCCCCTCACAGGCCACCTGTTCCTGCAGCTCGGCGTTCTCGGGCGGATAGCTGATGTCGATCCCGCTGGCGATCACGCCGACCGTACCGCCGCCATGCTCCATGCCTGCCAGCGCGCCGCGATGGGCTGCCGCATCGATCCCGCGCGCCAGCCCGGAGATCACGGCGTACCCTTGGCCGGCCAGAGCAGTGGCAAAGTCGCGCGATAGCTTCACCGCGGCGGCCGAGGCATTGCGCGCCCCGACCACGGCAACCGAAGGCCGCTGCAGCAGCGCCACGTCTCCCCGGACCGTCAGGATTGGCGGAGGGCTTTCGAGCTCGGCCAACAGAACGGGATAATCCGGCCCGTCATGGAACAGGTAGCGGGCTCCGGCCTTGCGCACCAAAGCGATCTCGCGCTCAACACGGTCGATGGCAGCCGGACGGTAGGGCGCCCCGCCCCGCGCTGCCAGATCAGGCAAAGCCTCTAGTGCGGCGCTGGCCGTGCCGAAGCGGCGCAGCAACTGGGTGTAGCTGACCGGTCCGATATTAGGCGAACGCAGCAGGCGGATGCGGGCGAAGGCCTCGTCGCGAGAGAGGGTGGCTTCAGCCGCCGCGCTCACTTCTTGCTGCCGACCCTGGGCTCGGTCCCGGCGCGGAGGCGGGCAATGTTCTCGCGGTGCAGAAACAGGACAAGCAGCGCCAGCAGCGCCAGGACGGGAGCGTACGCGGTGCAGCCCAGAAGCAGCGCTGCAGCCGGAGCAGCAAGAGCGGCGCTCATCCCGCCCAGCGACGAAATGCGGCTGGCGAAGAGCACGCCGAGCCAGACCACTGCATAAGCAAGGCCGATCGGCCAGGCGAGCCCCAGCGACACGCCCATCATCGTCGCCACGCCCTTGCCGCCCTTGAACTTCAACCAGACCGGGAAGCAATGGCCGAGCACGGCGGCAAGCGCTGCCAGCGGCTCGCTTCCCGGCCAGAGGTGGCGAGCCAGCAGCACCGCCGCCAGCCCCTTGCCCATGTCGAGCAGGAGCGTTGCTGCGGCGACGCCCTTCTTGCCGGTGCGCAGCACGTTAGTCGCCCCGATGTTCCCTGAACCGATGGCGCGCAGATCGCCACCCCCGGTCAATCGCGTAAGGACGAGGCCGAAAGGCACGGAGCCAAGCAGATAGCCGACGAGCAGGGGCATGAGCGTTTCCACGCCCCGCTCATATCCTGTCCCTCCACAAAAGCGAAAGAGGCCACTTTCCATTTTATCGCCATTCCCGATACAAGCCCGCCAGATGACCGCTTCTCCCCAACCCGATGCCGCCGCTCCGCTGCTCCTGTTCGATTCGGGCGTGGGCGGGCTTTCCGTGCTGAAGAAGGTGCGGAACGTCCTGCCCGCTGCGCCGGTGATCTACGTCGCAGACAATGCCGGTCTGCCCTATGGCGACAAGACCGAGGCCCAGATCGCAGCGCGGGTCTCCGGGCTGCTCGGCAGGCTGACCGAGCGCCTCCGCCCGAGGCTGGTGTGCATCGCTTGCAACACCGCTTCGACCATTGCGCTGGCCGCCGTGCGCGAGGTGCTGGAAGTGCCCATCGTCGGCACCGTACCGGCGATCAAGCCCGCTGCGGCCATGACCAAAACCGGCGTCATCGGCCTGCTCGGCACGGCTGCCACGATCCGGCAGGCCTATGTCGATCGACTGGAGGCAGAGTTTGCCAGCGAGAAGCTGCTCCTGCGCCATGGCGCGCCCGAACTGGTCGCTGCAGCGGAGGCCAAGCTGCGCGGCGAGACGGTCGATCCGTCCATCTACCGCCGCGCCGCACAAGCGCTGAAAGAGATGCCCGGCGGCGACCGGATCGATACCGTCGTCCTTGCCTGCACGCATTTTCCACTGGTGCAGGATGAACTTGCCGAGGCCTTCGGGCCTGGCGTTCAATTCGTGGACGGTTCGGATGGCATCGCCCGCCGCATTGCCTACCTGACGCAGGGCCAGTCATGGCATCGCGCCGGGCCGGATCTTGCCCTGTTCACCCGCGATGGCGAAGACGTGGCGGCCCTGCGTCGGGCTCTGGCGCGGCACGGGCTTGATCGGATAGAGACGTTTTGACGCAGGCACGACCGGGAGGACAGGCCTTGGGCAAGATTTCCAAGTTCATGATCGTGCTGCTGGCAGTTCTCGGCTTTGCCTATTACTGGCTTCTGGTGAACGCCGGACCGCAAGTGCCGGCACGCAGGATTGACCTTGGTGCACTGCGCAAGGCGGCCGATGGCATGAAGGGCGACAAGCCCACGGCCATCACCTTTGCCACAGTGGCAATGCGCGATGTTCCCGGTGCCGCGCTGGCTGCCGGCACGGGCCTGCGACAGATCACCAGCGCCATCACGGCATGGCGGATCGAGACTCCCGAAGGCGGCATCGTGATCGATCCGGGCATCTCGGAGGTCGACGCCCGCAGCATGGGCTTCGAGGCATACAGCCCGCGGGCTCAGCAGTTGGTGAACGTGTGGATGGATCGTGCCGCGATGATCCTGTTCACGCATGCGCACATCGATCATGTGGGTGGATTCCTCGATCACCCCCGCTTCAAGAGCATCGAAGGAAAAGCCGTCGTTTCTGAAGGCATGATGGGCAATATCAACGCACTCTGGCGCGAGAATGCCCGGCTGCTCCACGCCCCGCGCAAGTTCGCCGCGATCGAGGCAGTTGCCCCGGGCGTGGTGCTGATCCAGACGCCGGGGCACACTCCTGCCTCGGAAATGATCTACGTGCGTCTCGCCTCGGGCCGGGAATACATTTTCGCCGGAGACACCGCGTCGCTCGCCGCCAATGTCGAGATTCCAACGCCGCGTTCGCGCCTCCTGGCGGACTGGCTGGTGCCTGAGGACCGCTCCTCCGTCATGGGCTGGCTGAAGGGGCTGAAGGCTCTGAAGAAAGAACATGAAGGCCTCGTGATCGTCCCTTCCCACGACGCCGAATGGGTGATGCCCAAGGGGCCGGAGTATGGGATCACGCTTGCGCCGGAACTACGTAAGGCCAGGACAACCAAATAGCTCCGACTTTCGGGCAGTTATGCCAAATGAGGCTGGCAATGCGTTTTGAACAGGCGTAGAAGCCGCCCATTCGCCGGTGGCCCAACGGGATCGGGCCTCGGGAGCGCGGATGCGCTTTCGTTGCAGGAAGGAGCGGCGGGGTGAATTACGATCAGGTTTTTGATTCTGCGATCGAGCGTCTGCACTCCGAAGGTCGCTACCGCGTCTTCATCGACATCCTGCGCAACAAGGGCGCCTATCCCAATGCGCGCTGCTTTGCCGGACACAATGGCCCGAAGCCGATCACGGTGTGGTGCTCGAACGATTACCTCGCCATGGGCCAGCACCCCAAGGTGATCGAGGCGATGGAAGAGGCGCTGCACAATGTCGGCGCCGGCTCGGGCGGCACGCGCAACATCGGTGGCAACACGCACTACCACATCCAGCTTGAGGAAGAGCTGGCCGACCTGCACGGCAAGGAAGGCGCGCTGCTGTTCACCTCGGGCTACGTCTCGAACGACGCCACGCTATCCACGTTGGCCAAGATCCTGCCCGGCTGCGTGATCTTCTCGGACGAGCTGAACCACGCTTCGATGATCGCGGGCATCCGCAATTCGGGCGCGGAAAAGAAGGTGTTCCGTCACAACGACGTCGAGCATCTCGAACAGCTTCTGGCAGAGACGGACCCCGCCCTGCCCAAGCTGATCGCTTTCGAATCGGTCTATTCGATGGACGGTGACGTCGCCCCGATCCACGCGATCTGCGACCTTGCCGAGAAGTACAACGCACTGACCTACATCGATGAGGTCCACGCTGTCGGCATGTACGGTCCGCGCGGCGGCGGCATCACCGATCGTGACGAAGCTGCCCACCGCATCGACATCATCGAGGGTACGCTGGGCAAGGCCTTCGGCGTCATGGGCGGCTACATTGCGGCTGATCGCAAGATCATCGATGTGATCCGCTCCTATGCCCCCGGCTTCATCTTCACCACCTCGCTTTCCCCGGTGCTGGTCGCAGGCGTCCTCGCCTCGGTCCGCCACCTCAAGGCGTCGAGCGAGGAACGCGAAGGACAGCAGGCCGCTGCAGCCTATCTGAAGAAGGCTTTTGCCGACGCGGGCCTTCCGGTCATGCCCTCGACCACGCATATCGTGCCGCTGATGGTCGGCGATCCGGTCCGCGCCAAGAAGATCAGCGATATCCTGCTCGCCGAATACGGCGTCTACGTCCAGCCGATCAACTTCCCCACCGTCCCCCGCGGCACGGAGCGCCTGCGCTTCACCCCCGGCCCTTCGCACACCGAGGCGATGATGGACGAGCTGACCGAGGCGCTGGTCGAGATCTGGCAGCGCATGGAAATGGAAATCCAGAAGGCGGCCTGATCTTTGCGCTTCTGCAAGTCAAAAAGCCCTCCCCAACCGGGAGGGCTTTTTCGTTGGGCTTGCCTTTCCTGCCCCCGGCGCTAACCTTAACCGATCAATTAAAGGCCGGGAGAGTGCATGTCGGTTCTGTCCTACGACGAAGTGGTCCTCGGTCGCCGGTCGATCCGCGGCTATCTCGACAAGCCGGTGCCGCGCGCATTGATCGAGGAAATCCTCACGCTGGCGATGCGCGCTCCCAGTTCGATGAACACCCAGCCCTGGCACTTCCATGTCGTCACTGGCGAATCGCTCAACCGAATTCGCCAAGGCAATACCGAGCGCATCCTCGCAGGCGAGCCTGACAGCCGCGAGTTCCGCAAGGGCAACCCCTTCGCCGGCGTTCATCGTGACCGGCAGGTCGAAGTTGCCAAGCAGCTGTTCGGCGCCATGGGCATTGCCCGCGACGATGCGCCCGCGCGCCAGGACTGGGTGCTGCGCGGCTTCCGCCAGTTCGACGCACCGGTCTGCGTTATCGTCACGTATGACCGTGAGCTATCCGGCAGCGACGATACTGCGTTTGACTGCGGCGCCGTAACCACCGCACTCGTCAACGCGGCATGGTCGCGCGGCCTCGGCTGCGTGATCAACTCGCAAGGCATCATGCAATCCCCGGTCGTGCGCGAACATGCCGGCATCCCTGACGATCAGGTCATCATGAAAGCGGTCGCGCTGGGCTGGCCCGATCCTGAATTCCCCGCCAATGCAGTCGTCAGCAAACGCAAGAGCGTGGAGGAAGCCGCCCGGTTCGTCGGCTTCGACTGAAGCTTGTAACCGCGGCCCGCGCTCCTACTTCGAGCTGGTGGCAGTAAAGGCACTCCAGGATCTCAAGGCATGGGCCCGGCGCATCAAGTGTGATGTGGTGGCCCTGTGGCTTGCCGCGCGCGATCCGCGCGTGCCGGTTGCAGCTAAAGTCGCCGCCGCCATCATCGCCGCCTATGCCCTGTCCCCTATTGACCTCATCCCCGATTTCATCCCGATCCTCGGCTATCTTGACGACGTGATCCTCGTGCCGCTTGGCATCGCGCTTGCCGTCAGGATGATCCCCGCACCGCTCATGCAGGACCTGCGCGAACGTGCCAGCGCAGTCGGCAAGCCACGCTCAACCGGCGGGCTCATCGCTGTCATGGTACTGTGGCTGGTTGCCGCGGCAGTCATCTATCGCGCCGTCTTCGCACAGCCGTAACGAGAAAGGCCCCACCTCGCGGCGGGGCCTTCGTTGTTTGCTCAATCGCGCCGGCAATCAGCGCAGGGAGACCACGTTGTCCGAAACGCGCGGATCGCGACGATCGCCCCGATACTGGCTCGACATCGGCTCGTCAGTCACTTCGAACACTTCCGTGGCGCCGAAGCCGTTGAACGCGGTCTTCATTGCCGCGCCATAGGCGCCGAGCATGCCGATCTCGATGTAATCGCCAACCTTCATGTCCACCGGCAGTTCGAACGGACCTTCCATGTGGTCCATGTCGTCGCAGGTCGGGCCATAGAAGCTGAACGGCTCCAGCTCGATCTCGGTGTCGATATCGTTCGCTACCTCGTCGCGCAGCACGCGGACGGGGAAGCGCCAGCCGACATGGGCCGCGTCGAACAGCGCGCCATAAGCGCCATCGTTGATGTACAGCTCGGCGCCGCGGCGACGTTCGACGCGCACGATCATCGAGTTGTATTCCGCGCACAGCGCACGGCCCGGCTCGCACCACAGTTCGGCCGAGTAGGAAACCGGCAGCGATTCATAGGTACGGTCGATCACGCCGAAGTAGTCTTCGAGCGGCGGCGGTTCCATGCCCGGGTAGATCGAGGGGAAGCCACCGCCCACGTCGATGATGTCGACAAGGACCGAAGCATCGACGATCGCGGCACGCACACGCTCCAACGCCTGCACATAGGCATGCGGGCTCATCGACTGGCTGCCGACATGGAAGCACACGCCCAGCGAGTCCGCCACCTGGCGGGTCGCCTGGAGCAGTTCTGCCGCATTGGCCAGATCGCAGCCGAACTTCGAGGCGAGGCTCAGCTCCGAGTATTCCGACGAAACGCGCAGGCGCACGCACAGCGTCAGGTCTTCGGGCACGTTGCCCTCCGAGTCTGCCGTCGCAGCCTTGATCTTCTCCAGCTCCTCGATCGAATCGAGGCTGAACACTCGCACGCCATAGGTGTGATAGGCTTCGCGGATCGCAGCCGGAGCCTTCACCGGATGCATGAAGCACAGCACTGCCTCGGGCAGCGTCTCGCGCACCAGGCGCACTTCCGCGATCGAGGCGACGTCATAGTGCGTTACGCCCGAATCCCACAGGATGCGGATCAGATCGGCCGACGGATTCGCCTTCACCGCATACAGCGACTTGCCCGGAAACTTCTCGACGAAGAAGCGGGCAGCGCGCGCGGCGGCGTGCGGACGGTTCAAAATGGCGGGTTGTTCAGGCGCGGAGGCGCGAACTACAGCCAGTGCGTCAGGATGGATGTGCAACTCAAGGGACCCCCAAACGGAACGTTGAACGAAGCTGCCTTGCGGTTTGGAAGTCCCCATGGGGCAGCGAGAGGGGGGTAAATAAGGCCCTGCGCATGAATCTCAAGTGAAAATAACGCTGCCCAAAAGTCCTGTCAGGAAAATGAAACAAATCCAGACAGATCGCGAAAAATCAGGAACTTAATGCTTCGGCCAGTGCAGCCCATGCCGGGAGTGACAGCGGATCGTTGGCGCCATTGGCAGCTGTGGGGTGCGATGCGAATCGTGCCACCGTCATTTCCGCTGCAGGATCGACCCACAGAGTCTGCCCGTGGATGCCCCGCGCGGAGAAGCAGCCGCGGTTGTTGTTGCTGATCCACCACTGGCTGCCATAGCTCCAACCCGGCAGTTGCGGATAGCGGTTGCGGTCGAAATGCGCCGGCTCTCCGCCATGCGTCGCCCGCTGCACCACGGCTTCGGGAATGAC
Source organism: Novosphingobium subterraneum (assembly GCF_000807925.1). Taxonomy (GTDB): domain Bacteria; phylum Pseudomonadota; class Alphaproteobacteria; order Sphingomonadales; family Sphingomonadaceae; genus Novosphingobium; species Novosphingobium subterraneum. The sequence goes on along the minus strand of NZ_JRVC01000004.1, from coordinate 18,650 downwards.
CCCCAGCCCGCCAAGGCGCATCGCCTCGCCAAACCGCGCCAGGTCCTCCAGCCTCAGGTTCAACCCGCCACCGGCAAAGGCCGTTCCCGCCTGGTCCACGATGAGGTCGGCATCGCCCCGCATGCCCAGCGGCCGCCAGATCCGCTCCGACAGCACCTCGGCAAAGTGCTTCCGCTCGATCCGCGCAATCATCCACGCCAGCACTTCGGTATTGGGCGTGCGATAGGTGAAGCCTGTCCCGTGCTGACCCGCCTTGCCGATGCGGGGCAGGTACGACGCAAGATCAATCGGCCCGGCATAGTCCACCGGCCTCGGCGTCAGCCCAAGAGCCGCACTGTAGGCCCCGATGCCAGAGTTGGGATCGGCATAATCCTCGGAGAAATCGAGCGCGGTGGTCATGTCCAGCACCTGGCGCACCGTCGCATCGCCAAACCCGCTCCCGGTCAGTTCCGGCAGGTAATCCGACGCCAGCGCCGCAGGATCAAGCCTGCCCTCCTCGACCAGCATCTCGGCAAGCGTTCCGACGAAGCTCTTGGTTACCGAAAAGGCGATATGCCTCGTCTCCGGCCCGGTCACGCCGAACCAGCGCTCGAACACCACCTTGCCGCGGTGCAGGACCAGAATGCCATCGGTGAAGGCCTGCGTCAGCGACTGTTCCAGCGACATCGGCTCATCCGCATTCAGCGGTACGAAACGGATCTGCCCCAGCCCCTCGTCAATTGCCCGTTCAAGCGCCTTGCTCTCGTCCCCCGCGGCCACACGTCGCGAGGGCACGAACTGGCGCATGTTGGAATAGGACCAGCGGATCATCGGAAACCGCATGTGGTCCGCGCGCGAGGCGAGCAGGATCTTGTCGGCAGGCGGCGGCGAACCTTGCATCCAGCCCATGCGCACCGGATCGCTCGTCACACCATCGAGCAAATCGCCCGCCATTGCCTTCTCCCGCCAACATTGTTGTCAGCAGGCAGCATGCCTCAGGAAAGACGGTCGCGGAAGTCCTCGTAAGTGAAGCCGCGCACCTTCTCGAGCGCATCGCTCTTGCTGTCCCACAGCCAGATCGACGGCAGTGGCACGCCGTTGAAGGTCGTGGTCTTGACCATCGAGTAATGCGCCTGATCGAGAAACGCAAAGCGCGTGCCCGGCTGCGCCAACCCGGGCTTGCGGTAATCGCCGATCACATCACCCGCGAGGCACGAAGGCCCGCCAAGACGCACCGGAGCGCCTCCCTCCCCGCCATCCTCGTACTCGTCGATGGGCAGTTCGCCCAGCATTGCCGGACGATAAGGTGCCTCGATCACGTCGGGCATGTGGCAGGTCGCCGAAATGTCGGTAATCCCAAGCTGCATCCCGTTCCAGTGCGTGTCGAGTACGGTGCCGACCAGAATTCCCGCATCCAGCGCCACGGCCTCGCCCGGCTCCAGATAGATCTCGCAACCCGTGCGCGCCTTCACCTCACGCAGGAATGCGATCAGGTCCTCACGCTGGTAATCGGCGCGGGTGATGTGGTGGCCGCCGCCGAAGTTCAGCCACTTGAGCTGCCCGAAGTACGGCGCAATCCGTGCCTCCAGCGCCTCCCATGTGCGCTTCAATGGCTTGAAATCCTGCTCGCACAGCGTGTGGAAATGCAGGCCCGATACGCCTTCCAGGTGTTTTGGCAACAACTGATCCACCGGGAAGCCCAGACGCGAATGCGGCGCGCAAGGGTCATAACGCGGCACCTCGCCCTCGGCGTGCAGTGGATTGATCCTCAGGCCGATGTCGAACTTGTCTCCGACAGCCTGCGCTGCCGCGATCTCGCCCGCAAAGCGCGCATGCTGGCCGGGCGAATTGAAGATCACATGATCCGATAGCCGTAGGATCTCGGGCAGATCCTCAGCTTTGTAGGCCGCGCAGTACGTCGCGATCTCGCCCGAATAGTGCTCGGCCGCCAGCTTGGCTTCCCACAGGCCGGACGTGCACACGCCGTCGAGATACTCCCCGACGATCGGCGCCACCTTCCACATCGAAAACGCCTTGAGCGCCGCCAGCAGCTTGATCCCGGCGCGGTCCCGCACGTCGGCCAGCACCGCCAGATTGGCCCGCAATTTCGCCGCGTCCACGACGAACGCCGGGCTATCCACCCGGTTCAGGTCAAACTGCGCAAAAGCCCCCGGATCGCCCGCTCTGGTTTCCATGCTAAGCCTCACTTCAAAACAATGGACCCCCGCGCAGGCGGGGGCCCCATTCCGTCCAAAACGGCATCAGACGTGGAACGCCCCCACCTTCGCGGGGACGCAGAAAGATCAGAACGCCAGCGGACCCGCCAATTCCTTCACCTGCCACGGTAGCCCGTGCTTGTTGAGCATGTCCATGTAGGGATCAGGATCGAACTGTTCCATGTTGAACACGCCGGCGCCCGACCAGATGCCCTGCACCATCATCGCCGCGCCGATCATCGCGGGCACGCCGGTGGTGTAGCTCACCGCCTGGTTGCCGGTCTCGCGATAGGCGTCCTCGTGGTCGCAGATGTTGTAGATGTAGAAGGTCTTCTCTTCTCCATCCTTCAGGCCCGTGGCGATATCGCCGATGTTGGTCTTGCCCTTGGTCGTGGGGCCGAGCGAAGCCGGTTCGGGCAGCACCGCCTTGAGGAACTGCAGCGGGATGATTTCCTTGCCCTCGTAGATCACCGGATCGATCCGGGTCATGCCCACGTTCTGCAGCACTGTGAGGTGCGTGATATAGGCATCGCCGAAGGTCATCCAGAAGCGGATGCGCTCGATCTCGGGCAGGTGATGCGCGAGACTTTCGAGTTCCTCGTGGTACATCAGGTACATGTTCTTCGGGCCGACTTCCTCGAAGTCGAACTGCTGGCGGATGGTCAGCGCCGGCGTCTCCACCCACTCACCGTTGAGGTAGTGCCGCGCAGGCGCGGTCACTTCGCGGATGTTGATTTCCGGATTGAAGTTGGTGGCAAAGTGCTGGCCATGATCGCCGCCGTTGCAATCGAGGATGTCGAGCGTGCGGATAGTGTCGAGCTTGTGCTTCTTCAACCAGGTGGCAAAGACGCTGGTCACGCCCGGATCGAAGCCCGATCCCAGCAGCGCCATCAGGCCCGCCTCCTTGAACTTGTCCTGATAGGCCCACTGCCACGAATATTCGAACTTGGCCTCGTCGATCGGTTCGTAGTTCGCGGTGTCCATGTAGTTGACGCCGGCAGCAAGGCAGGCGTCCATGATGTTGAGATCCTGGTACGGCAGCGCGAGGTTGACGACGAGGACGGGCTTGACCTCGTTGATCAGCGCCGTGGTTGCGGTAACGTCATCCGCGTCGATCTGGTAGGTGTCGATCGTGACTCCGGTGCGCTCCTTCACCGAAGCAGCAATGGCATTACACTTGGACTTGGTGCGGCTCGCCAGCGCAATGCCGGTGAAGATGTCAGAATTCATCGCCATCTTGTGGACCGCGACCGAGCCGACGCCGCCTGCGCCGATGACGAGAACTTTTGCCATGATTGCTCCAAATGCCATTTGTCCCGTCGCGTTCCGGACCTCTCGATCGAACGCGCAGGACATTCATGGGCAGGCCCTTTAGAGTAGAGCCATGACAAACCCAAGTCCCGATATTGGCCCAAGTACTTCTGTCGCAACACGCGCTCCCACCCGCGCAGGGGTCCTTCGCGCTGCGGAAAAGATGGCGCAGCTTCTGCCGCAAACGCCGCTGCTTCCGCTTGAACTGCCGAACGGCGGAACCGTGTGGTGCAAGGCCGAATGCCTCCAGCCCGTCGGCGCCTTCAAGATTCGCGGCGCGTGGCACCGGCTGTCTGACCTGACCGATGACGAGCGCAGCCGCGGCGTCATCGCCGTATCGAGCGGCAACCACGCGCAAGGCGTGGCCTGGGCCGCCCGCCGGCTCGGCATTGCGGCCCGGATCGTGATGCCCAATGACGCGCCGCAAGTGAAACTCGCCGCCACGCGCGAGCTTGGCGCAGACGTCGTGCTCTATGATCGGCCCGGCGGCGAGGATCGCGATGCCGTGGCCGCTACACTTGTTGCGCAAAGCGGGGCAACGCTTGTCCATGCCTTTGGCGATCCATGGGTGATTGAAGGTCAGGGCAGCGCCGGAATCGAACTGGCCGCGCAGATGGAATGTTTCGCCGATGGCGGGCCGACCCGCGTCGTCACGCCCTGCGGCGGCGGCGGCCTTGCTGCCGGTCTCGCCCTTGCCCTGCCCGACGCCGAGATCGTGCCCGTCGAACCCGATGGCTGGGACGATGTCGCCCGGAGCCTCGTCAGTGGCGCGATCCAGCGCGTCCCTCGCGACGCCCCTCCCACAGCGTGCGACGCGCTGCAGACGCCCGCCACCTTCCCCATCAACTTCGCCGTCCTCTCCGCGCGGGGCCTCAGGGGCTTGAGCGTAACCGAAGCGGAAGTGCGCGCCGCCCAGCGCTATGCCTTCAGCAAGCTGAGGCTGGTCGTCGAGCCGGGCGGAGCAGCAGGCCTCGCCGCGTTGCTCGCCGGCAAGGTGGCAGCAGATGGCCGTACCGCCGTCCTGCTCTCGGGCGGCAACGTCGACCCGGCCGCCTTTGCCCAAGTGATTGCGCACCACGGATAAGTTGCATTTGACAATCTAACTCGCACCTCGCACTCTCCCGGCAATTCTCGGGGGAGATCTGAAGATGCAGGCGCAAATCCTCACGCCCGCCGCGGTGCTTGTGCTGTGGTCGATTGTCATGCTGTTCTGGATGGCCGGAACGCGGCTGCCAGCCCTCAAGCAAAAGGGTGGCCTCGGCAAAGCCAAGCCCGGCGGGCGCGGACAGGACCTCGAAGGCGTGCTGCCCGACGAGATCAACTGGAAGGCGCACAACTACAGCCACCTCATGGAACAGCCGACGCTGTTCTACGCCACCGTGATGATCCTTGCGATCATGGGGTCGGCCTCGCTCGATGTCATGCTGGCATGGGGCTACGTTGTCCTGCGCATCGTCCACTCGATCTGGCAGGCAACCGTCAACCGCGTGCCTGTGCGCTTCAGCCTGTTCCTTTTGTCAACGCTGTGCCTGATCGGGCTGGCCCTGCGCGCGCTGGGAGCGACCATGGGCCACGGATAAGCCATAAAAAAGGGGGAGAATGCCAATGAAGATTGCCCATATCCTGCAACCTGCCGTTGCACTGATGGCGTGGACCATGGTCATGTGGCTGTGGATGTACGTCACCCGCATTCCGGCCATGAATGCGGCAAAGCTCGATCCAGACAGTCTCGCCAAGGACCCCACCAGGACGCTCGACGATCTGCTTCCCGCCAGCGTCCAATGGAAGGCCCACAACTACAACCACCTGCACGAAGCGCCGACGCTGTTCTACGCGGTCTGCCTCGTCATCGCTGTCGCAGGGGCCGGCAACGGCACCAGCGCGACTGTGGCATGGGCCTATGTAGCCTTGCGCGTTGTCCACTCACTGGTGCAGGCGACCGTGAACAAGGTCATGGTCCGCTTCATCCTGTTCTCGCTGTCGAGCGTCGCGCTCATGGCGCTGATCTACCACGCCGCGAAGATCGTCTTCGCCGCCTGATTCAATCGCGGACGAACAGGCTGGCGAGCTCCACGTGCGTCGACCAGCGGAACTGGCCCACCGGCCGCAGCTCCGCCAGCCTGTAACCGCCCGAGATCAGCTTGACCGCGTCGCGCGCCCAGCTCGCGGGGTTGCAGCTGATATAGACCACGCGCGCAACCTTGCTCAGGGCGATCTGCTCCACCTGCTCCTCCGCGCCCGCCCGTGGTGGATCGAGCACGACGGATGCAAAGCGATCCAGTTCTTCCACCCGCAGCGGATTGCGGAACAGGTCCCGGTGCAGCGGATGGACCGGTCGACCGTTCATTCGCGCCGCCGCCTGGCAGGCAAGATGCGCATCGCGCGCCGCTTCGGCTGCCAGCACCTTTGTCTTCGGACCCGCAAGGGCAAAGGCGAAGGTGCCAAGCCCTGAAAACAGATCCGCCACCGTGGGTGCCCCGGCCAGCCATTCGCGCGCCGCACCCACAAGCGCTGCCTCGCCATCGGCAGTCGCCTGCAGGAAAGCTCCGGGCGGCAGCGAAACCGGCGTCCCGCCAAGGGTGACCGTTACCGGCTCCGGCTCCCACACGCCCTCGGCGCCATAGCCAGAATCCATCGTCAGCCGCGCCAGGCTGTTGGCCCGCGCAAAGTCGAGCAAGGCTTCGGTCTTCGCCAGACCTTCGGCAGTCAGCCCCTTCAAGCCGACGGACACACCCTGATCGGCCAGCGCCAGCTCGATATCGACCGCCAGCTTGCGGTCGCCCCATTCCTCGAGCAGGGCGCGCAGGGGCGCTACCAGTGCAAACAGTTCAGGCGCCAGAACATGGCACTCGCGCATGTCGACGATCTTGTGCGAACCCTGCTCGCGAAACCCGATGACCACGCGCTTGCCGATCGCCTGCGCATGCAAGGTCGCCCTTCTGCGCGAACGTGGCGGGGAGATGTGCGCCGCCGTGGCTACCACGTCCGCGATCCCCTGTCCCTTCGCCGCACCTACGACGCGATCGTGCACGTATTCGGCCAGCGCATTCTCGGACAGGTGCTGCAACTGGCAACCGCCGCAGGCGGGAAAGTGCCGACACGGCGGATCGACGTGGTTGGGACCGTGCACCAGCGAACCATCAGCCTGCAGCACATCGCCGGGAGCCGCCAGCGCCGCGTATCTGCCGTCTGCCGTTGCGCCTTCCCCCTTGGCGGCAACACGCACGATCAGATCTGACTCGCTCATTCAAGAAGTTCCTTCGTAGCCACCTCCGTGGCAGGCCTTCAGCGCTGCCTGCACGGCATGGGCCAGTTCTCCGGCCGTGAACGCAGGCCCGCACAGCCGCGCCGCTTCGCCGTGGAGCCATAGGCCTTCTTCGGCGGCGCGCAAGGCTTGCTCCAAGTCCTGACAATGCGTGGCAAGGCGGCTGGCGATGGCTCCCGCCAGGACGTCGCCCGTCCCTGCCACCGAAAGCCACGATGAAGCGCGCGGTGCCAGAACAGTCTCGCCACCGGGCGCGGCAATCAGCGTATCCGGCCCTTTCAGCACCACGACCGCGCCTGAAACCTCAGCCAGAGCGAGCGCGCGATCTCGCCGCAAGCCAGCCCCTGACAGCCCGAAAGCCCGCTCCAGCGCGCTCATCTCGCCCTCGTGCGGGGTCAGAATGCATTGTGCACCAGACAACATCGCCGGTCGCAACAAGACCAGCGCATCGGCATCCACCACTGTCGGTCGGCCAGCATGGAGCGCAGCAGCGAGCAGGCGCGACGCTTCATCAGACCGGCCCAGACCCGGCCCTACCAGTAGCGCCGAGGTCCGCGCGTCGGCCAGCATTCCCGCAGCGTCGCCGGTCACCACCAACTCCGGCGGGACCACCAAGGGCGCTGCCTGCGCTGCAAGCTTCACGTATCCCGCCCCTGCCCGCAGCGCGGCCGTCGCCGCCAGCAAGGCTGCGCCTGGCATCTCTCCGGCGACGATCCCGAGCATCCCGCGCCGGTACTTGTGCGCATCGGCTGCAGGTGCCTCCAGCTTCGGTTTCGCCAGGACCCGCGCCGCGCCCGGCAGTGCCGCCACGCCGATATCAACCAGCCTGACCGCGCCCATCTTCGAACAGGCAGGCATGGCAAAGTGGGCATGCTTCCACGCCCCCAGCGCCACTGTCAACGACCACTCCGGCAAGCCCTCATTCAGCGCGGCGCCGCTGTCACTTTCGATTCCGCTCGGCAGATCAATCGCAATGCGATGGCGATGCAGCGCCGCCAAATCGCACAGCAGGGCAAGAAGATCATCCGGCAAGGCGCGCGTCAGCCCGCTTCCGAACAGGCAGTCGACGAACACGTCCCCCGCCGTCACACTTCCCGCCGAAACGACCGCCCCGCGATACAGGGCCTTGGCATTGCGCGCCGCATCCGTCACCGGCTCGCGCGCCTGCACGACCTGCACGGCATTGCCATGTTCGCGAAGGTATTCGGCGATGACCCAGCCATCGCCGCCGTTGTTGCCCGGCCCGCACAGCACGGTAACCGAACCGCCGCCCGCGATCCGGCGTACCCACTCGCCCGCCCCGCGCCCGGCCAGTTGCATCAGCGCATCGACAGTCGAGCCCGCCGCAATCAGGTCCTCCTCTGCGGCGCGCATCTGCGCCACTGTGAGTACTTGCGAAAGCACAGGCTCACGGCAGCGGGGCATCGTCCTTCATCCTTGCCGGAAAGCGATAGCGGTCTCCCGCGACCGAAACTTCGAGCACGCCTTGCGACGACCACTGCGCCGTCGCCTCGTCGGCCCCGTCAGCCGATACCACGCCGCGCCCGTCGTTCACCATCTCAAACCGGCGAAAACCCCCGGCCTTGTGCCGCACGGTCAGGAAGCGCTTGCCACCCACGCGCGAGTCCTCGACAAAGCATTCCGGCAGGAACTTCGCCGATCCGCCCACTGCGCAATCGATCACCCGCCCCTTCGGCGCGTCCTCGGCCTTTGAGCAGGCAGCCAGCACCCCGCAGATCAGCAGCGCTGGCAGCCCCTTGCGCATCAGTCGATGCCCAGCTGCTTGAGGTCGCGCACCGCACCGCGCGCCGCGCTGGTGGTCATCGCGGCATAGGCCTTGAGCGCCGTCGAGATCTGGCGCGGCCGCTCCTGCGCCGGCTTCCAGCCCTTGGCGTCCTGGGCCGCACGACGGTGCGACAATTCCTCGTCGCTCACCGCCAGATGGATGGTGCGGTTTGGGATGTCGATCTCGATCATGTCGCCGTTCTGGACCAACCCGATCTCGCCACCCTCGGCCGCTTCCGGCGAGGCATGGCCGATGGAAAGGCCCGAAGTCCCGCCCGAAAAGCGCCCGTCGGTCAGCAGTGCGCACGCCGCGCCCAGCCCCTTCGACTTGAGGTAGCTGGTGGGATAGAGCATTTCCTGCATGCCCGGGCCGCCCTTCGGCCCTTCATAGCGGATCACCACCACGTCCCCTGCCACGACCTGCCCGGTCAGGATCGCCGTCACCGCCGCGTCCTGGCTTTCATAGACCTTGGCCGGCCCCGAGAACTTGTGGATCTTCTCGTCAACGCCCGCCGTCTTCACGATGCAGCCATCGCGCGCGATGTTGCCATAGAGCACGGCAAGCCCGCCGTCCTTGCTGAAGGCGTGTTCGGCCGAACGGATCACGCCGGTCTCGCGGTCAAGGTCCAGTTCCTTCCAGCGACGGTCCTGCGAGAACGCCACCTGCGTCGGCACGCCGCCCGGCGCCGCCTTGAAGAATTCCTGCACGCTTGGCGAATTGGTGCGCTTGATGTCCCAGCGATCCAGCGCTTCGGCCAGCGTGCGGCTGTGCACGGTCGGCAGGTGCGTGTGGATCAGGCCCGCACGATCCAGCTCTCCAAGAATGGCGTAGATGCCACCCGCCCGGTGGACGTCCTCCATATGCACGTCGTTCTTGGCCGGCGCGACCTTCGACAGGCACGGCACCCGACGGCTCAGCCGATCGATGTCCGACATCGTGAAGTTCACGCCCGCTTCGTGCGCCGCCGCCAGCAGGTGCAGCACCGTGTTGGTCGAACCGCCCATCGCGATATCGAGGCAAACCGCATTCTCGAACGCATCGAAACTGGCAATCGAGCGCGGCAGGACGCTGGCATCGTCCTCCTCGTAGTAGCGCTTGCACAGGTCCACGGCGAGGCGCCCCGCTTCGAGGAACAGGCGCTTGCGATCAGCGTGGGTAGCCAGCGTCGAGCCATTGCCCGGCAGCGAAAGACCCAGCGCCTCGGTCAGGCAGTTCATCGAATTGGCCGTGAACATGCCCGAGCACGAACCGCAGGTCGGGCAGGCCGACCGCTCGATCGCAGTCACTTCCTCGTCGGTCATCGTGTCGTCGGCCGCGGCCACCATAGCGTCGACCAGATCGAGCGCGTGCTCCTTCCCCTTGAGGATTACCTTGCCCGCTTCCATCGGCCCGCCCGAGACGAACACGACCGGAATGTTGATCCGCATTGCCGCCATCAGCATGCCAGGCGTGATCTTGTCGCAGTTGGAAATGCAGACCATCGCGTCGGCGCAATGGGCGTTGACCATGTATTCCACGCTGTCGGCGATCAGGTCACGGCTCGGCAATGAATAGAGCATGCCGTCGTGGCCCATGGCGATCCCGTCATCGACCGCGATGGTATTGAATTCCTTGGCAACGCCGCCAGCCGCCTCGATCTCGCGCGCCACCATCTGGCCGAGGTCCTTGAGGTGGACATGGCCCGGCACGAACTGCGTGAACGAATTGACCACCGCGATGATCGGCTTGCCGAAGTCCTCGTCCTTCATGCCTGTTGCGCGCCAAAGTCCGCGCGCGCCCGCCATGTTGCGGCCATGGGTGGTGGTGCGTGAACGATAGGGGGGCATTGTGCGAACTCCGGACAGGGAATCAGTTTTTATGAGCGACTTGGGATCGTTCCCTAGCCGACGGAATCAGCCGCTGTCGAAAGTATTAATTACAACTATGTCAGCCAAAAGTGGCAGAAAACCTAACTGATTGCGACCGCAACCTGATTGGCAATCCGCGCCAGCCGCTCGGCCCATTCAGCTTGGCCCTTAGCATCGCTGATCAGGTCTTGCCGCACCTCTATGCCCAGGTAGGGCCTTCCATCCGCCTCGGCATGGCGGTTCATCGTCGCATTAAGCAGCCTGCCCGAATAGGGCAGCTGATCCCCGACGCAGAGCCCCTCGGCCTCAAGCATTGGAATGGCGATCCGCGCTGCGCGATCATCCTCGTTGTAGAGCACGCCCACGTGCCAGGGCCGAGGCTCATCGCTCGAGGCGAGTTGCGGCGTGAAGCTGTGCAAGGACAGGATCAGCGCTTGCGGCACATCGGCCAGAAGGTCGGCCAGCGCATCGTGATAGGGCCGGAAGAACCGCGCCAGCCGCGCTTCATGGCCTGCATGATCGAGCGCGTTGCCGGGGATCGCATGGCCATCGCTGGCAATCGGCACCACGGTCGGCAGATGCTCTTCACGGTTGAAATCGCAGACCAGACGGCTCACCCCACCCTGAAACGCCGCAATGCCGGGACGTTGCGCCATCAGCGCCCCCACTTCGGCCACGCCGATGTCGACCGCGATGTGCTGGTCCAGCAGTTCGGGAGCGATGCCAAGGTCGATGTCATCGGGCACGCGGTTGGAAGCATGGTCCGACACCACCAGAATGCCCCCGAAGCGCGGCTGACCAAGGATCGCAAAGGCCTCGCTCATCGCAGGGCCCCCGCCAAGGTCCACCACCCCGCCGGCATAGCCACCTTGGCGGCATCGCGCAGCTCAGGCCTATCATAGAGCGCGAAGCACGTCGCGCCTGATCCTGACATACGCGTCAACCACGCGCCCGTCTGCTCCAAGGCTCTCAGCACATCGCCAATTTCTGACACGAGCGTCAGTGCCGGAGCTTCCAGATCATTGCGGCCCGCAAGCGCCATTTCCCTGAGGTTGTCACCTTCCATCTGCCCGCGATCAACGCCATCCCAAGCCTTGAACACCGGCCCGGTCGCCAGCGGAATGCGAGGGTTGACCAGCAGCACAGGCGTCCCCGCCAGATCGTTGGCGATCGGCTCCAGTTCGGTTCCGGTTCCGCGTCCGATGCACGCCACGCTCTCGACGCAAGCCGGCACGTCCGCCCCCAGCTTCGCCGCTCGCGCATGCCAGTCCTCCGGCAAACCATGGCTGTCCCGAACCATCCGGAATATCGCCCCGGCATCGGCTGATCCGCCACCCAGCCCGGCCGCCACCGGCAGATTCTTCTCCAGCGTCACCGCCCAGCCCGGCCCATGCGGCAGCGATTGCAAGGCTTTGGCCACGATATTGCCGAACGGATCGTCCAGCGCCCCGCCAAACTCGCCGACAACGCGCAGCGAATCCGCCTGCGCAGACGAAGCGCTCAGCACATCCCCCGCATCCACGAAGGCAAACAGCGTCTCAAGCTCATGATACCCATCCTCCCTGCGCCGCCGCACATGCAGCGCAAGGTTGATCTTGGCGTAAGCGGTTTCTTTCATCTCTTTGGCCTAAGGGTGCGGCAAGAGATAAGCCACCAATGCGAAAAAACTGCCGCTACAACGGAAACCGCCCCGAGGAGTCCCAAGCTCAACCACCCCCAGAAGTTCATTGTGGATCCAAAAAGCCAAACTGAAATAAAAATTGACCAGAAACCAACGATACCTCCCCATCTCGAGGCGGTTCGATATTTCAATGAAAGCTTGGTCACCGGGCTTGCCGTCGAGACATGCTTCAAGTCAGTCTTCGAAGGGCGGACATTTCCCCAAGCATCCTGCTATACAAATCAAGCATCCAAGCAAGCGCAGCTGAAAACAGCATCACCAACAGCGAGTAGGCCATAAACAGGCGCCTCCAGCCTCGGTTTACCAATGTCGATGCGATGTTCGCAAGCTCATGACTTCATGTATGCTGACCAGAGTGAGTGTGCCCTCCCCGTGCCGGGGAGGAACTCAACCTCACATATTCGGATAGTTCGGCCCGCCGCCGCCCTCAGGCGTGACCCATTCGATGTTCTGGGTCATGTCCTTGATGTCGCAAGTCTTGCAGTGGACGCAGTTCTGGGCGTTGATCTGCAGGCGCGGGTTGCCTTCCTCCACGCCGACGTACTCATAGACGCCCGCCGGGCAGTAGCGCTGCTCGGGGCCCGCATAGAGCGGCAGGTTGATCCGCGTCGGCACCGTCGGGTCTTTCAGCACGAGGTGGCTCGGCTGGTCTTCCTCGTGATTGGTGTACGAGAACGAGACGCTGGTCAGGCGGTCGAAGGTGATGACGCCATCAGGCTTGGGGTACGCGATCGGCTTGTACAGGTCGGCGCGCTGCGTCGCCTCGCTGTCGCGGTGGTGCTTCATCGGCTTCCAGATGCCAAAGCCGCCGATCGTGCGCAGCCACATGTCCGCGCCAGCCAGCACCGTGCCCAGCTCACCGCCGAACTTGGCCACCAGCGGCTGCGCGTTCTGGACCTTCTTCAACTCCTTGGCGATCCAGCTTTCGCGCACGGCCGCATCGTACTCGACCATGTCGTCCTTCTCGCGCCCAGCTGCCATCGCCGCCGCGATGGACTCCGCGGCCAGCATCCCGCTCTTCATCGCGGTGTGGCTGCCCTTGATGCGCGGCACGTTGACGAAGCCGGCCGAGCAGCCGATCAGCGCGCCACCCGGGAACGACAGGCGCGGCACCGATTGCCAGCCGCCTTCATTGATCGCACGCGCGCCGTACGACACGCGGCGTCCGCCTTCCAGGATCGCGCGGATTTCCGGGTGCTGCTTCCAGCGCTGGAATTCCTCGAACGGATAGACATAGGGATTGGCGTAATCGAGCGCGGTAACGAAGCCCAATGCCACCTGGTTGTTGGCCTGGTGGTAGAGGAACCCGCCGCCCCACGAATTCGATTCCGAAAGCGGCCAGCCCTGCGTGTGGATCACCCGGCCCGGAACGTGCTTCTCGGGATCGATGTCCCAGAGCTCCTTGATGCCGATGCCATAGACCTGCGGCTCGCAATCGCGCTCGAGGTCGAAATGCGCCTTGAGCCGCTTGGTCAGGTGCCCGCGCGCGCCTTCGGCAAACAGCGTGTACTTGGCGTGCAGTTCCATGCCCGGCTGATAATCGGGCTTCTTCGAACCGTCCTTGGCAATGCCCATGTCGCCGGTCGCGACGCCCATGACCGCGCCATTCTCGTCGAACAGGATCTCCGCCGCGGGGAAGCCGGGGAAGATCTCGACGCCCAGTTCCATCGCCTGTTCCGAAAGCCAGCGGCACAGGTTGCCAAGGCTGCCGGTATAATTGCCATCGTTCGACATGAACGGCGGCATCGGCCAGTGCGGGATCGAGACCTTGCCCTTCTTCGACAGCACCCAGTGCCAATTGTCGGTCACCGGCACTTCGGCCATCGGGCAGCCCTGTTCGCGCCATTGCGGAAGCAGTTCGTCGAGCGCTTTCGGGTCTACCACCGCGCCCGAAAGGATGTGCGCGCCGATTTCCGAACCCTTTTCCAGGATGCAGACCGAAATTTCCGGGTTCACCTGCTTAAGCCGGATCGAAGCAGCCAGGCCCGCAGGCCCTCCGCCAACGATGACGACGTCATACGGCATCGATTCCCGTTCGCTCATGCCCCGATATCTCCCGACTGCTGCTAAACGCACGATTGAATTTCGAATGTGCCTTGAAAGAGGGCACAGGCAAGGTCAAGACCGCAAATTGGACTGGAAGGAAAGACAGGTTGCCCGATATCGCTAACGCAGAAAATCATCAGTGGCGCGATGCCGTTACGGCCGCGCTCGATTGGTGGCGCGATGCGGGCGTAGACCATGCCTTCGTTGACGATGCTCAAGACTGGCTGTCCGAAGCGCGCAAGCCAAGGGAAGCTGCACCACCGGCCCCGATGAAGCCGCTGCGCGAACTCACGGCAGAGCGCGATGATTCGCCCAAGGTGGCCAAGGTTAGCGCCAAGGCTGATTGGCCGCAGACCTTTGAAGCCTTCGCCCCTTGGTGGTTGGCCGAACCCGCCCTCGCGCCCGCCGGGTTGCATCGCCTGCCTCCGGTCGGCGCGCAAGGTGCGGACCTGATGATCCTGGTGCCGATGCCCTCGGCAGACGATGGCGATACCCTTCTCTCCGGGCGTGCAGGCCGATTGCTCGATGCCATGCTGGCCGCGTTTGGCCTTGACCGGTCCCGAACCTACATCGCCTCTGCCCTTCCAGCCCACGTGCCGATGCCCGATTGGCACCTCCACAAGGAGTCGGGCCTCGGCGAAGTTCTCCTCCACCACATCACTCTTGCCGCTCCGAAACGACTGCTGATCCTGGGCGCATCAGGCATTTCGGCGCTTCTCGGCAACGACCCGCCGAATTTGGCTCAAAGTTTACGGGCAATTAATCAAGAAGGGCCACCACTTCCCGCGCTGCCGGCGTGGGATCTCGAAGCCATGCTGCAGCGCCCTGCCCTCAAGGCAGGTCTGTGGAGCCGCTGGCTCGAATGGACGGGGACCGAAACGATTTGAAGCTGGCTCGCGCCAAGACGTTCACGCTGCTCGCGCTCGCGGCCTCGTCGCTTGGGCTTTCGGCTGTCCCGGCTCACGCCAACAGCGCCGCGGTCGACTATTTCCGTGGCCGCGCCGATCGCACCGCCGTCCCCTCGCTGCTGAGCGCCGACGATCGCTCCTATTACAAGAGCCTGTTCTCCGCGATCGAGCGCGAGGATTGGACGCAGGTGCAGACGCTGTTCGCCCAGCGGACCGATGGGCCTCTCCATACGGTAGCCCGCGCCCAGTACATGCTGGCCGCAACCTCGCCCAAGGCAGAGCTCGCACCGATCACTGAAGTGCTGGCCAAGGCTCCGGACTTGCCGTGGGCGGAGCAGCTCGGTCGCCTCGCCCTGAAGCGCGGCGCCACCGACATGCCCGCCCTGCCGCAGGCACAGCGTCTTGTCAGCCTTCCCACCGTTTCCAAGCGCATCAAGCCGCGCCCGATCGATGACGGTACGATGCCGGCCGGCGTCGCCGCCGCGATTCAGGACCGCATCAAGTTTGACGATCCCGTCGGTGCCCGCGTCCTGCTCGATGGGGTCGATGCCACGCTCTCGCCCGCTGCTCGCGCCGAATGGCGGCAGAAGGTCGGCTGGGCCTTCTATATCGAGAACGACGACGCCACCGCCCGCGCTCTTTCGCTCACCGCCGCCGAAGGCACCGGCCCGTGGGTCGCGGAAGCCTACTGGACCGCAGGCCTTGCCAGCTGGCGCCTGAGCGACTGCCTCGCCGCCGCCGACGCCTTTGAAAAGACCGCAGGATCAGCCCAGAACGACGAACTGGCGTCCGCCGCACACTACTGGGCCAGCCGCGCCTGGCTGCGCTGCCGCAAGCCGGAAAAGGTCTCGGCCTCGCTGCGCAACGCCGCCCGCTTCCGCGAAACGCTCTACGGCATGATGGCGTCCGAAGCGCTGGGCATGCGCGAAAGCACGCCGCCGGTGGCGCCGGACTTCTCGCAGAATGACTGGCAGCAGCTTCGCGACGTTCCGAACATCCGCACCGCCGTGCAGCTTGCCGAAATCGGCGAAGACGGCCTTGCCGACGAAGTCCTGCGCCATCAGGCCCGCATCGGCGCGCCCGGGCAATATGCCCCGCTCTCGCGCCTTGCCCGCGATCTGGGCCTCCCCTCCACCCAGCTGTGGATGGCCTACAATGCCCCGGCAGGGGCCCGTCCCGATGAATCCGCGCGCTTCCCTGCGCCGAAGTGGACGCCGGCCACGGGCTGGAAGGTCGATCCCGCGCTGCTCTTTGCCCATTCGCTGCAGGAATCGAACTTCCGCACGGCCGTCACCAGCCCGGCCGGGGCCAAGGGTCTGATGCAGGTCCGCCCCGGCACGGCCAAGGACATGGCCCGCGTAGAGCCGGCAATGGCCGGGCGCGATCGCCAGCTCGACCTGCCTGACGTCAACCTTGCCTTCGGCCAGCAGTACCTCCAGCAGTTGCGCGATTCCGATGCGACGCAGGGCCTCCTGCCCAAGGTCATGGCCGCCTACAATGCCGGCCCCCTGCCGATCAGCCGCTGGAACACGGAAATCCGCGGCGGCAGCGATCCGCTGCTGTGGATGGAATCGATCCCCTACTGGGAAACGCGCGGCTACGTTTCCATCGTCATGCGCAATTACTGGATGTACGAAAAGCAGGCCGGCGGCCCGTCGGAAAGCCGCATGGGCCTTGTCCAGGGCATGTGGCCCAAGTTCCCCGGCCTTTCAGGCGCAGATAATGTGAGGATCGCATCGCGTGGCAATTGATACTTCGCGCGAATTCAAGCCGATCAACATCGCCCTGCTCACCGTTTCCGACACCCGCGGCCCGGCCGAGGATACATCGGGCGATATCCTCGCCGAACGCATCAAGGCCAAGGGCCACAAGCTCGCTGCCCGCGCCATGGAAAAGGACGATGCCGACCGCATCGCCAGTCGCCTCAACAACTGGATCGACGATCGCACCGTCGATGCCGTCGTCATCACCGGCGGCACCGGTCTCACCGGCCGCGACGTGACGCCCGAAGCCCTCGACCGCGTCAAGACGCGCGACATCCCGGGCTTTGGCGAACTGTTCCGCTGGCTGTCCTACAAGACCATCGGCACCAGCACGATTCAGTCACGCGCCTGCGCCGTCGTCGCGCGCGGCACCTATATCTTCGCCCTGCCCGGCTCGAATGGCGCGGTGAAGGACGGCTGGGACGGCATCCTCGACGAACAGCTCGACAGCCGCAACCGGCCCTGCAACTTTGTCGAACTGATGCCGAGGCTGCTGGAAAAGTAAGTCTTTCCAATCGCTATTGCATTTTCGTTCCACTTATGTTCCAATCCAGCCATGGCAGTCCATGGCAGAGGCGCACAATCCGCAAATGTCCCGACACGCTTCGGCCTCGCCACGCGCGAGGTTGACGGCGACTGGCTCGACGCTCGCGAGGATATCGACGGTCCCGGTCCCAAGCTGCGCACGACGGTCACCGAAGAACATTCCCGCTCGATCCTCACCTTCAACCGCTCGCCCGACATCCCCTTTGATCGTTCGGTAAACGCCTACAGGGGGTGCGAGCATGGCTGCGTGTACTGCTACGCTCGGCCCACCCACGCCTGGCACGATCTCTCGCCCGGCCTCGATTTCGAAACGAAGCTCTTTGCCAAACCCGATGCGGCAAAGCTACTGCGTGAAACCCTGGCCAAGCCCGGCTACATGCCCGCTCCCATTGCCATGGGCACGAATACCGATCCCTATCAGCCGATCGAAAGCCGTTACCGCATCACCCGCCAGGTGCTCGAACTCTGCCTCGAATTGCGCCACCCGGTCACCATCACCACAAAGTCCGCGCGCGTACTGGATGATCTGGACCTGCTGGCCGAACTCGCCCGCAGCAATCTGACCGCGGTCGGCATCTCGGTCACCAGCCTCGCCCCGCGCCTGTCCGGCCTTCTCGAACCGCGTGCAAGCAGTCCTGCCAAGCGATTGGAAGCCCTTGGAAAGCTTGTTGCCGCCGGCATCCCCACCCATGTTTCGGTCGCCCCGGTCATTCCTTCGATCACCGACCAGTTCATGGAAGGCATCCTTGAGGCCGCCGCAGAACGTGGCGTGAGGTCGGCCAGTTGGATCATGCTGCGCCTTCCACACGAAGTCGCCCCGCTGTTCCGCGAATGGCTCGACACGCACTTCCCGGATCGCGCATCGAAAGTCATGGGGATCGTCCAGTCGGTTCGCGGCGGCAAGGACAACGACGCGCAGTTCTTCACCCGCATGAAGCCGAATGGCATCTGGGCCGACCTCATCCGCACCCGCTTCCGCGTCGCCTGTCGCAAGCACGGCATCGGCAAGGCCCGCATCGATCTGGACTGCGCGCAATTCAGGAAGCCCAGCCCCAACGGCCAGCTGGACCTGTTCTGAGCACACACCAGACATTCTCCAAACCTACCGTCGCCCCGGGCTTGACCCGGGCCCCGCTTTTCTTCTGCGCTTCCTGTGAACCAAGGAAGCGGGATCCCGGGTCAAGCCCAGGATGACGGTTTGGGTCAGTACGGACAAGCTTGACAAAAAGAACCATATAGGTTATACACTCCGCCCACAGGTCAGGAGAGGGCACAAGGCCAACCCGCTCCTCTCCCTTCGGA
>NZ_JRVC01000003.1 GCF_000807925.1 Novosphingobium subterraneum | reverse complement strand
CCATTGGCCCCGCGTGAATCCGACGCGCCGAAGATCGGCTGGCCCACGGAAGGCGCCGTTGTCAGTCATTTCCGCGAAAAGGTGGCAGGCATTCCCTCGAACGGAATAGACCTGATTGCCCACCCCGGACAAAAGGTGCGAGCGGCGGCGGCAGGCACCGTGCTTTACGCCGGCAAGGAACCCGAACGCTTCGGGCAGCTGATCCTGATCGATCACGGCGGCGGCTTCGTCACCGCCTATGCCTATCTCGGCATGATGACGGTGAAGGAAGGGCAGACGGTGACCAAGGGCGAGCGCATCGCGCTGGTCGGGCAGAGCGGCGAGGCACAGCGGCCGACGGTCCATTTCGAGCTGCGCCGCAACAACGTGCCGCGCGATCCGGAACTCTACCTGCCGCCGCGGTTGTAACGCCCATGGACCTCCACCTTCTCCGCCCGGGAAAGCGCAAACCGGTGAACGTGCTGCGGCGAACGCTGAAGGTTTCGGTATGGGCGGACCTCGGGCTGCGGCTGGGCGCCGCATTTGCCTTGGTGGCTATCGTGGTGGCGGTCCACTGGATCGACCGGTCGGGGCTGAAGGACAGCCATGACGGGTCTATCAGTTTCCTCGACGTGGTCTATTTCACGATGATCTCGATCACGACGACCGGCTTTGGCGACATCGCCCCCGTGAGCGACCGTTCGCGGTTGATCGAGGCGGTCATCGTCACGCCGATCCGGGTGGCGGTGATCTTCATCTTCGTGGGCACGGCCTACAATTTCATCATCAAGCGCACCTGGGAGCGGTTTCGCATGGCGCAGATCCAGAAGAACCTGACCGACCATATCGTGGTGCTGGGCTTTGGCGTTTCGGGGGCAGAAGCCGTGGCCGAACTGGTCGCGCGGGGCACCGATCCGGGCTGCATCGTGGTGATCGATCCCTCGGAAAGCGCGCTGGCAGCCGCAGCCAACATCGGCTGCAATGTCATGGCTGGCGATGCCACGCGCGATGCAACGCTGGTCGACGTGCGGATCGACCGGGCCTGCGCCATCCTGGTTTCGGCCGGACGCGACGACACCTCGATCCTCATCACCCTTACCGCGCGGCATCTGGCGCCCGGCGTGCCGATCAGCACCGTGGTGCGCGCGGCCGACAACGAGGACCTGGCCCGGCAGGCTGGCGCCAGCACGGTCATCAACCCGGTGCGCTTTACCGGGCTGCTGATGGCCGGGTCCGCCCATGGCAAGCACGTCGCCGAATACCTGACCGATCTCGCCTCGGTCGAAGGCCGGGTGCAGCTGGTGGAGCGCAAGGTGAGGCCCGAGGAAGTCGGTCGTCCGCTGGCGGCACTGGCCAGCGGCGGGCGGGGATTGAGGATCTATCGGCGCGGAACGGCAATCGGCTTCTGGGAAGCCGCCGCCGATCGGCTTGAGGAAGGTGACGAGATCGTCGAGATCGCGCCTACCCCTGCTATTGCCCCATGAGCATGAACGCGAGGCCCATCGAGAGATAGGCGGCGAGCCAGAATCCGCCGTCAATCAGGGCCAGCCGGGTGCTGATGCGCTGTTGGCTGTAGCTGATCCACAGCGATGGAACGACGAAGGCGATGGCGAGGCCGCCCGACATCATGAAGTAGAGCCACCACTTCACGTCGAGCGTAGCCGCGCCGACGCGGGCGAACATGTGGCCCATCATGCTGGCGGAAATGAACAGCAGGGCAGCGGTGATCGCGGCGGTACGGGCAGGCGAGCGGCGGATGCCGAGCTTGCCGGGGCCAACCTCCTCCAGCCGGGCACGGCCGAACAGCGGGCCATACCAAAGGGTTGACGCACCAAGCGCAAAAAGCGTTGCAACAACGACGGCTATCCAGTTGACCGGGCCCATCTTTTCCTTCTTTGCCAAGCCCCCGTTGCGACCAACTGCTACGCCTGACAAACGCGGAAGGCAACGCCAAGCGGGGCAATGGTGACGTGGCGTGCTTTTTAGCCTATGGGCCGCGCCACGATGGCAAGCCAGATTCCCCCTCTCGAAATTCCCGAAGCCCCCAAGGTCGGCATGGTCAGCCTGGGCTGTCCCAAGGCGCTGGTCGATTCCGAGCGCATTCTCACGCGCCTGCGCGCCGACGGCTATGCGATGAGCGCCGATTATGCGGGCGCGGACGTGGTGCTGGTCAACACCTGCGGCTTCCTCGATTCCGCAAAGGAAGAGAGCCTTTCCGCAATCGGCGAGGCCATTGCCGAAAACGGCCGGGTGATCGTTACCGGATGCATGGGCAACGAGGCCGACGTGATCCGCGCCAAGTTTCCGCAGGTGCTGGCGGTGACGGGTGCGCACCAGTACGAGGCGGTAGTCGAAGCGGTGCACGAAGCCGCCCCGCCGAGCATGGGCCCGTACATCGACCTTATTCCGCAGGCCGAGCCAGGCGACGTGAAACTGACGCCGCGCCACTATGGCTATCTCAAGATTTCCGAGGGCTGCAACCACGCCTGCGCGTTCTGCATCATTCCAAGCTTGCGCGGAAAGCTCGCCAGCCGCCGCATCGACGCGGTGCTGCGCGAGGCCGAAAAGCTGGTGGCAGCGGGCACGAAGGAATTGCTGGTGATCAGCCAGGACACCTCGGCCTATGGCGTGGACGTGCGGCATGAAGAGCGCATGTGGAAGGGCGAGCCGGTTCGCACGCACATGACCGACCTCGCCCGTGAACTGGGCAAGCTGCGCACGCCGGAAGGCGAAACGCCGTGGGTGCGGCTGCACTACGTCTATCCCTACCCCCACGTCGATGCGGTGATCCCGCTGATGGCGGAAGGGCTGGTGACGCCCTATCTCGACATCCCGTTCCAGCACGCCAGCCCCAACGTGCTGCGCAGCATGAAGCGCCCGGCCAACGAGGCCAAGGTGCTCGACCGCATCAAGGCTTGGCGGGAAATCTGCCCGGACATCGCCATCCGCTCGAGCTTCGTCGTCGGCTTCCCCGGCGAGACCGAAGCCGACTTCGAGTACCTGCTGGAGTGGCTGGAAGAAGCGCAGCTTGATCGCGTGGGCGGCTTCCGGTTTGAGCCGGTGGCCGGTGCGGCTGCGAACGACCTGCCGAACCCGGTGCCCGAGGAGATCAAGGAAGAGCGCTATCGGCGGCTTATGGAAACCACCGAGCGCATCAGCGCTGCCAAGCTGGCAGCCAAGATCGGCAGGACGATCAAGGTTATCGTCGATGAAGTGGGCGAGCCTGACGAAGATGGCGACATCGGCGCGACCGCACGATCACAGGCCGATGCGCCCGAGATCGACGGTGCGGTCTATCTGCGCAACGTGCCAGCCACGCTCAAGGCGGGCGATTTTGCGCAGGTGCTGGTCGAGGATGCCGACGCCCACGACCTCTACGGCGTGATCGTGGAATAGGATCAGGCCGCTTCCTTGCAGGCAGCGGCCAGCAGGCTTTCGCGCAGGGCGCCGATATCCGGCAGATCGAGGTCGGCAAGGTCGGCGATGCCTTCGATGGCATCGTCGCCGTAGCAATGGGCAAGTGCGATCGTCTCGCCCTTGAGCCGCTTGGCCAGAGGCAGGGACCAGAAGGTGCGGACGACCGGGAGCGCGGTGTCGGCAGGGTCCTCGTCGACCACCATGGCCAGGCGCTGTGACCGCAGGCGCACGAAGGAGCCGATCGGGTAGACACCGACGGTTTCGACGAAGCGTTCGAGGATGCCGGGATCGAACGTGCTTGGCTGTTCGCGCAGCCTGCGGATAGCGTCGGCCGGATCAAGCTGCTCGGCACCCGAAATCAGCGTGTCATAGGTATCGCAGATTGCGGCCATGCGGCTGAGGGCTTCGATTGCCGCGCCGCTCAGACCTTGCGGATAGCCGCTGCCGTCGAGCCTTTCGTGATGGTGCAGGATCACCCGCAGCACCGGCTCGGGAATGTCGCCTGCCGCCTTGAGGAAGGTGTAACCAAGCACGACGTGCTGTTCGCGTAGGTCGGGGCGAAGCAGCGAATAGTCCCCGCCGACCGACGCGAGGTCGACCGGGAGCTGCCCTACGCCAACGTCCATCAGCAGGCCTGCCATGCCCGCGTCGCGGATGTCGACGGGCGAGAATTTCATATGGCGGGCCAGCGCGATCATCAGGGCGCTGACGGCAAGCGAATGGCGGTAGACCGGCTCGTTGTCGTTCTGGCAGCGCAGCAGGCCGTTGAAGGCGTAGAGATTGCGCTGGACCGAGGCATAGACGGCATCGAGCACGGGTTCGATATCGTGCACCTTGATCGCCTTGCCCAGCCTGACCTCGATGAAGGCCTTGCTCACCACGCGCAGGGCATCGCCGGCAGCACGCTTGGCCCGCCCGAATTCACGCGCCATGGGCATGGCTGCAGGTGCCCGACCGAAACCCGGCCCGGGCCGCTGGGGCACGGGTTCGATGGCAGGGCGCATGGACTTGGCGGTCATGCCGGCGTTACGCGGGCCCGAGACGATATGCGGTGCTGCAACAGGTTCGTCTGCCACGGCCTTGCCGCGGGTCGTATCGATGATTACGCCGTCCACCTCGCTTTCGCGCAGGCGGTCGAGCATGTCGGGATCATCGAGCAGGAACTTCCGCTTCCAGAAGGGATGGCTGAACCAGCTTCCTTCCAGCTTGTGGATGAACATGCCGAGTTGGACTTCGTCCGTGGATATGCGCTTGAGCATGGCCCGCCTGCTTGAATGACGGGCACTAACCTAGGTTATAGCGGGTGTGCCTTTTCCAGCCGGAAAACTCCGTGGAAATGCGTAAGGCCTGCGCTCCTTCCGTTAGCCGTGGCGGCCAAGGGAAGGAGCGGGTCTGATCGTGTTACTGGTTGGGGTCCTGCACCTTGAACGGATCGGTGGCGTCGGGCTTTGTCGGCAAGGGCGAGCGGGGCAATTCCTTGTCGCTCATTGCGGCCTGCAACAGCATGCCGGCAAGGATCACCGAGGCCTGGCGCATGTCATCGGCGCGCATGTGATCGAGCGTGTCGACGCTCGAGTGGTGGACGCGGCTGTCGTAGTCGAGCGGGTCCTGGATGAACTGGTAGCCGGGCAGGCCGATCGCCTGAAGATAGACGTGATCGGTGCCGCCAGTCTTGCTCATCACCACCTTGTCCGCGCCGAGCGAATTGAAGGGCGCCAGCCATTCGCGCAGGATCGGCGCGGCAGCCACATTGCCTTCGGCATAGATGCCGCGGAACTTGCCCGAGCCGTTGTCCATGTTGAAATAGGCCTTGAGATCGGCATAGCCGGCCTTGGGCGTGATCGGATAGGCGTTGCGCCATGCCGAATAGCTGTCGATCCCCTTGAGCGTGGGATCCACCGGCCGCGTCGCCAGGTGCCGCTCGATATAGGCCTTGGACCCGAGCAGCCCCTGCTCTTCCCCGCTCCACAATGCGAAGCGGATGGTGCGCTTCGGCCGGACACCCATCCTGGAAAGGAGGCGCGCGGCTTCGATCACGGCAACACTGCCCGCACCGTTGTCGGAAGCGCCATCGCCAGCGATCCAGCTGTCGAAGTGGGCACCGGCCATGACGTAACCTGCCTTGGGATCGGTGCCGGGGATTTCAGCGATGACGTTGTCGGCCATGAGGTCCTTGTCATCGAAGCTGGCGTCGATCGACAGGGAGAGCTGCGGGGCAGCGCCAGTCTTCTCAAGGCGGACGAGGCGGCGGTAGTCTTCCTGCGCCATGTCCATCGCCGGCACAGCGAGCGTTTCGCCGGGGATGAAATCATAGCCTTCGCCGTGGACCAGCTTGCCGTCGCGGTAGGTCATCTTGACCATCGCCAGCGCGCCTTCGGCCTTGAGGAATTCGGAAAGCTTGCGGGCAAAGCCGCGACGCGCGACCTGCATGGCCAGACCTTCGGGATCGTGGCGCGGGAGGCTGTACTTGTCGAGCTTGCCGATATCCTCGCCCGAGAGGCGTTCGAACATCGGATCCTTGGATTCGCTGCTCTCGCCCGGCAGGCTGACGAGGACGATCTTGCCGGCGAGCTTGCCCTTCCAGGCTTCGAAATTCTCCACCTTGCTCATCGGCGCGACCACGACCGGAGCGGTGATCGTGCCATTCGTGGCGGGCGACCACGCTACCGGCAGAACAGTGAGCGGCAGGCTGCGCGGGCTGGTCATCGTGGCGGAATAGGACTTGAGGTTCCAGCCAAGACCGAACTCGAACGGTTCGCGGTGAATGTTCTTGAGGCCGTAGGACGCGAACTTTGCCGCAGCCCAGTCTTCGGCCTTGCGGTGGTTTTCCGAGTTTGTGAGGCGCGGGCCGATCCGGTCCATCAGTTCCGAGGCGGTTTCCATCGCGTCGGAGCGGTTAAGGCCTTCGTCAAGCAATTGGGCGATCAGCCTGTCCTCGGCAGGTCCGGCAAAGACAGGAGCAGCGGTGGCGCAAAGCGCAATGGCGGCGACGCCGGTGGCGACGCGCGAGCGGACGGTCATGTCTGGAAGGCTCCCTGAGCAAGTTTCTATCGCAACCAGTCTTGCCGCTGGAGCCGCGATTGCCAAGTGCCTTTTTTATACCGGCCTGAGCAGCCAGTGGCTGACGCCCCATTCCCTGCCGCCGCGATGACCGAACAATCCTGCGGTGGCGAGGTAGAACAGGCGCCACCGACGCATCCACAATGGCGTATCGCCGCCATAGACCTGACGTAGCACCGGCTCGATCTCGGCCGCCTT
Source organism: Novosphingobium subterraneum (assembly GCF_000807925.1). Classification (GTDB taxonomy): domain Bacteria; phylum Pseudomonadota; class Alphaproteobacteria; order Sphingomonadales; family Sphingomonadaceae; genus Novosphingobium; species Novosphingobium subterraneum. The sequence continues at coordinate 252,293 of NZ_JRVC01000003.1, read as the reverse complement.
GGCATCGAACAGCGCAAGCCAGTGGCGCGCGGTCTTTTCGTAGTGCGTGCCATCCCACCACCATTCCCGCTCGAGCGCGAACAGATCGTCGAACTGGCCGATGAGCGCGTGGCTGGGCATGATGCCGCCGGTGAAGAAATACTGCGCGATCCAGCTGGACTTGTCGGCGGTGTCGAAGCGGTAGGGATACTGGCGATGGCTGAAGACGTGAAGGAACAGGCGACCATCGGGCCGGAGCCATGTCTTCACCCGGGCAAGCAGTTCGCGCCAGTTGGCCATGTGTTCGAACATCTCGACCGAGACGACGCGATCAAACTGCCCTTCCGGCGCAAAGGCATTCATGTCGGCAGTCAGCACGGTGAGGTTGCTGAGACCGCGCGCTGCGGCTTTTGCGCGGATATGTTCGCCCTGTGGCCGAGAATTCGAGACGGCGGTGATGCGAGCGTTGGGGAAGCGCGCGGCCATGGTGAGGCTGAGCGAACCCCAGCCGCAGCCGAGTTCGAGGATGTGCTGGCCATCTTCCAGCGCGGCATGTTCCATGGTGGCGGAAAGGGCCGCAAGTTCGGCCTGTTCGAGCGTCTCGTTGCCGGTGGGATAGAGACAGCAGGAATACTTGGCGTTCGGCCCAAGGCTCAATTCGAAGAAGCGCGGCGGCAGTTCGTAGTGCTGTTCGTTGGCGGCTTCGGTGTGTTCGGCAACGGGCCGCTGCGCCATCCACGCGGCGAAACGCGCATCGTCGGGCCGATCGCGATGGACCGCGCGGCGGCGCTTTTCGCACATGAAGGACACACCGGCGCGGGTCAGCGCATCGGGCAGCGGGGCGCGCTCTACGAGCGAGATCAGCGGGGCAAGGAGGCTCACGAAGAGCAACTAGCCACCGGGGTGTGACTTGTGTCAACCTGTCACCACGGGAACGGTCTATAACGGGAAACGGACGGGTAAGGTCGCGGCGGTTCGTATCGCGGTGCCTATGGGGGTCATGGTGTGATAACAGAGGGTAGTGCGCCGGGGGGCGCGCTCGATATTGCCGTGGTGGGGAGCGGGATCTCCGGCCTTTCGGCTGCGTGGCTGCTATCGCGGCGGCACCGCGTGACGCTGTTCGAGGCAGCGGACCGGCTGGGCGGGCACAGCAACACGGTCGACGCCGATGGTGTGCCGGTGGACACCGGGTTCATCGTCTACAACGAACGGACCTATCCCAACCTGACCGCGCTGTTTGCCCATCTTGGCGTGCCGACGCGCGAGACGGTGATGAGCTTTGCCGTGACGCTGGACCAAGGTCGGCTGGAATATTCGGGCGACTTGCGGGGGCTGTTCGCGCAGCGGCGGAACCTCGTGTCTCCGCGCTTCTGGTCGATGCTGCGCGACCTGGTGCGGTTCTACAAGGCGGCGCCGCGCGATCTGCCGGAGATGGGCGAGCTGGGGCTTGGCGCCTATCTTGACGGGCTGGGCTGTGGGCCGGCGTTCCGCGACGATCATCTCTATCCGATGGCAGCGGCGATCTGGTCCACCCCGGTGCACGATATCCCGCATCATCCCGCGGCGGCCTTCGTGCGCTTCTTCGAGAACCACGGGCTGTTGCAGTTCCGCGAGCGCCCCCGCTGGCGCACGGTGAATGGTGGGAGCCGCGAATACGTGAAGCGGATCAGCGCGCCGTTCATCAAGGGGGTGCGGCTGTCCTCGCCGGTGCGGCAGGTGCGGCGCCTGCCCAATGGCGTCGAGGTTGACACCGGGCGCGGTTGGGAGCGGTTCGATCACGTGGTTATGGCATCGCACGCGGATCAGTCGCTGGCGATGCTGGGCGATGCCGATGCCGAGGAGCGCCGTCTACTTGGCGCCTTTCCCTATCGCCATAACGAGGCCGTGCTCCATTCCGATCCGCGCCTGATGCCGCGGCGGCGCAAGGTGTGGTCAGCGTGGAACTATGCGGCGCAGCGGGGCGCGGAACAGCACCAGCTTTCAGTGACATACTGGATGAACCGCCTGCAGCATCTGCCGACCGACAAGGACCTGTTCGTCACGCTCAATCCGCTCGTCGAGCCGGACCCGGCGCTGGTAATCCGGCGCGAGGCCTATGATCACCCCGTGTTCGACGTGGCCGCCGACCTTGCGCAGAAGCATTTGTGGTCTTTGCAGGGGCGACGGCGGACCTGGTTCTGCGGAGCATGGTTCGGGGCAGGTTTCCACGAGGACGGGCTGCAATCGGGGCTGGCCGTGGCCGAGCAGCTGGGCGGGGTGCGCCGACCGTGGAACGTGGCTGAGGAATCCGGGCGCATCCATGTGACGCACCAGGCGCGCGTGCCGGAAATGGCGTGATGGACGACGGCGCACTGTACCTTGGGCATGTGCTGCACCGGCGGTTGCGGCCCTGCATCCACGTACTGCGCTATCGCGTGCTGCACATGGCGCTCGACATCGACCGGATCGACGACCTCGCCGTGCGGCTCAGACTGTTTTCGCGCGGGACGTTCAACCTGTTTTCCTTCCACGACCGCGATATCGGCGACGGCAGGGCGCTGCGTCCGCATGCGGATCGTTTGCTGCGCGAGGCCGGAATCGAACCGGACGGCGGCCGCATCGTGCTGCTGACGATGCCGCGCATTCTGGGATATGCGTTCAATCCGTTGAGCACCTGGTTCTGCCATGGTGCCGACGGGGCGTTGCGGGCAGTGATCTACGAAGTTTCGAACACCTTCGGCGAACGGCACAATTATGTGATCGCAGTGCGGCCCGGGGCAACGATCCTGCACCAGAGCGCGGCCAAGCGCTTCCACGTCTCCCCCTTCCTGCCGATGGATCTGGAATATGCCTTCCGCGTCGCTCCGCCGGGCGATCGTCTGACGATCGGTATCACCGTGGCCGACAGCAAAGGCCCGATCCTGGCGGCAGTCCACTCTGCGCGACGTGCAGAACTGACCGATGCGGCACTCCTGAGAGCAGCGCTGGGCTACCCTCTGGCAACTCTCAAGGTCACTTCAGGTATTCATTGGGAGGCGCTCAAGCTGTGGCTCAAGCGCGTGCCCCTGTTCCGCAAGCCTCCGCCGCCCGCGACAGCGATGACGGTGGGGCGATAGCGCCCCGAGCAGATCAGAACAGGCGCGTGAGCAGGTAGAAGGCGGCGCTGACGGTGGCGCTGGCCGGGATCGTGATGAACCAGGCCATGACCACGCGCTGCGCGACGCCCCAGCGCACTGCGCTGGCACGGCGGGCAGCGCCGGTGCCGATGACACTGCCGGTGATCGCATGGGTCGTCGAGACCGGAATGCCGAGCGCGCTCGCCCCGAACACGACGATCGACCCTGCCGAAGAGGCGCAGAAACCGGTGTGATGATTGAGACGGGTGATCTTGGTGCCCATCGTCTTGATGATCTTCCAGCCGCCCGACATCGTGCCGAGCGAGATGGCAGCGTAGCACGACAGCACGACCCATTCGGGAATGTGGAATTCACCCTTCAGGTAGCCGGTCGAGTAGAGCAGCACGGTAATGATGCCCATGGTCTTCTGCGCATCGTTGCCGCCATGGCTGATCGAATAGGCCGCCGAGGACAGCAGGTGCAGGCCCTTGAACACGCCTTCGGCGCGGCGCGGCTGGAAACCCTTGAACAGCCAGCTGGTGATGAGCACGAAGAACATGGCCAGCGCCATGCCTATCATCGGCGACATGAAGATGGCGACGAACGTCTCGATCGTCTTCTTGGATTCGATCGCATCAAACCCGCCGTGGATCACGCCCGCGCCCAGCAGCCCGCCGATCAGGGCATGGCTGGACGAGGAGGGAATGCCCTTGATCCAGGTGACGATGTTCCAGAACATCGCCCCGACCAGTGCGCCGAACACGACGGCAGGGGTTACGATATCCTTGTCGATGATGCCCTTGCCGATGGTATCGGCAACATGGAGACCGACCAGCCAGTAAGCACCGAAGTTCCCGGCGGCAGCAAAGATCACCGCCGCCACGGGCGAGAGCAGGCGCGTCGATACGACGGTGGCGATGGAATTGGCCGCATCGTGCAGGCCGTTGAGAAAGTCGAAGGCCAGCGCCAGCGCAATCAGGCCGACCAGCAGCGGAAAGGCGAGCTCGTGCATCGGATCAGCTCCTGTCCCGCGCCGTCAGGCGTGGTCGATGACCAGCGCGTCGATCTCGTTCGCGACGTCCTCGAAGGCGTCGGCGATCTTTTCGAGGTGCTTGAATATCTCGCGCGAGACGATGAACGCGATGTGATCGCCATCGGCGCGATGGCGTTCGAAGTTGGCCTTGAGGCCCGCCTGGTGAATCAGGTCGACCTCGCCCTCAAGCTTGACGATGCGTTCGGTCAACGCGTGAAGACGCCCGCCGTTGCGCTCGATATCGCGGAGCAGCGGCATGGCTTCGGCAATGAGGCCGACGGCTTCCACGATCTTGTCGGCCATGGCCTGCATCTCGGCCTCGAAGCCGACGACTTCATAAAGCTCGATGGCGGAAGCTGCGGCCTGCATCTCGTCGATGGTGTCATCCATGGCGCCGATCAGCGAAGTGATTGCCCCGCGATCAAACGGCGTCAGGAAGGTGCGGCGCACAGTGAACAGCACTTCGCGGATGACGTCGTCGGCAGCGTGTTCGCGATCGCGGATCCGGCCGACCCACTGCGCCGCATCGCCTTGGGCGCGCGTCAACCTGGCGAGCGCATCAGCCGCATCGACACAGGCGGCCGCATGGCGTTCGAACATGCCGAAGAAATCGCCCGACTTGGGCAGGAGACGCTGGAACCAGCCGAACATCGATAAGCTTCCCGAATTGCCGCACGCACCAGGGGAAACGACTCGTCTCCTCCTGTGCGCGCACTAGGGCAGTCATAGTGCGGTAACAATCCGAAAGCGCGCGATTGTCCACACGATCAGAGCCAGCCGATCCGCCTGAAGCGCAACCACAGGCCCCCGCAGACGGTGATGATGACCCCCCAAACCGCAAAGTAGCCATAATGCCACTTCAGCTCGGGCAGGTATTCGAAGTTCATGCCATAGATGCCGGCAATGGCGGTGGGCACGGCGAGGATGGCGGCCCAGGCAGCCAGCTGACGGGTCATCTCTCCCTGCCGGTGCTGTTCAAGCAGGCTGGCGGTTTCGACAATCGCCGCGAGCGTTTCCTTGAGCCCGCGCATCCGCGCCATCGCCCGGCGGACATGATCCAGCACGTCGCGGAACCAGATCCGCGCAGTGGGATCGATGCAGGGAAGATCAGCCACGACCAGGCGTTCGCAAACCTCCTCCATCGGACCGATCACCCTTTCGAAACGACGCAGCTGGCGGCGCAGACGAAAGATGCGGCGGATGACGGACTGCTCCGGAAACACGTCGATGGCCGCCTCTTCCATTTCCTGCGCGATCTCCTCGAGGCGTTCGAGCAGCGGCAGGTAGCCATCGACGATGAAATCGAGCACGGCATGGAGAATGTAATCCGGTCCTTCAGAAAGCCTGTCGCCTTGTGCCTCGATCTCGGCCCGCAGGGACAGGTGGGGCCGCGTGCTGCCGAAGCGCACGGTGATGAGGAAATGGGGGCCGACGAAGAATGCTGTCTGGCCATAGCCGATCTCCTCGCCCTCCCTCAGCTCGGCGGTGCGGGCGACGACGAACAGCGTCCGGCCATAGACCTCGACCTTGGGCAGCTGGCGGGGATTGAGGGCGTCCTCGACCGCGAGCGGATGCAGGCCATACTGGCGGCGCACGAGATCCATCTCGGCCACGTCAGGCTCGCACAGGCCGATCCAGTCAAAGGTGTGGGGCGCAAGGTCGGGTACGCACTCGCCGGTCAGTGCAAGGGCTTCATCGTGAGCGGTGCCATTGCTGTAGCGGCGGGCGGCGATAACGGTCATGCCGACATGAGTGGCAAAGTCGGGCGCCACTGGCAATCGCGCGCAAGTGTGCTAACATTGCTGTAAATAGAAGCGATGGAGAGAGACAGTGGGTGCAGAGCAGTCCACCTTTACGGCCAGCAAGGCGGATACTGACGTGCTGATCGTCGGGGCCGGAATCTCCGGTATCGGCATGGCAGCACACATGAAAATGCTCTGCCCCGACCGCTCGTTCGCCATAGTCGAGCGCCGGTCACAGATCGGAGGCACCTGGGACCTGTTCCGCTATCCCGGCGTGCGTTCCGATTCGGACATGCACACGCTGGGCTTCGTGTTCGAACCCTGGAAGCACGAGAAGTCGATTGCCGACGGGCCTTCCATCCTCGACTACCTCAACCGGATTGCCGACGAACGCGACATCCGCCGCCATATCCGCTTCGACAGCAAGGTGGTCAGCGCCGATTTTGACAGTGCCGCCGGTTATTGGGTGGTGACCCTTGAAGGCAAGGATGGGCAGCGCAGCCGGGTGACGGCGGGCTGGCTCTATCTCGGATCCGGCTATTACGATTACGACAAGCCTTACGAAGCACATTTCGACGGGCGCGAGGACTTCAAGGGTGAGATCGTCCACCCGCAGTTCTGGCCGGAGAACCTCGATTACACGGGCAAGCAGGTTGTAGTCATCGGATCGGGCGCGACCGCAGTGACGATCGTGCCGTCGATGGCCGACAAGGCCGCGCACGTCACGATGCTGCAACGCACGCCGACGTGGTACGTCACCCGGCCGGCCAAGGACGCGATCGCCAACTTCCTGCGCAAGTTCCTGCCGGAGGAGACCGCGTACCGGATCACCCGCTTCAAGAACGTCAAGCTGCAGAACCTGTTTTTCAAGCGGGCACGCACCCGGCCGGACAAGGTCGCCGCGTTCCTGACCAAGCGGCTGAAGTCCCTTCTGGGCGACAAATACGACGAAAAAGCCTTCACGCCGCCGTACAATCCGTGGGAGCAGCGACTGTGCCTGGTGCCCGACGCCGACCTGTTCGAGGCCATCAAGGCGGGCAAGGCCAGCGTCGTGACCGACCGGATCGAGCGCTTCGATGCGACCGGCATCCAGCTGCAATCCGGCAAGCATCTCGATGCCGACGTGATCGTGACAGCCACCGGCCTGAAGATGGTAATGGCCGGCAAGATCGCGATCAGCGTGGACGGCCTGCCGGTCGATTTCGCCGACCGCTATTACTACAAGGGCGCGATGTTCTCGAACGTGCCGAACCTGGCGGCGGTCTTTGGCTATCTCAACGCCTCTTGGACGCTGCGGGCCGACATCAACGCGCGCTACATCTGTGACGTGCTCAACGCGATGAAATCGCGCGGGATGGAAGTGGCCGTTCCGAAACTGGCGCCCAACCACCATCTGGACGAGGACAACATCTACGACTTCTCCTCGGGCTATATCGAACGGGCCCGCCATCTCCTGCCCAAGTCGGCAAGCGACATGCGCTGGCGACTGAACCAGGACTACGTGCGGGACGTGACGTGGATGCGCGATGACCCGATCGAGGATGGCGTGCTGCAGTTCAGCCATCCCCGCCCCGCAACCGCGCACAAGGCGCACATGGCGGCAGCGGAATAAGCGCTTTTGCGGGACGTCCCGTTGCGATACCACACCCGCGATGACTGACGAATCCCGCATCTGGACCGCCGCGCTGATTGTCGTGGGTGACGAAATCCTGTCCGGCCGCACGCAGGACAAGAACATCGCCCAGGTGGCGACCTGGCTTGGCGTCCAGGGCATACGCCTGCGCGAGGTGCGTGTCGTGCCAGACGACATGGTGGCCATCATCGAAGCGGTCAATGCCCTGCGCGCCCGCAACGACTACCTCTTCACCACCGGCGGCATCGGCCCCACGCACGACGACATCACGGTTGACGCAGTAGCGGCGGCGCTGGGCGTGGACGTAGTGATTCACCCCAAGGCCCGGGCGATTCTGGAAAGCTACTACGCCACGCGCGGTGGCCTGAATGATGCGCGCCTGCGCATGGCGCGCGTGCCGGCCGGCGCGGACCTGATCGAGAACCGCGTTTCCGGCGCCCCCGGCATCCGCATCGGCAACGTTTTCCTGATGGCAGGTGTGCCGGGCATAACCGCACAGATGCTCGATGGCCTGACCGGTCAACTCGAAGGTGGGTTGCCCTTGCTCTCGACAACAGTCGGCTGCTGGGTGGCAGAAAGCGAGATCGCCGACCTTCTGCGCGAGACGGAAAAGGCGTTCGATGGTGTGCAGATCGGCAGTTACCCGTTCTTCCGGGAAGGCAAGACCGGGGCGAATTTCGTGATCCGCTCGGTCAGTGACACGACGCTCAAGGCCTGCGCCCATGCGCTGGAAGAGGGGCTGGCCGCAATCGGCCGTTTCCCCGTTGCGGGGGGAATCTGAAGCCGTGCTGACCCGTCGCCTTGCCGTGCTGGCACCGATCGCCTTTGCCCTCGTTGCCGCCGCGCCGATAAAGAAGCGCGCGCCCGCGCCGCGCGCAGCAGCGCCAGCCTATCCCGCGCCGTCGACTGCTCCCCTGCCCGACACGGTCCGGGTGGCGCTGGAGACCGAGGCCGGGCGAATTGTCGTCGAGGTCGACGTCAAGCATGCGCCCGCGACAGCGACTAACTTCGTCCGATATGCCGAGACGAAGCGCCTTGATGGCACGGTCTTCTACCGCGCGATGCATCTCAACTGGGGCGAGCAGCCTAACGGTCTCATCCAGGCCGGAACGCGCGGCGACCCCAGGCGCAACCTGCCGCCTGTCGCGCATGAGCCGACAAACGTGACCGGCATCCTGCACAAGGCCGGCACGCTTTCGATGGCGCGCTATGCACCGGGCACGGCAACCGGCGACTTTTCGATCATGGTATCGGACCAGCCGGGCCTCGATGCCCAGCCGGACTCGACTGATCCCGAGGCCAAGGCAGGATATGCCGCGTTCGGTCAGGTTGTCGAAGGCATGGAAGTGGTCAAGGCCATCTTCGCTGCACCGATCTCGGAGACCGAGGGCGAAGGGATCATGCGGGGGCAGATCCTGGCAAAGCCGGTGAAGATTCTCTCGGCCCGGCGCGTGGCCGTTGCTGCGCCCAATGCTCCGCCCGCACCTTGATGGGATGCTGCTGGCACTGCTGCTGCCAGCGCTGGCGGGATGCTCCGCGACCCTGACCGATTTCGAGCGCACGCTTGCCGCCAATGACAGCGCGACGGCGGCGTTGGGCCAGTGGTGTGAAAGGCGGGGGCTTGCCCGGCCCCCGGTGATCCGGGCCATCTCCGATCCCGCCGCCGCACCGGTCTCCCTCGCAGTCCGCCAGAGCCTCGAGATTTCCGCCGACGAGCCGGTGGCATACCGCCATGTGCGATTGGTCTGCGGGAACCGCACGCTCTCGGTAGCGCACAACTGGTATGTCCCGTCACGCCTGACGCCCGAGATGAACCGCGCGCTGACCACGACCGACACGCCCTTCGGGAAAGTCGTTGCGCCGCTCCGCTTCCAGCGGGAGCGTCTGGCACAACGGCGCGGGGCGATGGAGCAGTGCCCGCAGGGGACAGTCCTTTCGCACCGGGCCCGGCTGCGCACGGCTGAGGGCCAAGTGATCAGCCTGGTCGCCGAGTGCTATACAACCGAAAACATCCGGTAACATTTCTTTACACAGAGCGGGAACGCAATGGCGGCTTGAGGATTTCCTGCGTCGACGGGAGTGCTACCTTACGATGCCGACGACGCCGACTTACGCTTTCTCGCGCGATGCGGGGAACAACCGGCTTATCCTGCTGCTGCTCGCGATCGGCTTCGCAGCCGTCGTCGCGGCGGTTGCCGCCGTGGTCATCGTGCAGCGGCAGGCCGAGCGCGATGCCTATTGGGTAGAGCACACGCTTGACGTGGAAGCGTCGCTAAATCGCTTCGTCCGCCACGCCGAGCGGACCGAGACAGCGCGGCGCGGGATCATCATCGCGCCGACCGAAACAAACTTCATCACGATTGCCGAGAAGGCCATCGCCGATGCCAGCAACGAGCTGACCACGCTTGAAACGCTGGTGAAGGACAACAGCTCCCAAGTCCGGTCGGTGGCTGGCCTTCGCAAGGCCTTTGACGGATACGCCGAACAGGCACGCACCACCGAGGCGGAGGCCAAGCTCGGCATTCTCAAGGTGGATTCGCTTGACCGCGACAGCACCGTTGCGGCCATTCGCCACATTCGCACTTATGCCGACGAGATGCTGGTGCGCGAGGACAAGCTCCTGCGCGAACGGAACCTCGCGCAGGACAGCACGCGCACCCTGCTTTCGGCCATGTTGGCGCTTTGTGCCGCCCTGGTCATCGGCGTGGCGATAGCCGCCATCCAGATCATCCGCCGCAACATCGCCGAAATCGACGGCAAGCGCCGCGAACTCCATTTGCTCAATCAGGAACTGGAAACGCTCGTCGACGAGCGCACGGCCGAATTGCAGCGCGCCAATGCCGAGATCCAGCGCTTCGCCTACATCGTCAGCCATGACCTGCGCTCGCCTCTGGTCAATGTCATGGGCTTTACCGCAGAGCTTGATGCAGCACGCAAGGTTATCGGCGAACACGTGCTGAAGGATGGCGAGGAAGTGCCGCAGCAGGTGCGTCTGGCGGTGGAGGAGGACCTGCCCGAATCCATCGGCTTCATCCGGTCGTCCACGCAGAAGATGGACCGCCTGATCAACGCGATCCTGCGCCTTTCGCGCGAGGGCCGCCGCACGCTCTCCCCGGCGCGCGTTGCCATTGCCGATGTGGTGCAATCCATTATCGAGTCCCTCCAGCACCGGATCGACGAAACCGAAACGCGCGTGGAACTGGGTGAACTGCCCGTAGTCGAGACCGACCGGCTGGCGATCGAACAGATCCTGTCGAACCTGATCGAGAATGCGCTGAAGTACCTGCAACCGGGCCGCCCCGGCGAGATTCGCATTGCGGGCAGCACATCCCACGGCCGCGCGATCATAACGGTGACGGACAACGGCCGTGGCATATCCGCCCGTGACCACGAACGCATCTTCGATCTCTTCCGCCGGTCGGGCATGCAGGACCAGCCGGGCGAAGGCATCGGGCTCGCCCACGTGCGCGCGCTGGCCTATCGCCTTGGAGGGCTCGTCGAAGTATCATCCGAGGAAGGACAGGGTTCGACCTTCACGGTCAGCCTGCCGCTCAAGTTTCAATCCGGAGTAGCCGATGCCTGATCAACTCGCCGTCAACATCGTCATGGTCGAGGATGACGAAGGCCATGCCCGTCTGATCGAGAAGAACATCCGGCGCGCCGGTATCTCGAACACCATCCATCATTTCACCGATGGCACCAGCGCGCTCGACTATCTGTGGAACGATCCGCACGGCCCGGCACACAACGGCCCGGCCCTTGTCCTGCTGGACCTCAACCTGCCGGACATGAGCGGGATCGACATCCTGTCCAAGATCAAGAGCGATCCGCATCTGCGGCGCACGCCGGTTGTGGTGCTCACCACGACCGACGACAAGGTGGAGATTCAGCGTTGCTACGACATGGGCTGCAACGTCTATATCACCAAGCCGGTCAACTACGAGAACTTCGCCGAGGCGATCCGCCAGCTCGGCCTGTTCCTCTCGGTCATCCAGGTGCCGGACGCCGAGGAGGCCCATTGAGCGCGGATCCCGTCCGCCTCCTTTATATCGACGACGATCCGGCCCTGCGCCGGCTGGTACAACGTCGCCTCGGCACGCTGGGCTTCGAGATCACGCTCGCGGCCGACGGGCACGAGGGCCTTGCCACGGCGCAGAGCGAAGAGTTCGACGTTATCGCGGTGGATCATCACATGCCGGGCATGGATGGCTTGCAGACGCTGGAGCGACTGCTCGCCCTGCCCTCCTGCCCTCCGGTCGTCTACGTCACCGGGGCCGATGATGGCCGTCTAGCCGCCGCCGCGCTGCGTGCCGGTGCCGAAGACTATGTCGTCAAGACGATCGGCGAGGACTTCATCGAGCTGCTGCGCTCGGCCTTCTCGCAATCGCTCGAAAGGGTACGCCTGCGCCGCGCCAAGGAACAGGCCGAGCGCGACCTGATTGCCAGCAACGAGCGGCTCGCCGCGCTCCTGCGCGAGGTCAACCATCGCGTGGCCAACAACCTGCAGATGACGATGAGCTTCATCAACATGCAGGCTTCGGTCCTGCCCGAAGGCGAGGCGCGCAACGCGCTGCTGGCCTCGCAACAGCGCATTGGCGCCATCGCGCACGTCAACCGCCACCTCTATGCTACCGGCAACGTCGAGAGCGTGGCGCTGGACGAATATCTCGCCAATCTCGCCCGCGATCTGACCGAGACCTGGACGTCGCCGCATGCGCCGCGCAATGTCGTGGCCAGGACCGAACCGATGGAATTGCAGACCGACAAGGCAGTCACCCTGGGCATCATCATCTGCGAGCTGGTGGCAAATGCCTGCAAGTACGCCTACGGTGCCGATTGCGCCGGCGAAGTGCGGATCATCCTGTCAACCGGCGCGGCCGGCCACGTTCGCCTGACCGTGGAAGATGATGGCGCAGGGTTTGGCGAGAACGCCGAAACCAAGGGTACCGGCCTTGGGCAGCGCCTGGTCAAGGCCATGGCGCGCGGACTTGGCGCCTCGATCTGCGCCCAGAGTGCCAACCCCGGCTTTCGGGTCAGCCTCGAGTTCGATCCGGGCTGACCGTCCAGTCGCCAACCGCGCCTTCCATGGCGGCATCGGCATAGGCTTCGAGTTCACGCCAGTGGCGGTCCCAGCCGGGCCCGCGCTTTTCGGGCGGAATGATCGCCTCCACCTGCAGGCGGGCGACGGTGACCGGGTTCTGGGCGATTTCGGGATCGGGCATCCGCCGCTCCTAGACGAGTGGCGCCGACAGAAAAAGGGCCGGAGAGGTATCCCTCCCCGGCCTTCTTTTTCTGGTGCATCAGCGCACGAGGTCCCCGCCTTCGCGGGGACGCAGCCTGATCAGCCGCCGTGAACCTGGGCAACGTCGATCTTCAGGCCCGGGCCCATCGACGAGGACAGGCCGACCTTGCGCAGGTACTTGCCCTTGGCGCCAGCAGGCTTCGCCTTGACGATCGCATCGACGAATGCGTCGAAGTTCGCGCGCAGCGCTTCGTCCGAGAACGAGAGCTTGCCGATGCCGCCGTGGATGATGCCGGCCTTTTCGACGCGGAATTCGATCTGACCGCTCTTGGCAGCCTTGACCGCATCAGCGACGTTCGGCGTGACGGTGCCGAGCTTCGGGTTCGGCATCAGGCCCTTGGGACCCAGCACCTTGCCGAGGCGGCCAACGATGCCCATCATGTCGGGCGTCGCGATCACCCGGCCATAGTCGAGGTTGCCGTTCTGCATGTCCTCGAGCAGGTCTTCGGCACCGACCTTGTCGGCACCGGCGGCCAGCGCGGCTTCAGCCTTGTCGCCACGGGCGAACACGGCAACCTTGACGTCCTTGCCGGTGCCCGAGGGCAGCGTGACCATGCCGCGGACCATCTGGTCGGCGTGGCGCGGATCGACGCCGAGGTTCAGCGAGACTTCAAGGCTCTCGTCGAACTTGGCGGACTTCAGGTCCTTGAGCAGCGCGATGGCTTCATCGACTGCGTAAAGCTTCTGGTTGTCGCCCAGCTTGGTGGCAAGGGCCTTCTGCTTCTTGGTCTGCTTGGCCATGGAATCAGCCCTCCACCACGGTGAGGCCCATCGCGCGAGCGGAGCCTTCGATGATCTTCGTTGCGGCGTCGATGTCGTTCGCGTTCAGGTCCTTCATCTTGGCCTGGGCGATTTCCGCCAGCTGCGAACGCTTGATCGAACCGGCCGAAGCCTTGCCCGGGGTCTTCGAACCCGACTTGATGCCAGCGGCCTTCTTGATGAAGAAGGTTGCGGGCGGGGTCTTGGTCACGAAGGTGAACGAGCGATCCGCATAGACCGTGATCACGGTCGGCAGCGGGGTGCCCTTTTCGACTTCCTGCGTGGCAGCGTTGAACTGCTTGCAGAATTCCATGATGTTGACGCCGCGCTGACCCAGCGCAGGACCGATCGGCGGAGCAGGCTTTGCTTCACCGGCTGCAACCTGCAGCTTGATATAGCCTTCAATCTTCTTGGCCACGATGGCCTCCTTTCTTCCTGTCGGCCCGCCCGATGGAGCGAAGCCTCAGAGTGAGCGGTCAAACGCTCCGAAACCGGAACTCCCGCACGGAATCACTGCCCTTTCAGGCAGCGAAGCGCGGGCCGATAAGGCTATCGGCCCGCAAATGCAAGCTCTGGTGCTTTAGCCGCGAACGAGTTCGACTTCCTCGAAGCCCAGTTCCACCGGCGTCGCACGCCCGAAGATCGAGACCGAGACCTTCACGCGGCTCTTGTCGAAGTCCAGTTCCTCGACCACGCCGTTGAACGAGGCAAAAGGCCCCGCGTTGACCTTGACCTGATCGCCGATCTCGTAATCGACCGAGACGTTCTTGCGCGGTTCGGCGGCGGCCTGCTCACGCGCACCGAAGTAACGGGCGGCTTCCTTGTCGGAAATCGGCTGCGGCTTGTTGTTGGTGCCGAGGAAGCCGGTCACCTTCGGGGTGTTCTTGACGAGGTGGTAGATGTCGTCGTTCATCGCCAGCTTGGCGAGCACGTAGCCCGGCATGAACTTGCGTTCGACCTGGACCTTCTTGCCGCGCTTTACCTCGGTGACCGTCTCAGTCGGCACTTCGACCGCTTCGACCAGCTGCGAAAGGCCGATACGCTCGGCTTCGGAGATGATCGCTTCCTTCACCTTGTTCTCGAAACCGGAATAGGCGTGAATGATGTACCAGCGGGCCATATCGTTTCTCTTGGTCCTTTAGGTGATCAGGCGAGCGAGAGCAGGAAGCGGACGACCGCGCTGAACAGCGAGTCGATGCCGAGGAAGAACACTGCGAGGATCAGCATCATGATGCCGACGAAGATCGCGGTGGTGGTGGTTTCCTGGCGGGTCGGCCAGACAACCTTGCGTGCTTCGGCCTTCACCTGATTGAAGAACTCGCCGGGGCTGGTCTTGGCCATTGCTCTGGTGCCTTGCTTGCTGCGGCCGGGGCCGCGTGGAATTTCGTTTCTTCCGGCTAGGGGTCATCGCCGCCCCGGACAAGTCCGGGAGGGGCTGGCGATTTTCCGATGTCGGAAGTTCCATTCATTTAGTCCGCGCCGGGCCGGTTGGCAAGGGTGGCAATGGGGCAGCCATGGAGGACAAACGGGATGGCCCGCTCCCTGCCCCCGGCAATCCGAGCCATCGGCAGGAACGCAGCGGACGGCGCACCGTTGAACGCCTGCACGAAAACGGGGGCGCGAAATGGGGCGAAAGGAACGAGAACCATGAAAAAGATCATTCTCCCGCTGGTGGCCCTTGCCATGGCCGGGACCGCGCAGGCCCAGAGCGGCCAGGCCAAGGCTGAAGGCTCCTCCAATGCCGGCGCGCAGGTTTCGACGGGCAATGGTGCAGTCAATGCCAATACCGGTGTGGGCGCCGAAGTGAGCACGTCCGCCACCGCGCAGCGCGACTCAGCCACCAAGGGCTTGGGTGGAGAGGTTTCCACTACAGCCCGTACCCGCAACGAGGCTCGCGCAGACACGCGGGCGGTGGACCGGGCAGAACGCAAGGCCACGGCGACGGCCGAGCGCACCAAGCGCAAAGCCGAAGCTACAGCGGAGCAAACCAGGCGCTCGGCCGAGAGGACGACTGGTCGGTTGCAGGATCGTACCACCGACACTCTCGATGACGTGGCAACGTCTGGCGCGGTCGATGCCGCAGTCTCCGGCCGTGGATCACTCGGTGGCAGCCTCGGTCAGACTGGAGCCGGCGCTGCCGGGTCGCTCCAGGGCGGCGTGACGGGAACCGCGGGCGGTGCGCTGGGCGGCCTTCATCGCAGGTAAGCACCAGCCTCAAACCGGCATGAAGAGGGCGGGCCGCAGACGGCTCGCCCTTTTTCGTGCCGGTTTCGTCGGCTCACCGGACTTTGACGCTGGCGTTGCGCAGTCGCGATGCTAGCATCCTGTCACTCTCAAGCGAACCAGACGCATGAGACGACTGGGGGCGGGCGCTTAAAGGCGTACCGCCTCTTTTTTGCCTGGGCATTGCGCCTAATTCGATTGCGTGACCATCGGCACGACGAATCCTGCGCAGCGGCAAAAAAGCTGCTGGCGGATTGCGCTGTCTTCAAGGTGATTCGCGGCGCCAAACCTCGCCTTGGTGGCGAGTGGCAGGAGTGGAGGGACTCGAACCCACGGCCCTCGGTTTTGGAGACCGATGCTCTACCAACTGAGCTACACTCCTGTGCTCTGAGCGGCCCCTTAAAGACTTGACGGCGGGAGCGCAACCGACCGAAACACATTATTGAAGATTATGGCCCGCAACGATCCCCACGCCATCCCGCCCGAGCTCCTGCTCAAGGCCTATCGCGCCGGGATTTTCCCGATGGCCGACAGCCGCGATGATCCCGAAGTCTTCTGGGTGGAGCCGCGGATGCGGGCGATTCTGCCGCTGGAGGGCTTTCATCTTTCCAAATCCCTGGCCCGCACATTGCGCCGGGGCAAATTCACCGTCACCTGCAACGCCGCTTTCGAAGCCGTGATCGACGCCTGCGCTGCGCCCCGCCCCGGTGCCGAGGAAAGCTGGATCAGCGCGCGGATTCGCGAAAGCTACATCGGGCTTCACGAACATGGTCATGCCCATTCCATCGAATGCTGGAACGAGGGGCGGCTGGTCGGCGGACTTTATGGCGTGGGATTCGCGCGCGTGTTCTGTGGCGAATCGATGTTCAGCCGCCAGACCGATGCATCCAAGGTCGCTCTGGCCTGGTTGGTCGCGTCGCTGCGCACGGTGGGCGCGGAATTGCTCGACTGCCAGTTCACCACGACCCACCTGGCGTCTCTGGGCGCAATCGAGATTCCGCAGAGCCAGTACCTGCAACTGCTGTCACAGGCGCAGCGGCCCTATTCTTCGGCTGAAGTGGCTGCAGGTCGCGCGCTTGCCGAAGCGGTCGGTGATGGACTGGTCGCGGGCTTCGGCCCGGGATTGGGGGATGCCGCCGCGCTGGCGTTGCCGCTGGGCTTTGCCGCATTGCGCGCGGAAGCGACCGGCTCTTCCTCGCCGGGGAAGGTCATCGCACAGTCCTTGACCCAGACGTCATAGACAGGGTGTTCGACCACGCTCAACGACGGGGCGTTCCGGAACAACCAGCCTGAAAACACCTTGCGCCACGCCAGTGGCTGATCGGTGCTCGCCCGCTCCTCGACGAACAGCTGGACGAAGGCGCCGGTCTCGGGCGGGTCTTCCCAAGGCGCGGTCTTCTCGCAGGTGGCGAGCTTGACGATGGCATTGCCGATCCGCCGCGATTCGCCGCTCTTGAGGACAATGTCCTGCGTGATGTTGTTGCGCTTGTTGAGCAGGCCGAGGGTCGCCACGCGGTCCTTGATCGGCGTGCCGAATTCGCTTTCCACTGCGGCACCGGATGCGCTGGCAATCGCCGCACCTGTTTCCGTGGCCTCTGGCGGGGGAGCGGGAGCCTTCTCGCCGCAACCAGCAAGCGTCAGCAGACCCGCAAGTGCGAGTGAACGCATTGCCGGCGATGCGACAGATGGCATCAGGCTTCCGGAACCCAGGCTTCGTAGTCGCCGGTTGCGGCGGCGCGCTTGCCACCGCGCTCCAGCGCGCCCTGCGGACGATAGGCCTGCGAGGTCCCCGTGGCATTCGGCGTGAAGTCCGCTTCCCAGATACGCGGTGGCGGCAGGTTGCTTTCGGGCACGCCATCGAACGCCCCGTGCAGCCAGCCATGCCATTCCGAGGGAACCCGGCTGGCATCGTTGGCGCCATTGTAGATCACCCAGCGGCGTTCGCGCCCGGCAAAGGGGTGGCCCTTGGGATAGGGCTTCTTGGCGCGGAAATAGGTGTTCCCTTGCGCATCGGTGCCCACCTGCTCACCATTGAGTGCGCTGAACAGCATGGTGGTGACGGTGGCACCATTCCACCACGTGAAGATCTTGCCGAGGATGCTCATGCTACCTGCCTTGGATATCAGGGGGCGCTTAGCCGCTGATGGGGGGAGTCGGCAAGCGCGTTGATGCCGCTGCCCTCATCTTACCAGTCAACCTTGTCGCCCGGCTTGATGCCGAGCCTTGCGGCCAGCCCGCCATTGATTTCCAGCACCGCCAGCGTCGGCCCGTCCGCAGGGAGCGGGGTTTCGTCATAAGGTCTGGCATTGGCCGCGATGTTGATGATGCGGCGATCGAGACCGACGAAGATGATGTCGAGCGGAATCACCGTGTTGCGCATCCAGAACGAAGCAATATCCGGCGGATTGCGCAGGAAGATCATGCCCTCGTCATCGCCGATCTCGGTTCGGAACATCAGCCCCTTGGCCTGCTCGGCAGAGGTGCGTGCAACTTCCGACTTGAACACGTGGGCCCCGTTGCCGCTGGTCACCGTCACGGGCGTGATCTGGAGGCCCGAGACCGGATGAACCGCCGCTGCTGACGCTTGGGGCTGCGCCTTGGCCCCGGCGTCGGCCGCACCTGGCGAGCACCCTGCGATCAGCGCAAGGGCAGAAAGAACGGCTAGTCTAGTCAGCTGCTTCATCGATCCACTCTTCCAGAGCTTCGGGGCTGGATGCATTCACCACCTCGCGCGCATAGGCAAGGGGGTGTCCGGCCCTGAGCATGGCTGCGACCTGCTTCTCGCGCAGGGCCGGGTCAAGCCCGCTGCCCCCGCCAAACGGGCCGAAGCGCCGCTTTCGCGCCATGACGAGTGCAGCCCGGCGTCGCTCCGCATCGCTGCCGCGTGCCTCCTCGCGCAGCGGTTCGGCGATTCCCGCAGCGCCCAGCGCCTGCTCGATGCGCCGCGCCCCATAGCCTCGCCGCAGCAGGCTTTGCGCCTTGCCGCGGGCAAATCCGGCATCGTCGACATAACCCAGTTCGACGAATCGGCTGACGATCGCGTGAAGATCGGCTTCGCCTTCCCCCTCCCAGCCCCGTTCGCGCAACTTGCGCCTCAGGTAGTCGGAAAGCTTGCCCGCGCTGGTGGCAAAGCGCGCGACATAGGCCAGCGCCATTTCGTCAAGCCGCGCGGCATCGAGCGGCCTTGGCGGTTTCCTTTCGCGGCGGTTGCCACGGCCATCAGGGGAATTGCGGTCCATCCGCCACATTCGTGCCACAGTCCCTGCTAAATGAGAACGTCCGTACCGTGGTGGCGTTGTTTTCGCGTCACGGACCAGTAATGGGCCGTTCGAGCTAATGGACCGTTCATCGGCGGGTCTGCACAGGCCCGCAGGACGAATGAAGAGAACATCGGGGTATCGCATGACTGTTTCGAACGCTGTCGCTGACAAGGCGATTCTCGTTCCCACGCCCAACATCGACGTGCAGCCACGTCGGTATGCGGACTTCGATACCTTCTGCGATGCGCTGGACTATGCCGCCAAGGGCGTGCTGGGGTTCAACTTCCACGATCCGCGCGGCACGCTTTCGCGAGTCTATCCCTATTCCGAACTGCGTGAGGACGCGCTGGTGGCCGCCCGCCGCCTGATGGCGATGGGCGTCGTTCCCGGTGACCGCGTGGCACTGGTAGCAGAAACCGGTCCCGATTTCGCCGCGATCTTCTGCGGCGCGATGTATGCAGGCGCGTGGCCCGTCCCCCTGCCCCTGCCGACCAGCTTCGGCGGTAAGGAAAGCTATATCGACCAGCTCGCCGTCCAGCTTGCCAGTTCGGACCCGAAGATGCTGGTCTATCCCGGCGAGATTGCCGAAATGGCAGGCGCCGCCGCCGCGCGTCAGGGCTGCGCCGGTCTTTCGTGGGACGAATTCCATGCGGGCGATCAGTCCGACGCCGCCCTGCCCACGCCTGATCCTGACGCAATCAGCTACCTTCAGTATTCCAGCGGCTCGACGCGCTTTCCGCATGGCGTTGCCGTCACGCACCGCGCATTGCTGGCCAACCTCGCCGGCCATTCGCACGGCATGAAGATCGCCGATCCGGATCGTGCGGTTTCGTGGCTGCCGTGGTATCACGACATGGGTCTTGTCGGCTGCTTCCTTTCGCCGATCGCCAACAGCGTCTCGGTCGATTACCTCAAGACCGAGGACTTCGCCCGCCGTCCGCTGGCATGGCTTGACCTGATCAGCCGCAACAAGGGCACGACGCTCTCCTATTCGCCCACCTTCGGCTACGACATCTGCGCCCGCCGCATCTCCAGCCAGACCCACGTCTCGGACCGTTTCGACCTGTCGCGCTGGCGCGTTGCCGGCAACGGGGCCGACATGATCCGCCCCGACGTGATGCAGAACTTCGTCAACGCCTTTGCGGAAGCCGGCTTCAAGGCCGAGGCCTTCCTGCCGAGCTATGGCCTTGCCGAGGCGACGCTGGCCGTCACCATAATGCCGCCGGGAGAAGGCATTCGCGTCGAGCTGGTCGAGGAAGAGCGCCTGTCGGGCACGCCGCGCGATCTTTCGCGCCCTGCCCGCTATCGCGCCATGGTCAATTGCGGCGTGCCCGTTCTTGGCATGGAGGTCGCGATCCGGGGCGAGAACGGCAACTCGCTTTCGCATCACCACATCGGCAAGGTCTGGTGCCGCGGCTCGTCGGTGATGCACTCCTATTTCCGCGACCCGGAAGCGACCGACGCCTGCATGGTCGATGGCTGGCTCGATACGGGCGACATGGGTTACGTCGATGAAAAGGGCTACCTGTTCATCGTCGGCCGCGCCAAGGACATGATCATCATCAACGGCAAGAACCACTGGCCGCAGGACATCGAATGGGCGGTGGAGCAGCTTCCCGGCTTCCACCAGGGCGACATCGCCGCGTTCTCGGTAGAGACCGAAAATGGCGAGGAAGCGCCCGCCGTGCTCGTGCATTGCCGCGTGTCCGACCCGGTCGAACGCGTCAAGCTGCGCGACCAGATCCGCGACAAGGTGCGTTCGATCACCGGCATGAACTGCGTGGTCGAACTTGTGCCGCCGCGCACGCTGCCGCGCACCAGTTCGGGCAAGCTCAGCCGCGCGAAGGCCAAGAAGCTCTACCTCGCGGGCGAGATCGCGCCATACCAGCTCGCCGCCTGACCGTTCCAATCCGAAACGAATGCCCGACTCAATAGCTTGACGAAATTGCCATCTTCCGATTCCCTGTGCTGCGGGGAATTGGGAGAGGGTTTATGGCAACGGCAAACTCGCCGAGCGATGATACACCGCACGAGCTTTCGGGCGTTGTCGTTGGCTGGAAACACCGCGCTTTCGCACGCAACATCCATCTGACCGTACAATCGAGCAAGACCCCCCGGCCCACGCCCGATGCGATCGACACGCACCACCTGCTGATGACGCGCAACCAGGCCCTGCTGCTTGCCAATTACCTCATGCGTGTAACCGGCCAGCAGCTCCCGCCAAGGCGGCGGCGAACCCTGTGGCAGAGGTTGTTCGGTTAGGGAACGATGCTACCAGTCGCGATGCGCCACTGCCCATCACGAAACCGGTAGATGTTTGGCGAGATGCAACGCTGCTGTGCGGCGCAGTCCTCGGCGACGGTCTTCGAGAACCGCTGCAGGCCCTCTCCATCAGGCATCAGACCGACAAAGACGAAGCCATCCGACACGGCTGTGACAAACAGATCGGGACCAAGTTCCTCTGCCAGCGCGGCAAATCCGTCTCTCTGCACCAGCAAGCTGCCGAGATACTCGTACTCCTCGAACGCCACCGCATTTTCTCGGAGTTGAGCTACGGTTGGCAGCGGCGGAAGTCTCTCGGCAGTCTGCCGCTCGGCAATGCGCCACGCCTCTTCTTCCGAAAGCGAGAGTTTCTGCAACGCTTCGCGTCCGGCAAGGGCGATCGTGTCGGGTGAGTCAAGTACCAGAAACTCGTACAGATCCTCGCCGATCTGGCGCGCGAGAGCGTCGATTACCTTGGCACCGGAAACATCGCCACGCGATGGAGGGCTTTTCACATAGTCGTAATAGACCTTGTCTCGGACAGTAACCCGAAGATCGCTGATCTTGCCTTCAGGTGGCAGCAGTGCTGTCTTTCGTGCGAACTCCTCTTTGGCAACCTTGCAGTCGGCTTTCTCTGCGGACTGACAGAATGTCCAGATGCGGCCGATATTTACGATCCGGTCACTGTCCTCGCCGGGGAAATCAATGCGGAGCTCCTGCCAGTCATCTCCCGATGGCTTTACCTCGCCAGACGGATGAGCCTTGCCGACCAGGCGCACCATATCCTTGACGAAGGTGGCCTGCCTGTCTTCCGCGCACGCCCACGTGGGCAGGGCGATGAAGGCCGCAATTTGCAAGAGCTTCCGCAGGATCATGAAAACGCCTTAACGCAATGGAGCCCGCAGAGTGCCGATACGCTTCGGAACTGTCCACGCAGGTTGAACAGATTTCTTCCGCCAGGGATTCCTTATTCGGGCTTTCCTAATCGCGCGATTAAAGTCACTCTGCACCCGAAACTCCACATGGAACGGAGCCGGGAGAGGACATGCGTTTCACGAACTTTTGCCGCGCCCTGACCGCCAGCGCGTCACTGCTGCTCGTTGCAGGCCCGGCCCGGGCCGATGCACCGACCGACGCCACCCGCAAGGCCAACGCCGCGGCCCTCGCCGACCTGCCGATGGCCGACCGACAGGACTTCGATTTCGCATCCCGCGGGTTCGTGGCAACGCTGAAAGACCCGGTGATCCGCGACGCCGCGGGCAAGCCGGTGTGGGACACCGCCGCCTTCGCCTTTGCCAATGGCCCTGCCCCTGCCACCGTGAACCCCAGTTTGTGGCGTCATGCCCAGGTGCTCGGCAAGGCCGGCCTGTTCAAGGTGACGGACCGCATCTGGCAAGTGCGCGGGTTCGACGTCGCCAACGTGACCTTCGTGCGTGGGGACCAGGGCTGGATCGTGATCGACCCGCTGACTGCCACCGAGACTGCGGCCGCCGCCTACGCGCTGATCTCCGAGAAGGTGGCAAGGCTCCCCGTCACCGCCATGATCTACACTCACAGCCACGTCGATCATTTCGGCGGCGCGGGTGCGTTCACCTCGGTCATGGCCAAGGACGCGCCGATCATTGCTCCGCAGGGCTTCACCCGCGCTGCCGTCAGCGAGAACGTCATTGCAGGTCCCGCAATGGGGCGTCGCGCCTCCTATCAGTTCGGCCTGGGCTTGCCCAAGGGCCCGGAAGGCTCGATGGGCTCGGGCATCGGCATGGGTGTGGCGGCAGGCGGGCGCAGCCTGATCCCGCCAACGCGCGAAATCGGCGAGACCGGCACGGAACTCGTGCTCGACGGCGTGCGCGTGCGCTTCCAGATCACGCCCGGAACCGAAGCCCCTGCCGAGATGAACTTCGGCTTCCCAGATTGGAAGGTTGCCGACCTGGCCGAGAACGCCAACGTCACACAGCACAACATCCTCACCCCGCGCGGGGCAGTGATCCGCGATGCCAAGGCCTGGGCGCAAGGGCTGACCGAGGCGATCGACTTCTTTGCAGGGTCCGAAGTGCTGATCGCCAGCCATGGCTGGCCCCGCTTTGGTGCAGGCGAGATCACCAGTTATCTCGCCAAGCACCGCGATGCCTATGCCTACCTTCATGATCAGACCGTGCGGCTGATGAACAAGGGCCTGACCGGGCCTGAAATCGCGGCGCAGCTCACGCTGCCCCCTGCGCTGGCGGCAAAGTGGTACGACCGGGCTTATTACGGCTCCTACAGCTTCAACAGCCGCGCCGTGTATCAGTTCTACATGGGTTGGTACGATGGCAATCCCGTCCACCTCGCTCCCCTGCCCCCGGAACAGGGCGGAAGGCGATATGTCGAGGCATTGGGCGGTGCAGCGCGGGTGCGCGCCCTGGCAGAGGACGCCTTCGCCAAGGGCGATTACGGCTGGACGGCGGAATTGCTCGACAAGGTGATTTTCGCCGATGGCAATGATGCTGCGGCAAAGAGCCTGCTTGCCCGTACCTATCGCCAGCTCGCCTATCAGAGCGAGAACGCACTGTGGCGGAACATGTATCTCACCGGCGCGACCGAACTGGAAATGGGCGTCACCGCAACCGATCCCACCGGCGGTGCAGCCCTGATCAGCCAACTCCCGCCGTCAGACTTGTTCGAAGTCCTTGCGGTGCGGCTCGATCCGGCCAAGGCTGGAGACCGCTCTGCCTCGCTCGGGTTCGTCTTTCCTGACAAGGATCAGGACTGGACGGTAACGATCGCCAATGGCGTGCTGGTTCACCGCAAGGGCCTGCGCGAAGGGCGGCAGGCGACGCTCACGGTGCGTTATGCCGATTTGCTGTCAGCCTTGTTTGCAGGTCAGCCGCTTGCGGCCAAGGTTGCCTCGGGCGAGGCGAAGATCGAAGGGGATCCGGCGGCCTTCGCCCGCCTCATCGGCTGGCTCGACAAGCCGGACCCTGCATTCAATATCGTGACGCCCTAATAGGCAAGCTCAGTTGGGCTTCTTGAGATAGGCGATCACGTTGGCGCGGTCTGCAGCATTGGGCAGGCCCGCAAACGCCATCGAAGTGCCGGGAACAACCGCGGCAGGGCGCGTGAGCCACTTGTCGAGCGTGGCATCATCCCACTTGATCTTGGCCTTCTGCATCGCCGCGGAATACTTGAAGCCCGGAGCCGCCGCGGCCTTGCGCCCGACAACGCCCGCAAGGTTGGGGCCCATCTTGGCACCGGCGCCCGGCTGCACGGCATGGCAGGCGATACAACGCATGAAAATCTTCTTGCCCGCAACCGGATCGCCCTTGGCCTGGGCAAAGGCGGTTCCGCCCGCCAGCGCCGAGGCGGCCAGCCCTGCAACGATCATCGCACCCATCATCTTCTTCATCGATACACCCTGTTCAGTTCCAGAAGCCGCCAGAGCCGCAAAGCTCGAACGCACGAAGAGAATTCCGCATTCGCGCTTTATCGCGGCTGAACGCGCAGGCGCTATATCAATTAGGGCAGTTGCTGCAAAAAGGGTGTCGATGGGTTAGGCCGTAAACATGGAAACCCTGTCTGTCCCGCATGCCCGCCCTTTGCCCAACGGCTTTCTCGACCGTCTTTCGGCCCGCTTCGGCCTGCAATGTCAGACGAGCGAAGCAATCCGCGCCCAGCATGGCGCCAGCGAATCGCAGTATCCCACCGTTCTTCCGGATGCTGTGGTCTTTGCCCGGTCAACGCAGGACGTGGTCGATTGCGTCAACCTGTGCCGCGAAGCCGGCGTGGCCATTGTGCCCTTTGGCGCCGGCACATCGCTGGAAGGCCACACCTTGCCACTCGAAGGCGGGGTCAGTCTGGACCTGACGCCGATGGACGCAGTCCTGGCTGTAAACCATGCCGATTTCGACTGCACCGTGCAGCCCGGCATCCGCCGCGAGGCGCTCAATGCGCACCTGCGCGACAGCGGCCTGTTCTTCCCGATCGATCCGGGTGCGAACGCCTCGATCGGCGGCATGGCCTCGACGCGCGCCTCGGGCACAAACGCAGTCCGCTATGGCACGATGCGCGAGGCCGTGCTGGGCCTGGAGGTGGTGACGCCGCAGGGCAAGGTCATCCGCACTGGCAAGCGCGCCAAGAAGTCTGCCGCCGGATACGATCTCACGCGGCTCTACATCGGCTCCGAAGGCACGTTGGGCGTCATCACCGGCATCACCCTGCGACTTCATCCGGTGCCGGAAGCGATCATGGCCGCAACCTGCCCATTCGAGACGCTGTCCGGCGCGATCGAAACGGTGGTGCAGGCCTTCCATTGCGGCGTGCCGATGGCGCGGATCGAACTGCTCGATGCCATGCAGGTCCATGCGGTGAATTTGCGAAGCAAGCTGGGTCTGCCCGAAGCGCCGACGCTGTTCTTCGAATTTCACGGCACCCCCAACGGGGTTGCCGAGCAGGTCGAGACGGTCAAGGGCTTGGCTTCGGCCAACGGCGGTGGCGCGTTCCAGTGGGCAACACTGGCTGAAGACCGCAACCGCCTGTGGCGCGCGCGGCACGAATCCTATTATGCTGCCGTCAACTTGCGGCCCGGCGCCATCGGCCTGACCACCGACGTCTGCGTACCGATGAGCCGGCTGGCCGAATGCATCCTTGCCACCCGCGCCGATCTCGACAGCTGCAGTGTGCCCGCAACTATCCTTGGCCACGTCGGGGACGGCAACTTCCACCTCGTCTTCTCAATTGACCCGAATGCGCCGCACGAAATGGCAGAAGTGGAAGCGGTCAACCATCGCATGGTCGCCCGGGCGCTGGCCATGGACGGCACCTGCACCGGCGAGCACGGCGTCGGCATCGGCAAGCAACAATGCCTCATCGATGAACTGGGCGAGGACGCGGTGGACGTGATGCGCACGCTCAAGCAAGTGCTGGACCCGGGCAACATCTTCAATCCGGGCAAGATTTTCCGGAGCTGAGACAGTCCACCCCCAACCCCTCCCGCGTGCGGAAGGGGAGTTGAAGAACCTGTTCCTGCCCTCCCGTAAACGGGAGGGCCGCGAGACTTGGAGAGCGAAGCGATTCTAGTCGCAGCGGGGTGGGCACATGGCGCCGCCCCGCCCAGCCTCACTCCATTTCCAGAATGATCGCGTCGACCGCCAGGCTGTCGCCCGCCTTGGCGTTGACCGACTTGACCTTGCCCGCCTTTTCGGCGCGCAGGATGTTCTCCATCTTCATCGCTTCGACCACGGCGAGCGGCTGGCCTGCTTCCACGGTATCGCCCTCGCCCACGTTGAGGCTGACGAGCAGGCCCGGCATCGGGCAGATCAGGAACTTCGAAAGATCGGGCGGGATCTTTTCGATCATGTGCCTGGTCAGGTGCGCGATGTGGGCGGGCAGGACCTGCACGTCATGGATCGCGCCCCGCGTCGTCAGCTTGAACCCGGCGCGCGTGGTCTCGACCTTCACTGACAGCGGCTTGTCGTCGACCTCGCAATGCACCATGCGGTCGCCCGGCGTGTATTCCAGCGCGATGTCGATGGCCTTGCCGTCAACGCTGATCTCGTCCTCGGTCAGTTCCACCGCATAGGTCGAACCACCGATCTTCACCGCCCATTCCGACGGCGGATCGAGATCGTGGCCAAGCTGGTTGTCGACCTGCCGCGCCCGGTCCGACCGCGCGGTGGCAAGAAATGCTGCCAGCGCCGCCAGCGTTTGCTTCAGTTCGTCAGACGTTGCCGCACCGTGGAAGCCCTCCGGGTATTCCTCGGCAATGAAGCCGGTGGTCAGCTCGCCCGAACGGAAGCGCGGGTGCTGCATGATCGCATTGACGAAGTCGATATTGTGGCCAAGCCCTTCGATCTCGAAAGCGTCGAGTGCCTGGATCTGCTTGTCCGCCGCCTCGTCGCGCGTCTTGCCCCAAGTGATCAGCTTGGCGATCATCGGGTCATAGAACATTGAGACTTCGCCGCCTTCATATACGCCGTCGTCCACGCGCACGCCATCCACGCCGCGCCGCCCGTTGGCCTGCCCGTCATCGGTCCATCCGGCCAGCGGCGGGTTGTAGCGGATCAGGCGCCCGGTCGAAGGCAGGAAGCCGCGATAGGGATCTTCGGCATAGACGCGGTTTTCGATCGCCCAGCCGTCGATCTTGATGTCGTCCTGCGTCATCTGCAGCTTTTCGCCATAGGCAACGCGGATCATCTGCTCGACAAGGTCGATGCCGGTGATCGCCTCGGTGACGGGATGCTCCACCTGCAGGCGGGTGTTCATTTCAAGGAAGTAGAAGCTCTCGCCAGAGGGGTCAGCGCCCGACACGATCAGTTCCACTGTGCCTGCGGAGTAATAGCCCACCGCGCGGGCCAGCGCGACACACTGTTCGCCCATGGCCTTGCGCATTTTCGGGGTGACGAAGGGCGAAGGCGCTTCTTCCACCACCTTCTGGTGGCGGCGCTGGATCGAGCATTCGCGCTCGTTGAGGTAGAGAATGTTGCCGTGCTTGTCGCCGAGGATCTGGATCTCGATGTGGCGCGGGTTGAGAATGAACTTCTCGATGAACACGCGGTCATCGCCGAACGAGTTCAGGCCCTCGCGCTTCACGGCCTCGAAGCCCTCGCGCACGTCCTTCTCGCTGTAGGCAAGGCGCATGCCCTTGCCGCCACCGCCGGCCGAGGCCTTCATCATCACCGGATAGCCGATCTCGTCCGAAATGCGCACCGCATGCTCGGTATCCTCGATCTCGCCGACGAAGCCGGGGACGACGTTGACGCCCGCTTCCTTGGCGAGCTTCTTGGATTCGATCTTGTCGCCCATCGCGGCAATCGCGCCGACAGGGGGGCCAATGAACGCGATGTTCTCTGCCGCCAGCGCCTCGGCAAACGAGGTGCGCTCGGACAGGAAGCCGTAACCCGGATGCACGGCTTCCGCGCCGGTCTGCTTGCACGCCGCGATGATCTTGTCCGCGATCAGGTAGGACTGTGCGGCAGGCGCAGGCCCGATATGCACCGCCTCGTCCGCCATCTGCACGAACGGCGCCCGCGCATCGGCATCGGAATAGACCGCCACCGTCTGAATACCCATGCGACGCGCCGTCTTGATCACACGGCAGGCAATTTCACCACGGTTGGCGATGAGGATCTTCTTGAACATTCAGATATCCTTGGCGAGTTCGGCGAGCATTTCCGTGCGCTCGATCGTAAGATTGGTCAGGCAGTTGATATGAAGCATCTTGTCTAGCGAAACGCCCAGATCGAAAGGCCAGCGTGCTTCACACTCGGCATCGCGAAACGTCAGCCAGGCGCGCTGCGCCGCACGAAGCCGAGCCTCATCATCAGGCGACCGCTCTCGGAAGAGACGGAGCGTAGTCTTCCACTGCGCATTCAAGGCCCGGTCGGCTTTCAAGAATTCGGAATGAGCGCAATCATTGAGTTCGGCTTGAACGGACGTGTTCTTGCAGTCGGGCGAAACGCTGACTGCCGCGAGCATCAGCATTAGAGACATGCCGAAGCCTCCACTTCTAGCGTCGCCCCGGGCTTGACCCGAAGTCCCGCTAATCCCGTGACCGCGCAAAAGGCAGCGGGGCCCCGGGTCGAGCCCGGGGCGACGGAGAAAAGGCAAGGCGAAGCTGCCAAGATCACACCAGCTCCAGCGCCTGCGCGAGGTCGGCGACGATGTCGTCGATGTGTTCGATACCCACCGACACGCGCACGGTGTCCGCGCCCGCGCCCGCGGCCACCAGCTCTTCCTCGCCCAACTGG
Organism: Novosphingobium subterraneum; assembly: GCF_000807925.1. Lineage (GTDB taxonomy): Bacteria > Pseudomonadota > Alphaproteobacteria > Sphingomonadales > Sphingomonadaceae > Novosphingobium > Novosphingobium subterraneum. The sequence goes on along the minus strand of NZ_JRVC01000003.1, from coordinate 223,284 downwards.
CTGTGCGTGGTCGAGGCGGGGTGGATGATCAGCGAGCGGGTATCGCCGATGTTGGCGAGGTGGCTGAACAGCTTGACCGACTGGACCAGCTTGACGCCCGCTTCGTAGCCGCCCTTCACGCCGAAGGTGAACACCGCCCCGCCCTTGCCGCCAAGGTACTGGCGGGCCAATTGGTGATACGGGTCTTCCGGCAGGCCAGCATAGCTGACCCACGCCACCTTGGGGTGGGCCTGCAGCCACTGCGCCAGATGCAGCGCATTGCTGCAGTGCCTCTCCATCCGCAGCGCCAGCGTTTCCATGCCGGTCAGCGTCAGGAACGCATTCATCGGCGCCATCGACGGCCCGAGATCGCGCAGGCCCAACACGCGACAGCCGATGATGAAGGCGATGGGGCCGACGGGCTTCAATGCCTCGGTCAGCACCGCGCCGTGGTAGCTGGGGTTCGGCTGCGACAGCGAGGGGAATTTGTCGCTCGCCGCCCAGTCGAACTTGCCCGAATCCACGATCAGCCCGCCGATGGAATTGCCGTGGCCGTTGAGGAACTTGGTGCACGAATGGACGACGATGTCCGCGCCATGTTCGATCGGGCGGCACAGCGCGGGGCTCGCCATCGTGTTGTCGACGATCAGCGGCACACCAGCCGCATGGGCAACCTCGGCAATCGCCGCGATGTCCTGCACCACGCCGCCGGGATTGGCGAGGCTTTCGATGAAGACGCCACGCGTCTTGTCGGTGATTGCGGCGGCAACGGCAGCTGGATCGTCGGCATCGACGAAAACCGCCTTCCAGCCGAACTTGGCAAAGCTGTGCGCAAACTGGTTGAGCGTGCCGCCATAGAGCTTCTTGGCCGCAACGATCTCGCAGCCCGGCTCCATCAGGGTGTGAAACACGATGAACTGCGCGGCATGGCCCGATGCCACGCCCAGCGCAGCCACGCCGCCTTCCAACGCCGCAATCTTCGCTTCAAGCGCGGCGTTGGTCGGGTTCATGATGCGCGTGTAGATGTTGCCGAACTCGGCCAGCGAGAACAGGTTCGCGGCGTGCTCGGCACTGTCGAACACGTAGCTGGCCGTCTGGTAGATCGGCGTGATCCGCGCCTTGGTGGTCGGATCAGGCTCGCACCCGGCGTGGACCGACAGCGTTTCGAGCTTCTGTGTCATCGCATCTCTCCCGTTGTAAGGCGCGAATACTATCAGGCGGCGTCGATCTCGCTACCCGGCGGCGGCATGTTGTGGCCAAGCAGGCGCAGCATGTCTGCGGCGCATTCGACCACGTTCGAGCCTGGACCGTAGATGCCCTGCACCCCCGCTTCGCGCAGGAAATCGTAGTCCTGCGGCGGGATCACGCCCCCTGCCACGACCTTGATGTCCGCACGGCCTGCGGCCTTGAGATGGCCGATCAGTTCGGGGATCAGCGTCTTGTGCCCGGCGGCGAGCGAAGATGCGCCAACCGCATCGACGTCCTTCTCGAGTGCCAGCGCGGCAGCTTCCTCGGGCGTCTGGAACAGCGGGCCGGAGGTCACCTCGAAGCCCATGTCGCCAAAGGCCGAGGCAATCACGTTGGCACCGCGATCGTGCCCGTCCTGGCCCATCTTGGCGACGAGCATGCGGGGCTTGCGGCCAAGCCGGCGCGTCACCGCCTCGACGCCATCCAGCACCTGCTGGTAGCGCGAATCCCCGGCATAGGCCGAGCCGTAGACGCCCTTCACCGGGGTCGGGAAAGTGCCGTGGCGGCCGAACACGACTTCCATCGCATCCGAAATCTCGCCCAGCGTGGCGCGGTGGCGCGCGGCTTCCACGGCGAGTTCCAGCAGGTTGCCGCCGGTCTTTGCACCTTCGGTCAAGGCATTAAGCGCAGCACGGCACTTCGTTTCGTCACGCGTCTCGCGCACGCGCTTGATGCGGGCGATCTGGGCTTCGCGGACAACATGGTTGTCGACTTCCAGCGTTTCGAGCTTGTCCTCGCTCGCCAAGCGATACTTGTTCACGCCGACGATCACGTCCTCGCCACGGTCGACGCGGGCCTGACGCCCGGCGGCGGCTTCCTCGATCATCGCCTTGGGCCAGCCAGCGGCCACGGCCTTGGCCATGCCCCCATTGGCCTCGACGCGCTCGATGATTTCCCAGGCCTTGTCGACCAGTTCCTGCGTCAGCGCCTCGATGTAGTACGACCCGCCGAGCGGATCGACCACGTTGCACATGCCGGTCTCTTCCTGGATCACGATCTGTGTGTTGCGCGCGATACGGGCGGAAAAGTCGGTCGGCAGCGCGATGGCTTCGTCGAGAGCGTTGGTGTGGAGCGACTGGGTGCCGCCCAGCATCGCGGCCATCGCCTCGATCGTGGTGCGGATGACGTTGTTGTAGGGGTCCTGCTCCTGCAAGGACACGCCCGAAGTCTGGCAGTGGGTGCGCAGCATCTTGGAGCGCTCGTCCTGCGCGCCGAGCTTGGTCATCACCCGGTGCCACAGCACGCGCGCGGCGCGCAGCTTGGCCACTTCCATGAAGAAGTTCATGCCGATGGCGAAGAAGAACGACAGGCGCCCGGCGAACTTGTCGATGTCCAGCCCCGAGGCGACGCCATACTTCACGTATTCCATGCCGTCGGCGATGGTGAAGGCCAGTTCCTGCACCTGCGTCGCCCCGGCTTCCTGCATGTGGTAGCCGGAAATCGAGATCGAGTTGAACTTCGGCATCTCGCGGCTGGTGTAGCCGAAGATGTCCGAGATGATCCGCATCGAGGGCTCGGGTGGGTAGATGTAGGTGTTGCGGACCATGAACTCCTTGAGGATGTCGTTCTGGATGGTCCCGTCGAGCAGCTTGCGATCTACGCCCTGCTCTTCACCCGCCACGATGAAGAATGCGAGGATCGGAATGACCGCGCCGTTCATCGTCATCGACACCGACATCTGATCGAGCGGAATGCCGTCGAAAAGGATCTTCATGTCCTCGACGCTGTCGATGGCAACGCCCGCCTTGCCGACGTCACCCACCACGCGCGGATGGTCGGAGTCATAGCCACGGTGCGTGGCAAGGTCGAAGGCGACCGAGAGGCCCTTCTGACCCGCGGCAAGGTTGCGGCGATAGAAGGCGTTGGATTCCTCGGCGGTGGAAAAGCCGGCGTACTGGCGAATGGTCCAGGGGCGGCCCGCATACATCGAGGCGCGGACGCCGCGCGTGAACGGGGCGAAACCGGGAAGGCCGGGATCGGCCTTCACGTCCTCGGCGGTGTAGAGTGGCTTGACCGCGATGCCTTCCGGCGTCTGCCAGGTCAGGTCCTTGCCCTTCACTTCCTTGGCGGCGGCGGCCTGCCAGTCGGCCAGTGTCTTGTCGGTCATTTTGCCATCTCGCACGTCATGCTGAACTTGTTTCAGCATCCATTCTGCCACTCGAACCGCCGTGCCATTCGCACGATGGACCCTGAAACAAGTTCAGGGTGACGGTTCTCTCACCCTCAATGATGCCCGTCCTTGGGCGTCTCCATGATCTCGGTCAGCTGCCCGCCCATGTCCTTGGGGTGCACGAAGAAGATCAGCGTCCCGTGCGCACCGATGCGGGGTTCGCCGAGCACGCGCTTGCCCTGCCCCTCGAACCAGGCCTTGGCCTCGTGAATATCGGGCACTTCGTAGCAAAGGTGGTGCTGCCCGCCCAAGGGATTGGCCGCGAGCCACTTGCCCACTGCGCTGTCCGGGCTGGTCGGCTGGATCAGCTCGATCTGCGTCCCCGCCGTGCCGTTCTCGCCCGGCGTATTGACGAAGCACACCCGCACCTGCTGGCTTTCCAGCACGAACGGCTCGGTGATGTCACTTGCGCCCATCACGTCACGATAGAACGCGATGGAAGCGTCGATGTCCGGCGTTGCAACGCCCACGTGGTTGAGGCGGCCCAGTTTCATGTTCAGACCTTCTCGATGACCATGGCGATGCCCTGACCGCCGCCGATGCACATGGTGATGAGGCCATAGCGCCCACCGGTGCGGTGCAGTTCGTACATCGTCTTGATCGTCAGGATCGCGCCGGTCGCACCGATCGGATGGCCGAGCGAGATGCCCGAGCCGTTGACGTTGGTCTTTGCCGGATCGAAGCCCAGTTCCTTGGCCACGCCGCACGCCTGCGCCGCAAAAGCCTCGTTGCTTTCGATCACGTCGATCTGGTCGAGCGTCAGACCCGCGCGCGCCAGCGCCACCGGCACGGCCTTGACCGGGCCAAGGCCCATGACGTTCGGTTCCACGCCCGCATGGCCCCAGCCGAGGATCCTGGCCATCGGCTTCAGCCCATGCTCTTCAACCGCCTTGCCGCTGGCGAGCACGACCGCTGCCGCGCCGTCGTTGATTCCGCTCGCGTTGCCGGCGGTAACCGTGCCGTCCTTCTTGAACACCGGCTTGAGGCCAGCCATCGCCTCGACCGAGGCATCGGCGCGCACGTGCTCATCCGTATCGAACACCGTTACGCCCTTGCGGGTCTTGATCTCGACCGGGACGATCTGCTCCTTGAAGTAGCCCGCTGCGATGGCTGCGGCCGCACGCTTGTGGCTTTCCACCGCCAGCGCGTCCTGCTCCTCGCGGCTGATCGCGCAGCGCTCGGCCACGTTCTCCGCCGTCACGCCCATGTGGATGTTCTCGAACGGATCGTGCAGCGCGCCGAGCATGGCGTCCATCAGCACCTGGTCGCCCATCTTCTGCCCATTGCGCGCGGTCAGCACCATGTGCGGCGCGTTCGACATGCTTTCAGCGCCGCCGCCGATGGCAATGTCCTGCTCACCAAGGGCAATGCCCTGCGCCGCCGAGACGATCGCCTGCAGGCCCGAACCGCACAAGCGGTTGACGTTCATGGCGGGAGCCTCGATCGGCACGCCCGCGTTTACCGCCGCGACGCGGCTGACATAGGCATCCTTGGGCTGGGTCGGCACGACCGTGCCGATCACCACGTTCTGCACCTTGTCAGGCGTGATCCCGGCGCGGGCAATCGCTTCCTTGATGACAATCGCGCCGGTTTCGGCCGGACGCAGCGAGGCAAGGCCGCCGCCGAACGAGCCGATGGCGGTACGCGCGCCCGAGACGATGTAGATGTCGGTCATTGTCAGTCTTTCCAAAACCGTGGGGCAAATCAGAGCGGAATGTTGTCGTGCTTCTTCCACGGGTTCTCGAGGCTCTTGTTCTTGAGCTTCCTGAGACCCAGCGCGACACGGCGGCGCGTCGAGTGCGGGTGGATCACCTCGTCGACGAAGCCCTTGCTCGCCGCCACGAACGGGTTGGCGAAGCGGTCCTCGTATTCCTTGGTCTTCACCGCCTGCTCTTCGGCGGAAAGCCCGCGGAAGATGATCTCGACCGCGCCCTTGGCACCCATCACCGCGATTTCGGCGGTCGGCCAGGCGTAGTTGAGGTCGCCGCGCAGGTGCTTGGAGGCCATCACGTCATAGGCGCCGCCATAGGCCTTGCGGGTGATGACGGTGATCTTCGGGACGGTCGCCTCGGCATAGGCGAAGAGCAGCTTGGCGCCGTGCTTGATGATGCCATTGTGCTCCTGCGCCGTGCCGGGGAGGAAGCCCGGAACGTCGACGAAGGTCACGATCGGAATGTTGAACGCATCGCAGAAGCGCACGAACCGCGCGGCCTTCTTGGAGGAGTTGATGTCGAGCACACCTGCCAGCACCATCGGCTGGTTGGCGACCACACCCACGGTGCGGCCTTCGACGCGCCCGAAACCGCAGATGATGTTCGCGGCATGCTTGGGCTGGATCTCGAAGAACTCGCCCTCGTCCACTGTCTTGCGGATGACTTCGTGCATGTCATAGGGCTGCGTCGCCGAAGCCGGCACGATGGTATCGAGGCTGGGCTCGAGGCGGTCGTAAGGATCCGAGGTGGGCCGCTCGGGCACGTCCTGGCGGTTCGACAGCGGCAGGTAATCGAAGAAATCGCGCGCCGCCAGCAGCGCCTCGATGTCGTTCTCCAGCGCGAGGTCGGCGACCGAGGTCTTGGTCGTGTGCGTCACCGCGCCGCCCAGTTCCTCTTGGCTGACGACCTCGTTGGTCACGGTCTTGACCACATCCGGGCCGGTGACGAACATGTACGAGCTGTCCTTCACCATGAAGATGAAGTCGGTCATGGCAGGCGAATAGACCGCGCCGCCCGCGCACGGCCCCATGATCAGCGAAAGCTGCGGCACCACGCCCGAGGCCAGCACGTTGCGCTGGAACACCTCGGCATAGCCGCCGAGCGAGGCCACGCCTTCCTGGATGCGTGCGCCGCCGGAATCGTTGAGGCCGATCACCGGCGCGCCGACCTTCAGCGCCATGTCCATGATCTTGCAGATCTTCTGTGCGTGCCGTTCCGAAAGCGATCCGCCGAACACCGTGAAGTCCTGGCTGAACACATAGACCAGACGGCCGTTGATCGTGCCCGATCCGGTGACCACGCCATCGCCCGGAATGACGGTGTCGGGCATGCCAAAGTCGACGCAGTTATGCTCGACGTACATGTCCACTTCCTCGAAGCTGCCCTCATCCAGCAGCACTTCGAGGCGTTCGCGTGCGGTCAGCTTGCCCTTGGCATGTTGGGCATCGATGCGCTTCTGCCCGCCACCCAGCCGCGCGGCTTCCCGGCGCTTTTCCATTTCGGCGATATTGGCGGACATGCGTGGCATCCCTTCTTCTGACTGGCGGACCGTTTTCTGCTGCGACTCCGGCCTGCTCCTCCTCCCCGAGGCGCCACGCCAGAGCCGCGCCCGCGCCCTGCCGGAACGACACCGGGCGCGGATCGGCGTTCCAACTGCGCCACGCCGCTTGCCAAGTCCAATGTTATTCTGCAAACTTGCGAAGGATCACTTTGCAAAACCGGCCGGAGCTGGGGGACGGGATAAATGGCGCGACGCCGCTTGTTTGCAGGCGAACAACTCAAGGCTCTGCGCGTCACGCGAAAGCTGCGCCAGGGCGAGATGGCATCGCTTCTGGGGATCAGCGCCTCCTATCTCTCGCAGATCGAGAATGACGAGCGCCCCCTGACCCCTGCGCTGACCGACCGGTTGCAGCAGAGCTTTCCGGTCGAATGGCAGGACTTCGCTGCCGACCGGGTCGAGCCGGTGCTTTCCGCCTTGCGCGATGCCACCGCCGATCCGATGCTGGGCCAGATGCTTCCCGGCGATCAGGTGGAGCGCGTTGCAGAGCAATACCCCGCCTTCGCCCAGGCCTTCGCCCAGTTGTGGGACCAGCACCGCCGCTCGGTCCAGCGGCTCGAAGCCATCGACGAGGCGCTGGGATCGGACAGTATCTCCGGCGGCCGCCTGCCGTGGGAAGAAGTGCGCGATTGGTTCCACCACGCCAACAACTACGTCGATACCATCGACCGCGCCGCCGAACGACTGGCGGTGCGACTATCCGGCACCGGGCTGACGCCGACATCGGCGCAAATGGCAAGCTGGCTGGAGAGTCGCGGCATCGCGGTTGAACAGGTCAGCGGCGGGGCAATGCGGCGCTTCGACCCCGAAGCGCGCCGCCTCACCATAGACCCCAACCAGCCGATCGAATCCGCCCGGTTCCAGATCGCATACCAGCTGGCGGCCGAAGCCCTGCGCGATGAAATCAGCGCCATCGTCGGCGAGGCAACGCTGCAATCGGACGCCGCGCGCCAGCTCCTGACTGTAGGCCTGGGCAATTATGCGGCAGGCGCGCTGATCATGCCCTACGAATGGTTCCGCACCCGCGCCCGTGCGCTGCGGCATGATATCGATCAGCTGCGCCTGACTTTCGGGGCCAGCTTCGAGCAGGTCTGCCATCGCCTGTCGACGCTGCAGCGCCCGCAGGCGCGCGGGATTCCGATGTTCTTCTGCCGCGTCGACATGGCCGGCAACATCACCAAGCGCCACTCGGCCACACGCCTTCAGTTCGCCCGCTTCGGCGGTGCCTGCCCGCTATGGGTGGTGCACGAAGCCGTAGCGATCCCCGATCGCATCCACGTACAGGCCGCGGAAATGCCTGATGGCGTGCGCTATGTCTCGATTGCCAAGGGCCTGGTGAAGCCTTCGGGCAGCTATTATCGCATACCGCGCCGCTACGCCGTGGCCCTGGGCTGCGAAGCCGCGCTGGCCGACGAGTTCATCTATGCCGACGGGATCAATCTCGCACGACCCGAGGCCGTGACGCGGATCGGCATTTCCTGCCGCATCTGCCCGCGCGACAAGTGCGACCAGCGCGCCTTCCCGCCCAGCGACCGCGCCATCGTGGTCGACCCGCATGCCCGCGATCTGGTTCCTTACGGGATCACGGACATGTGAAGGCCGCCCCGGCTCGATACCGGGGCGGCTGGCGATCAGGCGTTGGGATTGGGCGCGAAAGCGCAGATCTTGTTGCCATCCGGATCGCGCAGGTAGGCGCCATACTGCTTGCCCGGCGAGTTTTCGCGAACGCCCGGCTGACCTTCGCAGGTGCCGCCGTTAGCAAGGCCTGCGGCGTGCCAGGCATCAACCACCGAGGAATCGGCCGCCTTGAAGCCGAGCGTGTAGCCATTGGAGACGGTGTGCGCTTCGCCGTTGCTTGGCTTCGCCACGATCAGCGAGCCGTTGGGCGAAGGGAACAGCGTGCCGTGCGGCAGTTCCACCGCATTGTGACCGAGAGTCTGCATTACCGCGCTGTAGAACTTGCGCGACTTTTCGATGTCATTGGTGCCAAGGAAAGTGTGGGTAAACAAGGTGGTCTCTCCGTCCAGATTGTTATTGAACCAAACTATCTTGCCGCCTTCCCGCCCTTGCGTCGAGAGCGAAAATGGCGGCGAAATGAAACGTCAGAACGTCGTCGCGCTTTCAAGCGGGGCATCGCTGTGGTGCGCGGCGGCATAAGCCTCGGCAGCCTTCATCACCCGCAGGATGTTACCGCTGGCAAGCTTCCCGAGATCCGCCTTCGACCAGCCGCGCCGGGACAGTTCGGCGAAGAGCACGGGGTAGGTCGAGACGTCCTCCATGCCCTGCACCGTCGCCTCGACACCATCAAGGTCTCCGCCGAGGCCGACGTGGCCGACGCCGATCAATTTTGCAATGTGATCAATATGATCCGCGACGTCCTTGACGCTGCCGCGCGGCATCGGGTTAGCCTTGTCCCATGCCGCGAGCGCCGCCTTCTCGGCGGCGGGATCGCCACGATTGAGCGCCTTGGCGCGCGCCGCTTCGGCGTCCCGCGCAGCGCTCCATTGTCGTGCCGCTTCAACGACATAGGGCGGATAGAAGTTGACCATGACGATGCCGCCAGCAACGCCGATCGCCTTCAGCGTCTCGTCCGAGACATTGCGGGCGTGGTGGTTGATCGCACGGGCGTTGGAGTGGCTTACGATCGGCGGCGGACCGCCCAGCGCCACCACGTCACGCATGGTCGCCTCGCTGACGTGGGCGAGGTCGACCAGCATGCCAAGCCGTTGCATTTCCTTGACAACTTGTCTTCCGAACGGCGTCAGACCATCGTGCGCGGGGGCGTCGGTGGCGCTGTCGGCCCAGGCATTGTTCCTGAAATGCGTCAGCGTCATGTAGCGTGCGCCGAGCTCATGCATCTGGCGCAGGACGCCCAGCGAGCCGCCTATCGAATGGCCGCCCTCCATGCCGAGGAGTGAGGCTATCTTCTTTGATTTCCACGCTTTTTCAACGCAGGCCGTGTCGATGCAGAACTGCATTTCAGCCGGGTGCCGCGCGATCAGGCGCTTCATCACGTCGATCTGTTCAAGCGTGGCCTGCACCGCCTGCGGCTCTGGCAGATCGGCCGAGACATAGACCGACCAGAACTGCGCTCCCACATTTCCGGCGCGCATTCTGGGCAAGTCGGTCATCATCCCGACGCTGCGCGTGTCATTGAAATCAAAGCCTTCCAGAACATCCTTGCGGCGTTCGCGGAGCTGCTCGGGGACGTCGTTATGGCCGTCCCAGACCAGTGGAGAAGAACTTTCCAACTCTCGCGAACTCTGGGGTGACTCTGCGGCAACTCCCCCGCAACTCCCCCATAACAGGGCCATGCAGACGAGGGGCGAAACGAGGCTTCTGGTCACGCGCATTCCACCCCCTTCGATCCGGTCAAGGATGCTGAAGTGATCCTACCCCGCAGGCTGATCCGCCATCACGTCGTCGCCATCGCGCTCGGGCAGCATCAGGAACAGCACGAGGCTGAGAACCGAGCCCATTGCCATGATGATCGACACCGTCAGCAGTTGGTCATCTCCCAACCACCCGAACAGGGTGCCCGCCAGCAACGGACTGCCCGCAGCCCCCAGCCGCCCGACGCCCAGCGCGAAACCTGTGCCGGTGGCCCGCGCATAGGCCGGGAAGCCGCGCGCAAAGGCGGCATAGTAGCCGCTGATCGCCGCATTGGTAAAGAAACCGGCGATCATCGTCGCCATTTGCCACGCATTGAGCGTATCACGCCCGGTGCCGAACCAGGCCACCAGCATCGCGCCGATCAGCAGCATCAGCGCGGTCGGCCACCTGACCCCCAGCCGCGCCATCACGAAGCCGAAAAGCGCGCTGCCCAGGAACCCGCCGATGTTGGCGTATGTCAGCACCGTGGCCGCCTGCGCCGGAGGATAGCCCGGCGGATAATCGGACACGATCTGCACCCCGAACTTCAGGATGTAATAGAAGGTGATGCAATGAAACGTGTAGCCGAACGCCAGGAGCAAGGTGACCGGGCGCAGTCTGGGGTTGGACAGGATATCGGTTACCCGAGGCTTGGCGGTACCCGCCACGATCACCGGCAGATCGCTGATGGCAGGCTTGCCAAACGCGGCGAGCGTGCGGTTCACGCCCGCCAGATTGCGCTTCGTCGCCAGATAGGCCGCCGTTTCGGGCACCAGCACCAGGATGACCGGGATCAGGACTGCGGTCACCGCCGCGCCGAACAGAAACACGGCGTGCCAGCTGTAGGTGGGTAGCAGCCATTCCGATGCGGCAATTCCGCCGACGATCGCGCCCAGCGGATAGCCCGCCACATAGACCGCGATGGCGACAGAGCGCCAACGGCTGTTGGTGCTTTCGGCGACCACCGCGTTGGTGGTGGTGAGCATCCCGCCGATGCCGATGCCGGTGAGGAACCGGTAGGCAACCATCGGCTGAACCGCCGTCGCGATGCTTGCCAGATACATGCCAATCGCCATCAGCACGAGGCAGGCAAGCATGGTAAACTTGCGGCCATACCGGTCTGCCGCCCCACCGAGCAGCACCGAACCGAAGCCCATGCCGAGCAGCTCAGCCGAAAGCACCACGCCCAGCGCCGGGCGGGCAATGCCCCAATCGGCGGTGATACCCGGCGCGGCAAAGGCGCTCGACAGCACGTCAAACCCGTCAAGCGCGTTCAACAGCACCATCAGGACCACCACGATCCACTGGCGGACACCCATGGGCGTCTGCTCGATCACCTCGCGCGGGGTTTGTGACATGCGGCCCGAATCCTCTCCAAGAATGGCTTATTGCTATCTGATATAACTTATTCGTGGATTCTGGAAAGCAGTTCGATGAGTTGCCGCACTTCCTTGTCGGTAAAGCGGCTTTTCACCCAGGCCTCGTGCTCGCCGATGGCCTGCTTGGCCCGGGCCAGCATTTCGACGCCAGCGGGCTCGAGGAACAGCGCCTGCTTGCGCCCGTCCCGTGGCGAGCGATCACGCCGCAGGAAATGCTTGGCCTGAAGGCGGTTGATGATCGCCATGGTCGTGGCGCGGTCCATCCGCAGGCGCTGCGCCAGATCGGTCTGGGCGATGCCGGGGTGATCGTCGACCAGCCAGAGCACCGACACCTGCTTCTGCGTGAGATCGAGATCGGTGAAGGTTTCGGTGAAATGCCTGAGGCACGCGCCGTGGGCGAGACGGATGTGGAAGCCGAGAATATCGTTGATCGCGCCGACGTCATCCTCGTCGGTGTGGCCGACGGGCGCGATGGCGTCGGCGAATTTGTCCTTGATCAATGCCCGTCCCCCAACAAATGCGGCCCCAACGATTGCGCTTGTCTAATTGTTAGCATTACATACAATATCGCGAGGAGGATGCCATGGCTCAATTTCCGAACACCCCCAGCTTCACGGGATTCAACACGCCATCGCGGATCGAGGCGGATATCGCCGATCTGGCCCACGAAGGCACGATTCCGCAAGGGTTAAACGGCGCATTCTATCGCGTCCAGCCCGACCCGCAGTTTCCTCCGCGTCTTGCCGACGACATTGCGTTCAATGGCGATGGCATGATCACCCGCTTTCATATCCATAACGGCCAGGTGGACTTCCGCCAACGCTGGGCAAAGACGGACAAATGGAAGCTGGAGAACGCAGCCGGAAAGGCCCTGTTCGGCGCCTATCGCAACCCGCTGACCGATGACGAAGCGGTCAAGGGCGAGATCCGTTCGACCGCCAACACCAACGCCTTCATCTTCGGCGGCAAGCTGTGGGCGATGAAGGAGGACTCCCCTGCCCTCGTAATGGATCCGGCAACGATGGAGACGTTCGGGTTCGAGAAGTTCGGCGGCAAGATGACCGGGCAGACCTTTACCGCACATCCCAAGGTCGATCCCAGGACCGGCAACATGGTCGCCATCGGCTACGCCGCGAGCGGGCTGTGCACCGACGATGTGACCTACATGGAAGTGAGTCCGACAGGCGAGCTGATCCGCGAGGTGTGGTTCAAGGTGCCCTACTACTGCATGATGCATGACTTCGGCATCACCGAGGATTACCTGGTGCTGCACATCGTGCCTTCGATCGGCAGCTGGGACCGCCTGGAAAAGGGCATGCCGCACTTCGGCTTCGACACGACCAAGCCGGTGCACCTTGGCATCATTCCCCGCCGCGATGACGTGCGTCAGGAAGACATCCGCTGGTTCACACGCGACAACTGCTTTGCAAGCCACGTGCTAAACGCCTGGCAGGAAGGGACGAAGGTCCACTTCGTGACGTGCGAGGCGAAGAACAACATGTTCCCGTTCTTCCCCGACGTCCACGGTGCACCGTTCAACGGCATGGAAGCGATGAGCTACCCGACGGACTGGGTGGTCGACATGGCAAGCAATGGCGAGGACTTTGCCGAGATCGTGAGGCTTTCGGACACGGCGTCGGAGTTCCCGCGCATCGACGATCGCTTTGCGGGACGCAAGACCCGCCACGGCTGGTTCCTCGAGATGGACATGAAACGCCCGGTCGAGCTGCGCGGTGGCAGTGCCGGTGGACTGCTGATGAACTGCCTGTTCCACAAGGATTTCGAAACGGGGCGCGAACAGCACTGGTGGTGCGGCCCGGTATCGAGCCTGCAGGAACCGTGCTTCGTGCCGCGCTCCAAGGATGCTCCCGAAGGCGCTTCTGCTCCTGCGGAGGGCGACGGCTGGATCGTGCAGGTTTGCAACCGGCTGGAAGAGCAGCGCAGCGACCTGCTGATCTTCGACGCGCTGGAGATCGAGAAGGGCCCGGTGGCCACAGTGCACATCCCCATCCGCCTGCGCTTCGGCCTGCATGGCAACTGGGCGAATGCGGATGAGATCGGGCTGGTGGAGAAGGAGATGGCTGCGTGATCCAACCGGGCCTCGAGTTCGTCTATGAGGCTACCGGCGAGCTGGAGCCGCCGGTGGCGATCGGCGAGACCTTTGACGGGACGCGGCGGATCATTCCCATCGTCGGCGGCGGTCGCGTGGAAGGGCCGCTGATCAGGGGCAAGCTGATCGGAAATGCGGCGGACTGGCAGGTGACGCGGCCTGACGGGGTGACCGTGGCCGATGCGATCTATGCGCTCGAGACCGATGACGGGGTGGTGATCCAGATCCGCAATCGCGGGCTGCGGCACGGCCCTCCGGAGGTCATGCAGCGGCTGGCATCAGGGCAGGAAGTCGATCCGGCGGAGTATTATTTCCGCACGGTGCCCGAGTTCATCGCGCCCAAGGGGAAGTATGACTGGATGAACCGGTCGATATTCGTCTGCTCGGGCGCACGCTATCCGCTGGGGATCAAGCTTTGGGTGTGGCGGGTGACTTGAGAAGTCGTTAGAGCGGTTTCCACCCATTCTGGTCCACCGTGATTGCGTCAGGAGTTCCGCTGGCTAGACGCAGCGCGCAGCAGGGGCTGGTTGCCCCTGCAAGCGATGCAACGCTGTCCAGCGGAATTCCTGACGCCACCCTCCGGGCGGGCCGCCTTTCGCCCATCACAGCGTCGCTCGTCGGTCACTATGCGTTGGCATGGCTCGCTCCTCGCGCTGGGCGAAAATCGGCTCCGTCACGGTTGACCAGAATGGGTGGAAACCGCTCTAAGGGCGCAGGACTCCTCGATCCAAGGCGCACCGATGGCCCGCAAGCATTCCAAGCACGGTTCCTGGCAGGATACCGATGACGAGGCCGAAGCGCCGCCGCCGCCGCCATGTTGGCTCTGTGGGCGTCCTACCGGTTCGACCATCGTCTGGCATCACCCCGTGCCCAAGAGCCGGGGTGGGCGCGAGACCGTACCGATGCATGCGATCTGCCAGAATACGCTGATCACCACATTCACAAACTCCGAACTGCAGCGCGCCGGGATGGATGCTTCGGTTCTGCTGGCCAACCCGGCAATCGCTAAGTTCGTGAACTGGGTCGCAAACAAGGACCCAGACTTCAACGCGGCGATCACGAAGAAGCCTCGCTAGGCCGCGGCGCGCTCCAGCAGCGTTGCCTCGTCCCTCTGCGCGCGGCGAGCGATGAAGAGCATCAGGACCGCGATGGGAATTGCCACCGCGTTGATGGAGAGCATCGCGGTGCGCAAGCTGCCGGTGGCGTCGGACAGGAGGCCCACGACATAGGGACCGATGCCCATGCCAAGTATCGTCATCACCAGCAGGTAGAGGCTGGCGGTGAGCCCTCTCATGCGCGGCAGGACCTGATCGTACATGATCGCATAGAGTGGCGGCATCCAGCCGGTGAGGATGAAGCTGTAGATCAGGAAGCGGGCATAGAAGCTGCCGGGATCGGCGGCGAAATAGACCCAGAACGACATGACCGGCGAAGCTGCCATCGCGAACAGGGCGACCCATGCGCGACCGGCGCCGGGGAAGCGCTGGTTCAACCAATCGGACAGCGGGCCCCATGCCAGCGGGCCGATGATGCCCATGGCAGCCGAGAGCAGGCCGAACTGCAGCGCGGTTTCCTGCATGGTCAGGCCATAGGTGCGGATCAGGAAGCTGGGGTTGAAGGCCATCATGCCGTAGTTGATCACCGACTGCAGCGTGCCCACGGCAATGCACATCATCACCGTGGGCGAGCGGGAGATGACGCGGAAGGCTTGGGCATCGCCCAGCTTCATACCCTGCATCAGGTTGACGATGACGAAGACGCCGAGGCCGATAACGCTCCATTGCAACGCGTGCGGGTTGAGCGTTATGCTGCCGAGTTGCATCGGCGGCTTGGGGCTGATCGCGTTGCTCAGCAGCGTGAGCGCGTAAGCAGCCACGGCGATGAGGGTGAGCGCCACAAGGTTGCCGCGCACCATGGCGGGGCTGGCGCCCCTGCCCTTCATGCCAATCCAGTGGAAGCCCGGGGTGACCGAGCCGAGCAGCGCGAGGCTCCGGGCGAAGGGATGGGCTTCGGGTGCGGTTTCGATGCCGTCCATCTGCCCGCGCTGCGGCTCCTTCAGCATCCACACGAAAGCGGCAAGGACGAAGCCGGGGGCGGCAGCGACGAGGAAGGCGAATTGCCAGCCCTTGAGCCCGCCCGCCGCATGGCTGGCGTCCCACCATGCCGCGGCGACGCCACCCAGGATGAGCGAGCCGCCCAGGCCGAGAGCGATGGCCGAAGCGATGACGGACATGACGAAGCCGCGGCGGTGCTTGGGCCAGAAGTCATAGAGCAGCGAGGTGCCGGCCGGCGCCGTCGCCGCCTCGCCAATGCCGACGCCGAGGCGCGACAGGGCGAGCATGGCGAAGCTTGAGGCGAACCCGGCAAGGCCGGTGGCGGTAGACCAGAACAGCAGGCTGATGGCCAGCAGGCGCGTGCGCACCCAGCCATCGGCAAGGCGCCCGACGGGAAGCGAGAACAGCGCATAGAACAGCGCGAAGACGGTGCCATAGAGCAGACCCATCTCGGCATCGCCGATGTCCAGGTCCTTCTTGATCGCGGGCGCGAGGATGGCGAGGATCTGGCGGTCGAGCAGGCTCATCGCGTTGGTCAACGCGACGAGGATCAGCGCGTACCATGCGCCGGGGGCCAAGGTACGGCGCGGTTCGGTGGTCATATTCTCTCCCTGCGCCTGCGGATCACAGCTTGAACCACTTCTCCGCATTCGTCTGGAAGAACTTCTTCTTGGTTTCAGCGCTCATGTCCATCGCATCCATCGCGCGGACTTCGTCGGCGACGTACTGGTAGGGGTAGTCCATCGCATACATCACGCGGTCTTCGCCCATGACCTGCTGGCAGAACTTGATCGCTGGCTCCCACGCCACGCCCGAATTGGTGACGAGGACGTTGGACTGGAGGTATTCGGCGATAGTCTTCTTGAGCGGCTTCATGCGTTCATAACGCTGCGAACGGACACCGGCCTGATGCATGTAATCAAGGCGGTAGAGCCAGTACGGCAGCGCCTCGCCCATGTGGCCGACCATGATCTGCAGGCTCGGGTACTTGTCGAAGATGCCGATGGTGATGAGGCGCAGCAGGTGCATGCCGGTTTCAACGCCGAAGCCGAAGATCGCGCCATCGAGCCCGGCTTCGAGCATCGGATCGATCATCGAATCCGGCGACGTGGCGGGGTGGATGTAGAGCGGCTGGTCAACCTCGACGAGGGCGCGGAAGATCGGGTCGAAGAACTCCTCGTCGAGATAGCGGCCTTGCGTGTGGCTGTTGATCTGGATGCCCTTGAAGCCGAGCTCTTTCGCACCCCGATGGATTTCGCGAGCCGACCATTCCGGGTCCTGCGGGGCAACGGTGCCCATGCCGATGTAGCGGTCCGGGTACTTCTCGCAGGCAGCCGCGAGCGTGTCGTTGGCGCGGGCTGCGAGGGTCTTTGCCTCTTCGACATCGAGCAGCGGCTGGACACCGGGCGAGGTCAGCGCGAGGATGGCCTTGTCGATGCCGGTGGCGTCCATGTCGGCGATGCGGCGCTCACCCAGATCGAGCAGGCGCTCGAGAATCTGGGTGGCGCGCTCGGACGGGGAGGTGGCATAGAAGCCCCAGAGCGAGACCAAGCCCTTGTCGGCGGTGCCATCGCGGATCATGCGCAGGTAGACGTCGATGATCTCGCGCGTGGCGAAGGCTTCTTCGGTGGCGATGCGCAGGTAACCCTGCTCGCCTCCGGTCTTGAGTTCTGTGGTCATGCAGGCTTCCTTCCCGGGAAAGGCAGCCTGCGATCCATCATCTGCGGATGGTGAGCGACAGGCTGCCGATATGGTTCATGCGATCGGGCACGTTGAAACGATTGACGTACTGGCCCGAATATCCCGCCTCGATGGCGATGCCCCTGGCGATGGGCACGCCCACCCCGGCAAAGCCGCGCAACTGGTCGAACCCGGCGCGCTGGCCCCATGCGGTGGTATCGAGGTTGACGAAGGGTTCGGCCCAGGCGATGGCATTGAGGCCCTTGGCCACCGGCGCATCGAGCCTGACCTGCTGGCGCAGGCGCCAGCCCGTGCCCGAGCGACCTTCGAGCCAGCGCTGTTCGAGACGCGTGCGCGAAGTCACCGTAGTCTTGCCGGCGCCGCCCACCACGCGAACCAGCGCCTGCTGGAACATGCGGTGTTCGTCGGTCGGCGTGCCGTTCAGCGGTTCGGTGCGGACGTAGGCGTAGCCCAGGAACAGGGTGTCGCTCGGCGTGATGCGATAGCCGACGGCGGGGCGCAGCAGCACCTGCCCAAGCCGGTCCGCGCCATCGGTGAAGCGCAGTTGCACATCGGTAAAGAGCAGGACTTTCTGCCCGACCTCGATCGTCGAGAACTGGGCCAGCCAAACCTGTTCGTCCTCTTGCGCGGCCATGGCGCAGGGCGCGGACAGGAGGCTGGTGGCAGCCAGCAGGGCGCGCGATGGACGCATGGGAAGCTCCGGGCAACAGGGGGTGACCCTTTCGCGCTAGTATCAGCATGTTGCCCATAGGTTTCCAGAACACGTCAAAGCCTGCCTGTCAGCCTTCGTGCACGGCCTTGGTGACCATGCAGGCGAGCACGCCTTCGGGGCCGTCTTCCGCGCCGTGGCCCGACCACCTTACGCCACCGAACGGAGAGTCCGCGCCGCCGATCATGGTGGTGTTGAGACCCAACATGCCGGTCTCGATCTCGCGAGCCAGACGCTTCTGGCGCGAGGCGCTTTCGGTCCAGGCATAGGCGGCGAGGCCATAGGGCAAGCGATTGGCCTCGGTGATCATCGCCTCTTCGCCGCTGAAGGGGTTGATCAAGGCGACCGGGCCGAACGGCTCTTCGTTCATGATGGCCGCGTCGAGCGGGACTTCGGAGAGGACTGTGGGCGCGTAGAAGTAGCCCGCATTGCCGATGCGCTCACCACCGGTGTGGAGGCGGGCGCCGCGCGTGACAGCATCGCCGATCAGACGGTCCATCGCCTCGGGTCGGCGGGCGTTGGCCATCGGGCCCATCTGGGAGCCGTCCTCAAGGCCGTTGCCGACCTTGATGCGGCCGACGCGCTCGGCAAAGCCGTCGCGGAAGCGTTCGAAGACGTTCTCCTCGACGATGAAGCGTGTGGGGCTGACGCAGACTTGCCCCGCATTGCGGTACTTTGACGCGGCCATCGTATCGAGGGCCTTGTCCACATCGGCATCGCCGAAGATCAGGACCGGGCCATGGCCGCCCAATTCCATTGTCGTGCGCAGCATGTTGTCGGCGGCAAGGCGCATGAGGTGCTTGCCGACAACGGTCGAGCCGGTGAACGAAAGCTTGCGGATGACGGGCGAGCCGAGCAGGTGGCGGCTGACTTCATCGGGTACGCCGAACACGGCCTGCGCCACTTCCTTGGGCAGCCCGGCATCGAGCAGGCACTGGAGCACGCCAAGGGCCGAAGCGGGCGTTTCTTCTGCAGCCTTGAGGATGACCGAGCAGCCAGCGGCGATGGGCGCGCCGAGCTTGCGACCCGGATTGCCGAGCGGGAAGTTCCATGGCGCGAAGGCAGCGACAGGGCCGACGGGTTCGTGGGTGATCGTGCTGCGCTGTCCGGCGGGGCGGACCAGCGTGCGGCCATAGATGCGGAAGACTTCGCCGGCGTAGAAATTGAACAGACCGACGTTCATCAGAACTTCGATGCGCGCCTCGGGCAGGGTCTTGCCCTCTTCCATCGTGGCGATGCGGGCGAGGTCCTCCTGCCGCTCCATCATCAGACGAGCCGCGCCCTGAAGCACGGCAGCGCGCTGTTGCGGCGTGCTTTCGCGCCAGATGCGGAAGCCCCTGGCGGCAACTTCAAGCGCGCGATCGAGATCGGCGGCTTCGGACAGCGGCAGCTCGCCGATGGTCTCGCCGGTGGCGGGATTTACGACGGCGTGGGTACGGCGGCCTGCGCCGGAAATGCGCTCGCCATCAATGATCATGTGAAGCGTGGGATAAGTGGTCATTGCCAATCCATGGTTGCCGACGGGGGCCGGGAGGAGATGGCCCCCGCCAGCATTCGTTTAGCCGCGCGCGTTCTCGCGGTCGATGTCACCCTGCCAGCGCTGCGCCACCATTTCCTCACCCGTGACCGGGTGCTTCATGTGGAAGGCGTTGAGCTTGTGCGTGGGCCACAGCCAGTGATCGGTGATCAGCTCGTCCGGGCCGGTCGGGTCTTCCGGATAGGTCACCTTGGGGAACGGCACGTATTCATGCGGGGTGTTGGCCCAGCCGCTTTCGAAATCGGCGTGCCAGATCGGCATGTAGTTGAGGATGTGCATCCGCCACACGCCGTCCACCTTCTTGTAGGTGTTCTCGTAGATGCCGCCTTCCCACCACTGGCGCGCCTTGAGGTGCGGGGCATCGCCTTCGTAGTCCTTGTGGCGGCCGGCCTGCATCATCGAGCGGGCGCGCCCCAGCGCGGTGACGCCATCGGGCTGGATGTTGATGATGTCCTGCAACTGCGGGTGATCGAGCAGGAAGCCATCGATCGGGCCGTTGTTGCCGTAGGTGAAGCGCTTCTGGAAGCGTTCGACATAGAGGCGGCGAACGCCTTCCTTGCCTTTCCACACGCCGCCGAAGAAGCGCACTTCGCCATCGTCGGTGAACAGGTCGACCGTCTCGTTATACATGCACTTGTCGATCAGGTAGCCGTAGAGATGCTGCAGCTTGCGGATATCAAGCTCATCCTCGCGCACCGTCAGGCGCTTTTCGAGATCGTTCAGGCGGCTTTCGAGCGCGGCAATCTGGCTGTTATCGGACACGTCCAACTCCCTTATATTTTGTAAGTCTTACTAACAATCTGACGAGGTGTGCGAGTCCTGTCAACGCCCCATTACCTCCAGGCGCTCCACTTCCTCGTGATAGGGGCGAATTGCCTTGAACATCAGGAAAGTCGCGAGTGGCATGAGCACGCTGGCGGTGATCAGCAGGGCCTTCCACAACTGGGTGGGATCGCCGATCAGAACGTCCTGCACCTTGCCCACGACGTAGCTGCCCATCGCACCGAAGAAGGTGAACATGAACAGGTAGAAGGCGGTCACTTGTCCGCGCATGTCGTTGGGTGCGACGCGCTGGACCGCGGCGTTCTGCGGCACGGCGCCGGCGATGCCGAACATGCCCGAAAGCCCGAACATGATCAGCGAACCCCAGGCCGTAGGCATCAGGATGGCAGTGATGGTGCAGACGGTGACGCCGGCCGCGCAGCAAGTGG
Organism: Novosphingobium subterraneum; assembly: GCF_000807925.1. Classification (GTDB taxonomy): domain Bacteria; phylum Pseudomonadota; class Alphaproteobacteria; order Sphingomonadales; family Sphingomonadaceae; genus Novosphingobium; species Novosphingobium subterraneum. The sequence goes on along the minus strand of NZ_JRVC01000003.1, from coordinate 202,544 downwards.
CGGCGCGGACGTTTGCGTCCTTGTAGCGCTTGGCCAGCCATTCGACGAACAGGCCGCCAAGCAGCAGGCCCGACAGCGAGGCGATCAGCACCGTGATGCCGAGTGCTGCACCGATCTGCCCTTCATTCCAGCCAAAGGTGCGGATCATGAAGGGCACGCGCCAGAACTGCAGGCCGAAGGTTTCGACCGCGCTGAGGGCCAGCGCGCCGAACAGCGGATAATAGACGCGCGGCTTGGCATTGATCGCGCGAAAGGCATCCAGCCCCATGAAGGTCAGCACCTTGCGCCCGAACGTGGCATTGACCGGGACCATCGGCGCGTCAGCCGCAGGGGCCATGCGCGGGGGCTCCTTGATCGTCAGGAACAGCAGGCCGACGAGGAGCGAAGGGATACCCATGAATATCAGGATCCACTGCCAGCCGAGGATCGTCAGCGGGCCGAGGTGAGTCGGCCCCCACGGCGCGGTCATCATCACCAGCATGCCGCCGATGAGCGGACCGAGGGTAGTGCCGCCGATGAAGCCGAACTGCAGCAGCGCAAAGGCGCGGGTGAGCTTCCTGGGCGGAAAGGCATCGGCAAGCAGTGAGTAGGACGCGGGCGCATGGGCGGAACCGCCGGCAGCAAGGAATACCCGGCTGCCGACGAACTGGCCGAAGCTTTGAGCAAGACCGCCTGCCGATATGATCACTCCGACAAGCGCGGCACCTGCGCCAAGCACGTACTTGCGCGGGTAGACGTCAGCCAGGCGCGCTAGCGGAATGCCGACGAACAGGTAGCAGATGATGCTGGCGGGCCCGGCGAGGAACCCGAGCTGCGAATCAGTGAGGCCGAAATCGTGCTTGATCCGCTCTGCCAGCATGCCGAAAGTGATCGCGTCGAAGAACGTCAGGAACGTCGCCAGGACGATGACGAACAGGGCCCAGTAGGCTGCGCTTGCCGGATGCTCGGCACGTTCATGCTGAACGCCGCCTTCGGGAACTGCCGTGACTGCGACACCTGCCATGTGCTCTCCTCTCTCGCCGTGCCCGCTCTCGGGACGGTCCTTTGCCAGACCTTTTCGAAGCAGCGATATTGTTAGTCTTGCATACAAATTCGCGCTGGTGAATACACAAGGTGAAAAATGATTCCCCGCCACCGAGACCTGGCGGCGGACGACGAGGAATGGAGAGGATCTGATGCAGAATCTGCCGGGCAAGACAGCATTCGTGACGGGCGGCGCCAGCGGCATCGGCCTCGGCATCGCCAAGGCGCTGCTGGGTGCCGGGATGAACGTGACCATCGCCGACATCCGGCAGGATCACCTCGATTCGGCGGTCGAGGAGCTGGCCGGAGGCGAGCGCGTGCTGGCGGTGAAGCTGGACGTGACCAACCGCGAGCAGTTCGCGACCGTGGCCGATGCGGTCGAGGCGAAATTCGGCAAGATCCACATCCTGGTGAACAATGCAGGCGTTGCCGTCGTCGGGCCGACCGAGCTGGCGACCTTTGCCGACTGGGACTGGGTCATGGGCGTGAACGTAGGAGGCACGATCAACGGCATCGTCACGATGCTGCCGCGCATCCTTGCCCATGGCGAAGGTGGGCACATCGTCTGCACCGCATCGATGAGCGCGCTGGTGCCGGTGGGGATGACCACGATCTATTCGTCGGGCAAGGCGGCGGTCACCTCGATGATGGAGTGCATGCGCCCGGAACTGGAACCGCGCGGCGTGATCTGCAGCGCCTTCTGCCCGGGCGCGGTGCAATCGAACATCGCCGATGCTGCCAAGACGCGGCCGGCCGATCTGGCCGACACCGGCTATGCCGAGGCCGACAAGCGCCGCGCATCGGGCGGCAACTTCATGCATCTGTACCAGACCAAGGAGCAGGTGGGCGAACGCGTTCTGGAGGGCATCCTCAATGACGAGCTCTATATCCTCACCCACTCCGAGTTCCTGACCGGCGTGGAAGAGCGCGGCCTTGCCACGACGGCAGCGGTGCAGACCCACCTGCCCGAGAACCCGGAATACAAGCAGACTTTCGCCATGCTGTTCCGTAATCCCGCGATCACCGAGGAGATCGCGCGGCAGAACAGGCTGAAGGAAGGGCGCGCCAAGTGAAGGACTTCACAGGACGCACCGCCTTCGTCACCGGAGGCGCGAACGGCGTGGGCATCGGGCTCGTCCGCCAGCTGCTGAACGAGGGGTGCAAGGTCGCCATTGCCGATATCCGGCAGGATTCGATCGACAAGGCGCTGGCGTCACTCGACAATCGCGAGGTCATGGGCGTGCAGCTGGACGTCGCCAGCCGCGATGGCTTCAAGGCTGCGGCGGACGAGGTCGAGGCGAAGTTCGGGCCGGTTTCGATCCTGTGCAACAATGCCGGGGTGAACCTGTTCCAGCCGATCGAGGAGTCCTCCTACGACGACTGGGACTGGCTGCTGGGCGTCAACCTCCACGGCGTGATCAACGGGGTGATGACCTTTGTGCCGCGCATGGTGGAGCGCGTGAAGGCGGGCGAGCAGAAGGGCGGTCACGTGGTCAACACCGCCTCGATGGCAGCTTTCCTCGCCGCGGGCAGCCCCGGCATCTACAACACCACCAAGTTCGCGGTGCGCGGGCTTTCGGAATCGCTGCACTATTCGCTGCTGAAGTATCAGATCGGCGTCTCGGTGCTCTGCCCCGGCTTGGTGAAAAGCTACATCTATGCCAGCGACGACGTGCGGCCCGAGGCGCTGAAGGGCGCGATGAAGCCGGTCGATCCTAGTGCGGTGGAGCGACTGCAGGGCCTGCACGAATTCGGCATGGAGCCCGACGTGATCGGTGCCCGCGTGATCGAGGCGATGAAGGCCAACCGCCTGCACATCTTCTCGCACCCCGACCACAAGGAAGAAGTGCGCGAGATATTCGACGAGATCATCGCCGAGTATCAGGACTATCCGAAGGACCCCGGATATGACCGGCGGGTGGCCTTCGAGAAGTTCCGCGCCGACAGCTTTGCCGAAGCGCGGCGGCAGTCAAGGGCTGCGGATTTCTGAGCGCAAACGAATAGGGCGGAGCCGCGAGGCCCCGCCCTTTCTCGTTGAACCAGGCGTACCGCTTCAGGCGACGTCGCGCAGGGCCTCGACGAACTTGTCGATATTGCCTGTGGTCAGGCCGGCAATGTTGATGCGGCCCGAACCTGCCATGTAGACGCCATGCTTCTCGCGGATGGCGAGGATCTGTTCGCCGTTGAGCGGCAGCATCGAGAACAGGCCGTTCTGCACGCCCAGCGGCGCCATGCTGATCGGGCCGACCTGCTGCGCGGCGGCGAGGCGATCACGCACCCAGCGCATGCGATCGCGCATCTCGTCAAGCTCGGCCAGCCACATCGCGGTCAGGCTTTCGTCGGCGAGGATGAGGCGAACCGCAGCGGCACCGTGATCGGGCGGCATCGACCACGAAGCGCGGGCGATCGTCGCACCGTTGGCCATGGCATTGGCGAGCGCGGTAGCATCAGACGTGACGGCATAGAACGCGCCGACGCGATCGCGGTAGAGACCGAAGTTCTTGTCGCATGAGTAGGCGACCAGCGCTTCGGGAACGACCGAGAGAACCTTGCGCAGGCCATAGGCGTCGGCCTCCATGCCATAGCCCAGGCCCTGGTAGGCAAGGTCAAGGATCGGCAGAACCTTGCGCTCGACCAGCAGCGGGGCGATCTCGTCCCACTGCGCGTCGGTGTAGTCGACGCCGGTCGGGTTGTGGCAGCAGCCGTGAAGGAGGACGGCATCGCCCGGCTCAGCCTGGGCGAGCGCAGCCTTGAGCGCGTCGAGATCGGCAAAGCCATCGGCAGTCATGTGGCTGAAGGTCTTCAGCTCGACACCCACAGCCGCGATGATCTGGGCGTGGTTGGGCCACGAGGGCGTGCCCATCCATACGCGCTTGACGCCCGAACGCTTGGCCACCTCGATGGCAAGGCGCACGGCACCCGTGCCGCCCGGAGCCTGCATCCCTTCAACCTTCGAACGGTCGAAGTCCTTGCCGAAGACGTAGGGGATCAGCGCGTGGACAAAGCCCATGTCGCCTTCAGGGCCGAGGTAGGCCTTGGAATCCTGCGTTTCGAGCAACCTGGCTTCGGCGGCCTTGATCGCCTTGAACACCGGCGTGTCGCCCTCGGCCGTGCGGTAGACGCCCACGCCGAGGTCAATCTTGTCAGCGCGCGGATCGGCATTGTGGAGCTTGATCAGCGCCAGAAGTGCGTCGGCGGGCTGGGCGGCAAGATTTTCGAGCATGAGGCCTTCCTTTGCGGGGAGCAAATTGCGGCGGCTCCATGCCGCCGGAAGGCCTCCGGGGCAACCCTACATTTCAATTATAAGGTATGCGGGAGACAATTTGCAGCGATATTGCGCGAAACCGTCAGAACGGGAACCAGTTCTGCTTGCGCGAGAACTTCATGTAGCCGCCGTTGATGCCAAGGCGCAGTCCTGCCCCCGAGCGGACGGGAATCAGCACGGTGTCGCCCTTGCGCAGATAGCTGACGTGGAAACCGCCAACGAGGTAGGCTTGGCCCTCGCCCGCGGGGAAGCGCTTGTACAGCTCCTCGCTGTCGAACAGATTGTAGACCAGAACGAAGGTGCTGGCAGCATTGGCGCCCGCGTCGAAGCCGATCGACGGGCCGGTCCAGTAAACCGGGCGCTCACCCTCGACCTTGTGGTGCAGCGTGCCCGAGCCGTAGCGCAAGCCGACAACCAGCGCACCACCGGCTTCGCGGCCGACGATGTAGGCGTTGGGTTCGCCCTGCTTCTTGAGCAGGTCCTTGATCACGTCGGCGAGGCCAGCAGCGCCCTTGCCGAACACGCCTTCGGCGGCGCCGATCAGGTCATCGTCCTTGTAGGTCGATCCGGTTGCTGCCTGAGGTGATGCGGCGACTGTGCCCTGCGGCGTGGCAGGTGCAGGAGGCTGATAGGGCTGCGTCGACGGCGGCGGGGCATCGGCCGGGAGCGCCGGAAGCGAACCCGCTTCCGCACCGGCGGGCACTGCTGCGGGCGTTGGCGTCGAGGCCGGTGCACTGGACTGGGGTGCAAGGTCACCGTCGATCACGGAATTGGGATCAACTGTCTGGACCTGCGCCAAAGCGGCGTTCGCGGTGAGCGCAAGGCAAGCGGCAAGGCCGGTTACCAAGGTGCGCGCTTTCGACATCGTAATCATGAATTCCCGTCCGTCCCGATCTTCGCACGCATTTGCGCACCCCTGCCCTTCAAGCAGAATCCAAGGCTGGGCCCACGACAATGAACCGGCGATGAGCCGAGTCCAAAACGCGCCGAACCGCCTGCGCGGAATGATTTTCGATTTGGCCGGATTTTTGCCCGAGAGCCCCTTGCCGCCCCCCACAACCCTCGTTATAGCGCGCCCTCGCCGCTGCGATCCGGAGACGTGGGTGAGTGGCTGAAACCAACGGTTTGCTAAACCGTCGTACTGGTAAATCCGGTACCGAGGGTTCGAATCCCTCCGTCTCCGCCACTATGCGTAAATGCCGCAAGCCCCTCCAGACCATGATGAACACCCGGACCGGGCGGCCTTGCTGAGCGGCTTGGTGATAACGCGGGATGGCATCCGGCACGGTCCTGGGCGATACCACCAGCATGACTGGTGGACCGACTCATGGCTGACACATTGATCCTGCATGGTTTCTGGCGATCTACGGCGACGTGGCGCGTACGCATCGCGCTTGGGCTGAAGGGGCTGGAATGGCAGGGCGTTGCGCATGACTTGCGGGCGGGCGATCAGCAGGCGCCAGCCTACCTCGCGCTCAACCCGCAAGGGTTCGTGCCGGCGCTGGTGAGCGATGGCGCGGTCCTGACCCAGAGCCTTGCCATCTGCGAATATCTGGACGAGTTGCATCCCCATCCCCCGCTCCTGCCACCGACGCCTCTGGAGCGCGCCCGCGTTCGCGCCGCTGCGCAAGTCATCGCCTGCGACATCCACCCGGTACAGAACCTGAAGGTGCTCAAGATGTTGCGCCGGCGTGGCATGACGGAAAGCGAGACCAATGCCTGGGCAGCCGAGGTCATCGAAAGCGGCCTCAGTGCCTTTGCCACTCTCATCGCGGACTTCGACGGTCCTTATTGCTTTGGCGATCAGCTTACGCTGGCCGACGTGGTGCTGGTTCCGCAATTGGGCAATGCACGCCGCTTTGCCGCAAGGTTCGACTTCGGAAGGATCGCAGCGATCGAAGGGGAATGCATGAAGCTTGCCGCATTCGCGTCTGCGGCGCCGGAACGGCAGCCTGATGCGCCGTCGTGACGCAGCGGCATGGCGCGGTCGACGGGGTAGCGGAAACCGTATCGCCGCATCGCAAAGTCGGTTACAGCCGCGGCAAGCCCTGAAATCGAAAACGGCGGGCAGAGCGAAGAGGAGTGCGGGCCAAGGGTGAGCGACAACGATCTCGTTGCGGCCATGTACGGCGCGGTCGGCGAGGATGCTCGCTGGACTGAAGTCCTCGACGCGATCAAAGTGCGCCTTGGCGTAGCAAGCGCGGTGTTTCAGCGGCTGGTGACGGACGGGGACGATCTGGTGCCGGTCACAAGCCTGCGTGACACCTGGTCCACCCAGGAAGCCGAAACCCATGACGCATGGGCGAATTCACCGCTCAACCCGCGGTTTCGCCGCGATACCGAACCGCGCGGACAGGACGAGATCGAAAGCGACTTGCGCTGCATTGCGCTGACGGCAAGCGACCGGGAGGCGCTCAGGCGCGGTCTTGCAGGCTGCGGCCTCGGCGCCGGTTTCTGGCTCGGCTGCAAGACCGTGCCAGGAGAACACACGACGTTGATCTTTCATCGCCACGCCGGCGACGGGCGCGACATGACCGAGGAGGACCTGCGCTTCCTCAACCTGCTGCTGCCGCATTTTCGGCAGGTCTCGCGATTGGTGACCAGCATGGCAGGATACGAGGCGCGTCTTTCGGTCGCCGAGGCCTTCATGGATTCGACCAGCCTGGCGCTGCTCGCCTGTGACGCCGATCTGGGAATCCACTGGATGAACGCTGCTGCCGAGGCGCTTATCGATGCCTTGCCGCAGGTCAGGCAAATAGGCGGCCGATTGCAGTTTGGCGCGAGCGAAGCCACCGGCGTTGTCCGCGCCGCGATCGCAGGGACGCTGGGTGATACCTGCCGCGTGCCCGGTGAGCAGCCGGCCGAAGTCCTTCATTTGCGCGTGCTGCGCCGCGATGCGGCAGACAAGCGCAAGTGGGGGCGAAAACTGGCCTTGCTGGCGCTGTGCTCGCCCGGCACGGCTCCCCGGATCGATGCATCCGAAGTGGCCAGCCTGTTCGGACTGACAATGGCCGAGGCCACGTTGACCGCGCACCTCGTCGGGGGGATGACGGTCAAGGACTACGCGGCGCATCGCGGCATTGCCGAGGGTACGGCGCGCATGCAGCTCAAGAGCGCCCTGGCCAAGGCGGGCGTCGGAAGGCAGGCCGACCTGGTGCGGCAGGTCTGCCAGTCCCTCGCCAGGCTGTAGAGGCCGGAGCGGGCCATCCGCTCCGGCACCCGGGCGTCAGAAGGTGACGTTGAGCTTGACCCCGTACTCGCGCGGCGCACCGTAGAACTCGTTCGAGTTCAGCTGGCCGGTGATATAGTCCTTGTTCGTCAGGTTCGTGCCCCAGGCCTCGAGCTTCAGCCTGTCGTTGATCCTGAGAGTGACGATCGCCGAGAGCAGGCCGCGCGGGTTGAGACGATCCGACAGCGGTGAATAGCCGATGTAGGTGAACTGCTCCCCGACGTAGGCATAGTTCACCCGCGGCGTCAGCGACATTTCCCCGCCAAGCGGGATCTCGTATTCGACGCCGCCGCCCCATGTCCAGCGCGGCGCATAGAGGTTAGGCCCGCCGCCGGTAGTCTGGATGAAGGGTGCGTAGTCGAAGCAGAACGGCGGCGCAGACGGCGTGCCCACCGGGCACTGCGGGCCGAGGTTGGCTCCGCCGAGCTGGCGGGTGTTGACGAAAGTGACGCTCGCCAGATCCGAATCCACGAAAGCCACGTTGGCATCGAAGCCGAAGCCGCCGAAGCGCCCTTGCACCTGCGCTTCCACGCCCTTGATCTCGACAGTCGAGATGTTCTCCACGCCCGCAAAGCCCGTGCTCGGTTCCACGACGTTGAACTGGAAGTTGGCGTACTTGTTGTAGAACGCGCTGATCTGGGTGCGGATGCGGTTGCGCAGGAAGGCGGATTTCCACCCCGCTTCGTAGCTGATCACGCGCTCCGGATCGAAGTTCGATGTGGGCGAATTGAAGCCGCCGGGCTTGTAGCCACGTGCAACCAGCGCATAGAGCAGGTTGTCGGCATCGACCTTCCAGTTGAGCGCGAACTTGCCGGTGGCGAGCGAGTCCTTGTGGCTGCCGGCCAGTGAGGCAACGGCCAGGCCGCCGGGAGGGAAGCCCGGAATGCCCGCGCCGATGGTCACGTCGCCATAGCCGGTGGCCTTGTAGGTGGAATAGCGCGCGCCGAGCTGGGCTTCCAGGCCCGGGACGATCTCGTAATTGCCCTGCGCGAACAAGCCCGTGGTGGTGCGCTGGTTGCCGCCGATGATATCGGTCGGAAAACCCTGCTGGTCCTGCAGGATGCGGATCGCGATATCGTTGCGCTGGAAATATCCGCCAAGGATCCAGTCGAACCGGCCTTCGGTGGGCGAGATGATGTTGATTTCTTGCGTGTAGACTTTCTCCCCCGCAAAGTAGTCTTCGGCAATACCGCCGGGCCCCGCCGAGGCATCGACGTCGTTCAGGGCATTGATACGCTTGTTCTGGTAGCCAGTGACCGAGCGCAGGGTGATGCCGCTTGCCAGCTCCTGCCGCAGCTCGAGGCTGGCCTGGAATGAGCGTTCGCGGTTGGCGACGGGGGTATCGAAGCTGATCGTGCGGATATCGCCCACGCGGAAGACGTCGTAAGGCGTGCCCAGGATCGGGCGATAGGCATAGCCGCCCGTGTCGCGATCGTTGAACGAGACCTTGGCCACCGCCTGGAACGAGCCGGGCTTCCACATGGCGGTAAGGCGGCCGCCACCTTCGCGCAGCTTGCCCGCATCATTCCCGACCGGGCCGACGCTGGTGTAGAAGCTGTCGCGGTTGCGATAGAAGCCTGCTGCGCGGAAGCCGAACGTGTCGGAAACGGGCAGGTTCACTGCGGCTTCGGATTGAACCGAGTTGTAGTTTCCGCCGCCGAACATGGCATATCCGCCCAGCCCCTCATCCAGCAGCGGGTTCTGCGTGTTGATGAAGATTGCGCCACCCGTGGAGTTCGAGCCGACGAGCGTGCCCTGCGGCCCGCGCAGCACCTCGACGCTGGCAAGGTCGTAGAAGCTGTTGGCCTGCACGATCGGTGGCTGGAACAGGCCGTCGACATACGTCGCGACACCTGCCGTCACGCTTGGCGAATTGCTGGCAAGGCCGATGCCGCGAATATTGATCGACTGCGTGATGCCGCCATCGGAGATGGACAGCGCGGGGCTGGCGTTCTGCAGGTCGGCCAGGTTGGTCACGGCCTTGTCGGCCAGAGCGCTGGCATCGAAGGCGGTGGCGGAAACGGCGACGTCCTGGAGCTTTTCCTTGCGGCGCTGCGCGGTAACGATGATTTCGCCAACGCCTTCGCCGGCCTCTTCTGGCGCGCTGACCGTATCTTGTGCCGCTTGCGCAAACGCGGTGCCAGGCTGGGTGACAAAGGCGAGCGTCATCGCGCAGCCCAGCGCGAACTGAGTCTTCATGGTATCCTCCCTGTTGTTATTGCTTACGGTGCCGGCTTCCACGCAGAGGCGGCGGCAAGGAACGCCATGGTTTCCTGTCCGACACTGCCTTCCGCAGGAGGGAAGTAGCTCAGCTTGACCACCACGGTCCGGCTGGCGGGATCGACGTAAACGTACTGCCCCTGCAGTCCGATGGCCGAATAGGCAGGCGATTTGGCCATCGTCCACCACTGATAGCCATAGCCACCTTCCGGTCCGTCCTCGGGGCCGGCCGGCGCCTGCGCGGCCTTGACCCATTCCTCGCTGATGATGCGCTTCCCGTTGGCCATGCCGCCATCGAGCATCATCTGGCCGAAGCGCGCCCAATCGCGCAGCGTGGCGTTGAAGCCGGCGCCGCTGAACTCGCGCCCGGTGCCGGGCCGGCCATCCATGATGTAGAAGCCATCGGCCTCGGTGCCAAGCGGTTCCCACAGCTTGCGCGCGGTATAGGCCGCCACCGAGCCCCCGCTGACCCGTTCGATCAGCCAGCCAAGCACGGCGGTGTCGATGGTCTTGTAGGCGAAGACTTCGCCGGGCTTTGACTTGCGCTTGATGGTGCGGGCGACATCGGCAAAGCGCGCGACGTTCTTGACGAGAGCGTTGATGTGGTTGCTTGCCGCGATGCCGGGATTGGCGAAGTCGTAGCGCTCCTCGTAATCGACGCCCGAACGCATCTGCAGGATCTGGCGGATGGTCACGCCATCGTAGCCGCTCCCTTTCAGTTCGGGCAGATAGCGCACGATCTGATCATCAAGCGAGCTGATCAGCCCATCGGCAAGGGCTGCGCCAACAAGCGTCGAGGTCAGCGACTTGGTCATCGACCAGCCCATGAAGCGCGTGCGCTCGTTCGAGCCATTGCGATAGATTTCGGTGACGATCCGCCCGTCCTTCATGATCAGGAGAGCGTTGGTATAAGTGCGCTCGAGCGCCTGTTCGGCGGTCCAGGTCTTTCCGCCGAATGCGTAGGTGAAATCCATCGGGCGTTCGACCTTGGGCAAGGCCCACGGTGCGCCGGAATGCGCGACCGTGCGCGTGGTGAACAGCTGATCCATGTTGCGAAAGGCAAAGCTGTTCACGTCGGCGTCGTTCATGCGCCAGCGCATTACCTGCGTTGCCACCGGCACTTCCGAAGCGGGACCGGATTGCAGTTGCTCCGGCAATTGTTGCTGCGCCTGAACGGGCAGTGGCAAGGCAAGCAGTCCGGACAGCGCGGCTGCGGTCAGGCGAAATGCAAGAGTCATCGTGAACTGTCTCCCTGGCGGACGACTCGCATCGGTCGACCTCGGGAGAAAGGCTAGGCTGCGCCCGAACGCGGCGCATGAACCATTTGGTATACGCCATAACAATTTTATTCCGCCCGCTGGTGACGGGCGGAACGCACAAAGAGAAAGCCCTCCCCTCCGCATCGGAGAGAAGGGCTTTCGCCATTGATCGTCAGGTAGCGGCCAAGGGCCGGCCTGATCAGAAGGCGACAGTAGCCGAAACAACCACGCGCGAACCGGCGATCGACGAGCCATCCTTGGTCGACGAGAAGTTCGGCGTCAGGTAATTGAAGTCGGTCGGGGTGAGGTCGGTATCGACATAGGCCACGCCGAGCGTGACGTTGCCGAGGGTGTAATCGGCGCCAACCAGCCAGTCGACATAATCACCGGTCGGCGAAACCGAGGTGCCTTGAGGGCCAAGGCCCTTGTTGCCGCCGGTGGTGTAGCCGATGTGGCCCTTCACGGTCAGGCCGGTGTCAGGGATACCTGCCGACGCATCGGTCCAGACATAGAGATTGTCAGCCTTGGCACCCGGATTGTCGTAAACGCCGGTGGCAGCCGAAGCACCCGAATTGTACCACTGGCCGAGAGCTTCCTGCTTGGGAGCATAGGCTGCGCCGACAAGAAGATTTGCAGGACCGACCGACCCGGACACCTTTACGTAGGGCTCGGCGAAGTCCGTGTTGTCGAGACCGCCCGGATACATGTACCAGGTCAGGCCGACATCGACCGTCACGCCGCTGATTTCGGTCTTGTAGCCACCGATAATGTCGAGTTCCATGTTGGAACCCGCGAAGGTGCCCCAGCCTGCGAGGTTTGAACCCCAGGTGCCGACATAGAAGCCGCTTTCATGCGCCACGGTGACGCCGGCCTGAACCGCCATTTCCTTGTCGGTCATGGAAACGCCGCGGAAGCGGTAGTCCGAAACGAGAGCAGCGCTGCCCGAAACGGTGATGGCGGGGGTTTCTTCCTGCGCGAAAGCCGGAGTCGCAAAGAGTGCGAGGGCGACAGGTGCCACGGCTGCGGCGAGACGGGTCTTCATACGGAACGCTCCCTGGATAGGTTATCACGTTCCACCTGCGTCTGCCGTGCGAGCGCTTCTCAAGAACGGAGCGACGTCACTGCAGAGCCCAAAGTATTACACCCGGTTTTGCTGCACTGCAAGATAGATTCTTGTGCAAAGTGGCAAGAGCCCGCAATTTCTGCGGACTCTTGCCACCATGCGCGCAACAAGAGGGGGTGGGATGTCGCGCGCGATTTGCCAGCTTTGGCCCGGAATCAAGCCAGTGGTCAGGCGTGCGCCAGTGTTTTCAGCAACGGCGCGGGGCCCGAAACGGTCACCGCATTCCCGCGCTGCTTGCGACGCGCCAGCCACTCCGTCAGCATCTCGGCCGTGGTGTGGTCCATCGCGTGGACACGATCGAGATCGACGTGGACAGGCTTGGCAACCGGAACCTGCTCGAGAGCATTGGTGAGGCGCGTAAGACCGAGGAAAGTGGCCGCGCCTTCCAGTTCAAGCCGCACGGTTTCGCCCACGGTCTGCTCGCCCACGCGGAAGCGCAGGTTACGCAGGTGCGGAACAAGTTCGAGCGCAGACAGCGCAAGACCGACGAGCACACCAGTCAGGAGGTCGGTCGTCACGACGAGCGTGAAGGTCGCGACCCAGATCAGAGCTGGCATGAAGCCGTGCACCTCAAAGAGGCGGCGAACCTGCTTGATGCTGACCAGCTTCCATCCGGTGACCACGAGAACGCCGCCCAGCGCCGCCATCGGCACTTCGCGCAGGATAAAGGGCAGCAGGGCCACAAAGCCGAGTATCCACACTCCGTGCATGACCGCAGACATGCGGGTCATCGCACCCGCCTGAACGTTGGCCGAACTGCGCACGATCACGCCCGTCATCGGCAGCGCGTTGACCACACCGCAAAGCAGGTTGCCGACACCCTGCGCCCGCAATTCCTTGTTGTAGTCCGTCCGCACGCCATCGTGCATCCGGTCAACCGCTGCGGCCGAAAGCAGGGTTTCAGCGCTGGCGATGAAGGCGATGGCAATCGCCGAGACGATCAGCGAGCCGTTGGTCAGCGGAGCAAGAAAGTCCCCACCGGGCAGAGCGAAGGCAGCACCGATCGAATCCGGAACGACAATCCGCGCCACGTCGAGCCCGAGGCCCCACGCCACGCCTGTCGCCGCCAGCACGCCAAGCAGCGCGCCCGGGACCAGGCCAAGCCTTGCCGGCTTGAGCTTTTCCCACGCCAGCATCGTACCGATGGTGAGCAGGCCGAGCATGAGGGCGAGTTCCGTCGAACGCAGATCGAACGGGGTCAGGCCAAGCACGCGCGCTGGCATCATGGCAAGATTGTCAATGCCGTTGGAAAGCGGCTTGGCGTCGAACAGGATATGGAACTGCCCGATCACGATCAGCGCGCCGATCCCGGCCAGCATGCCATGGACCACTGCAGGCGAGATCGCGCGGAATACGCCCCCCAGCCTGGCCACACCCGCGACGAATTGCAGGGCGCCAGCCAGCACCAGTACCGGCCCGAGAGCGGACAGGCCATTGTCGCGAACGAATTCGAAGACGATCACGGCAAGGCCCGCGGCCGGCCCGCTTACCTGCAGCGGCGAACCGGCGAGGAGGCCAACGACGATCCCGCCGATGATCCCGGTGACCAGCCCTTTCTCCGGCGGCACGCCGGAAGCAATGGCGATCCCCATGCACAAGGGCATGGCGACAAGGAACACCACGATCGACGCGGTGAAATCGCGCACGAAGTAGCGGGAAATCCCGCCACCGGCACTATCGCTGGTCGCGGCTGTCATTCTGCGGCCTCGGCGGTCCAGGTATCGAGAATGCGGCGCGACCGGGCGGGAAGCGCCACCGGCAGGGGCTTGTCTTCGCGCAGCGGCACGAACTCGCCGGTCTCGCCATCGAGACCAAGCACCATGCCGGCACTGATGTCGACGAACCAGCCGTGCAGCGACATTTCACCCTTGGCAATTGCCGTCGCCACCGAAGGATGAGTGCGCAGGTGATCAAGCTGGACGATGACGTTCTGCAGGCTGACCGCGCGGACCCGCTCGTCGGTGTCGAGGTGGGGCGAGCAGCTTGAAACGACGCTTTCGGCTGCGGCACCATGACGCAACCATGCAACCACGTTCGGCATGCCTTCCGGCAGCGCCGGCGCGGACAGCGCCTTCATCGCGCCGCAGTCGGAATGGCCGCAAACGATGATGTCACGCACGCCGAGCGCCATGACCGCGTATTCGACGGTCGAGGTCACACCGCCGTTCATGGTCGCGTAGGGGGGAACCATGTTTCCGGCATTACGGCACACGAACAGCTCGCCGGGCTGGGCCTGCATGATCTGTTCGGGAACGATGCGCGAGTCCGCGCAGGAGATCATCAGCGCCTTGGGAGACTGCCCCTCGCTCACGAGCTTGCCGAACAGCTCGCGGCTGTCGGGAAAGATGGTCTTTTCGAAGCTGAAGACGCGGCCGATAAGTTCGTTCACGGTGCTGGACCTTTCACTAGAATCGACAACCGACTGAGGTCGCCCGGAAGCTAGTCAAAGTATGTGTCGCATCTTTCCGTAACGGCGCGGGCGTGTAACGAACTGTTTCGGAACGCTTCAATTCGTCGCCAACGGAAAACAGACCGTGACGCAGAGCCCTCCCGTGGGCCGGTTGCGCAATTGCAAGGTGCCATTGTCCAGCTGGATTGCTCGGCGCACGATGGCGAGGCCAAGGCCCATTCCCGGTGTGTCGCGGGCACGCGCCGTGTCCAGACGGACGAACGGTTGCAGAACATCCTCGATCCGCTCGGCCGGAATGCCGGGGCCATCGTCATCGAACTGTAGCTCGGCCGCCCCGTCAACGCGCCGTACGGTAACCCGCACGTTGCCAGCGTAATGGAGTGCATTCTCGATCAGATTGGAAAGAGCACGTCGCACCGAGACGGGACGCGCCATGATCTCGAGGCTTTCAAGCCCGTGAAAGGTGGCATCGGCGCCATTGTCGGCCGCCGTGTCCACCAGAGTCTGCGCCATTACGGCAACGTCAATACGCTCTGCCGGCAAGCGACTCCCACCGGATTCGACGAAGGCCTGCAGCGATTCGAGCATGTGCCGCATCTCGCCAAGGTCAGCGCTCATGCCCTCGCGCGTTTCCTCATCAAGATCGAGGCTTTCGACGCGCAGTTGCATTCGCGAGAGCGGCGTGCGCAGATCATGCCCGATCGCCAGCATGGACTGCGTGCGATTGGTCATGGATTCATAGACGCGCTGCTGCATCTCATTGAAGGCATGGATCAGGTCGCGGACTTCCGCCGTGCCTTGTTCGGACAGCAGTTGCGGCGGCCCCGAACCAACCGTTTTCGACGCCCGGACCAGCGTCCGCAACGGCGCTAGCGTGGCCCGAAAAAGGACCCAGGCCAGCAGCACGAGCGCCAGGGTCGGCATCATCAGCGTGAGGATGCGCCCGGCATTGAGTGTCCAGGCATCGCTGGCATAGGTCTGAAACTGCACGACGCTGCGGTCAGGCAAGACCAGTGAACCTGAGACATTGCCAGCGACGGCGACCGGCTTGAGATGCAACTGCAAATCGGCACGGCCGAGTTCGGGTGCGTCTTCTATGATCTGTTCGCGCAGGCGTGAAAGCTGGATGGAACCGCTCGGACGCTTGCCTGACGGCTGCCAGTCGAGCGCGAACCGGGCCGAACTGAGATCCCTGGCAACCTGCTGGCGTTCGGTGACCGGCGCTCGCTCGATCGCACGCGTGGCGATGATGAGGTTTTCTGCAACGCGCGCAGCATCATCCTCGCGCAGCGCGAATTGGCTGGCACGATCGAACAACAGGGTATTGGCCGCAAAATCGACCAACGCGACAAGCAGCAGGATTGCCAGCAGCCGCTCGGGCAGGCCAAAGCGGCGCGACAGCATCAGGCGCGCTGCACTTCGGCCTTGAACATGTAGCCGACACCGCGAACCGTTACGATCGGGGCATTGCCTCCGGCCGCGGAGAGCTTGCGCCGCAGGCGACTGACCAGCACGTCGACGCTGCGATCCGAACTGTCACCCAGACGGGTTCGCGAGAGTTCGATCAGGCGTTCGCGCCCCAGCACGCGCTGTGGCTGCCCGATGAACGTGGCCAGCAGATCGAATTCGGCCCCCGTCAGGTCAACCATCGCGCCGCTGGGCGAATGCAGTTCGCGCCGGGCCATCGATACGGACCAGCCGTCAAAATGGATGTCGCCGCTCCGGCTGCCCGTATCGCCAGCGGTATCGGTGACGGCGTTGGCCCCGCGACGCAGCACCGCGCCGATCCGGGCTACCAGTTCGCGCGTGCTGAACGGCTTGGGCAGATAATCGTCTGCGCCGAGTTCAAGCCCGAGGACGCGATCCTCCTCGCTGCCGCGAGCGGAGACGAAGATGATGGGCACGTCGCTTTGCTTGCGCAGGCGGCGGAACAGCTCGATCCCGCTCGTTCCCGGCAACATGATGTCAAGCACGACCAGGTCGGCCGGCTCGCTTTCCAGGGCAACCCACATTTCTGCGCCAGTGGCAGCAGTGCGGACATTGTAGCCGTTTTCCCGCAGGGCACGCGCGGTCAGCGTCCGCAGCGGCCCGTCGTCTTCCACAAGTACGATTGATGGAGATTGCATAAAGCTCCGGCGCGGTTGCAGCAACACGGTGCACGATAGCAGTGACGCCCGTGGTGCCAAGGTTGAAGAACAGGCACTATGGTGACGTTTGCTGGGGAAAACCGGCGGTTTGGCGCCCTGTTTGCGCCTGCCCGATCCGTTCGCCCCCGCAGACCGACAAGTCTCTAGCTGAAGGCACCGTTTTGCGCATAACGGGCGGAAATGCGACAAAATATTGCTGATTTACATTTTTGACTGATTTGATCCGAATTGAGCAAGGTTCAGGGCCTCGCTATCGCCCAACCACATGACATGGCGTGTGTGATCGTCCAGATCGTTGCCGCTGTTGCCGTGGCAGAAGATCGTGAAGTGCCCACGATTTTCCATCATCCAGGCGATGGCCGCGCCGATTCGGTCCGCCGGGATCGTCATCTGGCAAGAGCCTCGCGGATGCGGGCCAACCGGACGAGCATGCACGCGCCCCATTGCGACGCCAAGTTCGTCGCGCATTCTCATGCACAGCGCGCCAGCTTCCTCCGTCTCCGAAGGGTCGAAATAGACATGCGCGTGATAATCGGAAAAACAAGCCATGGCCAAGCCTTGCGCCAGACCGGGCGCAATCGCAACATCCTGCCGCGTGACGGGGCCTGCCGGGCCTTGCCCGCTCGGCGGGATCGACCATATCTACGACTATTGTCTAAAAGCCCGGCGGGGCCTCAGGCGGTAAACCGCCAGGCAAGATCGAAGAAGCCAGAGGAGAGAGTTGATCATGGGCGAGGCAGTCTATCCGGTTCCCGCGCAATGGGCCGAGAACGCCCTTGTCGATGAAGCGGGCTACTTCGAGATGTACCGCCAGTCGGTGGAAGATCCCGAAGCCTTCTGGGCCGAACACGGCAAGCGGCTCGACTGGATCAAGCCCTTTACCAAGGTGAAGAACACTTCCTATCACGAAGCCGATTTCGGCATCCGCTGGTTCGAGGACGGCACGCTCAACCTCTCGGCCAACTGCCTTGACCGCCACCTGGCAGAGCGCGGCGAACAGATCGCCGTCCTGTGGGAGCCGGACAGCCCTGCCACGCCCCACCGCGAGATCACTTACCGCGAGCTGCACGAACAGGTCTGCCGCTTTGCCAACCTGCTCAAGGCGCAAGGGGTGAAGCGCGGGGAGCGAGTCACGATCTACCTGCCGATGGTGCCCGAAGCCGCCGTCGCCATGCTTGCCTGCGCCCGCATCGGCGCGATCCACTCGATCGTCTTTGCAGGTTTCAGCCCGGATGCCCTTGCCGGTCGCATCATCGACTGCGACAGCCGCATCGTCCTGACGTCTGACGAAGGCCTGCGCGGCGGCAAGAAGGTCCCGCTCAAGGCCAACGTCGACGAAGCGCTCAAGCAGTGTCCGGGCGTCGACAGCGTCATCGTGCTGCGCCACACCGGTGCCGACGTGCCGATGGTTGAAGGCCGCGACGTTGATTGGGCCACCGGCGTTTCGGCGCAAAGCGCTGACTGCACGCCGGAGGAAATGAATGCGGAAGACCCCCTGTTCATCCTTTACACTTCAGGCTCCACCGGCAAGCCCAAGGGCGTGCTGCACACCACCGGCGGCTACTCTGTCTGGGCCTCGATGACCCACCAGTACGTGTTCGATTACCGTCCCGGCCAGATTTACTGGTGCGCGGCCGACATCGGCTGGGTCACCGGCCACTCCTATGTCGTCTACGGCCCGCTCGCCAACGGCGCGACCACCGTGATGTTCGAGGGCGTGCCCAACTTCCCCGATCCCAGCCGCTTCTGGCAGGTGGTCGACAAGTTCAAGGTCGAGATCTTCTATGGCGCTCCCACAGCCCTGCGCGCCCTGATGCGCGAAGGCGATGACTGGGTGAAGCAGACCAGCCGCGCCTCGCTGCGCCTGCTGGGCTCGGTGGGTGAGCCGATCAATCCCGAGGCCTGGGAATGGTATCACAAGGTCGTGGGCGACAGCCGGTGCCCGATCGTCGACACGTGGTGGCAGACCGAAACCGGCGCGGCGATGATCACCCCGCTGCCGGGCGCCACGCCGCTCAAGCCCGGCTCGGCCAGCCGCCCGTTCTTCGGCGTGAAGCCCGCCCTTGTCGACAATGAGGGCAACTTCCTCGAAGGTGCGACCGACGGCTGCCTGGTCATCACCGACTCATGGCCCGGCCAGATGCGCACCGTGTGGGGTGATCACGAGCGCTTCTTCCAGACCTATTTCAGCACCTTCAAGGGCCTCTATTTCACCGGTGACGGCTGTCGGCGCGACGAGGACGGATACTACTGGATCACCGGCCGTATCGACGACGTGATCAACGTCTCGGGCCATCGCATGGGCACCGCCGAGATCGAAAGCGCGCTGGTTGCCCACGCCAAGGTTGCCGAAGCCGCGGTCGTCGGCATGCCGCACGACATCAAGGGCCAGGGCATCTACGCCTTCGTCACCTGCAATGCCGAGGTCGAGCCGGACGAGGCGCTGCGCAAGGAACTGATCCAGTGGGTGCGCCACGAAATCGGCCCGATCGCCACGCCCGACGTGATCCAGTTCGCCCCTGGCCTGCCCAAGACCCGCTCGGGCAAGATCATGCGCCGCATTCTGCGCAAGATCGGCGAGAACGACATGTCGAACCTTGGCGATACCTCGACGCTGGCCGATCCCAGCGTGGTCGACAACCTCGTCGCCAACCGCCCGCAACTGGAAAAGGCCTGATCTGGAGAGGGCGCGGCCTTCAGGGCTGCGCCCCTGGCTTCACGTCAGCAGCTTGCCGCTCTTCTCGCGGATCACGCCTTCGATCATGCGCTTGGCAAAGCCTAGGCTGGCGGGAATATCCACCTCGACCACAAGCTCCTTCTCGGCCAGTTCCACTCCGCAATCGAGCGTGTAGCCCATCGCGCTGACGGTCATCACCATGTGGTCGTCATCGGTGAAGGCGGTGCTAACGGTCGCCATGCCATCGGCCTTGGCCGCCGCCTGCGCAGCCTTCTCGCGCAGGCGGCGGCGCGCTTCGTCACGGTCGAGCGAGTGGGGAATGGCGATACGCATCAGTAGACCTTCGGAGCTTCAAGCTGTGGCGCGGCCTCTAGACCTTCCCCATAGCGATAGTCCAGATAGCGTCCGCGCACGGCCAGCGCATCGAGATCGCCCGCCGCCAGCTGCCGCGTGATCTCGTCGATTTCCTTGCTGATCTTGGCAAGACCATCGGCCAGCTGCTGATCGGCATTGCGCCCGCCGCGCTCCTCGCGCCGCAGGTGCTGCGGAATCTTGCGGTAGCTTTCGACCATGCCCGGCAGATGCTCGCCCACCAGCTTGCGCACTTCGACTGCGGCAGGTTCGGCCGGATCGATGCCTTCCAGCTGCAGCCCCAGCCCATCGAGCTGCACGCCGATCTGGTCCACCAACTGCACCGCAGGCGCAGGCAGCGCCGGACGCTGGGCCTCAAGCCACAGTTCGGTCCGCCCGACCATCGTGCGAACATCGCCGGTGTTCAGCGCTGAAAGATCAGGGACCTTCATCTTCGGATATTTCGCGAAGAATGCCAGCGCAGCAATGATCGCCAGGCCCAGCACCATCACCCCGGTAACGCCGATGCCATCGAGGATCATCCCCGCCACCATCGCACCCACCAGCAGCACGCCGACCGACATCGCCATGCGCGCGGCCTTCTTGCCGAAGTGCTGGCGCTTCAGTTCGGCCGAACGCTTGCCGATGCTGCGTCGCCCCCCTGCCTGCTGGCGCACCAGCGAGGAGCGCGCTTCGGCAAGGATACGGTCGCTGTCATGTGCCGAGGAATTGGCCATGCGCTGCTCAGCCCTCCAGCGTCAGCAGCGGCGAGGTTTCCGGGCCGGCCAGCTTGGCCTGCGCCGCACCTTCCGCCCGCGCGATGTAGCCTTTCGACTTCTCGACCTCGCCCGAAAGCGTGTCGACGGTCTGCTTCATCGCGTCCAGCGCCTTGAGCTTGAAGGTATCGATGGTGTCCATCGTGTCGTATATGTTCTGGAAGGCGCGCTGCAGCGTCTCCAGCGGGATCGTGCTCGAAGCGGCCATCTCGTGGATCTTGCCGGTCTGCTCGCGCAGCAACTTGCCGGTGGAATCGATCATGTTCGCCGTCGTGGTGTTGAGCGCGGTGATCTGCTGCAGCACCAGCCGCTGGTTGGTCATCGCCTGCGCCACGGTCACCGCGGTGCGCAGCGCCGCCACCGTCGTGGTGCTCGCGCGGTCCACGCCCTTGACCAGTTCGACGTTGTTCTTCTTGACCAGATCGAGCGCGAGATAGCCCTGCACCGTCACCGCCATCTGCGTCAGCAGGTCCTGCGTGCGCTGGCGGGTATAGAACAGCGCGCTTTCGCGGATCGCCTTGGCCTTGGCCGGATCGGTATGATCGAGGTCTGCGGCAGCCTCCTCAAGCTTGGCGTCGAGCGTCCTGGAGATGTGGATCATCTGCTCGAGATTGCCCATCGCTTCCCACAGCTTCTGGCGCTCGACGTCGATACCGGCGTTGTCCATCAGCAGCTCATCCTTGCCCGAGGCCAGGCGTTCGAGGATGGCCTTGATGTGCCCCTGCGCCGAGGTGTAGCCGTCGAAATACTTCTTCAGGCTGTTGCCGAAGGGGATGATCCCCAGGAACTTGCGGCCTGAAGACAGGTTGCCCTGCCGGCCGGGATCGAGGTCCTCGATCGTCCGGCGCAGCGCGGCAAGGTCGGCGCCGACGCCTGTATCCTTGTCCATCGCACGGATCGGCCGGTCGAGAAACCGGTTCGACATGCCCGCTGCCTGCGAAATCTCCTTGCGGCCCATGTTGGTAAGCTGGTCGACCTTCTTGCCGAATTCCGGGCTCTGCGCGTCGACCGAGATGAGGTCAGCCACGAAGGCATCGACCTTGGCCTCCAGCTTGGACCGGTTCTCGTCCGACACCGGCACCAGTCCTGCCGCCTGCGCGGGCGCGACCACCGGCACCGGATCGGGCGGAGTCAGGCTGATCGGGGTCATCGTCGCGGTTTCGGTGGGGGTAGAAGCCATCGTGCTGGGACTTTCGGAATTGAACGCGTTCATCGGTAACTTTGGCAACGGTATCTTTGGCATTGGTATCATTGGCAACATGGTATGTCGCGCGGCTGCGCGCAAGCTGTCTTATACTCGCAACACAGCGCCATGCCTTGGGTCATATCGACGGAGCGTTGCCACAGGTCCATCAACGGCATGATGACCATGATGAAACGTTGCGCCGTATTCGGTGCGAGCGGCGGCATCGGCGCCGCCCTGACCGCTCTCCTCGCCGCGCGTGAAGACGTGCAAGCAGTCCACGCCCTGTCGCGCAGCGGCGGCGCGGGCCATGGCAAGGTCGTGGCCCACCGCTTCGACCTGCTCGAGGAAAGCTCGATCTCCGCGGCCTGCGAAGCGATCGGCACGCCGCTCGACCTTGTGATCGTGGCGACCGGCCGTCTGGTTCGCGAAAACGGCGAAGGCCCCGAAAAGTCATGGCGCGCACTCGATGCGGGCGCGATGGCCGAGCTATACGCCATCAATACCATCGGCCCTGCCCTCATCGCCCGCCACACCCTGCCCCTGCTGCCCAAGGACCGCCCTGCCGTCTTTGCCGCCATCTCCGCCCGGGTCGGCTCGATCAGCGACAATCGCCTCGGCGGCTGGCATTCCTACCGTTCTTCCAAAGCGGCGCTGAACATGCTGGTCAGGAACCTGGCGGTCGAACTCGCCCGCACGCACCCGCAGGCCGTGGCGGTCACGCTGCATCCCGGCACGGTTGACACACCCCTGTCCCGCCCGTTCCAGCGTGGCGTTCCGGCAGAAAAGCTGTTCACGACTGAGCGGTCGGCGCGGCATCTGCTCGACGTGATCGACGGCCTGACGACTGCGCAATCCGGCAGGTTGATCGCCTGGGATGGCGCGGAGATCCCGTTCTGACGGTCGGGCCGCACCTCGACTTATCGAAAGTGAATCCAAAATGGAGCGGCCCGACGCGGACTATTGCGACGACAGGCTCTAGGGTGCCTTGAAGCTCGCCGTCATTCCCCGCCGCGCCTTCTTCCGGAAAG
The DNA here is from genome assembly GCF_000807925.1 of Novosphingobium subterraneum. Classification (GTDB taxonomy): domain Bacteria; phylum Pseudomonadota; class Alphaproteobacteria; order Sphingomonadales; family Sphingomonadaceae; genus Novosphingobium; species Novosphingobium subterraneum. The sequence goes on along the minus strand of NZ_JRVC01000003.1, from coordinate 179,850 downwards.
ACGTTGGCAGAATGGCGAGGACAGACAAGGACCGACTGATAAACATGCCGCACCCGGACTCCACGCTTGCGGCACCGCATACGGCTGATCAGACCTGCGAATGACCAGTATCAGGTTGAAGATCGCCATGATGGCCGTTCTGGTTCTGGCCGCAGCCTTGCGCCTGCGGCACATCGATTTCGGCCTGCCCGCGCTCAATGATCCTGACGAACTGATGTTCGAAATGGGCGCCATCCGCATGCTGCGCACCGGCACGCTCAATCCCGGATGGTTCGGCCACCCCGCCACAACGACCATGTACGTTCTCGCGCTGGTAGACCTCATCGTCTTCGGCGTGGGCTACGTCACCGGCCACTTCGCATCGCCCACGGCCTTTGCCGACGCGGTCTTTGCCGATCCGACATTGGTGATCCTGCCGGGACGCATAGTCATGGCCGCGTTCGGAGTGCTCAGCGTCTGGCTGACCATGCGCCTCGCCGACGAACTTCTCGATCGAAAGGTAGCACTGGGCGCGGGATTGGTCCTTGCGGTCAGCCCCTTGGCAGTGACCTGGGCGCAAGTCATCAGATCAGACATAATGGCGACAAGCTTTCTGCTTGCCTGCCTGATCGCCACGGCACGCCATGCGCGCGAGCCCTCGAACAGCCGCTTCGTATGGGCGGCGGTCTGGCTGGCCCTGGCCGTCGCCACCAAGTGGCCGTTTGCACTGGGTGCCTTGCCGATGATCGCGGTCCTGCTGAATCGATGGAGCAAAGGTGAGGCTTCCTTTCGCGAGAGCCTCGCAAGGGTCGCGGCGTTCGGCGCGCTGACTCTCGCACTGCTGCTGCTGATCTCCCCCTACCTTGTGCTGGATCATGAAACGCTGTGGCGGAACCTGCAGGGCGAGGCACAGGCCCATCATCTCGGCGCAACCGGTGGCTCCCCTTGGCAGAATCTGGTGTGGTACGGGCAGGGTCCGGTCTTGAACGGCCTCGGCCTGTCGGGAAGCCTGCTCGCAATCTGGGGATTGTGGTTGATCGCGCGGCATGGGTTTGCGGCAAGAATACTGCTGCCGGTGCTGCTGGGCTTTATCATGGTACTTGCGGCTCAGCATCTGGTGTGGGACCGCTGGGCCCTGCCGCTGCTGCCTCTCATGGCAATTGCCCTCGGTGCTGCGGCAAGCCGGGTTGCAAGCCGGGTCGCTTCGCTTGGATTCCGGGCCCAAAGACTGGCTCTTCCCGTCATTCTTACAGGGGTCGCCGCTCCATTGGCCGCAGCCGCACTCGATCGCACCGAGGCGCGGGCCGAGGATACGCGCCAAGCCGCATCTGCCTGGGCACTGGGCAACATTCCCCCCGGCTCCACGGTGCTTATCGAACAGTTTGCCTTCGATCTGCAGGCCGCACCATGGCGCATCCTGTTTCCGATGGGCGATGCGGGTTGCGTGGACGCCAAAGCCATGCTTGCGGGCAAGATCGATTACGCCACAATCGAGGCCGCACGGGGATCAAGAGCCATCGTCGATTACGGCACACTTGCCCCTGAACGCGCCAGTTCCTGCACGGCCGATTATGCGATCATTGCCCAGTATGATCGCTACGCAGCCGAAAGCGATCGCTTCGCCGGCGAACTGCGAATGTACCAGACGCTCCTGCAACAGGGACAGGAGCGGGTCGTGCTTCGCCCGCAAGAAAATGCGCCAAGAAGCGGACCGGTCGTCCGCATTATTAGCTTCTAAATGAAGGTAACTTTTCGCTTCTTCTCCATAATGGACGCGAATTGCCGCGCTTTTGGCAAACCTAAGTAATAATGAGGAGTGGTTGGGGCGACGCTCCTATATCATACAATCATTCTGGGGTATACTTTGACCAAAGCGGTCATTCTGGCAGGCGGTCTAGGGACTCGCCTCGGTGAAGAAACGTCTGTTCGCCCAAAGCCAATGGTCGAAGTCGGCGGATTTCCGATAATATGGCATATCATGAAAATATATGCCGCCCACGGCGTGACTGATTTCGTGATATGCCTGGGTTACAAGGGATACGTCATCAAGGAGTTCTTCGCGAATTACTTTCTGCATTCGGCCGATGTGACAATCGATCTGTCACGCAACGCAATGGAAGTGCACCAGGCCAAGTGTGAGCCTTGGAAAGTCACCCTGGTCGAAACCGGTGCCGAAGCGCAGACCGGTGGACGGCTGCGCGCAGTCCGCTCCCATCTCGATGATGAGCCATTCTGCTTCACTTATGGCGATGGCGTTGCCGATATCGACGTGACCGCCGAACTCGCATTTCACCGCGCTCATGGACGCAAGGCGACCATCGCAGCCGTCGCCCCTCCCGGACGGTTCGGCGCGCTGGAATTCGATGGCGACAAGGTTGTCGACTTCAAGGAAAAGCCCGCTGGGGATGGCGGGCTGATCAACGGCGGATTCTTCGTCCTCGATCCGTCTGTGATCGATCTGATCCCCTGCGCTGGCACGATCTGGGAAAGCGGCCCGCTTGAAACGCTGGCCCGGCAGGGCGAACTCGTCGCCTTCCGCCACAGCGGGTTCTGGCAACCCATGGACACGCTGCGCGACAAGCAATTGCTCGATCGCCTCTGGGCCGAAGGTTCTGCGCCGTGGAAGTGCTGGTGAGCATGACTTATCTGCACGATCCCACCTTCTGGGCAGGACGCCGGGTCCTGCTTACCGGCCACACCGGCTTCAAGGACAGCTGGCTATCTCTCTGGCTCAAGCAGATGGGGGCAAAGGTCACCGGTCTTTCACTTGCCGCCGAAGAGACGAGCCTGTTCCGGCAGGCACAAATCGATGCGATTGTTGACCATATCGAGGGCGACATCCGCGATTTGCCCACGTGCGTCGCCGCGGTCGAACGATGCGATCCGGAAGTCGTGTTCCACATGGCCGCGCAACCGCTCGTCCGCCTGTCCTACGAAACCCCGGTCGAGACGTTCGCGACGAATGTCCAGGGCACGGTGCACATGCTCGAGGCGTGTCGACAGGCAAAGTCACTCCGCGCGATCGTGTGCATCACGTCGGACAAGGCCTACGAGAATCGCGAATGGCTCTGGCCCTATCGCGAGAACGATCCGATGGGTGGGCACGATCCCTATTCCGCCAGCAAGGGTGCGGCCGAGATCGTGATATCGGCCTATCGCCGCAGCTTCTTCTCGGCCGAAGGCGCGGCGGGCCTTGCCTCGGTCCGCGCCGGCAACGTCATCGGCGGGGGGGACTGGGCACGCGACCGCCTGATCCCGGATATCGTCCGCGCGTTGATCGCTGGCGAGCGCCCGCTGATCCGAAATCCCCGCGCGATCCGTCCCTGGCAACACGTCCTTGAGGCCTTGGGCGGTTACCTGATGATTGCCGAGGCACTCGCTTCAGGGAAGTCCTGGGCAGCCGAAGGCTGGAACTTCGGTCCCGCCGATGACGACACCCGCCCGGTTGACTGGATTGCCGACAGGATGACCGAAGCTTGGGGCGTGTCCGGCTGGGACAGTCCAGGGACTGCAGCCGATCGCCACGAGGCGCACAATCTCAGGCTCGATTGCGCAAAAGCGCGCAGCGTCCTGGGCTGGCGACCGACCTGGGGTCTCGACGAAGCTCTGCGGCGCATCGTCTCGTGGCACCAGACCGTGGATCGCGGCGCCTGCGCAAGGGCCACCTCCCTCCGCCAGCTCGCCGAATACCGTGAAAAATTCCAGCAATTCCAATCAGGCAGTGCATGACATGACAACCGACACCCTTCCTCGCGCTGCCGACGTTCAGGCCGTGGCTGCCCATGCGGGCGAAGCTGAACTGCGCGAACTGATCGTCAGTCTCTCAGGCGAGTATGCTCGCCGCTTCCACGCACCGCGCCCCTTCGTACCGGGGCAGAGCCCTGTGCCGGTCTCCGGCAAGGTCGTGGGCGAAAGCGAGATGCGCAACCTGGTCGACGCCAGCCTTGACATGTGGCTGACCACGGGGCGCTACAACGCGCTGTTCGAAGAGCAGCTGGCAAAGCGCATGGGCGTGGCACACGCGCTCACCACCAATTCCGGCTCGTCAGCCAACCTTCTCGCCCTTGCCGCGCTGACTTCGCACTACCATCGCAGCGAAGCGCTGAAGGCCGGTGACGAGGTCATCACCGTGGCCACCGGGTTCCCTACCACGGTCAATCCGTCGTTGCAGTACGGCCTTGTCCCGGTGTTCGTCGACGTCGACATCCCGACCTACAACATCAAGCCGGAAATGATCGAGGCGGCGGTTTCGGAAAAGACCCGTGCGATCATGATCGCCCATACGCTGGGCAACCCGTTCGACCTCGCCGAAGTCATGCGCGTTGCCGAGAAGTACAATCTCTGGGTGGTCGAGGACACCTGCGACGCGCTCGGCGCCACTTATGACGACAAGCCCGTCGGCACCTTTGGCCATCTCGGCACGCTGTCGTTCTACCCCGCCCACCACATCACCATGGGCGAAGGCGGCGCCGTGTTCACCGACAAACCACGGCTCAAGCGCGTGGTCGAATCCATCCGTGACTGGGGCCGGGATTGCTGGTGTGCGCCCGGACAGGACAACACCTGCGGCAAGCGCTTTGCCCGCCGCCTCGGCACACTGCCGCATGGCTATGACCACAAGTACACGTACGGCCATGTCGGCTACAACCTGAAGATCACCGACATGCAGGCCGCCGTGGGCCTCGCCCAGCTTGCGCAGGTCGATGAGTTCATTGCCGCGCGCGGTCGCAATTTCGCCAAGCTGATCGAACTGATGCGCCCGCTCGAGGATGTGTTCATCCTGCCCGAGGCCACCCCGCGCAGCAAGCCGAGCTGGTTTGGCTTCCCGCTGACGATCCGCCCCGAAAGCGGCCTGAATCGCGAAGAACTCGTTCAGTACCTCAATGACAAGCAGGTCGGTACGCGTCTGCTGTTTGGCGGCAACCTGCTGCATCAGCCCTACATGAAGGGGCGCAATGTTCGTGTCGTTGGCGACCTTGCCAACGCCGATCTCGTGACGACCAACACCTTCTGGCTTGGTCTCTATCCGGGTCTTACCGAAGACCATCTTTCCTACAGCGTCGAAATGCTCGCCAATTTCGTCAATGGCAAGCGCTGATCTGTTGGTTCAAAGGACAGGATGACAAGATGAATACTTACGAAAAACAGATGCTTGCCATTCTCGAAAAGGGACGGAAAGATCTCGGTTTCGTTGCGGTCAAGGCGGAATTCGAAGCAGAAGGCACACGATCTGACGAATTTCTTCGCCTGCTCGAACTGGCGCGCCGCGCCGGGCTCAAGGTGGCACTGAAGATCGGCGGGTGCGAGGCGATCCGTGATCTGATCGAAGCCCGCCAGTACGGCGTCGACATGATCATCGCCCCGATGGTCGAAACGCCCTACGCGCTCAGCAAGTTCATCGCTGCCAAGAACAAGGTGTTCCCGGCAAAGGAACAGGAGGACATGTCCTTCCTGTTCAACGTCGAAACTGCGGCAACCTTCGAGCATCTCGAGGAACTCGGCAGCGTCGCACAGGCCGGCAAGGTGGGCTTCGTGTTCGGCCGCGTGGATTTTGCCGGTTCACTTGGCAAGGATCGCGGCTTCGTCAATTCGCCGGAAATGACTGCCTACGTGAACCGCGTGGCGCAGGAAGCTCGCATCCGCGGCGTCGAACTGGTCGTGGGCGGCGGTGTCAGCCCAGATTCGATTCCGCTTCTCTCAGGCGCTCGCCGCCACCGACTTGATCGCTTCGAAACTCGCAAGGTGGTCTTCGATTCAGTCGTTGCGGATGATGGCCGCGCTCAGGCCGGCATGGAACTCGCCATCGAGTTCGAACTGCTCTGGCTGAAGAACAAGCGCGATTTCTACCGCGGCATTGCCGAGGAAGATTCCGCTCGCATCGAAATGATGGAAGCCCGCCAGAAAGTCTCTGCCCGCACGGCGGAAGCAGCCTGATCCCATGGCGCAGATTATTCGTGTTGCAGACCTGATCGCGCGTCTGCTCGTCGAGCATGGCATCAGCGATTGCTTCATGCTGACGGGCGGAGGTGCCATGCACCTGAACGATGCGTTCGGCCGGGAAGCAGGCCTCCGCAAGATCTTCTCCCACCACGAACAGGCCTGCGCCATTGCCGCGGAAAGCTACGGGCGTCTGACCGGACGCCCGGCCCTGGTCAACGTCACGACGGGGCCGGGCGGCGTGAACGCTCTTAACGGCGTCTATGGCGCCTATGTCGATTCCATCCCGATGATCGTCGTTTCGGGGCAGGTAAAGCGCGAGACTATCGCAGGAAACTACCCGCAGATTCCCCTGCGCCAGCTTGGCGATCAGGAAGTCGATATTGTCGCGATGGCGCGCCCGATCACCAAGTATGCCGTTCTGCTGCAGGACCCGCAGGACACGCGCAGGGTGGTCGAACGCGCCATTCACCTCGCCCGCAGGGCCAGGCCAGGCCCGGTGTGGATCGACGTGCCGATCAACGTCCAGGCGGCCCCGGTAGATCCCGAGGCGCTGGCAGCATATGATCCTGCGTCCGAAGACGACATGGCCGACCTGCCGATCAACACCACAGTAGAGGCCGGCGCGCTTGAAGGCGCTGATCTTGAAGCGGAAGTCGGGGCACTGCTGGCGGAAATCACCGCAGCGGAACGCCCGGTTGTCTTCGTGGGCGCGGGTGTGCGACTGTCCGGCACGCACGCAGCGTTTCTCGAATTCATCGAACGTCTCGGTGCTCCGGTCGTGACCGGTTGGAATGCGCACGATGCCTTGCCCGACGCCCACCCGCTTTATGTGGGGCGGCCCGGCAGCGTGGGTGACCGTGGCGGGAACTTCGCGGTTCAGGCGGCGGACTACGTGCTGGTGCTTGGCAGCCGGCTGAACATCCGCCAGATCAGCTACAACTTCGGCAGCTTTGCCCGCAACGCGCGCATCGCCATGGTCGACATCGACAGCGCCGAGCTCGCCAAGCCGACCCTGCGTTTGCACCGCCCGATCCACGCCGATCTGCGCGCGTTCTTCTCAGCAGCTAAGACCATCCCGCTCCCGCCGACCGGCCAAGCCCAAAGAGCGGCCTACCTCGCCCGCAGCCGCGAACGGTCCGCCCGTTACCCCGCCGTTCTTGATACGATGAGGTCCGAAACCGGACCGATCAACCCTTACGTCTTTGCAGAGGCCCTGTTCGAGGAGCTGGACGAAGGCGATATTATCGTCACCGGAGACGGTACGGCCTGCGTCACGATATTCCAGGCGGCACGGATCAAGGCGGGTCAGCGGCTTTACACCAACTCCGGCTGCGCCAGCATGGGATACGACCTGCCCGCAGCGATCGGTGCATACTTCGGTTCGGCCACCATGGGGGCAACACCCAAGCGGATCGTCTGCCTGGCCGGCGACGGATCGATCATGATGAACCTGCAGGAATTGCAGACGATCGTCGGCGCAGAACTGCCCATCAAGATCTTCGTCCTCAATAACGACGGCTACCATTCGATCCGCCAGTCCCAGGTCGCGCACTTCAGCGGCTTTTCTGTGGGCTGTGGCCCCGAAAGCGGCCTGACATTCCCCGAGTTCGCCAGACTGGCCGAAGGCTTCGGCATCCCCGCGCGCAAGGCGGGCCGTGATGGTGAGCTGTCATCAGCCATTCGTGCAACGCTTGACGCCCCCGGCCCACAGCTCTGCGAAGTGATGATCGACAAGACTCAGCAATTCGAACCGAAGCTTTCCAGCCGTCGCCTCGCCGACGGCTCGATGGTGTCGCCGCCGCTTGAAGACCTGTCGCCATTCCTCAGCGATGCCGAATTGGCAGAGGCGATGAGCCCCTGCACCATCCTGAGATAGGCCATGTCGGGGGTGCAGAAATCGCTGATATTCGACCTCGACGGAACGCTCGTCGATAGCTGCGCCATATGCGTCGAGATCCTCGATGAAATGCTGCGTGACCGTGGCAGCAATCTCGTCGTCGATCCGCAGGTTGCCCGGCCATGGATGAGCGAGGGCGGCCCTCGCATGGTCGCCGCGCTGCTCGGTAGCGCCTGTGCCGATCCCGACGACGAAATAGCGGAATTCCGCGCGCGCTATGCCGCCAAGCGAACCGAGCGAAGCTCGCTTTTCGCCGATGTGGAGGACGGTCTGATCACCCTGCGCGAGGCAGGCTTCACGTTGGCAATCTGCTCGAACAAGCCGCAACAGCTTGTCGACAAGGTTCTGGCGGACACCGACCTCGCGCACCTGTTCTCTTCGGTTGTAGGCGGGCGCCAGGGTGTTCCGGCGAAACCTGCACCCGATCTGCTTGAAGCAGTCCTTGAGGAGCTGCACGTGCGGCCGCGCGATTGCCTGTTCATTGGCGACAGCGAGATCGATCACGCTGTCGCCGACCGCCTCGGCATGCCGTTCATGTTCCTCACCCACGGCTACGCCAAGGCAGACTACATCCCCAACCCCGACCGCAGCTTTGACGGATTCAGAGATCTTGCCGGCACCATTCTGGCGGGCGCCCATGCTTGACCCAGTCGTGGCAGAGGCTCTGCGCAAGGATGGGCATCGCATCGTCATCACCGGTGCGGGCGGATGGATCGGCCTTGCCCTGCTCGACCTGTTGAGCGCCGCGCTTGGCCCGGACGTTCTCCGGCAACGGGTCCGCGCTTTCGGATCGAGCGTCAGAGATTTGGCGCTGGCTGATGGCAGCACTCTGCCGCAAGCTGCGCTTTCTTCCATCACCGACCTTCCCCATGCGCCGACGTGGGTATTTCACACCGCCTTCCTGACCAAGGATCGTGCTGTGGCAATGGACGAACGTGACTACGCCGCTGCCAATCGCGCCATCACCGGGCAAGTGCTTGCCGCACTGGACGCAATTGGCACCACGGGCCTGTTCGTCGCCTCGTCCGGTGCCGCCGCAAAAGTCGTAGCCGGCAGCGCCCAAGGTGCGCTCGAACTCTACGGGCAGCTCAAGCTCGAAGAGGAGGAGCGCTTTGCCGCGTGGGCACACGAACGCCAGGCCACGGCCGCCATCGTGCGCATCTATGCCTTGCTCGGCCCCCGCATCAACATGCCCGAAGCCTATGCCATTGCCAGCTTCATCCTCGATGCGCTGGCCGGCAGGCCCGTTGCAGTGCGCAGCCCCCGTCAGGTGGTCCGAGCCTATGCCAGCTTGCGCGAATTGCTAAGCCTCGTCCTGGCGATGATGCTGCGCGATGAAGGCGTCTCACGGTTCGACAGCGGTGGGGAGCCGATGGAGCTGGGGGACATCGCCCGGCTCGTCGCCAGCCTGGTTCCGGGGTGCGGAGTTGACCGCGCGGCGATCATTGCACCCGATGCCGACATCTATCACGGCGATGACGCCAGCTACGACGCCCTCCTCAGGTCGCACGGGATTGCCCGCGTGCCGCTGATCGAGGGCATCCGAGAAACGATGGACTGGCTCGGACAGTCGCACACCAAAACCCTTGCTCCCGGCGTTCCGGCTCCAGCCTGATCAAGAAAAGAAAGCGTCATGCCCATCAGCCCCCCTCCCGGTCGCCCCATGCTTTTCGCGCGGGGCATTATTCCCGCAATCGCGGGGAGCCTGTTGGCCATTGCTGCGCCCGTGTACGCACAACAGGAATCGCAACAGAATTCCCAGCAGAGCGGGCAGCGCGATGATGACGAGAGCGAAACCGCCACGACATCGACCCAGTTCACGCCGCTCGACATCACACAAACCACGAGAAGCAGCAGCGAGCGCGACGTCACTGCCGAAGGCTCGTCCGGGTCCGGCACCGACAAGATAAACCGTGCCACTTCCAGCAACGACGCCAAGCGGCCCGAACCGAAGCTGAGCGAATTCGAACAGTTCCTCGCGAGCATGGCCGGTCGGAAGGTCTCCCGCTTCGGCGCAGACCTTTTGGTGCCCAGCGCCACCGACTACTCCGTGCCCTCGGCTCTCGTCATTCCGCCCGATTATCCCATCGGCGTGGGCGATGTCATCGCGATCAACCTGACCGGGTCCGTCGTCGGCAGCGCCGAATTCCCGGTGGACGCCAATGGACGCATCTTTCTCCCGAATATTGGCGAGGTCAGCCTCATCGGGGTCCGTTATCGCGATCTCAAGCGGCACGTCTCACAGGCCATTGGCGCCCAATATCGCGGCTACGACGTGTCGGTCAGCATCAAGAAGCTGCACGGCATCCGGGTGTTCGTGACCGGCTTCGCGCAGCAGCCCGGCGTTTACACGGTAAACTCACTCTCTACGCTGCTCGGCGCCCTGATCGCCGCCGGTGGCCCCAACGCGGGTGGCAGCCTGCGCAGCGTCAAGCTCTACCGCAATGGGCAGGAAGTGCAGGATTTCGATCTCTACGACATCCTGCGCAAGGGCGATCGCTCGCGCGATCCGATCCTGCGCAACGAAGACGTGCTGTTCGTTCCCCCGGTCGGCAAGCAAGTCGCCGTGATCGGCAGCGCCAACGAGGAAGCGATTTACGAACTGCGCGGGCAAGAAACGCTTGAGGATCTTCTCGCTTACGCCGGTGGCCCGAACCAGCTTGCAGATCCCGATCGCGTCATCCTCTACCGTTTGGCAGACCGCGATAGCATCGGCAGCCGCGAGTTGCCCCGCGCCCAGCTTGCCCTCTCCCCGGCCGAAGGCGGCGACGTGCTGCAGATCCTCGCCAAGGGCAGCCTTGCCCGCCCGATCGAGAAGCAGTCCGTACTTGTGCGGCTTGAAGGCGAAGTCCAGCGCCCCGGCAATTACTTCGTCGCCCCCGGCACATCGGTCGGCGAAGTCGTTCGTCTTGCCGGGGGCTTCACGAGCCGGGCATTCGTCTACGGAACGGTGTTCAGCCGCGCCACGGTACGCGAACAACAGCGCGAAAGCTTTCGCGCTGCGGTCGAACAGCTGGAACAGATGGTCAATGCGGCCGCCCTCACCGGCTATGCCTCGCAAAGCCAGCCCGACCGTGAAGCGCAATTGGCATCGGCAAGGGCCCTGCTGCAAAGGATGCGCTCGGCAGAGCCCGACGGGCGTCTGGTGATGGACATCGCGCCAACCGCGACAGCCTTGCCCGAGACGGTCGTGCTGGAAAACAACGATCGCATCATCGTTCCGCCGCGCGTCGATACGGTGGGCGTGTTCGGCGCGGTCTATCGGCCGGCCTCGTTCCTGCTCGAGCCGGCACTCACCGGCAAGGTGAAGGACTATCTGGAGTCGGCAGGCGGCGTCCAACGTTCAGCCGACAAGGGCGCGATCTTCGTGGTCCACGCCAATGGCGCGGTGGAAACAAAACGGAGAGGCGCTCTGAACGCCACCGCGTTGCCGGGGGACGTACTGTTCGTACCGGTGCGCACGCAATCATCGACCCTGCTGGCCAAGATCAAGGACATTACCCAGATCATCTTCCAGGCCGGCATCGGTGCCGCTGCCCTTGCGGCGATCAAGTGATGACACCGCGCAAAAGCCTCGTCGGCACCCTCGCGCGCGGCCGCATCACCGGCAACGACCGCGTCCGCCGCACCGGTCTCGCCGTCGCGCTGGCGGTCAGTGCCGTATTCACGGTCTACCCGCAGAACTACCGCGCCGCGGTAAGCCTGACGCCGAGCGACCCGTCCACGCTCGGCCTGTCCGGGACATTGAGCCAGCTTGGGGCCGGTGCCAACATCTTCGGCAACCAGACGGCGATCGAAGTCAGCCTGAAGGTCGCGCGCAGCGTCTATGTGCGCCAGCTCGTCGCCAAGCGCGTCAAGCTGGGCGAGCGCCTTGGCCTGAACGAGACGCAAGGCCTGCGCTGGCTCGAAAAGAACGTAGACGTCCGCATCATGCGCGGCGGCATCATCGAGATCGAATTGGTGCGCCGTGACGGCGATTTCGCGCGCGAAGTGGTCGCCACTTATGCCGATGCCGTGCGCGAACAGCTTGGCGTGATCTCGCGTGAGCAGACTGCCTACAAGCGCCGCATTCTGGAACAACTGGTCGATCAGGCAGCGCAACGGCTCGACCGGGCGCAGGCAGAGTTCGACACTTTCCGCCTCAACACCCGCTATGGCGATCCGCAGTCCGCCGTCCAGGAGGTGGCCAAGAAGGTCCCGGCGCTCGATGCGCAGATCGAGGCCAAACAGTCCGAACTCAATGCGCTGCGCCGTTTCGCAACGGACCAGAACATCCTCGTCCAACGTGCCCGGGTGGAACTGGATGAACTGCTGCGGCGCCGCGCCCTCGCGGCCGAACCCCAGCCGCAGCAGCGCGGCTCGGTCGGGCAGGTCGTGCAGGAATCAACCAAGGGCCTGAGGCTGCGACGCGAACTTGATGTCGCCCAGTCGCTCTACGACAACTACAAGCGCTTCCTGCAGGGCACTTCGGTCGAGGACCTGACCTCTACCGCGAACATCCGCATTCTCGAACCGGCCTATGTCGATCCCGACCGCCAGTACAATTTCCCCGCTCTGGCCATAGGCCTGCTCCTGCTGCTGCTCGGGCTGGCCGTGGAATTCTACAAGCTGCGCCCCCCACCGGCAGAGCCCCGAAAGGCAGCGCAATGACCTGCGCCAGCACTGCACCGGCACTCACCTCTGCCTCGGCAGGAGCCCCCGAGATCGAGGACATCTCGGTCGTCATCCCGTGCTACAACGAGGAACTCAACGCGCAGGCCATTGCCGCTGCGGTGATCGCTGAACTTGAGAAGACCGGAGCGAGCTTCGAAATCCTGTTCATCGATAATTGCTCCACCGATCGCACGGTGCCGATCATCCGCGAAATGTGCCTGCGCGATCCGCGCATCCGACTGATCGTCAACACCCGCAATTTCGGGCAGATGCGCTCCCCGACGCACGGCATCTTCGCTGCGCGTGGGCGAGCGGTCATCGGCATGTGTGCCGATTTCCAGGACACCCCCGCCCTGCTGCCACACTTTGTGGAGCGCTGGCGGGCAGGCGTGGACATCGTGCTGGGCGTCCGTGAAGCCGAGGACTCCGGAACCGTGCTGCGCCTTGTCCGCGGCCTGTCCTACTGGCTCGCCAAGAACTTCGGCGATTTCCAGACCATTCCCAATGCCACCGGCTTTGGCCTCTACAGCCGCCGCGTCGTCGATGCGATCAAGGCGCTGAACGAGCCTGAACCGTTCTATCGCGGACTGCTGGTCGAAACGGGCTTTCCGCTCGAAACGATCGGCTATGTGCGCCCCCCCCGCGCGCGTGGAGCATCGAAGAACAATTTCTTCACTCTGCTCGATTTTGCGGTGACGGGGTTGACCGGCTCCTCCAAGCGGCTTCTGCGCGTGCCGCTTTACTTCGGGGTGGTCGGCATCGTGATCGCCTTGGCCATGCTGGTTGGCGCAGGCATCGCCTTCTTTACCGGGCGCCCCATCGCCGGATGGCTGATCGGGAGCGTGATGCAGGCGCAGGTTTCACTGATCTTCGGCTTCCTCGGCCTGATGGGTGACCATGTTCGCCAGATTTCGGAGAGGACCCGGGCGGCCCCGCTCGTCCACGAACGAGAACGCTACAATTTCCCGCAAGACTACTGACATGGCCCGCGCGCGTATGCTGGAGATTATACGCTATCTGGTTGCCGGAGCCGTGAACACAGCCTTCGGCTTCGGCATCTATGCCGCCCTGGTCTGGCTGGGCCTTGATCGCTACCTCGCGCAGGCCATCGGTTACGTCCTTGGCACTGCGTTCAATTATGTCACCTATTCGCGCGGCGTTTTTGCCGGCAGCGCCCCTGCCAAACTCCGCTTCGTGCTGTCCTACCTCGGCAACTATATTGTCAACCTGCTCGTACTGCGCCTGGCCTCCCATTACCTGGCCGATCCCTATGCCGCAGGGGCGGCAACCACCGTCTTGGTCGTCGTCCTGAACTATATCGTCCTCAAACGCTGGGTCTTCCGGCCCTCGGCCTCGTGACCATGGACAGACGCGCAGGGCTCCGCTTCGAATGGGCGATGGCCGCGGTCATCGCCGCGATGACCGTGTGGAACATGTGGCACCTGGTCACGCGAGGCTATCTGCCGCAGCCGTTCTTCTATGAATCTTCCGACACCTGGATGGACTGGTTCAACACCGCATGGTGGGCGCATGACCGCGGCATCTACGACAGTTGGGCCTCGATCTACCCGCCGATTTCGTTCGTCGTCCTGCGCCCCCTCAGCCTTGCATCCTGCTACGGGCAGACCACAGCGGGGCTTGAGGTCCGTTCCTGCGACTGGCTTGGCATTGCCGCGATCCACGGGTTCTATCTGCTGGATATCGTTCTTGCCGCGCTCGCTTTCACCAGGCTGGACCGGCGCACCGCACTGCCACGGTCATTCGCGCTCACGGCGGGCATGCCGCTGCTCTATGGACTGGAGCGCGGCAATCTCATCCTGCTTGCCTTTGCCTGCATGATCTTGGCCTTTGGCCCGCTGCTGAAGTCGGCCCGCCTGCGATGGCTGAGCCTTGCCGTGGCGATCAATCTCAAGGTCTATCTGGTAGCAGCACTGGCGGCACAGCTGCTCCGTCGCCGCTGGCGCTGGTTCGAAGGCGGCGCAATCGCCTTCGTTGCCGTCTATCTTGCCTCCTTTGCCATGCTAGGCATCGGCACGCCGGGTGAGATCGTCCGCAACATCACCGCCTTTTCGGGCGGCTTCAATGCCGCAAGTGTCCTTGATGTCTGGTATCCGGCGACCTTCATCCCGATGAAATCGCTGCTGAACAGCACCGATTTCCCGATCACTGCACTGATCGGTTCGCAACTAGTCGAAACCGGTGATCCGATCATTTCACTCGTTCTCCGGCTGGGTCAGGCCAGCATGGTGCTCGGCGCCGCCGCGATCTGGTTCCGCCCGCAGGCGGTGCCGGCACACCGCGCCACGCTGCTGGCTGTCAGCCTTGCCTTGGTCACTTCGGAAGCTGGCGGTTACACCCCCGCCCTCATCCTGTTGTTCGTGATGATGGAGCGCTGGGATGGCTGGCTGCGCCCTGCCGCTATCGTCATCGCCTATGTCCTGTCCCTCCCGGGTGAGATCGTCTTCTCGACCATACCGTCGATGATCCAGGACAGCTACTTTGCCGGGCACACCGTGACCGTCCAGCACGGCATCGGCCTTGGCATGTTCGTCCGGCCGATCCTGAACATCCTGGCGCCCAGCCTGCTGGCCTGGCACACCATCGCGCTCGTCTGGCGGGCCGTCTTTCAGGGTCAGCAGAGCCAGCCCCCCCCCAATTCCGCAGGTCGTGCCGCTTAGCGCCTCTGCAATTCGCTTGTCAGAACTCCGACCAGTCGTTGTCGATAGCGAGATTGCCTGTCGCCAGCGGGACCGACGGCGCAGGCGTTGTCGCCCTCACGCGTGACGGCGCCACCGTCGGGACTCGTGCCAGAACGGGTGTCGGGAGGCGGCGCTTTTCGCCGCCGATGCGGAAGCTGGAAAAGGCGCTGGCAAGCTGGCCGGCCTGCTCGCTCAGGTTCTTGGTCGCGGCGTTCGTTTCCTCGACCATCGCCGCGTTCTGCTGGGTCATCTGATCCATCGCACCGATCGCACCGTTGATCTTGCGCAGGGCGATGCTCTGTTCGCCCGCCGTCTCGGCAATGGTCGAGATCGAAGAAGTGACCGCGCTAACGCGGCTGATGATCGTCTCCAAAGCCGAACCGGTCTCGTTGACCAGCGACACGCCCGACCTGACGTGGCTCGTCACCGCCTCGACGCGTTGCTTGATCGCGTTGGCGGCTTCTGTCGCACGCTGCGCAAGCGCGCGCACTTCCGACGCGACGACCGCGAAGCCCTTGCCGGCCTCACCCGCTCGCGCTGCCTCGACGCCTGCGTTGAGCGCGAGCAGGTTGGTCTGGAAGGCGATCCCGTCGATCATTGCCGTGATCTCGGAAATCTCGGCGCTGGCACGTTCCACGTTATCCATCGCCTCGATCGCCTTGCTGACGACCATTCCGCCATTCTCCGCCTCCCCGCGCGCCTCGACCATCGATCCGCTGACTTGCGCAGCGATCTTGGCATAGTCCTCGATCTGGGTCGTCAGGTGCTCCATCGCACTCGATGATGCCTGCAGGCTCGCCGCCTGCTGTTCGCTGCGGGTCGCAAGATCGGTCGTGGCCTGCTGGATCTCGGAAGATGTCAGGTTGATGGCGACAATGCTGTCCTGCACCAGTCCCATGGCCTGGCAAAGACGCTCCATCGCTTCGTTGAAGTCGTCCGCCACTGTCTGGAATGCCGGAGGGACGCCAATAATGCGTACCGAAAGATCCGCTTGGGCAACGGCTGACAGGCGCTCTCCGATCTGCGCCATGGCTCGCTCGCGGTCGGCCACGGCGCGGGCGCGGTCAAGAGCGGCGTCGCGGAAAACCATGACGGCGCGAGCCATGTCCCCCAGCTCGTCGGCACGGCTGGTTCCGGGAATGGGCGCGTCATTCTGGCCGTCGGCAAGCGCCGTCATCGTTTCGGTCAGGTCCGAAAGCGGAACGGCGATAGACCGCGACAGGCGCCGCGACAGCACGAGGGCGAGACCAATCAGGGTGGCGCCGCCGATTGCCAGCGCTATCCACGCGAAGAGGATCGCGCTTTCCTGCCGCGCCGTCTCCTCGGTGATCTCCTTGGTCTTGGCATCTTTCACCGCGCGTAGTGGCAAAACGGCATCGCTTACCAGCACGGCCTTGCCTGCCGCACGGACCGCCTCCTGCGCCGCATCGCGCTGGCCGGCCTTGACGACGGCGATATACCTGTCGCCCCAGCTTTCGCGCCACTTCAGTGTTTCGGTGCGGGAGCGACGCACAAGGTCCTGAAGCTCCGGCTCTGTGAGTCGGGCTTCCAGCGCAGCGGATGTCTTGTCGTAATCGTCACGACCTTCGTGATACGATTTGAGATAGCTTTCGTCGGCAGTCACCAGGAAACCACGGAACTGGCTGTTCTGCCGCAGCAGAGCGGTCTCCAGTGCCAAGGTGTCGGCCAGGACTGCCTGGCTCTCAGTATTACGCGCACTGACATTCGACACCATCGCCAGGCTGATGCCGAAGACAACCATCATCAGGGCTGCTGTCACGTTCAGCGCGACGAAAGCAAAGCCGAGGCGGCGCGGAATGTTCATGCGGTCGAACACGAGTGTGGTTTCCTTGTCGGGCGTTATCGCCTTGGTGTCGATCGTGGCTCGCCCGCGGACGAACGAGCCACCCGAGGATCAGAAGCTGTAGCGGATCGAGCCGGTGACCGTGCGCGGGTTCAGCGTCCGGATGTTGGCGATCCCCGATGCAGGAATGGTGCTGGTCGATGCCGAATAGACAGCCAGCTTGTCGAACACGTTGAAGGCGTTGACCGCAAGCGTCAGCTGCTGTGCCGGATGGAACTGCACAAACGGGCTGACGACGACGTAGCCGGGCAGCTTGAGTTGGTTCGTATCCTGCGCATAGCTGCTCGTGGTGGCATTGATCACAGCTCCAAAAGCCAGGGACGCAAACTCGACGGTCGGCCGGGCGTTGAAGGAAAGTGACGGAATGTAGCGTGGGACGTTCCCGACGAGTTCCGGGAAATCAGCATCCTTGACGATCTTCGCCTTGGTCCAGGTCCCGCCGATGGCCAGCCTGAAGGGACCGCGCTTGAATTCACCCTCGAGTTCGATGCCCTTTGCAGAATACTCGCGCACCACGTCCAGGACGATGACGTTGCCGTTCTTGTCGGCGGCCAACTGGGTATTGCGTTCCTCGGTTGATGCCCAAAAGCCGGTCACGTAGATGCCGACACCGTCGTTGCGATATTTTACACCCGCTTCCGCCTGCTTCACGATCCCGTACTTCAAGGCATCATTGGCAAGCTGGCCAGTCGTTGCATTCAGCGATCCAGGGCGCAGGACGCGCTCCGCGCTGGCGCGTCCGCCGCGGCTGTAGCGGGCAAACACTGAAAGCGGCTGGGCTATACGATAATTGACCCCGGTCGAGTACGACAAGTAGCCGTAATTGTAGTCGACCCGGATCGGTCTTGTCAGCGGCAGCACGGCAACCGTCGATTCGACTGGTGCGATGGCGCCATCGCGGTTGATATCGAAGGGAGCAACCAGTTCGTCGGTAATGACCTTCCCACTCACGTCGCCACGATCATAACGCAAGCTCGCCCCGATCGAGAGCTTGCCGGTCGCAAAGTTGATCGAGCCATATGGCGCGGTGATGCGGTACTTCGTGTCGAAATTGTAATTGCCGTAAGCGCGCGGCTGTCCGAAGCCGAAGCCGTAGGCAAACACGCCGTTCTGGCTGAGCAGCGTCCCGCTGGCATTGCGCAGGTCAAGCGGCGCCATCCGTCCGTTCCCGACGACGTCGGAAATGGCGTTGGTGAAGCTCCAGTCGACGTTGTAGTCCTGAATGGCGTTGTAAATGCCGCCGCTGACAGTCAGCTTGCCGCCATTGAGGGCGAAAACGCGTGACGCTCGCAGATCGTTGGTGATGTTATCGTTCGACTTCTGGTTCATGTTCAGCAGCAGATTGATGCTGGCGAGGCCATTGCCGTTGATCTGGTTACCGGGCGCGAGGACCTGCCCGAGATTCGGGCCGGCGGCGTAGGTCAGGCTGGCGCCCGGGCCGCCCAGGATGGTCGATATCACCGCCGACGGCGCGGAAAGCATGGAATCAACCTGATTGAAATCGCCGCTGATGTCGGCAAACCGGAAGCGATTGCTGACAGTCCAGTCGGCAATCTCGAATTGCGTTTCCAGCCCGATCGCCTTGACGATCGCACGCATGCCATTTTCAAGACTGCGGCTCAGGGGATTGTTCTGGTCGTCCGTGCCAAGGTAGCCCGCGACAAGCGGCGAGCCATAGCCGTCGCCGGCCAGGCGAGTTCCAGCGATGCTGGCGAAGACCGGGGCTTCATCCGTCCCGGTAATCCGCGCCGGTTGCGTTCCATAGTTCGGCTGTCGGTCGTCGAGGTACTTGCCATAAATGCGGACGTAGCCACCGGCGAAGTTCCGCGTCACGTTCAGCTTGATCTGACCGCCGCGGTAGGCGGTGTACCCATAATCGCGCGGTCCTTCCCCTTCGCGGTAGAAGCCGCCGACGTGAAAACGCCAATTGTCGCCCAGAGGGCTGCCATAATCGAAGTCAATTCGCTTGAGATCGTGACCGATCCCGCTGGAAACCTGGAAATTGCCGCTTTCGATTTCGCCCGTCTTCGAGATCAGGTTCACGACCCCGCCAGGCGAGTTGGACGCGAATGTGGAGGCTGATCCGCCGCGGATCGACTGAATCTGGGATATGTTGAAGTCAGCCCGCAGATACCGGTCCGCGGCGTTGAACTGCATGTCAGCGAATTCCAGCACAGGCAGGCCGTCTTCCTGAAGCTGGAGGTACTTCGAACCATCCGCTGCCAGGGGCAGACCGCGGACGGTAATCGACGAGTAGCCATCGACGTCCGAGGTCAGCGACCGGATGCCCGGAATGTTCTGCATGATGCCGGAAATGGAGCTGACCGAGAACTTGGCCAGGTCGCTTTCGTCGATCACGCTGGCCGAGATGGCAGTGTCGAGAAGATCGCGCCCCTTGGCGACGCCGGTGCTGAACGTCTTTCCAGCTGCTGTCGATCCGGACACAATTTCGGTCCGCTTGACCGAGGCCGTCTCGCTGGCCTCGCTTACGTCTTCTGCGAAGGCTGGAGCCGCGAGACCGCAGCCAAGCAAAGTGGTAGCAAGAAGCTTCCAGGTATGCATAAAATCCCTCAATTGATTTATCTTCCTTGAGGGTCAATAATCACCGGTCGTTAAGTCACGACGATCAAAATATTACGTAATGATACGACTGAATTCTAACATATTAACATAATGTTAATTGAAGGATACGGAAAATCCGCAATTCTCGGCATTCGAATAATTGAGGACGACCTTCTAGGGTGTGGTTGCCCCGCCGTCAGACACCATGAAAGACAAAACCTTGCCGATCGCTGCCTTTGCCGAACCATTTTCCGCTTCGGCTTTCGCGACAGGGCGCGGCGCAGCGCAGCTCGCAGTGGAAGCGCAAAAGGCGCGAAAGTTCGGAAAGATGTTTGTGGCAGCCATCCTCGAGAGCGTGGCCCGGGTCCTTCCGCAGGCACCGAGCCTCGCCCATGCGATTGACACCTGGCCGGGCGACCTGGCCAGCGCTGGCGTGATTTTCCGCCTGAATGCCGGACTTCACGCTCTGGCGCGCTCAGGCAAACATCCGGGCCTCGCTGCAATCTACAGCCGGGCGCAGCCTGCCCAGGCGCCCGAACCCTCGTTGCTCGACAGAACGCTGTCGATGGCGCTCCACGATTGCGAGGCAGACCTGCTCGAATGGATGAGCGGACCGACCCAGACCAATGAGGTGGCACGCGTAGCCGGCCTTGCCGCAGTGCTGATGGAGCTGGACGCGCGCGCGCCTATGCCGACCCACCTGCTCGAACTGGGATCGAGCGCCGGATTGAACCTCAATCTCCGACACTACTCTCTGCGTCTGGGCACGCATGGCACGGGTGACCCTGCCAGTGCTGTATCCATTGCGCCACGCTGGATCGGCCCGTCGCCCAAAGGCGAACGGATCGATCTGGCCAGCGCAAAGGGCGTGGACCTGAACCCCCTCGACGTGCGCCGTGACGCCGACAGTGAGCGGCTTCACGCCTATATCTGGCCTGGCGAGCAAGTGCGATCGGAGCGCCTGCGGGCAGCTATCGCGATCGCCCGGGTCCATCCCCCACAGGTCGAACGGGGCCGCGCCGGCGAATGGCTTGTCCGCGAACTTGCCGCGCAGCCGCCGCAGGGTGAGCGGCGCGTCATATTCCATTCGATGGTCACCCAGTTCCTTCCTGAAAGCGACCGCAGAATGATCGACTGGGCAATGGCCGAGGCAGGTCGAGCAGCAAGTCCGGCGGCACCACTCGTGCGGGTTGGCCTCGAATGGAATCCGGGTCGGACCGCCGTTGAAGTCACGGTAACGCAGTGGAACGGGCTCCCGGAATCAGGACACCCGGTCGTCTTCGCCGAATGCCATCCTTACGCCGAATGGTTCTCGTGGATCGGCCCGGAAGGGAGGGAGGTCGCAGCCCAACTCCAAAACGGTGTCGCCGCGTAGCGCACCTTGGGCGGTAACGAATATGGGTGGCACTGCGCGAGCACGTCCGCGTTCGGTGAAAGCGCAGGGTCCATCAGACCACCGTTGGCTCTGCCCCCCAAGGTCCCACGGGAGAACGCCATATAGCCGGACCACCCCGTCTCCCTGGCGCATATCTTTATCTGACAAGGCCGGAAAGTTGGCTTGCCCGACGAACCTGGTCAAAGCGGTCACGCTGGAGCGGTGAAGGGAGTCCCAAAGTCCATAAGTACATGACTTAGTTTCTCCAATGTCTCGCGTCAGCCATCCGATCCCTCCCAGGCCTGATGGCCCAGCATTCAAATCTCCGTTCGCTCTGACAGTATAATTGCATCGTCTACGTCGATCCCGAGGCCGCAAACGGCGTTCTGAATGTTCGGGTGTCCCAGCAAGGGTTACTGATCCGTCAGGATCTAATGCTGTAATGGATTGGCTGGGATGGGGCTGTAATCGACGCCCCAACAGGCGGCAACTCCTTAACCCTTGACGTTCCAGGTCCGGTTTGACGTGATGGATTCCCACTTATTGTGGATCACTTGGGGGAAGCGATAACATTTGCCGCTCACCTCTGGCGTCGGTTCTTGTACAGGGCGGCAAAGATGATGCAGAGGAACGCAGCAAGCCTGACAAGATACAGCCAGCTTCTTTCCTCTTCCGCGACCTCCATGAGCGCCAGCATCGCCTGACCCGCGCCGAGCAGGAGGAATGCAACCGCGAATGCCGCGAACAGTCCGTCGCCGGTGCTGCGCCAAAACCGAAAGAAGAACAGCGCCGCCACTGAGAAGCCGAATGTGATGGCGCCGGCCATGAAGGAGAGCAGGGTTTCCATCAGTCCTCTTGCTCCCAGATGAACCCGAACAAGAGCACCGAAACGGCGGCGAGTGCAAAGACAAGGCGAAGCAGACGCAAGTCGTGCTCCTGCAGCAGAATCATGTCGAAGATCACCACGAGGTTGTTTGCGGCCAGCAGCGTGAAGCAAATCCCGCTCCACAGGAGCAGGCGCACGTTGCTACGAAGGTAGCTCCGGAGCAGCAGAACGGCGCAACCCGTACTAGTCAGGAAGCACAGGAGGTAGACGAGAGGTGGTGCCCACTGGTTCATTTCTCGTCCCTCAGGCGGAAAGCGTCGGCAAACGCGACCATGCTCGGGGAATTGGCCCGTACGATGGCGCGGCGGACTTTGTCAGGTGCCGATTTGTAAAGGCGGATCACCTGTTCAACGGTATCTTCAAGAGAGGCAGGGGCAGCGTAACGCACCGCTCCGGCAGCGTCCGAGACGACCAGCCCAGCGCCGACGAGAGCGTCGATACCCTGCTGCACCACCAACTCGCTCGCCCGCATTGCCGTCACGATGTCGGCGAAAGGCCAAGTTCGTTCGGGCTCAGCCTGGAGCAGGCAAAGCAGTTCAACTGTCCACGCCGAGCGAAAATTGGCTGCAGCAAATGCGAGCGTTCGGGCATTGTCGTGATCCTTCATGACCGCCCCGTCATGCTGCTATTGCCCGCAACTGCGACGGCCTCACGCTGCAACCTCTCCGCTCAACAGGGCCTCCAGGTCCTCCACCGAAACCGGTTTGCGGAGAAGGTGCGTGGCATCTGGCGAGGAGGCGCCCAGACTGTCGTCGGCGTAACCTGTCATCAGCACGCACGGGAGGTCAGGATGCAGCGCTCGGGCCTGCGCGATGACCTCAAGTCCATTAGCGCCCGGCATGGCGTAGTCGGTCAGGAGCAGATCGAACGGTTCGACAGGCGAACGCAGCAGATCGAACGCTTCTGCGGCGCTCGATGCACATTGTACGGTCGCGCCAAGCTCGCGCAACTGCTCTGCGATGATGGTGCCCACCGTCGGATCGTCATCTACCACCAGGATCCGACGAAGGCTGACAGGCCGTGCAGAGCGGCTTACCTCGACAAGTCGTTCGGCGACTTCCGGCTTCCGGACGGCGGGCATGAGCAGGCGCACTGAAGTCCCTTCGCCCACGATGCTGTCGATCTCGATCCTGCCGCCGGATTGCTCTACAAAGCCCAGCACCATCGAGAGCCCGAGCCCAGTGCCCTTGCCGACTTCCTTGGTGGTGAAGAACGGTTCGGTAATGCGTTCGAGGACTGCCGGTGGAATGCCTGTCCCTGCATCGCGTACCTCGATGGAAAGATAGCTTGCCGCCGGGAAAGAAGGCATGTCCGACGACGCAGGTACCACGGCTATCGAGACCGCGATCCTGCCGCCTCCCGGCATGGCATCGCGCGCATTGATGATGAGATTCACCAGCGCCAGTTCAAGCTGCGAGCGATCGGCGAAGAGGACCAGCTCGGTTTCCTCGCAGTTCCACACCAGTTCGACATTTCCGCCCAGCGTCTGCTGCACAAGCCCGATAACGGCGTCGCAGACTTCCGATGGTGGCAGGTAGACGGGCGAGAGGTCCTGCTTGCGGGCAAACGCCATCATCCGGCGCACCAGGGCCACGCCCCGCTCTGCCGCCGCGCGTACCTGATCTAGGACCTGCCGCTCGCGATCTTCCAGTCTGGCCCGCTTTTCGAGGAGCGAGGCACCGC
Organism: Novosphingobium subterraneum; assembly: GCF_000807925.1. Taxonomy (GTDB): domain Bacteria; phylum Pseudomonadota; class Alphaproteobacteria; order Sphingomonadales; family Sphingomonadaceae; genus Novosphingobium; species Novosphingobium subterraneum. Next base: position 156,312 of record NZ_JRVC01000003.1, on the reverse strand, counting down.
CGAGCACTGCTGCCAGGACGTTGTTGAAATCGTGCGCCACTCCGCCCGTCAGCTGCCCCAAGGCATCCATCTTTCCGGCCTGGAGCAGCTGCGCCTCAAGTTTCTTGCGATCGGTCACATCGAACAGGGTTCCAGCCCACCTCGAGTCGTCAGCGCCCTCCTCGGAGATGCGCACTGCCCGCTCGATGAAGTGCTTGTGGCCTCCTTCGTCGCTGATCCAGCGATATTCCGCGGAGAACACCTCGCTTGACGGGTCCACCTGCAATGCGCCGCGATCGTCAGGATGGATGCGATCCTCCCACCGCAAGTCACCTGCCTCGATGGCAGATGCCTCGCGTTCGGCAAGCTTGGCCAGATCGCCTGCCACAAATTCGCGGACCAAGGTGCCGGTGCCATCGCTGACAGCTTCGAACAGGGCGAGAGGCAGCGCTTCCAGCACCGCAGCCTGTCGCGCCCGCGCGGAATGCAGCTCGTTCTCGATCCGCAGCCTTTCGAGCTCGGATCGGAACCCCGCTTCGCGCAGCTCCCGCTCCGCGCGACTTCTCGCCTCGACCTGCTTCCTCATTTCGAACAGATCGACGAAGACGCTGACCTTCGAAGTCAGGACAAGAGGATCGACCGGTTTGAACACATAGTCCACCGCGCCCATCGCATACCCCCGAATCAGGTGCTCGGTCTCCTTGTTCACGGCGGAAAGGAAAATGATCGGGATGCGAGCGGTCTGCTTGCGTTGCCGGATCAGGTCTGCAACCTCGTATCCGTCCATCCCAGGCATGAACACATCGAGCAGGATCACGGCGAACTCGCCGGCCAGCAGATGGCGCAAGGCATCACGACCCGACGTTGCCGTCACCACCTCGCCCAGATCGCCCAGAACCTGCGTCAGCGCGAGCAGGTTGCGCTCGTCGTCATCGACGACGAGGATGCGGGCAGAAGGGACAAGTTCCTCGCCAACTGCCTCGCATGACCGCACTTTCGTTGCTTCGGTGGTCATTGCAGCACGCCGCTGCGAGGCGGCACGAGCATCGCCTGAACCGACGAGGCATTGGCCCGGCTCCGTCCGATCCACACCCGCAGCAGCGCGAGTAGCAGATCGATGTCGACAGGCTTCGAGATGTAATCCGACGCACCTGCATCAAGGCACTTCTGGCGGTCGCCCTTCATCGCCTTGGCCGTCACCGCCACAAGTGGAATGTCTGCGATTGCCGGAAGGGAGCGGATCTTCCGGATGGTCTCGTAGCCATCCATTTCGGGCATCATGATGTCGATCAGCGCGACATCGATGTCCTCGGTAGTTTCAAGCAGTCGGATGCCTTCAGCCCCTCTCTCGGCGTGCACCACCTGCACGTCATGGGCCTCAAGAACACTGGTGAGCGAGTAGATGTTCCGGATATCGTCATCGACGATAAGGACTTTGCTTCCTCCCAGCGCCTGCATTTCGGAAAGCTTGGGCTTCCTGGCCCGCCCCGGCGCAGCGGCCGGCTTGGGCTCGTCCCCGGACAAGTTCGCAATCCGGGAAAACAGCGCCTCCAGTTCGTCGTGGCTGGCAGGTTTCTCTATGACCCCTGCCGCCCCGAGGTTGAGAGCATGCGCCGCCTGCTGCGCTCCGGAAATCACGAACACGGGAATGCCGGAAGTGTCCGGCTCGTGTCGCAGCAGGTCGAGCAGGACGAAACCGTCGATGTCGGACAATCCAAGGTCCAGCGTGATCGCACTCGGACGGAGCTTGCGCACCATTCCGATCGTCCCGGAACCAGCCGAGGAAATGACGCCCTTCAGGCCGGCATGGTGCGCCAGTTCCAGCAGGACCGTGGCAAACGTCGGATCATCCTCGACGATGAGGACGAACGGATTGCCGTTGAGCTGCTCGCGATCGTCCGGCGGAGAATAGTTCACGACCGGATCGCGCTCTGGCGATGCCGCTGCCAGCAGGGCCTGCGAAGTCGCCACGGCGTTTAGCGGTACGTAAAGGGTGAATGTCGAGCCCTGCCCGGGAACCGAGCGCACCTGAAGCTCGCCGCCAAGGAGCCGTGCGATTTCACGGCTGATCGACAGGCCGAGGCCCGTCCCGCCATACTTGCGGCTCGTCGTTCCGTCTGCCTGCTGGAACGCCTCGAAAATCAGCTTCTGCTTGTCCTCGGGAATGCCGATCCCGGTGTCGCTGACCGCGATCTCCAGCGCCGCATCGAGTTCGCCGAGCACCGGGTGGCTGGGGCTCCACCCCTCCCGCGCCTTGCGGACGGAAAGTGTCACGCCTCCGGCGGCGGTGAACTTGAAGGCGTTCGACAGCAGGTTCAGGACAATCTGCTGGAGACGCTGTTCGTCGGTCTGGATCGATTCCGGGAGGGTTTCGTCAAACCTGACATCGAACGACAGGCCCTTCTCGGACGCGAGCTGGCGGAATGTGCGCTCCATGTGCTGCTTGAGCGCGACCATCGGCATGTCGCTCATCTCGATCGAGACCGTGCCGGATTCGATCTTCGAGAGGTCGAGGATGTCGTTGATCAGGTTCAGAAGGTCGGTCCCCGCGCCGTGGATCGTCCGGGCAAACTCGGTCTGCTTTTCGTTGAGGTTGCCCTGCTGGTTGTCGGCGAGAAGCTTGGACAGGATCAGCAGCGAGTTGAGCGGCGTGCGCAGCTCGTGGCTCATGTTGGCAAGGAACTCGGACTTGTACTTCGAAGTCAGCGCAAGCTGCTCTGCCTTCTCTTCCACGGCGCGACGCGCCATCTCGATCTCGAAGTTCTTGGCCTCGACCTGCCGCTTCTCGTTCTCGAGGAGCTGGGCCTTCTCCTGCAGTTCCTCGTTGGTGGCGTGGAGTTCTTCCTGCTTGCGCGTCAGTTCGGTCTGCCGCGCCTGCAGTTCCTGGGTCAGCAACTGCGACTGCTCGAGCAATCCTTCGGTCCGCATGGTCGCGGCGATCGTGTTAAGAACGATACCGACGGTTTCCATCAGCTGCGCAAGGAAGCTGTGGTGGGTTTCGTTGAACTCCTCGAACGAGGCGAGCTCGATAACCGCCTTCACCTCATCCTCGAACAGGGCGGGCAGGATATTGATATTGGCCGGTGCTGCCGTGCCGAGGCCGGAGCCGATGCGGATGAAGTCACCGGGGACCTTGGACAGCCGGATTGGCCGCTTGTCCGCCGCCGCCTGGCCGATCAGGCCTTCGCGCAGCCCGAAGCGGTGGCGCAGCTCGCCGTGGTTCTCGGCGCCATAGCTGGCGACGAGGTCGAGCCGGATGTCCTCGTCGTCGCGGCTCGTGACGTAAAAAACGCCGTACTGCGCGTTCACCAGCGGGGCCAGTTCGGACATGATCAGGTTCGAAATCGTTGCAAGATCCCTTTCACCCTGCAGCATGCGCGAAAAGCGGGCCAGGTTGGTCTTCAGCCAGTCCTGCTCGGCATTCTTGAGCGTCTGATCCTTGAGGTTGAGGATCATCTCGTTGATGTTGTCCTTCAGCGCGGCCATCTCGCCCGAAGCCTCGACCGCGATCGAACGGGTAAGGTCGCCCTTGGTCACCGCGGTTGCCACCTCGGCGATCGAGCGCACCTGATTGGTCAGGTTCGTGGCCATCGCATTCACGTTGTCGGTCAGGTCGCGCCACAGGCCAGCTGCACCCGGCACGCGCGCCTGTCCACCAAGCCGCCCTTCGACCCCGACTTCGCGGGCCATGTTGGTAACCTGATCGCCGAACGTCGAAAGCGTCTCGATCATCCCGTTGATCGTCTCGGCCAGAGCGGCGATCTCACCCTTCGCGTCGAAGGTCAGCTTGCGCTTGAGGTTGCCTTGCGCAACCGCGGTAACGACGTCGGCAATGCCGCGAACCTGGTTGGTCAGGTTGGTGGCCATCAGGTTCACGTTGTCGGTCAGGTCTTTCCAGGTGCCGCCCACGCCCGGCACTTGCGCCTGGCCGCCAAGCTTCCCCTCGGTCCCCACTTCGCGCGCCACGCGGGTCACTTCCGAAGCAAAGCCGTTGAGCTGATCGACCATCGTGTTGATGGTGTTCTTGAGCGCGAGGATCTCACCCTTCACGTCCACCGTAATCTTCTTGGACAGGTCGCCCTTGGCGACAGCAGTGGTCACGTCGGCGATGTTGCGAACCTGGCCGGTCAGGTTGTCGGCCATCAGGTTCACGTTGTCGGTCAGGTCCTTCCATGTCCCTGCCACGCCGCGCACATGGGCCTGTCCGCCAAGCTTGCCCTCGGTGCCCACCTCGCGCGCCACGCGGGTCACTTCCGAGGCGAAGGAGTTGAGCTGGTCGACCATCGTGTTGATGGTGTTCTTCAGCTCGAGAATCTCGCCCTTCACGTCGACCGTGATCTTCTTGGACAAGTCGCCAAGGGCCACGGCCGTGGTCACTTCAGCGATATTGCGCACCTGCCCGGTCAGGTTGGCGGCCATGGCGTTGACGTTGTCGGTCAGGTCCTTCCACGTTCCGCCCACACCCTCGACCTGTGCCTGGCCGCCAAGCCGACCTTCGGTGCCCACTTCGCGCGCCACGCGCGTCACTTCGGAGGCGAAGGAGTTGAGCTGGTCGACCATCGTATTGATGGTGTTCTTCAGCTCGAGGATCTCGCCCTTCACGTCCACCGTGATCTTCTTGGACAAGTCTCCCCTGGCGACAGCCGTCGTCACCTCGGCAATGTTGCGCACCTGGCCGGTAAGATTGCCGGCCATGGCATTGACGTTGTCGGTCAGGTCCTTCCACGTTCCGCCGACGCCGGGCACCCGCGCCTGCCCGCCCAGCCGGCCTTCGGTGCCCACCTCACGCGCCACGCGGGTCACTTCGGACGCAAATCCGTTAAGCTGGTCCACCATCACGTTGATCGTGTTCTTCAGCTCGAGGATCTCGCCACGCACCTCGACGGTGATCTTCTTCGAAAGGTCTCCCTTGGCGACGGCCGTCGTCACCTCGGCAATGTTGCGGACCTGGCCCGTCAGATTGTCCGCCATGAGGTTGACGTTGTCGGTCAGGTCCTTCCACGTCCCCGCGACACCCGGCACCTGCGCCTGTCCGCCCAGCTTGCCGTCGGTGCCGACCTCGCGCGCCACGCGCGTCACTTCCGAGGCAAATCCGTTAAGCTGGTCCACCATCACGTTGATGGTGTTCTTGAGCTCGAGGATCTCGCCCTTCACATCGACCGTGATCTTCTTGGAAAGGTCTCCGGAAGCCACCGCAGTGGTGACCTCGGCGATGTTACGGACCTGGCCCGTCAGGTTGTCCGCCATGAGGTTGACGTTGTCGGTCAGGTCCTTCCACGTCCCCGCGACACCGGGCACCTGCGCCTGTCCGCCCAGCTTGCCTTCGGTGCCGACCTCGCGCGCCACGCGCGTCACTTCCGACGCGAATCCGTTGAGCTGATCGACCATCACGTTGATGGTGTTCTTGAGCTCGAGGATTTCACCCTTCACATCGACCGTAATCTTCTTGGAAAGATCCCCCGACGCCACAGCCGTCGTCACTTCGGCGATGTTGCGGACCTGTCCGGTGAGGTTTGCGGCCATCAGGTTGACGTTGTCGGTCAGGTCCTTCCACGTTCCCGCGACACCGGGCACCTGCGCCTGTCCGCCCAGCTTGCCTTCGGTGCCGACCTCGCGCGCCACGCGGGTCACTTCCGAGGCAAAACCGTTGAGCTGATCAACCATCGTATTGATGGTGTTCTTCAGTTCGAGGATCTCGCCCTTCACGTCGACGGTGATCTTCTTGGACAGATTGCCCAGCGCCACGGCGGTCGTCACTTCGGCGATGTTGCGGACCTGCCCGGTCAGGTTTGCGGCCATCAGGTTCACGTTGTCGGTGAGGTCCTTCCACGTACCGGCGACGCCCTTGACGTTGGCCTGTCCGCCGAGCTTGCCTTCGGTACCGACCTCGCGCGCCACGCGCGTCACTTCCGAGGCGAAGCTGGCCAACTGCTCCACCATGGTGTTGACCACTTTGCCGATGCGCAGGAACTCGCCCCGCAGGGCGCGGCCTTCGATCTCCACGGCCATCGACTGGGACAGGTCACCCTTGGCAACGGCGCCGATCACGCGGGCCACCTCGGTCGTCGGCTGCACCATGTCATCAATGAGTTCGTTGATCGCGCTCAGGGTAATGTCCCAGTCGCCCACCGCGCCCGGCACGGCGGCGCGATGGCCGATCTTGCCTTCCTTGCCGACGACGCGGGAAAGGCGCTGGAACTCTTCCGTCATGCGCCGGTTTATGCCGACGACCTCGTTGAACAGCGCGGCAATCTCGGTATCGGCGCTGTCTTCGGGCAGCGAGGCACTGAAATCGCCGTTTCGCAGCTTGCGCAAGGCGGTGAGCAGCTCGCGTCTACCGATTTCAAACTCACCCTTGGCCGCCGGTCTGTTCATGTGCCCTCCGAACAGAGGCGTTCAGCGCGCCCCTTCCGGTCGCAAGCGCACAAGAATCACTCAAGTTCCAGTGGGTTCCGAGAAGCCAGGATTCTTCGAGCTGGCTTGGGGATGAGCCGAGACGGCTCGCACATGGGGCACTCTTCTCGGCTTGAAGCTTGCAGCCTAATCGAATTGCCACATCAGTCGAACGTGAACCTTGCCGAAGCACTTCGGTGAAACAATGCCGGCACCCACATCTCGAACGGCGCCTTTTGCGTTTCCGGCGATCGTGTCCAGACGCTCACGGCATTCGGCGGACAGGAAAATGGACGGTGAAGGGAAACCAAAAGTAAGCATATTGAGCTGTTTTATAATGGGGTTTTGATAGTTCAACCTGACAGTGGCCCCCAATATGGCCCCCTGCAGCGTTAGATGCCTGTGGAAATCCTAAGATTTGCCAAGACAATGCCAGCCGCAAATGTCCGGCAAGTTGGACGATCCGGAAAGTCTCCTTTCAGGACCGCAAATTGGGATAGCGGACATTTTCATGCATAGTTGAGGCAAACTCCCCGTGGCCATTCCGGCCACAGGAGAAGTGTCATGGGACATTTAGACCTCGAAGGCATTCCAGATACCGATGTCGATCACAAAACCCCAAAATAAACTTTAGCCACCTACGAACTTTGCCGTGCGCTTCTCAAGGAAGTGCGCAACGCCCTCCTTGAAATCCGCGCTTTTCAGGCTTTCCCGCATTTCCTCATCGGCTTCCTGCATCGAGGTTGCGAGATCGACGAACAGGGCGTCCCACAGCTGGCGCTTCATGATGCGGGTCGAGCGCGGAGAGACATTCGCCGCCAGGTTCTCGGCATATTCGCGTGCCTCGTCCAGCAGCCGTTCGGGGGCGCAGACCCGGTCTGCCAGGCCGATGCGGTATGCCTCGTCGCCATCTACTCGACGCGAGGAGAACATCAGGTCCAGTGCACGGCTATGTCCCACCAAACGCGTCAGCATCCAGCTGGTGCCATGTTCCGCGATCAGGCCGCGCCGCGAGAATGATGTCACAAATGCCGCGTTGCTGGAGGCAAACCGCAAATCGCAGAACAGCAGAAGCGCAAGCCCCAGCCCGGCCGCCGCACCGTTGACCGCGGCAATAATCGGCTTGCCGACCGACGGCAGCCAGGTCATCGGATGCTGGAAATCTTCGCGGGCCGCCGGGTCAAGCGGGGTGAACGATTTGCTTGGGGTCTTGCCGCTTGAGGTCATTCCATCCAGCGCGTTCATGTCGACGCCCGAGCAGAACCCCTTGCCCGCGCCGGTCACGATAATCGCACGCACCTGCGGATCGTTGTTCGCCTGCTCCATGGCCTGGCGGAATTCTGCCGCCATGGTCGGGGTCCAGGCGTTCAGGCGCTCTGGCCGGTTCAGCGTGATGGTGGCGACCGCGCGGATCACATCATAACAAATCTGCGAATAGGTCACTGGTTATCCTCTCGTGTCTCAGGCGCTTTGATGCAGGCTATCAAACCAGCCGAATAGTCACGCCGAACAGTGCGACATTCCCCTCACTGGTCAGGCAGCCGTGCCGAACAGCGTTTTCGCGCAGCTGCGCGGCGCGGGCGGAGTGCAGGTCGAAGGCTTGGAATCCTTCACTGCCGTTGCCTGCTGGGGCCGCAAACCGCAGCTCGCCTTCATCCAGGCCGATGCGGCTTGCATGATCGCAATGTTCCATCGGGCGACCGAGAATTTCCCCCCAGCGCCCCGCCATGCCCTGCGGGTCGAGCGCGCTTATTCCAATCCCGGTAATGGCCTCGTCTTGGGTAGCGGACTTTTGCCAGTCGGGGCCGCCCCATTCCCAGTCGGACCAGCGCGGCATGTAATCGATGGACAGCAGGGTTCCGCCAACATCCTTGGGATGCAGGTGCATGAAGCCCGCGCCATTGCGGTCCAACTGATCCGCCACGCGCACACCCGCAGCATCAATTCGCGCGCGCGCTTCGTCTGCCCCGTCGGTTTGAAGAATGACCATATAGCCGCAGTCACCGCCTTGCTTGGCCAGCAAGCGCCCGACGGTGGTGTTTTCGGTGATCGGCGATACGAATTCCAGAAAGGTGTTGTCGATCGCATAGACCGCATTGCGCAGCCCGTAACGCACGATTGCCGGGTCTTGATAGGCTGAGCCCAGGCCAAGAATCTGGCTGGCCTGCAATGTTGCAACTTCAAGGTCAGTTACGGCGAGTGCAATCTGGCGCAGGCGCAGTTTCATCTTGGTACTCCGGTAGTTTGGAGCAGGACCATAGCGCTTTATCCTTCGTCACGTTCCGTGAGCAACCGCAGCGCTTCAGGATCGAGGACTGTCAGGCTGCGGTAAGCAACTTCTATGGCGCCGCCTCGCTCCCATTGCTTGAGCAGGCGGTTGATGCTTTGCCGCGATGCGCCGAGCATCTGGCTCATTTCCTCTTGCGAGAAGCGGAGCGTGACCGGGTGATGTGGTCCCGCCGCTGCAAGCTCCCGCCCATGCGCCTGCAGCACTTCCCGCGCCAGGCGGGCGGGCAAGGGGCGCAGCACGGTATCGTCCATCCGGCTGAGTATCATGCGATACCGCCTCCCCATCATGGCCAGGAATTGCAGCAAGAAATCCGGCCGGTGGTCGACAAGCTGGTGGACTGCTGCAGCCGGGACGATCAGCACAGCGCTGGCAACAATCGCCATGGCGTCATTTCCGCGCGGCTCTCCCGAAAACAGGGAGGCTTCGCCGAACCACTGGTTTTGAGTCACCATGCTGAGAACGGATTCCCGGCCCTCGGGGCTGGTCACGCTGAGGCGCAGTACTCCCTCTTCAACGCAGAACAGCGCATCGGGCACGGACCCGAACGCATAAAGCTGCTCACCCCTGCCAAGCAGTCGGCGGCGGGCATGCTGGCGCAGCGCAGCATCGAGCTCCGGGTTCAATACTCCTGGTTCGTGCTGGGCCCTGTCTTCGTGCAACTGCCGATGTCCTTGATCCGCCTGTGAGGGCTGGCGTTCAACTGGCCAGTGCTTCCTTTAACCGGTCGCGCCGCTCCTTGAACATCGGAATGTCCTCGTAGGGAATATCGGGATTGGATCCCGCCGCGATGTTATCCAGGCGGTTCTTGACGATCGGGAGCAGTTCCGGGCTGGGATAGACGTAGAACTGTCCCACTTCGATTGCCTGGAAAGTGATGCTGGCCACTTCTTCTGCGGTCAACGACCCATTGGCGAGATCCTTCGCGGAAATGGCCTGGGTCGCCAGCTGGGACTTTGTCGGGCCGCTTTCATTGGCAAGATCGGCGGGCCGGGTGCGATAGCATTGGCTGATGTTGGTGGTCACGTATGAGGGACACAGCACAGCTGTCTTGACCTGATCTCCGGCCAGATCGAGATCGTGGTAAAGGCATTCCGAAATCGCGATCACGGCGTGTTTGGAAACGCTGTAAATGCCCATGCCGGGTGCCGTAACCAGTCCGGCCATCGAGGCGGTATTCACAATGCAGCCTTGATAGGCCGGGTCGGCAGCGGCGGCAGCAAGCATCCGCGGGGTGAAGCTCCGCACACCGTTGGCCACCCCATCGACGTTGACGGCGAACACCCACTTCCAATCCTTTTCGGTGCTTTCCCAGATCGGCCCACCGGATGCGACCCCGGCATTGTTGAACACCAGGTTGGCGGGGCCAAACTGGCGTTCGGCGGCCTCTGCGAGCGCCTCAACCGAAGCAGCGCTGGTCACGTCGGTCAACACACCAATCGCATCCGCACCGCTGGCCCGCAGCTCTTTAACCGCCGCATTCATCGCCTCGGCCTGCACGTCGGCAATCACCACCCGCATTCCCCGGCGTGCGGCCTCCTGTGCAATAGCCTTGCCCAGGCCAGAACCGCCGCCGGTTACTACGGCTACGCCGCCTTTCATGTTCTTCATCTGCACGCTCCTCGGTCTTTGCGGGTCCGGCCCGGTCAATAGCTGTAGGAAAAGATCGGATCGTCGAGATCGATGGCCGGGATGGCCTTGCTCTCGTAGAGATAATCCTGGCTGTGCTGCCACTCCGGCTTGTCACCGCTGCGTGGCAAGCGGTCCAGGCTGCGCAAGAGGTAGCCGGGATTGAGGTATTCGGTGTCGACCCACGGCCGCAGCGGCATGTCGTGATCATCCGGGCGCAAGGTCGGCGCTACGCTCTTCGCGCCGCGCGCCTCCAGATGGCGCAGCAGGCGGCAGACGAACTCGCCGATCAGGTCCGCGCGCAAGGTCCAGCTATAGTGCCCATAGCCATAAATCCAGGCCATGTTCGGCACGCCGGTGAACATCGTCCCGCGATAGGTCACAGTCTGCGCAAAATCGATATGGCGTCCGTCAACCCGGAAGGGGATCTCGCCCATCACGGACATCTCAAAGCCGGTCGCGGTGATCACCACGTCGCAGTCGATGCGGCTGCCTGAACCAAGCTGGATCCCGGTTTCGTCAAAGGCTGCGATCTGGTCCGTCACGACCGATGCCTTGCCCGAAGCGACGGCCTTGAACAGGTCGCCATCAGGCACAAAGGCCACGCGCTGCTGCATGGGCTTGTAGGGCGGGGTAAAGTGGCGATCGACATCAAAGCCTTCGGGCAGGCAGGCCTTGACCCCGTCGATCAGCAGTTTCTTCAGCTTGTCGGGCGCTGCCTGCGCGCGCTCCAGCAGATCGGCGCGGTCGCGCACCACCTTGCGGCGCATGATTTCATGGATCCAGGCGTCATCGACATACAGCTTGCGCAGTTCGTCCGCCAGGCTGTCGGCATTGCGACCAGCCGCGAAGTAGGTCGGCGTGCGCTGCAACATGGTGACATGCGCGCAGCTATCAGCCAGCGCCGGGATCAAGGTGGCGGCCGTGGCACCCGAGCCGATCACCGTCACCTGCTTGCCGCTGAGATCGAGATCGTCTGGCCAGTGCTGCGGGTGGACAACCTGCCCCTGGAACTGGGCGAGACCTGGCCAGTCCGGCGTGTAGCCGTGTGAATGGCGGTAGTAGCCCTGACACATCCACAGGAAGCGCCCCTGCAGATGGACCAAGCCTTCTATATCACTGCGCTCGACTGCCAGTGTCCAGCTTGCCGCTTCACTCGACCATTCGGCGGATTGGACCTTGTGGCCATAACGGATGTGCGGCCCAAGATTGGCATCCTCGATAGCCCCGCCCAGATAGTCCAGAATCTGCTGGCGCGAAGCGATGGGATCACCCTTCCACGGCTTGAAGCCATAGCCGAAAGTGAACAGATCGCTGTCCGAACGGGTGCCGGGATACTTGTGCATCAGCCAGGTGCCGCCGAACGATTCCATCGCGTCGAGGACAACAAAGCTCAAGTCCGGGCAGTGCTTGCGCAGCAAGGTTGCGCTGCCGATGCCCGAGATCCCCGCGCCGACGATTATAACGTCGAAACGCTCGATCTCTTCTGAGTCGCAACCGGCATCGCTTGAAACCGCAGACATTTCATTCCTCCAGCGCCGGGTGTTTGGTGCGGCGTCGGAGGCTCCCTAGAATCGATCACATGGCTAAACTGTCGCCTATTGGCAGTTTAGTCATGCGAGTTGTTTTTAATCCTCGCCCAAGCGAATGGTGGTGTCTGCAAAGGCCCGAACGCCCACCTAGGCGCTACCCGAGAGTTGGCATACATAGGTCGTCGGTGAACGAACGACGGCTTTCGACCAGACAGATTAAAGCCGATTATGGCCGCATTGTCAGCGGAAACAGACGCTCTCATGCGCCGTTTGGCTCAAGCCCCACCAGGACTCATTTTCATCTGCTCGGACCATATTCGGGGAACGTATCGAACCCACCTCGGCAGCAGGTTTACAAGCACACCGTACGCAGTGGACTGCTAGATGCAAGTTATTGGCGGGATTACGGAAAATGGGAAATATCGGTCTGGTGTCAAACTGATTTGCTTGCAAATCGCGATTTGCAATCGCGTCTGCTGGGGGGATAAATACAGCCATAACAATGGTCTATCCTGACGAATTGCACGCAAGTCGCGATTTGCGCGCCAGTTGCCAGCGATCAGCTCGTTGGATCGCCCATCAGACCGATTTCGCCACGTTCCGCAGGTCGTCCAGGTAGTCACTCCACCACTGCGCCATGGCTACACGCTCCTTCCAATGGGCGCCGCGATGGTACGCAGCGCGTACCTTGTCAGTGTCGCCGTGAGCCAGAGCGCGTTCGATGGCATCGGGGTTCCATTTCCCGCTTTCGTTTAGCAGCGTGGACGCCATTGCGCGGAAACCGTGGGCAGTCATTTCGTCGGTGGCGTAGCCAAGGCGGCGCAGGCCAGCGTTGATCGTGTTGTCGCTCATCGGGCGGCGTCGGGTGCGGACGGAGGGGAAGACATAGCCGCTTGGACCGGTCAGGGGCTGGACGCTCTTCAGGATCGCAATGGCCTGCCGCGAGAGCGGAACGACATGTTCCTTGCGCATTTTGGTCTTGCCTGCCGGGATCGTCCACAGCGCCCCTGCCAGATCGATTTCCGACCATTCCGCGTGTCGTAGTTCGCCGGGGCGGACGAACACATGAGGGGCAAGTTGCATCGCGAATTTTGTGATCGGTTGCCCCTCGTAGCCATCAATTGACCGGAGCAGTTCGCCCACCCCGGCGGGATCGATGACTGCCCCGTAGTGGGTGACGGTGGGGCTTGTCAGTGCTCCCTTGAGGTCACGCGTAGGGTCGGACTTGAGGCGCGCCGTGGCTACCGCAAAGCGGAACACCGAGCCCGCCAGTTGGAGCGTTCGGCGAGCACTCTCGAGGTTGCCTTTGCCTTCGATCCGGCGAACGGCAACCAGCACATCGGCAGGCTCTATTTCGGAGATCGGCATGTTGCCGATGGACCCGCACAGGATCGACAGAAGGTATTCGCAGCGCTTGGCAGTGGCCGGTGCCCAAGCACGCTGCCCATCGCGCTTTCGCTTCTCGCAGAACTCAGCAGTGATTGCCCCGAAGGTATTTTCGGCCTCAACCTTCGCGCGGACCTTATCGCGTTGCTTCTCTCGCACCGGGTCCTTGCCGGCTGCCATGGCCTCGCGGGCTTCGTCGCGCCGCCTGCGAGCCTCGCCCAGGCCGATCTCGGGGTAAGGGCCAATCGCCAGTTTCTTCTCACGCCCGTCAACGCGGAACTTGAACCGCCAGAGTTTTCCGCCGGTTGGCTGGACCAGCAGGAACAGGCCATGGGAGTCGCCCATCTTATAGGGCTTCGTACCCGGCTTAGCATTTCGGACGGCCACATCGGTAAGTGCCACGATTTCAATCCCTTCCATCCTGAGTGGCCCCCTGGGTGGGGGCCACTCGAATTGAGCGAAACCCACTTGGCCCCCAAAAGAGCCCCCAGATTCGCGAGATGCGGCGAGAACAGGCGGGCGCTGGCGGGACAAATGCAGTGTGAAAACCCTAGGATTTCCGAGGACTTCGTAGCATTTCCGGGATGTTGTGGGAAGGGAGGGCTGGAGCGGGTGAAGGGAATCGAACCCTCGTATTCAGCTTGGGAAGCTGCTGCTCTACCATTGAGCTACACCCGCGCGGCCGCAAAGGCTGCTTGATCCGGGGCTGCCGGATGCGCTGCCTCTGGCATGATCGAGGGCTCGTCGTCAACCTTGCGCCTGCACTTGGCCGCATTTGCACGACGCGGCTGCCGACATGCCACTGAACAATGTGCGCGATCAGCGTATGGATCCTGGCCGGGACATGCGCGAAGATCATCCGATAGAGCGCCAAAACCTTTTCGCACCCGCAAAAACAAAGGCGTTGACGAACTTTTGACGTCTGTCCAGTCTTTGCCCTGACACCGCGTCCGACTCGTTCCCGGACACGGCCTGCCAAGGGGGAAATCGCGACCATGACTTTGGCCGAAACTGCTGCCCGTAATCTTGCCACGGATGTTAGCCAGACCGGGGCGAAGCGCCCGCACCGTCGGCATCTTCTCCAATTCCTCGCCCTGACCGCGCTCCCCGCTTCGATTGTCCTGGCACAGTCCGCCAAGGAGCCGCCGCGCGATTCTTCGAACCCGGTGGAGACCGAGGCCGGTATCGCGATCAAGGACCCGCTGGTCGTCGAAAAGTGCGGCAGCTGCCATACTGCAGATGCGAAAGGGAACCTCTCGCGCATCTCCTGGGTGCGCACCACCCCGGAAGGCTGGGCGCAGGTCATCCGCCGCATGGCCTCGCTCAACGGCCTGTCGATCACCCCGGCCGAGGCCAAGGCGGTGATCCGCTCGCTTTCCGCCAGCAACGGTCTCTCGCCCGAGGAAGCCAGGCCGGTTTCCTACCTGCCCGAACACCGCATCGTGGTCGAGAGCAACATTCCCAACGAGACGATCCGCCAGTCCTGCGCGGCTTGCCACGCCTTCGCCCAGCCACTGTCGTGGCGGCGTTCGAAGGCGGAATGGGGCCTGCTGCGCAATCTTCACGTCGCGATGTATTCGCAAGCTGATGCGCAGTTCCGCAAGCCGGTCGAAGACCCGACACAGCCCGTCCCCGCCAACGGGGCGCCCAAGCCGCTCCCGGTCGAGGTCGCGCTCGATTACATGAACAAGACCGCGCCGCTGATGACGCCCGAATGGACGAAGTGGCAGGCGCGGCAATCGTCCGCGAAGCTCGGCGGCAAGTGGCTGGTAAACGCCTTCCTGCCCGGCAAGGGCCTCTACGTCGGCGAGATGATGCTGACGCCGGCCGGCACCGACGACGATTACACCACCGCCATCACCCTGAAGTCACTGACCGATGGCTCCACCCTTACTCGCAGCGGCAAGGGCCTCGTCTACACCGGCTATTCGTGGCGGGGCACGTCATCAAGCGGCCCGGCCGGCGCGCGTCCGGATGCACCGCAGGACCACGAAACGCGTGAGGCTATGCAGTTCTCGCCCGACCGCAAGAGCGCGGAAGGCCGCTGGTTCTGGGGCGACTACACCGAGTTCGGCTTCAACGTGAAGCTGACCCGCGCCGCCGCCGAACCGACTGTCGTTGCGACCTGGCCCTATGCCCTCAAGGCCGGAGCCAGGGGCGCAACGCTCAAGCTGATTGGCGATGCCTTCCCTGCAGGCCTAAAGCCTTCGGACGTCGACCTCGGCAAGGGCGTGACGGTGACCAAGGTTGTCTCCAACAGCCCGACCGAGGCGGTGCTCACGGTCGATGTCGCCCCCGATGCGACCATCGGCGCGCATGACGTCGGCATTGGCGGCTCGATTCTTGCGGCGGGCCTGCCGGTCTACAAGCGGGTGGACTACATCAAGGTCACGCCCGAAACCGCCATTGCCCGCCTCGGCGGCAGCGAGAAGCACGCGCCCGGTTACCAGCAGTTCGACGCGCTTGGCTATGACGCGGGCCTCGACGGCAAGCCCTATACCGCGGATGACGTCTCGCTGGGCCCGATCGACGTGACCTGGTCAATGGAGGAGCTGCCGACCGTCTATTACGACGACGACGTCAACTACGTCGGCAAGCTCAGCCCGACCGCACTGTTCACGCCCGCCATCGACGGGCCGAACCCTGAACGCAAGTGGGGCCGCAACAACTATGGCGAGGTCTGGGTCGTCGCCACGGCCAAGACCGAAAAGGACGCATTGGGCAAGCCGCTCAAGGGCAAGGCGTTCATGGTCGTGTCAGTGCCCGCCTACAAGCGCTGGGATCAGCCGGAGGTGGCCAAGTGACCACGATCCTCGCTCCAAAGTATCGCCGCGGCGATATCCACCTGTTCGAGGCCGATGGCGCAGGTTTCGTCTACCTTGCCTCTGCTGGCGCAATCTTCGCGCTTGATGAAGGCGCCGCCAGCGTCATGGCGATCCTTGGCGAACGGCAGATGGCCTATGGCGAGATGGTCGCCGGGCTGGTCGAAAAGGGCTATTCGCGCGCCGATGCCGAAGACCTGATCCGCGAACTGCGCGCGGTGCGGGGCATAGTCTCGGACGAGATCCGCGAAGCCCCGCTCGCCCCCGCGGCACCCCCTGAGGACTACCCGCTCCAGGCGCTGGTGCTCAACGTCACCAACCAGTGCAACCTTGCCTGCACCTATTGCTACGAGTTCGGCGCGGACAAGATCGCCACGCCCGCAGGCAAGCCCAAGTACATGACGCTGGAGACGGCGAAGACCTCGGTCGACTTCCTGCTTAAGAGTTCGGGCGAGCGGGAAGTGCCGCACATCACCTTCTTCGGCGGCGAGACTTTGATGAACTTCAAGCTGCTGCGCGACGTGGTGCTCTATGCCAACGAAGCGGCAGCGGCGATGGCCAAGCGCATGACCTACAGCCTGACGACCAACGCCACGCTCCTGACCGACGAGATCATCCAGTTCCTCTCGGACCAGGCGATCGGCGTCACCGTCTCGATGGACGGCCCGCCTGACCTGCAGGACCGCCACCGCGTCTACAAGAACGGCAAGGGTTCCTATGCGGTGATGGAACCGCGCCTCAGGAAGCTCATCGCCGGGCACAAGACCCGCGCCATCACCGCCCGCGTCACGCTGACCGAAGGCGTGACCGACGTGATCCGCATCTACCGTCACCTCAAGGATGACCTGGGCTTCCACGAAGTCGGCTTCGCGCCGGTGACGGACTCCGGCGCACAGGCCTACACGCTTGATGACGAGGGCATGGACACGGTCGTCGCCGCGTTCCACGAACTCGCCGCCGAGTGGCTCGCCTATGCTCTGCGCGGGGAAATGCACGGTTTCTCGAACGTGTCGGAAACGATCAGCGAGCTGATCCAGGGCACCAACAAGTCGCACCCTTGCGGCGCTGGTCTCGGGCTGGTGGGAGTGAGCCCTTCGGGCGACCTTTCACCCTGCCATCGCTTCACCGATGCCGATACCCACGTACTCGGCCACGTCACCACCGGCCTTGACAAGGAAAAGCGCACCGACTTCCTGACGCGCGGGCACGTTGGCGCGAAGTATGAATGTTCGTCGTGCTGGGCCCGCCCGCTCTGCGCCGGCGGCTGCCATCACGAGGCCTTCGTCCGCTACGGCGATACCGGCCACGCCAACCTGCACTACTGCGACTGGATCCGCGAATGGACCGAGGCCTGCCTCAAGATCTACGGCACCGTCGCCCAGCGTAACCCTGAATTTCTTGAACGCTTTGCTGCACGAAAGGGCTTGTCATGAAGCACCTGAAACCCCTCAACAAGAAGGCACTGCGGATCGAGGAAACGATCGCCTCGACCGAAGAGGACGTCGTCGCGCTCCAGCAGAAGCCGATGCACACGCCAATGGGCTGCTCGATCTCGTTCTCGCCCGGCTGGGAGGTCGATGCGGGCGGCGGCACGGCAGGCCTGTGCCAGCCGGCGGAGCGCGACATCTACGACTGCTACGTCACCTGCTTCTGGCCGGTGCAGGTCCCAGATCACGTCAACTACTCGCCCGACTGGGCCAGCAATTGCGCGACCGCGGCCAAGGACTGGCGCAGCCTCGACATCATCTTCCCCTGAGCGGCCCGCCTCCACTCCTGACATTTCAGCATCGGAAGACCCGACCCATGAAGAAACTTGGTCTCGCGCTCCTGCCCCTTCTTGCGACCGCCGCGCCGGCGCACGCATCGACCGTGTTCATGGGGTCCTACCCCGACAAGATGCTGATCGTCGACGAGGCGACCGGCGAGATCAAGGATCGCATCACGCTGGCCTCTGGCCTGCCCACCGCGATGCGCATCTCGAACGACAGCAAGAAGATCTACGTCTCCACGATCACCACCAGCGGCATCGAGGTGATCGATACGGCGACCAGGAAGGTGGTCAATTCCTTCAGCCTGAATACGCCGACCGTGCGCTACCGCTTCGGCGGCGGCGTGCCCGATCCCACGGGCCGCTTCTTCTACACGATGATCCAGAAGTTCGAGAAGCTGCAGGATCGCTGGACCGTCAGCCCGCAGATGTTCGGCGTGATCGACCTGACGAAGAAGGCCGTCGTGCGCACCGCAGACGTGCCCGACGAGGACGTCCGCAACGGCGCTGGCCGCGGCAACTACATGCTGTCGAAGGACGGCACCACGCTGTTCCTGATCCGCGACAAGGTGCTGGTCGTCGATACCGCATCGCTCAAGGTAAAGGATCGCCTGGAGTTCTCGAAGCCCGAGGCGACCGGCATCGAAGGCGTCAGCTTCGGCGGCGGCGTGGAGACGTTGCGCAATCCTGACCAGTACGTTTCGATGTTCACCGCGCAGGACCCCTACATCCGCAACAAGGTCTATGGCGTGGGTCGCTTCGATCTCGTCACCAAGACTTTCGACTTCCGCCCCATTGGCCCCGCCCCGGTCGGCGGCGGCATGGCCGGCCTGCAGGTATCGAAGGACATGAAGGAGGGCTGGACCGTCGTCACGCAGGAGAAGGTCGGCAACAAGCGCTGCGAATTCTGGCACCTCGACCTCACCACCAACCTGGTCAAGAACAAGGCCGAGTTCCCCTGCCGCACGCGCTTCCAGTTCGGCATGTCGGGCGATGGCAAGCTGCTCTACATCTATGGCGCCAGCTACGACATCGAGATGTACGATGCGCAGACCCTGAGCCACGTCAAGACCATCGACCTCGGCAACGACACCACCGGCGCGGGGATGATCATAACCCAGTGACGTCGGAAATACTCATGAGGGGGCAGGGCGTCGCGGTGGCTACGGCCGCGCACCTGCTGGACCGGGCCGGGTTCGCGTGTCTGCGCGAGCCCGGCCTGCGGCGTCCGGTGCCGGTGATCATGCTCAGCGATCCGGCCCTCGCCCTGCTCCGTGACGTGTTCGGTGATGCGTCGCTCTTTGCCGACAGGCCCCGGATCAATCAGCGGGTGGTCAAGTGGGGCAGCGCTGAAGCGGTTGCCATGCCGCACGGGGCGGTTGTGGTTTCGGAGGACGACCTTGCCGCGGCGCTCGATCCGGCTGGCCTGTGCGATCCGGGGCGGGTGCACACAGCGTTCACGATTGAGGCGATGGCACCGTTTTCCTGCGGCGAGATGCTGCGCTTCGGTGAGCGAATTTCAGCGACGGCGCGGGTCACTCTGAAAGCAGATGCCCCCGTCCGCACCTGCTGGATCGAGGCGGTCGACGCAGGCTGGCTGTTCCTGATCCCCGATGGCTTCGGCCAAGCGTGGCTGCTGGCCGTCGGCGGCGATCCACAAGCGTTGACGCAGGATGCGCCGCTGATCGGCCCGCTGATCGACGCACTCGAACTTTCGGGCGGCCGGTTCGACACCAGCCCACGCATGCTGGCCCAACTCGCCGGAAACGACTGGCTGTCCTGCGGCACGTCCGCCATCGCCTTCGACCCCATCTGCGGCGACGGCACCGCGCAAGCCGCGCGCGAGGGCATCCTTGCCGCCGCCGTCATCGGCGCTCTCGCGCGGGGCGAGGACCCGACCATGCTCGCCACCCACTACCACTCCCTGCTGCTCGCCTCGCTGCGGCGCCACCTGCAACTGTCACTGCCGTTCTACGCCAATGGCGGTGCAGGGCCATGGTGGCATGACCAGTACGCCGCCGCCCGGGCCGGTTACGATCAGACCACCGCGCTGCTCGCAAGGCTCCCCGAACCTCGCTTTGCACTTCACGGCTTCGATCTCGTCCGCCGCGAGCAGGCCGCATGAGCGAAGCGCCGAAAATCGCACCTTGGAGCACTTACAAGCGCCTCTGGCCATGGCTGAAGCCCTACGCTCCCAGGCTGGTGCTGGTCCTCCTCGGCAGCCTCATCGCCACTGGCCTCACGCTCGCCCAACCGTGGATCTCCAAGCTGATGATCGACGAGGCGCTGCTGAAGCGCGACTGGGACATGCTGGTCAGGATCGCCGCCCTGATGATGGGCGCAACGGTCGGCGGCTTTGCCGTCAATGCTCTGGTATCCTACCGCTATGTCTCGCTCTCGGCGCAGATGCTGTTCGACATGCGCGTCGCGCTGCTGCGCCACCTCCAGCGCCTCTCCCCGCGCTTCTACGGCAGCTTCCGCCTGGGCGACCTCATGTCGCGGCTCAATTCGGACGTTTCGGATGTCCAGCGCGTCGCGGGCGACACCCTGCTTTCCGTATTGAGCAATATGCTGTTCTTCGCCGGCTCGGTCGGCATGATGCTATGGCTCGACTGGAAGCTGTTCCTCGTCGGCACGGTGCTAGTGCCGTTTGCGGTAGTGAGCTTCCTCCACTTCCAGCGCCGCATGACCGACCTCACCCAGCAGATGCGCGAACGTGGCGCGGATATCGGCAGCCTGCTGGCCGACACGATCCTCGGCATGCGCACGGTCAACGCGCTCGGCGCCGAGGATCACGAAGCCAGCCGCTTCGCCCGCGCCAACAGCGGCTTTGTCGGCACGATGCTACGCATGCAGACCACCTCGTACCTCACCGGCGCACTGCCCGGCACGATTGTGACGGCATCGAGCGCGGCGGTGATCCTCTATGGCGGCAAGCAGATCATCGACGGCACCATGACCGTGGGTGCGCTCGTCGCCTTCATCACCTACCATGGCCGCCTCCTCGCCCCGGTGCAGGCACTGATGGGCCTCACCGCCAGTCTCGCCACTGCGCGCGTGGCGCTGGCCCGCATCTTCGAACTGTTCGACACCGCGCCCGAAGTGACCGAGGCCGAAAAGCCATGGCCGCTGCCACTGGTCGCCCGCGAAATCCGCTTCGAAGGCGTGACCATGCATCACGGACGCGAGCGGGTGCTGCGCGATGCCACCCTCGCAATCCCGGCAGGCTCGCTCACCGCTATCATCGGGGCATCCGGCGCGGGCAAGTCCACGCTGGCAGACCTGCTGGTGCGCTTTCTCGATCCCGTCGAGGGCAGCGTCACCATCGACGGCACCGACTTGCGGGACCTTTCGCTTACCGACCTGCGCGCGCGCGTCCTGCTGGTCGATCAGGCCCCGTTCCTGTTCAACGCCTCGATCGCGCAGAACATCGCCTTCGCCCGGCCCGACGCGACGTCCGATGACATTGCCGCCGCCGCCTCTGCCGCCGGACTGGACCCGCTGATCGCCCGCCTGCCCGAAGGCCTGGCCACCCGCACCGGCGAGCGCGGCCTCGCGCTTTCAGCGGGCGAGCGCCACCGCATCGCCATTGCCCGCGCCCTGCTGCGCCAGCCCGACGTGCTGATCCTCGACGAGCCCACCGCCGCACTGGATGAGGTAACCGAACGCCTCGTCGCGCTCGGCCTGCGACGCGCCCTGCCCCATGCCACGCTGATCGTGATCACGCACAAGCCAGCGCTGGCCGAGATGGCAGACCACGTGATCCGGCTCGAGAAAGGCAAGGCGCGCCGGGAACCGCAGGTCACCGCCCATGGCTAAGGTTGCTGTCATCGACAGCGGGGTCCACCCCACCCACCCGCACATCGACGCGGCACGGCTGTTGCCGGGGTGCTCGGTTCTCGCCGATGGCACGGTGTTGACCGACCCGCTCGAAACGGTCGACAAGCTTGGGCACGGCACCGCCGTCACCGCCGCAATCCAGGAGCTTGCGCCCAACGCCGAGATCCTGACCATCCGCGTCTTCCGCGATGGCCTTCGCGCCTCGGCCCGCGCACTGGCGACGGGCATCCGGCAGGCGCTCGAAGCCGAATGCGACCTGATCAACCTCAGCCTCGGCACCGCCAACCCCACCCATGCCGAGGTCTTCGCCCTGCTTGCCGAGGAAGCAGCAGACCGTGGCGCGCTGATCGTCGCTGCTTGCGAGGCCGAGGGACAGCCCTGCTGGCCGGGATGCCTGCCTCAGGTCCTCGGCGTCGGCCTCGACTGGGACCTGCCGCGCGGCCAGCCGCGCCTTTCTCCCGACCGCCTCATGGTCATCGCCTCAGGCTACCCGCGCCCGATCCCCGGCGTCGAACCTCGCCGCAACCTCTATGGCGTCAGCTTCGCCGTGGCGCAAGTAACCGGCTGGATCGCGGCACATGGGCTGCGGAGCCGGGCCGAGGTCATCGCAGCTTGCGCCGATTTGCGTACACCGCAAAGGATCGGTGCCGACTAGGCTTGCACCATGATCCAGCAGTTGCGCGCGCCCTCGCCCCAGCAAGCCCTCGCCGAGGGCGAAGCGCTGCTCGTAATCGCGCCGCACAAGGCGCTGTCAGCTGCCGAAGTCGTGCTGCGGCAGGCACCCGGCTTTCCGCCCGCAGAATTCCTCGCCGCCCGCGCCTTGCGCCGCATGGGCAAGGGCAAGCAGGCAGTGGCAAAGCTCGATGCCCTCGCCCGCGGCAATGGTCGGGTCCCCGCCGTGCTGTGGGAACTGGGCCAAGCCGCTGCCGAAGCAAACGACACGCCGCGCGCCATCGCAGCACTGCAGGCGCTCACCCAATTGCAGCCGCGCATCGCCGGCGGCTGGTTCCTCCTCGCGCGGCAGTTGCGCAAGGCTGGCCGCGCCGACGAAGCATGGCGCGCAGATCTGTCCGGCGTCCACGCATCCTCGTGCGATACGGGCCTGCTCAAGGCAGCGCTCGCCGTCCAGGACGGCGATCTCGAGAGTGCGGACCGGATGCTCGCCGAACGCCTCGCCCGCGAAGGCGACGACCCACCAGCGCTGCGCCTCCACGGTGAAATCGCCTGGCGCAAGGGCGAGATGACGCCCGCCATCGCGCGCGTCGAACAAGCCGTGGCCAGCGCCCCCGGCTTCGATCTGGCGCGCGATTTCCTGATCCGCCTGCTGCTCCAGACCAACCGCTTGCCAGAAGCGCTCGATCATGCCGAAGTGCTGCAGGCCTCGCCGATCCCTTCGCCGGGGCACAAGCTGATCCTTGCCTCGGTGCTGGTGCGGCTCGGACATCAGGAACGCGCTGCGGGTCTCTATCGCAAGCTGCTCGCCGCAGACCCGGACCAGCCGCAGGTCTGGCAGAATCTCGGCCACGTGCTCAAGACGCTGGGGCAGCAGGCCGAGGCGGTCGAGGCCTATCGCGCCGCCGTCTCCCGCCAGCCGACCATGGGCGAAGCGTGGTGGAGCCTTGCCAATCTCAAGACGGTGAAGCTCGGGCCAGACGACATAGCCACAATGGAGGCCGCCCTCGCCACGCTCGGCGAGGCGCAGGATGAGCGCAAGGAGGACGTCTTCCACCTGCACTTCTCGCTCGGCAAGGCCTTCGAGGACGCGAAGGACGCCGCAGCCTCGTTTGCGCACTACGACAAGGGCAATGCCCTGCGTCGCACGATGATCCTCCATGATGCCGATACTTTCAGCGCCGAAGTGCAGGCCGCGAAGCAGACTTTCACCGCCGCCTTCATTGCCACCCTGGGCGAAGGTGGCTGCCCTGCGCCCGATCCGATCTTCGTCGTCGGCCTGCCGCGCTCAGGCTCGACGCTGGTCGAGCAGATCCTGTCGAGCCATCCGATGGTCGAAGGCACGATGGAACTGCCCGAGTTGATGATGATCGGCGCGCGCCTGCAATCGCGCGTTGACGAGGGCGAGTTCGCCGATTTCGCCACGATGATAGCCTCGCTCACCCCGGCAGACCGGCTGCGGCTGGGCGAGGAGTACATCGAGCGCACCCGCGTTCACCGCCAGACCGATCGGCCACTGTTCATCGACAAGATGCCGAACAACTGGCAGCATGTCGGCCTGATCCGCCTGATCCTGCCCAACGCCAAGGTGGTCGATGCGCGGCGCCACCCGCTGTCTTGCTGCTTTTCCGGCTGGAAGCAGCATTTCGCGCGCGGCCAGACCTTCACCTATGACCTGACCGACATCGGTCGCTACTACGCCGACTACGTCAACCTGATGGCAAAGTGGGATGCGCAAGCGCCCGGCCACGTCCATCGCGTGATCTACGAGCGCATGGTCGCCGATACCGAAGCCGAAGTGCGGCGCCTGCTGAGTTACATCGGCATTCCGTTCGATCCCGCCTGTCTCGAATTCTACAAGACCGAGCGCGCCGTGCGCACGGCGAGTTCCGAGCAGGTCCGCCAGCCGATCTTCAAGGATGGGCTCGAGGCGTGGAAGCCCTACGAGCCGTGGCTTGCCCCACTCAAGGCAGCGCTGGGACCGGTGCTGGAAAGCTATCCCGACGCGCCTGCGGGCTGATAGTCCAACCGTTGCGAATGCAGCGAGGCAATGGACCCCGGCCTTCGCCGGTGTGACGGCAATTGTCTCAACGAGTCAAAGGGATCGTCACCCCGGCGCAGGCCGGGGTCCATGACGCCAGCGACGCACACCTCATCCATCGCTCCCACGCCATATCCCACCACCCCAAAAAAGCCCCCACGGTTTCCCGCGGGGGCCTCAGGTTCCTTACGCAGGGTAAAGTCTTTGAAACCTCAGTACTTCTGGCCCCAGCGGATGCCGAAGAACTGCGGCTTGATGATGAAGGTGCGCGACGATCCCGAGCAGAAGTCGATCGAGCAGAAGGTGTTCTTGGTCAGCTGCCCGCGCTTGTCGAAAGCATTCTGGAGGAACACGTCGAGCGTCCAGCTTTCGGTCTTGATCCCGGCCGAGAAGTCGAAGCTGACAAAGCCCGGCGTGTTTCCGTACAGCGCGTTCTGGTCGACGTTGAGGTCCTGCGTCGCCCCTGTCTGGTAAAGCGCCGCACCCTGAACGTAGAAGTCCTTGTCGCCCCAATCGCCGTCATAGCGCACAGAAGTAGTGCCCTTGAACTTCGGCTGACGTGGCAGGCGGGTCCCATCGATTGCGGCAACCGAAGGAGTCTGTCCGTTGGTGCCAGGAACCGGCGTGCCCACGGCACAGGTCGCCAGCTGCGTGATGGTAAGCGCCGTCCGGTCTGCAATGAAGTTGCAGAAATTGCCTTTCAGCTTGCCGTCGTTGAACGCGCCAGATGTCGAGATCGTGACCGCGCCAAGCTTGAGATCGGCGTCATACTCGATGCCCTTGACCTCAGCCTTGCCGGCGTTGCCGGTGTAGCCCGCGCCTTGTGCGCCGGCAACGACCACCGAATACTGGATGTTGTTCCACTTCTCGAGATAGACCGCTGCGTTCAGGCGGAACATGTTGTTCCAGGTTCCCTTGAAGCCCAGCTCGAAATTGGTCAGCTCTTCCGACTTGAAAGGCGGTGCAGCCACGATGACCTGCGGCAACCCGCCCGAGGCGCGAATGCGCAAGGGTCGGTTGAAGCCCCCCGGACGGAACCCGGTCGAGTAGTTTGCATAGATCATCTTGTCCGGCTGGAACTGCCAGTTCAGCGCAACCTTGTGCGTCTCGCCCTGCTCGCGATAGCGTCCGACGCTGAGCGGATCGAGACGATTGAAGTTGCGGCACTGCAGGCGTTCGGCCGGCAGAGGCAGCGGACAGCCGACCGAGTTGGTCGGCAGGAAGATCGACGGTGCATTCTGCGCCGATGCCGCAACACCGCCAAACCCGGTCACGTCAAATCGCGTCCAGAAATAGCGGATGCCGCCGGTCAGCTTCAGTTCGGGGGTGATGTTGTAATGCCCTTCGGCGAAGACCGCGTAGTCCTTCCAGTGGTTGGTCTGCTCGCTCAGGTAGAAGGCATCGCGCTTCACCGCAGGTGAACCGAGCACCATCGTGCCGCCTTGGCTGACCGGAATGCCGAAGCCGGCGGGGTTGCTGTCGCCGCCACCGGACATGGTATAGCCGACGATGTCGGCAAGACCATGGATGCCGTAGTCATTGTTGATCTCGTTGGTCTGGTGGTGGAGGAAGCCACCGATCGTCACGTCGAAAGGCCAGGACTTGGGCGTGGTCAGCCGGATTTCCTGCGTGAATTTCCGCTCGTTGCGCAGACCGCTGTAATACTGCGTCGGGTTGATCAGGTTGGTGCATTTCAGCGTTGCGCCCGATCCGGTGCAGCCGTCCTTGCTGAAGAACTGGAGGTAGTTCTCGTAGCCCGGACCGAAGCCGTCATAGGTTACGGTGTAGTAGGTGTAGTCGTTCAGCAGCTTGATCTGGCGCTGATAGTAACCGGTCGCAGAGACCAGATCGAAATCACCAATGTGGCCGTGGATGCTCAGCGCGGCCTGGTAGAACCTGTCGTTCTGGCTGGTCTTGTCGTAGTCGTGGACCTCAAGGTCGCCCACGCGCGGATCGAAACCGAAGTACCCGTTGGCGATCTGCTGCTGCGCGGTGATCTGGGGCATGATGTCCCAGCCATCGAACGGTTGCCACAGCACCTGCAGGCGCCCGCCGTATCCTTCAATGGTGTTGTAATCGTCCTGCGCGATCGAAGAGTTGTCGAGCGTGTAGCTGGTGTTCGGGTTGTCGTCGCCCAGCGTCAGGACCGAGGGGCTGCCATCGTTGAACTTGCCGTTGTTGGGCGTGTTGTCGATGTAGCCGCCGTCACGCCGGTAGAAGCCCATCGCGCGGATCGCCAGATTGTCGGCAATCGGCACGTTGATGTAGCTCTGGTACTGGCCACCGAAATCGCCCTTGCCGTACTTGTTGACCTCGGCATCATAGCCGAACTCGAACTTGTCGGTCGTCGGCTTCTTGGTGATGAAGCGGATCGTGCCGGCCAGCGAACCTGCGCCATAGAGCGTACCCTGCGGACCCGAAAGCGCCTCGATGCGCTCCAAATCATAGGCCATGATGTCGGGGAGGCCGGTGCCGGTGATCGGAATGTCGTCGATGTAGTAGCCGACCGATTCGCGCCCGCCACCTGCCGGCACGATGCCGCGGAAATAGGGGGTGTTGCGGCCCGGGCCAATGCCGGCGAAGGTGACCGAGGGGAGCAGCGAGGCAAAATCGGTCAGGCCCTTGACCTGACGCTGGCCAAGCGTGTCGGCGCTCAAGGCCTGCATCGAGATCGGAACCTTCTGGATCGAAGTGGCCGTGCGCGTCGCCGTCACCACGATCTCGCCCAGACCCTGCTCTTCGGCGGCCTGCGGTTCGGCAGCGGGAGCGGCGGCTTCCTGCGGCTCGTCGGCGGCATGGGCGATTGCGGGCAGGACCATCGTGGAAAGGATGGTTGAAACGCCCAGCGCCCGCATGGCTTTCGATTTGAACCCGATCTGCTTTTTCATCTCGTCAACCCCCTGTATGGCTCGGCCAGGCAAGTCTGGCCCGGCCCTCGCTTCTCCCCGTGCATCCATCCCCAATCTCGTTGCGCATCCTCGCCACCTTGCACCGCAACATGGCCAGGCCGCCGCGCGAACGGCCCAGATGAAAAGGCAAAGCTTTCCCGCCAGCCGAAGACAGCAGTGTCTCCGGCCCCGTCGCGTCAGCGCGACAGACGTCAGTTTGTCAGCAATACCCCTTCGACCGGCGCGGCCTTTTGGCCATTCCATGACGCCTGTCCGGGATTGATAATGCTGCACAGCAACATGGAGTCAACGCCCTTTTGGACAGGTGCCTCACCCTTTTCATCCACCCCCGCCGGAACCACCGACCGATAAAAGAAAACGGCGCCCGGACCGAACCGGACGCCGCTTTGGCTGGTGCAGGATAGGGGGGCTTACCAGGTGCCGGTATTCGGCATGCTGGCCCAGGGCTCCTGGGGCGGGAGATGACCCTCCTGAAGCAGTTCGATCGAAATGCCGTCGGGCGACTTCACGAAAGCCATGTGCCCGTCGCGCGGGGGGCGATGTACGATGTGGCCTGCGTCCATGATGCGCTGGCAGGTCTCGTAGATATTGTCGACGCGATAGGCGAGGTGGCCGAAATTGCGCCCGCCGTCATAGACTTCGGCTGGAGACCCATCCTCGGGCGGCCAGTTGTAGGTCAATTCCACTTCGGCCACGCCCTCCTGGCCCGGTGCTGCCAGAAAGATCAGTGTGAAGCGGCCCTGCTCGCTCGAGAAGCGGCGCGTCTCCTTGAGACCGATCAGTTCGAAAAAGGCGATTGTCGCGTCCGGGTCGGTCACGCGGATCATGGTATGGAGAAACTTGGTCACGGCTAGGCATTCCGTTCAAAAACAGTTCATCGATAGAATCGCACAACTTGTCGCAGGCACACAAGCCCGGGAGGTGGCGATGCAGGGTGAAGATAGCGACGACAGGATCGAAACCCAAGGGTCGCCCGCGCGCATCCTGCCGCAAGGCGGAATGGCGCTCCTGCCGGTGGCGATCCTCGCAGCTGGACTGGTCGCCGGCGGCTGGTTCATCGGCGATGGTTTCCGCCGCGCCAAGGTCGCTGATCGCTCTGTCACCGTGCGCGGGCTCGCCGAGCGCGAGGTGACCGCCGACCTTGCCACTTGGACCCTGGCCTATTCCGCCACCGCGCCCGACCTTGCCAGCGCACAGGCCAGCGTCGACCGCGACAGCCAGTCGATCCGGGCCTTCTTCGGCGAGCTCGGCTTTCCCGCAGAAGCGCTGCAGCCGACCGGGGTCAACGTCCAGACCATGACCAGCGACGGTGTCGTCAGCTTCTCGGTCCGCCAGCGCATGACCTTGCGCACCACCGACATCGCCCGGGCGCAACGGGCTGTGAAGCGCCAGTTCGATCTGGTCCGGCGCGGCGTGATGCTCGAGGAAGGCTCAGGGATGGCCTATACCTTCACGCGCCTCAACGCGATCAAGCCGGAGATGGTCGCTGCCGCCACCAAGGACGCACGCGCCGCCGCCGAACAGTTCGCGCGTGACAGTGGCGCTTCGGTCGACGGCATCAAGACCGCGAGCCAAGGCTATTTCGAGATCACCGCGCGCGATGGCGATGGCGGGGGTTGGGGCGTCTCGGACACGCCCTACAAGAAGGTCCGGGTGGTCACGACCATCGACTTCTACTTGCGCTGACCGGGCGAGGCTGCGGCAAGCCTGGAGGGCCTCTGCAACGTATCGGATGGCAAAGGTGTTGCATGATGCACAGGCCGGGGCCATATCGCGCGCTAACGAGGATCCATGTTCAACAAGCTTCGCTCGCTGTTTTCATCTCCTGTCGTCGAAGAGCCCCTGCCGCCGCAGGCGTCCATGCCTGCCGGGCAGCGCGTCTATGCAATTGGCGACATCCACGGACGGCTTGACCTGTTCGAGCAGCTGCTCGCGCGGATCGACGCCGACGACGCCGCACGTGGGCCTGCCGATACGACGCTTATCCTCCTGGGCGATCTGGTCGATCGTGGCCCGGACAGCCGCGGCGTGATTGAACGGGCCATGCAGCTCATGGCCACGGGCAAGGTGCGTATCCTTGCCGGCAACCACGAAGAGATGATGCTCGGAAGCCTTCGCGACGAGGAAACCATGCGCCATTTCCTGCGCCACGGTGGCCGGGAAACGCTGTTCAGCTATGGGCTGCGTGGCGAAGAATACAGCCGGGGCAATCTCGAGGAGATCATCGATCGGGCCAACGCGCTGGTTCCACCCGAACACGTTGCCTTCATGCAGGCGATGGAAGACCAGATCGTCGTCGGCGATTACCTGTTCGTCCACGCCGGTATTCGCCCTGGCGTACCGCTTGACCGGCAGATGCCGTCGGATCTGCGCTGGATTCGCCGCGAATTCCTCGATCATGCCGAACCGCACGGGCACCTCGTCGTGCATGGCCACACCATCACCGACGAACCGGTCCTGAGGCATAACCGCATCGGCATAGACACCGGCGCTTTCGCCTCTGGCAAGCTTACCGCATTGGGCTGCGAAGGCGATCACCGCTGGCTGTTGACCGCTTTCATCGCACCGCAGGAACGCGAAGCCGCCTGAGCCGTTGAGGCGGCGCACTTCGCTGCGATGCAACAATTTTTGTTATGTGTTGCAACATAGCCACGTCTTCGGAAAAGTAGCTTGAAACCGGCGATCTGCGCAATCTTTGGATATGCGCAGGCAACCTTCGCGACAGTTTTTTACGCAGTCGCAAACAAAGCCGCCGCACTGTCGTAACCTCGTCATTATAGTGTCACCTGAGACCGGTTTGGAGCCATCGCAAGGGCCGCTAAGGCCGCTCGCGAAGGTTCGGCGCACCGGGTGATTCCCGCTCCGGCCTAAGCATACGGCGGGGAATCAACCACGCCACAAACCGCGCCACACGGCGCCATGTAACGGGGTCAGATAATGCAGATGAAGTTCCTGGTCGCAGCGTCGACCATTGCTCTCGGTAGCGTCGCAATGGCCGGCGCAGCCCACGCCCAGTCGACCGGCTCGGTCGACTTCGAACAGCCGATCATCGTCACGGGCACCGTAGCCAAGTCGGTCGCAGGCGTCGAAACGCCGAACACGACCCGCGCCAAGCAGGTGCTCGACCAGGCCATCATCAGCCGCCAGGCTCCCGGCCAGTCGATCAACGACATCATCAACCTCGTGCCGGGCGTCAGCTTCCAGAACAACGACCCGTTCGGTTCGGCCGGCGGCACGCTCACCATCCGTGGCTTCGACAGCACCCGCATCTCGCAGACCTTCGACGGCCTGCCGCTGAACGACACCGGCAACTACGCGCTCTATTCCAACCAGCAGCTTGATCCCGAGCTGATCGAGCAGGTGAACGTCAACCTCGGCTCGACCGATGTCGATAGCCCGACTGCTGCCGCTTCGGGTTCAACCGTGAACTACCGCACCCGCAAGCCGACCGAAGACTTCGGCGTGCGCATGGTCGGTTCGGCCGGGCGCTTTGATTTCATGCGCGTGTTCGGCTCGATCGACACCGGCAACCTCGACGCCTCGGGCCTGCGCGCGTTCATCGCCGCCAGCTCTGCCACCAACGACACGATCTTCGGCGGCATCGGCGAGATCAACAAGAAGCAGATCAACGCCCGCATCTACCAGCCGCTGGGCGACAATGGCGACTTCATCTCGATCGCCGGTCACTACAACCGCAACCGCAACAACTTCTTCGGTTCGGTCAACCTGCGCAGCGACACCTTCCCCGACACCAAGGCCGAGCGTGACATCCAGACCGCGCGCTGCATCATTCCTGCACCGGTTGCTGGCGTTGAAGATAAGGCTAGCAGCTGCGGTTCGGCGTTCGACTATCGCTACAACCCCTCGAACACCGGCAACATCCGCATCAATTCGCGCTTCACGCTGGCCGACGGACTCGTGCTGACCGTCGATCCCAGCATCCAGTACACCAAGGCCAACGGCGGCGGCACGCTGATCGCCAGCGAAGGCCTCACCCCGCAGGGCCTTTCGGGCTTCATCCAGGGCTCCAGCTCGAACCCGAACTACTTTGCAGGGGTCGACATCAACGGCGACGGTGACACCAAGGACACCGTGCGCGTCCACAGCCCCAGCCAGACCCAGACCTGGCGCCTCGGCGTCATCTCGTCGCTGCGTTACGATATCGACGACAACAACACCGTCCGCCTTGCCTATTCGTACGATCGCGGCCGTCACCGGCAGACGGGTGAAGCGGGGCTGCTCGCCCAGAACGGCTTCGGCGCCGATTACTTCCCGGTCGACAACCCGATCCTCGCCAAGGACGGTTCGAGCCTGCAGAAGCGCAACCGCCTGTCCTATGCCATCCTGCATCAGGTTTCGGGCGAATACCGCGGCGACTTCAAGGATCTGACGGTCACCGCCGGCGTGCGCATGCCGTTCTTCCGCCGCAACCTGACCAACTACTGCTTTGCCACTTCGGCAAGCGGCAACGTCGCCTGCTTCGGCACCGATGCGGCCAACGCCACGTATGACGCGGCAACCACCTTCGAGCGTCCGCAGCAGCGCATCTTCAACTATTCGAAGCCGCTGCCGACCGCCGGCTTCACCTACCGCATCGGTGCCAGCGCCAGCGTGTTCGGCAACTACTCGAAGGGTCTGCAGGTGCCGGGTACGGACAACCTCTACCAGTCGTTCTTCTACGCTCCGGATCGTGCTGAAGCGAAGCCCGCACCCGAAACCTCGCACAACTTCGACCTCGGCTTCCGCGTCCGTTCGGGCCGGGTGCAGGCGCAGGCTTCGGGCTGGTGGACGATCTACAACAACCGTCTGGCCTCGGCCTACGACGTCGATCTCGACGCGACGATCTATCGCAACCTCGGCCGCGTGGACAAGTACGGCATCGATGGCTCGATCTCGTTCATGCCGATCGACCAGTTCAGCCTCTACCTGTTTGGCTCTTACCTGAAGTCGAAGATCAAGAACAACGTGGTCACGGGCGAGACGATCTCGAACGGCCAGACCGTTCCGGTCTTCGCCCAGACTGCTGGAAAGCGTGAAGGCGGCGCTCCGGTCTACACCTTCGGCGCCCGCGCCCAGGGTGAAATCGGCCCGGTCTCGCTCGGCGTCCAGGCCAAGCGCACCGGTCCGCGCTACGTCAACGACCAGAACCTGCCGATCACCTCGGGCGGTTCGGTGGTCTATCCGAACAAGACCCCGGCCTACACGCTGGTCGATCTCGACGCCAAGGTCAGCCTCGAGTTCCTCGGCCTGAATGAC
The DNA here is from genome assembly GCF_000807925.1 of Novosphingobium subterraneum. GTDB lineage: Bacteria > Pseudomonadota > Alphaproteobacteria > Sphingomonadales > Sphingomonadaceae > Novosphingobium > Novosphingobium subterraneum. Next base: position 123,798 of record NZ_JRVC01000003.1, on the reverse strand, counting down.
AAGACGTTCTTCCAGCTGAACGTCCTCAACGTGTTCGACGAAGTCTACGTCGGCGGCTTCAGCGGCACCGCAACCTCGACCACCAGCGTGCCCTTCGCCCAGATCGGCGCACCGCGCACGGTGATCGGCTCGATCAGCGTCGGCTTCTGATAAGCCTAAACGGTTGAACAAAACGGCGCGGGGTGGGGAAACTCACCCCGCGCTTTTTGTTGTGCTGGGGGGATGTTTGGCGATCAAGGGGCCATTGCTCCAAAAGCTGCCGTTCAGCGCACGAGGCCTTCTCGGACGCCGGCCAAATGTCCCCACCGCTTCACTTTCGCCAGAACCTGCCCTCGCGAACAATTTGGCAATGATAACACGCGGAATTTCGACCGTCCTTGCTGTACGAGTCGTGCGTCCCCCCGGCCAGCTTACAATCCGCACCCTTCGGGACGAGGCCAATAAGGCAAAACGGCAATCTCTGCCGCACCCAAGTCCTGAGCCGATAAGGGCGTTGCGCGGGGGGGCCACCAGAAGTCATACAGAAAAGCTAGGGATGCGCCCGCAGGAATTCCAGTCACTTACCTCTGCGACCTCACGCCTTCGGCTTCCACCAAGCGAAAGCCAAAATCATCAGGCCGCTGACAAACGCGCCGATCGCTATCCAGCCCGCCATAAAAGGCAGTTCAGGTCCGCAGAAGTCGATGCAATACGCCGCCGGACCTTTGGCTGGAGCATCGAGGCCAAAGAAATCGGCAAAAGACTCCCACCCGCCGGAAATTGCCGATCTCACATACGCATTTACGATCCACGCTTGAACCGCTCCCGTCAGAAGCGAGACAAGGAAAAGCAACAGCGCAGCGAGCAGTCGTCGATCACGCTGCATTATCTTCCTCCGGTCAGCGCTAACGTAGAAGTCCAAAATTTGTGATCGCAACGATTTACCCCAAACACGCCATTCAGCGCATCCGGCCGGTTCACCCAGACCCGACGTACGTCCATCCCCGCAACCGACTGCACCGCTAACAAACCTCAATTATAGACACACGCGTCCAGCGCCCCGTTCTTCACCACCCGGACCTGGCGGGCGATCGAATTGCCATGGCGGCGGGTGAAGCCGCCCGCGCCGTTGACTTCGCGCTCCTTGGGCAAAGGCAGCACGGCGGCGATGCGCGCGGCCTCCACTGGGCTCAGCTTGCGCGCGCTCTTCCCATAATACCGCTGGGCACCTGCCTCGACGCCATAAGTGCCGATCCCGGTCTCGGCGACGTTGAGGTAGACTTCCATGATCCGGCGCTTGCCCCAGATCGTCTCGATCAGCACGGTGTACCAGGCCTCCAGCCCCTTGCGGAAATAGCCGCCGCCCTGCCACAGGAACACGTTCTTGGCGGTCTGCTGGCTGATCGTCGAGCCGCCCCGGATGCGCCCGCCCTTCTGGTTGCGGCGGAAGGCCTCCATCATCGCTTCCTGATCGAAGCCGTTGTGCTGGCAGAACTTGCCGTCCTCGCCCGAAATCACCGCCGCCACCATGTCGCGGTCGATGTCGCCAAGCGGAGTCCAGTCCTTGGTGATGGAATGATCGTCCATCAGCATGGTCAGCGTGATCGGCACCGGCACGAACTTGTAGATCACCACCTGAACCACCGAGATGAACAGGAAGGCGGCAATCAGCCGGGCAAGAACCCAGCCAATGCGCCCGATGATTCCGGAGCGTCGGCCAGTCGTGGTGCGGGGGTTCTTCAGGTCCTCGAGCATGGCCCCAGCCTATCCGCGCCGCACCCGATCTGGCAACGTCTTCGCTGATGGGATCGTCAACTGCTCTGCGAATAACGATGCAGCCGGTCGGCAAGCCGCGCCACCGATGGCACGACGATGCGCCGCCCCTCGCGCATGACGAGGCCTTCCTTGATCAGCAGCGAGAATTCGCGCGTCACGGTTTCGCGGTTCGTGCCGATGCGGGCCGCAAGTTCGGCTTGGGTCGGAATACGATTGATCGTGGCGGCACCGGCCTGATCCGGCTCGCCTGCCAGCCGCAGCAATTCTGCCTGCAGGCGCGGCCCGACGCCCATCGTCGAAAGCTCGTAGATGCGGTTGGTCAGGTAGCGGACCTGGTGCGAGAGGTACCGTGCCAGCCACAGCGACAGGACCGGCTCCACGCCCAGCAGGCCGGCAAAGGTCGGCCCGGGAATGACCAGCAGCGTGCTGTTCTCTACCGCGACCACGTCGGCCGAGCGCGGCTCCCCGTCGATCGCGGCCAATTCCCCGAACATTTCCCGCGGACCGATGGCGCGGAGCACGGTTTCGCGGCCCTGCGCCGAGACGAGCGAGACACTGACGCTGCCTTCCAGAACGACGTAGACGTCGTTCGCAGGCAGGCCCACCGCGAGCAGCACCTGCCCCTTGCGCACGCGCATCTGCCGCCCGTGGAGAGCAAGAACTGCCTGGACATCATCCGGCACCTTTAGGATCGAACTGGACATTGATATCACCGTTCCCGCGGCATCTCACGGCCGAGGCTTAGTGAATGTGCGCCAAATCACAAGGGGCCGGTGCGCTGGCCAACGGACGCCTCACGCGGGCGGGCGGCATAGAGAGCGGCCCGACACTCCGACCGTTTCCGGCCTGATTGCCGGTCGCGAACCATCGAGGCCAATGCAGCGCTATCTCATCTGGAAATCCGGCCCCGGCCCCCTGCAGGTCGAATTCCGGCGCGTGGGCGAGGCAATCCTGCGCCCGTCGCTGCAGATCGTGACGCCAACCGGTTCAGCCCCCCTGCCTCGGCAGGACGATTGCGATGTCGCACGCTTCTCGCTTTCGGACGGGGATGTCGAGCGCGTGCTTGCGGCGCGGGGTGGACTGCGCCCGCCCTGCCTGATGCTGCAATGCGATGCCTTCCTGGGGCTGGCGTGCGACCAGCGGCGCTGGGGCTGGTCGATCCGCGTCTCGCGCGAGGGCGAGGCCCTGCCATGCTACGACCTTGACGGCACGCCGCTGCCGCTGCGCCGCGATGGCTTTACCCGGGCGCAACTGCAACGCATCCCCGAACGCTCGGGAATGGCGCGCAGCCATCAGATCATCGGCCTGTCATGATCGGCAGTGCGAAAGCACATGCCGAACGCCTCTGCCGATTCTCGTTGCGATTCAGTCAACAAACTGAATATCTGCCACTGTCAGTCGGTTCGGCGCGGGATTCGACCGGACTGTCATGGGGGCGAAAGACGACAGGGTGCGGGCCGAGGGACTCGATACTGCCACCGGACAACCGGTGCAGCCGATTGCCGGGGAAGCGAACGGGCGGGCGCCCTCGCTGTCCGGTGATGTCGAGGCCGTGCGCTTTGCGACCGTGCTCTTCGCCGATATCGTCGGCTCCACCCGGCTTATCTCCGTGCTCGATCCGGAAGACGCCCGCGACGTTCTCGACAGCACGATCACGCTCATCCGCAACGCCATCCACGATTTCGACGGCATGGTCGTGCGCGTGCAGGGCGATGGCGTGATGGCCGTGTTCGGCGTGCATCCGGCAGTGGAGGACCACCCCTTGCGCGCCGCGCTTGCCGCACGGGCCATTGTCGAGCGCATGCGCACCGGGCCATCGGGAATTCTCCCGGCACCGCGCGCGCGCGTCGGCCTCCATTCCGGGCCGATCCTGCTGCGCCGCCAGGACAACGATTTCGGCAGCATCCTCGATGTCGTGGGCCATGCCACGCACGTTGCCGGGCAGATCGAAAAGCTCTCGCCACCGGCAAGCGTGGCAATCTCGGCCACCACCGTTTCGCTTATTGCCGAATCGTGCCAGTTGCAGCCGCTCGGCACGATCACCAGCGAGATCGACCAGCGCGGCGAAGCGGTCTTCGAACTCACCGCCATCGACCTTGAAGGTGCCGATCGCATTCCCGTGAAGGGCAACGCCACAAGCCCCCTGATCGGCCGCGATGTCCAGCTCGACGCGGTCAAGGCGCTGGTTTCGGGCGAGCCTGGCGCCGCCTTGTGCATCGTTGGCGAAGCCGGCATGGGCAAGAGCCGCCTGCTTCTGGAAGGCGCGCGCCTTTCGGCCGGCTTTGGCGTCACGACGCTGGTGGTCCGGGGCAACGCCCTGCTTGCGCCGGTCCCGTTCGGCTGCCTTTCCGGCCCTGTCCGCCATCTGGTGGAACTGTTGCAGCCCCTGCTGGCTGACGTGGCATCCGCAGCAGCGCTGACCGCAGACCAGGCCGAATGCCTGCAGGGCCTCATCGACAACGGCCAGACGTGGCTTGCACATCTCGCTCCGGGCGACCGCAACCGTATCGCTACCCAGACCATTCTCCGCCTGTTTCAGCTGGCCGTAGTCCACGTCCCGCTGCTGCTGCTGGTAGACGATGGCCAATATCTCGATCGCGAAACCCTCTCGGTGCTCACCGGCATCAGGGAGGGCCGCATCATGACGATGCTTCTGGCCGCGCGGCCGGAAGCGCGCACCAGCCTCGCCCAATGCTGCGATCAGGTGATCGACCTCGATCCGCTCGGCCCCCGCGCCGCGCGCAGCCTTGTCGCGATGATCAATCGCTTCGCTCCGCTTGACGAAGCCACCATCGAGCGGATTCTCGACCGTGCGCAAGGCCTGCCTCTCGCACTGCAGGAATTCGCGGTCAGCGCGCAGGGAGAGGACGGCACCGAGCCAGCCGAACTGTCGGCACGCATTCCGGCACGGCTCGATGCCCTGCTCGGCGCCCGGCTCGCGGCGCTTGACGACGATTCGACACGCCTGTGCCAGTTCTGCGCAGCGCTTGGCCCCATCTTCCCGGTGAGCCGCCTGCAGCAAGGCGCCGCACTCGTCTGCCGCAATCCTTCCAGCGCCATCGCGCGGCTGGTAGAAGCGCGGGTGGTGGAATTCGCCGTGGCCAACCAGGCGCGGTTCACCCACCAGCTGGTGCAGGAAGCGGCCTATCGCACCATGCCCCGGCGGCGGCGGACCGCGATGCATGCCAAGGCGCTCGAACTTCTCGCCACGCAGGCCTCGTCATCGCAGGAGGCCGAGGTCGCCAGCCATGCCGAACTTGCGACCCACGCCGAAAAGGCCGGCCTGCCGCAGCGCGCACTCGGGCATCTCTGGGATGCCTGCCAGCAGGCATTGAGCCTCGCGGCGATCGATTCGGTGCGTCAGCTTTACCTGCGCGCGCGCGATATGGCGGAACGCCTCGAACCCGCCGCTGCCGCATCGGAACGGGCGCGCTTCTCGCTGCTCGCCTTCGATACGCTGCAGCAGCTGTCGCAAGAGCAGATCACGCGCGAGGACATGGCGCTCCTGGCCGAAGGCACCGTCGACATGGGCCCGGGCATCCGCACCGTCGCACGGATCAACATGGCGCTGCTCGACTGGATCGATGGCGCTCCGCTTCAGGGCGAAGCCTGGCTCGCCCGCGCCGAGGCCGATCTCGATGCGCACGACAGCTTGCCACGCCGGACTTATGCCGATCTCGTCGCGGCCTATCTCGCCTTCTCGCAAGCCCGTCCGCGTGCTGCAATCGCGCGCATCGAACGTCTGGGAAACAGGCTGGACGATGGACAGCGCGGATCGACCTTCGGTGCAGTCGTGGTCATTCCCCACGTGCTCGCCCGCGCTTTCGGCGCGTGGTATCTCACCGATCTGGGGGATATCGCAAAGGCACGTTCGTGGGTGGCCGAAGCGCTCAATCTTTCGCGCCGCTATGCGCACGCCTATTCGCAATTGCTCGCCGATCTCGCCCACGGCTACCTGCACTACCGCGAGGGCAGGTTCGAACGGGCACTTGGCATATTGCGCGGCGCCTACGCGGATGGCCTGCACCATCATTTTCTAGGCTTCGAGCCGGCCAGTGCAAGCTGGCTTGCCCTGACGCTGATCGAACTGGGCCAGCTGCGCGAAGCCGAAGCCGTTCTGTCAGAGTCGGTCGCCCGGGGCCACTTCCGGCATGTCCGCACCTCTGCGACCTACTACCTGCACGAGGCCCGCGCCCGCCTTGCCCTGGCGCAGGGCAAGGTGGTGCAGGCCGCCGACCTTGCCGCCGAAGCGCTCGAACACTGCCGTTCGTGCGGAGAAGCGATGCACGAATTGCACGCACTGGTGCTGTGCCGCGAGGTTGAGGCGCAGACCGGGATGGCAGTGTGGGGCGCGCAGGATGTGCCGACGGCTGACCTAGTCGGCAGGATCGACGAACTAGGCCTCGCTTGCCTGCAACGCCGGCTCGTCGCCATCGAGGATCGCATCGCATGAACCAGCAGGCCGTGCTTGCTGCAGCGTCAGCCCGCCTGTTCCAGCCGGGCGCGCCAGCGCTGCTCCGCTGCGCCGAACTGGACAAGGGTGGCGTTCGGGTCTTTGCCGCCGCAAGGCACGAGGTGGTCAGCGCAGTACTACTCGAGGAAGACACCTTCTCGCTGCAGCAGTACGATGACCTGCTCGAACAGGTCGTGCCCGGCACGCGCTATCTGGTGGGTGAGAACGACGGCAACCGGCAGGTGCGCCTTCGCCAGCTCCATGCCGCGCAAAGCTGGCTCAATGCCCGCATTCCCGGCGTGGACCCAAGCGTTCCGCCCAATCTGGACCCGGGCTTCCGCGGCTGGATCGCTGCCATGGCACGCAAGGAGGCGTCGGACATTCTCGACGTCCTGCAGCGACGTGCGCAGACCGGCGAGACCATCAATTTCGTCCGGGAATATGCCTTCCTGCTCTCCTACCGCATGGCGCGGCGGGTTCTGGGCGTGCCTGCGCCGGAAAAGGTGCCGTGGCCGGTGCCGCTCCTGCTGTTTGCGCGGAACCTGACGAGACCCGGCCCCGCTCTGCGCCGCAAGGACGAACTGGGCGACGCGCTGAGCGCCCTGTTCCTGCAAGTGCCGCTGTTCGGCCATGTCTTCGGGACCATCATCGCCAGCACCGGCGCAGTTCCATGGCTCGCCGGAAAGACCGCCAGCGTCGGGCTCGCCGCCATCAACGATGCGCTCGACATGCCCGAAGTCGCGCCCGAAACCAGCCTGCTCAGCGCACTTGTCGCGGTGCAGCCGCAATTTCCCGATGTTGCAGACTACCGCCTGCAGGCACGCAGCGTCCTGTTCGAACTGACCGGCGCGCTCGTGCTGATCGTCGGCAAGGTCCTTTCGGAAGTGGCCGCTTTCAGCGCTTCGGAGCGCGGGCGCGAAGCAGGCATTCCCTGGCCTGCGCTGGTGCAGCGGCTGTGCGATCCCGCGCTTGAGCCAAAAGCGCGCGACGCGACGATCGCCGAAATGCTGCGTCTGGCTGATACCAGCCAGCTCGTTCGCCGCGTCCGCCGCGATTGCACCTGGCGCGGGGAGCAACTGAAGGCTGGTGACCGCATCGTCGCTCTGGTCGGCGCTGCGGCGCACGACGATGCCGCCTTCCCCCAAGCCGACCGTTTCGCGCCCGACCCGGCACGCCCCTACATCACCTCCGGCCCGCTGCAGGGTCCGCACGTCTGCTATGGCCGCGGCATCGCCTGGACGATCATTGCCGAGGCCATCGCCGCCACCGCAGGGCGGATCGAACCCGCCCCAAACGCCAGCCTTGGCACCTTCCTCGGCCTGCCGGACGATCTGCGCTTCACCGCCATCCGCCAGTAAACACAAAGGAACCAACCTTTGAGCGCAATCCAAGACTTCGTCACCGTTGCCATCCCCTTCGGAGACAAGTCCGAATGGTGCGACGTGGACGACATCGAGCGCGAGATCGGCGAACTCGGCAATCCGGCGAACGAAGCCATGGCCAGCGCCCTGCGCCAGACCGGCGTGGTCCACTTCGCCAGCATCCATGCCATCCCGCCCGAAGCACCAGGAAAGCAGGCACATCTTGTGCTCGAGGCTACCGTCGACGGCGACGCCGGACGCGCGCTTGACCTGATCGCCGAGCATGCCGGCCCCTTGCTGCTCCCGGTGCTCAAGCTGACCAGCGGCATCGGCGCGGTCGGCGAAGTCCTGCCGCTGCTGCGTCGCCATGCCTACGGTATCAACCCCGCCGTCTTCCGCGTGCCCTGGATTGACCGCCGCCTGACCGGCCTGCCCTTCGTCGGTCTGCCGGGCCTTGGCGTGCGCACCATCGACGAGAATCGCGCGATCGTTGCCAAGGCACGGTCAATCATCGCGCGCGAGCGTGCCCGCTCCTCGCTCCACGGCCCGCAAAGCCTGTTCCGCGTCGTCGCGACAGAGCTGAAAGACGATCTCGCCAGGCTGGACGACCGCAAGCCACCCAAGCTCGCCTTCTGCGAGCGCGCCGACGCGCCGTGGCTCGATTTCGCCCGCTCGCGCTGGACGCTGGGCTGGATCGGCAAGGGGCTTGCCAATGCGCAAGGGCTGATCTGGCCCCTGCTGGCGATCGGCTATGGCCTTGCGCTCCTGCTCGGTTTGGCAGGAGGCGCAACCGGCATCGCCCTGTTCAAGGGCGCCATTTTCCCCGCCCTGGTCATCGCACTGATGATTGTAGCGGCGGTGGCGTGGCTGCTGCGCCGCGACGAGCTTGCCAACACGCCGGTGGACCGCACGCCGTCAGCCGCCGCGCTCGGCGACATGATGGCGCGCGAGAACGCGCCCGGCGTCATCCCCAACCACATGGTCAGCGTGACCACGCTGCGCCGCGCGTGGGTGCGCCGCTGGACCCTGCCGCTTGCCTTCACTGCCGTCGCCATCATGGCCAGGATCGGGGTGATGCGAAAAGGCTTCCTCGCCACCATCGGCACGATCCACGCCGCGCGCTGGGTCGTCCTGCCCGGCACCCGCCAGCTGGTGTTCTTCTCGAACTACGATGGCAGCTGGGAAAGCTACCTCGAAGACTTCATCACCAAGGCCTCCGAAGGCGTCACCGCCGTGTGGAGCAACGCGGAGGGCTTTCCCTCCACGCGCCTGCTCTTCTTCAAGGGCGCCGAGGATGGCGACCGCATGAAGCGCTATGCGCGCTGCTCGATGCGCCCCACCCCGTTCTGGTTCGCCGCACACCCCGATCTTTCGACCACCGCCATGCGCAAGCATGCGCTGATCGTCAGCGGGTTGCTCTGCAAGGACCGCCTCGAAGCCAACCCCTCCGACGCCGAAGCCTGGCTCGACCTGTTCGGCTCGATTCCCCGGCCCGATTACGGGTTGCAGTACGAGGAAATCCAGACGCTGATGTTCGGCGGGTTGAAGCGCCACCCGCACAGCCGCGTCGTCGCCCTGAACTTCGGCGAGCCGCGCCGTGAAGGCAGCGCCCATCCCTATGCCCACGTGCAGAAGTGGCTCGCAGGCCTGATTGCCGAGGATCTCGTCTCGTTCGGTGACAAGCCGCCGCAGGACTTCGTCTGCAACATCGCCTTCTCAGCCGCCGGCCTGCGCCTGCTCGGGCTGGACAAGGAACTGGCGCTCGAAGGTCCCGGCACGCAGCAGGGATTCCCGCCGGCCTTCTCGCTCGGCATGGCCCACGCCAGCCGCAAGCGCGCGCTGGGCGATCCCGAGCAGCTCGAATGGTGCGACGACGATACCCACGTCGTCCTGCTGCTCTACGCCAAGGACGAACTCGCTGCGCAGAAGTTCGCGCAGATCGTCAGCGATGCTGCTGCCATCGGCATTACCGAGAAAGCCTCGATCCGCACGGGCCTGAAAGCCTTTGATCTCGAACGCTTCAAGGAGGCATGGAGAACCAGCGACGACAGCGTTTCCAAGCCGGCCGAGGGCGCGGAATTCGTCCATGCCCAGTCTAGCAACGACGATCTCTCCGAAGAACCCTTCGGCTTCGTCGATGGCGTCTCGCAACCACTGGTGCGCGGCTTCCCCGGTCGCCACGGCGCGCCCGATCCGGTCCATGGCGTCGAACCCGGCGAGTTCATCCTCGGCTACACCGACAACCGCGGCTACTACCCGCCTTCCCCGCTGGTCGAGCGCCGCATGGACAGCCTGGGCATGTTGCCCGAAGTCCTCCTGCCCTCGCCCCCGCCCGACCAGCCGACACAGTACCCCGATTTCGCCGATCAGGGCGCCCGCGCGCGCGATTTCGGCCGCAACGGTAGCTATCTGGTGATCCGCCAGCTGGCGCAGGATGTCGAGGGTTTTCGCAAGCAGCTCGATGAAAAGGCGCACGAGATCTGCCGGCAGCCCGATGTCATCAACCCGCATAACGGCAACATCCACCGCACACGCGAATGGATTGCTGCCAAGATGCTCGGCCGTTGGCGTGATGGCTCGGCGCTGATCGACAATCCCTTCCACCCGGCAATGAAGAGCGGGGTGGACGCGATGCGGAAGAACGATTTCCTCTACAAGGACGCCGATCCGCAAGGGCTGCGCTGCCCCTTCGGCAGCCACGTCCGGCGCACCTTCCCGCGCGACAGCCTCGCCCCGACCGAGCCGGTGGAGCTGTCAGTCAGCAACCGCCACCGCCTGCTCCGCCGAGGCCGCCCCTATCTCGATCAGGACGGCGACACCGCCCGCGGCACGCTGTTCATGGCCTTCAACGCCGATCTCGAACGCCAGTTCGAATTCGTCCAGCAAACTTGGCTCGCCTCGCCCACCTTCCACGGCCTCGAATGCGAACCCGATCCCTTCGCCATGCACAAGGGCCCGACCGAAACCGCCGACCAGCGCTTCACCATCCTCGGCCGCAATGCCCCGCTCGAGCTATGCCCCGTCCAGCGCTACGTCACCCTGCGCGGCGGCGGCTACTTCTTCCTCCCCGGCCGCCACGCCCTGTGGTTCCTGGCAGGCGCGGCGCTGGATACGGACCGGCTGCATATGTCGTGAGCCCCCCGGCCCCACCCTCCGCTCGTCCTGAGCCTGTCGAAGGACGCTGGGCCAAGCAGCATGCTTCGAAAAAGCTCAGCACGAGCAGACAGGGGAACCAGAAGCACAAACAAAAACGGCCGGGCTCACCGCCCGGCCGCTTCGTATGACTCATGCAACCCGCGTCAGGCCGGCAGCAGCTTGCGCTCCACCGCGATCCGCTGGATCGCCTTCTGCAGCTTCTCGAACGCGCGCACCTCGATCTGGCGGACGCGTTCGCGGCTGACGTTGTAGACTTGGCTAAGCTCTTCCAGCGTTTTCGGCTCGTCGACCAGACGGCGATCCGTCAGGATGTGCCGCTCACGCTCGTTCAGGCTGTCCATCGCCTCGACCAGCAGCTGGTGGCGATAGCTAGCCTCCTCGGCGTCGGCCACGGTCTCGTCCTGCAGCGGGCGGTCGTCGGTCAGCCAGTCCTGCCACGAACCCTCGCCGTCCTCGCGCATCGAGACGTTGAGCGAGGCATCGCCGCCCATCATCATGCGCCGGTTCATGTTGACCACTTCTTGCTCGGGCACGCCGAGGTCGGTCGCGATCTTGCGCACGTCGTCAGGATGCAGGTCAGAATCCTCGAACGCCTCGAGGTTCTTCTTCATCCGGCGAAGGTTGAAGAACAGCTTCTTCTGCGCCGCCGTGGTGCCCATCTTGACCAGGCTCCACGAGCGCAGGATGAACTCCTGCATCGAAGCCTTGATCCACCACATCGCGTAAGTGGCCAGACGGAAGCCCCGGTCGGGCTCGAACTTCTTAACGCCCTGCATCAGGCCGATGTTGCCTTCGGAGATCAGCTCGCTGACCGGCAGGCCATAGCCGCGATAGCCCATGGCGATCTTCGCCACGAGACGCAGATGGCTCGTCACCAGCTGGGCGGCAGCTTCGGGATCCTGGTGTTCCTGGAAACGCTTGGCGAGCATGTATTCCTGCTCAGCCGTAAGCACGGGGAACTTGCGGATTTCCGAGAGATAGCGGTTGAGGCTGGCTTCCCCGCCAAGGGCAGGTACTGTCACAGCGTTTCTTTCCTCACTCACCTGAACACGTCCTTTCTTCGCGTCGGTTCCCAATTGACGGCCCCCTGATGGGCGACCGGCGGCGGGACCACTCAAACGGAGCCTCCTCGCGGACGACTCCAAAGTCCTTCATTACAACATCGCCAGTACCTTTGCATCATGCCCTTCAGCGCAGAGTTCGACGATGAGTTCCCGCATATCGACGGGCGTCGGGCTGGCGAAATGATGGGCCGCACCGGTAACGGGGTGAATGAACCCCAGTTCCGCCGCATGCAGCGCCTGGCGATGAAACCCGAGCCGCTGGAGCAGCGGCCGAAGCTTTGAAGGTGTGCGTCCATAGACAGGATCACCCAATAGCGCATGGCCGATTGACGCAAGGTGAACGCGCACCTGGTGGGTTCTCCCGGTCTCGAGCCGGCACTCCACCAGCGCCGCCCCATCGAGCGCCGCCCCATCGAGCGCGGCCAACGTCCGGTAATGCGTCACCGCGTGCTTCCCGCGACCATCCTCCACCAGCGCCATCTTCTTGCGGTCATGGCTCGACCGCGCAATCGCTCCGCGCACCGTCCCCGCTGGCGGCACTGGCAGCCCCGCGGTCACGCATTTATAGGCACGCACGATCGAATGGTCGGCAAACTGCTTGGCCAGTCCCTCGTGCGCCACGTCGGTCTTGGCGACGACCAGCAGCCCCGAGGTATCCTTGTCGATCCGATGCACGATCCCCGGCCGCGCCACCCCGCCGATGCCCGAAAGCTGCCCCCGGCAATGGTGCAGCAGCGCATTGACCAGCGTGCCATCGAGATTCCCCGCCGCCGGATGGACGACCAGCCCTGCCGGCTTGTCCACCACGATCAGCGCCTCGTCCTCATAGACGACGTTGAGCGGAATATCCTGCGCGATGGCTTCAGCAGGCGCGGCTTCAGGCACGCGGATCTCGAACGAAGCACCCTCGGCAACCTTCACCGAAGCCTGCGACACCACCTTGCCCGAAAGACTGACCCGCCCCTCGCCCAGCAAAGCCTTCACCCGCTCCCGCGAAAGCCCCGAAGCATCGGCCAGAGCCTTGTCCAGCCGCTGCCCGCCAATAGCGACGGTTCCGGAAATGATCGTATCAGCAGCCCCCATTCGCAGGGATATGGGGTGGGTGGAGGTGGGGTGCAAGGCGGGGGATGAGCGTGAGGTAACGGTGGGCGCTTACGCAATAATTGCTATACTATTTAAATAGTTCTCACTATTATCGTAATTTCTATAAGCTTCTGTCGAGATGGGAAATGAAGATTCTACAAAAACCAGCATCAGGGTATCTCGTTGCAGCATGCGCGACGGCATTGCTGGTCACTTCTAGCAGTGAATTGATTTTCGCTTGGAAAAGCGGACTTTTAGATTCTGCAACGTTCTTCATGAGAATGTCGGTTAGAATATTGCCATTTAGGTACATCGTCATTCACGCCTTTTAATCCATTTCCGAATACAAAGATCGGGTAGTACAGTTATAAACACGGTGGGATTAGGGGACACCTCACTGAATCTCCAAACTCACCGTCGCCCCGGGCTTGACCCGGGGCTGGGCTTTTCTTCCTTCATGCCGCCGCAAGAAGAAAGCGGGATCCCGGGTCAAGCCCGGGAAGACGATGGGGGACGTGCGAAGAGGCCTTGACAAAACGAACCATATAGGTTATACGCCCCGCCCACAGGTCAGGAGAGGGCACAAGGCCAACCCGCTCCTCTCCCTTCGGAAGCTGACGCTGTGGCCAATGCTTTCGGCGCGATCGGTGCGGCAGGTGCGCAGCGGGTTCAACGAGGGGCGAGCCCCAAGACCCACCGGGCAATCCCTGCCGTTACCCAAGGACAGACAGGACAACCCAGGGCTGATAGCACGGCGCCGAACCCTGAGCGACGCTGCGGATGCGGAACCCGCCATGATTGTGCGACTGTGTCAGCACAAACGACAGGTTCTTTTCACGCAGCCGCTTGCCAGAAGCCAAGGCAGTACGCGAGCCGCTGCCAAAGCTTCGTCCTTTCACATGTGTCCGACCATCAGGCTGAGCCGACAAGGGGTTCGGAACCGCCCCCGGCCACTCGCAGCCGGTCCCGCGCCCCATCCCTTGCGTGCCACAACGGCACCGCACCGGTCGCGCGATCTGTGATTTCCCACCGGCGTAACCGTCCGCATTCGCCAGCGGATGATCTGCCCTGTCGCGCGTCACCGCTCATCCTGAGCTTGTCGAAGGATGCCCACCCCGATCCCCTCCAGTTTACGGGAGGGGGGATGAAAGGGCAGCGCCTGACTCCTGCCATCCCGCAGGCGGGAGGGCCGCGAGACTTCCTGAACGCAGTGAAGCTAGTCGCAGCGGGGTGGGCAAATCAGTGCCGCGCCAACGAAAAAGGGGCCACCGCAGCAGCCCCTTCCCCGATCACTCCACGATGAACGTCAGCGCCCCGTCGCCCTCGTCGATCCGCACGGTCGAGCCGTCCGGCACCTCGCCGCCCAGGAGCTTCTCGGCCAGCGGGTCCTGCAGATAGCGCTGCACCGCCCGCTTCAGCGGACGCGCGCCATAGACCGGATCGTAGCCGACGCGGCCCAACCAGCGCTTGGCCGCATCGGTCAGGTCGAGCACGATCTTGCGGTCCTTGAGCAGGCTCGCCACCCGGCCGACCTGGATGTCGACGATCGGCGCCATGTGTTCCTGGCCCAGCCGGTGGAACAGGATGATCTCGTCCAGCCGGTTGAGAAACTCGGGCCGGAAGTGCCCGCGCACGATATCCATGACCTGCGGTTCGACCGAGGCGACGTCCTGCCCCTCTTCCAGATTGGCGAGGTACTGGCTGCCGAGGTTGCTGGTCAGGATGATCAGCGTGTTGGTGAAATCCACCACGCGGCCCTGCCCGTCGGTCAGGCGGCCATCATCAAGCACCTGCAGCAGCACGTTGAACACGTCGCCGTGCGCCTTCTCGACCTCGTCGAACAGCACGACCTGATAGGGCCGCCTGCGCACAGCTTCGGTCAGAACGCCGCCCTCGTCATAGCCGACATAGCCCGGAGGCGCGCCGATCAGGCGGCTGACGGAGTGCTTCTCCATGAACTCGCTCATGTCGATGCGCACCATCGCGCTGTCGTCGTCGAACAGGAAGCCGGCCAGCGCCTTGGTCAGCTCGGTCTTGCCCACGCCCGTGGGGCCGAGGAACAGGAAGCTGCCCAGCGGACGGTTCGGGTCCTGCAATCCGGCCCGCGCGCGGCGCACGGCCTTGGACACGGCCAGCACCGCGTCCTTCTGCCCGATCACGCGCTTGCCCAGCACCTCTTCCATCTTGAGCAGCTTCTCGCGCTCGCCTTCCATCATGCGGTCGACGGGCACGCCGGTCCACTTGCTGACGACGGCGGCGATGTCCTCGGCGGTCACCTCCTCGCGCAGCATGGCATTGGCGCTCACGCCCTGTGCTTCGGCCAGCTGCCGCTCAAGCTCGGGAATGCGGCCATAGGCAAGCTCCCCGGCCTTCGCCAGGTCGCCATTGCGCTGCGCCACTTCCAGCTCGCTGCGCGCGGCATCGAGCGCTTCCTTGACCTTGCCCTCGGCGGCGATCTTGTCGCGCTCGTTCTGCCAGCGCGTGGTCAGCTCGGCCGATTGCTGCTCAAGGTTCGCCAGTTCCTCGCGCAAGGTCGCCAGCCGGTCCTTCGACGCGGCGTCGGTTTCCTTGGCCAGCGCCATCTCCTCGATCTTCATCTGGATGATGCGGCGGTCGAGCTTCTCGATCTCCTCGGGCTTGCTTTCCACTTCCATGCGGATGCGGCTGGCCGCCTCGTCCATCAGGTCGATGGCCTTGTCGGGCAGGAAGCGGTCCGAGATGTAGCGGTTGGACAGCGTCGCCGCCGCCACGATCGCATTGTCGGCAATGCGCACGCCGTGGTGCAGCTCGTACTTGTCCTTGATGCCGCGCAGGATCGAGATCGTGTCCTCCACGGTCGGCTCGCCCACGAAGACCGGCTGGAACCGCCGCTGCAACGCGGGGTCCTTCTCGACGTACTTCTGGTACTCGTCGAGCGTCGTCGCGCCGATGCAGTGCAGTTCGCCGCGGGCGAGCGCAGGCTTGAGCAGGTTGCCAGCGTCCATCGCGCCTTCCGATTTGCCCGCCCCGATCAGGGTGTGCATCTCGTCGATGAACAGGATGATCTGCCCTTCGGCGCCCTTGACCTCGTCCAGCACGGCCTTCAAGCGCTCCTCGAACTCGCCGCGATACTTCGCCCCCGCAATCAGGCTGCCCATGTCGAGCGCCATCAGCGTGCGGTCACGCAGCGAATCCGGCACGTCGCCATTGGCGATGCGCAGCGCGAGGCCTTCGGCAATCGCGGTCTTGCCCACGCCCGGTTCGCCGATCAGCGCCGGGTTGTTCTTGGTGCGGCGGGCGAGGATCTGCACGGTGCGGCGAATCTCCTCGTCGCGGCCGATTACCGGGTCGAGCTTGCCCTCGCGCGCGGCCTCGGTCAGGTCGCGGGCATACTTCTTCATCGCGTCATAGGCGTTTTCGGCGCTGGCGCTGTCCGCCGTGCGCCCGCCACGCAGCTGCGTGATCGCCGCTTCGAGCGCCTGCGGCGTGACATTGGCAGCCTTGAGCGCCTGCCCCGCCGAGGTCGTGGTGGCGAGCGTCAGCGCGACGAGCATGCGCTCGACCGTAACGAAGCTGTCGTTGGATTTTGCGGCAATCTGCTCGGCGGCATCGAGCACGCGCACGGCATCGTTGTCGAGCCCCGGCGTCTGCTGCGCACCGGAACCCGACACCGCCGGAATCTTCGCCAGCGCCTTGTCGACTTCGGTCTGCGCCAATGCGGCATTGCCGCCCGCGCGCTGGATCAGCCCGCTGGCCATGCCCTCGCTGTCTTCCAGCAGGGCCTTGAGGATATGGTCCGGCGTGATCCGCTGATGGTTCATGCGGATCGCAACGGTCTGCGCGGCTTGCAGGAAGCCCTTGGCGCGGTCAGTGAATTTCTCGAGGTTCATGGTGTTGAACATCCTCCTGTTGCGCAGAACATGGTGTGGCTTTTACGCAACACAAGGGTCGCGCCGACGAAAAAGCTACACCGTTCGACAGGGGTAGTTCCTTGATCGGGAGCAAGGACAGGAACCTGCTCCCCCACGCAGGCCGGGGCCTCGGTCGGTTTACGCGAACCTTCGTTAACACCGCCGAGGTTCCCGCCTGCGCGGGGACGCCAAAGGTTCCGGCCTACTTCACCGGATCGGCCGCCTTCGCAGCCCTGGGCGCGAATTCCTTGCCGAAGAAGCTGCCTGCGTACCACTTCGGCCGCTCGGCCCCGTTGGCGAGCCCCATCACGGTGTAGTAGTTGACCTTGGCAAACAGCGCACCGGCATCCCAATTGAACGGCAGCTTCAGATCGTCGCTGGGTTGATGGTAGTGATCCTTCAGGAAGCTGCGGAAGGCCTTTTCGCCCGGCCCTTCGAAGCCGGTCATCATGAACACCGCGGGCACGCCCTGCTGCACGAAGCGGTAATGGTCCGAGCGGGTGAACAGCCCCTCCTCGGGCATCGGATCGGGCGAGAGCTTGATCCCCGCCTTTGTCGCCGCTTCGGCCACGACCTTGCCCATCGTCGAATTTTCGGCACCGAAGGCCACGACATCACTGAACATGTAGGTCAGCACCGGCATGTCGAAGTTGACGAGGCCTGTAACCTCACCCTTCACGACCGGGTTGCGCGCCAGATAGTCCGAGCCGATCAGACCGCCTTCCTCCCCGGTCAGCGCCGCGAACATCACCGAACGGCGGGGCTTCTCCTTCGCCACGGCACGCGCCACCTCGATCATCGTCGCCACGCCCGAGGCATTGTCCATGGCGCCGTTGTGCAGCGTGTCCTCGCCTTTCCCATGCACGCCGATGTGATCGAGATGCGCGGTCATGGCGATGAACTCGTCCGCAACCCGCGGGTCGCTTCCCGGCAACATGGCAACCACGTTCTCGCTGACCACGTCCTTCCACGTCTGCGCATAGGACAGGCTGGCGCGAGCTTTCATGGCAAAGCCCTTGGGCTTGCCGCCGGTCCTGTTGGCCTCTGCAAGAATCTTCGCCAGCGGCTTGCCCGATGCGGCGAACAACGGCGCGGCAGCATCGGGGTTGAGCGTCGCCCCGCCCTTGATACCCGGCGTGCGGCTGAAGGCCCTGCCATCAGCGCCGACCCAGCCCTTGGCCGGACCATCAGAGATCGCCACGCGCTTGTCCCACGGGCGGCGGGCGGTATCCTCGATCGTCGGCACGCTGATCACGCCGATCGCGCCGCGCTTCATCGCCATCATCGCCTTGTCGGAATTGAGGTGCGCGCCAAGCTCGCTCGGCGTGCCCTTGGGAAAGCCGGTCAGCACGACGACGATCTTGCCCTTTACGTCGAGGCCCTTGTAGTCGTTGAATCCAAGGTCCGGGCGGTCGAAACCGAAGCCTGCAAACACAAGCGGCGCTTCGAATGACACCTTGGCGTCGGTCAGGCTGGGCCGCACCAGCAGTTGCGCCGTATCGGACAGCACAGTCTCCTTGCCGCCATAAGTCAGCGCGAGCTTCGGCGCGCCATCCAGCCGCGCCTCCCGCACCGTCAGCTTCTGGAAGAACGAGCCATCGGCGGCGGCAGGCTTAAGCCCCAGCGCAATGAACTGCGAGGCAACGTAACTGGCGGCGATGTCGTAACCGCGGCTGCCGGTATCGCGCCCTTCCAGCAGATCGTCGGCCAGGAAGGTCACGTGCGCACGCACGGCCTGCGCATCGAACACCGGCTCCTCGGCCAGGGCAGGAACTGCTGCGCCAGACAGCAACAGCGCAGAAACAAGCAGCTTGACGTTCATCGGTCTCTCTTTGTCGTTTGTCGAAACGGATCGCGTGGCACCTGCCCATTGGGCACGCTCCACTTGCGCGCGCGAGCATGGGCACTAGAAAGTTTCCAATCAAACCAAATCTGGGAGCTGTGGCTAAGCCGACATTCAGGCTGGACCTGCTCTTCGACCTCGCACAACCCCCGCAGCGCGCCTGTCCGCTGCCACTTCACGGGACACTCATGCAGCACAAACTTTCCGCCAGCCTGCTTGCCCTTGCCGCATCGACCGCGCTTGCATCACCTGCCCTTGCGCAGGAAGCAAAGCCTGCCCCGCTCTCCGACCTCGTTGCCAAGGTCCAGATTCCCTACGAAAGCTTCAAGCTCGACAACGGCCTGACCGTGCTGGTCAACACCGACCGCAAGGCTCCGGTGGTCGCGGTCTCGGTGTGGTACGGCGTCGGCTCGAAGAACGAGCCCAAGGGCAAGACCGGCTTTGCCCACCTGTTCGAACACCTGATGTTCAATGGCACCGAGAACGTGCCCGGTGATTTCTTCACGCCGCTGCAGCAGGTCGGCGCCACCGACGTCAATGGAACCACCTGGTTCGATCGCACCAACTACTTCGAGACCGTGCCCACCGCCGCGCTCGACATGGTGCTGATGATGGAATCGGACCGCATGGGCCACCTGCTCGGCGCGGTGACGCAGAAGGTGCTCGATAACCAGCGCGCCGTCGTCCAGAACGAAAAGCGTCAGGGTGACAACAATCCCTACGGCATCGTCGAGTACGAACAGCTCGAAAATCTCTACCCCTCGGGCCACCCCTACCATCACTCGACGATCGGCTCGATGGCCGACCTCGATTCGGCAAGCCTCGAGGACGTGAAGGGCTGGTTCACCGACCATTACGGGCCCAACAACGCGATCCTCGTCCTCTCGGGCGACATCGACGCGGCAACCGCAAAGGCCAAGGTCACCAAGTGGTTCGGGAACATCAAGCCGGGCCCGCAGGTCAAGCCGGTCAGCGCCCCGGTGCCGACGCTTCCCGCCACCGTCGCCAAGACGATCAAGGATCAGGTTGCCACCACGCGCATCTACCGCATGTGGGCCGTGCCCGGTCTCGACAACCCCGACTATCTGCCGCTCGATCTTGCCGCCTCGGTGCTGGGCGGCCTCGCCTCTTCGCGCCTCGACGACGCGCTGGTGCGTGAACAGAAGGTCGCCGTTGCGGTTTCGGCCGATGCCGAAGTGTTCGCGCAGGCCGCGCAGTTCGTGATCAAGGCCGATGTCACGCCGGGGCAGGACCCGGCCAAGGTCGCTGCCGCGCTCGATGCCGAAATCGCGAAGTTCATCAAGGACGGCCCGACGCAGGACGAACTGCTGCGCGCCGCAACCTCTGCCACCGCCAACGAGATCCGCGGGCTGGAGCGCACCGGCGGCTTCAACGGCAAGGCGCCGACACTGGCCGAGGGCCTGCTCTACAACGGCACCCCCGAGCATTACCGGCAGGAGCTTGATCGCACCGCCAAGATGACGCCCGCCGAGGTCAAGGCCGCGCTGGGCAAGTGGCTGACCCGCCCCGCCTTCGCGCTGACGGTGGAGCCGGGCGAGCGCACCGAAGGCGGCGAAGCGCGTGGCGGCTTTTACACCAACGGCGCAACCGGCATGCGGCCCGCCTACTTCCGCGATCCCGACATGCCGGCCAAGGGCGTGCCTGCCCCGGCAGTCGCGGACGCAGACCGTTCGAAGCTGCCCGCCGTCGGCCAGCTTGCGCCGCTCGACTTCCCGGCGATCCAGCGCGCGACGCTCAAGAACGGCATTCCGGTCTATTTCGCCAAGCGTTCCGAAGTGCCGACCGTCTCGGTCCGCGTCAGCTTCGATGCCGGCTATGCCGCCGATCCGAAGTCGGCGCTCGGCACCGAATCGCTTCTGCTCAGCCTGATGGATGAAGGCACGCAGAAGCTCTCGGGCTCGGAATTCGCGCGTGAGCGTGAACGCCTCGGCGCCAACATCTCGCTCTCGGCAACCAGCGACCTGACCTCGTTCCAGGTCGATGCGCTCTCGCCCAACCTCGGTGCATCGCTCGGCCTGCTTGCAGACGTGGTGCGCCGTCCGGCGCTGGCTCCGGCGGACCTCGAGCGCGTGCGCACCCAGCAGCTCACGGCGATCTCGGCCGAGATGAAGAGCCCGCAGGCGCTCGCCGCCCGAGTGCTCGTGCCAACGCTCTACGGCAGCCACCCCTATGCCTTCCCGTCGAGCGGCCTGGGCGATGCCGAAGTGGTCAAGAAGCTGACGCGCGAAGACCTGCTGGCCTTCCACGCCCGCTGGTTCCGCCCGGATACCGCGCGCATCTTCGTGGTGGGAGACACCACGCTCGATGCGGTGGTCAAGATGCTGGATGACAGCTTCGGCAACTGGCCTTCGAACCGCATGGCCCGCCCGGTGAAGGACTTCTCCGCCGCGGTCCCGGCCCAGAAGTCGCGCGTGATCCTCGTCGACCGCCCCGGCTCGCCGCAGTCGTTCATCATGGCCGGCAAGGTGATCGACGCCAAGGGCACCGATGACACCGTCGCGCTGAACACCGCCAACGACATCCTGGGCGGCAACTTCCTCGGCCGCATCAACATGAACCTGCGCGAAGCCAAGGGCTGGACCTATGGCGCCTACAACGGCGTCAGCGAACCGCTCGACAAGGTCCGTTTCCAGGTCATCGCCCCGGTCCAGACTGACCGCACCGGCGATTCCCTGGTCGAGATCAAGCGCGAGATCGACGAGTACGGCAGCACCAAGGGCGTGACCGCAGAGGAGCTGGACTGGTCGACCAAGGGCAGCGCCCGCGAACTGCCCGGCATGTTCGAGACCAGCGCCGCAGTGCTTGATGGCCTTGCCAAGATCGTCAACTACCAGCGCCCGGATGACTTCTACGAGACGCTTTCCGCGCGCTACGGCAAGATGACCGCAGCCGAAGTGGACAAGGCCTTCCGCTCGAAGATCAACTCGGACGGCATGGTCTGGGTCGTGGTCGGCGACGCCGCCAAGGTGAAGCCGCAGCTCGACAAGTTCGGCCTGCCGGTGGAGGAAATGGCCGCGCCGAAGTAAGCTTTCGCATCTCGAATCGGATTGGGGGGCGTGCGGCCAGCGCGCCCCTTTTTTCGTGCCGCCAACCGGGGCAACGCTTCGTCACGAGGCCTGCCTTGCTATTGACACGTTTGTAGATAGACTTCGCTCAGCACACCATAATGGGAGAGCATCAATGTCCGTTGCCGGCACCTACAATTGCGTGACCCACACCCCGATGGGCGACCAGACCAGCACCTTCACCGTCAACGTCGATGGCGACAGCTTCACCGGCACCAACGCCGGCCAGATGGGCTCGATGGAAGTCGAGAACGGCAAGGTCGATGGCAACACGCTGACCTGGCAAATGAAGATGACCGTGCCGATGCCGATGACGCTGGATTGCACCGCAACGATCGAGGGCGACACCCTGACCGGCAAGGTCACGGCAGGCATGTTCGGGACATTCCCGATGGAGGGGACGCGGGGGTGAGGTGAGCGCCGTTGGCGGGCTAGCCGATTCTTCGCCCAGTTATTGGCCAGATGCAGCTATTCGCCCGCACAGTACATTGACGGCCCTGCGCAAAATTGCCGGGGCCGTCAGGCGTTCTTTTCCGTTCACTTCAAGCGCAATAGTCTCGACAGCCAAGGCCTTTTGACCGTCCTTCTTCCAGGTGAACGTGAAAGCTGCTTTCCCGCTGAGCGATTTCGTATCGCCCATGCCGAACATGCCCCACGATTTCGCGCATAGCTTCACTTCGGCTGACTTGAAGTGAACTTCGATCTTTGGAGCTGAGCCGCTGCCAAGCAAAATTTGATCAGTTGGAGGCTGTGCATCCAGAGTTTGCCGCATCAGAAGATCGAACTGAGGTGTGTCCGAAATGAAATCAGCCCCGCTAATACTCCCCTTTGGCAAGCAGAACTGACCTGCGCGAAGCCGCCCCACACTACGCTTCAATTGCAAATCTGCTGTAAATCGCGGCTGCTGGGCTGGCACAGCTCCGATAGGCCATGAGAGCATCGCACAGGTTACCAGCATGGGCACTGATGCAATTCTTAGTGTGCAATTCGAGTTTGCAGCTTGACCGCTGACTTCCGGAATAGTCATGACATGCCTCAGCTGTTAAAAACGGCTAGCTCCGGGGTTTAACGTAGCATTTGTTCGTAATGTATGGGGGATACCGCCGTTTTGGCGCGGTTGCTTTCGGACGTTGCTGACCACTGCTCAATCGCGGGGCGAGCAACAGGGAGCCCTATCTTGAACAGACTAACTTTAGCCATGATTCTGGCATTCGTGATTGCCAGCCCCGCAATGGCGCAAACGCTTTCAATCGACGATATCGTCATGCTGACCAAAACCGGGATTGGCGACGAAGCGATCGTAGCGAAGATCAACAGTACCGATACGCATCTGGACCTCAGTGTCGATCAGATGCTTGACCTTAAAGCCAAGGGTGTAACCGGGCCGGTCATCGCGGCCCTTTTGGCGCAAAAGAAGCCCGCAGAAGTAAAACTTTCCTTGGATTCTCCGGACCCTTCAGTGCCTCATCCAGCAGGCGTCTACCTGATGGACAGCTCAGCAAACAAGATGCTTCGCATCGATCCCGTAGTCACGAATCAGGCTAAGACCGGCGGCATCCTCGGCTACGCTTTGACTGGCGGCATTGCATCAATGAGCGTCAAAGCATCCATTCAGAACCCTACTGCGCGAACTCACGCTTCCGAAGGGCGACCGAGCTTTTACTTTTTCTTTGACGAGTCCAATCCTTCGGTTGCTGCGACCAACGCAACTTGGGCGTCAGGAACTGCGGCGACTGTTACTTCCCCCAGCGAGTTCACGCTGGTTCAACTCACGCCGAAGAAGGATCGCCGGGAAGCCCGTGTCGGAAGCCTGAACATCGGCGGAGCAAAAACCGGCGTCATGGACAAGGATCGCCTTGGCTTTGACTACAAGCTCGTCCGTCCCGGCGTTTTTCTGGTCCAGCCAACGAGCGATCTACCAAAGGGCGAGTACGGCTTCATGTACTCTCTATCAGGCGGTGGCGCTGGTGGCGCGATGACCGCCCGGATCTTCGACTTTTCGATCTGAGTTATGGTGTGCAGGGCGGGGGCACTGAACCCGCCCTGCAGCTTGCCCGATCAGGCCAGCTTCTTCTTCAGCAGTTCGTTGACGACGCCGGGGTTGGCCTTGCCCTGCATCGCCTTCATCGTCTGGCCGACGAAGAAGCCGAACAGGGCTTCCTTGCCCGCCTTGTACTGTTCGACCTTGTCGGCGTTGGCTGCAAGGATGCCGTCGATCGCGGCTTCGATGGCGCCGGTGTCCGAGGTCTGCTTGAGGCCTTCGCGCTCGACGATGGCGGCAGCGCCGTCGCCGCTTTCCAGCATCTTTTCCAGCACCTGCTTGGCGATGGAGCCCGAAATCGTGCCGTCGGCGATCAGGGCGAGCAGTTCGGCCCCTGCTGCCGGGCTGATCGGCGAATTGTCGAGGCCCTTGCCGAGCTTGTTCAATGCGCCGAACAGTTCGGAGATCAGCCAGTTGGCCGCCTGCTTGGCGACATCGGCTTCGCTCTTCTTCGCCTTTGCCGCGGTTTCGGACAGCAGCACTTCGAACCAGCGCGCGGTCTCGACATCGGCCGTCAGGACGCCGGCATTGTAGGCCGAGAGGCCCAGCGCGGTCTCGTAGCGGTGGCGCTTGGCGTCGGGCAGTTCGGGCAGGCTCGCGCGGCAATCCTCGAGGAAGGCATCATCGAGTTCGAGCGGCAGCAAATCGGGATCGGGGAAGTAGCGATAGTCATGCGCGTCTTCCTTGGAGCGCATCGAGCGGGTCTCGTTGCGGTCAGGATCGTAAAGGCGCGTTTCCTGCACCACCGCGCCGCCATCCTCGATCAGGGCAACCTGGCGCTTGGCCTCCTGTTCGACCACGGCCATGACGAAGCGGACCGAGTTGACGTTCTTGGTTTCGGTTCGGGTGCCGAAGGGTTCTCCGGGGCGGCGGACCGAGACGTTGACGTCGGCGCGCATCGAACCCTGGTCCATGTTGCCATCGCACGAGCCGACATAGCGCAGGATCGTGCGCAGCTTCGAAAGATACGCTCCGGCCTCGGCCGGGGAGCGCATGTCGGGGCGGCTGACGATCTCCATCAGCGCGACGCCGGAGCGGTTGAGATCGACATAGGACATCGTCGGGTGCTGATCGTGCATCAGCTTGCCCGCGTCCTGCTCCACGTGAATCCGCTCGATCCCGATGGTCTTGGTCGATTCCGGGTTCTTGTCGTCAAGCTGGATCTCGATCGAGCCCTCACCCACGATCGGATGGTAGAGCTGGCTGATCTGGTAGCCCTGCGGAAGATCGGCGTAGAAGTAGTTCTTGCGATCGAACCGCGACCACTTGTTGATCTGCGCGTTGATGGCCATGCCGGTGCGCACCGCCTGGCGGATGCACTCCATGTTCGGCACGGGCAGCATGCCGGGCATCGCCGCGTCGACCAGGCTGACCTGCGTATTCGGCTCAGACCCGAACGCGGTGGCCGCGCCGGAAAACAGCTTGGCATTCGAAGTGACCTGCGCGTGGACTTCGAGGCCGATCACGACCTCCCATTCGCCGGTTGCGCCCTGGATACGATATTCGCTCATGATCCGCCCGATAAGGTGTGAGGGATGGGTTGGAAAGGGGTCAAATCGCCGGCCTGGGCACCGGTCGCCCGGCCACGCGGCGCGACCAGCTGCGCGCCGGTTGCTCGATCAGCCTGGCAAAAGGCACGGCGACGATCAGGCACAGCGCCATGATGAGAAGTTTCATGCCGTCAGCCTGCCAAGCCGGGCCGGTCAGGGCGTCTGCCCCGCCAATGGTGGAATCGGCAATCATCAGCCCCAGGCGCGGCTGGAGCACGGCCAGCAGATCGAACACGCGGCCGATCACGAAGACGTGGACCATGTAGAGCGCATAGGACATCGCGCCGAGCCACTGGAATGGCGCTGCGCACAGCAGGCGCGAGATGAGCCCGCGCTGGAGTGCAGCCAAGGCCACCAGCGCAGTGGCGGCAAGATCGAAGGCGATGAGACTACCGCTGCCCCACAGCGCCGCGCCAAGAGCGAGGAGCGCCGCGCCTTCCAGCACGGTCGCCAGGGAGACCGGCAGCGTCGGCGGCGTGGAGCGTTGGTAAGCGCGATGGAGAGCGAGGCCCAGGCCGAACCCGGCAATGCCGCGCCCGATGTTGGACGCCAGGCCGTAGAACGGTCCGCCAAGCGCAACGTATGTCAGCACGG
Source organism: Novosphingobium subterraneum (assembly GCF_000807925.1). Lineage (GTDB taxonomy): Bacteria > Pseudomonadota > Alphaproteobacteria > Sphingomonadales > Sphingomonadaceae > Novosphingobium > Novosphingobium subterraneum. The sequence continues at coordinate 97,922 of NZ_JRVC01000003.1, read as the reverse complement.
CCACGGCAAGCGCCAGCCACGCCATCCAGATGCGCTGTCCGCCCGCGCGCCAGCCTGCGGCCGCAAGCAGGTAAAGCAACATCTCCACCGATACCGACCAGCTTGGGTGGTTCCAGATGACACCCAGCGAAGGCACCACGCCCTGCAGCAGCAGGTAGGCAATCGGCAGGTCGGCCGGATCGCCCGCCCCCGCCATCAGGCCATGGGTGCGCAACTCCGGCCGCATCAGCCCCAGCGCCAGCATCGACAGCGCGAAAACGGTGAGCATCGCCGCATGCAGCGGCCACACGCGGCCCCAGCGCAGCCAGATGAAGCGGGAGAACGAAAAGCCTGCCGAGAGCTTCGCGCCATAGGACGCGGCGATGACGAAGCCCGACAGCACGAAGAACAGGTCGACCATGCGGCCGAAGTTCGCATCGAACCCCGCAGCGGAAATGCCAGCCACGGCGGGGATATGGTGAAACACCACCCCCAGCGCCGCAAGACCGCGCAAGGCATCGAGGACGGGATAGCGCAAGGGCTTGGCTGCGCTGCTCCCGTCGGTCGACTGGCTTACCACCACTTCTCCGGTCGTGCGGTGAACTGCGCGCGCTGTTCGATGGCAAGGCTGGCGTTGAGCACGCCCTGCTCGTCGAACGCCTTGCCGATGACCTGAAGACCGAGCGGCAAGCCGTTGCGGTCAAGCCCGGCGGGCACCGACATCGCCGGAAGGCCGGCAAGGCTGGCGGGCACCGAGAACACGTCGTTCAGGTACATCTCCAGCGGATCGGCGCTCTTTTCTCCCAGCGCAAAGGCCGAGGACGGCGCGGTCGGGACGAGAATCACGTCTACGTCCATGAACGCGTTGGTGAAGTCCCGCGAGATCAGGGTGCGGACCTTCTGCGCCTGCGTGTAGTAGGCGTCGTAGAAGCCGGCCGAAAGCACATAGGTGCCGATCATGATGCGGCGCTTCACTTCCGGGCCGAAGCCGGCAGCGCGGGTGGCAGCGTACATGTCCTGCAGGCCGGCACCGTCGGGCAGATCGCGCAGGCCGTAGCGCACGCCATCATAGCGGGCGAGGTTCGACGAAGCTTCGGCAGGAGCGATGATGTAATAGGTCGGCAGCGCGTACTTCGTGTGCGGCAGCGAGATTTCGACGATCTCGGCGCCCGCGTCCTTCAGCCAGGCGATGCCGTCGTCCCACGACCTGGCCACGTCCGGGTCCATGCCATCAAGGCGGTATTCGCGCGGGATACCGACCCTCTTGCCCCGCATGTCGGCGTTGAGGCCTTCGGTCCATTCGGGCACCGGCAGGTTGAGGCTGGTCGAATCCTTGGGATCGAATCCGGCCATGGCTTCGAGCATGATCGCGCAGTCGGTCACGTCGTGGGCCATCGCGCCTGCCTGATCGAGCGAGGAGGCAAAGGCGACGACGCCCCAGCGCGAGCAGCGGCCATAGGTCGGCTTGATGCCGGAAATGCCGGTAAAGGCGGCAGGCTGGCGGATCGAGCCGCCGGTGTCGGTGCCGGTGGCGGCAGGGGCGATGCGCGCGGCGACGGCAGATGACGAACCACCCGACGAGCCGCCGGGGGCCAGCGGCGCCGTGTCACCCGGACGGCGCCAGGGCGAGATCACGTTGCCGAAAGCGCTGGTCTCGTTCGAGGAGCCCATCGCGAACTGATCGAGGTTGAGCTTGCCGAGCATGCCCGCGCCCGCGTCCCACAGCTTCTGCGAAACGGTCGACTCATACTCGGGCTTGAAGCCTTCGAGGATCTTCGAGGCGGCGGTGGTCTGCGTGCCCTTGGTGGCAAACAGGTCCTTCATGCCGATCGGCACGCCAGCCATCTTGCCCAGTGCCTTGCCCGCCGAACGGTCTGCATCGACCTTTGCAGCGGCTTCCAGCGCCTTTTCGGGCGTGGTGACGATGAAGGCGTTCAGGGCGGGCTGTGCTGCCTCTACCGCCGCGTTGAACGCGGTGGCGACTTCGGTGGCGGTAAACTCGCCCTTGGCCACGCCATCGCGGATGGCGGCAATGCCGAGGTTGGTCAGGTCAGTCATTATTCGATCACCTTGGGCACGCCGAAGAAGCCATGTTCGGGCGCGGGCGCATTGGCCAGCACCGCATCGCGGATATCGCCGCCGGTCAGCGGATCGGCGTTGACCACGTCATCGCGCAGGCGCTGGTGGTTGGGGATGACGGCGGTCATCGGCTCGATCCCGGTCACGTCGACTTCGCCGAGCTGTTCGACCCAGGCGAGGATGCCGTTGAGTTCGGGGACCATCGCGTCAAGCTCGGCCTCGGTGACCTTGATGCGGGCCAGCGAGGCGATCTTCGCCACCGTGGCGGTATCTACGGACATGGCGGATACTCTTATCGGAAAGAAAAAAGGAACGCCGCGCGCTACCAGAGCGCACGGCGTGCTTCAAGCCGAGGCCGCCCCATAAGGGCGCCCGGCCAGGATCAGGGTTGCGGAGCGCCTTCGGGCATCGGCACGCCACCAGGAGCGCCGCCTTCTGCACCACCGGCCCCGCCCTGCATGCGCTGCATCTGTTCGAGCATCATGCGCTGCTGCTGGATTTCGGCAGCGCTGCGGAAATCGAGCAGTTCGATCTCGAAGACGAGGTCGGAATTGGCGGGGATCACCACTTCGCCGGTCTGCGGATTGCGCTTTTCCTCGGCGCCATAGGCCTTCTCGGACGGGATCTCGAGGACGTACTTGCCGCCCTTCTGCATCTTCGAAAGGCCCTCGGAGAAGCCAGGGATCACGGTCTCGAGCGGGAGGACCGCGTTCTGGCCCCGGTCGAATTCCTTGCCGCTGGCGAGACGCCCGACATAATTGATCAGCGCGACATCAGCCTTAGTCGGCGAAGCGCCGGTGCCGGCCTTGACCGTCTCGATCTCGATGCCCTGATAGCGGGTGGCATAGGCCACGCCCGAACCGAGCAGGACTGCGGCAATGACGCCGAGCCAGATCTTGCCGACGGAGCCCTTGGCAACGGGCTGGAGCGGAACGCGGGTGATTTCCGACATGCTTTCCCCCTGGAGCGCGATTCGCCCGAATCGCGCCGGATGATTCGAATGACCTGACCGAAGCCCACGAAAAAGGGCGCCGGAGTGCGGCGCCCTCTTGGCCCATCAGGGCGCTTACGGCAAGTAGCCAGATGGAGCGTTTCCGCCCCGATCCGTCTTACTTGACGCCGTCACGCTCCTGGCGCTTGCGCTCGAGCTTGCGGGCGCGGCGAACCGCGGCAGCCTTCTCGCGAGCGCGCTTTTCCGAGGGCTTCTCGAAGTGACGACGCAGCTTCATTTCGCGATACACGCCTTCACGCTGCAGCTTCTTCTTGAGTGCACGAAGAGCCTGGTCGACGTTGTTATCGCGAACGAGAATCTGCATAAACCGCTACACCTCAATCTGACGGCGAGAGCCCGCGAAACCGGCGGGAGTCACCTTGAATCTGGAAACACAAAGCAAGCCGAATCCGTACAGGACCGGCCCGAACGGGAGCGCCATTAGTCAAAACGCCCCACAAAGGCAAGCAAAGTCGTGCGTTTTATGGCTGAGCCGTAACTCGCGTTCCGGCAGCGGCACCGGCCGGTGCCGCGTCAGGAATTACGGCTTTCGTAAATCCGGTCCAGACACTAATAGCCCTTCATGAACTCTCCCAATACATTGACGGCAACTGCCCTCGTCGCCCTTGGTGGCGGCATCGGCGCCATGCTGCGCTATCATGCGGGGCGCGCCGTAACTGCGTTTTCCGGTCCCAACACCGTGTTCCCATGGGGCACTTTCCTGATCAACGTCAGCGGCAGCCTGCTGATGGGGCTGCTGGCCGGATGGCTGGCGCGGCAGGACGGCAGCGAATCGCTGCGCCTGCTGCTGGGCGTCGGCGTGCTCGGCGGCTTCACCACCTTCTCTGCCTTCAGCCTTGAAACGGCGATGCTGATGCAGCGCGGACTTTATGGCATGGCCGGCTTCTATGCCCTGGGCTCGCTGCTTGGCGGCGTGGCCGGGCTGTTCCTTGGCCTTTCGATGATGCGAGGTGCAGCATGAGCCGCGGCAAGATACCGGACGACAACGTCCGCCAATTCACCGTTGGCCGCGACGATGCGGGCGCGCGTCTGGACCGCTGGTTCAAGCGTCACCTGCCGCAGGTCGGCTTTGCCACGGTTTCGCGCTGGGCCCGCACCGGGCAGATCCGCGTCGATGGCAAGCGCGCCGATGTCGATACCCGGCTTGAAGCGGGCCAGACCTTGCGTGTCCCTCCCGGCAATGCCACGCCGGTCGGCGCCGGGATCAAGGGCCAGCGCGTGCGCAAGCCGCTGACCGAAGAACAGATCAGCCTTGCCGAATCGATGGTGCTGGAAAAGGACCGCGCCGCGATCGTGCTCAACAAGCCGCCGGGCCTTGCCACGCAAGGCGGCAGCGGCACGCACGAGCATGTCGACGGGTTGCTTGATGCCTATGCCGCCGATGGCGAACCGCGCCCGCGTCTGGTCCACCGGCTCGACAAGGACACGTCGGGCGTCCTGCTGATCGCGCGTACGCCCGGCAGCGCGGCGTTCTTCTCCAAGCACTTCTCCGGTCGTTCGGCACGCAAGATCTACTGGGCGCTGGTCGTCGGCGTGCCCGAAGTGAAGGACGGGCTGATCGAACTGCCCCTGGCCAAGCAGCCGGGCACGGGCGGTGAGAAGATGATGGTCGATGAAAGCGGCCAGGGCCAATCGGCGCGCAGCCGCTACCGCGTGATCAGCCGCGCCGGCAATTCGGCCTCGTGGGTCGAACTGCAACCGCTGACGGGCCGTACCCACCAGCTGCGCGTGCACATGGCGGCGATCGGGCACCCGATCGTCGGCGATGGCAAGTACGGCGGGCAGGCCGCGTTCCTGACCGGCACGATCAGCCGCAAGATGCACCTCCACGCCCGCCGCCTGCGGATCGAGCATCCCGAGGGTGACCTGATCGACGTAACCGCCCCCCTGCCCGCGCACTTCGCCGCGAGCATGGCTAGCCTCGGCTTCTACGAGGAAGACGGTGACCTGCCGCTGGAAGCGCCAAAGCTGCTGGACGAGAAGACCTTCCAGAAGCGCGCGGCCAAGCAGCATGCCAAGGAATACCGCAAGGAACGCCGGGGCGAACGCCGCAAGCGCGCGGACGGCGAAAAGGGCGCGGGCAGTGCCGGACGCAAGCCCACCGGCAAGCGGGCCGCTTCTGCGAAGGGCGCAGCTCCCAAGAGCAGTGCGGTGAAGAAGGGACCTGCCAAGCCTGCAGGAAAGGCCGCCGGCAAGCCAGCTGCGGCGCGTAGAGCGCCGGCGGGCAAGCCCGCATCCAGAGCACGGAAGGACTGATGCACCCCAACCCGTCCTTCCGGCACGACGACCGCGACCTGTTCGAGGCGCTGATTGCCGAGATCGGGTTCGGGATGGTCTTTGCCACGGTGCCGGACGGGCCGCGCGTCGCCCATGTGCCACTGCATTCCACGGGGGACGGCGCGGTACAGTTCCACCTCGCACGCGGCAATGCTCTCACAAAACATCTCGACGGGATGATGGCGCTGGCGGTGGTCAACGGGCCGGATGGCTACGTCAGCCCCCGCTGGTATGCCGACCCGGCGCAAGTGCCGACGTGGAACTACGTTGCGCTCGAGATGGAAGGTAGGGTGCGGAGAATGGATCAGGACGGGTTGCGAGGGCTTCTCGAGACGGTCTCCGATGCGCACGAGGCACGGCTGTCCGAGGGCACGCCCTGGACGATGGACAAGATGCCGGAGGACAAGCTGCGTGCGATGATGGGCGGCATCGTCGGCTTCGAGATGGAAGTGCTGGCATGGCGACCGACCTTCAAGCTATCGCAGAACAAGAGCGCCGACGAGCGCGCACGCGTGGCGGCCGGGCTTGAGGCAGAGGGCTCGCCGGCCATTGCCGAACTGATGCGGAGGCTTGTTTCTTGAAGCTGGCCATATTCGATTGCGACGGCACGCTGGTCGATAGCCAGGCCGACATCTGCGCGGCAATGGACGCGGCGTTCAAGGCGGCGGGCCTGATACCGCCCGAACGCCAGCTGACGCGCCGCGTCGTCGGCCTTTCGCTGCACGAGGCGATGCGTCAGTTGCACCCTGAGGGCGAGCACCACGAGCATGCGAGCCTGACCGAGCTTTACAAGGACGCCTTCCGCGCGCGGCGGGCAGCAGGCGCCGTCGCAGAGCCGCTTTACGAGGGCATTGCCGGGCTGATCGAGGAGCTGGCCGGGCAAGGCTGGCAGCTTGCCGTCGCCACCGGCAAGTCGGACCGGGGCCTGGCCCATTGCCTCGCCACCCATGGGCTGACCAGCCACTTCGTCTCGTTGCAGACTGCGGACCGGCACCCTTCCAAGCCCGACCCTTCGATGATCGAACAGTGCATCGCCGATGCCGGCGCGGATCGTGCGCGCACGGCAATGATCGGCGATACCGTTTATGACATCCACATGGGCGTGAACGCGGGCGTGCGACCGTTCGGCGTGGACTGGGGCTATCACGAGACCGAGGAACTGATCGAGGCCGGGGCCGAGGCGGTCGCGACGAGCATCGAGGACTTGCGTGCACTGCTGGGGAGAATTGCATGAGCGATCCTGCGCCCAGAGACCCGGCCCAAGACCCGGCAATGGGGCGCTATTTCGCGCTGCAGGTGGTGCGGCTGTCCGGCGCGCTGCTGGTGCTGTTGGGCGTACTGGTGCAGGCTGGCAAGGGACCGGGGCCGCTGGCTGCGCTCCCGCCGATTGCAGGCATCGTCCTGGCTCTCGTCGGCCTGTGGGACTTCTTCTTCCTGCCGCGCATCGTGGCGCGGCGATGGCGTACTCCGGAATAGACAATGAAGCGTTTCTACAAGGCAGTGACGGTCGAGGCGGCAGACGGCGGCTTCGGGGTGAGGCTCGACGGGCGAGCGATCAAGACCGTGGGGGGCAGACCGCAAGTCGTGCCGACACAGGCGCTTGCCGAAGCGATGGCGGCGGAGTGGGCGCGCCAGAGCGAGGAGATCGATCCGGCGCTGTTCCTGTTCCGCGACATGGCGGACTATGCGATCGATGTCGTTGCCGGCGGCCCGGCGCAGGTCATCGCCGAGATCCTGCCCTACGCCGAAACCGACACGCTGTGCTATCGCGCCGAGCCGGACGAAGCGTTCGCCGCGCGCCAGCGGATGATGTGGGAGCCGCTGCTGGCGAGCACCGAAGCGCGGCTGGGCGTGCAGTTCGTGCGCGTGACCGGCATCATCCACAAGCCGCAGCCGGTAGAGACGCTGGCTGCCTTGCGCGATGAACTCGAAGCGCTCGATGCATTCCAGCTTGCCGCGCTGCGCAACACGACGAGCCTCGCTGCCTCGCTGGTGATCGGCCTTGCGGCGTTGCGACCCGACGCCGACCTCGACGCGCTGTGGGACGCCGCCAACCTCGAGGAGGACTGGCAGGCCGAACTCTGGGGCAAGGACGCCGAGGCCATGGAACGGCGCGAAAAGCGCGCTGGCGCTTTTGCTGCGGCGGCGCGGTTTGCGGGGCTGGCAATCAAGTAAACCGCTGCGTCCCCGCGCAGGCGGGGACCTGGGTGCTGTTACAAAACCCTTCAGTAAACCGACTGAGGCCCCCGCCTGCGAGGGGGTGCAACAGTTGTATCCTTAGCCGACCCAGTCCGCCACCTGCTTGGCCACGGCATTGGCGGCTTCGTTAAGCGCGGGGCCGACATACTTCGCCTCGGCCTCGGTCACCGGCACTGTGCTTTCAAAGCGCTTCGTTTCGACACGCCCGCCACTTTCCTTGACCGCATCGTAGCGGACCACGGCGGACATGGTGCGCGCATCATAGCCCATGTCGAGCAGGCGGCCCGAGAGGTGGAGACCCGCAGCGCCCGGATCGTTCTCGATCACGAGGCGGCTGCCGCGTGCACGGATGGTTTCGGCCAGCAGGCGCTGGAACAGGCGCGAGGGACGTTCAACCCACATTGTCTTCTTGAGATAGGCGACGTTGGCATCGTCGATCTGCACCGGCACGCGGGTGACCGCGAGGCGCGCTTCGGCCGAGGGCTCCATCACCACCAGCGCATTGGCAAACGTGCCGCTGGTGGTGCTGCCCGCAGCAGGCGCAGCGGTGGGGGTCAGGGCGAGCAGCGTATCGGGCACCTTCGGGCCCAGGCTGACGCAGCCCGAAAGTGCGGCGAGGAGTGCGGGGACGACTAGGGCTTTACGGATCATCTTCATCGCCTCCTCAGTTCTTGTAGTCGGGCAGCTTGGGGCCACCGACGAAGCCGCCGACGCCCTGATCGTTCAGGCGGTCAGTCACTTCGCGCAGGGATCTGGTCGTCGCCTGAAGATCGCGGATCGCGGCTTCGGCAGCAGGCAGCGTGCGTTCGTTGAGCTGCCGTGCGGCCGGGCGGGCCTCGCTGAGCGTGCCCTGCAGTTCGTCAGCCGCGCCCTGAGCCGATTTCAGCGTCTGGCGAAGCTGCTTGGCCAGGCCATTGGCATCGTTGTTGAGCATGTTGTCGGCCGAGTTGGTCAGCTTCTCGAAGCTGGCCAGGGTATAGTTGGCCTGCCGCAGCGTTGCCTGCAGTTCGGCCAGCGTGCGCTTCACATCGGGCGAGGCATCGGCAAGATTCCCGGTCATGCGATCGGTATTGGCGAGGATGTTCTCGATCGACTTCTGATTCTTGTCCGACAGCACCATGGTCAGGCGCTCGGTCAGCGTGGCGAGGCGTTCGAGCAGGAGCGGGGCGTTCGAAAGGATTTCGCCAAGGCCGGAGCGCTTGGTCGGGATGACCGGCACGCCTTCGGGGCAGGTGGCGCGCTTGTTTTCCTTGGGGCAAGCGATCGGCGGGGCGCCCTTGACTGCGCCGGAAAGCTGGATCGTCGATACGCCGGTGAAACTGCCGAGCAGGCTGGCGGTTGTGCCCTGCAGGATCGGCACCTTGCGATCGACCGCAATGCGTACGCGGACAAATTCCGGGTCGCGCTCCCACAGCTTGATGTCCTTGACCTGGCCTGAAGGCACGCCCGAGAACGAGACTTCCGAGCCCTTGGCAAGGCCATCGACCGACTGCTTGAAGAAGATGTCGTATTCGTTGAGGTCGCCCTGGTTGAGACGCGCGATCCAGATGGTCAGCACGGCCGTCGCCGCCAGCAATGCCAGCGTGACCAGCCCGACCCAGATATGGTTTGCGCGCGTTTCCATCGCCTAGTCCTTATGCCCCTTCAGGATCAGGCGAAGAACGCCCAACGTCCGAATTAGTCGCCAGCGTGGCTTCATGCCGCGCAGTGTCGTGCCGCTCCTGGGCATTCTGCGCCGCACGTCCGCGCGGGCCGTTGAAGTATTCCTGTATCCACGGATGATCGAGCGCGAGCAGTTCCGGGATCGTGCCAACGGCAATCACCTTCTTGTCCGCGATCACCGCCACCCGATCGCAGATTTCGTAAAGCGTATCGAGATCGTGGGTGATCAGGAATACGGTGAGATCAAGCGTCTGCTGCAGTTTGAGGATCAACTGGTCGAAAGCGGCCGCGCCGATCGGGTCGAGTCCGGCGGTCGGCTCGTCAAGAAACAGCAGTTCGGGATCGAGCGCGAGCGCGCGGGCAAGGCCTGCACGCTTCTTCATGCCGCCTGAAAGTTCGGACGGATACTTGCTTGTCGCTTCGGCGGGCAGCCCAGAGAGCAGGACCTTGTAGCGCGCGATCTCGTGGCGCAGCTCGTCGCTGATCTCCGGGAAGAATTCACGCAGGGGAACTTCGACGTTCTCTGCCACGGTCAGGGTCGAAAACAGCGCGCCGCCCTGGAACAGCACACCCCAGCGGCTGCGAATGTCGATGTCTTCATCATCGCGGGCATCGGTGATCGAACTGCCGAGCACTTCGACTTCGCCCGATTCCGGAATCTGCAGGCCGATGATCGTGCGCATGAGGACCGACTTGCCGGTGCCCGAACCACCGACAACGCCAAGGATCTCGCCCCGACGCACATCGAGATCGAGGCCTTCGTGGATCACGTGATCGCCAAAGACATTGCGCACACCGCGCACGCGGATCGGATACTTGCCCTCGAACGGATCGGGCAGGTCGATCAGCTGCTCGGCGGCGGCGGCGTCCTGGTCCATCAGCCCCACCCGATATTCGTGAAGAACACCGCAAAGAACGCATCGAGCACGATGACGGTGAAAATCGCCATGACCACCGCCGCCGTGGTGCGAGTGCCGACTTCCTCGGCATTGTTCTTGACCTGCATGCCCTGGTAGCAGCCCGCCAGCGCGACGATCAGTCCAAACACGGGCGCCTTGGTGAGGCCAACCCAGACATCGTGCAGCGGCACGACTTCCTGGACACGGGCGAGGAAGGTGAAGAACGGGATGCCCAGCGTCAGGCTCGACAGGAAAGCCCCGCCAATGATGCCAAGGAAGGCCGAATAAAAGCCGAGCAGCGGCATCATGATCATCGTTGCGGCAATGCGCGGAACGACCAGCGCCTCCATCGGAGATACGCCGATGGTGCGCATGGCGTCGACCTCTTCGGTCAGCTTCATCGTGCCAAGCTGCGCGGCAAAGGCAGAACCGGAGCGGCCGGCGACCATGATCGCGGTCATCAGCACGCCAAGCTCCCGCAAGGTCAGGCGGCCGACGAGGTTGACGGTGTAGATCTCCGCCCCGAACTGACGCAACTGCACCGCACCTTGCTGGGCGATGACGATGCCGACGAGGAAGCTCATCAATCCGATGATGGCGAGCGCGTTGACGCCGACCAGTTCCATCTGGTGGACCAGAGCCTTGCCACGGAAGCGCGAGGGATGGCGCAGCAGGGTGCCCGCCGAGAGGATCACCTGGCCAAGGAAGCCCAGCACCTGCAGCGCACCCTGGCCCAGCCCGGCCATGACCATGCCGACATGGGCGGGCACGCGTTCCAGCAGCGGCAGGCGGTGCGCAGTGACTGAATGATCGTTCGAATCGGCCTTGCGGATTGCGTCGACCAGCTTCTGCGCTTCCTCGCTGCAGCCAATGATCTTTGCGTCGTTATCTCGCGAGAGGCGCCAGACTGTCCACGCGCCGACGGTGTCCATGCGGGTGACGCCGGAGAGGTCGATCGCGGCGATGGATTCGTCCAGCGAACGCAGCCGCGCATCGGCCAGGCCCAGCGAGGACACCGTCATCGGCCCGCGGAAGGCGAGCTTCGCGCCTTCCCCTTGCGCAGAGGCCTCAATCTGGAAATCGGTCAGTTCCCGCATCTTGCCCGCTTCATGGGGTATTTAGGCCAAGGCGACAAGTGCAACACAAGCGCCGTAACGGTGGAACAACCCTTCGAGTTCCCCGCAACGCTTGCAGGCGCGGGCCCGCGATGGCAAGGCGCTGCCCCATGAACGACAAGACTTCTGCAGAACTGGCCAAGACTTTCGAACCCGCAGGGATCGAGGCCAAGTGGTATGCCCATTGGGAAAGCAACGGGCTGTTCCGGCCCGAACGCCCCGACGCCGCGCCCTATACCATCGTCAATCCGCCGCCGAACGTGACGGGGTCGCTCCACATCGGCCACGCCCTCGACAATACGCTGCAGGACGTGGTGATCCGCTACGAACGCCTGAAGGGCAAGGATGCGCTGTGGGTGGTCGGCACCGACCATGCGGGCATCGCCACGCAGATGGTGGTCGAGCGCCAGATGGAAGCCCGCCAGGACAAGCGCACCAACTACACGCGCGAGCAGTTCGTGGACAAGGTGTGGGAGTGGAAGCACGAGAGCGGTGGCACCATCACCGGTCAGCTCCGGCGCCTCGGCTGCTCGATGGACTGGAGCCGTGAGCAGTTCACGATGGACCCGCACTTCACCCGCGCCGTGGTGAAGGTCTTCGTCGACCTCTACAACCAGGGGCTGATCTACCGCGACAAGCGGCTGGTGAACTGGGACCCCAAGCTGAAGACGGCGATTTCCGACCTCGAGGTGGAAACGCGCGAGACGCAGGGCGGGTTCTGGCACTTCAAGTACCCGCTGGCAGACGGTGTGAAGCGCGACGATGGCCTGGACTACATCGAGGTTGCGACCACGCGCCCCGAAACGATGCTGGCCGACATGGCCGTGGCCGTCCATCCAGAGGACGAGCGCTACAAGTCGGTCATCGGCAAGGAAATCCTGCAGCCGCTGACCGGCCGCCGGTTCAAGGTGGTGGCAGACGAGCACGCCGATCCCGAACTGGGTTCAGGCGCGGTGAAGATCACGCCGGGGCACGACTTCAACGACTTCGAAGTGGGCAAGCGCGCCGGGATCAAGCCCGCCGACATGCTCAACATGTTCGATGCCGAGGCCAAGGTGGTGCAGACAGCCGATGGGCTGGTGCCGGCCGAGTTCGTAGGCCTCGACCGCTTCGATGCGCGCAAGCTGGTGGTCGAGCAGATGAAGGAAGCGGGCTTCCTCATCCCGCACGTGACGAAGGACAAGGAAGGCAACGAGGTTCAGCACGATGCCGAGCCGCGCACGATCCAGACGCCGTTCGGCGACCGTGGCGGCGTGGTGATCGAGCCGTGGCTGACCGACCAGTGGTACGTCGATGCCGAAACTCTGGCCAAGGCGCCGATGGAAGCGGTGCGTTCGGGCGCGATCGAGATCGTGCCGAAGACCTGGGAGAAGACCTTCTTCAACTGGATGGAGAACATCCAGCCCTGGTGCGTTTCCCGCCAGCTGTGGTGGGGGCACCGGATTCCGGCGTGGTACGGCTCCGACGGCCAGTGCTACGTTGCCGAGACCGAGGAAGAGGCGCAGGCGAAGGCGGGCGCAGGCGTCACTCTGGAACGCGATAGCGACGTCCTCGACACGTGGTTCTCCTCCGCGCTCTGGCCTTTCGCCACGCTCGGTTGGCCGGATGAAGACGCGCCGCTGCTGAAGAAGCACTATCCCAACGACCTGCTCGTCTCGGGCTTCGACATCCTGTTCTTCTGGGATGCGCGCATGGCGATGCAGGGGCTGCACTTCATGAAGGAAGTGCCGTGGAAGAAGCTCTACCTGCACGGCCTCGTCCGTGCCGCCGATGGCGCGAAGATGAGCAAGTCGAAGGGCAACGTGGTCGATCCGCTGGGCCTGATCGACAAGTACGGGGCCGATGCCCTGCGCTTCTTCATGTGCGCGATGGAGAGCCAGGGCCGCGACGTGAAGATGGATGAGAAGCGCGTCGAGGGTTACCGCAACTTCGCCACGAAGCTGTGGAACGCCGCGCGCTTCTGCCAGAGCAATGGGATCACCGGCAGCACTTCAGTGGCGGCTCCTGCGGCGACCTCGGCGGTCAACAAGTGGATCATCGGCGAGGTTGTGGAAACTGTCGCCGCGCTTGACCAGGCGATGGCCGACCTGCGCTTCGATGCGGCGGCAAACACCGTCTACCACTTCGTCTGGGACCAGTTCTGCGACTGGTATATCGAACTGATCAAGGGCAACTTCGACCCCGAGACCAAGGCCGTGGCGGGCTGGGTGCTCGACCAGATCCTGGTGATGCTCCACCCGTTCATGCCGTTCGTGACCGAAGAGCTGTGGCATGCGCTTGGAAAGCGAGACGGCGAACTGATCGTGGCCGCATGGCCGAAGCCCGAAGCTGAAGTGGACGCAGCAGCCAAGCGCGAGGTCGAATGGCTGATCGCGCTGGTCTCGAACCTGCGCACGGCCAAGAACGAACTTGGCATTGCGCCGGGGGCCAAGCTTGACGCCTATCTGCCCGAACCTTCGGCGCTGACGCGCTCGATCATCGAGGCCAACCCGGCGGCAATCGAGCGTCTCGCGCGCCTCAACGGCATCCGCTTCGAAAGCGCTCCGGTCGGCGCAGCGATGCAGGTTGGCGCGGGCGATGCCAACATCGTCGTGCCGCTGGAAGGCGTGATCGACATTGCGGCAGAAAAGGCGCGTCTCGAAAAGGCGCTGGCCGCCTCGCAGAAGGAGGCAATGTCGCTCGAAGGACGTTTGGGCAATCCCTCGTTTGTCGAGAAGGCCAAGCCTGAGGCGGTCGAGAAGGCCCGGGCCGACCACGCCATGCATGCCGCCGAGGCCGAGCGGCTGGCAGCGGCGCTGCAGCGGCTGGGGTGAACTTGCTTACCCTCGCCACGGTCAACCCCGGCGAGCCGGAGGTGTTCTCCTCGTTGCAGGGGGAAGGCCTCGGGCTGGGGCGGCCATCGGTGTTCGTGCGGCTATCGCGCTGCAACCTCGCCTGCCGCTGGTGTGACACCGCCTACACCTGGCGGTTCACGGGCGACAACCGCCCCCATCGCGACGAAGTGGCGTTCGAGCGCTGGGAAAATCAGCTGAAGATGAGCGAGGCCGACGCGGCCGCGCTGATCCTGTCCCACCCCGAGGACCGACTGGTTATTACCGGGGGCGAGCCGCTACTACAGGGTGCCGCGCTGGCGCGACTGGTGGCGCTGCTCAAGGCGGAGCGCCCTGCCCTGCATGTCGAGATCGAGACCAATGGCACAGTGGCAGTGCATCCGGAACTCGATCCGCTGATCGACCAGTTCAACGTCAGCCTCAAGCTGGCGCATTCGGGCAATCCGGCTGAACTTGCCCTTGTGCCGGAGCGACTGGATGCGTGGGCGCGCGATGTGCGGGCCTGGTTCAAGTTCGTGGTGGCGAGCGCGTCCGACCTTGCCGAAATAGCTGCGCTGCAGGACCGCCATGGCATTGCCAGCGATCACCTGTTCGTGATGCCTGAAGGTACCGCGAGTTCAGTGTTGCGCGAACGCTCGCGGTGGCTGGCGGAGGAAGCGCTGGAGCGCGGCTGGCGGTTTACAGACCGGCTGCACATACACCTTTACGGGGATACGCGCGGGACCTGAGCCCTGCCCTGAAAACGAATGAGCCCCCGCGCAGGCAGGGGCCTTAATCGGCTTACGCTTCTGTTCCGTAGCAACACCAAGGTCCCCGCCTTCGCGGGGACACAAGAAGTGGCGCTTCCTCAGAACGGAATATCGTCGTCCAGATCGTCGCCGAAGCCGCCGCCGCCGCCCTGGTTCCAGCCACCGCCCGAAGCGACGCCGCCACCACGCGAGGAACCGCCGCCAAAGCCGCCCGAACCGCCCGACGAGCCGCCCTCATTCCAGCTGCCACCGGACGAGCGGCCACCGCCGCCACCGCCCATGCCACCGCCACCAGCGCCGCCCGAGCCATCGAGCATGGTCAGCACGCCGCCCATGCCGCCCACCGAGATTTCGGTGGTATAGCGATCATTGCCGGACTGGTCCTGCCACTTGCGGGTGCGCAGCTGCCCTTCAATGTAGACCTTTGAACCCTTGCGCAGGAAGCGCTCGACCACGCCGACGAGACCATCCGAGTTGATGACCACGGAGTGCCACTCGGTGCGCTCCTTCTTCTCGCCGGTGGCGCGGTCCTTCCAGCTTTCGGACGTCGCGATGCGCAGGTTGGCGATGCGGCCTCCGTTCTGGAAGCTCTTGATTTCGGGGTCGGCCCCGAGGTTCCCGACAAGGATCACCTTGTTGACGCTGCCTGCCATCGAATCACGTTCCTTCTGATCTGGGCAATTGCCTAGCGCATGGGGGCTCGGCCAAGCCAGTCACCATGCCACCGTTTCCACAGACCAGCGCGGCAGTTCAGCCCAAACCGGCCGCAATCGCCGTCCAGTAGGTCACGCCCGCCGCCGCATAGGCCAGCGCAAACAGGTAGGCGAGCATGAAGGCGGGCCATTTCCAGCCATTCGTCTCGCGCCGGGCGACGGCGATGGTCGAGAGGCACTGCGGCGCAAACACGAACCAAGCCAGGAAGGCGAGCGCCATCGGCAGGGTCCAGCGTGATTTCAGCTGATCGCCCAGCGCCATGGCGGCCTGATCCTCGTCGTCGCTGGCGCTGACGGCATACGTCGTGGCGAGCGAACTGACCGCAACTTCACGTGCAGCCATGGCCGGAATGATCGCAAGGCTCATGTCGCGGTTGAAGCCGATCGGCTCGAGCACGACCGAAAGGCCATTGGCAAGCGTTCCGGCGACCGAGGCGTTGACCTGATCCTGGCCCGGCTCGGCGCGGGGGAAGTTGAGCAGGATCCACAGAGCAATTGTGACAGTGAAGATCATCGTGCCCGCACGGCGCAGGAAGATCCACGCGCGCTGCCACAGGCCGAGCGCGAGGTCCTTGACCGTGGGCAGCTGATACTTGGGCAGTTCCATGATGAAGCCCGAAGCGGCGCCCTTGGTCACCGAGCGACGCAGCACCAGCGCCACCACCATCGCGCCGATGATTCCGGCCACATAGAGGCAGAACAGGACAAGGCCCTGCAGACCAATGCCGGGACCGACCTTGGTATTCGGGATAAACGCGGCGATGATCACCGCATAGACGGGCAAGCGCGCCGAGCAGGTCATCATCGGGGCGATCAGGATCGTGGTCAGCCGGTCCTTGGGATCGGTGATGCTGCGCGTCGCCATGATGCCGGGAATGGCGCAGGCAAAGCTCGACAGCAGCGGGATGAAGCTGCGGCCGGAAAGACCGACGCCCGCCATCATGCGGTCCATCAGGAAGGCGGCGCGGGCCATGTAGCCGGTCGCCTCCATCGTCAGGATGAAGAAGAACAGGATGATGATCTGCGGCAGGAACACCAGCACCGAGCCGACCCCCGCGATCACGCCATCGGTCAGCAGATCGCGCAGCAGGCTTGTCGGCAGGGTCGCCTTGGCCAGATCGCCCAGCGCCGAAACGCCGCCGTCGATCGCATCGGCAAAGGGCGTTGCCCAGCTGAACACCGCCTGGAAGACGATGAACAGGAGCGCGAACAGGATCGGCGGCCCTGCCCACGGATGGAGCAGCAGCTTGTCCATGCGCGCGTGAATGCGATGCCTGGACGTTTCCGAAAGGATCGCCGCTGTCGCCATCTGGTGGGCGAGCATGCGCCGCTCTGGCAAGGTGACATGCGGCCGCGCGGCATCGAGCGCGCGCTCGGGCTTGTCACGCGCATCGCCGATGGCGGCAGCCAGCTCGGTGAGACCGCGCCGGCGCACGGCCACGGTCGGGATCACCGGCACGCCCAGCGCCGCTTCCAGCGCTGCGGGATCGAGCGTCAGGCCATCGCGCTCGGCCAGATCGACCATGTTGAGCGCGACCACCGTCGGCCGGCCAAGCTCGAGCACTTCCTGCGCAAAGACGAGGTGCTGTTCGAGGTTGGAACTGTCGAGCACCAGTACGATGACGTCGGGCCTGACCTGCCCGGCTTGTTCACCCATAATGACCTTGCGGGTCACTTCCTCGTCAGGGCTGGTGGCTTCCAATCCGTAGGAACCGGGCAGGTCGACCAGTTCGACCGGCTCACCCGAGGGCAGGATCAGGCGACCCGCCTTGCGTTCGACCGTGACGCCGGGATAGTTGGCGATCTTCTGGCGCGCGCCGGTCAAGGCATTGAACAGCGCGCTTTTCCCGGCATTGGGATTGCCGACGAGCGCGGCGACAGTGGGCATCTTGCTCATGCGACAGCTTCTGCGATCGGTTCGACCGTCATCGCCAGCGCATGAACCCGGCGAATGGCGACAGTCATGCGGCCAATCTCCACGGCCAGTGGATCGCGGCCCGCGAAGACACCACGATAGGCGAGCGTCACCCTTGCGCCTTCGTCAAGGCCGAGCGCGCGCAAGCGCTGAGCCTCTTCAGCGACAAGCGCAGACCAATCGACCGATGCGATTCGGGCGGGCGTACCAACAGGGAGCTGATCGAGCGTCACCGGATCCCGCTGCCATAGCGGGACAGCATTTGCAAGTCATTCGCAATAGAATTGCGCTGGATCAAAAATGGTCAGGCGGCAGGGTAGCGCAGGCGGCCAAGCATCCGCGTCAGCGAGAAGGTCTCCTCGCGCGGCTTGAGCAGCTTGGCCTTGGTCTTCTCGAACTGCATCACGTTCTCGATCCGGCGATCGAGGAAGGTGCGCGTGTCCTCGTGGCCATCGCTGGTATCCTGCGCGAAATAGGCAAGAGTCGCGGCGTAGATCGAGCCAAGGGTGATGCGCTTGGTATAGTGGTTGTAATCGGTGGCGGTGTCTCCCGCGAGCCGCCACATCGCGTCGGCGCTCGACCAGCCCAGCCGGGTCGCCTTTGCCACGTTCTGCGGCATGGCCATGATGGCCAGTGCGCGGCGCAAGGCCTCTTCCTTCCCGACCAGTGCATCGAGCCGGAACTGGACAAGGCGGCGGATGCGTTCGCGGATCGGCAGATTGCCGAGCTGGGTGGAGGGAAGCGCAGCGGCCATGTCGGTATCGATGCGCGCGATCCAGGCGGAGATCATCTGCATGGGCCCGTCCTGGAACGCAAAGGCGGCCAAAGCAGGATCGACGCCTTCCATTGCAGCGGCAGCAGCAACGGCAGCCGGTTTCCAGCCATCGAACGCAGCAGCTTCGGCGATGGCGGGCGCCAGGCGCAGGCGCAGGGCATCCAGGGTTTCGTCGGTCATGTCAGTACCCGTCAGAACGAGGGGCCGTAGGTCTTCTTGGGCGCGGCAGACTTGGCTTCCTTCGAAGCCTTTTCCAGTTCGCCCAGCACCGGGCTACCCTTGTCGAGCGCAGCATAATCGCGCGCAGAACGGCCCGAATTGTCCGGGCGATCAGGGTTGGCGCCGGCCTTGATCAGCATTCGCACCAGCGCCAGGTCCTTGCGGTGGACGGCGCTGATGAGCGGGGTCTCGCCCGTGTTGTTCGCCTCATCGACGCGCGCGCCCGACTTGATCAATTCATCGACGCCCTCGAGGAAGCCCATTTCTGACGCGGCTACCAGCGGGGTCACCCCGCGATTGTCGCGCGCGTTCACGTTGGCGCCCTTGCCGATCAGGAATTGCACCCAGACAAGATCACGCCGGGCCACGACGATGTGAAGCGCGGTCTGTCCGGTGGTATAGTCCTTGGTGTTGATGATCTGCGTGCCGGGCTCGTTCAGAGCCTCGGTCACCTTGTCGCCTTCCTTCTTGCGGACGGCTTCGAGGAACTTGTAGCTGTCGGAAAACTGGGCCTGTGCCGGAATTGCCGTGGCGGCGGCCAGCAGCATGGCCAGCGCGGTAAGCGGCCTGCGCATCTTCGACAGCATTCGAACCTCCTGTTGCGTGCCCCATCAGCCATTTACGGCCTTGCGGACTCGCCTCTTGCAAGGACACGGTTAGCAGAGCATGAACCGGCGCGCCATGGCCCTCGCTTTCAGATCGACACTCGCCGCGCTTGCCGCAACCTGCACTTTCGCGCTTGGCGGATGCAACATGACCCCTGCCGAACAACCGCCTCTCGAAGGCGCCGCGATTGGCGGCGACTTCACGTTGACGGGCAAGGACGGGCAGGCCGTGAAGTGGAGCGACTTTGCGGGCAAGTATCGCATCGTCTATTTCGGTTACACCTTCTGTCCGGATGTCTGCCCGCTCGACATGCAGAACATCGCACAGGGCCTTCGCCTGTTCGCCAAGGAACACCCCGACGCCAAGCCGATCGTGCCGATCTTCATCACCATCGATCCCGAGCGCGATACCGCGCATGTCGTGGGCAAGTATGCCGCGAACTTTGGCAAGAACGTGGTCGGGCTCACGGGCACGCCGGCACAGATCGCCGACGTCGCAAGGAAGTGGGCGGTGTTCTATCAAAGGCGCGACGAGGGCAAGCCCGACGCCTACCTGATGGACCACAGCCGCGCAGCCTATCTGATGGGCCCGGACGGTTCTGCCATCGCGTTGTTGCCCGCCGAACAGGACGGAAAGGCCGTGGCCGCCGAACTCGCCAAGTGGGTGAGTTGACGCCGGAATGAGCGACGACCGCTTCTGGGAACGGCCAGTGGCAACACTCAGCCGCGAGCAGTGGGAAGCGCTGTGCGACGGCTGCGGCAAGTGCTGCCTGCACAAGCTGGAGGACGAAGACACCGGCGAGGTGGTCCATACCAATGTTGCCTGCAAGCTGCTGGACCTCAGGACCGCGCGGTGCAGCGACTACAAGCATCGCCGCGCCTATGTCCCCGATTGCCTGCGCCTGACGCCGAAGCTGGCGCGAGAATTGCCGTGGTTGCCCGATACCTGTGCCTATCGCTTGCGGGCCGAGAACCAGCCGCTGCCTGAGTGGCATTATCTGATTTCTGGTGATCGCGAGGCCGTGCATCGCGCTGGACAGTCGGTCGTTGGCCAGGCGGTGAGCGAAACGCTGGCCGGGCCGATCGAGGACCATATCGTGCCATCGGACCATTTCGATGGCTAGGGGCGTGCTCGACTGGTTGCGGCGGGCCGACACCAAGGCCAAGCAGACCCCCTCTCGCGGAACTTTGGCCCCGCGTGCCGTGGCGCGCCGGACGCTGATGGTCGAAGGACGCGAACTGCCGCTGGTGATCCGCAAGCTCGGCCATGCCCGGCGGATGACGCTACGGCTCGCGCCCGACGGCAGCGAGGCGCGTGTTTCGATCCCGGCATGGGGTCGCGTCGGCGATGCCGAGGCTTTTGCTCGCGACCGGGCCGACTGGCTGGCGGGGCAACTGGCGCGGATGCCAGAGCCACGCGCTATCGCGCCCGATGCCACGGTGCCCTGGCGGGGCGAGACCTTGCAGATCGAATGGTCGGAGCGGGCCCGACGCAAGCCGGTGATCGCGGATGGACGCCTGATCGTCGGGGGGCCGGTCGAGGGGCTTGCTGCGCGGCTGCAGCGTTGGCTCGAGGCCGAGGCGCTCGCTTTCTGCGCTGATGACCTCGCCCATTACTGCGCCCGCGCCGGAGAAGCCGTCCCACGCCTGTCGCTATCGCGCGCGCAGCGGCGCTGGGGAAGCTGCGCGGCAGACGGGTCGATCCGGATGAACTGGCGGCTGATCATGGCGCCGGATTTCGTGCGGCGTTCGGTCGTGGCCCACGAAGTGGCGCACATGAAGCACTTCGATCATAGCCCCGCCTTCCACGCTCATCTCGAACAGCTTTTTGAAGGGGATATCGAGGCGGCTAACCGCTGGCTCAAGCGGCACGGCCGGTCGCTGTATGTGCCGTTTGGCTGAATGCCTGCCGATGGGTAGCGAAAGCGTGCGCCAGCGCCTATCTAGGCGGGCATGAGAGCCTTCTTCCGCAACGTATCCCCGCGCCGGGCCATCGTCGATTTCTGGCAGGTCTTTACTGCGCCCAGCGATTATCGCCGTGTCGGACTGGTGATGGCAGCAGCGGTGACGGGGACGTTGTTCACCGCGATGGCGATGGAAGGCGGCACGGCGCTGCCCCGTCCGCCCGAGATCATCTATTTCCCGAGCTTTCTCGAGAACCGCAGCGACGCCGAGATCCTCGCCGAAAACAAGGCAGCGACCGCCAAGGCCAAGGCAGAGGAAGCCGAGGAGGAGGCGCGGCAGGAGCGCATCCGCCAGATGTACAAGGCGGTGGGCGACGCCACCGGAGTTGAAACCAAGCGTGCCTACGAGGAAGGCAAGGCCGAACGCGAGGCCTACCGCAAGAAGGTCGAGGCCGCGCGCAGGGAAGTGCTGGACAAGCATCTGGTCGACAATCCTGTCTATGATGCCGAAATGAAGAACGCACAGACCGAGAAACCATGAGCAGGGCTGAGGACCTGCGCTGGCTCGATGCCGCCGCGGCGCTCGCGGCGCGTGGGCGTCCATTGAGCAGGCCCAATCCGGCAGTCGGAGCGGTGATCGTCAAGCACGGCCTGATGGTAGGCCGTGGCTGGACGCAGGCAGGTGGCCGGCCTCATGCCGAAGCCGAGGCGCTGGCCATGGCCGGTGAGGCCGCGAACGGTGCGACGCTTTATGTCACCCTGGAACCTTGCGCCCATGCCAGTGCGCGCGGCCCTTCGTGCACATCGCTGGTGCTGGGCAGCGGCCTTGCGCGCGTGGTGATCGGCGTTGAAGATCTAGACCCGCGCACGGCAGGCAGCGGGATCGCCGCGCTACGTGAAGCAGGTATTGCAACAGACGTTCTGCCCGCCCCGGCGGCACGGGAGTCTCTGGCCGGATACCTGACACGGTCGGCGCAAGGACGACCACATGTCACTCTGAAGCTCGCAACTTCGCTGGACGGCAAAATAGCCCTCGTCGACGGATCGAGCCAATGGATCACCGGCCCCGAAGCACGCGCGCATTGCCATGTCGAGAGGGCACGGGCCGACGCGATCCTTGTCGGCGGCAGCACCTTGCGCGCCGACACGCCGAGGCTCGACGTGCGCCTGCCGGGGCTCGAGCACCGCAGACCGCAGCGCATGGTCCTGACGCGCGGCACGGCGCCTGAAGGCTGGACTGCGGTTGCCGACATTGCGTCAGCGGGCGCGTTCGGCGATGCGCAGTTTCTCTTCGTGGAAGGTGGCGCGCAGGCGGCAGCCGCATTCATCGCCGCCGACATGGTAGACCGACTGCTGATCTATCGCGCCCCGATCATCATTGGCGCAGGTTTGCCCTGCATCGGCGACATCGGCCTCGGCTCGCTCGCGGACGCGCACGGGCGCTGGCGCAATGTGGACCGGCGGACGCTTGGCAGCGATGCGCTCGACGTCTACGAGCGGGTCCGCTGAAGGAGATTTCTTATGTTCACCGGGATCGTCACGGAAATCGGCAACATCCTCGCCGTCGAAGACAAGGGAGACCGCCATATCACGATCTCGTGCGCGATGGACCCAGTGAAGATCGCCATCGGCGCCTCGATCGCCTGCTCGGGCGTTTGCCTGACCGTGGTGGACAAGGGAGGCGTGGCTGGCGAAGGCTGGTTCGCGGTGGACGTTTCGGGCGAAACGGTGAGCCGCACTGCAGCGGAGCAGTGGACTGTGGGCGCGCCGCTCAACCTCGAACCGGCGCTGAAGCTGGGCGATGAACTTGGCGGGCACATCGTGACCGGGCATGTCGACGCCGTGGGCGAGGTCGTCAGCATCCGCCCCGATGGCGCCTCGCTCAAGTTCTGGATTTCGGCGCCGCAGGAACTGGCGCCATACATCGCGGCGAAGGGGTCCATCACGGTCAATGGCGTGTCCTTGACCGTCAACGAAGTGGCCGACCAGCCCGACGGATCTTGCCAGTTCGCGCTGAACATCATCCCCCACACCGCGCAAGTCACGACGATGGGCGCGCTGAAGCCGGGATCGAAGGTAAACCTCGAGATCGACGTATTGGCGCGCTATCTCAAGCGGATGCAGAGCCTGGCGCAGCAGGGCTGAGCCCGATTCAGGCGCAGCCGAGCACGATCTGGAGCAGTTGGTCGGGCTGGTCACCCATGACGTTGTGGCTGGCTTCGGCCTCGTGGTACTCCCAGGCCGGATCATCCTGCACCGCCTCGGCAAACTTGCGGAAGGGTGACGGGCTCCAGCCATTGGCGAAAATGTAGACGTGGCGGGGAATCTTCGCTTCCTCGCCGGTGAAGCGCACGGCTTCGACCAGCGTAAGCAGAGGATGATCGGACAGGACCGGGCTTTCAAGGCCGGGTAGCGGGGAAACGGCGCCGGGCTTGTGCTTCTGGCTGCCGATGTAGTGATCGTGCTCCCACGGCCCGGTCAGGTCCCACAGCGATTGCCCGTCCTGCGGCAGGAAGGCATCGACATAGACGAGGGCGTCGATGCGCGCGCCGAGGCGCGTGGCGACGCCGGTGATGACCATACCGCCCCAGGAATGGCCGACCAGCACGAAGCGGTCGAGACCGGCCTTGGCGATCTGGTCGCACACGTCGTCGATGTGCGTGGTCAGCGTGATGCCGGGGTGGAACTCGGCCTTGCGGCGACCGAGACCGGTAAGATCAGCGGCGAGGACACGGTGTCCGGCAGCTTCGAGATCGGCCTTGAGGCGGTCCCACGCGAAGCTGCCGCCCCAAGCGCCGTGCACCAGCACAAAGTCGGTCACCGGTTCAGGCCCCCTGGCCGATGCCGTGCTTCTTGTTGTAACCGTGAATCCATTCGAGGGTCTTGGTCAGGCCACCGAATGGGTAGAAGTGCAGGCGCACCTTGCCGTGCTCGGACCCGAGGCCACGGGCGAAGGCGTCGACCAGCTTGTCCGGCCCGGCCGTGCCGAGCAGGTTCGTGACCGAGATCCCGTACTTCTTGAGCACCGAGGTCGACGCGCCGACGCCGCAGCGCGCGGCAAACGCCAGCAGGCGCTTGATCCCGGCAGGCCCAGGCACGCCGATGCGCACCGGAGCGTCGATGCCACGTGCGCGCAGTTCCTTCAGCCAGGCGAGGAAGGCATCGGGATCGAAGCCGAACTGGGTGACGATCAGCGGGGCCATGCCGCGCGCGGTGATTTCCGCCACCTTCTTCTCGAGGACCGCCCAGCATTCGGCCTCGGTCATGTTGGGGTGCCCTTCCGGGTGGCCGCCAATACCGATGGCCTTGATGCCCGAACGCTCGAAGGCGCCGGTCGCGATCAGGGCGGACGTGTCGAAATATGGGCCGACGGGCTCGGGCGGATCGCCGGCGACGATGAAGCAGCGCGTCACACCGGCCTTTTCCACCACGGCGCGCAGGTAGCCTTCGAAGTCGTCCTCGGACGTGATCCGGCGGGCGGAAAAATGGGGCATCGGCTCGAAGCCGAGTTCGCGGACCGCAATCGTCGCGGCAACGCGGGCGCCGACGTCTTCCCCGGGCAGGAAGGTAACGGCGATGGGGGTTTCTGTCGGGATGAGCGGGGCGGCATCGCGCAGCGAGGCTTCGTCCTTCGCGGTCATCTCGAGGCTGAAACCATCGGTGATCCCGTCGGGCGTCTTGTCCCAGTTGGGATGGATGATCGATGCCTTTGCCATGTTCGGGATCCTCTCTTGTTCAGGCCGAATGCCCGGCCGCCATTGTGGCGGTCCGGGCAATACGGTTGGTTGGCTCAGCGAGCAGTACGCCAGCCTTCGGCATAGTTTTCGCGAGCGACGCGGCTGTAGGGGACCGGCGAGACGATCGCACGGACCTCGATCTGCTTGTGCGGCTCGACGGTGGTCTTGCGGGTACCGCCGTTCTCTTCACCCCACACCACGCGCAGTTCGGTGCCGACCGGGATTTCCGGATCGATCGTGGCGAGGCTGAGCGCCTGCTTCTCGTTGTACGAGTAGCCGGTGAACATCGAGAAGCCGACGGTCTTGCCACCAGCATCGACGACGCGGTCGTAGTTCGACGAGGCGTAGTTCGCGAGCGGGGTATCGAAGAACTTGTACTGTTCGCCATCGGGGTTGAACAGCGAGGCCATGATCTTGGCCATGTCCTCGGGGTTCCAGGCGAGCGTCACCTTCTTGCGCTGCTCGGCCGGGTTCAGGGCTTCCAGCGCCTCACGGCCATGGAAATCATGGTCGAACTTGACGAAGTTGCCGTAACCCAGCTCCCACGGGTTGAGGTAGTAGTCCTCGATGTTGTCGGAGACGAACGAACCGCCGATCGAGCCGGTCGCTTCGTAGCTGTCAGCTGCCAGCCACTCGCGGAAGCCCTTGAGCTTTTCGCCGGTGTAGATGGCGGGGAGCGGCGACGGGATCCAGCCCGATTCAAGGGTGTTCGAAGGATAGGCGCGGCTGCCGCACGCGATCAGGCCGAATTCCTTGCCGGCTTCGAGGATCGCGGCGCGGATCTCTTCCTGCTCGGCATAGGGACCCCAGATTTCGAGGCCCGGCGCGCCCGACATGCCGTGGCGCAGCGTGCGCACGGTCTTGCCGGCGATGTTCATCGTGCTCATGTTGAAGAACTTGAGCTGTTCGAGCGGGCCGCCGTGCAGCTTCTCGATCACGGCCCAGGCGTTCGGCCCCTGGATCTGGAAACGCCATTCCTTGCGGCTGACGGGCTTGCCCATCGGACGCATCGGCGAACGGTCGTCCAGCTCGATCTCGCAATCATAGCCGCCGGTGGCAGCGTGGTAGCGCAGCCAGTTCGAAGCCGGGGCGCGGCCCACGTAGGTGAACGATTCTTCTTCTTCCCAGAAGATGATGCCGTCACCGATGACATGGCCGTAAGGCGTGGTGGGCACGTACTGCTTGGCCTTGTTGACCGACCAGCCCTTGGGGCTGTTGATCATGGTGTCGGACAGCAGCTTCAGCGCGTCCTTGCCGCGAATGTACAGGTTCACCATGTGGTGCGACTGGTCGAACAGCACGGCGCTGTGCTGCCATGCCCACTGCTCCGAACGCCAGTTCGAGAATTCCGGAGCGACGACCGGATAGACGTAGGCACCGAGCTGCGAGTTGCGCAGCATTTCGACGATATTGCCGCCTTGCTGGATTACCTCTTCGAGGTTCTTTGCCATGTGAAACTCTCCCGACTTGAAAATGGCAGGGTTGAAAAACTTGTATGCAACACATACAATCTCCCTCGAGATTCGCAATGGGAAATGTTGCGCCCAATGAGCGCCACCCCTAACGCGACTAGGACGGGAGAGATTTTGATGAGCGCATCGCTGATTTTGACGCTGTCATGCGAGGACAAGCCGGGCATCGTCGCCCGCGTCACGGGCAACCTCTATGAAGCGGGCGGAAACATCCGGGAGGCGCAGCAATTTGATGATTCGCTGAGCGGCAAGTTCTTCATGCGAGTCGTGTTCGATCCAGGCGAGACCGGGATCGAAGCGTTCCGCACGGCCTTTGCGCCGGTTGCCGAAGACTACGGCATGGAATGGAACATGCGCGACACGGCCGTGAAGCGGAAGGTCGTCCTGATGGTCAGCAAGTTCGACCACTGCCTTGGCGACCTGCTCTATCGCACGCGCATCGGTGAATTGCCGATGGAAGTCGTCGCGATCCTTGGCAACCATCCCAAGGAAGCGCTGAACATCTCGCTGATCGGCAATGTGCCATACCATCACCTGCCGATCACCAAAGAGACCAAGCCGCAGCAGGAGGCCGAGGTCAAGCGCATCGTCACCGAGACCGGCGCAGAACTGGTGGTGCTGGCGCGCTACATGCAAATCCTGTCGGACGATCTTGCCTCGTTCCTTTCGGGCCGCTGCATCAATATCCATCACTCGTTCCTGCCGAGCTTCAAGGGCGCCAAGCCCTATCACCAGGCGCACGCCCGCGGCGTGAAGATGATCGGTGCGACCGGTCACTACGTTACCGCAGATCTCGACGAAGGTCCGATCATCCACCAGGACGTCGAGACCGTGACTCACGCCGACAGCCCCGAAGACCTCGTGCGCAAGGGCCGCGATGTGGAACGCCGCGTGCTGGCGGAAGCAGTGCGCCTGCACCTCGAGGATCGGGCTCTCCTCAACGGCAACAAGACTGTCGTGTTCAAGAGCTGAGCGGTTTCAAAGGTTGAGATTGGACGGCGGCGGGGGCACCATGCTCCGGCCGCCGTTTTGCTGCGGGAGAGAATCAATGCACGTCAACGCGCTCGATCACGTCAACATCATTACCGACCGACTCGACGAGACGGCCGAGTTCTACAAGGCGCTGCTAGGGTTGGAACGGCGCGATGGTCCGCCCCCCCTCACCCCGCAAAACGCGCAGTGGATGTACGATGCAGGCGGCAAGGCCATCGTGCACATCAATGCCGTCGATTGCCCGCGCGCCTATGATCGCGAAGTGCAGCCCGGTTCGCTCACCGGCGCGATCCATCACGTTGCGCTTAATTGCTCAGGCTACGACGATGTGCTGGCGCGCGTGGCCGCCCTGGGGCTCGACTGCCAGACCAACGTGGTCGAAGCCATCGGGCTGCGGCAGATCTTTACCGCAGACCCGAACAACGTGCTGCTGGAGCTGAACTTCTTCGCCGATTAGGCCGGTAACGCTGCTTCCAGCGCTTCAGCCAGTTCCTGCGGTTTCGACAGGTAGGGACTGTGATCAGCCTCAAGCGTGACCACGTTTGCGCCAGGCGACATCGCGATCATGCGGCGCTGGCTTTCGATCGGGATGGTGCGGTCGAGCGTGCATTCGATATAGGTGCGCGGCAGACTGCCCCAGCGCTCGGGGGTGACAGCAATCTTCTCGGAACGAGGAGCGTGTGGTTCGGCCATGAGCCTTCCCATCGCCGCATCGACAAGGTCAGGCGGGGAGACTTGTGCAAAGACCGGTGCAGCATTCGCAGCATCGATAACCGTGGCGACGCCATCGTGGACCTTGGAGATAATCGCATCGAAGGCAGGGTTGGGGCCTTCGAGTTCCTTGAATTCGGCGCGGCTCATGCCAGCGGGAAGCATCATCGCACAGATATAGACGATGGCATCCATTGCAGCTGGATCACGCTCTGCCGCGGTCGACACGACAAGGCCACCGCGCGAGTGTCCGGCAAGCACTACCGGGCCGACGCCCTGCGCCTTCAGGTCCCGGCAATGCTGCGCAGCAAATTCGCCCCAGCCATCGAGCGTGACCGCCGCCATTTCCTCGGCCGTGCCGCCCATGCCAGGCAGCGTCGGCGCCACGACCGTATGCCCACGCGCGCGCAGGATCTCGGCAACTGGATCGAAGCACCAGCCGCCGTGCCAGGAACCGTGAATAAGGACAAAACCGGCCATCAGCGAACGTGCCCCGACCATGTCCGCAGGCCCGGCGCGGTGCGGTCCTCGCTCTTCAGGGCTTCGGCGACTGCGGGACGTGCGGTGACGCGGTCGCGCCATTCGCACAGGCGTGGGAAGCGGCTCGCCACTTCCATCTCGGGGAACATACGCTCGACCATCATGCCGCAGTGCGAATAAAAGTTGATGTCTGCAAGGGTGTACGTGCTCCCTGCCAACCACTTTGTCTGCCCAAGCTGTGCCTCGACTTTGGCAAGGGCATATTCGATCTTGGCAGTGGCGTTGGCGAGGTCCGCCTCGGAGAAACCTGAGCGAGCCGTAGCCCACTTCTTACGCTGATCGGGCAGCGGTATGTTTTCGAGCAGCTTCTCGAAATCGCCGTTCTCGATGTTGCGCGCGATGACCCCGACCATGCGGTGCCAGCCGTGCATCGAGACGAAGTTCATCACGTGCTCGTCGACGAACTTGTTCCAATAGCGCATCCGCGCCGCGCCAACCGGATCGTGCGGACGCAATGGAGCGTCGGCGGGCTGCGCGTGAGGGAAGGCATCCTCGAGGTATTCGTTGATTACGGTGGTGTGGGTGATGATCGTGCCGTCATGATCGAGAACGGGCACCTGTCCCTCGGGATTGATCGCGGTGAACCACGGCTGGTGCTGTTCGAACTTGTGCAGATCAACGTAGATGCTCTCGTAGGCGAGCCCCTTCTCCTTGAGCGGGACCATCGACTTGAGCGAGTTCGCCAGCGGTTCGGCGTGGTAGTATTTCAGGGCCATCGGATCAGACTCGCATGGTGCCGAGCATGCCGCCGTCTACCGCCCAGCTTTGGGCGGTGACGTGGCTGGCGGCATCGGACAGAAGGAATGCGGCGACCTTGGCCAGTTCCTCGGGCTGGCCGGTGCGGCCCTGCGGCACTGCCTTGGCCATCTGCGAGGCGGCTTCGGGGGGCAGGCCATCGAGCATCGGCGTCTCGATCAGCCCGGGCACGATGCAATTGCAGCGCACGCCGAACTCGGCCACTTCGTTGGCGACCGCGCGCGATAGGCCGAGCACGGCGTGCTTGCTGGCGACGTAGCCCGCATTCATCGGCAACCCGCGTTCGCTGGCGAGGCTACCGGTGACGAGGATCGCGCCTTGCCGGCGTTCCTTCATCGCGGGCAGCACGTGCTGGATCGCCCAGAGCACACCCTTGAGGTTCACCGCCATGACGGCGTCGAACATCTCGTCGGTATATTGCTCGACGGGAGCAAACATGCCGCCGATGCCGGCGTTCAGAAACATGCCATCGATCGGGCCATTGGCAGCGATGGCATGATCGAGCGCGCCATGAAGCGCGGCCTTGTCTGCAACGTCGGCCGCAGCGAAGGCGGTGCTGCCGCCAAGGTCGCGCGCAGCCTGTTCGAGCAGATCGGCGCGGCGGGCGATCAGTGTAACGCGTGCGCCCGCCTGCGTGCAGATGGTCGCAGTCGCGCGCCCGATGCCGGTAGAGGCGCCAGTGATAACGATGTGCTTGCCCGAAAGATTGGTCACTCAGGGGTCCTTGCGATGAATTCCGCCCAGACGCGGGCTTCCTTGCTGTCATGGCCTTCGGGAGACCACTGCCGTTCCATCAGCGCGCGCGCGACGGGCTCCGCAAGGCCGCGACGGTCGCGGTTGTAGCGGTAGAAGAACGCCGAGACGCGCCAGTTCATGATGCAATGGACGTGGACCGGCCTGGGTCCTTCCTCCACCGCCTTCACGAAAGCGGCGAAGTGGTCCTCGCCCGGTGCGTCGAACGGAACGGGGATGTGGGTATAGGCAATGCCTTGCGCGGCAAGCTTGTCCCCTTCCCCGGCCAGCGCTTCGGGATGAGTCTCCAGCGCGAGATTGACGACATGCGCTACGCCCAGGTCGGCGAGGCGCATGACGTCCTTGTCCTCGATCCGGCCCGACGTGGTAATTTCCGCATCAAGCCTCTGCCAGCCGCGGATGTCGTCAGGATCGGCCATCAGGCACGCTCAGGCCAGCCCCAGCAGGCGCGCGGCGTTGCCCTTCATGATGCCGGGCATGACCTCTTCCTTGAAGCCGACCTTCAGCGCCGCATCGATCCACTTCTGAGGGTGGATCAGCGGGAAGTCCGAACCGAACAGCATCTTCTTCCTGAGCTGCGTATTGGCGTACTGGATGATCTGCGGCGCAAAATACTTAGGGCTCCAGCCCGACAGGTCGATGAACACGTTGTCCTTGTGCAAAGCCATGGACAGGCTTTCATCCACCCATGGCCACGACGGGTGGGCGAGGATGATCTTCATGTCGGGAAAATCGACCGCGACATCATCGACCAGCATCGGCTGGCCGTACTTGAGACGCATGCCGCCACCGCCGCGCATCCCCGTGCCCATGCCGGAATGGCCGGTGTGGAAAATCGCGGGCAGGCCATACTCGGCAATGACTTCGTATATCGGATAGCCAACGCGGTCGGCCGGGTGGCAGTTCTGGGCAATGCCGTGGAACTTGAAGCCCTTCACGCCAAAGTTCTCGATCAGATCGCGGGCTTCGCGCGCGCCGTACTTGCCCTTGTGCGGATCTATCGAGGCGAAGGCGATGCAGATGTCGTCGTTCTTGGCCGCCATTTCGGCAACTTCGTAGTTCGACACGCGCTTGGCACCCATGCCGCATTCGGCATCGACCGTGAACATGCAGAAGGCGATCTGCTGCTCGCGATAGATCTCGACGATCTCGGGCATCTTCGGCCGCTCGCGCGGGGCCTTGAAGTAAGCCGAAGCGGCGTCGAAGAACTGGCCCATGACCGGATCTTCCGGATCGTGGCACGAGACCTCGGCATGGACGTGGACGTCGATCGCCTTGATCTTCGAAATGTCGATGGGCACCGCTCTTTTCCTTCAGTTTTGCAAGCATCAAGGCAGCCCTGCCGCGAAACGACAGGGCTACGCTCGATATTCAGGCGCGGATCAGACCAGCGCGTCCTTCTTGACCGTGATCACCTGGCTGTAGGTAAATTCCTTCAGACCCTCGATGCCGTATTCCGCGCCAAAGCCGGACTGCTTGTGTCCGCCGAACGGCGCAAAGGGCGAAAGGTGAAGGAACTCGTTGATCCAAACCGTGCCGGTTTCAAGCTGCTCGGCGATCCTCACGCCGCGTTCGGTGTCCTTGGTCCAGACAGCGCCGGCAAGGCCATATTCCGAATTGTTGGCGCGGGCGATGACTTCGTCGTCGCTGGAGAACTTCATCAGCGGCATGACCGGGCCGAACTGCTCCTCAGCCACGATGCGCGCATCCTCGGGCGGGTTGTCGAGGATCGTGATCGGCACGTAGTAGCCAGAGCCGGAAGGATCGACATCGCCGCCGACGAGGAACTTGTAGCCGTTGTCCTTGGCGTCCTGGATCAGTTCGCAGACACGCTCGAACTGCTTCTTGTTCTGGATGGGGCCGACGCCGGTGCCCTGCTCCGAGCCGTCGCCGACCTTCACGGTCTTGGCGTATTCGGCGATGGCCTTCGACAGGTCGTCGTAGATGTCCTCGTGGATGTAGACGCGCTTGGCGGCCACGCAGATCTGGCCGGCATTGGTGAAGCTCGACCAGAAGAGCTGCTCGGCAACCTTTTCGACGTCGGCATCGGGCAGGACGATCGAAGCGTCGTTGCCGCCCAGTTCCAGCGTGATGCGCTTGAGGTCCTTCGAGGCGCCTTCCATGATGCGCTTGCCGGTTGCGGTCGAGCCGGTGAAGGTGATCTTGTCGATGTCCGGGTGCGAGGTCATCATCGGGCCGAGCGCGTCTTCGCCGGTAATGATGTTGACGACACCAGCCGGCACGATGTCCTTGATCAGTTCGGCGAACTTGAGCGTGGTCAGCGGGGTGAACGGCGAAGGCTTGAGCACGATGGTGCAGCCGGTGAGGATCGCGGGCGCAATCTTTTGGACGGCCATCAGCAGCGGGAAGTTCCACGGCACGATGCCGGCGACGACGCCGACCGGCACGCGGCGCGTGCGGCTCAGGCGGGTGTCGCTATCTTCGTTGATCGTCTCTTCCAGCGTCAGCGTGGACTGGGCGCTGATGATGCCGGCGCAAGCGTGGATCTCGCCCTGCGCCTGATGATGCGGCTTGCCCTGTTCGCTGGTGAGCAGGCGGTACAGCTCATCGAAATTGGCCTCGATCGCCGCCGCCATGTTGCGGATCACGGCACGCCGATCGTCAACCGGGGTCTTCGACCAGGTCTTGAAGGCAGCGCGGGCAGCAGCCACAGCGCGGTCCAGTTCTTCGACGCCACAGGCTGGGACCCGCCCGATGACCTGCTCGTTCGCGGGGTTCACGACATCAAGCGACTCTGCGGTCGTGACCAGCTCGCCATTGATCAGGTTGGGATAAAGATGCGTCATGAATCTCTCCACTCGTTATGATTGCTATAAGCTATAGCATTCTTGTCAGCGCGCTTCCAGAGCCTTGTCCTCGTTGGCGCGCTTGATGAGGTACTGGCGGATGTTGTCTGCATCCTCTGGCCTGAGCGCCGATTTGAACGACACCATGCCGTTGTGCTGCAGCGCGCCGTCTATGACAACCGATCGGATGGCTTCGGGAGCGTTGAGCGCGGCAGAGTGACGCAGGTCCGGGTTCACACCGCCGGCAACCGCCGCATCGCCATGGCAGACGTTGCAGTAACGACCGTAGAGTTCGCCACCAGCCTTGACCTGTTCCGGCGTGCCGGTGAACGGCGGCGGGTCGAGGACCATCTTGGCCATCGGCGGAGCGGCAGGCAGCGTGGCCTTCCCGCCGAGCTTGAACACGACGAGGCGGCTGATGTTGCGCTGCTTCTTGGCCTTGTGGGCAAGGACGCCAGTGGCAACGTCCCATACGCCGCCCCAGCCGACCATCACGGCGACATACTGTTCGCCGTCGATCGCATAAGTCATGGGCGCAGCAATGATGCCGCTCTGCGCCGGGAACGACCAGAGCTGCTTGCCCTTGTCGGCGCTATAGGCGACGAAATCGCCGCCTGCGGTGCCCTGGAAGACGAGATTGCCGGCGGTCGAGAGAATGCCACCGTTTGACGGGCTGGGCAGTTCGACCTTCCACGCAGCCTTCTTGGCGACCGGGTCCCAGGCGACGAGCGTGCCGGTGGTTGCGCTCATCGCGGCGGAGCGGGCCTTGGCATCGGCCGGCATTGCGGTGACATAACCATCGAGGCCAGTCTGGAAGCCGATGTCGGTGGCCTTCCAGTCCTTCGCCGCGGCGTAGGGGAATGCGGCGTTGTTGACCGGCAGGTAGAGCAGGCCGGTCTTCGGGCTGAAGCTCTGCGGCTGCCACGAGTGGGCACCCACAGCGCCTGGCAGGCTGACGAATGGCGCGCCCTTTTCGTACCGGGCGGCCGGATTGACTGTCGCCTTGCCTGTGTTGGGATCGATGCCCGTCGCCCAGTTGACCGGTACGAAAGGCGTTGCCGAGATGAACTGGCCGGTCTTGGCATCAAGCACGTAGACATGGCCGTTCTTCGGGGCATGCAGCACGACATGGCGCTGCTGGCCCCCGATGTTCAGGTCCGCCAGAGTGATCTGCTGGGCGGAGTCGAAATCCCAGCGGTCTTCCGGGGTTTCCTGGAAGTGCCAGGCATATTCACCGGTGTCGGCATTTACCGCGACGATCGACGAGGTGTAGAGGCTGTCGCCCTCACGACCGGACGCAGCGGGGTTCCACGGCTCGGCGTTGCCGGTGCCAAACAGGACGAGGTTGGTTGTGGGATCATAGGTGATCGCATCCCACACCGTTCCGCCGCCGCCCAGCTTCCACCATTCGCCAGCCCAGGTCTTGGCGGCGTTTTCCATGGCCTTGTTCTCGAAGCCGTCGGCGGGGTTGCCGGGAACGGTGTGGAACTTCCACACCTCGTTGCCGGTGTTCACGTCATAGGCAGCGATGTAGCCGCGCGCCTTGTACTCCGAACCGCCGCTGCCGATCAGGACCTTGCCCTTCACCACGCGCGGCGCGCCAGTGATGGTATAGTCCTGCTGGTTGGGCACGACGACCTTCGACCAGGCAACCTTGCCGGTCTTCTGATCCAGCGCAACGAGGCGTCCGTCCAGCGTGCCGACGAACACCTTGTCTCCGTAAAGCGCAACACCGCGATTGACCGCATCGCAGCAGGCCCGGACGAGCGTTTCACGCGGCACTTCGGGATCGTAGGACCATTTGAGCGCCCCGGTCCTGGCATCGAACGCCTTCACCATCGACCATGCGGTCGAGATGTAGAGCGTGCCGTCGTGCATCAGCGGCGTGGCCTCCTGCCCGCGCGCCGTTTCAAGATCATGGAACCATGCAAGGCCAAGCTGTCCGACGTTGCTGTCGTTGACTTGGGTCAGCGGGGAGAAGCGCTGTTCACCATAATCGCGCCCATAGCTCAGCCATTCGCCTTCGGGCACTTGCGCGATCATCGCATCGGTGACGCCTGCGGAAGCGACAGCGACCGTGTCGCCATCACTCTTGATATTGCACGCTGCCAGCGGCAGCAGTGCGGCCATCAGGCTTAAGACCTTCAAACGCATATGCAGCTCTCTCCCGACTGTCCGTTTTCCGGATCAGTTGACCATACGATCGGCGTTACCCCAATAGGGAACCCGCAGCGCCTTCTTGTCCATCTTGCCCGCAGCAGTGCGCGGAATCGAGTCGATAAACGTGACAGATTTCGGCGCCTTGACCCCGCCGAGGCGATCCTTGGCATAGGCGATGATTTCGGCCTCGGTAATGCCCTCGGCCACGACCACCGCATGGACCTGCTCGCCCCACTTCTCGTGCGGGATGCCGAATACGCAGGCCTCGCGCACTGCTGCCAGTTCTGTCACGGCAGCTTCGACTTCGGCGGTGAACACGTTGAAGCCGCCGGAAACCACCATGTCCTTCTTGCGGTCGACGATGTAGAGGTAGCCGTCCTTGTCGAACTTGCCGACGTCACCGGTGTGATGCCAGCCGAACTTGCGGATTTCGGCGGTTTCCTCAGGCTTTTCGAAGTAGGAATGCGTGACCAGCGCGCCGCGCACGCAGATTTCGCCCGCCTCGCCCAGCGGCACCTCCTTGCCATCATCGTCGAGCAGCGCGACCTTGATCGAGCGGGTGGGCTTGCCGCAGGCGGCGAGCTTTTCCGGTGCGGAAGTGGCGAACTTCGCGACGTCCTCGGGCGGGAACCACGCCACGATCATCGGGCATTCGACCTGACCGTAGGACTGGCACATCGCCGGTCCGAACACCTCCACTGCCTGGCGCAGCTTTTCCGGGCTGCAGGGCGAGCCGACGAGGATGAAGATGCGCAAGCTGGAGTAGTCATGATCGCCCAGTTCCGGCGAGGCGAGCAGCTGGTACAGCGCCGTCGGCGGCAGGTACATGTGGGTAACCTTGTACTCCGCAATCGTGCGCAGCACGCGCTCGGCGTCGAAACCGGGCAGGATCACCTGCGTTGCGCCGAGGCTCAGCGTCGAAAGCGCGATCGGGCCAGCAGCGTGCGTGATCGGCGCTGAAACAAGCGCGACCGGGGAATCGGTGCGGCCGCCCATGCCATCGGCAGCGGTCTCGATCATCGTGCCCCAGCCGAGGTTGGTGACGTTGGCGCCCTTCGAAGGGCCGGTGGTGCCGCCGGTGGGAAAGATGCCGACCATGTCCATCAGGTTGCCGAAGGCATCGATCTCGGGCTCGACAAAATCGGCCTCGCTGACACCGGCCATGAATTCCTCGAGGCTCGGGTCATCGCCCATGCGCTTGTCGAGGCAGACGAAGTGCTGGAGCGTCGGACAGAGGTTCTTGAGCTGCTGGACTTCGTCGGCCTTGGACGAATGATAGACCAGCCACTTCAGGCGCACGTAGTTGATATAGGCAGCGTTGGCGTCGATGGCGTTGCGGGTGTTGACCGGGATCCACTTGCCGTTGGCGCGCCACATCGCCAGCAGGACGACGAGCAGCATGCCATCGTTCGGACCATAGAGACCGAGGCAGTCCTGGTTCTCGAAACCGCCCTTCTGCAGAGCCGCAGCGATGCGTTCGGACAGGGCCTTGGTTTCGGCAAAGGTCAGTTTAAGACCCGTCTCGGTATCGACGATGGCGAGACGCTGTGGATCGCGATCGTGGCCGCGGTCAAAGTAGTCGATGGCGCGCATTGGTTATCCCCAACGATTGATTTCTGGCCCCGGCGCCCAGGCGCGGAGCGGTTCGGAAACGGTCGACCTGGCAAATGCCGCCTTTACGCAGCTCTGCTCGGCCATGCGGGCGAGCCAAGCGGTGGTGAGGGGAGCAGCGGCGAAGGCATCCCGCCGCAGAAGCTGCATCCCGGCCAGCCAGGAATAGGTGACGAGATCGGCGATCGAAAAGCCGCCCATCAGCCATGCACGGCCATCGGCCAGCTGCTTCTCGCAGCGCTCGACGGCGGCGACGATCTTGGTCTCGCTGTCGGCCACTTGCGCGGCATCGACCACATCATCGTTCAGCGCTTGCCAACGGTTGCGCAGATCGTCCGACACGATGCGCGCTGTCAGCGTTGCGAAATCGTCGGCCGGAATGGCTGCAATGGCATGCTGCGAGGAAGCAAGATTGCCGAGCAACGCTGCTGCAGGGGACAGGCGCTCGGTGATCTGGCGGCACCACATCATCATTTCCCAGCGCGCATAGGCGTCCATCGGCTGCAGCCCGGCCCCGCCCGCGGCCTCGTCAAGATACTGTGCCAGGAACACGGATTCTGTCATCGCCTCACCATCGATGACCAGCACCGGCCCTTCGCCTTCAATGCACAGGTCGAGCGCAACAGGATCGGCAATGCCAGGCAGCGCATGGCGCTCCCCGGCAAGCAGGTCGATGGGGCGGCATTCGATGTCGAGTCCCGATTGCGCCAGAGCGGCAAGCACGGTCAGTGAAGCTCCATTCGGCTCGCCGTGGTAGAGTACCGCGTTCATGCCTCGATCTCCGCCATGATCAGACCATAGCGATTGGCAAGGTCGGTCTTGCCCATCGCCCAGGTCCTCTTGACCGCATCACGCGTATAGACCCGCTTGAGCCAGCGCATGATATTCGGCGTCTTGTCCTTGCCCGCCAGATCTGGCTGCGACAGCGGCAGCGAATAAGTGCTGTTGAAGATGTTGATGTCGGCCAGGCTGTACTCATGCGAGCCGACATAGGGCCGCTTGCCCAGTTCTTCTTCGAGCTTCGCGATGCCCAGACCGACGCGGCGACGGCTCTCGGCCATCTCGCTTTCCGAAAAGTCGCCATTAATTGCCTTGCGCCATGCGACGCGGCGTTCCGGCAGGGGAATGCGCTCGATCGCCGCTGCGAGTTCGGCAGGATCACGCTGGCGCACCATGGGCCCTACGAATACGCTCCACCCGATCATCGAGAAGCTGGGGCCAAGCCACTGGTCCATGAACTTCATCCACCAGCGCACGCGCCAGCGATCACGCGCATCCGACGGCATGAGGTCCGGCCCGTCGAACCGATCGTTCACGTATTCCATGATCGCGGTGCTCTCGGTGAGCACGAGACCATTATGGGTCATCGCCGGGATGGTGCCCTGCGGATTGATCGCAAGGTATTCCGGCTTGTGCTGATCGAACTGCAGCATGTCGATGTAATGGCTGGAAAAGGGCACGCCTTTTTCCATCAGCGCCAGCATCGGCTTCCCCGAGTTGGCGTTGGGTTCCCAGTGATAAAGGGTTACCGCGTCCATTCGTTGCCCACTGGTTCCATCATCTCTCTCCCGATTCCGATGCGTGTCGGAATTTGTTAGTAACACATACTAATTGCGCAGGAGCGCGGGTCAAGCCCGCATGGTGTCGAAATACGCTTTGGGGATTAAGACGCGGGTGGGGCAGACGCCCATTTCGAATGTTTCACCAAGTGAAAGCTGACCGCACGATAAAAGGGGCACGTCCCGACAGGAACGCACCCCTTTTGCAGACTTCTGGCTTTGCGCCGGGACTGTCTAGCGCGCAGTCATCGTCCAGAGGAAAAGATGCGTGCGACCGGAGAGGGGAGCGGCAGCACGAATCTCATCCGAGAGTCGCAGACCCTGCGCCTCCATGACCCCTCTTAGCGCAGTCCAGTCGCTCCAGCGTGTGAGCCCTGTCACGACTTGTGGGAATTTGATCGCACGCGCAGCATCAGCCGCACCCAGAGCAAGGTCGATCGCCCGCTGCGTGTCCTTCGCTGCAGCAAAGGCTGCGGATTCGGGAATGCGGCTGTCGAACACCACCAGCGGCACGGGGCTCGCCATGGCTGCCACCGCAGGCGTTGCGGCGACCGCTCCGGCCAGCGCACTGCCCTTTAGCATCGAGCGGCGTGAGACGCGCATCAGCCTGCCTTCCCGAGGTATTTCGCCACGGCATCAAGCTCGGCATCGGTAAGGTCGACCTTGGTCTGCTGCGGCATGGCACCCTTGCCCATGCGGACCACGGTCTTGACGTAATCGGCAGTCAGATCGGTGCGATTGGCGAGCAGGCCCTTGTCGGGCGAGTTCCCAGCCATGACCTGCTGCTTGGTGAGCAGGTTGGTGCCCATGCCGCCGGTCAGGTGGCAATAACCGCAGTGCACTTCGAACAGCACCTTGCCATCCCTACCGGGCTTGAGCCTGTCGCCGGTCGGCGCAACCGGTCGCATCTGATACGGCGGCGGGGGGCCGGGCGGCGGCCCCGGAGGTGCGGCAAAGACGGCGGTCGCGGCAAGGCCCAGTGCGCCGACGAAAGCGAACGATGCGCGGTTCATGCCCCGTGACCTCCGGCGTTGCTCCTGCCACGGGCATCGGAATAGGCGGCAGGCCAGATGCCCTGCTTGCCCGGCGCGATGATGCCGTTGGGGTCGAGCGCGTTCTTCACCTTCTCGCCGAAGCGGCGCAGCGCGTGGTTGTTGAAATCGAAGGTTTCCATGACCGGGTCCATCCAGCCGAGGTGGGTGCGGTATTCGGCGTAGCCCGCCTTTGCCGTCTCGGTGATCAGCGCATCGAACAGCTTGCGCATCTTGACGACTTCAGCCGCGTTGTCGCGGTCGTACATCAGCATGTTGACGTTGTTGGCAAAGCGCCCACCGATGGTGAAGCTGGCGTAGAAGTCGACGTCGAAATCAGCGATGATCTTGCGGCTGCGCGCCATCTGATCGAGCACATGCTTGCCGGTTGCCGGGACAACGGGCGAGAAGCCCATGTGCGCCCCGCGTCCGCCGATCCAGTCGGACATCTGCAGCGGCACGGCCGACGGAATGCCCATCGTGGTGTCGACGCCGTGGATATAGTCGCCAGGATGCCACCAGTGTTCTTCCGGAGCGGCGGCCAGGTTGCGCTTCATCGCCGCCTTGACCACTTCGGCCTTGGCCTTGACCACGCTTTCCTCGCCATACAGGCGCAGCGCGACTTGCCAGTAGCCAAGCTTGTGCTCCTTCAGCAGTTCCTCCACACGCCATTCGGGGATGGCCGAGGGCTTGTCCCAGAAGTCCTGACGCTGGCCCTTGAGAACCATCTTGCCCAGCCACGAAGGGATGAACACATTCTGGTCGATCAGGCCCGAGATCTTGAGCGGCGCAATGGTATCGACCACCCAGCCGATGTCCTCGACCTTGGGGATGTCCCACACGATCTCGAGCGAGCTTTCGGGCGCGGGCTGCAGCCAGATGCCGGCCTTGGTCACCACGCCGAGGTTAGACTGCGTGAAGGCGAGGTCGAAGGTCGGCCCGTAGCTCATCGGGAAGAGGTGCCAGGCCGGGTTGTTGCTCATCGCGCCCATCCCGGTGCGGACAAGGTCGCCATCGGGCAGCACTGCCTCGATCCCGCATAGGTTGCGGGCATGCAGGCCATAGGGCGTGTAGCCGATGCCATGTTCGAGCGCGTTGCCCAAAACCGAGCCCCAGGCATTGCCCGGCACCGACATCCACAGCGGTGCCTTCTCGCGCTGGATATGCTCGTAGAGATCGAAAAAGCCGACGCCCGGTTCGACCACACAATAGGCCAGCTTGGTGTCGAGTTCGAGCACCTTGTTCATGCGACCAAGGTCGAGCACGACCGTGCCTGGCAGGCGCGGCGCGGCGGTGCCATAACCCAGGTTCTTGCCGCGCGCGACGGGCCAGAGCGGCGTCTTGTGTTGGTTGGCAAGCCGCACGATGGCGCGCACTTCATCGACAGAGGCGGGCGCGACGGCAGCCGAGGCGGGCCACTCCTCGGTGCTGCCGGGAGCATAGGTATCGGCATAGGCGTCGCGGTCGGCGTCGGAGTCCATGACCCATTCCTTGCCGACCACGCCGGCAAAGGCGGTCATCGCCGCCTGGAACTG
Organism: Novosphingobium subterraneum; assembly: GCF_000807925.1. Lineage (GTDB taxonomy): Bacteria > Pseudomonadota > Alphaproteobacteria > Sphingomonadales > Sphingomonadaceae > Novosphingobium > Novosphingobium subterraneum. The sequence goes on along the minus strand of NZ_JRVC01000003.1, from coordinate 57,324 downwards.
CTTGGGACTGACGCGCGGGGGCAGGTGCAGCTTCAAGGCGTGGACTCTCCCGTCACTTATTTTCTAACAATTGTTATTGTTTGCAGTACTTGTGATTTGCCGTCAAGCCTCACGTCAGCGCGTAATACTTGACGTAGTTGCCGTCTGGCTTGCGCTCGCCCACGCCGATGAACACATGCCGCGTCAGCCAATCGTGCTTGCCCTTGCTGGTCTCGAAGGTGGGCTGCGCGCGCAGGTAGTATTCGGCATGCGGGACGGGCTCGCCCCCGGCGAAGGCCCAGGCGCGGAGGCGGTCCATCGTCCCCGGCTCACGGCCCCACAGGAAGCCCTTGTTCTGCATGTAGATCAACGTGCCGTCATCGACTTCGAGCACATAGCGTGCATCGAACACGGCGGTGTCGTCCGGGCGGAAGAAGGCATAATCGCCGCCGGAGTTCGGCACTGCCCTGCCCTTGAGCAGCGGCCCCTCGAACTCGCCCTCGTCGACATAAACGGCGCTGCGCATGCCGCCAGAAGGCAGGTCGGGCACCATCTGCACACGGGTGAAGCGCAGGCGGCAGGCGAAGGTAAATTCGAGGCGGGGGTTGTCGAGCGTGGAGAAGTCCATGAGGTGCCTCAGTAGTTCGAAAGGATCGTCAGGCTCGGCCCGTCGAGCGGCTTGCCGGCCTTCTGCTTGGCTTGCTCGTCGGCGCGGGTCTTGGCTTGCAGATCGATCAGGTACGCGTGGATCGCATCGGCATCACCGGGCGAGAGGATGTCGTCCCAGCGCGGCATCCCGTTCGGCGTAAGCAGTCCTTCCAGCACGATCTGCCGGAAAGCCTCGTGCGTGCCCGGCTGCATCCGGCGCAGGTCCGGCGTGATCGAGCGCGGCTGGTTGGCATGGCAGATGGCGCAGTTGCCGAAGAACAGCCCCTGCCCCCGGGCAATCGTCGCCGCAGTGACGCCCGGTGCCTGCGCCGGAGCTTCTGGCGCAACTTCCAGCGGTGGCAACAGATCGGGCATCGGCACCTTGCCGCCACCCAGCCTGAACACCAGCAGCCGGTTCATGTTGCCGCGCGTGTAGGCGGCGGAATAGCGCGGAACAAAGGGATAGCCGCCCCCACCCCACCCGGCCATGACTGCGACATACTGCACGCCGCCGACCTCGTAGGTCATCGGCGCGGCCATGATCGGGGTGCCGGTGTCGATTTCCTTGAGCAGCTTGCCCGTCCTTGTCTCTCGCACGAAGAGCTTGCCGGTGACGCCACCGTAGATTGTGAGGCCGGTAGCTGTGGTCAGCACGCCGCCGCGATCCTGCCAGCCTGCGGTGTCGGCAGACCAGACGGTCTTGCCCGTCAGCGGATCGATCGCGCGGATCTGCGTGGTGGCAGGCTGCCTGAGCGCTTCCTGATAGGCCGGAAGCTTGCGCACGGCATCGCCGAACTCGGGCGGAAAGCCCGCCAGCGCCTCTTTCACATCGGGCGTGAAGATCAGCGCGGCATCGTTGTTGAGCCCGCGCGCCTTCAGCGGCTTGGCCCCCGGCGTCATGAAGATGAGGTTGCCCATGTCGAGCACCGCGCCGATGTATAGACCGGTAGCGGGATCGTAGCTGGCCGGATGCCAGTTGCGCGCGCCGGTGGTGGCTGGAAAGACGATCTTGGGGCCGGTGGTGTAGTCCGCCGCTTCGGGATCCAGGATCGGCCGCCCGGATGCGGGGTCGATCCCCTTGGCCCAGTTGGTGCGCACGATCGGATTGGCGCGCAGCAGCTTTCCGTCACGTCGGTCGAGGATGTAGAGATAGCCGTTCTTTGGCGCGTGGAGCACGACCGGGCGGTTCTCGCCATCGATGTCCATGCGCGTGAAGATCATCGGCTGGGTAGCGGTGAAGTCCCAGTTGTCTCCGGGCGTTTCCTGATAGTGCCACTTCATTCGCCCCGTCTTCGGATCGAGCGCGACGAGACTGGCGAGGTAGAGGTTGTCCCCGCCCGAGGGCGAGCGCTTCGACGTGGCGTAAGGCCCGCCGTTGCCGGTGCCGACGAGGACCAGCCCGGTCTCGGGATCGTAGTTGATCGCATCCCACGGCGAACCGCCGCCGCCGATGTCCCAGCGGCTGTTCGGGTCCCATGTCTTCAATGCGGCTTCGAGTTCCGGTGTTTCCTGCGGGCCGAGCTTGGGATCGCGCGGCACCACGTGCCAGCGCCAACGCAGCTTGCCGGTATCGAGATCGAGCGCAGTGACATAGCCGCGCACGTCATATTCGGCGCCACCCATGCCGATGACCACGACATCGCCAGCCACTTCCGGAGCGCCGGTTGAATTGTCGCCTTTGGCGCGATTCTCGATGAAGTCGCTCTTCCACGCAACTGCGCCGGTCCGGGCATCGAGCGCGTACATCCAGCCATCAAGCGAAGCGACAAACACCTTGCCCCGCGCCACGGCGACGCCACGGTTGACCATGTCACAGCAGACCGTGCGGTTGACCTGCATGTCGACTTCTGGCTCGAACCGCCAGAGCGGCTTGCCGGTGGCCGCATCGAAAGCATAGGCGCGGCCTGCAGTGCCTGACGTATAGAGTACGCCATCGACCACGACCGGGGTGGCTTCCTGCCCCCTGAAGGTGTCCAGTTCGGCAGACCACGCGAGGCCCAACTGGCCTACGTTCTGCGCATTGATCGCAGTGAGCCGCGAATGGTGAGTCTTGCCGGAATCCCCGCCGGGACTGGTCCATTCCCGCCCTGCCCCCTCGGTCAGCGCCGTCGCGCCGCCCAGCGAGCAGGCGGCGAGCCCAAGAAAGAGACTGGCGAGAAACTGGCGCATCACAGCGCGTCCCACGGACTGGGCATGCGGTAGGGCACGGTTATGAAGTTCGCTTCGATCTGTTCGATCATGCCATGGTCGATCTTGAACAGTTCGGAGATGTAAAAGCTGTGCGGGCGCAGCACCGGACTTTTCACCGTGCGCCCATCGGTCAACTGGAACTCGCGCAGGCGGCCCGAATGATCGATGAAACCGAACGCCAGCACCAGCCCGCGCTCTTCATCCACCAGCGGGAAGCGACGGGCGCGCAAGTCATCGTCGTAGCGATAATTGCCCATGCGGAACTGCTCTTCGCAGCCCAGCGCCGAGACCGGCACGATCTTTGCGAAGTCGGGATTGCGCGTGGTCTGGACCCCGTTTTCCACGCGATTGCAATCGGGGTGGAACTTCGTGTGGATCGTTCCGTCGTTGCGCTGAAGGGTATCGAAGTAGCCGTTCGAAAGGCGCACCATCTCCTCTCGGGACACCGGTTCTTCAGGTTCGCGGTGCAGGATCGGCTTGTCCCAGTAGCGGCAGTTCTCGAACTTGATGCCACTGTCGGACTGGCGGACGATCAGCATCTCGCACTCGGCGATCTGGCCCGCTTCGTTCACGCCGAGGCGCAGGGTGAAGGCCGATTCCTCGATAGGCTCGATCACCGTGCCGAAGTAACCGACCTGTCCCGTCTTCACGTCGGCAAAGCGCAACTGGTAGTCGCCCAGCCGGTCGATCGTGCCCCACACGCCATCGCCGATCTCCAGCATGACGTTGTTCTCGCTATGATGCGCGCCCTGTGCCCAATCCAGCGCATGGGGATCGCGCGTGTTCAACGCGGCAAGGAACCGGTCAAGAACGGCATAAAGCTCGGCGCGGGTCATCGACTCTCCCAGGACTGCATTGAGGCTTTGACGGCCTTCTCAGCTGAAGGCATACTCTACCAATTGTTATAAATAAAGGGGAGAGGCGCATGGCGCGCACAGAGGCGGAACAGGCCAACCACGACCTCGTGCTGGAGATGTACCACAAGGTCCTGATCGCGATGGATAGCAGCGCAGTCGACCGCTACATCGCAGCGGAATACGTCCAGCATTCCTCGTTGGCCGAGCCGACTGTGGAAGCCCTGAAGGGCTTTCTTGATCGCGTGCGGGCTGAATCGCCCGATGCCGTGCAAACCATCCACAGCAGCTTCGTCGATGGCGATCATGTCATCACGCACACCCACGTGGTGCGCTGGCCGGGCGATCCGGGGCTTGCCGTGGTCGATATCTTCCGGGTGGCGAACGGCATGATCGTCGAGCACTGGGACGTGATTCAGGACGTGCCGGCACAGCCGGTCAACCCCAACAGCATGTTTTGAAGGGAGAAGAACGATGCGCCTCGTAACCGCAGCAATTGCCCTTGCCCTCACCGCCAATGCCGCGCAGGCGGCGGAATGCAAGCTGACCCCGAAGCAGGTGGTCAGCAACTTCATGGACGAGTTCTACATCCAGAAGAAGGTCCGATCCTCGTTCGAGCGCTGGGTCGATCCCGGTTACATCCAGCACAACCCCTATGCCGCCACCGGCCGCGAGGCCGCCATCGGGTTCCTCGAAAAGTTCGTCGCCGAAAACCCGGGCCAGCGCACCACGATCCATCGCATCATCGCCGACGGCAATCTGGTGGCGGTCCACAGTCACGGCTGGATGGAGAACGGTGATGCCGCAGCCAAGCGCGGCTTCGCGGTGGTCGATATCTTCCGTGTCGAAGGCTGCAAGGTGATGGAACACTGGGACGTGCTCTCGCCCGTGCCGGAAGCGTCGGCCAACACCAACACGATGTTCTGAGATGAAGCGCTTCGACAACAAGTGCGTGGCGATTCTCGGCGGCAATGCCGGCATCGGCCTTGCCGCCGCGCGGATGTTCGCTGCCGAGGGCGCCAGGCTTGCCATCACCGGGCGCAATGCCGAGACCTTGCGGGCTGTGGCCGAGGAACTCAGCGCGCTGTGCATCCGCTCGGACATCGGTGACCTTGCCCAGACCCAGGCGGCGTTGGGCGAGATCGAGGACGCACTGGGCGGGATCGACGTGCTGTTCGTCAACGCAGGGGTCGGCGGCTTCGCCATGGTGCCTGATGTCACCCCGGAGTTCTGGGATCAGATCCACACCGTCAACATGCGCGGGGCGTTCTTCGCGATCCAGAAGGCGCTGCCGCTGATGCGCGACGGCGGGGCCATCGTCATTACCGGTTCGATCGGATCGACCGCGGCTGTGCCGGGCAACGTCGCCTATGCCGCAGCCAAGGCGGGCCTGCGGGCCATGGCGCGCATCGTCGGCAAGGAACTGCTGCCGCGGCGCATCCGCGTAAACATGGTCAGCCCCGGCCCGACCGACACCGAAATCTTCAAGCGCGATGCAAGCCCTGAGGAGATTCAAGGCATGCGCGAAATGCTCTCGTCGGTCGTGCCCCTGGGGCGCATGGGGACCTCGGAAGAAGTGGCGCGCGCAGTGCTGTTCCTAGCCAGTACCGAGGCCAGCTTCATCAACGGTGTAGACCTCAGCGTCGATGGCGGGTGCATCGAGCTGGGCTGACACTTGGGCTGATTATTGCGTGGGCCCCGCCTCGGCGGCGCCCTTCAGCGTGGCGCCGCTGCGGTCGGGCAGGGTCCAGATGATCAGGTTCACCACCATGATCCCGGCGAGCGTCAGCATCAGCGCAGGCCGCTTGCGTTCGCCCCGGCGGAACAGGAACACAGCCCCGCCGACAAGGGCGATCGCGGCCAGCATCATCAGGGACAGCGCAGCATCAAGCATGCAGGATTCCTTGAATACGGCACCGGCCCGCTCCCCCGGCCCGACCACCCATAGGATACACTGTCGGGTGGTCGGGCCGGGGGAGCGGGCCGGTGCCGCCAATCAGAATGCGTTAGCGACTGAACAGGCCCTTGGCCATACCGGCAAGATCGTCGAGCGGATTGCCGTCGCCGTCCCTGTCGAGGAAGGCGGAAACCTTGCTCAACGCATCGGGATTCTGGCCAAGCGCCGAAGCAAAACTGGCCAGTGCGCCCTCGCCGCCGATGTGGCCTACGATCTCCTGCAGTTTCGAGGCGTCGAGGCCGGAGTTGGCCGCCGCCGTCTCGATCGTGTCGCCCTTCGACTGGTGCCCCGCAGCCAGCGCCGCAATCGCGTTCTCGGCTGTGTCGGGATCGATGCCGACCTTTGCCGCAAGGTTCTTCACATCGACATTGCCGGCCACCTGGCCAAGGATCGAATCGAACAGGCTCATGACGTTTCCCCTTCACTGCTGAGCACAAGCCTATCAGGTGCCGATCAGACTTCCAGAGCGTGAATCTCCGCCCGCCGCCTTGCCCCATCGCGCCGCACCAGCAGCGCCGAATACTCCGGCACTTCGATCCATGTCGCGAAGTCGCGGGTGAGCGGCTCTGAAGCCACGATCACGCTGTCGGCATCGATGGCTCCGCCGATCAGCTTCCACTCGCCTTCGTGAAGGCCATAGTCCCGTCCGCACGTGTACCACATCGAGAGATACTCCGAACTGCCCTGCAGCGCGCCCGCGTCGAAGTGTCCGAAGTCGAAAGTAAAGCGGACAGCGGCAAGATTGGTGCCATCGCAGAACATCAGGTTGGTCGAACTTGACCGCGTGATCCCATGCCGCGCCCTGGCCTCACGCAGCACGCTCAAGGCATGGCGGATCGCGGCGAGGATGGCGTCAGGCTCGTTGATCCCGCCCGGATCAGGCAGGGCCGAGACGACCAGCGCATAGATCCATTCGCTGTCGGTGGAGCCCTGGATCTGCTTGGCAAACTCCGGCCGGATGTGCGGAGCAAGATCGAAGCGCATGTCCCGGAAACCTGCCAAATCGCCGTTGTGCGCCATGGACAGCGGCACGCCATCGAAGCGGAAGGGATGGCAGTTCTGCTCGTTGATCTGGACCGTGGAGTTATAGGGCACGCCGCGAATGTGCGCGAGCAGCGCGGATGAACGCAGCTTGCCGGCAAGCGCCTTGAGATTGCGATCGAACAGCGCGACCTGCGTCGTACGATAACGAAACGGCACGTTCGGTGCGTGGCTTGCTTCGTCCCACGCCGCCATGCCGAAACCTGCCAGGTTAAGCATCTGCAGCATCTGCGCGCCGATCGTCTGATTGAGCAGCGAGGAATCGGGCGCATAGAGCAGGTCATCGAGCAGGACCGGCGTGCCGAGATAGCTCAGGATGCGGCACATCAGCCCAGTTCTCCGGCATGGTTGAAACGCGCCAAGGACAACGAGCGGCCGAGGTGGCGGTTGGCCTTGCGCTGGTCCTGCACCAGTTGCCGCCCGAATGCTGCGTGGAGCACGGGCAGCCACGGCGGCGCATCGGCTTCCAGCGCGGCAAGCGTCACGGCAGGAAGATGGACAAGCTGTGCCTGTTCCGCCGCCGTCACCAGCAGTGGCTGCGGCCCGCCATCGCTGTGACCGGTCAGGCCGACGAAGCAGCCGGGCCCGAACACGAAGACCTGCTCTGCCATCGCGCCCCGCGGCACCGCTGCGCGCACTGCCCCGCGCAGGACGAGAAAGAGACCGTCCTGTCTGTCCCCTGGAGCAGCCACCGTAGCGCCCCGCCGCGCTTCCAGCAGTGCCCCCGCCTGCACGATATCCCCGATGCCTTTAAGACGCGCAAGGCCATGCGCCAGCACAGCCGCATCGGAGCGCGACGGGCTGGGCCCCGGCCCGGAATGCAACTGCCGCAGCGCGTGCGGATCGAAATGGCCTTCGGCCACGATCTGTTCGAGCGTCTGCCGGGTGCGCGCGGCCACGAGGCGGCGCAAGGCGTGTCCGAGCTGCATGGCCCAGCCCGAGCCATCGGCCAGCAGCGCCCGGAAGCGGCGACCGGATACCACCAGCCCGCGGGTGTCCTCCACTGCCCTGACCCGGGCCGAGCGGGGGCCATCGTCAAGCAGGGCAAACTCACCCACGAGCTCGCCGGGCCGTATTGCCGAGATCACCGCATTGTCGTCACCCGGAATGCGCGCGGCGATCTCCAGCAGGCCCGCTTCGACAAGGTAGAGTGCATCGGCATGATCGCCTTGCCGAAACAGCACTTCACCTGCGCCAACGGCGAACGGCAAGGCATTGCCCAGCAGTGCTTCCCAAGCCTCGCGATCGAGCCCGGCAAGCTGCGCCGGTGCCTGCGCTCTCTCTCCCATCCACAGAGATTGCGCCTGCCCCGCCTTTACGTCAATCGGCCTCGGCAAGCGCCTGCAACTGGTCGGCACAGGTATTCCAACCCGCTTCGAACCCCATCTCGGCGTGGCTCTGCATCGCCTCCTCGGTCCAGTGCCGGGCGCTGGCAGTGTAGCGCGTGCCATCACCTTCCGGCGCCACTTCCCAGATTCCGATCATGAAAGGTCCGGAGGGTTCGAAGTCAGACGTAACCGCATCGGTCGTGATGAATCGCCGGCCTTCTTCCCAGGCAAGGAAAATCCCCTCCTGCGGCATCTCCTCACCATCCGGGCCATGCATGACCATCGCAGACCGACCACCGGGCCGACGTTCCTGCGCGACCATGGTGATGCGCCAAGGTTTGGGACACCACCATTCCTCCTGCCGGTTGGCCAGGACGTCCCAGACTTTGACCGGGCTGGCCGCGATATAGCGGTTGATCGAAAGCTCGTGCATGTCTGTCTCCTTGCCGCTCAATCGCGATCGGGCGCGCCGAGGGGGAAGTAATGCCGGAATCGACGCGCGTCCTCGACGCAGCGCGCCACCGGCGGCAAAGCCAGAAGGTGCGCGCGCCAAGTCCGGAGGCGTGCGCAGTCATCGGGGATGGGTACCACCCAATCGGCATAAAACAGCGCGGGCGCAGCAGCGCATTCGATCAGGCTGATGGTTGCAGACATCGCATAGCCCGTCAGCCACGCATCGATCCAGCGATAGGCGCGCGTCACTCGCTCCTCGACGCGCCCCTGCACTTCGGCCGAGACGGTTCCGTGCCGGATCGCATCGTCGACACTGTCCTGCATCGCGTTCATCACGTAATTGTCGAACACCCGGTCGATCATGCGCGTCCAGACCGCCTCGTCTGCGTCGGCAGGGAGAAGCGGCGCGGGACCGGGATGGTGAAGCGCAAGATACTCGATGATCGAAGTCGCTTCGAACACCTCGCGCGATCCATCCACCAACAGCGGAAACTTGCCCATCGGGCTGGCCTGCTGGACCCGGTCATGGGCAGCTGCCTGATCGGGGTTCTCGCCATCGAGACTGTGGAACGTGAACGGCGTGCCATTGGCATAGAGCGCGATCAGCGCCTTCCATGTGTAGGACGAGAAGGGATGGCCGTAGAGCGCGAGCATCAGGCATCACCTCGCGCCGCGGCCTCGATCGCGGCATGATCGATCTTGTGCATGGTCATCATTGCAGAGAAGACCCGCGCCCGAACATCCGGGTCGGAATGAGCCATTCCCTCGGTCAGGACCCGCGGGGTAATCTGCCAGCTCAGGCCCCACTTGTCCTTGCACCAGCCGCAGGCACTTTCCGCACCACCATTGCCGACGATGGCGTTCCAGTAGCGATCGGTCTGCTCCTGCGAGTCTGTAGCCACCTGGAACGAGAACGCCTCGCTATGCGGGAACTGCGGCCCGCCATTCAGCCCCATGCAGGGCGTGCCGAGGACCGTGAACTCGACCGTGAGCACGGTGCCGGCGGAGCCGCCGGGGAAGTCGGTCGGCGCGCGATTGACCGACCCGACCTCGCTGTCGGGGAAAGTTGCGGCATAGAAGTTTGCTGCCTCTTCGGCATCGCCATCGTACCACAGGCACAGGGTGAGCGGAGGGACGGTCACGACTGCATCTCGGCAATCAGTGCGCTATCAATCGCCTTCGCCTCGCCATAGGCCGGCCGCGCTCGCACCCGATCGAGATAGGCCAGGAACTCCGGCCGCTCGGGCAGAGACTTGAAGCCGACGCCCCAATCGACGTGGCTGCCGACATAGACGTCCGCCATCGTGAACCGGTCGCCACAGACATAGGCGTTCTGAGCCAGGTGCCGCGCAAGCGAATCGACCGTGCGATCATAGCTGCCAAAGCCGGCCATGCCTTGCTGCCGTGGGTCCTTTGGATCGAAGCCGAGGCTACGCGCCGTGACCGCCTGCTCCACCGGCCCAGCCGCAAAGAATGTCCAGCGCAGATAGGCCGCACGTTCGTGATCCTGCGGCCCCAGAGCGGCCTCCGGGAAGACCTCCGCCAGGTACAGGCAGATCGCGGCGCATTCGGTGACCACGTGATCGCCTTCGTCGGCGTGGTGCACGATCGTCGGCACCTTGCCCATCGGGTTGGCAGCAAGGAAGCCCTCCGGCTTGGCCTGCCAGTCGACCAGCACGGTGTCATAAGTCGCGCCAACTTCGTGCAGTGCCCAGCGTGCGATCTGGCCGCGCGACATCGGGTTCGTGTAGAACGTGAACTTGCTCATCTTCATTCTCCCCTGGGACCGACCACGCCAAACTGCGCACCCTGCGGGTCCTGCGCCATGACGACCCAATCGCCGCCAGGCACTTGATGCGGCTCGGTCAGGATCGTGCCGCCGGCCCGGACAATGGCGTCGCGGGCCTGCAGTGCAGACGGAACGCCGAAGTAGACCTGCCAGCCCGGCGTGCGCCCGCCAACAAGCGGCATGATGCCACCCAGCGCCTGGGCGCCAAAGTCGATGAAGGCGTATTCGCCCAGTTCACCCATCGGCATCACGTTGTTGAACTCAAAGCCGAAATGCCGGCCGTAGAAAGCCTTGGCGCCAGCGGGATCGGGCGTGGCCAGATCGTGCCAGCGCACATGCTGCACGCCATCGGCCTTGAACGCGTCGCTTTGGGCGCCCGGTTGGTTTGCGGGCGGGCGCGGCTGCATCAGGTAGAACGGCACGCCTTGCGGGTCGGTGACCATGGCAAAGCTGCCCTCGTCAATATCGGTCCGGGGCATCAGCGCACGGCCGCCATCGGCCTCGATCGCCGATAGCGCTGTGTCTATATCGGCGACGGCAAGATAGGGCACCCACGCCGGATGCGCTGCGCCCTGTCGCATGGCCTCGCTCAATTGCAGCACCCCGCCATTGCCGCCCCCATCGCTGCGCAGGATCATGCGATAGTCGATCAGCGATTGCGGATCGGGCGCGCTGAAGCTCCAGCCCACCACAGCGCCATAGAACTCCGCCGCGCCATCGGCATCGCCGGTCATCAGTTCGTACCAGCAGAACGGAACGGGGCGGCTCACGCCCGCCCTCCCAAATCGAGCAGCGTGGCGAAGCCACCGGTAATCATCCGCGCCCCGTCGAACGGCATGTCCATCGGCTCGCCGCTTTCGGACATGAGCTTCTCCATCGCGGCGTGGGCCGCATCACGGGTTTGCCGGTCAGGCCATTCCGCCCAGCTGAACACGATTGTCTCGTCGTTCGTGGCTTCGGTGGCGCGGTGGAAATCAGTGCGCTTGCCGTGGGGCACGTCATCTCCCCACGCCTCGACCACCCGCAAGGCTCCGTGCTCGACCAGCATGGCGTCGAACTTGCGGGCGACTGCCTCGTATCTTTCCCTATTGGCGGTCGGTACCGCCAGCACGAACCCGTCTACATAGGACATGGGCCTTTACTCCTCTCCGGTATCCCTCCCGAACAACATCGCGAAGTAGCGTCTCAGGTGCGCCAGTTGCTCTCGCGCCAATTCCGCGGCAGCGTCTTCCGGCTGCGTCTTGGCCAGGACGAACGCGCCCTGGATCACTGCCTGGACATGCCGCGCAAGGCTGGCCCCTGTCGTGCCTGTTACGCCGCACTGTGCCACCGCTGCGTCAAGATCCGCCTCGAGCGCCCTTGCATTTGCCATGATGCTGGCTTCGGCCGCGACGCGAATTGCCGCGCTCGACCGAAACGCCTCCTGCACCAAGGTCCCGGCCACGCACGAGAAGGCCTCGGGCGGCCCGCCAATCAACGCGATCCGCAGATCGATGTAGCCCAGCACCCGATCGACCGGGTCGGGCAGAGCGTGAAAGGGCGCCTCGGCGAAGAACCCGCCAGTGCTCGCCGACCAGTACTCCGCTGCCGCCACCCCAAGCGCTTCCTTGGACGCGAAATGGTGAAAGAACGCACCCTTCGTCACCCCGGCCTCGGCGCAAAGCTGATCGACCGAGGTGCCAGCAAAGCCGTTCGATCGGATCAGCTTCACCGCCGCTTCGAGCAGCTTGTCCTTCGCGGTCACTGCCGGAGGTCGAAAGGATCGATTCGGGATCACCCAAGAAGACATACCAACTAGTTGGTATGTCGCAAGCGCAAAGCGATGAAGCGTTTCCGGGAGGACGCAGCACGCCCTCCCGGCCCCTTGATGTCACATGGCCATGATGCGCTGCGCTATCGGCTCTTCCTGCGCCGCCACGGCGGCCCACGCCGGACGCGCAGCGACACGGGCATACCACGCCGCCGTCTTGGGCCGCGCGGCTGCGTCGACACCGTGGCCGACATAGGCCAGCGTGCGGAACATCGAGGCGACGGCAATGTCGCCTAGGCTGAAGCTCTCGCCCAGCAGCCAGCCCTCATCAGGCACAGCCGTTTCCAGCCAATCCAGCCAGCGCGGCAGTTCCGCCTCGCCTTGCAGGGCAATTGCCTCGTCGCCACCGGTCTTGATCAGCTTCGGGCCGACGAGACGGTTGAACAGGATCTTCAGGCCGGACGCGCCCAGCACGGTGTCGGCGAACTCGTCCCAGAACACTGCCTTGCCCCGCAGCCTGGCTTCATCCGGGATCAGCCGCGGCTCGGGATACTGCGCATCAAGATACACCGCGATCGCGGTCGAATCGGCGAGTTGAAAGCCGTCGTCGTCGATCGCCGGGATCTTGCCCAAGGGGCTGCAGGCAAGGAACTCAGGATCGCTGCTGCCCGGCCCGCCCCGAGCGAGATCGAAGGAAATGCCCTTTTCCGTAAGGACAACCGCCACCTTTCGCACGAACGGCGAAAGCATCGCGCCGTAGAGCTTCATCGAAATTCTCCCATTCTAACGGACAGGTTCCGTGAAACCTTATTGCAGCGCCGCGCCCGCCCGTATAGGCGAGGCAGCGATGAGCGAACTTCCGAACAGCCACGCGACGACGCTGCTCGCCGCGCCCGACACCGAAATCGATGTCCGCGAGACCTTCGGCATCGACATCGACATGAAGGTCCCCGCGTTCAGCCGCGCCGATGAGCGCGTGCCCGATCGCGATGAAACCTACGTGTTCGATCCGGACACCACGCTGGCGATCCTTGCGGGCTTTGCCTACAACCGCCGCGTGATGGTGCAGGGCTACCACGGCACCGGCAAGTCGACTCACATCGAACAGGTTGCAGCCCGCCTCAACTGGCCGTGCATCCGCATCAACCTCGATGCGCACATCAGCCGCATCGACCTCGTCGGCCGCGATGCCATCGTGCTGCGCGATGGCCTTCAGGTCACCGAATTCCGCGAAGGCCTGCTGCCTTGGGCGCTGCAGACGCCCACCGCGCTTGTCTTCGACGAGTATGACGCCGGCCGGCCGGACGTGATGTTCGTGATCCAGCGCGTACTCGAAACCGAAGGCAAGCTCACGCTGCTCGATCAGAACCGCGTGATCCGCCCGAACAAGCATTTCCGCCTGTTTGCCACGGCCAACACGGTGGGCCTTGGCGACACTTCGGGCCTCTATCACGGCACTCAGGCGATCAACCAGGGGCAGATGGACCGCTGGAACCTCGTCGTCGCGCTGAACTATCTGCCCGATGCGACCGAGGTGGAGATCGTCAGCAAGAAGGTGCCCGATCTCAATCCGCAGGTCGTGGCCGACATGGTGCGCGTTGCGAACCTGACCCGTCAGGGCTTCATCAACGGCGATATCTCGACCGTGATGAGCCCGCGCACGGTGATCAGCTGGGCGCAGAACAGCCAGATCTTCAACGATGTCGGCTTTTCGTTCCGCCTCTCGTTCCTCAACAAGTGCGACGAGACCGAGCGCGTGCTGGTGGCCGAATATTACCAGCGCGTCTTCGGCAAGGACCTCCCTGAAAGCGTTGCCCACCGCGGCTGAAGCGGGTGACGGCTGCGGCGGGCTCAGGCCCGCCGGGCCTCCTGATCCACCCGGTAATCCTCAAGCTTCAGCTCCGGCAGCCTCGGCATCGCGTCAGCGGCCTCAAGCTTTTGCCGAGCAAACTGGCGGCTGATCGGCAGGTCTTCCGCGGGTATCGCCTTGCTAATCAGATAGCCTTGCACCTGCTCGCACCCCAGCGCCCGCAGGCTCGCAAGCTGCTCCTCGGATTCCACGCCCTCGGCAATGGTCTGCATGTTCAGCTTGCTGGCCAGATCCAGCACTGCTTCGATGATCGCACTGCTTTCACTGCCTGCGTTGAGTTCACTGATGAAGCAGCGGTCAATCTTGATCTTGTCGAACGGGAAACTGCGCAAATAGTTCAGCGATGAATAGCCCGTCCCGAAGTCATCGAGCGCGATGCGCACGCCGAGTGCGTGCAGACGTTCCAGTTGCTGCAGATGATCGTCACACTCCTGCATCAGCATCGTTTCGGTAATCTCGAGCTCCAGTCTGTGCGGATCGAAGCCGCTCGCCGAAAGTGCAGCGATCACCTGTTTGAGCAGAGTGAAGTCCGCCATCTGTGCGGGAGAGACGTTGACCGCCACGGTCATGTCCGAAGGCCAGGTGGCCGCCTCTGCCAGCGCCTCGCGCAGAACCCATTCGCCAAGGGCCACGATGAGGCCGGTGTGCTCGGCAATGGGTATGAACACGTCTGGCGGGATCAAGCCCCGTTCAGGGTGCCGCCAGCGCAGCAGTGCTTCGAACCCGGCAATGCGGTCGCTCGCGAGCTCATGCAAAGGCTGGTAGTGAAGCTCGAACTCGCCATTGGCCAATGCGCTGCGCAAATCCAGCTCAAGCCGGCCGCGCTCCTGCTTCAGCTCCTCCATCGCCGGGTCGTACACGATAGCCGACCCTCGCCCACGTGACTTGGCCTCGTAAAGCGCAAGGTCCGCGCTGCGCAGCAGAGTCTCGGATGTAGCGCCGTGTTCGGGCGCAATCGCGATGCCGATGCTCGCTCCGATCCGCACCGTCCGGCGTTCGATCTCCATTGGCTGGCTGATCGCTTCGACTATCGCGCGGCCGACCTCCCGCAGATCGTCCACGGTATCGAAATCGTCGACGATGCAGGCGAACTCGTCCCCGCCCAAGCGGGCAACGAAGCCTTGTCCTCCCAGCGCCGACTTGATCCGCCACGCCGCCTCGACCAGCACGCTGTCGCCAAACTGATGGCCGAGCGTATCGTTGACCGCCTTGAAGTGATCGAGATCGACGTAAAATACGGCGAAAGGATTGTTTGCAACGGCGCCGTCAAGCGCCGCCTCCAGCCTCGCCTGGAAGTTATGCCGGTTGGGCAGGACGGTCAGGCTGTCATGGTCCGCGAGGAACCTCACCTGGCTTTCGGCAGTGTAGCGATCAGTCACATCCCGAACGAACAAACGGAAGCCGCTATGACGAAGCTCCTCGTAAAGCGGATTGCCCGTAACCGACCACCAATGCAGGTCCCCCTCGATAACGATCGGGACTACCATGTCATGGAACGGCTTCAGCTTACGTGCCGCCTCACGCAATGCCTCGGTCTCCGGTCCTGCAACAAGCAGGTTGACCAGCTTCACGCCTTCCAGATCGGCTGCATCGCGCCCCAGGGCCGTGCACAATCGTTCGGACGGCAGCGCGACATTCCCGCTGGCGTCGGTCTCAAGCATCCAGTCGCTGGCATGGGTCTCGTACGCAGTGAGCAGGCCCTGTATCGTCTCGCCCGCTGCCTTCAGCCGGCGCGTCCGCAGGATACGCGTAGCGAACATGTAGTGCAGGTTGAAAAGCATCACGTGCAGGGCGATCAGCTGCAGGCCCATGACAGGCACGATCAGTTCCCCGCGCAAGTCGGACCGGAACAGCAGCGCAAAGGTCATCAGTCCCAGCGAGATCGTCTGGGAGATGATCCCCGCCACCGGGATCGTGAACTGCAACAGCAGTTCAAGTTGGGCCAGCACCAGAACGTAGATGATCAGCGCCCCGATCCGCTCGCTCGGCACGGCGATGATGCAGCAGGCGGTAAACGCGGCAAGGAATATGGCCCTCAGCCAGATGCCCTTGGCCCATATCTCGACCATCTCCGATGGCTTGTACTGCCCGCTGCTTTCCTTTCGGCGCAGTTCGGTCAGGCCGACGCGCATCTGGGCCAGCAGCAGCACGGCACCGACATAGAAATGCCAGGTCAGGCCGGGCGCGCATATCGCCAGCATCAGCGCCATGCGCAACGCCTCGAACAGGTTGCCGCTCAGGGAATTGATGTATGCGAGCTTGCGTCGGGCGAACCACTCCACCTCGCCCGGTTCAATATCATAGTGCAACAGATGCAGCAGCGAGCCTGGCCGCTCGAGCAGCCAGAGCTTCAACCTTTCCAGCCTTCCACTGCTCGCGGTCCCGTCCATCCCTGCCGGATAGGACAACACGTGTTCAGGATTGCTGGTGAACCAGTTATGTAGGCTTACGCAGTCGGACGTTTACCGCGTCACGGCGTGATCAGGTATTTCTCGCCAGTGCGCCGCGCATTGTATTCCAGCGCGGCCTCCTTCGTCAGCGCCTGATCCAGCGTGACGCGCGCCTTGTAGCTGCTCGCAAATGTCGTGGTAAGTTCCGCCATCACGCGGCTGCGCATCTTTTCGACGACTTCGGCACCCAGCTTGCCCATCCATGGCGTCAGCAGCCAGCCGGAGACATCCCACGAAAATCCGAAGTTGCGGGTCAGCACCGTCGGCGAAAGATCGAGCGCGCCGTAGATGAAAGCGTGCTTGGGGCTGTTCGAGCCATAACGGCTGTAAGCCGCACCCGAATTGGCCACCTGCTCCATCACCGTCAGAATCTGGCTGACCAGCTTGCCACCGCCGATTGCATCGAATGCCATCGTCGCCTTGGTCGCGCCGATCGCGGCAGCGAGGTCGTCAAGGAACGTTGCCTTCGAACTGTCGACGACATGCTCGGCACCGATCCCTTTCAGGATCGCCACCTGCGCATCGTTGCGCACGATGTTGACTAGTGGAATGCCATCAGCCTGGCAGATCTTCACCAGCATCTGCCCCAGGTTCGAAGCTGCGGCCGTATGCACCAGAGCGTTGTGCCCAAGGTGGCGCATCGTCTCGGTGAAGCTCAAGGCGGTCAGCGGATTGACGAAGGCCGAAGCGCCCTGCTCCGCCGTCACGCCCTCAGGAAGTTCAAGGCACATCGCCGCATCGGCCACGGCCAGCGTCGCATACATGCCGCCGGGGAAGCAGGTCACGCGCTTGCCGAGCAGTGCTTGCGCTTCCGGAGCATCGCCGGCTGCGACGACCGTCCCCGCACCTTCGTTGCCCACAGGCATGGCTGCGCCGTGGCGCGCGGCCATCGCGCGCACAGCAGGATCGGGCATCTTCGCCACAATCCTGCCGGGCGAGAACTCCGCCTTTTCGATATCTGCCGGGCCGAACAGCAGACCAAGGTCCGAGGGATTGATCGGCGTCGCTTCCACGCGGATCACCACCTGCCGCCCCTCGGGCGCAGGCAGGGTAAAGTCTTCAAGGCTGACGGTCAGGGTGCCGTCGGGATCGAGCTGCGAGACGATGCGCTGGCCTTGAAGATCGGTCATTTTTCACTCTCCGGGATATGTTGCGGAGACGAAGTATAGACCTTCGGCAGGCGCGTTAAGTCCTAATTTGCTACGGTCTTTTGCTGCCAGCGCTTCGGCCACCTGGCCGACCGGCCACTGCCCCTGCCCCACCAGCGCAAGGCACCCCACCATCGAGCGCACCTGATGGTGCAGGAAACTGCGCGCCGCTGCCTCGATGATCACCCGGTCGCCCTCGCGCCGCACGTCCAGCCGGTCGAGCGTCTTCAACGGGCTGGCCGACTGGCAGTGCACCGAACGGAACGTGGTGAAATCGTGGTGGCCCACCAGCGCCTGCGCCGCGGCGTGCATCGCCGCAGCGTCAAGCGGCTTGGCGATACGCCAGGCCCGCCCCAGTTCCAGTGTCAGCGGCGCGCGGCGATTGATGATGCGATATTCGTACGACCTGCCGATGCAAGAGAAGCGCGCATGCCAGTCGTAGGCCACGTGGCTGCAATCGAGCACCGCGATCGGATGCTCCGCCAGGCGCAGCCGCGCATTGAGTGCTTCCATCATGCGAAACGGATCGAACGCGCGCGAAAGATCGAAATGCGCTCGCATCCCCAGCGCATGAACCCCGGTATCTGTCCGCCCTGCGGCGTTGAGCACCACGGCCTCGCCCGTGACGGATTCGACCGCCTCTTCCACCGCCTGCTGCACGCTCGGCCCGTGCGACTGGCGCTGGAAGCCCATATAGGGCCCGCCGTTCCATTCGAGAGTCAGCGCAAACCGCATCAGCCGAGCCGGGTCCCCGCCGCAATCGCCCGCCCGCGCAGAAGCGATGCCGCATCCATGGCCGGACGCCCTGCCCTCTGGATCAACACAGGCCGGATCGCGCCCGAACCGCAGGCGATGGTGAGCCTGTCATCAAGCGTCACGCCAGCCTCACCCTGCGCATCAGCGACTTCAGCCGCCAGTATGCGATACCGCTCGCCCTCAAGCTCGAAGAACGCTCCGGGCACCGGCGCAAACGCCCGTACCTGCCGTTCCACCGCCACCGCATCGCGCGTGAAATCCAGCCGGCTCTCCGCCTTGTCGATCTTGTGGGCGTAAGTCACACCCGCCTCGGGCTGCACCACGGCCGGATAGGCAGCCAGATCAGTGAGCACCTGCACCATCAGCGCGGCGCCCTTCGCGGCCAGCTCCGCAGTCAGTTCGCCCGCCGTCTTGCCATCGACCTGCGTCTTAACCTCGGCCAGCATCGGCCCGGTATCCAGCCCGCGCTCCATCTGCATGATGGTCACGCCGGTCATATCGTCACCTGCAAGGATCGCCCGCTGCACAGGCGCCGCCCCCCGCCAGCGCGGCAGGATCGAGCCGTGGACGTTGAGGCAGCCCAGGCGCGGCGCGTCAAGCACCGCCTGCGGCAGGATCAGGCCATAGGCCGCCACGACCGCGACATCGGCCCCCAGCGCGGCAAGCGCCGTCTGCTCTTCGGCCCCTTTCAATGAAGCCGGCGTGCGCACCTCGATCCCATGCGCCTCCGCCGCCAGATGCACCGGCGACGGCTGGAGCTTCTTGCCCCGCCCCGCCGGACGCGGCGGCTGGCTGTAGACGGCAACCACCTCGTGCCCAGCAGCGACCAGCGCTTCCAGCGTCGGCACCGCGAAATCGGGCGTGCCCATGAAGATGATGCGCATAAGCTGTCTGCAAGGCCTTCCGTTTGTCGGCTCCGGCCCTATCTGTGCTGCCATGGCATCGCAAGAGATCGAGGCACTTTCCGGCGCATTGGCGCGCCTCCCCGGGCTCGGCCCCCGCTCGGCCCGCCGCGCCGTGCTGTGGCTGATCAAACGGCGCGAAACCGCGCTGCCCCAGTTGCTCAACGCGCTGACCCAGGTGCAGGAACTGCTGGTCGAATGCGAGGTCTGCGGCAATGTCGATACCGCCAACCCCTGCGGCATCTGCACCGATCCCCGCCGTGACCAGCGCTCCATTTGCGTGGTCGAGGAAGTCGCCGACCTCTGGGCGCTGGACCGCGCCCGCCTGTTCACCGGCAAGTACCACGTGCTCGGCGGCAGGCTATCGGCCTTGGAAGGCGTGCGCCCCGAAGACCTGACCATCGGCCAGCTGCTCGACCGCGTGGGCCACGGCGGCATCGACGAAGTCGTCCTCGCCATGAACGCCACGCTCGAAGGCCAGACCACCGCCCACTACATCGCCGAACGGCTCGAGGACGCCCCGGTCCGCGTCACGCAACTGGCGCACGGCCTGCCGGTCGGTGGCGAGCTGGATTATCTCGACGAAGGCACGCTGGCACAGGCACTGCGGGCAAGAAGGCCGGTCGGCTGACAGCCGATCACACTGATCGAAACGCTGTTCTTGCGACTCCCGCCCACATTCCTTATCTGCCCCCCATGGCCATCCGCGAAATCATCGAAGTCCCTGACCCGCGCCTCA
Organism: Novosphingobium subterraneum; assembly: GCF_000807925.1. Classification (GTDB taxonomy): domain Bacteria; phylum Pseudomonadota; class Alphaproteobacteria; order Sphingomonadales; family Sphingomonadaceae; genus Novosphingobium; species Novosphingobium subterraneum. Next base: position 37,470 of record NZ_JRVC01000003.1, on the reverse strand, counting down.
AGCAGGTCTCCGTCCCCGTCGAAACGTTCGACGACGAGCTCAAGACGCTGGTCGAAGACATGTTCGAGACGATGTACGATGCCCCCGGCATCGGCCTCGCCGCGATCCAGGTGGGCGTGCCACTGCGCGTGCTGGTCATCGACCTTCAACCCGATGATCCCGATGCCGAACCCGTCGCCTGCGACCACGATGGCCACCATCATCACCACCAGCCGACCAAGAAGGAACCGCGGGTCTTCATCAACCCCGAGATCCTCGACCCATCTGAAGAGCACAGCCTCTATCAGGAAGGCTGCCTCTCCGTGCCCGAGATCTACGCCGAGGTCGAGCGCCCCGCCCGCATCCGCGCGCGCTGGCAGGACCTGGATGGAAACACGCACGAGGAGGAAATGGACGGCCTGATGGCTACCTGCCTCCAGCACGAGATGGATCATCTCGAAGGCGTGCTGTTCATAGACCACCTTTCGCGCCTCAAGCGCAACATGGCGTTGAAAAAGCTGGAAAAGCTGCGCAAGGCGGCGTGACCTGATGAGGCCGCGTTACGCGGCCTCATGCACCTCACGATCCAGATCTTCGAGTGCCCGGCGGCAATCGTCGGCGCATTCACGGCACATCTGCGCGCAGCGGCGGCAATGGGCGTGGTCATGCTTCGCGCACTCCGCCTCGCAAATCTCGCAGGCCTTGATGCACACGGCAAGCTGCGCCCGGATCAACTCGCGGTTGGATCCCGTGCGGCGCGTGGCAATGCGGCTCGTCGCGGCGCAGACATCAGAGCAATCCAGGCAGGTGCGGATGCACTGATCCATGTCCATCGCCTCGGCGAGACAGGCATCTGCGCACGAATTGCAGATCGCGGAGCAATACATCGCATGCTTCACTGCCATCCCCAGCGAGGCGTTGTAGTTGTCACCCACCTGCGGGTGTTCCGAAATCATCTTCTCGATCGACATGAGCGCTCTCCTTCGTTCGCAAGGGCTTAGCGGGTCGCGCTCCTTTCCGTTCCGCGCCCTGTCCTGCCTGTGGAACACGCCGGCTGAATCGGTTGCGCCAATTTGCCCGTCACGGTAGGTTCCCATTTCGTTCCTTCTGGAGAATTTCGTGGAATCTGCCCTTTTCGTCATCGTAGCGCTTGTGATCGGGCTTGGTATCGGCTGGTTTTTCGGCTCCCGCCCTGCTGCCGAGTGGCGCGCCCGCCATGACAGCCGCGATGCCGAGGCCAAGGCCCACGAAGGCACGGTCAAGGCAATGACGGTCGACCTAGCTGCCACGGTGGAGCGCGCCAAGGCACTGGAAGCCGGCCTTTCCGAACTGCAGGATGTTCGCCGCCAGCGCGATGAACTGGCCCCTGCTCTCGCCGCCGCCCGCCAGCGCGCTGCCGATGCAGATCAGGTCCGCGCCGAACTTGCTCAGGTCCGGGCCGAGCGCGAAGCCTTGCGCGCCGAGCTTGAGCGCATGAAGGCCGATGCCGAGAACTTCGCCGAACAGAAACGCCTGCTGATCGAGGCGCAGGAGGCCCTGCGCAAGGAGTTCGAGAATGCTGGCAACAAGGTGCTGGAAAAGGCGCAGGAAGCCTTTCTCAACCGTGCTCATGCCCGTTTCGAGGAAAGCGAGAAGACCAGCGCCGAACGCCTCAAGTCCCTGCTCGCCCCTGTAGACCAGCGGCTGCGCAGTTATGAGGAACAGGTGCAGAGCCTCGAAAAGCAGCGCGTGGACTCGTTTGGCCAGCTGACCGGTCTGATCCAGTCGATGCGCGATGGGCAGGAAGCAGTGCGTGCCGCAGCCGCCCAACTCGGCAACTCGCTGCGCAATGGCCCGAAAACTCGCGGGCGCTGGGGCGAACTGCAGTTGCGCAACGTGCTGGAACAATGCGGCCTGTCCGAACACACCGATTTCATCACGGAACATTCGGTCGATACCGACGAAGGCCGCCTGCGCCCGGATGCCATCGTCCGCGTTCCCGGAAACAAGCTGCTGGTGATCGACGCCAAGGTTTCGCTCAATGCCTATCAGGATGCCTTCGAGGCGGAGGACGACGATACGCGGAAGATCGCGTTGAACGCCCACGTCCAGTCGATGCGCAACCACATCCAGACACTGGGCGCCAAGTCCTATCAGTCGCAGTTCGAAGAGGCGCCGGACTACGTGCTGATGTTCGTCCCCGGCGAACACTTCATTGCCGCCGCGCTGGAGCGTGACCCCTCGCTATGGGATTTCGCCTTCGAACGGCGCGTTCTGCTGGCCAGCCCGACCAACCTCGTCGCCATTGCCCGCACCGTGGCCCAAGTCTGGCGGCAGGACGGCCTGGCCCGCGAAGCGCGCGAGATCGGTAAGATGGGCGGCGAGCTTTACGATCGCCTTGCCGTCGCCGCCGAACACCTCAAGCGCGTCGGCAACGGGCTGGACAGTGCAGTGAGCAACTACAACAAGTTCGTCGGCAGCTTCGAACGCAACGTGCTGTCGGCTGGTCGCCGCCTGAAGGACAAGCACATCGAGATCGGCAAGCGCGAGCTTGAGGAAGTGCCTCTTGTCGAAGCCGCCCCGCGCTATGCCGAGGCAGAACCGGCGCCGCTCGCAGCGATTGCCAACGACGATGGAGACGTCGCTGCGGAATGACACAGAGGCTCGCCCGGCTCCTTTTCGCCACTGCCGCACTGGCGGCTCTGGCCGGGTGCGGGAGCGGGAGCGAGCCTCAAGCGTCGCCAAGCGCTAGTGAACCCTATCAGGCCCCGCCAGCGCCCCCGCCGGCCTCCGAGCCAGTGGTGGAGCCCGAACCTGAAGCAAGCCAGTCTGCCACCCCAGCGCCTGCTACGGTGCAGGAAGCCCGCTACGCGCCGCGGGACGAATGCCTGAAGCAGCCAGGCTGGCCCGCGTTTCACAAGGCCTTGGTGGCCGCGATCCTGAAACGGGACGCGCAAGCGATGTCCAAGCTCGCGGCACCCGATATCGCGCTGGACTATGGGGGCGGCAACGGGCCTGCCGAACTGGTCAAGCGTCTCAACGATCCCGATACGAAGCTGTGGCTTGAACTCGAAGCGATGTTGCCGCTGGGCTGCGCCGTGCAGGGCGGGCTGGCCGCGATGCCATGGGTCTTCTGGAACGTGCCAGAAGACATCGACAGCTACAGCGCGATGCTGGTGCTCGGCGACGACACGCCCATGCGGGATAAACCGGGCGGCAAACCCTTGGCGCCAGCAGGCTGGAGCATTGTCGGCATAGATCCGATGGACTTCGACAGTGAAGCCAGAGCGATCCGCGTTACCACGCATGACGGAACCAAAGGCTACATCGAAACGGCCAAGCTGCGCAGCCTGCTCGACTATCGCCTGATTGCCGAACCCAAGCAGGGTCAGTGGCAGATCACCGCCTTCATCGCCGGGGATTGATCAGCCGGTCGTCAGCTCGAGGTCGAGCGCATGTCCGCCGGACACCAACCGCATCGTCCGTCCGCGGCGCTCGATCTCGGGTGCGGCAGATAGCAATGCGTTGACCGCCTCCTCCTGTTGCCACACCGGACCCTCGCAGAACATCCGCGTCGCCATGAGCGGGCCAGCGACCAACCTCTGCCCATCGACGCGATAGTCGCCGCCGATGCCGTTGCAGCCGACGCTTGCGCTCAGCCGCCCGTCCTCGAACTTCAAGGTGGCCTTCTCGGGCGCAACCGGCGCGGCCCCATCCACGCTCAGGATCGTCCAAGCCGTACCGGCCAGCCCCGCACTACCCGAAGGCGCAGTGGCGCAACCCGCCAGGAGCGAGGCCGAAACCGCGAGAAAGGCGAGAGTAGAGCGCATGAGGCTACCCATGCTCCCGCGCGACTGAGCGTGCGATTAACCGGTTGGTACGTGGTTATTCAGGCAGGCTGGCAAGTACTTCGTAGGCCAGCACAGCCCCTGCCACTGCCGCGTTCAGGCTGTCCGCGCGCCCCTTCATCGGCATGGTCACGCGCAAGTCGCAGGCCATCTCGTAATCTTCAGGCAGCCCACGCGATTCGTTGCCGACCATCACGAAGCATGGGCTGGCATAGGCCGCACCACGATAGGGCACCGCCTCGCGCAAGGATGCCGCCACGAGTTGCCCCTTGCCCTGCCGCAACCAGGCGATGAACTCGTCCCACCGGGCCTGCGCCAGCCGCTCGGTAAAGATCGCGCCCATGCTCGCCCGCACGGCTTCGACCGAGAACGGATCCACGCAATCGTCGATCAGGATCAGCCCGCCTGCCCCCACCGCGTCCGCCGTGCGCAGCATCGTGCCAAGATTGCCGGGATCTCGCATGGCGTGCGCAACCAGCCAGATCGGCGCGGCATTGCGATCGATCAGATCGATCGAAGTGTCCCACTCGGCAAACACCCCCGCAACTGCCTGCGGATTTTCCTTGCCGGTCACCTTGGCCAGGATGTCCAGCGGCAGCTCGATCACATCGCCGCCGGCGCGGGCGACATTCGCCTCAAGCTCGTCAAGCAGAGGGTGCCCTTCGCGCCCTTGCGCCATGAGCAGGATTTCCGGCAGTCGCCCCCCCTCACGCGCATCGGTCAGCAGGCGCAGCCCCTCGGCCAGGAACTTGCGCTCGCGCCGCCGGTGCTTCTTCTCGCGCAGGGAGCGGACGAACTTTACCGTCGGGTTGGAATAGCCGGTGATGATCTTGCGCGTCATGGCATCCCCATGCGCGACTGAGCGGGTCGCAGCAACCGTTAGTCTTCGCCGAAGCCGTCCTTGATCAGGCCGGTCAGCTTCATCAGGATCGCGTCTGCCTCGCCTTCAGGGCCAGCTACGCTCACATCCACCGTATCGCCCTTCGCCGCGCCCAGCATCATCAACCCCAGGATGGAAGCCCCGGCGGCATCGGTGCCGTCCTTGGCCACGGTCACCTCGAACCCGGCAGGCAGCTTGGCCACCGCGTTGACGAACTTGGCGCTGGCACGTGCATGGAGGCCGCGCTGGTTGACGATCGTTACTGTCTCCCGGGTGACGTAACCCTGTTCAGCCATCTCATGCATCCTGCCCTAAGAATTCCGAAGCGATCGTTATGTAATTCCGCCCCGCATCGCGCGCGGCGGCTGTCGCTTCCTTTACACCCATGCAATTGCGCGCCTTTGCGAGGCGGATCAGCATGGGCAGGTTGATCCCGGCAATCACTTCGACGCGCCCCGCCTGCATCAGCGAGATCGCAAGATTCGAGGGCGTTCCACCGAACAGGTCGGTCAGGATGATCACGCCTTCGCCGCTATCGACGCGCCGAATCGCGTCGGCGATCTCCTTGCGGCGCTTCTCCATGTCATCGTTGGGACCGATGCACACGCCGATCACGTCGCTTTGCCGGCCGACGACATGCTCCATCGCATGGATGAACTCGTCGGCGAGAGCGCCGTGGGTAACCAGAATAAGACCGATCATGAAAGGGGCAGGCTCCGAAGTGCGGCCGGGCAATCTGCACTGCTGGCGATGAACGCGAGCTTGGCAGGATTGCAGGGCGCGCAAGACGACTGGGAATCAAAACGCATGGCTTCCAGTGCTGCCCCGCCCATCCTTGTTATCCCCCGCTGTCTCAAGCTTTCCGACCTTCAAGCAGATCGGCCGCGCGCGACGCGAGGTTGCGATGCAGCAATGTGGGTGAAAATCCTTCCGCGCGCAAGGCTGAAGCGATCTGCTCGGCCATGAACACCGAGCGATGCTTGCCGCCGGTACAGCCAAATGCCACGTGGACATATGCCTTGCCCTGTTGGCGATAGCGCGGAAGCAGCAGCAGCAGCAGATCGCGAATCCGTTGGAAAGTCTCGGCAAAAGCAGGGTCCTGCCGGATAAAGTCCCCCACCGCCGGGTCCTGCCCGGTCTGCGGCCGCAGTTCGTCCACCCAGTGCGGGTTGGCAAGAAACCGCATGTCGAACACCAGATCAGCGAGCGGCGGCGTGCCCCGCGAAAAGCCGAAGCTGCTGATCGTCAGCGTCGGTGCAGAGGCGGTCACATCGCCGAACTGGTCGCGAATCGCCTGCTGCAGGTCGTTCGAGGTGAAGCTGGTGGTCGAGATCACCACATCGGCCCAGCGTCGCAGCGGCTCGAGCAGTTCGCGCTCGGCCATGATCCCGGTCGAGGCCGGCTTGTCCTCGCTCATCGGGTGGCGGCGGCGGGTTTCGTTGTAGCGCCGCTCGAGTTCAGCCCCGCCACAATCGAGGAACAGGGTGGTGACTTCGATGTCCTTCCGCTGCGAGAGCTTCTTGACCAGTTGGATCGTCCTGGCCGGATCGAACCCCCGCGTGCGGGTATCGAAGCCGATCGCCATGGGCGCGCCCGATTCCATCCGCGCCGATCCCGGTTCGGTTTCGAGCAGGCGATCGAGCAGGCGGATCGGGAAGTTGTCGATCGCCTCCCAGCCCAGATCCTCCAGCGTGCGCAGCGCGGTCGTCTTCCCCGCGCCGAGCAAGCCGGTGACGAGGAGAATGCGCTGAGGGCCGGAGCCTGGAGAGCTTGAGTCTTGCGCCATCGGAAGCCCGCTTTGCGCCTTTGCCGCACGCTTGGAAAGTCCGCAAAATGGACCTGTCCCCAATCAGGAAAACGTCAACCCATAGCGGGCAAGCGCCAGCTCCGCGCGCAGCGGCAGCACCGGCGACTCCGGCCAGAGTGCCACGCAAGGAATTCTTATCCCTTCCATTTCATACGCTTGCGCCTGCTCGATGAACCGCGGTGCGGTGCTGTCCAGTTGCACGAGCAATGCAGCGGGGACCGGCGCCGAGACGGGAAAATCAAGAATACCAAGGTTGCGCACTTCCAGCTTGCCGACCGTATTGGGATGTGCGGCAACGATCAGGTGCCCCTCCTTAGCTTCCACCATCACCCCATCGTCGCCGACCAGCACTGCCCCGCGATCGATCAGCGCCAGTGCGAGACTCGACTTGCCCGTCCCCGGCGCTCCAGCGATCAGCAGGCCCCTCCCGCCAATCGCCACGCAGGTCAGTTGCATTGCCCGGCTCACTCCGCTTCCTCCTCGACCGCGAGGGGAATGCTCAGCAGGAAGTAGGCCCCGGCCTTGCCATCGGGCCGATCATGGATCGTCAGCGTGCCGTCATGGGCCTCGGCAATCGTCCGTGCGATGGCAAGGCCAAGGCCGCTGTGCGCGCCGAACGCCTCTTCGGCCGGCCGCACCGAATGGAACCGCTCGAACACCTTGTCCCGTTCCGCCACGGGCACGCCCGGGCCCTGATCGCTTACCGCAATATGCGCCCAGTCCCCGTCGCCCCAGACCTTGACGTCGACGCAGCCACCCGTCGGCGAGAACGAGACCGCGTTGTCGAGCAGGTTCTCCAGCACGCGCTCCAGCCGCGCGGCGTCGCCCGGCACGGTCGTCTCGCCGTCCAGCTGCACCATCCTGATCGGTACGGTGGCGCTGGCCCGCACATCGCGCGCGCCCACCACCTGAGAGGCCAGCAAGGCGAGGTCCACCGCGACAAAGGTCGCGCGGCTCAGCTCCGCATCGATCCGGCTCGCGTCCGCGATCTCGGTAATCAGGCGGTCGATCCGCTGCACATCATGCGCGGCAATGTCCGAAAGCTGGCGGCGCAGTGCCGGTTCCTCAACCCGCTCCATCGTCTCGAGCGCGCTGGAAAGCGAGGCGAGCGGGTTCTTGAGCTCGTGTGCAACGTCGGCGGCAAAGCTTTCCACGGCGTCGATCCGCTGGCGCAAGGCCGTGGTCATGTCCGAAACCGCGCGCGCCAGCAGGCCGATCTCGTCGCCACGATCGGGCAGGCGCGGCACCACCACCTCGCGCTCGCGCCCCAGCCGCACGCGCACCGCCGCCCGCACCAGCGCCCGCAGCGGCTGCACGATCGTCCGCGCCAGAAACAGCGAGAGCTGGACCGACAGCAGCAGCGCGATGCCGATGATGATCACCAGCGTCTGGCGGGCATCACGCACCGATTGCGTCACGTCGAGCGCATTGCGCAAGGTCAGCAGCACCTCGCCCTTGTCACCCACCGGGGTCGCCGCCGTGATCACGGGGGTGCGGTCGGGGGCATAGCGCAGGTACACTTCCGTCCGCCCCGACTGCCGCGCCGCCTGGATCTCGGGCCAGCTCCCGGCCGGCCGCTCGGAGGTATCGCTGTAACGCTCCACTGTCGGCGCGTTGACGATGAAGTCCACGCCCCGGTCCAGTAGTCGCGCCGCCTTCTGGTACCAGGGCTCGGTCTCGGGATTGATCAGCGCGAAGGATGGGGGCGCCAGAGCGAAGCTGTCGGCCAGCAACTGGCTTTCAGGATCATAGAGCCGCAAGCGCAACACCTGATCCGTGCCGATCCGCGCCAGCAATTCCTTGCGCTGCGCCATCTTCGCCCCGTCCAGAGCATCGGCGGCGATCTCCGCCTCGGCCCGGGCCAGCTTGAACCGCTCCTCGATCAGCTGGGTCCGATAGCTGTCGAGATAGAAGAACCCGCCCGCAAGCAGCGCCAGGGCAATGACGTTGACGAACAGGATACGGGTGGTCAGCGAGACGCCGCGGATGCGCCACAGCGTCCGCAGGCGCCGCCGACGCAAACCCGGCTGAACATTGCCGTCAGTCTTCGGCAAAACTGTAACCGGCGCCGTAGAGCGTCTCGATCGCCCCGAACTCGCCGTCCACCGCGCGGAACTTGCGCCTCAGGCGCTTGATATGGCTGTCGATCGTGCGGTCGTCGACGAACACGTCATCGTGATAGGCCGCATCCATCAGCTGGTTGCGCGTCTTCACCACGCCCGGCCTGATTGCCAGCGCTTCAAGGATCAGGAACTCGGTCACCGTAAGCGAAACGGGCTCACCCTCCCAGGTCACCGCATGGCGCGCCGGATCCATGACCAGTCGCCCGCGACGGATCGGCTCGGGCAAGGGTTCGCTGTCCGCCTCCTGTTCGGCCGCCTCGCGCCGCACGATTTCGCTGCGCCGCAAAATCGCCTTTATCCGCGCTACGAGCAATCGCTGGCTGAACGGTTTGGCGATATAATCGTCGGCCCCCATCGACAGGCCGAGCGCTTCGTCGGCCTCGTCGTCCTTGCTCGTCAAGAAGATGACAGGCAGATCGCTCTTCTCGCGAAGCCGGCGCAGCAACTCCAGCCCGTCCATGCGTGGCATCTTGATGTCGCACACAGCCAGATCCGGCGGATTGTCGAGCAGCGCCTTCAGGGCCGCGTCGCCATCATTGTAGAGCCGCGTGGCGAAGCCCTCGGTCTGCAGTGCGATCGAAACAGTCGTCAGGATATTGCGGTCGTCGTCCACAAGCGCGATCGTGCGCGGCAGGTCTGCACTTTCGGCGCGAGGCGGTTGCGGCGTGGCCATGGTTTCGAGCGATACCGGGCCGACGCAAAGCTTGCAACTTCAAGCGCAAATGCCGCTGCACTGCAGCATTCCCAGTTGCATGGAACGCAACCTGATGCGCAAAAAAACTTCGTTGCCGCGTGTCATTTGACGCAGCAAACGCAGGTGACTATGCGCAGGTCGAGAATCAGCGCATTCGTATTCGCAATCCGTGCGCAAGCGGGCAAATCTCTGTCCAAAGCGCCACCAACGGGAGGCCCCAAGTGTCCGATACCAGCCTGAACGTGTCCCTCGCCAGCCAGGGCTATCCCGAACCGGCAGAGCTGTTCGCCAACCTCGGCACCGCGCCTCTGGTCGAACACGCCGTCCGCAACGGTGAAGGCCTGCTCTGCGTCGATGGTCCGCTCGTGGTCGAGACCGGCAAGCACACCGGCCGATCCGCCAAGGACAAGTTCATCGTCCGCGACGCCGAGACCGAGAACACCGTGTGGTGGGGCAAGACCAACGTGCCCATGACGCCGGAGCACTTCGCCGCGCTCAAGGCCGATTTCATCAAGGCCCTGGGTGAAAAGGACCGCCTCTACGTGGCCGATCTGTTCGGCGGCTCGCAGCCCGAACACCGCGTCAACGTCCGCGTCATCAACGAATTCGCCTGGCACAACCTTTTCATCCGCACCCTGCTGGTCCGCCCGACCACTGACGAGCTGGCCTCGTTCGTGCCGGAATACACCATCATCGACCTGCCGAGCTTCCGTGCTGATCCGGAACGCCATGGCAGCCGCAGCGAAACCGTGATCGCGGTCAACTTCACCGAGAAGCTGATCCTGATCGGCGGCACCCCCTATGCGGGTGAAATGAAGAAGTCGGTGTTCGGCATCCTCAATTACCTGCTGCCGACCAAGGGCGTCATGCCGATGCACTGCTCGGCCAACGTCGGTCCTGATGGCAAGACTGCCGTGTTCTTCGGCCTGTCCGGCACCGGCAAGACCACGCTGTCGGCCGATGCTTCGCGCACGCTCATCGGCGATGACGAGCATGGCTGGTCCGACACCGCCGTGTTCAACTTCGAAGGCGGCTGCTACGCCAAGATGATCCGCCTCTCGGCCGAAGCCGAACCGGAAATCTTCGCCACCACCAAGCGCTTCGGCACCGTGCTCGAAAACGTCGTGATCGATCCCGTCACCCGCACGATCGACCTCGACGACAATCGCCTCGCCGAAAACAGCCGCGGTTCCTACCCGATCGACTTCATCCCGAACTGCTCGGAGAAGAACCTCGGCCCGGTTCCGGCCAACCTGATCTTCCTCACCGCCGATGCCTATGGCGTCCTGCCTCCGATCGCGCGCCTCACGCCCGATCAGGCGATGTATCACTTCCTCTCGGGCTACACCGCCCGCGTCGCCGGCACCGAGATCGGCGTGACCGAGCCGGAAGCCACCTTCAGCACCTGCTTCGGCGCGCCGTTCATGCCGCGCCACCCGTCGGTCTATGGCAACCTGCTCAAGGAACGCATTGCCAAGGGCGGCGTGAAGTGCTGGCTGGTCAACACCGGCTGGTCGGGCGGCAAGGCCACGCAGGAAGGCATCAAGCGCATGCCGATCAAGGCCACCCGCGCCCTGCTCAACGCCGCGCTCGATGGCAGCCTGAACAACGCCACCTTCAAGAAGGACCCGAACTTCGGCTTCGAAGTGCCGGTCGAGGTTCCGGGCGTCGACACGAAGCTGCTCGATCCGCGCGGGGCATGGGCCGATGCCGAGGAATACGACAAGACCGCGCAGGAACTCGTGCGCAAGTTCGTCGACAACTTCCAGCAGTTCGCCGAACACGTTGACCAGTCGGTCCGCGATGCGGCGCCGGTAACCGCCTGATCGCAGGTACCACTGCTGAAAACGCTGCGGGGCTCCTTCGGGAGCCCCGTTTCGTTTCAGGCGCCCGCTTCCTTTCTGGCCTCAGTCCAGATCAAGATAGTGGCTGTGCACCCAACCGGTCTTGCTGGGCTTGCCCGCCGCATCGAGAGTGGTGACCTCGATCCACGATCCGTTCACGCCCATCGGCATGACCTTGCTGCCGTCAGCCAGCAACTGGACCACGGCGAAGTTCGTGCCCGGACCGCTGCGCAGGTTGAGCCCGCCGGGCGAGCGGACCACGCCCACGTTCGCGCCGTTCTGGTCGCGCCCGCCCAATGCCCGCTGGCGGAAGCGGACCATGTCGAACGCCGGGCCGGGATCGGACTTGCGCACCGGGGCGATATCGTCATGCCCGACGATCTCCGCAATCGGATAGACTTCGCGCAGCGCCCGCACGAGGGCGACCACGGCCTCGAACTGCGCTGCCGGATAGGCCTCCCAGCCGATCGGCGTGCGCGATCCATCGGGATTGCCGTTGCGGTGGACCGCCATCACCACATTGTCGACCTTCTGCCCGGCCGCGTTGTACCAGCCATTGGCGCCGCCCCGCAGCGCCCCCCAGTTGGCGATCTCTATGCCGATGGAATGCTTGTTCAGCCCGGCGAGACCGCGCCAGCTCGACTTGCCCGCATGCCACGCCACCTCGTTGAAGTTGACGCATTGGATGATCGAGCCATCCCGGTCGACGACCACGTGTGCCGATGAATTGGTGTTTTCCCGCGAAGCGAACCAGTTGGCCGACGAGGCGGCAGATCCGCCTGCGGTAAAGTGAATTACGACGATTCCGGGCGGTGCCGGAAAGGCGCCGCCGGTGTTGCGCGATCTGATCTGTCTTACGGGATTGGAGTTGTCGTTGAGGATTCCGTTCTTGATGACGTAAGCCATGTCCGTGCCTCCATGCGCTGTTGGCATGGAGTGCATAGGAAATTTCCTATGAAAAGTCTGTGCGAGACGTCACCAGACTGGCGCGAGAAATGTCATTCAGCGCCCGGAAATCAGGCGAACAGCGCACTGCCTTTGAGCAGGTTGTAGGCCTCGACCACTTCCTGCAGCCGCCCTTCGAAGGTGCGGTCGCCGCCGTTGCGGTCCGGGTGATACTTGCGCACCAGCTCGGAATAGCTCTGCCGCAACTGCCGCCGATCGGCGTCATAGGCCAGATGCAGCGCGTCGTAGGCCTTGCGCTCGTCAGGACTGATCCCGCGCCGCGCCGCGTCGGCGGCCTTCTGGTGATCGGCCCGCCGCGCCTTGGCGCGCTGGGCGATCGCCTCGAGCGGATCGGCAAAGTCCGCCCATCGCGGCGCCTGGTCGATCCCGGCGTCGGGCCGGAACGCCCGGGTCTCGCGCTCCCAACCGGCCAGCGGCGATTGTGCCTTCAGGATTTCCTCCGGCGTCATTCCGGCAAAGAAATCATATCCCGAATTGAACTGCCGCACGTGTTCGAGGCAGAACCAGCGATAATCGCCCGGCCCGTCGAACCCGGCTGAGCGCACGCCCGGCGCGCGGAATTCGCCCGGCTCGTCGCAGCCGGGGGCATTGCAGATACGCCCCGTACCCTGGACTCGACCGTGGAACTTGTCATTTCGCATGTGCTGTCCACATGGCGATGAAGACGCTAGAAGAAAAGCCATGACCGGACCAATCGCACAGGAAATCGAACGGCTTCTGACCGAAGCCCTCTCCCCCACCCATCTCGCTGTCATCAACGACAGTGCCAGCCACTCGGGCCACATGGGCGATGATGGCACCGGCGAATCGCACTTCACGGTAGAGATCGAAAGCGCCGCCTTTACCGGCCAGTCGCGCCTCAGCCGCCAGCGCATGGTCAACAAGGCACTGGGCGACTTGCCCGGCCAGCGCGTCCATGCTCTCGCCATCAAGGCCAAGGCTCCCGGTGAGTGAAACTCCGCGCCGCATCCGCCGCGCTGCCCGCATCCTCCTGCTCGACGAGCAAGACCGCCTGCTCCTCATCCGCTTCGCCCCGGCAGACCGCCGCCCGTTCTGGTGTGGCGTCGGGGGCGAATGCGATCCGGGCGAGGACTTCGCCATTGCGGCGGTGCGCGAGCTTTACGAGGAAACCGGCCTCGTCGTTGACCACTGCGGCCCCGAAGTCGCCGCCCGCGCCGACGATTACCTCACACTCGAAGGCGAACCGATCACTTCGGACGAACGCTTCTTCCGCGTCCGCACGCAAGGCTTCACCCCGGACACCTCGGGCCACACCGCCATTGAGCGCGAACTAATCAAGGAATTTCGCTGGTTTACCCGCGAAGAACTGGCAAACTGGCATGAACCGGTGTTCCCGGTGAATCTGCTCGAACTGCTTGACCTCGAGGCGGACGCATGACTGATTTGATCATCCAGACCATCACCCCCGTCGCCCATGATCTCGGCGCGTTCGAAGTCCGCCGCGCCATTCCTTCGCGCCAACGGACCATGGTGGGTCCGTTCATCTTCGTCGACCAGTTCGGCCCCGCCCACCTGCCTGCCGGCACCGCGATGGACGTGCGCCCCCACCCGCACATCAACCTCGCCACCGTCACCTGGCTGTTTGAAGGCGCAATCGACCATCGTGACAGCCTCGGCTCCTTCGCCACGATCCGCCCGGGGCAAGTCAACCTGATGACCGCCGGCACCGGCATCGTTCATTCCGAGCGTTCGCCCGAGACAGAGCGCCCCGGCGGCCCCCACCTTTATGGCATGCAGACCTGGCTCGCCCTGCCCGATGGCAAGGAAGAGATCGCACCCGCCTTCGAACAGGTCACCGCCCTGCCGCTCGTCGAGGACGTCTGCGTCAGCGCCCGCGTGATCATGGGCACGCTCTGGGGCCAGACCGCGCCGACCACCCAGCACGCCGCCACGATCTACGCCGAAATCCTGCTGGCGCCGGGCGGCGCCCTGCCGATCGACGCCGAGGCCGACGAACGCGCCGTCATGCTCGTTGGCGGCGAAGCGCAGGTCGACGGCTTGCCGCTGGCCCTCTACGACCTCGTCGTCCTCGCACCCGGCGCCGTGCTAAGACTGCAGTCCGAAACCGGCGGCCGCGTCATGCTGATGGGCGGCGAAGCCTTTGCCACCAAACGCCACGTCTGGTGGAACTTCGTCAGCTCCAGCCGCGAGCGCATCAACCAGGCCAAGGCCGACTGGCAGGACGGCCGCTTCCCCAAGGTGCCGGGCGACGAGGAAGAATTCATACCCCTGCCCAAGGTGGCGACGACGGTGAGCTATCCGTAGTCGTCAACTCAACCACTCCGCGCCCAGCGTGCCCCGATGCCCCTCCGGCGCCAGCGCGGCGCGAAGGGCTTCCAGCATCGGCGCCAGGCCTTGCGTAAAGACATAGGGCGGGTTCACGATGAACAGCCCTGCGCCGTTATAGATGCCGGGCTGGTCGGCATCGTAAAGCCAGTGCTCCACGTTCAGCAGCTTCGTGATCTCCAGCCTGCGCAGCTTTTCCTTCCAGTGCACGTGCGCAGACCGGTCCTTCAGCGGATACCAGATTACCGTCACGCCATGGGCCCACTTGCGGTGCGCGGCAGCGAGGGTCTTGGTGATCCGTGCGCGTTCGTCGGTCTGCTCGTAGGGCGGGTCGACCACCACTAGCCCTCGCGGGGTCCGGGTCGGCAACATTGCCAGCCAGAACTCGTAGGCATCGCGCTCATGCACGGCAGCATGCGTGCCGCGCATTGCACCGCGCAGGGCATAGGCGTCCTCGGGATGCTTTTCGTTGATGATCAACAGGTCTTGCGGACGGAGAAGCTGTGCAAGAATCCGAGGCGAGCCGGGATAGAGCAGCGGCTCAGGCCCGGCATTCACCGCCCGCACCGCGGCGCGGTAGTCGTCTAGCAGAGGGTTCGCGCCGGCAAAGACACGCTCCACGCCCTGCGCGGCCTCCCCGGTGCGCTGCGCATGATCCCCACGAAGGTCGTACAACCCGCAACCGGCATGGGTATCGATCAGCGTCAACGCGCCCGGCTTTTGCTGCAGGGCACGGACCAGGGCAATCAGCAGGCTGTGCTTCACCACGTCGGCGCTGTTGCCGGCATGAAAGGAATGGCGATAGTTCACTGTGCTTCGATATCCCGACGACCGGCCCTGAACACGCCAGAGCGCCCCAAGGCGATCAGCCTCGTAAGCTCCAGCCGCCGCCACATCAACCGGGCAGAGATCCGATTACCGCGAGGGCATGGCCCAGGCGCGCGAAGCCCTCCGTTCCATCAATCCGTTCATAAATCCTGCGTCCGACCCACGCATTTTCCCGGAGCACGTCCTAGGCAACCAGAAATAATCTTTCGTTATCGCAAGCTTATGAGGACAGATCCGCATCCGCGAGAAACCAGCCAGTCCGGCAGCCTTGCGCTGCTGGGATTTGCAGGCGTCCTTCTCCTCGCCACCGCACTTGCACCAAGGCAGGGTTCGGCGCTTGCCGTGCTTTCACTCCTGCCATCCGGGTCGGCGTCCTACGTTAAATGGGCGATGGAGCGGGGAGGCCGGATCGTCGGCACGACACCGCTTGGCGGGTTGATCATCGATCATGCTCCCGACGGAGCGTTCTACGCAGCATTGCGACACGGCACGATCGCCATTGCGGTCCCACTGGGGCTGTGCAGTCCCACACCAGGAAGTTGAACGGCCATGGAACAATTGCAGGCACTTCGCGCAAACGGTCTGCGGGCACTCGCCTTCACATCGATGATCGGCGCCCTGATCATATGCGTTGGAGCGATCTGGGCTGGATCGGGCATAATCCCCCCGATTGTCGCGGCCGTCGCGGCAGGCCTCACCACTTTCGTCGCCAGAAGCCCGGACGGCGATGCCACACAGCGCTGTGCTGTCGCCGCGGGCATAATGACTTTCCCGATGATCCTGCTCTACCAGTGGGCCGAATCGGCCTGGATGGTCGACCTGCACATGGTCTTCTTCGCCTGCCTTGCGATCATCGTCGTTCTCGCAGACTGGCGTCCCATCGTCACCGGTGCGGCATTGACGGCAGTCCACCACCTGCTTGGCAATCTTGTCGCGCCTGAACTGGTCTACAACAATGGCGGCGACATTCTGCGGGTAATCCTGCACGCGGTCGTCGTCGTTGCCGAAACTGCCGCGCTGGTGTTCCTGAGCGTTCAATTGCAGCGCCTGATCATTGCCCAGGCAGAAGCCGAGGCGCACAAGCTTGCCATGGAGGCGGCTGCCGCCGCCGAGCGGCAGCGTATCGCCGACGAACAGAGACTGGTAATCGCAGCCGTCGAGCAGCGGCTCGAAGAGCTGGCCGGCGGCGATCTCAGCACCAAGATCGAAGTCGATTTTCCGCCAGCCTACATCAAGCTCAAGAACAGCTTCAACGCCGCGACGAGCGATCTGGACCGGCTGGTCGGCGCCGTATCGTCCACCACCAACCACATTGCCCGTGGCTCTTCCGAGATCCGCGGGGCGTCGGACGACCTCGCGCGCCGGACCGAGCAACAGGCGAGTGCCCTCGAACAGAACACCTCGGTCACGCGCGAACTCGTAGCCGAGATCGATCAGACCGCCAGAAACGCAGGCAACACCCGGGAAGCCATTGGCGAAGCCCAGCAGTTTGCCGAAACGGGCGGCGCGGTCGTATCGAGTGCGGTTGCCGCGATGAACGAGATCGAACGGTCCTCCAATGAAATCGGACAGATCATCTCCCTGATCGATGGCATCGCCTTCCAGACGAACCTGCTCGCCCTCAACGCCGGTGTCGAAGCAGCGCGCGCTGGCGATGCCGGCAAGGGTTTCGCAGTAGTCGCGACAGAAGTCCGCGCGCTGGCGCAGCGCTCCGCCGAAGCGGCGAGCAGCATCCGCAATCTGATCCAGACGTCGAGCGAACAGGTCGCCCAAGGCGTCAGCCTTGTCGGCCGGACCGGAACGGTGCTCGACGATATCGTCAGCCGCGTCTCGCAGGTCAGCGGCTCGGTTTCGGAAATTGCCGATTCTGCGGTACGCCAATCGGCAGAGCTCGCGCGCGTCACCGGTTCCTTTGCGAACCTCGACACTCTTACGCAGCAGAACGCTGCAATGGTCGAGGAAAGCAACGCAGCGGCCCACCAGCTGGCAAGAGCGGCAGAGGAACTGCGCCAGCTGGTCAGCAGGTTCCGCACCAGCCAATTCGATACCACCGCAGATCGCATGGCCCCGATGCTGCGGGTGGCTTGAAAACGACGCACGGCCGGAAGGAATTCACCCCCTTCCCTCCTTTGCAAAAGCCTGACACGATGCCTTTAACGGGTCGATTAAGGCCCGACGAAGGAGAGCAGGCCGATGGCATTCGCAGGGCAGGTCACGTGGATTACCGGGGCGTCGTCCGGCATTGGCGCAGCATTGTCACGGGCCCTTGCTGCGCAAGGCGCGCATCTGATCCTGTCCGGCCGGAATGAAGCCGCGCTTGGCGAAGTCGCAGAACAGTGCGGCAGCGCCCTCGTCCTGCCATTCGAAGCGACTGACTATGCCGCTGCTGCCCGCGCGGCCGATCAGGCATGGGGCTGGAAGGGCCGCGTCGACATGCTGGTCAACAATGCCGGCATCTCGCAGCGCTCACTGGCTGTAGACACTGCCTTCCCCGTCTATGAACGCATTGTCGCGGTTGATCTGCTTGCGCCCATCGCGTTGACGCAGGCCCTCCTGCCGCGCATGGCGGAGCGCAAGTCCGGGCGGATCGTCATGGTCTCGAGCATTGCCGGCAAGGTCGGCTCGCCGCTGCGCACCGGTTACAGCGCCGCCAAGTTCGGCCTGTTCGGCTATTCCGATGCGCTGCGCGCCGAGGTCGCCGGACTTGGCATCAAGGTCCATGTGATCGCGCCCGGCTCGATCCGCACCGACGTTTCGCGCAACGCCATTACTGCCGACGGATCGCGACGCGGGGTCAGCGATGCGGTCATTGAGCGCGGGCTCGACCCGGATGTAGCTGCAGGAATGATGCTCGATGCCATTGCTGCGGACGAGCGTGAGATCATCATGGGCGAAGGCATGGAAAAGGAAATCGGCGAACTGCGCCGCACACCTGATGCGCTGCACGACCGCATGGCCGCAGTCGTCGCAGCAGGCTATGCGCAAAAGATGGACGAAGGAGCGCCGGAATGACTGCACTTGCCCCTGCAACGCCACTTCAGCGCGTGAAACTTGCCAGCGGGATCGAACTCGATGTGCTGGATGTGGGTCCCCGCGATGCACCGGCCCTGATCTTTCTTCACGGCTTCCCCGAAAGCCACCGCACCTGGCGCCACCAGATCGCCCACCTCTCCTCCCGCTTCCGCTGCATCGCGCCCGACCAGCGGGGCTATCGCGGCTCGTCCAAGCCCGAGGGCGTGGAGAACTACACCCCGGACAAGCTGATCGGAGACGTTTTCCAGCTTGCCGATGCATTGGGCGTGCAGCAGTTCACGATCCTCGGCCATGATTGGGGCGGTGCGATCGCCTGGGGCGTTGCGCTGCTCGGCCAAGGAACGCGGGTCACCCGCGCGGTCATCGCCAATGCCCCGCATCCGGTGATCTTCCCGCGCCTGCTCTGGACCGACCGCCAGCAGCGCGAGGCCAGCCAGTACATGCGCGCCTTCCGTGATACTGCAAACGATGCCATGGTGCGCGAACATGGCCTCGGGGCGCTGTTGATGAAGGCGCTCAACTGGAACCGCTCACCGGTAATGGAAGAGGAAGAGCGCGCCGCCCTGTTCAAGGACTGGTCGAACCCTGATGCCGCAATCGCCATGCTCAACTGGTATCGCGCCAGCCAAATGGCCGTACCCCCGATGGACGCTCCGTTCGGACTGCCTGAAGGTTATCAGGACACTCCCGTTCCGCCGCTGCAGATACCAACGCTGGTGATCTGGGCGATGGACGACATGGCCCTGCCGCCGTGCAACCTGGATGGCATGGACAAGCTCGTCACCAATCTCACCGTAGAGCCGGTGCACGATTGCGGGCATTTCGTGCCATGGGAAGCACCGGACACGGTGAACGCCGCGCTCGACAGGTTTCTTGGCTGAAGCCTAACGGCAAGCCGCCCAGCCGCCAGCGCGCTGCGCCTGATCGAGGTGCAGGTGGTCGGCATGGGCGGCGTTGTAATCGGGGGACAGCACGGTCGCGAAGCCGAGGCACGCCGCATCGCGCACGGCCCGGAGGAACGCCGCTTTCTCGTCGCCCGATCCCCAGTCCTTGAGTACTGAAACGCGGCGTCCGTCCTCCAGCACGAACGCGCTCACATCGATGGCGTTGCCGGTCGCGTGCTCGCTCCACGTACCTTGCTGCCCGCCACCAATCCTGCGGCAGTTGCTGGTGCCGAAATGCTCGACCGATGCAACAGCGCTGCCAAGCAGCCGCTGCGCCGCGGGCTGGATGCCATGCTGCAGCCAAAGGGCCAGCCCCGCATCGATCGCGCAAGTCGCCTGCGCTCCGCCCGGTGCCAGCTTCACTTTCGCCTGTGCCAGACCTTGCAGAACCTGCCGGTCATGCCGCAGGCATTGCCCTTCGCCAGCAGGCGGCAGGGCCTCGGCCATAATTCCGCTGCTTTCCAGAAACCTGCTGCACACCGCTCGGTCACCCCGCAACGTCTGCAGCTTCATCGCTGTCGCCCAGCCCGGTGGATCGGCCAATGCCAGCGGCGCCCATGGGTTATGCTCGGGATGCCGTTGCAGCCATTCACGCCCCGCCAGCCCTGCCGAACCGATGATCAACAGGACGACGACAGTGCGGAGAAAAGAGCGGCGCATCCTCGCTCAACCCTTGCGCGCAGCGATCGTTTCGCGACACAGACCTTAGGCTGTAAACTCCACCCAGGCGCCATGGGCATGGGCGGTGCCGAGCAAGGCAGGCTCCTCTCCGCCGGGCCAATGGCGCACGGTCAATTCATGCCGGAAGGTCTGGCGGTTGGTTTCCAGCATGACCCATGCCAGCCGCCGCGAGGCATCGGCCTTCGCGCCCGCCTGCGCCATCAGCGCCTCGATCCGCGCCCGGGTTTCGGCCGGCAGATATTGCCAGACGATGGAATGGAAGATCACGCGCGTGGTGTCTTCCTCCTGCGGTGCCGCCAGCCGCTCGGCCACGAAGTCGCCCGCATCCATCTGCACCACGTCCGGCGCCCGCTGGGCCGCAAGCGCAATCGCCGCATCGATCCGCCCTATCCGCTCGGTCACCTCAGCCCAGACATAGGACTTCAGCCGCAGCGCCTGTTCCGGATCGGCCAGGTTCATCGGCGCGCGATCGCATCCCCTGATGCCGACGATCTCGACCCCGGCCCGCGGCGGCGGGGCCCCCCGCCATTCCGGCACGATCCGCATCGGCGAATCCGCGGGGCCAGTGGTCATCCCGCCAAGGTCGAAGAAGAAGCGCTCCATCATCGTGTTGACGCCAGCGCTTGCGCCCAGCTCGTTCAGCTCGAAGCGCGGGCCAATGCGGACCGAAAGCCACAGCAGCGCCGCCATGATCGAGGCCGACCGCCCAGCCTCATTGGTCTGCGGGGGTCCATCCAGCCACGGCAAAAGCTCCGCATCATGCTCCCGGGTCACCGCCACCACCAGCGCATCGACTTGCCCCTGATCGGTCACCTCGCCGCGATAGACCGGCGCCAGCCGCATGTCCTTGCCGGTCAGCACCAGATTGTGATGTCCGCCAGCCAGCCGCAATGGCAGCGCATCTTCCAGCGGCTTTCCCGGCCACGCAGCGATTCGCCTGCCCACCTCGGTTTCGCGATCCAGCAGCCGCAATTGCGCCCGCACCACGCGGCCAGTGCAGGGTGCACCATTGTTCGTGGCGTGGTCTGCCTGCCATTCTATGGCCTTTGCGACCTGTTCGATCTCCATGATCGGGTTCATTCGGTTGCCCTTTGCGCCGTGCTGCCATAAGGGCGGCGGGTTATGTCCACCGCCGCACCGCTCGTTTTCGCCCTGCCCAAGGGTCGCATCCTCGACGAGGCCCTGCCTCTGCTCGAGAAGGCCGGGATCGTGCCCGAGGCCGATTTCTTTAACAAGGCCTCGCGCGCACTCTCCTTCGCCACGAACCGCGACGACGTGAAGATCATTCGCGTCCGCGCTTTCGACGTGGCGACCTTCGTCGCGCATGGCGCGGCGCATGCCGGCGTGGTGGGATCCGATGTGATCGACGAGTTCGACTATGCCGATCTCTATGCGCCGGTTGATCTCGACATCGGGCACTGCCGCCTTTCGGTGGCCGAGCCGGTCAGCATGGTGGAATCGGGCGCGAACGCGCGCGAAAGCCACGCCCGCGTGGCGACCAAGTACCCCAACCTGACGCGGCGGCATTTCGAAAAGCTTGGCGTTCAGGCCGAAGTCGTCAAGCTCAACGGCGCCATGGAGCTGGCCCCCTCGCTGGGCCTCGCCAGCCGCATTGTCGACCTGGTGTCGACCGGTCGGACGCTCAAGGAGAATGGCTTGGTCGAAACCAGCCAGATCCTGCCCGTCTCGGCCCGCCTGATCGTCAACCGGGCCGCGCTCAAGACTGACAGCGCCCGCCTCGGCGCACTGGTCGATGCTTTCCGCGAGATGGTCGCCACAAGGAAGGCCGCCTGATGCTGCGCCTCAAGTCCAGCGATTCCGGCTTCGCCAAGGCCTTCGCCCGCCTCGTCAAGGACCGCCGCGAGAGCGACGAGAACGTCGCGCGCGACGTGCAGACGATCATCGATGACGTGCGCATTCGCGGCGACGAAGCGCTCGCCGAATACACCGCCAAGTTCGATGGCCACGCTCCGGCAGATGACGACTGGCGCATTTCGCCCGAAGCCTGCCGCGAAGCCTTCGACGCGCTGAAGCCCGATCTTCGCGCCGCGCTCGAACTCGCCGCACAGCGCATCCGCGACTATCACCGCGCCCAGTTGCCGGAGAATCGCGATTATACCGACGCCAGCGGCATGCGCCTCGGCGCACGGTGGAGCGCTGTAGATGGCGCCGGGCTTTATGTCCCCGGCGGCCGCGCAGCCTATCCCTCGTCGCTGCTGATGAACGCCATTCCGGCCAAGGTCGCTGGCGTCGAGCGGCTCGTCGTCGTCACGCCGACGCCCAAGGGGGAGGCCAACCCGCTGGTTCTGGCCGCAGCCCACCTTGCCGGTGCCGACGAGGTCTGGCGCCTGGGCGGGGCCCAGGCCGTGGCCGCGCTCGCCTATGGCACCGGCCGGATCAAACCTGTCGATGTCATCACCGGACCCGGCAACGCCTGGGTAGCCGAAGCCAAGCGCCAGCTGTTCGGCGTGGTCGGTATCGACATGGTCGCAGGGCCATCCGAAATCCTCGTGATAGCGGACGCGAAGAACGATCCGCAGTGGATCGCCGCCGACCTGCTCAGCCAGGCGGAGCACGACCCGGTGGCTCAGTCGATCCTCATTACCGACGATGCCGCCTTTGCCGATCAGGTGGCGGACATGGTCGGCGTCGAGATCGCCATGCTGCCAACGGCCAAGGTCGCCAAGGCCAGCTGGGACGATTACGGCGTCATCATCGTCGTGGACTCGCTCGACGAAGCTCCCGCGCTCGCCAACGCCCTTGCCGCCGAACACGTCGAGATCGCGACCGACGATCCGCAAGCCCTGTTCGACAAGATCCGTCATGCCGGCTCGGTCTTCCTTGGCCGCATGACCCCCGAAGCCGTCGGCGATTACGTCGCCGGGCCGAACCACGTCCTGCCCACCGGGCGCCGCGCGCGCTTTTCCTCGGGCCTTTCCGTTCTGGATTTCATGAAACGCACCAGCTTTATCGAGGCGACTGACGCCGCGCTTGCCGCCGTTGGCCCCGCCGCCATCGCCCTTGCCGAAGCCGAGGGCCTTGCCGCCCACGCCCGTTCGATCGAAGTGAGACTGGGCCTGTGAACGCGATCTCGGGCAAGGCCCGCGCCGCCTCGCGTCTTGCCGCGGTGCAGGCGCTCTACCAGGTCGACATGGAGAAGACCGCGCTGCACCTGCTGCTGGACGAGTTCCACCAGCACCGGCTGGGCGCGGAGATCGAGGACGTCGAATACCTCAAGGCCGACGTCGCCTTCTTCGATGATGTGGTGAAAGGCGTCGACGCCCGCCGCAACGAGATCGACCTGCTGCTCTCGTCCAAGCTGGCGAAGGGCTGGTCGCTCGCCCGGCTCGACAAGACCATGCTGCAGATCCTGCGCGCCGGCTCCTATGAACTGCTCGCCCGCAAGGACGTGCCGGTGGCAACGGTCATCACCGAATACGTCGATGTCGCCCACGCCTTCTTTGAAGAGCGTGAGGCGAAATTCGTCAACGGCGTGCTCGATGCCGTGGCCAAGGACGTGCGGTAAGAGAAAGTTCCTCCCCGTTTTCCCGAAGGACAAAGGGGGAGGATTTCCAAACGCTACAACCGCTCGGCATGCCAGCGGATGTGGTCTTCCATGAACGTGGAAATGAAGTTGTAGCTGTGGTCGTACCCCGGCTGCAGCCGCAGCGTCAGGTCAACGCCGGCCGCCTTGCACGCCGCGTCCAGCAGTTCGGGCCGTAGCTGCTCCACAAGAAACCCGTCGGCATCGCCCTGATCGACCAGCACCGCGCCTGCGGGCCGCTTGCCATCCTCGATCAGCGCCACGGCATCATGGCTGCGCCATGCCGCACGGTCATCGCCCAGATAGCCGCCCAGTGCCTTGTGGCCCCACGGCACCTGCCCCGGCGCGACGATGGGCGCGAAGGCCGAAAGCGACTTGAACTTCTCCGGGTAGGTCAGCCCCAGCGTCAACGCGCCGTGCCCACCCATGGAATGGCCGGTGATGCCCATCCGATCCAGATCGACCGGGAAGTTCGCGCCCAGCAGGGCGGGCAGTTCCTCGGCGATGTAGTCCCACATGCGGTAGTGCTGTGCGAACGGCTCCTGCGTGGCATTCACATAGAACCCCGCGCCAAGGCCGAAATCGTAGGCCCCATCCGCATCGTCGGCCACGCCTTCGCCACGCGGCGAGGTATCAGGCGCGACAAAAACGATGCCGAGTTCGGCGCACGCCTTGCGGTATTCGCCCTTGTCGGTGACGTTGGCGTGGGTGCAAGTCAGCCCCGAGAGGTAGACCAGCACCGGAAGCTTAGCTCCGTCCACCGCCTGTGGGGGCAGGAAGACCGAAAAGGTCATCCCCGTCCCCGTCGAGGCGGACTCATGCTTGTAGACGCCCAGCGTTCCGCCGTGCGCCTTCGATGTCGAGACCGTTTCGAGTGTCATCAGGCGATGATGTCCAGCGCGCACAACTTGTTGCCGGCGGGATCACGGAGATAGGCAAGGTAATAGGGCGAGCCTTCACGCGGTCCCGGCGGGTCTTCGCAAGCCGTTCCGCCATTGGCGACGCCAGCGGCGTGCCAGGCGTTGGCCTGTTCGGGATTCATGCGGAAGCCGATGGTACCACCGTTGGCGCCGCAGGCCGGCTCGCCATTGATCGGCTTGGTCACGATGAAAAGGCCGCCGTTGTGCTGGTAGATCAGGCGTCCCTTCGGGTCCGTGATCGCCTCTGGCCCGCCGAACGCGGCGAAGGTGGCATCGTAGAACTTCTTGGCAGCGTCGATATCGTCGGCGCCGACCATGACATGGCTGAACATAGGCTCTCTCCCGTTGACAGGTTGCAGCGGCAAGAGAGCTAAGCCACTGGCTTGTACGGTCAAGCGTCCCTGCGGGAATTCTTTGTTGCCATTTGGCCTCAAGCCAGAGGGTCAAGCACGCCAAGCAAGGCGACTGCGCCGACAACGCCAAGACCCGCCGCAAATTCCAGCACAAGGGAACGGCGCAGGCGCGCAGTGGCGCCAGACTCGCCTCGTTCGAGCGCCGGGACGATCCGCCAGCGGTTGCCTGCAGCCAGCGCCAGCATGACGGCGAACAGCGCAAGCTTCACCGCAAGTATGCTGAACCAGCGCGCCTCGAACATCATCGGCCATCCGGCAATCGCCAGCGTGTTGAGCAGGCCGGTCAGGATGAGGACCGCCACCACCACGCTCCCGGTGCGGGCAAATCGTGCGAGTGCGGCATTATCTGCCCCCTCGCGCGACAAAGCCGAAGTGACGAACACGGCCAGAGCGCCGATCCATGTCGCTGCGGCAAGGACGTGCGCCACGTCCGATACCCGGTGAAGCGCCATTTCGCTGGCGCCAGCGTGGCCGGTCCACGCCACCGAGCCGAGCGCAACGCTCCCCGCCAGCGCCAGGATCGGCAGGCGCAACACGCGCAACGGCACGAAGCAGGCGAGGAACACTGCGGCGAGCGCGGTCAGCCGCCACTCCATGACCTTGCCCAGCGGCGTCTGCGCCAGCACGACCTCTGCCGTCGCCTGATCGAGTTCGGCCAGAGTGATGCCGGCCATGGCGGCAACGCTTTCAAGCGCCCACCATGCAGAGGCAAAGGCCGCGACGATGGCCAGCAGGGCCAGCACGAGGCGGGCGCGGAAAGCCAGCACCTGCCCCGCTGCCAGCGCATGCAGGGGCACGCCCGCCACAAGCAGCAACGCAAGATACGCCGCTGCGCGTGCGGCCAGAAGGCCAGTCGTTTCCACGCCCCCGGGCCCCGTCAGCGAACCGTGAAGGCGTACTGGCCCTCGATGCGGTGCTGGTCACCGGCAACGGCATGCCACTTGAGGTTATAGGTGCCGGCAGGCAGCGCGCGCGGCAGGGTAACGGTCAGGACCTTCCCCGATGCAACGCTCTTGAAGCCCTTGATCGGCATCGGCGCGTGGTTGGCCATGTCGGGCATGCCGGTCATCACCAGTTCGATGCCCGAGAGCGGGCCGACCAGCTCTTCAGAGAACGTCAGGGTCAGCTTGGTCGGCTTGGCCACGGCGGTGTTCGGCGCCGGGTTCGACGAAAGGAGCTTGGGATGGGCAAAGGCTGCGCCGGGCAGGGCCAGCATGGCAAGGGCGGGAGCAGCAAGGAGCGCAAGACGGCGCATGGGAAGTCCTTTCGGGTTGGGATCTGCAGTGTGATACGCAGAGCGTGGGACCATCCCTCAAGCCATAGCGCAAATTTTGTCTTGAGGGATTTGGCCCGGGCGCGCGTAATGGGAATCGCGTGGAAAAAGGAAACCAGCCAGCAATGGCCGATATCGACGAACTCTTGGGCGCTCTTGCCGCCAAAGCGACACCGCCTTCGCTCTCCATCATCGATGACGAAGTGATGCGCGGGCTCACCCGGAGGCGCGAGAGCGCCACGGCACGGCGCGGCATGGTGATGGCCGTGGCGATAGCCGCTGTCGTCGGGATCGTCGGCTCCGTCGCGCCCGCGGCTCCGGCACAGGCAGAACCCCTGTTCGGCGTACCCTCGGGCGCGCCCTCGCACCTGCTGGCGGACTGATGGGCGCGGCCATGCGCTATGTCGTGGTGGCGGTGGTCTCGGCCGCCGTCGCCCTTGCCGCCAGCCACTTTGCGCGTGGCTTCATGCCGATGCAGCACGGCAGCGAACTCCACCAGCTGATGCACGAGCGACTCGATCTCTCCGCGCAGCAGAACCAGGAGATCGACCGGCTCGAGGCGGAATTCGCGAACACGCGTCGCACGCTGGACGATCGCCTGCGCGCCTCGAACGCGGACCTTGCCCGCGCGATCGAGAGCGAACACCAGATCGGCCCGAAGGTGACCGGCGCAGTCGATGCCTCGCACATGGCGATGGGCGAGCTGCAGAAGGCGACACTGGCCCATGTCTTTGCCATGCGTGCAGTGCTCAAGCCCGATCAGCAGGCGATCTTCGACCGCGAGATCGCCCGCGCCCTGACTTCGCCCGACCGCCCTTCCCCCGACCGCCGCTGATCCAGTGGCGGGGGGCGACGCTCCAGGGGAAAGCGACCCACAACTGGTCGCAAGCGCGCTTGCGGGCCGGCAGAGCGCCTATGCAACGCTGCTCGCACGCCATCGCGAAGCCGTGTTCCGGCTCGCCCGTCACCACGCCGGCGACGAGGGCGAGGCACTCGACATAACGCAGGAAGCCTTCATCGCCGCCTTTGCCTCGCTGGCGAAGTTCGACGCCGCACGCCCGTTTCGGGCCTGGCTGATGCGCATTGCCGTCAACAAGTGCCGCGACTGGGCGCGGCGTCGTGCGGTCCGACGGCTGTTCCGCATGGCGCGGCCCCTGGAAGATGCCTTCGATGTTGCCGATCAGAACCTCGATCCCGAGGCGCAAGCGATCTCGCAGGCCGAACTGGCCCGCGTCTCGGCTGCCATCGCTGCACTTCCAGCCAATCTCAAGGACCCGCTGATCCTGTGCCGCCTCGAAGGGATGAGCATGGCCGAAGCTGCCGACGTGCTCGGCCTGACCGAGAAGGCCGTCGAGACGCGGATCTACCGGGCGCGGCAGAAATTGTCGGAACTGCTTGAGGGATAACCCGTCTTCCTGCGTAATCGCAGGTAATGATCGACATGCTCCATCTCAACCGCCGCAACCTGCTTCTCGGAGCCGGTGCCCTCGCCGCAACGCCGCTTGTCCCTGCCTGGGCGCAATCGGGCCACGGTGGTCATTCTCGTGAAGGCGGCGCCATGGCCGGGCGCAACACCGGCGGCGTCCTCTCGGGCGAGAGCATCGCCCTGTCGATCGGCGCGGCCAGATTCGCGGTGGGGGACCGTTCCGCCCCGGCCATCGCGGTCAACGGCTCGATCCCCGCCCCGCTCATCCGCCTCCGCGAGGGGCAGAAGGT
Source organism: Novosphingobium subterraneum (assembly GCF_000807925.1). GTDB lineage: Bacteria > Pseudomonadota > Alphaproteobacteria > Sphingomonadales > Sphingomonadaceae > Novosphingobium > Novosphingobium subterraneum. The sequence continues at coordinate 9,691 of NZ_JRVC01000003.1, read as the reverse complement.
GCGCATCGCCGTCAGCAACGCGCTGGCCGAACAGAGCTCGATCCACTGGCACGGGCTGCTCGTGCCGTTCCAGATGGATGGCGTGCCCGGCCTGTCGTTCCCCGGAATCGATCCGGGCGAGACTTTCACCTACGAGTTCCCGATCGTGCATTCGGGCACCTTCTGGTATCATTCGCACTCGGGAATGCAGGAGGCCGAAGGGCTCTATGGCCCGATCGTTATCGACCCGGCCGAGCCTGACACCGCCGCCCCGTTCGACCGCGAATACGTGCTGATGCTGGCGGACTGGAGCCCGATGAACCCGCACGAGCAGCTCCGCAAATTGAAGGCCATGGGCGGCTATTTCAACTGGCAGCGGCAGACCGTCGGCGGCTTGCTGAAAGGCAAGGACCAGAGCCTGAAGGAGCGGCTCGAATGGGCAAAGATGCGCATGGATGCGACCGACATCTCGGACGTCACCGGTGCGACCTACGCCTTCGTCATCAACGGGCACGATACCGCCGCCAACTGGACCGCGCTGTTCCGCCCCGGCGAACGGGTCAAGCTGCGCATCATCAACGCCTCGTCGATGACCAACTTCAACTTCCGCATCCCCGGCCTGCCGATGACTGTCGTCGCGGCCGACGGCTGCAACGTCCAGCCGGTCGAGACGGATGAGTTCCAGATCGCGATTGCCGAAACCTACGACGTCATCGTCCAGCCGACCGACTCCGCCCCCTTCGGCATCATTGCCGAAGCGATCGACCGCTCCGGGCTGGTGCGCGCCACGCTTGCGCCGCAGATCGGCATGGCCGGTCCCATCCCTGCCCGCCGCGCCCGCCCGGTGCTCACCATGCGCGACATGGGCATGGACATGAGCGGAATGGACATGGGGACGGGTGGCGCGATCGACCTGTCCCAGCCCGCCAACGAAAGCATGGCCGGCCATTCGATGAAGATGCGCGATCTATCGCTCGCGCCGGGCGTCAAGCCGGGGCCGGGCGTCGCCACGATCTCGCCGATGCCCGCAGACCGCCTGGCCGACAAGCCGACCGGCCTCGAAGATGTCGACCATCGCGTGCTGACCTATGCCGATCTGCGCTCGCGCGATGCCAATCCTGACCGGCGCACGCCCTCGCGCCAGATCGACGTGAACCTGACGGCCAACATGGAACGCTACATGTGGTCCATCGACGGCGAGACCATCTCCGATGGCGCCAAGCCGATCCCGTTCCGCACGGGCGAGCGGGTTCGCGTCAATCTCATCAACCACACGATGATGCCGCACCCTATCCACCTGCACGGCCACTTCTTCGAACTGGTCACGGGCGAACCGGGCAACCGTCCGCGCAAGCACACCGTCAACGTCCTGCCCGGCGGCAAGGCCAGCTTCGACCTGACGGCCGATGCCGAGGGCGACTGGGCCTTCCATTGCCACATGCTGCTGCACATGCATGCCGGGATGATGCGCGTCGTCACGGTACGCGCTGCGGGAGACGCAGCATGAAGCGCCTTCTGCTCGCCGGTGCAGCCCTGATCGCCACGCCATCGCTCGCGCAGGAAGCGCAGGACCCTCACGCCGGCCACGACATGAGCCAGATGCAGGGCATGGACCATTCCGGGCACGACATGGGCGCCATGAACGACCAGCCTGCTGACGGGGCGGCAATGCAGGGCATGGATCACTCCATGCACCAGCAAACCGCGCCCGATGCGCCTCAAGCGGGCACGCCGATGGATCATTCGGCCCACATGGGCCACACCATGCCAACGGTATCCGACAGCGAAGTCGGCAACGCGCCCCCGCCGCCCGTCCCGACCGACCATCCCGCCGATGCCTTCTGGGACAAGCAGCGCATGGCCCAGGCCCGCGCCGATCTCTCGAAGGAAGGCCGCTTCTTCGGCAACGCGCTGATCCTCGACCGCTTCGAATACCGCCCCCGCAATGGCACGGACGGCTATGCCTGGCAGGCCATGGGCTGGATCGGCGGCGATATCGACCGGCTGGCCGTGGAAACCGAAGGCGAAGGGGGGTTCGGCGAACCGCTCGAAACCGGTGAAGTGCGCGCGGCATGGCGCCACGCCCTTGATCCGTGGTGGAACTTCGAACTCGGCGTGCGGCAGGATTTCGGTGCCGGACCGGACCGGACCTACGGCGTGGTCGGCTTCGAAGGCCTTGCCCCCTACTGGTTCGAGGTCGGCGCCCACGCCTTCGTCTCGAACAAGGGCGACGTGCATTTCCGGCTTGAAGCGGAACACGACATGCGCCTGACCCAGCGCCTCATTCTGCAACCTTCGATCGAGATCGACGCCTCCGCGCAGGACGTGCCCGAACTCGGCATCGGCGCGGGGATCGAGAAGATCGAACTGGGCACCCGTCTGCGCTACGAGTTCGCCCGCGAATTCGCCCCCTATGTCGGCGTCCATTGGGAGCGCAAACTGGGCGAAACGGCCCGGCTGGCACGGCTCGAAGGCGAAAGTCCATCGCAGGTCAGCGCCGTCGTCGGCGTGAGGATGTGGTTCTAGCGCAAACCCGGCCGAATTCGTATCCGGCTTGCCCGCCCGCGGCGCAACGTGCGACAAGGCGGTGATGCAGCGAGACTTTTCATGAATCCGGGTCATAGCGGCGTGATCGCCCAGACCATTCAGCTGGCACTGGCCCCGGTGTTTGTCCTCGTGGCGATCGGGAACATCATGAACATCCTGACGACGCGGCTCGGCCGCATCGTCGACCGCTCACGCGCGCTGCAAAGCCAGCACGCCCAGACCACGGGCCGGGAGCACGATCTTGTCGTGATCGAGATCCGTTACGTCGATCGCCGCATCCACCTCATCGGCAGGGCGCTGTTGCTGCTGGTGGTGTCGGGCCTCGCCATCGGCGTTACCGTGGGATCGCTGTTCATCGGCGAAATGGCCGGCCTCGAACTGCGCAACCTCACCGGGATCACCTTCTTCGGCGCCATTGCCCTGCTGATGATCGCGCTGGTCTACCTTCTGCTGGAAACGCGCATTGCGGCACGTTCCCTGCGCCTGCCGCAGGGGCTGCTCGAGCTCGAACGCGACATCCCGCACCAGCAGTAAATTGCCGGGCGATTGGCGCTGCAAAATGATCGAAATGGTAAAGCCCGACGCGGCGCGAACGTTGTCGCATCCTCTCCCAAGGCCGCGTCGGGCAACGTTTACCCGGGCTGAATAGCGCATCCCCAAAGGGCTGTCACAAACAATCCGCGATCGTTCGCAGCATGGCGCAAACCTGATGCAAACGCACAACACCCTGCCTGCCGCACAAGCAGAAAGGCCCCGCATCGCTGCGAGGCCTTTTTGCATTCGGTCCGTCGGGAAAGGTCAGTTGACCTTCTTCACCGTCTTCTTTTCCGGCGCGATCGAGATCCTCACCGTTTCCCCGTTGTTGCCGGGGAAGTCGGTAAACATCGCCTCGACGAGGTTCGGCACGACATAGGACAGGCGATTCGAGGACGAAGCTGCTTCAGCCTTGCCTTCGAACAGGCGCTGGCCATCGGCGCGGCGATCGATCTTGAGGTCCATGCCCGAAGTGTAGACGGTCACGACATCGACGCTGTTACCCCAGCCGGGACCGCCGAAGAAGAACGGATCGTTCCACCCCCAGCCCCAGCCACGGCCGTAGAAGCCTGCGCGGCCCCAGCCTCGACCATAACCCGGGCCCCAGCCGCCCCAGCCACCCCAACCGCCCCAGAACGGGTCGGCAAAGCCGGTGGATCGGACGCGGTCACGCCCGCCATCGATGCCGTAGTCGAACTTGACCAGCAGGTCGGCATTTTCAGGAGCGGCGGGCTGATAGCCCAGCTTCTCCATCTGCTTGCCCACCAGCGATGCATACTGCGCGAACTCGAGCCCGCCTGCATCCCTGGGATCGTCGGCGACGACCGCGAAGGTCTGGCCAGCGGGTGCCGGCAACTGCGCCTGGAAGCGCTTGACGTCGGCCTTGAACGGCGTGGCGCACCCGGCGAGCGAGACGAGCATCAGCGAAACTGCCGAAAGCCCGAGAAGCCGGCGCTTGCCGGAAGAAGAGGGCTTCACTTGCGAAACGGAATTCATCCTTGCGACTCCTGTTATGCGTCCGCCGCCCCTTGCCAGACACACGCACTGCATAGCATGCCGCCTTTTTGGACGGGAAGTGCTGAATGCACGTTGAATGGTGCCTGCAACATATGTTGCAGGCACGTAATGTTTTGCAACGAACTGAAGGAAAATCAGCCTCTTACAAGGCCCAATGCCTGATAGGTCCGGGCGAGGGTCGGCGCCGCAAGGTCACGAGCCTTCAGCGCGCCCTTGGCAAGGATCGCGTCCAGCGCCTCGCCGTCCTGGCGCAGCTGGCGATAACGTGCCGCCATCGGCGACAGCGTCTCGACCAGCAGTTCGCCCAGTGCAGGCTTGAACTGGCCGAAGCCCTTGCCTTCGAACTGCGTCAGAACCTCGGCAGGCGAAGTGCCAGCCATGGCCGCATAAATGCCGACAAGGTTGTTCGCTTCCGGACGCCCGGCCAGCCCTTCGACCGTGCCCGGCAGCGGTTCGGGATCGGTCTTGGCCTTCTTCACCTTCTGCATGATCGCATCGGCATCGTCGGTCAGGTTGATCCGGCTCATGTCCGAAGGATCGGACTTGCTCATCTTCGCGCTGCCATCACGCAAGCTCATGATGCGCGCAGCCTCGGGCGGGATGATCGGATCGGGCAGCGTGAACAGCGGCGCGTCTTCTGAACAGAAGTCGTTGTTGAACTTCTGCGCGATGTCGCGCGCCAGCTCGAGATGCTGCTTCTGGTCCTCGCCCACCGGGACGTGCGTTGCCTGATAGAGCAGCACGTCGGCCGCCTGCAGCACCGGATAGGTGAACAGCGCCACGCTCGCGCCCTCGCGGTTCTTGCCCGCCTTGTCCTTCCACTGCGTCATGCGGTTCAGCCAGCCCATCCGCGCCGTGCCGTTGAGCAGCCATTGCAGCTCGGCATGGGCGGGCACCTGCGCCTGGTTGAACAGGATCGACTTGTCGGGATCGATCCCGCACGAAACCAGCGCCGCCACCATTTCGCGCGTGTTTGCCGCCAGTTCCGCGGGGCTATGCGGCATCGAGATCGCGTGAAGATCGGCAAGGAAATAGAGGCATTGCCCACCCTTGGCCGACCACTCGTCCTGCATGCGCACCCAGTTCCGGATCGCACCCAGGTAATTGCCGAGGTGGAGATTGCCGGTGGGCTGGATGCCGGAAACGATACGCATTTCAGTGCCTTCAGTTGGAGCGGCGACGCCGCAGGAGAAGCTTGAGGTCGTCCACCCGGAATGCTCCGGTCAGGACGGCGGCAAGGCCATAGACGACGACCCCGGACGTGACCAGTGCAGCCATGGCCGCCACGCGAATGGTCCACGTGCCATGGACATAGGGCATCACCAGCCCCTGCCCTGCCCACAGCACCGCGCCCATTGCCAGCGCCGCCAGCGCCAGCCGAAGGGTGCGCCGCTTGAGACGTGCATCGGCGGCAAAGTGCCCGCGCTTGACCAGCGTGTGATAGAGCAGCCAGACGTTGACGGTCGAGGCAATTGCCGTCGCCAGCGGCGGCCCCATGTGCCTCAGCGGCACGATCAGTGCCAGATTGCCGACAAGGTTCACCACCATCGAGATCGTGGCATAGCGCACCGGAGTCTTCGTATCCTGCCGCGCGTAGTATCCCGGCGTCAGGACCTTCACCAGGATGTAGCTCGGCAGCCCGATAGAGAACGCGGCCAGCGCCTGCGCGGTGAAATGCGTATCCATCGCGTCGAACTTGCCATAGCCGAACAGCGCTGCCGCAATCGGCTCGCCGCACAATACCAGCGCCACCGTTGCGGGCAGCGTCAGCAGCAGCGCCAGCTCCATGCCCCGGTTCTGCGTTTCCATCGCTGCCACTTCCTCGCCCCCGCCCAACTGGCGCGAGATCGTCGGCAGCAGCACCGTGCCAAGGCCGATGCCGATCAGCCCCAGCGGCAACTGGTTCAGCCGGTCGGCCATGTAGATGTAAGTGACTGAACCGTGATCGAGCAGCGATGCGGCCAGCGCGGTCGAGATTACCAGGTTGATCTGCACCGCGCCTGCCCCTGCCGCCGCCGGCAGGATCAGCTTGAGCAGCTGCTTCACTTCAGGTGAAAGCCGCGGGCGGCGCAGCCGCAGCCGCACACCATTCCGGCGGCAGGCCCAGGCCAGCCACAGCAGCTGCAGCGCGCCCGAGACCGAAACGGCAATCGCCTGATTGCGCGCCGTCACCAGCGGATCGTCGGAATGAAAGCCCAGCAGCGCCACGATCAGCGTCAGGTTCAGCAGGATCGGCGCCGCCGCGTTGACCCAGAACTTGCCCAGCGAATTGAGGATGCCGCCAAACAGTGAGACGATGCTGATCAGCATCAGGTAGGGGATCGTCCAGCGCGACAGCTCGACCGCATAGGCGAACTGGTCCGCACTCACCCCGTTGAACTTGCCCGACAAAAGCAGCGTCACCGGCCAGGCAAAGACCTCGAGCACCACCGTCATGAACAGCAGCACCGGCAGCAGCACGGCAAGCGCGGCTTCCGCAAAGTCGAGCCCGTCACGCAGGCCCTTGCCCTCGGGATCGGCGACCTTCTTGTTGAACATCGGGATGAAGGCGCTGGCAAACGCGCCTTCGGCGAACAAGGCGCGGAACATGTTGGGCAGCCGGAACGCGACAAGGAATGCGTCCGAGGCAAACGCCGCGCCGACGAAGCGCGCGAACAGGCTGTCGCGCACCAGTCCCAGAATGCGGCTGAGCAGGGTCAGTCCGCCAATCGATCCGGTGGCCTTGAGGAGGTTCATGGGCGCATCCCTCGGGCCACCGGATTCAGTCTGTCAGATCAGGCCTGGCCAGCCGGAGTCGCTTCCGCGGTCGCCTGTGCCTGCGCGAGTTGCTGCATGTACAGGCCGTTGAAGTCGATCGGCTCGAGCATCAGCGGCGGGTAACCGGCATCGCGCACGGCATCGGCGACGATGCGGCGGGCAAACGGGAACAGGATGCGCGGACCTTCGGCGAACAGGAACGGGTGGGCCTGGTCGTCGGGCACGTTGCGCATGCCGATGAGGCCGCAATAGGCCAGTTCCACGATGAACGCAGTGCCTTGTGCGCCCTTCGAGGTCACGTTGATCTTGAGCTCGATCTCGTGGATTTCCGGCTGGATCACGCGGGCCGAGATGTTGAAGTCCACGGCGATGTCGGGCGCTTCGCTCCACTGGTAGGATTCGGGCGCGTTGGGGTTCTCGACCGAAAGGTCCTTCACGTACTGCGAGATCAGGCCGATCGCGGGCGAAGTGTCTTCCCCGTTCGGAACGGGGCCATCGACATTGAGATTCGAAATGATGTTGCCTTCGTCGGCCATGTCAGACGTGCTTTCTGTGTGGGTTTCCCTTGGCCGCGCGCCTAGCATCATGCCCCAAGGGCCGCAATCCGCCTTTGTCTGGCGCAACGAGGCCACAACCTGACGAGATTCTTTGCCAAGGGATGAGCCCAAAGGGTCATGCACGCGTTGTTCATTTGTAATCCGTACCTATTTGAGGCACGTTGGAATGACGCCGTGAGCTCAGGTCTTCCGATCCGGGGCCATGGACAGTTCGGGAATCTTGCGCGTGATTGTTCAAATTGTGATCCTGGCGATGATTGCGGCCTTTCTGGGCCTGCGCCTCTACTCCGTCCTCGGCCGCCGGCCCGAGCATGACGAGGAGCCGATGCGCCGCCGGATCGAACAGCCCGATCCCTCGGCCAAATCGCAGCAGCAGCCGGTCCAGCAGCAGGGCGGTTCCGCCGCTCCGCGCCCGCGCGAACTTGCCGCACCTGCGCCCAGCACGTTTGACAACAGCGCCGAAGCCGGCGTCCGCGCGATCATCTCGGCCGATCGCCGCTTCGATGTCGCGCAGTTCCTGGCAGGGTCAAAGGGCGCCTATACCATGATCCTCGAAGCCTTCTGGCGCGGGGACAAGAACGATCTGCTCCAGCTCTGCGACGCCGACGTCTACGAAGGCTTCAGCTCGGCCATCGATGCCCGCGCTCAAGCCGGCGAGACGATCGACGCCCGCGTGATTCGCATCGAGGAAGCGCGCATCGTCGCGGCCTCGATCGAAGAACAGACCGCGCGCATCACCGTCCGCTTCCTCGCAGATATTGCCTCGGTTACCCGGAACGCAGAAGGCACCGTCATTGCCGGCTCGCTCGACGATGCGATCGAAGCGCGCGATCTGTGGACTTTCCGCCGCGATCTCACCTCGCGCGATCCCGACTGGCTGCTCGACGAAACCGACGAGGCCTGAGGCTTCAAGTGAGGGGCATTCAAGGGTTCTGCAAAACGAAGAGCGCTGCGATCATCGCGGCGCTCTTTCTGCTTGGCGGCTGCGTGCGCCTTGTGCCCGAAGGCAGTGCTCCGCGCCCGGTCACGCCGCCAACCCCGCCTGCGGTAAAACCCGCCACCGCCGCGCTCACCGGCGTCATGCGCGGCCCCGTCGTCGCAGGCCTCGGCTTCAAGCCTGATAACACCGCCGCCGCGCTGCAGGCCTTTGCCACATCCTGCCCCCGGCTGACAAAGCGCACCGACAATTCCGGCCTCACCCGCCCAGAGGACTGGGCTCCCGCCTGCGCCGCCGCCGCCACCTGGCCCGCGGGCGAATCCGCGCGCTTCTTCACCACCTATTTCGAAACCGCCGAAGTCGGCGATGGCGCGGCCTTCGTCACCGGCTATTTCGAGCCCGAGATAGCCGGATCCCGCACCCGCCAGCCGGGCTTCGACGTGCCGGTCTATGCCCTGCCGAAGGACCTCGTCCGCGCCAAACCCGGCGACGCGCAGCCCCTGCCCGACGGCAAGATGCCATTGGGCCGCTATGACGATGCCGGCGTCTTCACCGCCTATCACGATCGCGGCCAGATCGAGGATGGCGCCCTTCAGGGCAAGGGCCTCGAACTGGCATGGGCGGCCGATCCGGTCGAATTCTTCTTCCTGCAGATTCAGGGCTCGGGCCGTCTGCGCGCGCCTGATGGCAGCGTGATCCGCTTGGGCTTTGCCGGGCAGAACGGCCATGCCTACACCGGCATCGGCTCGCTGATGCGCGAGCGCGGGTTGATCGGTTCCTCGCCGGGGCAGTATTCCGGCTCGATGCAGGGCATCCAGCAATACCTGCGCGATTTCCCCGACGCCGGACGGCAGCTGATGCGCCAGAACCGCAGCTATGTCTTCTTCCGCGAATTGACCGGCCCCGGCCCGGTCGGAGCGCTCAACGTCCCCATCGCCGGGCGCAGCACCGTCGCCGCCGATCCCGCCTTCGTGCCCTTGGGCGCGCCCGTCTGGCTGCAGGTGGACCGCAAGGAAGCCAGCGGGCTATGGGTGGCGCAGGACACCGGCGGCGCGATCCAGGGCGCCAACCGCTTTGACAGCTTCTGGGGCGCAGGCCCCGAAGCCCGCCAGATCGCCGGCGGCATGAGCGCAAGGGGCCGCGCCCTCATCCTCCTGCCCAAGGGGACGCTGGCGCGTCTCGGCCAGCAGTGAGGAAGGCTCCCCGAGGCCTCTCGCCCGAGGAGGCCGACCTGTGGAACAAGGTCGCCGCCACGATCACCCCGCTCCACCCGCCGCGCCCCAAGGCCCCAAAGGCGGTTGAGCCAGCGAGCACCAGCACCCTCCCGCCGCCGCCACCGGCAAAGCGCGTGAAAGGCCGCGTC
>NZ_JRVC01000002.1 GCF_000807925.1 Novosphingobium subterraneum | reverse complement strand
GCTGGCAGGCGGGACGATCACCGGCGGCACGCTCGATGCCGGCACCAGCATCGCCGTGACGGCAACCGGCGCGCTGACGCTGGCCTCGGCAACGTCTGGCACGACGATGACGCTCGGCGCCGACAGCCTGCAGGCAGGCACGCTCGATGCAGGCGGCGATCTCGGTATTTCGACTGCCGGTGGCGTCTCGCTGACCGACCTGCGGACGGGCGGTGCAGTTTCGATCGATGCGGCAGGCCTCGATGCGCTCAGCCTGACCGGCGATGGCAACCTGACTTTGACAATCGGTGACAGGGCAGAAATCGGTACTGTGTCGGTGTTCGGGACCTTCAACCTTACCGCCGCGTCATTACTGCTGGGCACGAGCAGGTCCGGTCTGGACAGCGTGCTCGCAATTTCGGGGAGCGCCCAGATCGGCAGCATCTCGGCGGGGCTGGCTGATACCGGTCAGAATCTCGTGCAGGTCGTGGTGCAGGCGCTGGGCAACTCCTACACTGGCGGACAACTGTTGCCGGTATTCGATGTCTTGCAGGGCCAGACCTTTACTGTCTCGTCATCGACAAACGACCTGTGGAGCGCCGGGCCGCTGCCGCGCTTCTCTGACGCGGATGGCTTGATCGCGTTCCGCCTGTCTACCGCCCAGGACGACTCGGGCATCCAGCCGGGAACGCAGATTGGCGCGCAGTTCGGCTCGTTGACGATCGGTAACTTTACGGCACCATTCGGTGCGCTGGTAGGCGAGGTTGCAGGACAGAGAGTTCTTGTCGGCGCGAACGGCACGATCACGGCACCGGCAACGGGAACCCTTTCGGTTGGCTACTGGGATTCGAATTCCGGCGACAATACCGGCAGCATATCCTTCAACTTCGGGCTGGGGGCAGGAAGCGGTGGCCCGGCGAGCAACCCGGCCAGCGTCACCGTGACGACCGGCTCAAATCTCACGATCGGCACCGCCAAGGCCACATCTGCCATCACTCTTGATGCTGGGGGCGCTCTTCAACTCGGCAGTGCCGATGCAGGAACGGCGATGTCGCTGGTCGGCAATACGATTGATGCTGGAACACTCACTGCGGGGAGCGACATCACGATCGCCAGCACGGGAGCAAGCCTGATTGATACAGCCACTGCGGGCGGGATGTTCACCGCCGCTACCGGTGCACTTGATTTCAATATGATCGATGCTGCGAGCGATGCGCAGATCCGATCGCTCGCCGGTACGCAAGGTGGTGATCTCATCGCAGGCGCGAACATCACCATCGACGACGATGGCGATGTCTCGATCAGTCGTGCCACCGCAGCGGATACAGTCGCCATCGCAACAGGAGGCGCGCTTTCCTACGGCAGCGTCGACGGAAGCAACGTGACCATCAATGCCGCATCGGCTCGTGGCGGCGCGATGACGGCGCGCACGGGTAAGCTCCGCATTGATGTCGTGGGCGATCTGACGACCGGCCAGCTCATCGCGGGTGGGTCGCTTGAGCTGACTGCCCGGGATGCAACGCTTGCGAGTGCGCAATCCGGCGCAGATTTCTCTGCAAGTGTCCGCTCGCTGAGTGCTCCGGTTCTCGGTGCTTCCGGCAACTTCACCTTGGCAGGTTCGGGTAAGGTGGAGGTCGGCACGGCAACGGCGGGCACCGCTCTCGACGTGACAAGCCAGTCCTTGACCTTCACCCGGATGTCGAGCGGCGGTTCGTTGGGCGTCATCACCAGCGGGAACGTGGTTGGCGGTGATCTTGTCGCCACCGGGCAGATCCGGATTGCCACTGGAACCGGCAGCTTCACCTATGGCCGGATCGAGGGTGGGGGCATTGCGATCAGCGGCCGGACGGTTTCGGGAGGGGCTTTGTGGGCACGCACCCTTGATCTCGCCATCTCCGTGAGCGGCGATGCAAGTCTGGGCGCGATTGCTGCCGCCGGAGACGTCGACGTCGTGGCCGGGAACCTCGGCTTCTCGTCGATCACTGCGGGCGGGGCATTCCGGTCCGCCAATACTGCAATGACCGGGACTTCCATCTCCGCAGGAGGTGACATCGATCTCACCACACAGGGCGATCTTGCAGTTTCGGCGTTGTCTGGTGCGTCCGCGCGGATTTCGTCTCGCGGGATCGTCAACATCTCGGGCCTGCAGCTGACGGGCGCGATCAGCGTCCAAGCCGATGCTGTTGGCCTTGATTCCTTGGGCAACCTGCAGATCATTCGCATCGTCGCCAATGACGGCAACGTCGTTGTCTCGGCGAATGGCTCGATCGGAGGTGGAACCGTCGCCGCGGCGGGCGATATCGATCTGCTTGCGAGAAACGGCAGCGTTATCGTCAGTCATCTGTCTGCAGGATACGACTTTGCCAATGGGGCAGGCCTGCGGCAGCTAGCACTGGTTACACCCGGTGTGAGGGGGCAAGGGGATATCGATATCGCGGCCAGCGGCGACATCGTGATCAACGACGTGGCAGATGCCGCAGAGACGCTTACTTTGAACGCGGGCAATACAATCCGTGTCAATGGACTTGCCACGGGTGCGAAGATGGACCTGACCTCGGCCGATCTTGCGATTGCGGCCAGCGGTCGACTTGGGGAGGCCACGCATACCAACGAGATAACCTTGCGCAACACCGGGCAGGGGCCACTGAAGCTTGGTGATAACATTGCCTCGGCAGCGAGCGGTTATGCCATCTCGCAGGCGGAATTTGCGAACATCCGCTCTGGAGGAGATCTGACCATCCGCGCCAACCAGGCGCTGCTGGTAGGCGATCTGGCAGTGGCCGCCCAAGCTGGCACAGTGCCGGGCCAGATCGGGGAAAATGGTACACTTTCGCTTGCTTCGGGCGGACTGGCGTCATTCCTCGGTGCATTGAGCATGAGCAATGCCAGCGGTAACAGACTGGCCGTGGACAGTCAGGCCGGAGTGTTCCTCGACGCCGCGACCGGCTCGATCCGCTTGCGTGAAAATGAAGATGGTGGGGGCACCCTGCGGATATCGGGGACTGGCATTGCCATGGTCACCCGCAGCGCGCTCGAGGACATAGCGCAACTGACGGACACGGCGCTCATCACGGATCGACTTGCCCTGAATGATGGGGTCACTGACGGTCGTACTTTGGTGGAAGCAGATGCGATACAGCTTCGTTCAGACCGCGAGGTTTACATCCAGAACACCTCGCTGGGCACCCGTCTCGATGATCGACGGGGCTTGGTTGCCAAGAGTCTGAGCATTGGCAGTCGTGACGGAGGCCAGCTCGATATCGCGATCAACGGCATCGTGAATGGCGAGGTCGGTGTCGATGCGATCGAGCAAATCGCGTTCGATGAAAGCTTCACCGAGCTTTCGTCGGTCAACGGCTGCGTCATCCTCAGTGCCAATGCCTGCAACAAGTTGCCTTTCGAGATCATCGAACTGCGCGATCTCGTGGAGGAGGTGCTCAAGACCGATCCCGCCGAGAACGCGCTGCAGGTGGTCGACAGCTTCACCAAGACAACGCTCATCCAACTGAACCAGATCGCGCCAGCGGGCTTCGAACCGCTGATCGACGAGCCGGTGACGGGCACGGGCAATGACGATCTGCTTGGTGAGGCGCGCGAAACCGGCGAGTGACTTGACCTGAAGCGGGGGCGCGGGGCAATGGCTGCACCATGTCAGTCCACGGCCCCGCCCCCTTCGCGCCCTCTGCACCGCTCAAGCTGTTCAACAGCCTGACGCGACAGCTCGAGGAGTTCCAGCCCGTCCACGCAGGCGAGGCGCGCGTCTATTCCTGCGGGCCGACGGTCTACAATTATCCCCACATTGGCAACATGCGGGCCTATGTCTTCGCCGACATCCTTGGTCGCACACTGTCGTTCAAGGGGCTGAAGCTAACCCACGTCATCAACATCACCGACGTCGGCCATCTCACCGACGATGCCGATGATGGCGAGGACAAGATGGAGAAGATGGCGAAGGCGCAGGCCCAGTCCATCTGGGACATCGCGCAGCACTACACGCAAGCCTATTGGGAAGACGTCAAGGCGCTCAACATTCGCCAGCCGGCACGCTGGACCATCGCCACGGAATACGTGCCGCAGATGATCGCCTTTGCCGAGAAGATCGCGGCCCGCCACTGCTACGAACTCGACAGCGGCCTCTATTTCGATGTCTCGACCGTGGCCGATTATGGCCGCCTCGCTCGTGCGCAGACCGAGGACGGGGAGGGTCGCATCGAAGCAGTCGAAGGCAAGCGCAACGCCGCCGACTTCGCCATCTGGCGCAAGACACCGCCGGGTGAGAAGCGCCAGATGGAGTGGGATTCGCCATGGGGCAAGGGCGCTCCTGGCTGGCATCTCGAATGTTCGGTCATGTCCGGCGAAGTGCTCGGTTTCCCGTTCGACATCCACACCGGCGGCATCGACCACCGTGAGATCCACCATCCCAATGAGATCGCGCAAAACCAGGCGTTTTGCTGCACGAATGGGCTGGACCTCCCCGCAAATTCCGGCGCTCGGGTCTGGATGCACAACAACTTCCTGGTCGAACGGTCAGGCAAGATGAGCAAGTCGAGCGGTGAATTCCTGCGGCTGCAGCTCCTGATCGACAAGGGTTACTCGCCGCTGGCCTATCGCCTGATGTGCCTGCAGGCACATTATCGCAGCGAACTCGAGTTCTCGTGGGACGGGCTCTCGGCCGCACTCACGCGCCTCAAGCGCATGCTGATCGCGGTGGGTCAGCTCAAGGAGCGGGCGGGCGAAACGGAGGCCCAGCCCGGTCCACGATTCACATCGTTCCTCGAACGTTTCGATGCAGCGGTGTCGGATGATCTCAACACTCCGGTCGCGCTCACCGTTTTCGAGGAAGTGCTCGCGCTGAAAAAGGTCGATGCGTCGGAAAAGCTTGCGGCGCTGGCAGCAATGGATGCTGTCCTTGGCATCGGTTTGCTCACGCTTGACCGAAAGGCGCTCCGCCTCAGGCCCAAGGGCGTCGAGATCGAAGAGGCTGAAATTGAAGCTGCTCTCGAAGCCCGCAGGGCCGCGCGCGCGGACAAGGACTTCGCCCGTTCCGACGCTCTGCGCGACGAACTGGCCGCCAAGGGTGTGGAGGTGATGGACGGCGACCCGCTCGGCTGGGAATGGAAGCTCGTCTGAACGGGTTTCAATCCGCAATCGATAGGGTAAGTCTCTCGCAAATGTTATTGGGAGAGAGCTCAGCATGACCGTCCTCGTGATGAATGCCGTGGCCGCGCCGCTGATCGAGCCGCACCTGCCAAGGTGGGTGGAGCCGCGGTATTTTCGCAGCGCCGAGGAACTGTTCGAACTGGCACCGGAGGCGGAGATCGGCTGGTTTGACCTCTACCAGCCCGGCGGCATGGACAAGGCAATCCGGCTGGCGACAGGGCTAAAGTGGCTGAACTCGGTCTATGCCGGAGTCGATTTCTTCCCGCTCGATGTGCTTCGGGAGCGGGGCGTGATCCTTACCAACGGCACCGGCATCAACGCTATCACCATCGCCGAATATGTAGTCATGGGCATGCTGACCGTGGCCAAGGGCTATCGCGAGGTAGTGCGCTCGCAAGACCGACACGAATGGCTGCTCGACAGTCCAGGCAAGGTCGAACTGGCCGGCAGCCGCGCGCTGATTCTCGGCTATGGCGCTATCGGCCAGAGGGTCGATCGCATGCTGCAGGGTTTCGATGTCGATGTGGTCAAGGTGCGACGGTCGCAGGGGGAGGGCACGCTCGGTCTGGACGAGTGGCGTGGTCAGCTAGGTACCTTCGACTGGGTGATACTTGCCGTCCCGGCTACGCCCGAAACCGAAGGCATGATCGGCAAAGCCGAGATTGCCGCGATGAAACCCGGCTCCACACTGGTCAATGTCGCAAGAGGCAGTGTCGTCGATCAGGAAGCGCTGATTGCGGGCCTGAAGGCGGGCCGCCCGGGTCACGCCTTTCTCGATGTCGTCACCCCCGAACCCCTGCCGGCAAAGCACCCGCTGTGGGACGTGCCTAATGCCCACATCACCAGCCATCTCTCCGGCCGTGCCCAGACGCGGATGTTCGAGCGTTCGGTCACGCGCTTTCTCGAAAACCTCGCCCGCTTCCGCTCGGGCGAGCCGCTCCAGCCGCAGGTGGATCTTTCGCTCGGCTATTGACGGCGGGGCGTGACAGCGGCGCGCACCTTTGATAGCCATGCGGGCAAGGGCAGGCGCGGGGGCCATAACGACACGCGCCGGGAACTTGCCCTGCGGTCGCATCCAAGTTGGGGAGGGTAACGCAGCCTTGGCCGCGCGTTCCCGTTGATGGAGCGACCAAAAATGGCCGAAGGCAAGAAGGCGTCAGACCTGTTCATCGAGTGCCTTGAGGAAGAAGGCTGCGAATACATTTTCGGCGTTCCGGGCGAAGAGAACCTCGATTTCCTCGATTCGCTTTCCCGCTCGAAAAAGATCAAGCTGATCCTCACGCGCCATGAACAGGGTGCCGGATTCATGGCAGCCACTTACGGTCGCCACACCGGCAAGACCGGCGTCTGCATTGCCACCCTCGGGCCCGGCGCGACCAATTTCGTGACCGCCGCCGCCTACGCCACGCTCGGCGGCATGCCGATGTTGATGATCACTGGTCAGAAGCCGATCAAGAAGTCCAAGCAGGGCCGCTTCCAGATTCTCGATGTCGTCTCGATGATGGGGCCGATTACCAAATTCACCCATCAGATGGCCTCGTCCGACAATATCCCCAGCCGCGTGCGCGAAGCCTATCGCCTCGCCGAGGAAGAAAAGCCCGGCGCAACGCATATCGAACTGCCCGAGGATATCGCTGACGAACACACCGACTCCGTCCCCCTCAAGCGCAGTCTCGTGCGCCGCCCCAACGCCGATGCCAAGTCAATCGCGCAGGCCGTTCACGCCTTGCAGAACGCCAAGGCTCCGGTCCTCGTCATCGGGGCGGGCGCAAATCGCAAGATGACCGGCAAGATGCTGCGCGAGTTTGTCGAGAAGACCGGCATACCGTTTCTCACTACGCAGCTCGGCAAGGGCGTGATCGACGAGCGACACCCCAAGTTCCTAGGTTGCGCAGCGCTTTCGGCCGGTGATTTCGTCCACCGTGCCGTCGAGGACGCCGACCTCATCATCAATGTCGGCCATGACGTGATCGAAAAGCCGCCGTTCTTCATGCGTGAAGGCGGTACGCCGGTCATCCACGTCTCGACCAAGACGGCTGAAGTCGACCCTGTCTATTTCCCCGCCATCGAGGTGATCGGCGATATCGCCAACGCGGTCTGGCAGATGAAGGAAGCGGTCGAGCCAAACCCGGCCTGGAACTTCGATCATATGCTGGCCTATCGCGCTGCCGAGGTCGCGCACACCGCACCGCTCGCCGCCGACACTCGTTTCCCGATCTTCCCGCCGCACCTCGTGCAGCAGATCCGCGATGCCCTGCCTGAGGACGCGATCATCTGCCTCGACAACGGCGTCTACAAGATCTGGTTCGCGCGTGGGTACACCGCCTACCATCCCAACACCGTGCTGCTCGATAATGCGCTGGCGACAATGGGCGCTGGCCTGCCCTCGGCGATGATGAGCGCGATGCTTTACCCTGAGCGCAAGGTCATGGCGATCTGCGGCGATGGCGGCTTCATGATGAACAGCCAGGAGATGGAAACCGCGGTCCGCCTTGGTCTCAACCTCACCGTGCTCATCCTGAATGACAGCGCCTATGGCATGATTCGCTGGAAGCAGGCCAACATGGGCTTCGAGGACTTTGGCCTGACCTACGGCAACCCCGATTTCGTGAAGTATGCCGAAAGCTACGGCGCGCACGGGCATCGCGTCACAAGTTCCGAGCACCTCAAGGAACTGCTCGCCCATTGCCGCGATACGCCGGGCGTCCACCTGATCGATTGTCCGGTCGACTATTCGGAGAACGACCAGATTCTCAACAAGGATATCAAGGAACTGTCCAAGGCACTCTAGGGTTCAGGCGATTCATCATGTCGTCACCCCGGGCTTGACCCGGGGTCCCGCTTTTCCACCTGCGGCGGTTCGATAAATAGCGGGATCCCGGGTCAAGCCCGGGATGACGTTGGAGGTTATCAAGTGTCACAGCTCAAGGACGTCTACCCGCTCTATCTCAACAACAAGGCCGTGCAGCCGAACACCGACCTTGCGGTGACGGACAAGTTCACGGGCGAGATCGCGTTCCGCACCGCGCTCGCCACGCCTGACGTGATCGATGAGGCAATCGCCGGTGCCGTCCGCGCCGCCGAACCCATGGCCAAGCTTGCATCCTACGAGAAGCGCGACGTGCTCGACCACTGCGTCCGCCGCTTTGCCGAGCGCAAGGACGAGCTCGCCCATGCCCTTTGCGTCGAAGCCGGGAAGCCCATTGCCGATTCCGAAGGCGAGGTGGGTCGCCTGATCGACACTTTCCGCATTGCCGCCGAAGAAGCCACGCGCAACTACGGCGAAGTCCAGCCGCTCGATATCAGCCCCCGCGCCAAGGGCTACATGGGCATGTGGAAGCGCGTGCCGATCGGTCCGTGCAGCTTCATCTCGCCCTTCAACTTCCCGCTGAACCTTGCCGCGCACAAGATTGCGCCCGCCATCGCCATGGGTTGCCCTTTCGTGATGAAGCCCGCTTCGCTCACCCCGCTGGGCGCGATCATCATGGGCGAAGTGCTGGCGGAATGCGATATCCTGCCGAAAGGCGCATTCTCGATCCTTCCTGCCAGCCGCGACGGCGCCGACCTGTTCACGACTGATGACCGGCTCAAGCTCCTTTCGTTCACCGGCTCGCCGGGCGTCGGCTGGGACCTCAAGGGGAAGGCGGGCAAGAAGAAGGTCGTCCTCGAACTCGGCGGCAATGCAGCCGTTGTCGTCGACAAGGACGCCGACCTCGAACACGCGCTCGCCCGCATCATCTTTGGTGGGTATTATCAGTCCGGTCAGTCGTGCATCCACGTCCAGCGCGTGATCATCCATGCCGACATCTACAACCAGTTCCGCGACATGCTCGCCGCCAGGGTCAAGACGCTGAAGTCGGGTGACCCCAAGCACCGCGATACCTTCATCGGCCCGATGATCTCGGCCAAGGAAGCGCAGCGCCTCAAGACCTGGATCGATGCTGCAGTGGCTGGGGGAGCCACGCTGCTCGCCGGCGGTGGCTGCGATGGCAACATGCTCGAAGCGACCCTGCTCGAAGGCTGCAGCCGCGATATGGACGTTTATACCGAAGAGGCCTTCGGTCCCGTCGTCATCCTGTCCAGGTTCACGGATTGGGATGCCGCGCTCGAGGAAGTAAACGACAGCAAGTTCGGGCTCCAGGCGGGCCTGTTTACGGCCGACATCCACAAGGTGATGGACGCCTGGGACAAGCTCGACGTCGGTGGTATCGTCGTAAACGACGTGTCCTCCTACCGCGTCGACAACATGCCCTACGGTGGGGTCAAGGATTCGGGCCTCGGCCGCGAAGGGATCCGCTTCGCCATGGAAGACATGTCCGAGATCAGGAACATGGTCATCCGCCGGAAGTGATTTCCGACAAAGAAAGGTGCCTGTCTTTCCGATATGTTTCCAAAGATGCCGATTAGCCACTTGAACCAAGGGGTAAGAGTGTCCTAACCTGAAGATCAACGGGGTCGCATTGCAGCACTTCCGGCAGGAGCTATCGCACAAGGCAAAAGCCGCGCGATATGCAGGGCCGGTGGGGACGAGGGGCAATGCTGGGTACTATCTTGCGAATCAGGCAGCTCGCGGCAACTTGCCGGGCCCTACCGCGCTCCGCCGCCATGGCGATGGCGTTCTGCCTTGTCATGGCCGGAGCCGCCCTCGGTGCATCCTCGCTGGTGTCGCCTTCGCTGCAGGCCCAGGGGACTGCACCGGCGGTCCTGCGCGGCCACGTCGGTGTCGCGTCATGCGCGGGCTCCACTTGTCACGGCCGTAGCGTCGCCGATGGTGCTGTCGTCCGGCAGGATGAACTCATGCGCTGGCAGGAAGATTCCTCGCCTTCGGGTGCGCACAGCCGCGCCTGGCGCGTGATCCAGGAGCCGCGTGGGCAGGCCATCGTCAGGCGGATGGGGCTCGATGCTGCTGGCATTCAGCGTGAATGTGCGGGTTGCCACGCCTCGCCGGGATCTGCGCGTCCTTCCGATGGCGTCGATTGCGAAGCGTGCCACGGTGCTTCTGGCGGTTGGCTCTCTTCCCACTACACCGTCGGCGCCAGCCACGCCCGCAACGTCGCCCAGGGCATGACCGATCTGACCCGCCCACAAGTGAAGGCGCAGGTCTGCCTTGATTGTCATTTCTCCGGCGAGGCCAAGGGCCAGTTCATCGCCCACCGCATCATGGCCGCAGGCCACCCGCGCATTTCGTTCGAGCTGGACCTGTTCACCACGCTCCAGCAGCACCACGATGAGGACGCCGACTACGTTAAGCGCAAGGGCGGCAAGACCAACTCGATGCGCATGTGGGCCGTGGGGCAAGCCGAGGCCGTGAAGCGCAGCCTTGAGCTGTTCAGCCAGCCGGCGCGGGCCATGGATGGCATCTTCCCCGAGTTCACCTTCTACGATTGCCACTCATGCCACCGCCGCATTTATGACGGTGAGGATGGAAACGTCACGGCAATCCGCAATCCCGGCCGCCCCGTCGATCTTGGCACGCCTCCCTATAACGACGAGAACATGATCATGCTTCTGGCGGCTGCGCGTGTCATCGCGCCGGATGCGGCTGCCACGTTCGACGCGCGGGCCAAGGCGTTCCACCGGGCGATGCTGGCGAACCGCGGAGAGACCGTCGCCGCGGCCCAGGCACTGCGCCAGTCTGCCGATGCGCTGTCTGCGCGCTTCGCCTCTGCCAGCTTCACACGGGAGCAGACCTTCGCGATCATGGACTCGATTGCCAGCGACGCGATTGGCGAACGCTTCACTGATTACGAGGGGGCCGTGCAGTCGGTCATGGCTGTCGATACGCTGCTCAATGGTCTCGTCAATCAAGGCATGGTCTCGCCAGGTTCCGCCAGCGGTCTGCGCGTCCAGATCAACCAGGCCTATGCCGCCGTTCGTGATCCGAACGGTTTCCAGCCTCTCTCATTCCGCCGCGCCCTCGGCAGCGCGGTACGATCCATCCGGAGCCTTCGCTGATGCGCATGCCGTTGGCTCTCCGGCAGACCACCGCCGTCGCACTCGCGCTCTCTCTCACTTTGTCTGGGTGCGGCGGTGGTGACTCTGGCTCGGGCGGGACATTCACGCCGACACCTACCCCGACATCGTCTTCGCGTTTTTTCGCTGATCCGGCGCAGGAAGCCCTGACTGTCGCGGAAGTCCAGCAAATAATTGCGCAGGCAGTGGGCGAGGCCAAGGCCCTCAACTACCCGGCGATCATCGCAGTGGTCGATCGTGTCGGCAACGTGCTTGCCGTTTTCCGCATGAACGGTGCTGCAACCCGGATGATCATCAGCCCGCGCACCGCCACGGGCGAGATATCGCCGCGTGAAGTCGATGCGCAGGGGCTCGAAGTCGAAGCGACGATGGGAGCCATTTCGAAGGCTGTCACCGCCGCCTACCTTTCGTCGAGCGGGAATGCCTTTTCCACCCGCACGGCCAGCATGATCGTGCAGGAGCATTTCCCGCCGGCGCCGAATACGCCCGGCCTTGAATCAGGCCCGCTCTTCGGCGTGCAGTTCAGTCAATTGCCGTGCTCGGACCTTTCCGCCCGATTTGCCGCGGGCAATGCCGGAAGCGCCGCCTTTATCGGTCCAAAGCGCGCTCCGTTGGGGCTGGCTGCCGATCCAGGCGGACTCCCGCTTTACAAGAACGGGGTCGTGGTTGGCGGCATCGGCATCATGGCCGACGGCGATTATGCCTACGATCCCGATGTGACCGACGTCGACGGCGATCCGGAAGAATTCATGGCGCTCGCCGGCATCCAGGGCTTCGCACCGCCGGCAGAGATTCGCGCCGATCGCATTCCGGTCGATGGTTCCACGCTGCGCTTTGCCGATGCGCGGGTCGAAGGCCTTCATCCGCTTCAGACCAGTTTTTCCGCAATTAACAACACGGCAGGCACCCTCATTCCCGTGCGTGGCTATTATGATGGCACCGCGGTTCTTGCTGGAACGCCCTATGGAACAGAAGCCAGCGGCATTCGGCGTGCGACCCCGAGCGAGTTCTCGCTGGCCGACGCCTACGTCCTGAGCAACGGGTCTGGCGCAAACCGCTATCCCATCAAGGGCGGGACCGATTCCGCTGCCGTCGGCACGGCTTTGACCGCTGCAGAGGTGCGTGCCGTTCTCGAAGAGGCCTTCACGATCATGACGCGCGCCCGCGCGCAGATCCGCCGCCCCCTCGATAGCCGCGCACAGGTTTCGATTTCCGTTGTCGACACCTACGGCGAGGTGCTCGGCCTTGTTCGCGGGCCTGACGCGCCCATCTTCGGGATCGACGTTTCGCTCCAGAAGGCGCGCACCGCTGCATTCTTTTCCAATCCGGTCGCAGCCGAGCAGCTTCTCGCCAATACCGATGCGGAAATCCCCGCATTCGTGCAGCGTACCCGCGATTTCCTCGGCGATCAGACGGCTCTCACTGGCAAGATCGCTTTCGCTGACCGATCGGGCGGTAACCTGTCGCGGCCCTTTTTCCCTGACGGAGAAGTTGGCCGTCCCCATGGACCGCTTTCTCGCCCGATCACGGATTTCAGCCCCTTGGCCACTGGCCTCCAGATCGCTCTGGTCAAGGCCAACTTGTTGCAGCACGCGGTTTTCGTCGAAGGCTCTCTCAACGCGCGTGACGTGGTTCAGCGCTGCACGGCGGTCCCGGACACCCCTACCGGCAAGAAGCGCATTGCCAACGGCATCCAGATTTTTCCGGGTTCGGTTCCGATCTACCGCAACGGCAAGCTGGTCGGTGCCATCGGCATTTCCGGTGACGGTATCGATCAGGACGACATGATCGCTTTCCTGGGAACGCACAATGGCGGTGCCAAGGTGGGCACCATCGGCAACGCGCCCAAGGAAATTCGGGCCGATACCATCGTCGTCCCGGTCGGCCAGGGCGTTCGCCTGCGCTATGTGAACTGTCCTTTCGCCCCGTTCCTCGATACCACTGACCAGAACGTCTGCGAGGGCAAGTGATGCAGCAGGTCGCTCTCCTTCTCGGCATTACCACGCCGGCCTCCCAGCCCGTCACCCTGCCGTTCCACGTTTTGGCAGCCGTAGACGCGGCTTCTCCCGGTGCGGGCGATCCGCAGGAGGCGGCGAACCCGCAGAGCGATGCCGCGGCCGGGCAGGAAGCTGCTCCGCTCCCGGGTGGTGAAACCGATGCCGATGGTGCGCTGATCGATGGGCGTCGCCGCCCCGGCTTCAACAAGCAGCTTCCCGAGAAGGTCGAGCAGGACAATCCCGGTGCGGTCAATGCTCCGCCGCCGGAAGCCTTCTACGACAAGTACGATGGCGAGGGGCCCGTGGGCGATCTCGGCCTTGATGTGGCCCTGCCTGACCGCTGGCGTATCATGTCTTCGCTCTGTCCACAGACGGACAAGGCGACCGGCAAGAAAGACCGCTCGCTCTACACGCTATTCCCGAAGCTCGAATACGTCTGTCATTCGCAGCTCGATCCGTTTCATCATAACCTGCTCAAAGGCGATCGTCCCCTGGCGCGGGGCAAGCGCCCCGGTTTCCTGAAAGGGGATGACTGGTATCTGCTGGCCGGCGCGGTTTCCGATACGGTGGTCGAGCCGCGTAGTTTCCCGATCCCGGTCGGCAACCAGACCACGACCAATCCCAACGCGATTGACGTCTTTGGTCGTAGCCACAGCCTGGTGCTGTCGCAGACCTTCATCGCCAGCCTCTCGCTGCTCAAGGGCATGACGGCCTACAAGCCGCCCGTGGTCGAGTATCGCATTGCGGTGGCTGGCAACATCAACCACGTCGAGGTGCCGGAACGGCGCGTCCTGTTCGTCGAACCTTCAAAGGGAACCAAGCGTACCGATGGCTTCATCGGACTGCAGGAAGCCTTCATCGATTATCACATCGGCCGGTTCGATACGAAGCGCTACGATTTCATATCCTTGCGTGCAGGCATCCAGCCGATGCAGTCGGACTTTCGCGGGTTCCTCTTCAACGACAATCAGTTGGGCGTGCGCCTCTTCGGCAACCGCGACAACAACCGCGTGCAGTTCAACCTCGCCGCGTTCTGGCGGCTGGAGAAGGAAACCAATTCCGGGCTGAACGACGTCAGCCGGGCGCCGCGCAACGATTGGGTGTTCATGGCGAACCTCTATCGCCAGGACTTTCCCGTTGTCGGCCTGACCAGCCAGGTCTCCGTCACCTACAACATGAACCGTGAGCGCAACGACATCACGGTCGATACCAATGGCTTCCCGGTTCGCCCGGCGCTGATTGGTGATCTGCGCGGTCGCGAGTACGACGTGGTCTATCTCGGCTATGCTGCAGACGGCCATATCGGACGCCTCAACCTCACCGCGCAGGCCTACGCTGCACTGGGCGAGGACCGGAACAATTTCCTCACCAGCCGCGCGGCCGAGATCAAGGCGTTCATGGCCGCTGCCGAAGTCAGCTATGATTTCGACTGGACCCGCGTCCGCCTTTCCGGCCTCTGGGCAAGTGGCGACAGTGATCCTTATGACAAGACCGAAGGCGGTTTCGACGCCATCTTCGAAAATCCCCAGTTCGCAGGCGCGGACACCAGCTACTGGATTCGCCAGACGATCCCGTTCGCCGGCGGTGGCCGCAACATCTCGGTCAATGGTCGCAACGGCATCCTGAACTCGCTTCGCTCATCCAAGGAGCAGGGGCAGTCCAACTTCACGAACCCGGGTACGATGCTGCTTGGTCTGGGTACGGATTTCGACCTCACTCCAACTGTGCGGGTCTCGACCAACCTCAACCATCTCTGGTTCGAGAACACCAAGATCCTGCAAGTGCTGCGCAACGAAGGTTCGATCCCGCGCGACATTGGCTGGGATGCTTCCGTCACGGCAATCTGGCGGCCCAACG
The DNA here is from genome assembly GCF_000807925.1 of Novosphingobium subterraneum. GTDB lineage: Bacteria > Pseudomonadota > Alphaproteobacteria > Sphingomonadales > Sphingomonadaceae > Novosphingobium > Novosphingobium subterraneum. The sequence goes on along the minus strand of NZ_JRVC01000002.1, from coordinate 314,195 downwards.
CCTCGCAGAATCTCGTCTTCCGCCTTTCGGGCGCCGTGCTCGATCCAGGCGCCGGCTTTGACGATCTCTTCGCCCAGATGGGCAAGGCAAGCCGCTTCTATTCCGTCCTCGCCAACGCGACCCTGGCCTTCTGATGACCCAGCCCATGACTGACACGCGCAGCTTCCGCAAACTCTCGCTGGCATGGCTGATAGCGGCGCTCGCCGCCCTGCTGATCCCGAGCGCTCTTTACGCTTCGGGTGAAGAGAAAGCCCAGAAGGTTACGCATACTCGCGCACCCGCCGCGCCGCGCGGCCAGCCCGGTGATACGGTCGAGGAGCAGTGGGCCTACGTCGACAAGCAGAACGCAGGCTGCGTCAGCTGCCATACCAAGAGCGACCATCGCACCATGCACGCCAGCCCAGCTGTGGTGCTGTCCTGTGCCGATTGCCATGGCGGCAACACCAAGGTCATGGCTGACCGGTCATGGAACCGCAATTCGATCGATTATGTCGCGGCCATGAAAGATGCACACGTTCTGCCGAAGTACCCGGCCGCATGGGGCTGGCCGTCGTCAGCCAACCCGAAGCGTTCCTACGCGCTTCTGGGCAAGGAAAGCCCCGAGTTCATCCGCTTCGTCAACCCGTCGGACTATCGCGTTGCGCGTGACTCCTGTGGTGCTTGCCACATGCAGATCATCGAAGCGTCCGAACGCTCGCTGATGTCGACGGGGGCAATGCTGTGGGGCGGGGCGGCCTATAACAACGGCATCGTCCCCTTCAAGAACTACATGTTTGGCGAAAGCTTCACCCGCAATGGTGAGCCTGCCTTGCTGAAGTCGGCCTCGAAGGAGATCGGCGCGGACGGCAAGCCGATGTGGGGCACCGTCACGCCCCGGGAGAAGGCGCGCGGCGCCTTGCCCATCATGTACCCACTGCCGCGCTGGCACACCATCCCGCCGGGCGACGTGTTCCGCGTGTTCGAGGATGGTGGCCGTACGATCAACCCGCAGTTCCCCGAAATCGGCCTGCCCAATTCCACGGGTCTGATCCAGCGCCTGGACGAACCGGGGCGTCCTGATCTCAAGCAGTCCAACCGCGGCCCCGCCACGGGCCTGCGCGTCGCCATCCCGGTGCTCAACATCCACAAGACGCGTTTGAATGACCCGTTCCTGTTCCAGATGGGCACCAATGATCAGCCGGGCGACTATCGCTCCTCGGGCTGCGCGGCGTGCCATGTAATCTACGCGAACGACCGTGAACCGCGTCACTCGTTGAGCTACGGCAAGTGCGGGCGTGACGGGCAGACCATCACGGCTGACCCCACCATAAACTCCCTGCGTGAAGGCCAGCATCGCAAGGGTGCCTATGGCTCCTACAACGCCGAGAAAGAAGAACATCACGACAAGGTGCGCGGCACGGTTCTCGGCGGGAAGCGCGGCTATCTCGGCGGTGACAGCACTGATCCTGAACAGTCGAGAGACATGGAGGGCGATTGCGCCCGCGCCATTTCCTCGGCCGAGCAGCTGGTCTACTCGCCGGGCAAGGGTGTCGCGCCACATGGCTCGATGGACAACGACAAGATGGACCAGGCCTCGGCCCACGCCATGGCCGGACTGGACGCCAAGGGGCACCCGAAGAAGGATGCCCACGGCGAAGATGCGCACCAGGCCGATGGCCCAGTCGCAATGCAGGATCGCGAACGCGGCCACCCGCTGGTCCATGCCTTCACCCGCGCCATCCCGACTGCGCAGTGCATGAATTGCCACATGCACCAGCCCAACATCTTCCTGAACTCTTACCTCGGCTACACGATGTGGGACTACGAGTCCGATGCGCCGAGTATGTGGCCCGGGCCAGAGAACCGAGCGCCCAAGCCTGCCGGCATGTCCGATGAAGACTACGCAAAGACGTTCAAGAAGCAGTTCTACCCGAACATCGACGAGCAGCGCGAAGTGCTGGACCGCAATCCCGAGGGCGCGTCCACGCGCGGTCTGTGGCGCGATGTCGAATTCCTGCGCAACGTCTATGACCTGAACGACAAGCTGGAACGCACCCAGTTCGCCGACTATCACGGCCACGGCTGGAACTTCCGAGCCATCCTCAAGCGCGATCGTCGCGGCAACCTGCTCGATGACGAGGGCGATATGTCCTCCTACGGCACCGACAAGGCGCACATCATCTCGCCTGACGATCCGGAAAAGTTCCGCAAGGCCGGCGAGGGCAAGTTCGTCGAACCGGGTGAGAGCAATCCCGGCAAGGCCGTCCACATGATGGACATCCACGCCCAGATCGGCATGCAGTGCGCCGATTGCCACTTCTCGCAGGACAGCCACGGCAATGGCATGATCTATGGCGAAGTCGCCAACGCGGTCGAGATCGGCTGCAAGGACTGCCACGGCACGCCCGATGCCTACCCGACGCTGCTAACTTCGAACATGGCGGCACCCGAAAAGGGCAACAATCTTGCGCTGCTGCGCAATGCAGACGGCCAGCGTCGCTTCGAATGGTTCAAGGAGGCCGATGGGCGCCGCGTGCTGATCCAGCGCTCGATCATCGATCCCAAGTTGTCCTGGCGCGTCAGCCTGGTGAAGGACTCGGTCGACGCCCGCTTTGCCGGGCAAATGGACACGTCCGGCAAGCCGATCTTCAACCCCAAGGCCGCCCGCGCGAAACTGATGGCCAAGTCCGCGTCGGATGACGGTGTCTACAAGTTCGGCACCGGCGTGGCCAAGGAAGCGCGCGCCCATCGTGACGACGATATGGCTTGCTTCACCTGCCACCTGTCGTGGACCACTTCCTGTGCCGGGTGCCACCTCCCGATCGAGGCGAACTGGAAGTCGGCGACGCACAAGTACGAGGAAGATTACACCCGCAACTACGCGACCTATAACCCGCAGGTCGCGCGCGATGACATGTTCCAGCTTGGCAAGCACCAGCGCAACAAGTCGTCGGGTTCGGACCCGGTGCAGTATGACGCCTCGGGCAATCCGGTGTCGGGCAAGGCGATAACCGCGCCGATCCGTTCAACTTCGGCTCTGATCTTGTCGTCAACCAACATCAACCGCGAACGCATCTACGTGCAGCAGCCGCCAATTTCCTCGATCGGCTACTCGTCACAGGCCTTCGCGCCGCACTTCCCGCACACTGTTCGCAAGAACGAGACCAAGCAGTGCACCGATTGCCACGTCAGCCAGGACGAAGACAATAACGCCACGATGGCGCAGCTTCTCCTGCTGGGCACGAACTACGTGAACTTCGTGGGCATGAACGCCTGGTTCGGTCTGGACGGCGGATTTGAAGCTGTCCGCGTTACAGAATGGGATGAGCCGCAAGCGGTGATTGGCTCATACCTGCACCGCTACGCCTACCCTGATTACTGGAAGCAGCACGTCGAAGATAACGGGCGCGAGTTGAAGAACTGGACGCGAGGCAAGATCGTCGATGGCAAGCTTTCGGGGGAAACAACCGGGCAGGAACAGTTTGCCAACGTGGTGGAGGGGACCAAGGACGCAGTCCGCTGCCTGCAGATGCGCGGCGAGTACATGTACGTCGCAGGGGGCAAGGGCGGATTCCGAGCCTATGACATTGCCGCCATCGGCAACAAGGGCTTCTCGGAGCGGATCGTCACTGCTCCCTTCTCGCCCTTGGGCCATGACACCCATGTCGCTACCACCAACGCGACCTGCATGGCCCTGCCGACCAACCAGTCAATCGCGCCGACCCGCAACACACCCGAATTGCGCACGCTCAATCAGGAGCAGCCGTTCTCGCCGATCTATTCCTACGCTTTCGTGACCGATGCGGTCGAAGGCCTGATCGCGGTCAACGTCGACACTCTCGCCGACGGCGAATTCCGCAACAATTTCTTCAATCGCGCGCTGACCTTCAATCCGGACGGCGTGCTCACTGGCGCTCGGCACATCACGCTCGCCGGGGACTACGCCTATATTGTCACCGACAAGGCGCTGGTCACGGTTCACCTGCCCAAGCCATGGTCTGCGCAAAAGCCGTGCGAAGTCAGTGAGAAGAAGGGCGGCGAAACTTGCCTCGATCCGCGCATCACTTCGGTCGTGCCCTTGCGCGATCCTCGCGCCACGGCGGTGCAGTTCCGTTACCTGTGGGTGACGACGGCCAATGGCCTTGAACTGATGGACATCACCAACCTGGCCCAGCCCAGGGCCGTACCATCGGCAACTGTGCCGATGGTCGACGCTCGCCGAGTCTACCTTGCGCGCACGTATGCCTATGTCGCAGCCAAGTCGCAGGGGCTGGTCATCGTGGACATCACCGCGCCGACACGACCGTCGATCTACACCAGCTACACTGCTGACGGGCAATTGAACGATGCCGAGGACGTGATCGTGGCGTCAACCAACGCCTCGCTCTTTGCTTATGTCGCCGATGGCCGGAACGGGATGAAAGTGCTGCAGCTGACCTCGCCAGCCAGTCAGCCGAACTTCTACGGCTTCTCGCCCGAGCCCAAGCCGGAGCTCATTGCATGGGCTCGTACACCGACACCGGCCCTGGCGCTGTCAAAGGGGCTAGATCGCGATCGCGGTGTCGATGAAACCGGAGGGCAGATGGCTGTCTTTGGTCGGCTTGGTTCCCGCCCGTTCACCCGGCCGGAAATGGAAGAGTTGTTCCTCAACAGCAAGGGCGATGTCTTCCGCGTCACCAACGCCGTAGACATGAGCCTCTGGGTCGGTGCCAAGCCTGCGCCGCTGCTCGCGAAGACGAATTGACCGGTTGGAGAGGAGAGCGGGTGCCTTGAGTCCATGCGCTCAAGAGCACCCGCCGATCTCCTCAGTCCTCGTCGAGCAGCAGGATCTCGCACTCCACTTCCATGAGCGGTGCGGGCAGGACCTCATGGTCAACCCGGGTCACCGCAGCATCGGCCACCAGCCGCCCTCGCAACTTGAACTCGTGTTCGGGCAGAACCGCGATGAAGCTCTCGCCGTCACTTACCGCCTCGCTGCCGGCAAAGCGGAGCACCAGACGGTGCCGCGAGCCTGAAAATGTGATGCTCGCCCACGGCGTCTCGTCATGGCTGACTACTTCGGCGTGTGGCCCGCTTATCTCGCGCACGCCACGCAGCAGGCGCTCGGCGGGAGATGGGCGAGGGGTGAGAGGAGGAGGAACGCATTCAGCAAGCGCCTTGGTCTCGAAAGCATGAGGATCAAGCAGCATGGACATTCTCTCCGAAGTTGTTCATGAAATGTTCTACGCGTTCCACCATTCTGGAACGCGGCTCACGGCCGTTGCGCAGATCACCCACAAGACGGGGATCGTGGGCGGCAAGGCGGCCGAACTTGGTGACTGACATGCCCGTCTGGCGAAGGAAGCTCTCGATCTTGCGGAGCAACATGGCGTTTCTAAACCTCCAGCTGCGGAGTCGGCGAGACGACTCGAAATAGGATTTTTCCTATGTTGATCCTCAAATCCTACAATGCTAGGAAAAGTCCTTCGAAATCGGAGTAAGGCGAAATGGTCCCGGCAGACAGCGAATCGGAAGACGGCACACGCACCCGTCTTGTGGGCCTTGCCACGCAGCGCGGCGTCAGCCTCTCGGCGCTCTCGGCGCTGATCGGTCGTAACACCACCTATCTCCAGCAATTCGTCCGCAAGGGCAGTCCGCGCAAGCTGGAAGAGAATGACCGCCGTACGCTTGCGGAGTTCTTCGGCGTCCCGGAAACCGATCTTGGTGCCTCGCCCCGCGGCGGTGTGATTACCGCGGGGCAGGGAGCATCGCGTGGCGTCAAGCCCACTCGGTCCATCGCCGCCGAATGGGCCGACATTCCCCGCCTGCCGCTGGGCGCTTCAGCTGGTCCCGGCACACTCCCGGCAGAGGAGATTCCTTCCGGTCGCCTGCGCTTCAATCACCGCTGGCTCAAGGGGCAGGGGCTGGAACCGGCGATGCTTTCGGTGATCGAAGTCGAAGGTGATTCGATGGAGCCGACCTTGCGCGATGGCGACGAGATCCTCGTTGACCGCACTCCGCGCCCGTTGCGCGCGGGAATTCACGTGATCCGGCTTGACGACGTGCTGCTGGTCAAGCGCCTCGAATCCGGCCCTGGCGGCACGGTGCGGATCATTTCAGACAATCCCGCTTATCCTCGCCTTGAGCGCCCCTTGAACGAGGTCGAGCTCGTCGGCCGGGTCGTCTGGAAAGGCGGCCGACTCTAGCTGCGCAGTTCCATGAGGATCAGCGGATAGGGCCGCCCTTGGCCGTCCACCTCCTTGCGGCCGATCTCGGCAAAGGCCATCCGGCGATAGAACCCCCGGGCGCGTGCATTCTGCTCGTTGACCTCAAGGCGATGTGCTCCAAGTGCCTGAATCGCATGTTCGATCAGGGCTTTGCCAACGCCTTGGCCATGGCAGGCGGCATCGACGAACAGAGCCTCGATGCTTCCATCGTCCACGATCATGAAGCCGAGGGCGCGGTCGCTCGCATCCACAGCTACAGTCATGGGCGTACCGGGAAGAAAGCCCGCAACCTCTTTGCCAATCGCCAGCCGGTCTTCGGGCGACAGGAAGTCGTGGGTCGCATCCACGGCAGAGGCCCAGATTTCCAGCGCACGCTCGTCATCTGTGGGGCGGGAGGGGCGGATCGATATCATCGGGCAAACCTAAGCCCCGGACCGGAGCATTGCAATTATGGTGCCTTCGCTCCAAATCGGCAGGCATGACCGTAGCCGCCACCCAAACCGCCGCCCAGCCGCCTTTCAAGGTCGCGATCATCCCCGTCACACCACTGCAGCAGAACTGCACGCTGGTCTGGTGCACCAGGACCATGCGCGGCGCCTTCATCGATGCCGGCGGCGATCTGGACAAGCTGCGCAAGGCGATCGAAATGACCGGCGTCACCATCGAGAAGCTGCTGGTTACCCACGGCCACATCGACCACTGCGGCAGCGTCGGTATCTTCGCCCGTGAACTCGGTGTGCCGATCGAGGGCCCCCACGAGGATGACCGCTTCTGGATCAGCCGCCTCGATGAGGACGGCCAGCGCTATGGCATCGATGGCGAAGTGTTCGAACCCACCCGCTGGCTCAATGATGGAGACAAGGTCACCGTCGGCGAGGTCGAGCTCGACGTAATCCACTGCCCCGGTCACACACCCGGCCACGTCGTCTTTCACCACGCCCCGACACAGGTAGCGATCGTAGGCGATGTGCTGTTCCAGGGATCGATCGGCCGCACCGACTTCCCCATGGGCAATCATCAGGACCTGATCGATTCGATCACGCAAAAGCTCTGGCCGCTCGGCAACGAGGTGACTTTCGTTCCCGGTCACGGCCCCAACAGCACGTTCGGCCGTGAACGCCAGACCAACGCTTATGTCAGCGACTATGCCCTGAGCTAAGCAAACGCGCTGAAGTAGCTCCTTTCCCGCAGGTGGACTGGCCTGGGGGTGGGCATGTCACTGCCCACCCTTGCAGATTTCACATATCCAAGGCGATCGAAACCGCCCAGACTCCAAGACCAAGTTGGGTCAGCATCGTCGTCAGCGTACCCACGCCGCGAAGGAACCCAAGCGGCCCGCCGTCCATGCCGACGCCATGGCCAACGCGGCCAAGCATGTAGATAGCGGCCACGCCCATCAGCCACGGGTTGGCTGTCCGCGCCAATTCCACTGCGGCGATCAGCACCAATACGACAGGCGTGTTCTCGACAAAGTTCGCCTGCGCCCGCATCCTCGCGATCAGATCCATGTCGCCGCCATCGCCGATGCTGATCTTCTTGGCAGAGCGGACCATGCCGCAACGGATCGAAAGCCAGATGTTGATCGCCGCAGCGGCCGCAGCCGCGCACAGCGTGATTGGCAGTATAGTCATGCCTTCAGGTACTCCCCCTTGTGTTCGTCCGTCCTGGGATCTGCGGCCAAGGCTAGCGCGGGTGCGCTTGCAAAGCACCAGAAAATCCGTATAGGCGCGCCTTCGCCCAGTGATTGGCGAATCCCGTGTCTGTCTGGCGTCCTTCGCCGCGTACGGGTCCTGCCGCAAACAGGGCTTGTGCGATGGACCGGTTTTCCCTATCGCGCCCGCAACAAAACTACGCAATTCTAAGAACAGGTGCCGAGATGGCCGTCCCCAAAAGAAAGACTTCGCCCTCACGCCGTGGCATGCGCCGCAGCCATGACGCGCTGAGCGTCGAAGCGTTCCATGAATGCTCCAACTGCGGTGAACTCAAGCGCCCGCACAACCTGTGCAATGCTTGCGGTCACTACAACGGTCGCGAAGTCATCGCCGTCGGGCTCTAAGCCTTAAAACGGGGGGACTGAGGACATGAGCCTGCCGCGTATCGCCGTCGATGCGATGGGCGGTGATGAGGGCGTGCGCGTTATGGTTGAAGGCGCGGCACTTGCCCGTCGTCGCCATGACCGTTTCAAGTTCCTTCTCGTTGGTGACGAGGGCCGCATCAAGCAGGCCCTCGAAAACCACCCAAATCTACGCGAAGCTTCGGAAATCCTTCACGCGCCTGATGTTGTGTCGGGTGACGAGAAGCCGACGCAGGCCCTCCGCCGCGCCAAGACCACGTCGATGGGCCTGGCGATCAACGCGGTAAAGGAGGGCCATGCCGGCGCTGCTGTCAGCGCGGGCAACACCGGCGCGCTCATGGCCATGGCCAAGCTCGCCTTGCGCACCATGCCCGGTATCGATCGCCCCGCACTCTCGGCCCTGCTGCCGACGCTCGGCGAACATGACCTGATCATGCTCGATCTTGGCGCGAATACCGATTGCGATGCCCGCAACCTCGTCCAGTTCGCGATCATGGGGGCCGCCTACGCTCGCATCGTCAACGGGCTCGACGCGCCGCGTGTGCGCCTGCTCAACATCGGCACCGAAGAGACCAAGGGTACCGATGCCCTGCGCGATGCCGCCAACCAGCTCAAGGAGCTGGCCGGCGATCTCGCGATGACGTTCGACGGCTTCACCGAGGCGGACAAGCTCTCGCGCGGCGATTGTGACGTTGTCGTCACCGATGGCTTCTCGGGCAATATCGCATTGAAGTCGATGGAAGGCGCGGCCCGCTTCGTCGCCGATCTGCTCCGTCGCAGTTTCTCCTCGTCGCTGCGTTCGAAGTTCGGCTTCCTGATCTCGCGCCCGGCGACCGAGCTGCTCAAGCACCATCTGGATCCCAACAACCACAACGGCGCGGTCTTCCTTGGCCTCAATGGCGTGGTTGTGAAAAGTCACGGCAGCGCATCGGCGCTCGGCGTCGCCAATGCCGTTGCCGTCACGGCCCGCCTGCTGGAGGAAAACCTGACCGAGCGTATCGAAGCCGACCTCGCGCGCCTTGGCGCCGAGACGATCAGGACTTCTGGCCGCACCTCCGGTCGCGGTGGGCGCAGCGCGGCCCCTGCCGCAACCGGTGAGGACGCGGCATGACCGTACGTTCGATCATTCGCGGCAGCGGTTCGGCGTTGCCACAGCGCTGCGTCACCAATGCCGAAATGGCGACCATGGTCGATACGACCGACGAATGGATCGTCGAGCGCACCGGGATTCGCCAGCGGTATCTCGCAGGTGAAGGGGAGACCACTTCTACCCTCGCCACTGCGGCTGCCCGTCGCGCGCTCGAATCTTCCGGGATTGAAGCGGCGAAGGTCGATCTGATCGTCCTTGCCACCGCCACGCCCGACCAGACCTTTCCGGCAACCGCCACCATCGTTCAGCACAACCTCGGCTGCAACGGCGGCATCGCGTTTGACGTTGCGGCGGTTTGCTCGGGCTTTCTCTATGCAATGGCCACTGCGGATTCGATGATCCGTACAGGGATGGCCAAGTGCGCGCTGGTCATCGGCGCTGAGACGTTCAGCAAGATTCTCGACTGGGAAGATCGCACCACCTGCGTTCTGTTCGGCGATGGTGCCGGCGCCATCGTGCTCGAAGCGCAGGACGTTGACGAATCCGATCCCGATTCTCCTGGCGTATTGGCCTCGCGCCTCCACGCCGATGGTGCGCACAACGAACTGCTCTATGTCGATGGCGGTCCGTCAACAACCGGTACAGTCGGCAAGGTCCGCATGAAAGGCCGCGAGGTTTTCCGCCACGCTGTCACCAATCTCGCCAATGTCCTGCGCGAAGTGCTTGAGACGACGGGCCACGATGCCGGCGAGATTGACTGGGTCGTACCGCACCAGGCCAACTTCCGCATCCTCGACGCCACGGCGCGCAAGCTCGATCTTCCCGCTGAAAAGGTGGTCGTCACAGTCGACCAACATGCCAACACCAGCGCTGCTTCGGTGCCGCTCGCCTTCGATGTCGCGATGCGCGATGGCCGCATCAAGCAGGGCGATCTGGTGATGTTCGAAGCCATGGGCGGCGGCTTCACCTGGGGCGCCAGCCTCGTCCGCATCTGACGGACTCGATCTGACGGACTCGGGACGTCCCACGTCGAGCCAGTCTTATCGTTCGCAAGCAATGGATTGCATTGCGTTCCGCAGAATCAGCGTTATTGTCAGCCCCCTTGGCGTCTTCTGACTTCTGGGGGGAATAAAGGATGCGTTCTGTAGGTACACTGACCCGGGCCGATCTGGCCGAGAGCATCAACCGTCGCGTGGGGCTTTCCCGTGCGGATTCGCTCGAAATGGTTGAATCCATTCTTCAGCACATGTGCAATGCACTGGCTGAGGGTGAAAACGTGAAGATTTCCGGCTTCGGCACCTTCCTTCTGCGCGACAAGGCAGAGCGGATCGGCCGCAATCCCAAGACCGGCATCGAAGTGCCGATCACGCCGCGCCGCGTCCTCAGCTTCCGCGCCAGCCAGATGCTGAAGGACCGCATCGGCCAGGGCTGATCACCAGCGGATGAGCGTCCCCGAACTTCCCGATGCCGGACCTATTCCGGACGACGGTAAAGACCCGGCAGCTTTCCGCACAATCGGCGAAGTGGCCAAGGCGCTCGGCATCCGTCAGCACGTCCTGCGCTATTGGGAAGAGCAGTTTCCCACGCTCCGCCCGCTCACCCGAGCGGGCGGCCGCCGTTACTACCGCCCCGAAGACGTCGCCCTCATCACAGAAATCCACCGCCTCCTCCACAAGGAAGGCTTCACGATCAAGGGCGCAAGGCAAGCGCTGCGGGGGAGGAAGAAGGGGGTTGTTTCAGTCGCGGTCCCATCGTTGGAGCCTGCGCCACATTCCTCGGATGAACAATCCGCCGCGCCACTTTTGGCTTACCTGAAATCTATCCGCGACCGGCTGGCTGCTGCGTTGGAAGAGTAGACGTGGCAAGTTTGACTCGTGAAGGTTGAACGCCGTGCAGGCAACTGTGAGTGGAGATTGAGGGCATCCAGATGTTCGCAGCGCCGAATCGCTTTCGACGTCCGCTGATTGGCTTGGCCCTGGGCGTTCCGGTGACCGTTCTGGCTTTGATAGCTGCGATTGTTTCTGCCGGTGCGGGCCACGGTGATTACGTCGCGGCTAGATTGCTGTTCCCTGCACCAATGCTTGCCAGTTTGCTTTCCGGACACACCATTGCAGCACCGTCGATTGTGATCGCACTGCTTCAGTTTCCTGCCTATGGCGCGCTGATCGGTTGGTCTTTGGGGCGGCAGTCGAGCGTCCCCACATTCTTCGCCGCTGCAGTTCACATTGCGGCGGCAATCTTGTGTTTCTCTGGTATGATTCCAAACTTCTCCTGAGTGCAAGCTGGCGTCGCGAAAGCTCGGGGTCCGCATCACGCCTGAACCAATCGCTGGCTTCATCCGTTACAGCCCGCCCCACAAAAGCGGATTTACATCGCCACTCGAGTCTATCAGTGACGGTGAGGAGAGGTCACTGTAAACAATGCCGTGAAGTCGGGGTCCTCGACAACCACATCAGAGTCCGAGAGTTGGTAGACTCCAGGCGCCGCATACTCGATAGCGCTTAGAATTGGTGCAATCACAAACGGTTCGTCGCTTGACTCCTGCCGAATCGTAATTCCAGAACCTTCCTCGGCGGCTGTCACAGTTCCGAACACTTGCAGTCTACGCAGAAATTCACCTTCCGGATCGACGTAAGTTATTCCAACCAGCAGAGTTTGACCCATCAGCTCGTTCGCAAAATCTGGATCCCATTCTTCTTCGTCTTCGAAACCATTATCCTGTTCGCTCATCGCGCTACTATGACAACGCAGAAAATTCACTGCAACAGCAATATGTTGGAACTGCTTTCCAAAAACTTGCGCTCAATCCACCAACACCGGACCCAACGTCGGGTCCAGATCGCGCGGCCGCTTGATCTCCACCAACCGCGCGCAACCCTCGGTCACGTCAGCCCAGTCGTCCACATCAAGCTCCATCACCGCGAAGGTCGCGGTCGGGAACTTCTCTTCCACCACTTCGCGCAAAGGGCTGGAGCCATCATCGGGCACGAGGTCGAAGATCAGGTCCTCCAGCCCCGGATTGTGCCCGATCATCAGGACGCTTTTCGGGTCGCCGGACAGTTCCTTCAGCAGGTCGATCAGCGTGGCCGAGCTGGCAAGGTAGATGCGCCGGTCCCATTCGATCTTGAACGTGCACTTCCACGCCTTGCTGCTTTCCTCGACCGTTTCGGCCGCGCGCACAGCGGGGCTGGCGATCATGCGGTCAAATGTGCGGCCGGTATCGCGGATATATTCGCCCATCGCCCGCGCCCCGCGCTTGCCGCGCTCGTTCAAGGGGCGGTCGAAATCCCGCGCGCGCGCATCGCTCCAGTCAGATTTGGCGTGGCGAAACAGGGCCAGTGTCTTCACGAAATCCCCTCGCGCGGTGTCTGTGCACTCTCTCGCCCAGAAACACTGGCACCGACGCTTTGTAAAGCCACATCGAGCGTCACGCGCCGGATCGGCGTGCCTGCCGGAAAGGCCGAGAGCAGCCGCGAGGGGAAGGCCGAGGACAGCACCACGAAGTGCCCCTTGTCCCCCGCCGAGCGGATCAGGCGCCCGAAGGCCTGTGCCAGCCGTGCGCGAATGATCCGGTCGTCATAGGCCGAACCACCGCCGGCCAGTCGCCGCGCGCGGTGGAGGATCGAAGGCTTGGGCCACGGCACCTGCTCCATCACCACCAGCCGCAGTGAATCCCCGGGTACGTCCACCCCGTCGCGCAGGGCATCGGTGCCGAGCAGCGAGGCGCGCGGATCGTCGCGGAAGATGTCGACCAGCGTGCCGGTGTCTATCGGATCGACATGCTGCGCGAACAGCGGCAATCCGCCCCGCGCCAGGCGGTCGGCAATGCGGCCATAGACCGCGCGCAGCCGCCTGATCGCAGTGAACAGCCCCAGCGCCCCGCCGCCCGAAGCTTCGATCAGCCGCCCATAGGCCGCTGCCAGTGCCGGAATGTCGCCCTTGGGCACGTCGGTCACGATCAGCACTTCGGCTTGGGACGCATAGTCGAACGGGCTGTCCGCCGTGAACAGGCGCGGCGCAATGTCCAGATGCGGCGCCCCGCTGCGCTCCACCGCGCTCTGCCAGTCATCGCCATCGCGCAACGTGGCCGAGGTCATCATCACCCCGTGAGAAGGCGCCAGCACGGCATTGGCAAAGGGCTTCATCGGATCGAGGTAATGCCGGTGCAGCCCGACATCCCACTCACGCCCGTCCGAACGCTCCACCGCAATCCAGTCGACGAAATCGGGGTCGCCCGGCCCACCCAGCCGCGCCAGCAGCGCAATCCATCCCGCGATGAGATCGCTGCGCCAGCCGATCGCACTGCGCGCCCCCTCGATCCGCGCTCGCGCCGGACCATCGAGCCAGTCGGGTCCATCCTCGACAATGGCCTCCAGCCGCAGCCCCAGCCGCACCAGCGGCTTGCGCAAGGCCTCCAGCGCCTCCTGCGCGCGCCCAGCCACCTCGATGAACCCGCCGTCCAGTTGCGCGATCTCGGTCTCGAGCCCATAGCCCGCTTCCTGCCCGCCGCTTTCGTCGCGCGCATAGGCCAGCGCCCGCGCCGCGCTCAACAGCTCCTCCAGTGGCCCTGAAGGCGTGCCTTCCACCACCCGCGCCAGCCAGCCTTCCGAGGGCAGAGCCTCAGCCGCCTCACGCGCCTGCGAAATCGCGCGCTCGCCTTCCTCGTCATAGCTCGCCACATCGGCAAGCCGGGCCGAAAGCCCGCGCCGCCTTCCGCGCGACTTGCCCTCAGGCCCGATCACCCAGCGCCGCAGCTCGATTGTCTCCGCGCCCGTCAGTGCCGCCGAGAACGTCGAATCCGCCGCTTCGAACACATGGTGCCCTTCGTCGAAAACGATCCGCGTCGGCCGCTGCGCAGCGTCGCGCCCGCGTGCGGCGTTGACCATCACCAGCGCATGATTGGCAATCACCAGTTCCGCATCGGCAGAGGCCCGCGCGGCGCGCTCGATGAAGCACTTCCGGTAATGCGGGCACCCGGCATAGACGCATTCGCCGCGCTGGTCGGTCAGAGCCGCGATGCCGCGCTTGCGGAACAGCGTGCCGAGCCAGCCGGGCAGGTCACCGCCGATCATGTCGCCATCTTGGCTGTAGGCCGCCCAGCGCGCCACCAGCTGCGCCAGGATCGCCGCCCGCCCGGCAAAGCCGCCCTGCAGCGCGTCTTCCAGATTGAGCAGGCACAGGTAGTTCTCGCGCCCCTTGCGCACCACCACGGGCGGCTTGCCGTTGCGCGAGGCTGGAAACGCGCGCCGGCTTTCGCGCCGCAACTGCCGCTGCAGCGCCTTGGTGTAGGTCGAGACCCAGACCGTCCCGCCCGATTGCTCCGCCCACAGCGAGGACGGCGCGAGATAGCCGAATGTCTTGCCCGTGCCCGTGCCCGCCTGCGCCAGCACGACATGCGGCTGGCCCTGTCCCTGTCGCGGTGCGAACATGCGCGAGGCTTCGCGCGCATAGTCCTGCTGCGTCGGCCGCGCCTCGGCCCCGGCGCCCGTCAGTTCGGCAAGGCGCGAGACCACTGCCGCTTCGCCCAACACGACCTGCGCCGGCTGAGGCCGCTCGGCCGCCTCTTCCCACTCCGGCAGCTTGGCAAACAGCCAGCGCTCGGCCCGGTCCGGCTTGCGAATGCGCGGGGTCAGCAAGGTGGCCCAAGGCCAGCTCATCCGAACCAGCGATTGCAGCGCTGTCCACGCTCCCTCCCGCTCGGCCCAGTCCGCACTCTCGCATGTGGCAAGCAAAGCCTCTGCGGCTTCCTGCAGCAGTTGCGGCACCTTGTCGTCGCCGGATGGCTCCTCAAGCCCCAAAGCACGGGCCAGGCCCTTCGGCGTCGGCACCATGAACCGCGCCGGATGCACGAACGCGAACAGCTCCAGCAGATCGAGCCCCGAAAGGTCCGGATAGCCGAGCCTGCTCGCCACCAGCGGTGCATTGAGCATAAGCAGCGGCGTATCTGCCGCTGCCACGATCGCCTCGCCCTTGCCAAGTCCGCGCGTGGCAAAGCCGTCACGCAGCCAGCATCCGCCGTGGCTTGCATGAATCGCTGGCAGGGCAAGGGCAGGGCGTTCGGTCACCCCGCAGCGTTAGAACAGGAATGGAACACCGCACAACCCCGTGGCCAGCTAAAACAGAGCCTTTCACCGCGATTTACCGTCCCCCTTAAAACCTGCGCCCCGCAGCCGTCCTTCTCCACAGCAACCAATACCGGCGTGTCCCACCAGATGCTCCGGCCCATAGTGGAGAATGGGAAATGGCAGTCATCAACACGAATATCAGCGCCATACGCGCTACGAATGCTTCGAACTCGGCCAACAAGATGCTGGGTACAGCGATGGAGCGTCTGTCGACCGGCAAGCGCATCAACGGCGCGAAGGACGACGCCGCAGGCCTCGCCATCAGCACGACCATGACCTCGCAGATCAAGGGCATGGGCCAGGGCGTCCGCAACTCGAACGACGGCATCAGCCTTGCTCAGACCGCCGACGGCGCGCTGAACGAAGTGACCGCAATGCTGCAGCGCATTCGCGAACTGGCCGTCCAATCGGCCTCGGGCACCTATCAGGACGCCACCGACCGCGTTTACATGCAGAGCGAAGTCGACCAGCTTACCGCGCAGGTCGATCAGATCATCACCAACACCAATTTCAATGGCGTGCAGCTGTTCGACGGCACCGTCACGTCAATCACGATCCAGGCAGGCTCGGACGCTTCGGACCAGGTCATCCTCGAGATCGCCGATCTCACCACGCTGCAGGCCTCGGGCGGTGCTGCCGGCTCATACGATGTATCGACGGCAACCGCAGCCAACACCCTGCTCGGTACGCTGGACTCCGAACTGGACTCGATCTCTGGCGCGCGTTCGCTGCTTGGTGCAGGGCAGAACCGTCTTGAATCGGTGATCAACAACCTCAACGACAACATCACCAACCTGTCGGATGCCCGCTCGCGCATTCTCGATACCGACTATTCGGCGGAAACCACCGCCATGGCCAAGGCACAGATCCTCAGCCAGGCGTCGACCGCCATGATCGCCCAGGCCAACCAGGCCCAGCAGAACGTGCTCTCGCTTCTGAAGTAAGCCTCCCTCAGAAGCCTCCACGGAAGGGCGGACGTCGCGTGAGCGTGGCGCCCGCCCTTTCGTCGTCTGGTCATCCCCGGTTTTCTCTTGCACCCGTCGCGCCCACGCGCAAAAGGGCAGGCACCATGACAGACGCAATCAGCACCGCCGCCCAGACCTCCAAGGCTTGGCCCTTCGAGGAAGCCCGCAAGCTCATAAAGCGGTTCCACGGCGGCAAACGCGATGCGTCAGGCGAACTGATCCCGGTTCTGTTCGAAACCGGTTATGGTCCTTCGGGCCTGCCGCACATCGGCACCTTCCAGGAAGTCCTGCGCACCACGCTGGTCCGCCGCGCCTATGAAGTGCTGACCGGAGGCCATCCCACGCGCCTCGTCGCCTTTTCCGATGACATGGACGGCTTGCGCAAGGTGCCTGACAACGTGCCGAACAAGGCGCTGCTCGATGCCCATCTCGGCCATCCGCTCAGCCGCATTCCCGACCCTTTCGAGAAGTTCGAAAGCTTCGCCCACCACAACAACGCCATGCTGCGCGATTTCCTCGATCGCTTCGGCTTCGATTACGAGTTCGTCTCGGCTTCGGACCGCTACAATTCCGGCGCCTTCGACGACGCATTGAAGGGCGTGCTACGCAACTGGCAGGCGATCATGGACATCATGCTCCCCACCTTGCGCGAGGAACGCCGGAAGACCTATTCGCCGGTCCTGCCGGTCTCGCCGACCACCGGCGAAGTGCTGCAGGTGCCGGTCGAGGTGGTCGATGCCGAAGCCGGCATTGTCCGCTTCACCGACAGCAATGGCGAAACCATCGAGCACACCATCCTAGGCGGCTGGTCCAAGCTGCAGTGGAAGGTCGACTGGGCGATGCGCTGGGTCGCGCTTGGCGTCGATTACGAGATGTGCGGCAAGGACCTCACCGACAGCGTCACGCAGTCGGGCAAGATCGCCCGCGTGCTCGGCGGCCAGCGCCCCGAAGGCCTGATCTACGAACTCTTCCTTGATGAGAAGGGCGAGAAGATCTCCAAGTCCAAGGGCAACGGCCTGACCATCGAGCAGTGGCTCGAATACGGCAGTGAGGAGTCCCTGGGCTTTTACCTCTTCCGTGAGCCCAAGAGCGCCAAGTCGCTCCACGTCGGGATCATCCCCCGCGCGGTCGACGAATACTGGCAGTTCCGCGAAAAGATCCCGACCCAACCGATCGAACAGCAGCTCGGCAACCCCGTATGGCACCTGTTGCGCACCAACGGTCCGGCCGAGGGTGAGGGCGAAAAGCTCCCGGTCACGTACGGCCTGCTGCTCAACCTCGTCGGCGTATTGGGCGCGCAGGCCACGCGCGATCAGGTCTGGTCGTATCTTGGCAACTATGTCGAGAACGCCGATCCTGCAGCGCACCCCGCACTCGATGGCCTCGTCACCCGCGCTCTGGCCTACAACCGCGATTTCATCGCCCCCACGCTGCAGCGCCGCAAGCCGGAAGAGAACGAGGCAAAGGCTCTGGCAGCGCTCGACGAGGAACTCGCCGGTACGTCCGATGATGCCACCGCAGAGGAACTGCAGAACATCGTCTACGAGATCGGCAAGGACCCGCATTACGGGTTCGAGCAGCTCCGCGACTGGTTCAAGTGCCTCTATGAAACGCTTCTGGGCTCCAGCGCCGGACCGCGGATGGGCAGCTTCATTGCGCTCTACGGCGTCAGCAATACTCGCAAGCTGATCGCCGAAGCGCTCGGAGATTGATCAACGGGCAGCGCGGGTGCGCGCGATCCACCCGCGCACCTTGCCTTCCAGCACTTTCATCGGCAGCGCTCCACTGCCAAGCACCTGGTCATGGAATGCGCGGATGTCGAACTTTCGGCCAAGCGCGCCTTCCGCTTCCTTGCGCAGCCGCTGGATCGTAAGCGCCCCGATCTTGTACGATAGCGCTTGTCCCGGAATGGCAATGTAGCGGTCGACTTCCGCCTCGGCGTCGCTGCGGCCCATGCCCGAATTGGCAAGCATGTAATCTACCGCCTGCTCGCGGGTCCACCCCTTTGCGTGAAGGCCCGTATCCACCACCAGCCGCATCGCCCGCAGCATCTCGTCGTCCAAGGTGCCCCAATGCTGCATCGGGTCCTTGTAAAGACCCATCTCGAAACCCAGGGTTTCGGCGTAGAGCGCCCAGCCTTCGATGTAGGCGTTGTTGCCGCCAAAGCGCTGGAAATCGGGCAGGGCCGTGTTCTCTTGGGCAAGGCTGATCTGGAAGTGATGGCCCGGCGCGCCTTCATGCAGGTAAAGTGTGGTCACGCCCGTCAGGTATCGGCTCTTGAGGTCGTAGGTGTTGAAGAAGAACGTGCCCGGCTGCACGCCATCGGGCGTCCCTTGCGCATAGCTGCCACCTGCTTCGAACTTCGCGCGGTAGGCAGGGTAGGGCTGGATCTGCAGGGGCGTGCGCGGCAACTGCAGGAAATAGCGTGGAGCCAGAGCGTCAACCTTGCGACCGACCGCGCGAAAGCCCTCCGCGAGCTGTTGTTCGGTTCTGGGGTGGTAGCGTGGATTGGTTCGCAGATCGTCGAAGAACCCGCGCAAGGGACCAGTATAGCCCAGCTCCGTCTTGACCTGCTCCATCTCGGTCTGGATTCGCGACACTTCGCCCAGGCCCATTGCGTGAACGGTCTCGGGGTCGAGATCAAGCGTGGTATAGGCCCGAATCAGTTCGCGGTAGAGCGGGCCACCTCCCGGCAAGGCAGAGAGGCCCACCTGCTCGCGGGCTGCAGGGCGATAGTCATCCGCCAGAAACCGACGCAGCTTCCGATAGGCCGGGTAGATGTCGCGCCGTGTGACTGCATACAGATCCCTGCGCAGCCGCAGTTTCTCCGCGCTTGAAAAGGTGCTGGGAAAGCTGCGCGCCGGGCTGGTGAATGGCGATCGCTCGACCGGCTGGGCCAGCAGGGCATCGATCTGGGCGATCATGTTGTCCACCGTCAGCCTCGGCTCGGTCACTCCGCTTGCCATTCCCTCGCGGAAGCGCGCAGTAGCCTGATCAAAGACGCGCCCGAGCACGCGGTGCCGTGCGATCAGAAGCTCGTAATCGCGCGTCGTCTCCAGGGCGATGCCGCTGCCCGGAGATGACAGTTCGGGGTAGGAAACGTGGAAACCGCCAAAGTGGTTGAACGGGCGAACCTCGGTCAATGCCAGAAGGTCGGGTTGCAGCAGTGCGGCGTCTGCGCTTTTTGCATCGATCAGCACTTCGCGCGACAGGCGATGTGGCTCGTCCAGTTTGCTGGGGCTTATTTGCCGCAGCCGCGCCAGCAGTTGCGCATTTGCCTCGCGCCGCTCCCTGGCAAGTTCTGGCGAGAACAACTGCAGGAATGCCTCGACCGAAACGCGCTGGCCTTGCTGCAGGGCGCCAACAGGATCGAGCGCGAAGCCTTGCCGCATTTCATCGGCAAAGATCCGCTCAAGCTGGGCATTTTCCGGAAGACCGGATGATGCCTGCGGGCCATTGTCGATCTGCGCGGCGACAACGGAAGAACCTGTGGCAGCAGTTGCAGCATGGCTTGCGCCCGGCTGCAGCAAAGCGAGTGCAATCAGGCCGTGCCAGGCCCCCCATTTCAGTGCCACGGGCGCGACCTGTACCACTTGGTCAGGACATACTTCTTGCCGCGCACAACCGGCGTTCCGGCGTGCAGGGCATCAGGATTTGGTGTGCCGTCGGGCTTCATGTTGTTCCAGAGCAAGAGCGCACCCGGTTGCGGCGGGATGGAGAGGTTGACACGGGTGAAGTCGGTTGTCCCGCCTTCCTCCACGGCGTTGAGATACGCCATGGCCGTCCAACTACGCTGGCCGCCGCGTTTCTGTTCCGTATCCCAGAAGTGCTGCGAAGGCAGAAAGTGGTCATAGTGGCCACGAAACTCCTGTCCCGGTTCGTAGCGTTGCCCCTGGATCGTCTCGCCGAACGCGGGATCGATTCCGATCAGGTCGTCAATCCGGCGCTGCAGCATGAGGATGAAAGGGTCAAACGGATCCACGTCCCCGGTATAGCTGGTTCGGCCAGTCGCGTCCGTACCTTTGTAGGTGGGGGAGGGGCGCGCCACCTTGTCGACGATGGCGATCAGCCTTTCGCACTCTGCGGCCGAAAAGAAATCCGCCACGCCAAAGATCTCGAGCCCATCCACCGGGATACGATAGACGCCAGAGTCGTTTGCGAGACGCTTGCGGACTGTCTCTCCGATCAAACGCAGCGCCGAGGTCTCTGCATATGACTGACTCTTCTTTGAAAACAATCCCATATTGCACGATCTCATGTTGGAATCGGCTCGTCACCGCAATCCAGTTCAATTGATCCGAACCGGACTAATACTATGGATTTGGCGAAGCTTTCTGCAGTCCTTTGCGTTAACCAAACTTCCTTATGAGGTCATCTCGGGTCACCAATAGATCATGAACGCTGCCAGACCTTCAAGGGTCGGTATCTGCAAAGCCGCAATGCCACTTGTCGGCGCCGGGTGCCAGCACGCTCCTCGTGATTTCTTGTCGCTCGCATGGAGCATTGCTTGGACGCTTACGTAGATCCCAACGCCGAAATCCTTCGTCTTGCAAAGGCGCTCTACAACCTGCGTCGCAAACGTGACGAGGCAAGCGGGCGACCAGGCCTTTTCGCAGAGCCCGGCTGGGACATCCTTCTTGATCTGTTCATCGCCGACTGCCGCCGCACCGATATCCAGGTGTCGAGCGTCTGTCTCGATGCGGGAATTCCGTCGACGACTATCCTGCGCTGGATTGCTCGCCTTGAAGAGGAAGGGCTGATCTTTCGCGAACCGGATAGTACTGATGCCCGCCGCCGCTATGTGCGGCTGACGGGGCAAGGACGTGAAATGATGACAAACGTGCTGCGCGCGCTGGCGGAGTACAGCAGGGCCTGACCGAGCACGAAAAAGGCCCCCGCACCGTCGGGTGCAGGGGCCGGATGGGTTGCTCGTCTTACCAGAAGAAGTCGTGGATCACGTCCACCACTTCGCCGGAATAGACATCGACCAGCAGCACGTCGTCCCAGTAACGCACCCAGCGATACGGACCGTATGCGGGGGGCAGGCGGTAAGCCCAGGGATCATTGATCCAGTAGTTCTGGCCATAGAAGCCAGAGTTCAGGAAAATGCCGATCGACAGGCGGCTGTAGTTGTACCCACGATAGGGTGAGTAGTACCGTGGCATCCGGTAGATCCCGCGGTTCACGCTGCGGTAGTGGTTCCAGTTGTAGCGGTTGTCCCGCCGCCAGTCATTGCTCCAGCGGCGATAGTCTCCGCGATAACTGTTGCGCCAGTTGTCGCCCCGGCGATCGTCGCGCCGCCAGTTGTCGCGGTTCCAGTCACGCCCGTCGCGATCACGGCTCCAGTTGCGCCCGTCCCGGTCACGGTCACGGTTCCAGTCACGACCGTCGCGGTTCCAATCCCGCCCGGCGTTCTGGTTGCCAGGGTTGGTCCCGTTCCACTGTCTGCCGTCCCAACCGCGCTGCGGCACGGCAGGCCTGCCCGCGTTCTGCGCCGGTGCCGGACGGTTCACGGTGCCCGATTGCCAGTCGCGGCCCTGCGAACGTCCCCAATCCCGCTGCGAACCCTCGGTCCGCCCCCGCCATGCGGGTCGCGACTGGTCAGGCCGTGATTGCTCTGGCCTTGCCTGCGCCTGGGGGTTGGACCCGCCCCAAGCCGGACGCTGAACCTGCGGTGCGGCGGGACGCTGCACTTGTGGTGCCTGCGGGCGTTGCGCCTGCTGGTTGCGAAAATCACCACCACCGCGCCAGTTGCCACCACCGCGGTTCTCACCGCCTCGATTTTCACCGCCGCGCTGCCAACCGCCACCACGCTCTTCGCGCTGTTGCTGCTGGGCGAATGCCGTGGATGGAATTGCTGTTGCGGTCATGGCCACAGCCAGTGCGTAAAGTGCACTGCTTCTGAAGATTGACTTGCCGGACATCGTGACCGACCCTTTCCCGATATGAAGAGCCGCGACACCCTTCGCAGCTTTAATACGATGGTAATAAACGATTCGCGCTGTCCGATGTCTGAACCGGGTTGGTAGCCTTTTGTTCAGGTTCGTATGGGGAAAGATGAATGGAGTTGACGCTCGATAGCGTTCTTGCCGATGCCACCGATCGCCTTGCCAAGGCTGCAAGGCAGCGCCGCAGTGCGATGCACACGCCGGTCGTCGGCACTGCTGATGGCGATCTCAGGATGATGGTCCTGCGCGAGGCGACACCGGACCTGACCCTGCGTTTCCACACCGACCTGCGCAGTCCCAAGTGCGCGCTGATCGGCAATTGCGCCCCGGTCAGCGTCCTTGCCTACGATCCCGAAACCCGCATCCAGATCCGCATGCGTGGTGAAGGGCGGATCGAACATCGCGGTCCTGTCGCCGATGCCGCGTGGGAGTGCGCCACCGCCTCCAGCCGTCGCTGTTACCTCGCCGGTGACGGCCCGGGCGCTGTGCTGGAAGCCGCCGGGTCGACCATTCCCGAACACCTTCTGCACCGCGCGCCGACCGTCGAGGAAACCTTGCCCGGTCGCGGCAATTTCGCCGTCCTGCTGGTCGAAGTCCGCAGCCTTGATTGGTTGCACCTCACTCACGAAGGCGGCACCCGCGCCCGCTTCACCCGCGAAGACGAAGCCTCGCCGTGGCACAAGACCTGGCTCGCTCCCTAGAAAGCGCAAGATCGGGAACGACAAGACCCCGGCAGCGAGACATGAGGGCAGTGCATGAGACCCGGAAGGACACGCATGAAGCCTGACCAACGCAGCCGCTACGCCACTCGCATCGAACGCGCCATTGCCCTGCTCGAACGCAGTCTCGCCACAGGCGAAGTGCCAAGCCTCGCGGACCTTGCAGCAGAAGCGGCGATGTCGGAATATCACTTTCACCGGATATTTCGCCTGATGACCGGCGAAGCTCCCGGTGCCGCCATTACCCGCGCACGCCTCGCCGGAAGCCTGCCAGCTCTGTCAGCGCAAGGCATCAGCGCCGCCACCGGGCAGAGCGGCTATGCCACGTCGCAAGCCTATGCCCGCGCCCTGCGTGCCACGACGGGCCAGACTCCGTCTGCCCTCGGCAGTGACCCGCAAAGCCTCAGCAACACCGCCAAAGCCTTGGGCGAGCCCCGATCGGACCCGCAGAGCGCGCTGCGCATCGAGATCGTCGAACTCGCCCCACTGCGCCTGCTCGCCGTCCGTAATGTCGGCGCCTATTCCGAACTGAACCGCGGCTTTGGACGGCTGTTCGAACTCGCGCTTGCCCAGTTGGGGCCGGAAAGCCTGCAGGCGATCTGGGGCATGCCGCACGACGATCCCCGCTACGCCGCACCCGAAGCCTGCCGCTTTACCTGCGCCCTCGATACCGGCGGTCTCGGCACACCCGGCGGCGACCTTGAAGAGCGCCAGATTCGGGGCGGCCCGCACCTCTCGTTCTTCGCTACCGGCGACTATGACGACCTGCATGGCCTGATCGACACGCTTTACGCAGAGCTGCTCGCACGCGATTTGGAACTGGGTGAGGGACCTGTCCTGATCAACTACCTCGACGATGCCGACGAGGTCGCCCCGCCACACCAGCGCGCGCACGTCTATCTGCCACTGGCGCTCGATTGAGGGAGGAAACCATGAAGCTGCTCTTGTCCGCCTTCGCCGCCTTGCTGCTCACCCCGATCACCGCCGCGCCGCGCCGCCCGCAACATTGGCGGACGTCGCGTGGCTGCAGGGTTCTTGGGAAGGTGAGGGCATCGAAGGCGCACCCGCGCTCGAAGCCTATGCCCCGGCAGCTGGCGGGCAGATGGTCGGCCACTTCCGCCAGTTGAACAAGGACGGCACGGTGATGTTCTATGAACTCATCACCATCGTCGAAGAAGGCGGCTCGCTCGCCTACCGTCTCAAGCACTTCAACGCCGATCTCACCGGCTGGGAGGAGAAGGGCAAGGTCGTCTCTTTCCCGCTAATCGAGCGCAAGGGCGACCGCCTCGATTTTTCCGGCCTAGTCTACGAACGCACCGGCAAGAACACCATGACCGCCTCGGTCACGGTCAAGGAAGGCGGCAAGACCGAAACCCTCACCTTCCGCTTCCGCCGCAAGGGCTGATCCCCTTGGTCGTCATTTTGTGCGGCAGGTCGGTGTATTCTCACCGTCATGCTGAACTTGTTTCAGCATCCATCCCTCGCCAAACACCGTCCGTGCGTGTGGCGAGATGGACCCTGAAACAAGTTCAGGGTGACGAAATAGGATGACGCCCCGCCCGCCAAGATGGCCAGCGGGGCGCGCCCATTACTGACAAAGAAGATCAGCGCGTCAGTTTCTTGTACGCCAACGCGGTCGGACGATCTGCCGCGTCACCCAGGCGGCGGCGCTTGTCTTCCTCATAGGCCGCGAAGTTGCCTTCGAACCATTCGACGTGGCTGTTGCCCTCGAACGCCAGGATGTGCGTTGCCAGACGGTCAAGGAAGAAGCGGTCGTGCGAAATGACCACGGCGCAACCGGCGAAGTTCTCGATCGCGTCTTCCAGTGCGGCCAGCGTTTCCACGTCAAGGTCGTTGGTCGGTTCGTCCAGCAGCAGCACGTTGCCGCCGGCCTTCAGCATCTTGGCCATGTGCACGCGGTTGCGCTCACCGCCCGAAAGCTTGCCGACGTTCTTCTGCTGGTCGGGACCCTTGAAGTTGAACGCGCCGACATAGGCGCGGGTTGACATGTCCTGACCGTTGACCTTCATGTAATCGAGGCCGTCCGAGATTTCCTGCCACACGTTGTTGGCGGGGTTCAGGTCGTCGCGGCTCTGGTCGACATAGCCGAGGTGGACGGTCGAACCGATTTCCACCGTGCCGCTGTCGGGCGTTTCCTTGCCGGTCAGGATCTTGAACAGCGTGGACTTGCCCGCACCGTTCGGCCCGATCACGCCGACGATGCCACCGGGCGGCAGCATGAACGACAGGTCTTCGAACAGCAGCTTGTCGCCATAGGCCTTCGAGATGTTCTTCACCTCGATCACCTTGCCGCCAAGGCGCTCCGGCACCTGGATGACGATCTGGGCCTTGCCGACCGGACGGTTGTCCTGGGCGTTCTGCAGTTCCTCGAACTTGCGGATACGCGCCTTGGACTTGGTCTGCCGCGCGGCCGGGGTCTGGCGGATCCACTCGAGTTCGCGCTGCAGCGCCTTCTGCTTGCCGCTTTCCTCACGCTCTTCCTGGGCCATGCGCTTGGCCTTGGTTTCGAGGTAGGTCGAATAGTTGCCCTCGTAGGGGAAGTACTTTCCGCGGTCGAGTTCGAGGATCCAGCCCACCACGTTGTCGAGGAAATAGCGGTCGTGGGTGATCATCAGCACCGCGCCGGCATAGTCCTTGAGGTGGTTTTCCAGCCATTCGACGGATTCAGCGTCAAGGTGGTTGGTCGGTTCGTCCAGCAGCAGGATCGAAGGCTTCTGGATGAGCAGGCGGGTCAGCGCGATGCGGCGCTTTTCACCGCCCGAAAGGCTCGCCACCGACCAGTCGCCGGGCGGGCATCGCAGCGCTTCCATCGCGATTTCGAGTTGGTTGTCGAGCGTCCAGCCATCCACCGCGTCGATCTTGTCCTGCAACTCGGCCATCTCGGCACCGAGCGCATCGAAGTCGGCATCTTCCTCGGCCATTTCCATGCCGATCTGGTTGAAGCGCTCGACCATGTCGGCGATCTCGCGCGCACCGTCCTTGACGTTCTCGAGCACGGTCTTGCTCTCGTCGAGCTGCGGTTCCTGCTCAAGGTAGCCGACGGTGATGTTTTCACCCGGCCAGGCTTCGCCGGTGAAGTCCTTGTCGATCCCGGCCATGATCTTGATCAGGGTGGATTTACCGGCACCGTTCGGGCCGACGATGCCGATCTTGGCACCCTGATAGAACTGCAGGTTGATATTGCTCAGCACCGGCTTCTGCGCGCCGGGGAAGGTCTTCGTCATGTCTTTCATGACGTAGGCGTATTGGGCAGCCATCTCGGGTCCTTGGGTAGAAGGCAAAAACTGTTGCGCGCCCTCTATCCGAGCGCGAAGGGTCGGGCAAGCGGGGCTTGTGCGACAAGGGCGGCGGGCAGGGCTTGGCAGGCGGTGGGGCGGGCGATAGCACGGTTGCATGAGAAACCATGCTCGCGCCCTTGCGCTCATCGCCACCCTTTCCGTCTCAACCGCTTATGCGCAGGATCCGAAGGGCGATGTCGCCTGGGACCTGCTCGCCGGGCTTACCAGCGAAGTCGGGCCGCGCATGCCCGGGTCCGAAGCCGAAGCGCGCGCCCGCGTCTGGGCCGAAGCGCGATTGAAGGCGCTGGGCTTCAGCAAGGTCGCGGTCGAGCCGTTCAGGATCCGCGGCTACGTGCGCGGCCGGGACGAAGCCAACTTGCTTGCTCCGATCCCGTTCAAGCTTGCGATCACTGCACTGGGCTACAGCGGCACCACGCCGGAAAAGGGCATCGAAGGCGATGTCGTCTATTTCCCCACGCTCGATGCGCTGAAGGCCGCGCCGGCCGGCTCGCTCAGCGGCAAGATCGCCTTCATCGACCACGCGATGAAGCGCAACCAGGACGGCAGCGGTTATGGTCCCTACGGGCAGGTCCGCCGTGCGGGGCCAGCTATCGCCTCGGGCAAGGGCGCGATCGGCGTGGTGATCCGCTCCATCGGCACCGACAGTCACCGCAACCCCCATACCGGCGGCACCACGTTCCCCGATGGCGTCAAGCCGATCCCGGCAGGCGCGGTCTCCAATCCGGATGCCGATCTGATCGCCCGCATAGCGCGCAGCGGCAAGGCAATCCGCCTCAGTCTCACGCTCACCGGCAAGACCACCGACAATCTTCCCTCGGGCAACGTCATCGGCGATCTGCCGGGCCGCGATCCCTCGCTCCCGCCGATCCTGCTCGGCTGCCACCTCGACAGCTGGGATCTCGGCACCGGCGCGATTGACGACGCAGCGGGGTGCGCCATCATCACCGCTGCCGCCTTGAAGGCGCAGGAGGGCGGCGCGCCCTTGCGCACCATCCGCGTTCTCTGGGCAGGCTCGGAGGAACTCGGCGGCTTCGGCGGCAAGGCCTACGCGGAAAAGCACAGCGAACCCCACGCCCTCGCGATGGAGAGCGACTTCGGCGCCGCCCGCGTCTGGCGCGTCCAGTTCAACATGGCCGACAAGGCCCTGTCCGACCGCATCGCCGCTGCCCTGTCACCGATGGGTATCGTCCGTGGGAGCGGCAAGGCCGATGGCGGGACCGACGTCGAGCCGGTGATCGAAAAGCAGAAGCTCAGCGTGGTCGACCTGAACCAGGACGGCACCCATTACTTCGATCTTCATCACACGCCTGACGACACCCTGGACAAGGTCGATCCCGCCGAATTGGCGCAAAATGTCGCTGCCTGGGCCGAGGTCCTGAAGGTCGTCGCCAACGAAGCGGGACCGATCGCTGCGGCACCGTGATCGTGCATGGGCAAAGCCCCGCCCAGTGGGGCGTTTGCCTACACGAGTCAGGGGGGAGTTAGGGGTGAGTTGCGGTAGAGTTGGGAGAGAGTTGGAAACTGCCCTCAGCCCTCCGGAAACTCGACAATCGTCCTCACCCCGTTGCTGCCGTCGACAGTGATCGTGCCGCCGAGCTGGGTGGCAAAGCCCTTGGTGATGGCAGTGCCGAGGCCGCGATGGCGCGGGACGTCGGCGTGTCCCGGAGAAAGGCCGCGCCCGTTGTCTGCAATCGTCAGGCGCAGCCGTCCGTGACTGGCGGGTTCCAGCGTGAGACGAACCTCACCGGACGAACCTTCCGGAAAAGCGTGCTTTATCGAGTTGTTGAGCACTTCCGTGATGAGCAGCATCAGCGTCATCATACGGTCTACGGCAAGGGGTGCATCGACCGCGCTGATGATTACCTTGACGTCCTCGGCCCCGGCCACGTCCTGCGCCTGAGCCACGACATTTTCGATCTGTTCGGGCAGGGGAATCTCACGGGCCGCCGGGTTGTAGAGTTGGCGATGCACGCGGCCCATCAGTTCGATGCGCTGGTCGGCGCTTTCAAGGACCGTGAGAGCGATTTCCGGCGTCCGCTCGATCTGTCGGCGCTGGATGCGCAGCATCGAGGAGACCGAGGCGAGGTTGTTCGCCACGCGGTGCTGAAGTTCCTGAAAAAGCAGGGTTTGCTGGTCTGCCATCGCGCTCAGCTGGCGCTGGCTTTCGACCAGCTGCTCCTGGCGCTGTTGCAGCCCGTCGATCAGAAGGACATCCACAATCACCACTGCTGCGAAGAATAGCAGCGCGGTCGCCACTGGAGCAGAGAGCACGAAAGTATTCGCTGGCGGAATGAAAAAATACCATGAAGACAACAGACTAAGCACGCCACAGAGCGCGCCGGGGCCGCGTCCGGCAACAAATGCGGTGACGATCACGGCGGGAAAGAACGTCAGGAATGGGAAGCCGGGAGGTAGAAGATTGTCGGCTGCCTGCCTGAGTATCGTGGCGATTATCGCAAGGCCAATCGCTACGGCGTAGCCGGACAGCTTACCGCGCAGGGGTCTGACAAGAGTTCGCGGAAATGCGGGCATATTAGCTCGACAAATGCCAGCGCTGGCGACGTATTGCAACGTAACATTTGCAACTTCTTGAAAAACAATGGCCCGGCATTCGATCGCCGGGCCACTAATTGTCTCGAGTATTTACTTTGGTTAAATGCGTTCGATAATGATCGCCGGTGCCATGCCGCCAGCAGCACACATCGTTACAAGGCCGTAGCGTCCGCCCGAACGCTCGAGTTCATCGAGAGCGGTGCCGATCAGGATCGAACCGGTTGCGCCGATCGGGTGGCCAAGCGCCATGGCGCCGCCGTTGATGTTCACCTTTTCGCGATCGAGTTCGAGGTCGCGGATGAATTTTTCGGCAACGACAGCAAAGGCTTCGTTGATTTCCCAGACGTCGATATCGTCCTTGGAAAGCCCGGCCTTGGCCAGCACCTTCCTGGCGGCAGGCACGGGCGCGTTCAGCATCAACGTCGGATCATCGCCCTGGTTGGCGTAAGCCACAATGCGGGCGCGCGGCTTGAGGCCGTGCTTTTCGGCATAGGCGGGCGAAACGATCAGCAGCGCCGCTGCGCCATCAACCACGCCCGAGGAGTTGCCCGCGTGATGGAAGTGCTGGATTTCCACGTCAGGATAACGGCGGTTGATCTGCTTGCGGAAAGACGTGCCGCCAAGATCGAAGTCGGCAAGGCCGGCAAAGCTCGGCTTCAGCGCGGCGAGGCCTTCGGCAGTTGTTTCGGGGCGCGGGAATTCCTCGCGGTCGAGCGCGACCGAACCGTCCTCGTTCAGGACCGGCACGACCGACTTGTTGAAGCGGCCTTCCTTGATCGCGCGGTCGGCGCGCTGCTGGCTGACGAGGGCAAGCGCGTCGAGCGCTTCGCGGCTGATGCCTTCGATGCTGGCGATGGCATCGCCACACACGCCCTGGTGCGATTGCGGATGCAAGGCGTCGAGCGCCATGTTGCCTGAGCCCATGCCCAGCGGCTTGATGCCAGCATTGGCCTGTTCCGCTCCGTGCGCGGCGGTGAAGCTCATCATTTCGGTACCGCCGGCGATGACGCAGTCTTCCATCCCCGACATCACGGAGGCGCAGGCCAGGTTCACCGAGGTGATGCCGCCGCCGCAGAAGCGGTCAAGCGTCGTGCCCGACGCCTTGATGTCGTACCCCGCTGCCAGCGCCGCCATGCGGCCGAGGTCGCCGCCTTGCTTGCCGACCTGCGAGGAGGTTGACCAGATGATGTCGTCCACCGTCGCGGTATCGAGATTGTTGCGCTCCTTCAGGGCCTTGAGGACAGTCGCGGCGAGGTGCTGCGGGTGCAGGTGCGAAAGCGCGCCCTTGCCGGGCTTGCCGACCCCGCGCGGAGTGCGGACGGCATCGATGATATAGGCTTCGGGCATCGGGACTCTCTCCGTCAGTGGACTATTTAATCGAACGATTAACGCGCTCTGCCCGCTGGTGCAAGTCCCAAGGCCAAGTCTCGACAGCAGCGCTGCAACGTGCCAGCCTAGTGTCGATCCCTTCCACAAGAGGCCTCCGATGCTTCATCCCGACTTGCTCGAACAGGCGCGAGGCCTTTCCGATTCGATCGTCGCGCTGCGCCGTGCGATCCATGCCGAACCCGAACTCGGCCTGCACACACCCAAGACCCGGGACAAGGTCCGCGCCGCGCTCGCTCATCTTCCACTGACATGGCGTGAGGG
Organism: Novosphingobium subterraneum; assembly: GCF_000807925.1. GTDB lineage: Bacteria > Pseudomonadota > Alphaproteobacteria > Sphingomonadales > Sphingomonadaceae > Novosphingobium > Novosphingobium subterraneum. The sequence continues at coordinate 283,566 of NZ_JRVC01000002.1, read as the reverse complement.
GCCATCGACGACCGGGCTGGTGGCCACGCTGAAAGGCAGGGCCGGACCTGGACGGCGTGTCCTCCTGCGCGGCGACATGGACGCGCTGCCCATGACCGAAGAGACCGGGCTCGACTTCTCCTCCACCATCCCGGGCGCAATGCACGCCTGCGGCCATGACACGCACACCGCCATGCTGGCAGGTGCCGCCGAACTGCTTTGCGCCCGGGCTGATGACCTTGCAGGCGAGGTGCAGTTCATGTTCCAGCCGGGCGAAGAGGGATTCCATGGCGCTCGCTTCATGCTCGAAGACGGGCTGATAGATCCGCTGCCCGATGCTGCCTTTGCCCTGCACATCATGCCCAACAGTCCGCATGGCCTTGTGGCCGGTCGGGCAGGACCATTGCTTGCTTCGGCAGACCAGTTCGACATCGTCGTGCACGGCCGGGGCGGCCATGCCTCGATGCCGCACGATGCGCTCGATCCGGTGCCAGTGGCTTGTGAGATCGTCACCGCGCTCCAGACGGTCGTCACGAGGAAGTTCCCGGTGAGCGATCCCGTCGTCGCCACAGTCGCGAAGATCGAGGCGGGTACGGCCCACAACGTGATCGCCGACCGGGTCGCCATGCGCGGCACATTGCGCACGCTTTCTGCCACCAATCGCGCGCGCATCCATGAAGCATTGAAGCTGGTGGCGACGAACATCGCCGCGGCCCACGGAATGACGGCCGAGGTCGCGATCACGCCGGGGTTCCCTGTCACCGTATGCGATGGGCGCGCGGTTGATTTGGGCGAGAGGGTGGTTCGCGATCTAACCGGCGAGCATGGCTTTCACCGGCTGGACGCTCCGATCATGGGGGCGGAAGACTTTTCCTATGTGCTTGAAAAGGTGCCCGGAGCAATGTTCTTCCTTGGCGTGGCCCATGAAGGCGCAGACTGGCGCTCTTGCTGTTCGATCCACTCCACCAGAATGATGGTGGACGAAAGCGTGTTGCCGCTCGGCACTGCCGTGCTGGCCGGATGCGCCGGGCGTTTTCTTGCTGAAGGATTTGCTGCTTGATCTGGTGGAATGGTGAGAAGCCCTCGCTCGAGCGACTGACGAAATTGGGCAGTTCCTCGATGCCGGCGCACCTTGGCATCGAGTTCCATGACTGTGGCGATGACTGGATTTCCGCGCGCATGCCGGTCGACCATCGCACGCATCAGCCTTTTGGCCGGTTGCACGGTGGCGCATCGGTTGCGCTGGCAGAAACGATCGGTTCCATGGCAGGAGCCATGGTGGTGGACCCTGACCGGTTCGCTTGCGTGGGGATGGAAATCAACGCCAACCACCTGCGACCGGTGCGCGACGGATGGGTTTACGCGACTGCACGACCCGAGGCCCTGGGGCGTAGCACCCACGTCTGGTCCATCCGGATCGTCGATGAACTGGACAAGCTCGCCTGTATATCCCGGTTGACACTCGCCGTCATTCCGCTGGAACGAAAATGATGCCCATGAATTTAATGCTTTTTTCCGGAACCAAGCAGTAGGAACTGCATTTTCGGTGGCAGGTAGCCACTGATATGAACCGTAACACTTCAGATAACATCCCTGAGTCCGGCCCGATCGATCAGGCCCACACCGTGTTTGATCCAGCCGTGGCGCGTTTTCGCGCGCAACACCCCGAAGATACGTTCGACGGAGCATCTGGCGTTCTGTTCGAGCAGGCGATGGCGCAGACGCGCATGGCGATCTGCCTGTGCGATCCGCATCAGGATGACATGCCCATCGTCTTTGCCAATCGGGCGTTCCGTCACCTCACCGGATATGAGGAAGACGAAATCGTCGGACGCAATTGCCGCTTCCTGCAGGGCCCGGAAAGCGATCGAGCCTCTCTGGTGCGGATCCGCAACGCGTTGGATCGCGAGGACGTGACGGTTGTCGAACTGCTGAACTACCGGAAGGACGGCAGCTCGTTCTGGAATGCCCTGCATCTGGGGCCGGTCTACGACGCCGAAGGAAAACTGGTCTATTTCTTCGGCAGCCAGTGGGATGTTTCCGACGTGCGCGCGGCGCGGGCCGACGAGTTGCACGCGCGCGAGCTGGCACGCGAACTGTCGCATCGCATGAAGAACATGTTTGCGGTGATCGGCGGCATCGTGAACTTCACCGGCAGGGTTCGCGGCATCGAGGCCGAAGCGCGGGAAATCAATGACAGAATCCAGGCGCTTGGCCGGGCTTACGAAACGACCCTCGATGATTCTCATCGCGGCACGGTCGAGGTTGGGCAGGCCATCCGTGCCGTCCTGGCGCCTTACGATCCGGATGGGACGCGCATCATTTTCGAGGGCAACGGGCTCAGGTCGGATTTTGCATCGGTCTCGGTGCTCGGACTGTCGCTTCACGAACTGGCGGTGAACGCCATCCGTTACGGCGCCCTCAGTCGGGATGACGGGCGGGTGACGGTCGGCTGGCAGCGCAATGGTTCCGCCGAGAGCCCGGCGATACGCATCGACTGGGTGGAACATGGGCGCGGAACCGACGCTTTGCTGCAAGAGGCGGCGGCAGGTTCGGTCGGGGTGGAGGGTATCGTGGATCGCATGCTTGGCATGGCCAGGGGAGGAATTGTGAGAGAACTGAACAGCGAAGGGCTTCACGCCCGGCTCAGCATCCCCTTGCGGGATGCCGGCGAATGAGCGGGATGCATCACGCTTCGTCGGAGCCGTGCCGCGTTCTCGTGCTTGATGATGAACCGCTCATCCTGCTCGATCTGGAATTTGCGGTCGAAGATGCCGGGTGCAAGCCATTGACGGCACTCGATCTGATGGAGGCGCTCTCCATCGTCCAGAACAACGCGATTTCCGCAGCCATTCTCGACGTTTCGCTGGGCCAAGGGCAAACCTGCGAGCAGGTGGCACGGACGCTTGCGGCAATGGGCGTTCCTTACGTCCTTCACACCGGCGACCTTGATCGCATGGATGAAGCCGTCCGGCGGCTGGGCGGAACCCTGGTGCCCAAGCCGACACCGGCCGCAGTAGTTGTGGCGCGCGCGCTCGAACCGCTGGCCGTGCGGCAATAAAGGGCCAAACCCGCTACGGGTCACGAGGCATTGCCACGACGTGAAACGTCAGACGGACCCGCTTGCACGCTTGGGCAAAGCTGCCATTGCTGAGCGCAGGCAAGGACGGTGAAATGAGCGAGCAGGAACAGGCCAGGGTGCTGGCGATGGCCGGAATCCACAATTTCCGGGACTATGGCAACTATGCCGCGCGCGGTGGTCGGTTGCGCAAGGGCGTCCTGTGGCGCTCGGGTCAGCATAGCGAGGCAACGGCTGAGGATCTCGAGAAAGTCCACGCCTTGCAGATCGCCACCGTCATCGACCTGCGCGGTGATAGCGAGCGCGCTGCCAATCGCTGCCTCAGGCACCCCGAGTTCGAGGGCAGCGTGCTTTTCCATCCTGGCGAAACTGCAAGTGCGGCTGGGCGCGCGGTGCACGAAGAGATGGCGCGCGATGTGCGCACTGCCGACGATGCGCGACAGGCCATGCTTGCTCTTTACGAAACGCTGCCATTCCGGCCTGTCCTGGTCGGGACCTACCGTCTGTACATGCACGCCTTGGCCGAACGCGAAACGCCGAGCCTGTTGCACTGTCTGGCCGGCAAGGACCGGACCGGCCTCGCCGCTGCGCTGGTCCACGATATGCTGGGCGTGCACCACGATGATATCGTGGCGGACTATCTGCTCACCAATACTGCGGGCAATGCCGAGGCGCGCATCGAAGCCGGGGCGCGGCATGTGCGCGAGGGTTTCGGCATATCGATGGATGATGCCGCGGTGCGCGTGCTGATGGGCGTCGAGGCGCAATTTCTCGAGCGCGCGTTCGCAGCGATCCGGGAACGCCACGGCAGCGTGGAGGCCTATGCGCGGGAGGTGCTCGGCGTGACACCGCAGGTGCTCGCCGCGATCGAAGCCAACCTCGTCGAATAAAGAAAATCTGTCGTATAGCTGCGGAAAAAGCGGGGGGCGCGGACTGGCTTTTGCGCCCTGCGCTGCTTATCTCGCTGGCGACTGGAGGACTTTTCCCATGGCGACCACGCACAAGACCCGCATGCTCATCATCGGTTCCGGCCCGGCCGGGCTTTCCGCCGCGATCTATGGCGCGCGCGCGGGTATGCAGCCGATCGTGGTGCAGGGGCTGCAGCCCGGCGGCCAGCTGACCATCACCACCGATGTCGAGAACTACCCGGGGTTTCGCGACGTGATCCAGGGCCCGTGGCTGATGCAGGAAATGCAGGCCCAGGCCGAACATGTTGGCACGCGGATGATGTGGGACACGATCCTTGAAGTCAGCCTGGATGGCAGCCCGTTCCGCGCCGTCGGCGACAGCGGCGACATCTATGAGGGCGACGTGCTTGTCATCGCCACGGGCGCGCAGGCCAAGTGGCTCGGCGTTCCGGGCGAGCAGGAATTTTCGGGCAAGGGCGTGTCAGCTTGCGCTACCTGCGACGGGTTCTTCTATCGCGGCAAGAAGGTCGTGGTGATCGGCGGTGGCAACACTGCCGTCGAGGAAGCGCTGTACCTTACCAACCATTCGCCCGACGTGACGTTGATCCACCGCCGCGATTCCCTGCGCGCCGAGAAGATCCTGCAGGACCGTCTGTTCGCTCACCCCAACGTCAAGGTGCTGTGGAACCAGAAGGTCGACAGCTTCATCGGCGAGGCGGGCAAGGGCCTGACCGGCGTGAAGGTGATCGACACCGTGACCGGCGCGGAAAGCGTCGTCGAGACCGACGGCGCTTTCGTGGCAATCGGCCATGCCCCGGCGACCGAACTGTTCAAGGGCAAGCTCGAACTCGATGAGAGCGGCTACATCGTGGTGGAACCCGGCACGCCGAAGACCGCGATCCCCGGCGTTTTCGCCTGCGGCGACGTCATGGACCACACCTATCGCCAGGCCGTGACGGCGGCCGGGACCGGCTGCATGGCCGCGCTCGATTCCGAACGCTTCCTTGCCGAGCTGGACTTCAAGGCCGCTCAGGCGGAAGTCGCAGCAGTTTAGGGCCCAAGCACCTCGATCAGCCGCGCGTGAAGCCATTCGCGCGCGGCTTCGTCTGAAAAGCTGTGGGACGCGCTGTCGATGCGCTGGATGCGCAAGTCGGCGCTGTCCCAGACTTCGCTGAACATTTGCGCCGTCCGGTCGCGGCTGGCGAGCAGGATCGTTGCGGCGCCGCTGAAAGCCGCAAGGCCTGTCCTCATCTCCTCGACAAGGCCCGCTGGAGCAGGCGTCGGCGATGCCGCGCTGCATAGCCCTCTGGCGAGCTTTGCGAGGTTCACCCCGCCGGTCAGCAGCCGCCAGACCTCGCGCGGGTTGGCGAGCTTGGCGAGATAACGGCTGCGGATTGCCGAGGCGGGCATGGCGTTTGGGGCTTCCTCGCCATCTATCGTCCAAGGGTTGGCGAGCACGAGAGCAGCGATCGGCAGCGCAGGCGCGTTCAGCATCAGCGCTGCGGCCGCATCGCAATTGCCGAACGCGACGATGCGGGCAACATGCGGTGCTGCGGCGCGAAATGCGGCCAGGGCTGCTGCAATATCCGGCCCGGAGTGGCGGAACGACTGATTCTCGCCCTCGCTGTCGCCGACGCCGCGTCGGTCGTAGCGGAACACTGGGTAGCCCTCTCTGGCGATGCGCGCGGCCAGTTGCGCCTGTCCGCTCCAGGCGCCCGAGCGCAGCTCATTGCCGCCGGAGACGATCAGCAGACCGGTCGAGTGACTCGCGGCCTCGCGGTCCAGCGTGCCGATAAGCGTCGCCCCCTCGCACGTGAAGGTGAGGTGGCGCCTGGTCATGCGTCGATCTCGGACAGGATCACGCGGACGAGGGCGGCGGACTGTTCGGGCGCCGCCGCTGGTTCTGCCCGCAGCCACAAGCCGCCACCGCCAAGCTGGCCCTGCGCAATGAGGTGGTGCCCCTCGATTTGTGGCAAGGCATTCTCCAGCCCGGCAATCAGCGACGCACCGCAGCGCCATCCGGCAAGTTCCAGCCCTTCGCTGCGGCCAAGTTCGAGCAGCGCCGCACTGTCCTCCTGCACACCGGCTTCGCGTGAGGCAATCACGCGGGCGCGGATCATCTGGCGCAGGATCGCCGCACCCTTTGCAGGTTCGAGCGCCCAGCCCGGCAGTGCGTTGGGAAACACCAGAGCGCCACCACGTACCGCCAGCACGTCGGTCGCCCGGAAGTGGCGTGACGCCAGCTGCATCGCGCTGCGCCAACCGTGGAGGCTCTGCGCCTCGAACTGCTGCAGGCTTTCGTGGCAACCTGGCAGGTCGGGCAGGAAGCTGTCGATTCCTGCGTCATCCAGCAGGCGCATGGCATCGACCAGCATCCGCCGCATGCGGTTGGCTTCGTCGAACAAAGGCGGGACGATCAGCAGGCGTTTTTCACGGCCGCGATCGAAGGCAAGCGCATACTCCTCGCTCTGGCCTTCGGGGCCGGGGCAAGGCCAGCGCGCGATCACGCCGTGACTTTGGCTTCCAGGAACGATCGCAGGTTGCCGAAGGTCTCCAGCAGTTCGCCATCGACCTCGTCGTCCTCGATCACGATGTCGAGCCGGTCCTCGATCTCGGTGAGCAGGCCGGCCACGGCCATCGAATCAAGCTCGGGCAGTTCCCCGAACAGGCCGGTCGAAGCATCGAAAGCGGCCACGCGCTCGGCCGAAAGACCAAGAACGTCCTTTAGGATCGCGCGCAGGGTGCTGTCGGTGTCGCTCATCAGTGTCCAGCTGCCGTTATCAGTTTCATCGGGCCCTTAACCATGGCGGTTCCTGGAGACAAGGGGGCGCAGTGTTCGTGCGGCAATCGCGCGGACCAGGGAAGGCCAGTGACGGATGGCGTTCTTGCGCCATGCCCGCACGCGCCAGCGGATCCGCACATCTTCCATCCAGTCGCGCTTGTAGGGATCATCGCCAGTGCCGAAATCGATAAGCGATGCTCTATCGCAGTCGATCACATGCTCGAACATTGCCGCGCTGAGCAGCGTTCCCGGCGATTGCTTGCGGAAGCGTTCATCATGCGCAAGCTTGTGAATGAAAGCGGTGCCGCCCTCGACAGTCCAGAACTGCGCGGCGACTGGTTGGCCATCCACCTCGGCAATGCCAAGGCGCAAGCGGCCGGCCTTGCCCTCCATTTCGGCCCATGCCCGAAGAAAATCAGGCGACCCTTCGCCGGGCTTCCAGCTCAGCTTGTAGACCGTCTCGTAAGCGTCCCAATCGGCTTGGGAAAACTGCGTTGCGAGCCGCAGCGTGACTTCGCCTTTCCGGCTCTTGCGCCGGAAGGTTTCGCGCAATGCCCCGGGGCGATCTACCCAGTATTGGGCAAAGCTCCGTCCGTTCACGGCAAGCACGTGGTTGCTGTCGCAGGGCTCGGCGAGCGCGATCCAGCCAGCCTTGCGGAATGCGGAAGCAAGGGCTGTGGCGTCGTCCTCCGGCAAAGGAGCAAACATCGCCCGGTTATGGGGAAGGCTTCGCACGATCTCTGAAAGATGTCTTCCATCACCCAGAAAACGCACGAAAAAACTGTACCAGTTGGCAAGCGTTGCAATCTGCCCATGGTCTTCCAGCCAGGGCATGGCGGTGCATCCCTGCTCGTCCGCGGCAATGGTGACCCGCGCTTTCGCCTCGTCGAGGCAATGCGCTGCGAGCAGGGCAAGCCAGTCGAGCCGCTCGAACGGCGAAGCGCCCTGAGCCGCGATAACGCGCGGGTCCCCTTGCGCTTCCTTAAGACTGGCGTGATAGACGTCCAACGCTCTTGCCATTCCCTATCGAGACCCGAGTGCCACAAACGCCCGATCCCACCGTGTATCCGCTCGACCACCTTGCCTTGCGCGGCGAGCGTGATGCCCCTGCACTGGTGCTCAAGGACCGCACGCTTAGCCATGAAGCGTTAAATGCACGTGTAGGAACCCTTGCGAAGTGGTTGAAATCGCGCGTCGGCGAACCCGGTGGCCGGGTGGCGACCTGGCTGCCCAAGACCGAGCTTGCCTGCCTGATGCCACTGGCTGCGGTACGGGCCGGGCTGGTCCACGTACCGATCAACCCGCTGCTCAAGCGCGCACAGGCGGCGCACATCCTGGCTGACAGCGGGGCCGCGCTGCTGATTTCGAACAAGGGCCGCCTCGATACGCTGGAGGAGGGCGACGCACCTTGCCGGGCGATTGAGGAGGCTGCTGTATGGGCCGAAGCGGAGGCCGAAGGTGGCGCACTTCCGCCGTCTGACGCAGAGCCGGACAGCCTTGCCGCCATTCTCTATACCAGTGGCTCTACCGGGCGTCCGAAGGGAGTGATGCTCAGCCAGGCCAATCTTTGGCTGGGGGCCGTCAGCGTTGCGTATTACCTGCGGATCGCGCCACAGGACCGCGTGCTTGCCGTACTCCCGCTCGCATTCGACTATGGTCAGAATCAGCTGCTGTCCACCTGGTACGCCGGGGGCAGCGTGGTACCGCTGGATTATCTCACGCCGCGCGATGTGGTAAAGGCAGTTGCCCGACATGGCATCACTACAATCGCTGCAGTGCCGCCGCTCTGGCTGCAACTGGTGGAACTGGAATGGCCGCAGGACGCCGCGCAATCGCTCAAGCGATTGACAAACAGCGGCGGCGCCTTGACGCCATCGCTGGTCCGCGCGCTGCGGACAAAATTCCCGGTGGCCGACCTCTATGCCATGTACGGGCTGACCGAGGCCTTCCGGTCGACCTACCTCGATCCCGCGCTGGTCGACGAGCATCCCACCTCGATCGGTAGTGCCATTCCCTTTGCAGAAGTTCTTGTCATCAATGACATGGGCGAAGAAGCTCAAGCCGAGGAAGAAGGTGAACTGGTCCACGCAGGGCCGCTGGCTGCGCAAGGATACTGGCAGGACGCAGTGCGCACGGCGGAGCGGTTCAGGCCTGCGCCGGCGTTCTCGAAGCTTGGCGGCATGGCCGTCTGGTCGGGGGACCGGGTGAAGCGCGATGCGCAAGGGTTGCTGCATTTCGTCGGCAGGCGTGACGCCATGATCAAGACCAGCGGCAATCGAGTCAGCCCGCAGGAAGTGGAAGAAGCGGCAGTTGCGACAGGCATCGTTGCCGAGGCGGTAGCGCTGGGATTGCCCGATCCGCAACTGGGGCAAGCGATCCATCTCGTGGCGCGAGCGATGCTCGGTGCCGACAAGGACGGCCTGGTTCCTGCCCTGACCCGCGCCTTGCCGAATTTCATGGTGCCGCGCCACGTCCATTGGCGGGAGATCATGCCCGTGAGTCCGAATGGCAAGCTTGACCGGGTTGCGCTGGCTGCAGAACTGGCCGAGGAGACGCAGGCATGAAGCCGCTCGGCCCTATTCCATCGGGTTACACCGCCATCGACGGTGTCCTGGCAATCGCCGGGCGCAAGGCGACCGAACTTGTTGCGGAAGCGGGCGTAACGCCCCTGTTCGTATATTCGCGCGATCTTCTGACGGCGCGGGTGGCGGCATTGCGCGCCGCGATGCCGGAACGGCTTTCCATCCATTATGCAGTCAAGGCAAACCCTTACGGGCCATTGCTCAAGCATATGCTCGGGCTGGTGGATGGTTTCGATATCGCCTCAGGCGGCGAACTATCCATCGTCCGCGCGGCGGGCGTTGACCCGGCCCGAGTCAGCTTCGCGGGCCCCGGCAAGCGCGACGCGGAGCTTGAAGCAGCGATTGCGGCGGGAGCAACCCTGAACCTCGAATCCGAGGGGGAAGCCAGCCGCGCTCTGGCCATTGCCGAACGAGTGGGCGTTCGTCCCCGGCTTGCCATTCGGGTCAATCCGGATTTCGACCTCAAAGGGTCGGGCATGAAGATGGGCGGCGGGGCCAAGCCCTTCGGCATCGATGCGGAACGCGTACCGGCGCTCGCGCGCAAGTTGCTTGCTGCAGGAGCGGACTGGCAGGGTTTCCATATCTTTGCCGGAAGCCAGGCGCTTTCAGCCGACGCGATCATCGAGACTCAGGGCCAGACCCTGGCACTGGCGGCGCGCCTTGCCGAGGAAACCGGGGTTCCTCTGCCGAAGTGCAATCTCGGCGGCGGGTTCGGCATTCCCTATTTCCCGGGGGATGAACCAGTCGACATCGGCGCGGTCGGCGAGGCCTTGGCCGAGCGCTTTGCCGATCTGCCCGAAGTTTTGCGCGACACGGCGTTCTGCATCGAGCTTGGCCGCTATCTCGTTGGCGAAGCAGGCGTTTATCTTGCGACCGTGGTGGATCGCAAGGAGAGCCATGGCGAGATCTACCTCGTCACCGATGGCGGCCTGCATCACCAGCTAGCCGCCTCGGGCAACTTCGGCACAGTGGTCAGGCGCAATTATCCCAGTGCCATCGCCACGCGCTTCGACGCGCCGGTAGAGGAGGAGGCGAGCATTGTCGGATGCCTGTGCACTCCGCTCGATCGGCTGGCCGACAAGGGTGGTTTCCCGTGGGCTGATGTCGGCGATATCGTCGCCATTTTCTGCGCCGGTGCCTATGGAGCGAGCGCCAGCCCGGCGATGTTCCTTGGCCAGGGGCCGGCCGCGGAAATGCTTGTCTGACAAGAGCATAGGTTCCGGCTGTTAACGGATGACTCCGCGCCAGTCCCGTTACGGGACGGCGGCGAATGGGCGCTTGGCGTCACGCCTTCAAGCAATCAAGGCTAACGCAATCTTCACCCTTTTTGGCGATAGCCAGCGGTGATTTGCGGACCTGCGCATGCGGCTGACGAGGCTTTTGCGCAGGAGCCACCGCAGCAAGAAGGACAGTTCATGCCGTTCAATTCCCGCCTGACCCCTATGCTTGCCGGCACGGCCATGCTGAGCCTTGCCCTGTCTGGCTGTGGCGGAGTTGGGGCAGGTCCGCAGTTGCCACCTGCCTCGTTCGTGGCGCTGCAGGAGGGCCCCGGCGAGGAATATGTGATCGGCCCGCTCGATGAACTGACCATCTTCGTCTGGCGCAATCCTGAACTCGGCGCGAGCGTGCAGGTCCGGCCGGACGGGCGCATCACCACGCCGTTGATCACCGATATGCCTGCGGTCGGAAAGACGCCCTCCATGCTGGCCGAGGACATCAAGCTTCAGCTCTCGCAGTACATCCAGGAGCCCATCGTCTCGGTCATCGTAAACAAGTTTGCCGGGACCTTCAGTCAGCAGGTGCGCATTGTCGGCGCCACCGAGAAACCGGCCTCGATCCCGTTCCGCGCCAACATGACGCTGCTGGACGCGATGATCGCGGTGGGCGGGCTTTCCGAATATGCTGCCGGCAACAAGGCGCGGCTGGTGCGGTTCGACAAGCAGTCGGGCGCGCAGAAGGAATACGCGGTGCGCATCGGCGATCTGCTGCGCAAGGGCGATACCAAGGCCAACGTGCTGCTGATGCCCGGCGACGTGATCATCATCCCCGAGAGCACGTTCTGAGCGCGCGCCGATGACCAGCATTTACGAGGAAGTGCGCATTGCGCTCCATGGCATCTGGCACCGGCGCTGGATTGCGCTGGGCATCACATGGGCCGTCTGCCTGCTCGGTTGGCTGGTGGTGGCGATGGTGCCCAACAGCTATGAATCAAAGGCGCGCATCTTCGTCCAGATCGATGACGTCCTGGCCGACCAGATCGGCATCGGCGGAGACCGCAAGCGCGATATCGAGCGTGTCCGCCAGACCCTGACGAGCGCGGTGAACCTTGAAAAGGTCGTCCGCGCAACCCGGCTGGGCGACAAGGTTACGACCGACAAGCAGATGCAGGCCGCGGTCGAGAGCCTCGGCAAGCAGGTGACGGTGGTCAGCCAGCAGGACAACCTGTTCGAGATTACCGGCACGGCTGGAGGCGGTGGCCGCAACGATGGCGAGAACGCCAAGCTTGCGCAGGACGTGGTCCAGAAGATGATCGACATCTTCCGCGAGGAGAACCTTGCAGGCGGCCGAGGCGAGATGACAGACACGCTGGCCTTTATGGACCAGCAGCTGGCCGACCGGAAGAAGGCCCTCGAAGAAGCAGAACTGAAGCGCACCGAGTTCGAATCGAAGAATGCTGGCTTCATCCCCGGCGCAGGTTCGTTGACCACCCGGCTCGAGGCCGCGCGCAACCAGATGCGCGATGTCGAATCCAACCTGCTCGCGGCACAGAGCGCGCTGGCCTCGATCAACGGCCAGCTTTCGGGCACCCCGCAGACCATTGCCATTCCCGGCGTTTCGGGCGGGGCCAAGGGCGCTCTGGCCCAGGCCATGTCGGATCTGGGATCGATGCGCGCGCGGGGGCTGACCGACAGCCATCCCGACGTGATCTCGGCCAAGGCGCAAATTGCCAACCTGCAGAAGGCTGCGGCAGGCGAGGGCGGTGGCGGCGGTGCGCCCAACCCTGCCTATAGCTCGCTCGTGTCGATCAAGGCCGACCGCGAGGCCAGCCTCGTTTCCTTGCAATCGCGCCGCGCGTCGCTTCAGGCAGAAATTTCGCAACTGACCGCGCAGCAGTACAGCGAGCCGACCGTGGCAGCCGAGGCTGCGCGCATCAATCGCGATTACGACGTGCTCAAGGAGCAATACGACAAGCTCCTGCGCGACCGTGAGCAGCTGCGCCTGCGCGGCCAGGTCGAGACCGAGCGCGATGCGGTGAAGTTCGAGGTGATCGATCCGCCGACGATGCCACGCGGTCCTGCTGCGCCAGACCGGCCGCTGTTGTTGTTCCTTGTGCTGATCGTCGGCATCGGCGCGGGCTGTGGCGGCGCCTTCGCGCTGGGCCAGCTCAAGTCCGCCTATTCCACCACCGGCCAGCTGGAGCGTGCCACCGGCCTGCCCGTGCTCGGCGCTATTTCCGAAGCGATCACGCGCGAAACCCGTGCCCAGCGCGCCAAGCGCCTGAAATATTGGGCGGGCGGCGTGGCGGGCCTGTTCGTCGTCCTCTTCGTCCTGCTCGGCGTCGAGATGCTCAAGCGCGGCATGGTGGCCTGAGGAGACATGCGATGACCGATCAGAGCAAGATTCCTCTCCCGGCAAGCGGTCCTTCGCTGATCGAGCGCGCTTCGGGCACCTTCGATTTCCGCACGTTGACGCGCCCGGTCGTGCCCGACCTTCCGCCCGCGCCGGTGCCGAAGGTCGCGCCAGTGCCAGCGCCCAGGTCTGTGGCCGAGCCCGTCACGCCTGAACCGATCGTCCGGTCCGAGCCGCCGGTGCGTCCGTTCACTGGCGAGCGCCACGCGATCGACCGCGCGCATTTGCGCGAACAGTGCCTGATCGAGCCCGAGGGCGGGGTGACCGGCCTGCTCGAGGAATTTCGCATCGTGAAGCGCCAACTGCTGCGCACGGCGGCAGACGAGCGGGTCGAGCATGGCGAGCGCATTCTTGTCGCTTCGGCCCACCCGGGTGAGGGCAAGACCTTCTGTGCGGTCAACCTCGCGCTGTCGATGGCGGCGGAGAAGGACACCGAAGTCCTGCTGGTCGATGCCGATTTCGCCAAGCCTTCGGTTCTCTCCACGCTCGGCCTGCCGGGCGGGAAGGGCTTGATGGACGCGCTGGCCGATCCGGACATTGCCGTGGAAGACTGCGTGATCGGCACCGACATCGCCGGGCTCTACGTCCTGCCAGCCGGCAATGCGACTGGGTCCGACACCGAATACCTCGCCTCCGCCCGTACCGAGGATGTGCTGGCCCGGCTGACGGCCCATGCTCCTAACCGCGTGGTCATATTCGATTCGCCGCCGGTACTGGCAGCTTCGCCTGCCAGCGTCCTGGCCAATCACGTCGGGCAGACCGTGATGGTGGTGCGCGCCGATATCACCGGCGAAGCCGCGCTGCGCGATGCCGTGAGCCTGCTCTCGGCCTGCGAGGACATCAAGCTCCTGCTCAACGGCACGCGATTCTCGACCACCGGTCGCCGCTTCGGCACTTACTATGGATACAAGGAATGACCCGGATGCGGCTTCCTTCGCGCCTTCCAGTGCGCCTGCTCGCGCTTGCCGGGGCAATGCTCGTGGCAGGTCCGCTTCACGCGCAATCGCTCGATTACGAGAGCGTCGATGGTGATGCGCCGTCGGGCAAGGCCGATGCTCCGCGCAAGGGCGGGGGCCTGACCTCGCGCGGTGCCAGTGGCGGCCCTCGCGCCACGATCACGCCCTACATCGAAGCAACGCAGAACGTGCTGTGGGAGCTTTCGCCCGGCGACGAAGTGCTGACCTACAGCACGATCGCGGCCGGTGTCGACATGACGCTCAACGGTCGTCGCACACAAGGCGCCGTCTCGGTCCGCTATGAGCGGCGGATATCGCAGACGGATCGCGTGCGTGACGGGGATACGCTTTCCGGCCTCGCGCGCGTCAAGCATGACCTGATCCCGCGCACTCTCTCGGTCGAAGCTGGTGCGCTTGCGGCCCGCACACGCGTCGAGGGCAGCGGCGCGTCGACGCTCAATCCGCTCGCCGCCGACGACGCGGTAAGCCAGGTCTATTCGCTCTACGCCGGACCTGCCGTTTCCACCCACGTGGGCGACGTTGCGCTGTCTGGCTCCTACATCCTCGGTTACACCAAGGTGCAGCAGAAGGATGCCCTCCAGCTTTCCCCGGGGCAGGCACTGACCGACATCTTCGACGATTCCGTATCGCAGTCGGCGCAAGTCTCTGCAGGCATTGCGCCTGATACGGTCCTTCCGGTGGGCATCACGGCCAGCGGATCGTACTACCAGGAAGACGTGAGCAACCTCGATCAGCGCGTGCGTGACATGCGCGCAGGCGTGCAGGTCACCTATCCCGTCACGATGGAACTCGCCCTCGTTGCCGCGGTCGGATACGAGGATGTGGAGGTATCTGCCCGTGATGCCGTGCGCGATGCCGCTGGCGTGCCGGTGATCGGCAGCAACGGCCGCTACGTCACCGACAAGTGGCAGGCCCGCAAGCTGGCTTACGATACCGAAGGCTTTACCTGGGACGCAGGCGTGATGTGGCGGCCGAGCCGACGCACTGCACTCTCTGCCTTTGTCGGCCGCCGCTATGACAGCACGACCTACTACGGCAGCTTCTCCTACAACCCGAACGTGCGCAGCTCGCTGACAGTCGCCGTCTACGACAACGTGTCGGGCTTTGGCGGGCAGGTGAACCGCGCGCTGCGGGATCTGCCGACCGATTTCCAGGTCAACCGCGATCCGTTCAACGGCCAGATCAGCGGTTGCGCCATCGGCTCCGAATCCGGCGGCTGCGTCAACAACGCGCTGTCCTCGGTCGCAAGTTCGGTGTTCCGCGCCCGCGGCGTCAACGCCACTTATGCCCACCGCCTCGGCCGCCTGCAGGCCGGGGTTGGCGCAGGCTACATCCGCCGCAAGTACATCGCTCGGGAGGATTCGGTTCTTGGCGCTGCGAATGGCTTGGTGGACGAAAGCTTCTATGTCGACGCCGGGCTCAACGGCCCGATCGACCGGCGGTCGAGCTTCGCCGTTTCGGCTTATGCCGCGTGGTTCGAGTCAGGTGCTTCGAGCCTCGGTGACGTGACCACGGTGGGTGCCAACGCGGCCTACTTCCGCAACCTGACGGACCGCCTCGTGGCGACCGCAGCGGTCGGTTTGGATAGTGTTAACCGTAAAGTGATTGAAGACGAAGTAATCGCATCGGGCCTTGTTGGCCTGCGCTATTCCTTCTGATGCCCGGAGACGGCTTCGATGTACGATGAATTTTATGGACTTACCGGCCGTCCGTTCCAGCTGACGCCCGATCCGCGCTTCTATTTCGAAAGCGGAACGCACCGTAAGGCCTTGTCTTACCTCGGTTATGGCCTTGCTCAGGGTGAGGGCTTCATCGTCATCACCGGCGAAGTCGGCGCGGGCAAGTCGACGCTCGCGGCGCACCTCATGGCGACGGTCGATCGCCAGCGACTCACCGCTGCCCAGATCGTCACCTCGGCGCTCGATGGCGAGGAACTGATTCACGTCGCCGCTCGCGCCTTCGGACTGGAAGTGGCGGGCCACGACAAGGCCACCGCACTCGCCCAGATTGAGGCGTTCCTGCATCATGAAGCGCGCGAAGGCCGCCGCTGCCTGCTGGTGGTCGATGAATCGCAGAACCTTTCGGTCGAAGCGCTCGAAGAGCTGCGCATGCTTTCCAACTTCCAGTTGGGCGCGCACCCGCTGCTGCAGATCCTGTTGCTCGGCCAGCCTGAGTTCCGCACGCTGATCCAGACGTCGCCCGAGCTGGAGCAATTGCGCCAGCGCGTCATCGCATCGCATCACCTTGATGCGATGGAGCCGGCTGAAGTCGGCAGCTATGTCGAGCATCGCCTTGCGCTGGTAGGCTGGCAGGGGCGTCCGCAGTTCGATGCGCGCGTCTATGCCGATCTCGCCAAGGCCAGCGGCGGCGTGCCCCGCCGGATCAACCAGATCGTCAACCGCCTGATGCTGATGGGCGCGGTGGAGCAGCGCGATCATATCGATGCGGCGATGCTGCAGGCCGTGCTGGCGGACCTTGCGGGCGACGGCGCTTTCGGCAAGCCGCAGGTCTCGGTCGCCCCCGCTCCCTTGGCCGATGTGCCCCAGGTTGACCTCCCGGCCGCTCAGGCGCCTGTTGCCGCGCCGGCCCTGGACGAGAGCGCATGGCGTGCCGCTCTGGCTGAACGCGACGAGCAGATTGCCGAACTCCAGCAGGCGATCATCGAACTGGCCGACATGCGCGCCGCGCCAGTCGCGCCGCTGCCGGACTTCGATCTTGCCGCGCAGCTTGAAGAAGCCAATCGCCGCATCGCCGCTCTCGAAGCACGTCCCGGCGATGACGGTGTGCTGGCTGCACTGGCAGAGGCCCAGCGTACGATTGCCGCGCTGGAATCACGGACCAGCGAGCAGGAACAGGCCATTCGCCACACCCTGACCATGCTGATCGAGTGGATCGAGGCCGAAGACTTCCATCGCGCCGCTGCGTGAGCGGCGTCATAAGGGGGGACAGATGTCGTCCGGGGTGCTGAACGGCCAAGTGCTGAATGGCCAGATGCTGAACGGACTCTCTGTCGACGTCGAGGACTGGTTCCAGGTCGGCGCGTTCGAAACCGTGATTGACCGCAAGGACTGGGACGGGCTCGATTGCCGGGTCGAGCGCAATTGCGAGCAGATCCTTTCTCTGTTCGAGGAAGCGGGCGTGAAGGGAACGTTCTTCACGCTTGGCTGGATTGCCGAGCGCTACCCGGCGATGATGCGCCGTATCGCTGGCGCAGGGCACGAGATCGCCAGCCATGGCTGGGATCACGCCCGCGTATTCATGCTGGGCCGCGAAGCCTTTGCTGCCGACATCGCACGCGCGCGCAAGGTGCTGGAAGACGTGACCGGGCAGCGCGTCACCGGTTATCGCGCGCCAAGCTTTTCCATCGATGCCCGCACTCCCTGGGCGCATGAAGTGCTGGCAGAGCAAGGCTACGTCTATTCCTCCTCGGTCGCGCCTGTCGTGCATGACCACTATGGCTGGCGCGAGGCACCGCGGTTTGCGTTCCGCCCCATCGAGGGCGCGGACCTGATCGAGATACCGGTCACGACGGCAGAGGTGGCAGGGAGACGGATGGCGGCAGGCGGTGGCGGCTTCTTCCGGCTGCTGCCCTATGCCGTCTCGCGCTGGGCGATCCGCCAAGTCAACGAACGCGATGACCGGCCGGCGGTGTTCTATTTCCATCCCTGGGAGATCGACCCCGACCAGCCGCGCCCCGCCGTCGCTCCGCTCAAGTCGCGCTTGCGGCACTACACCAATCTTGATGTCATGGCGGCAAAGCTGTCGCGTCTGGTGCGTGAGTTCCGCTGGGGCCGGATGGACGAGGTTGCCGCCACGGAATCTGCGCGAACGCCGTTGAGCCGCGCAGCATGAACGCGCCATTCTTTCTCGCCAGTTCCGTTGTACGCCTCGGCGGTCCCGATGACCGGGGGGCTGTGGCGCGCTTTTTGGCCGATCATCCCATTGCCAGTGCCTTTCACCGGCCAGAATGGCTTGACGCGGTAGAACGCTCGACTGGCCACCGCACGCACATCCTGATTTCGGAGCAGGACGGTGTGATCCGGGCGGTCTTGCCCTTGCACGAAGTCCATTCACCGCTGTTCGGCCGCGCGCTGGTCTCCACCGGCTTTGGCGTGGGCGGCGGCGTTGTCGGTGAGGGCAGCCCGGCGCTGTTCATTGCCGCGCAGGAACTGGCCGTGCGCCTGAACTGTCCGACGATCGAGCTTCGCGGCGGTCCTTTGCCGGAAGGCGAGGGCTGGCATGTGAAGACCGACAGCCACGCCGGGTTCGTCACGGCGCTGGCACCAGATGTTGAAGCGCAATTACTGGCCATCCCGCGCAAGCAGCGCGCCGAGGTGCGGCGTGGCCTGGGGTACGGCATGGAAGTGCGGACCGGCAGCAGCGCCGAGGATCGCGCGATGCACTATGCGGTCTATGCCGAATCCGTCCGCAATCTTGGCACGCCGGTGTTCCCGAAACGCCTGTTCGATGCAGTGCTGGACGGCTTCGGCGATGACGCTGACATCCTGACCGTGGTCAGTGACGGGCAGCCGCTCGCCTCGGTACTGAGCCTCTATCACCGCGGCGCAGTCATGCCCTACTGGGGCGGCGGCACCTTCGCGGCGCGGACGATGCGTGCCAACGATGTGATGTACTATGCGCTGATGAACCATGCGCGCGTGCGGGGCTGCGATCGGTTCGATTTTGGCAGGTCCAAGGTTGATACCGGCGCCTACCACTTCAAGCGCAACTGGGGCTTCACGCCAGAGCCACTGGCTTATGCGACGTGGACCGCCGATGGGCAGGCCCCGCGCGACGTCAATCCGCTCAGCCCGCAGTACAAGGCCAAGATCGCATTGTGGCAGAAGCTGCCGCTTGGCCTCGCCAACCGTGTCGGCCCGCTGATCGCGCAAGGCCTGGCATGAGCGAGGTCCTGTTCCTTGCCCATCGCATCCCGTTTCCGCCCGATCGCGGCGACAAGATCCGGTCGTGCCACGTCCTCCGGCACATTGCAGGCCTTGCACCGGTGCACGTGGCGTGCTTCGCCGACGACGAGGGCGATATGGCGCACGAGCCGGACCTTGCCGCCGTCGCCGCTTCCCATTGCCTTGTCCGGCGGTCGCGCTCGCTCAAGATCGCCGCGCTTGAGGCGCTGGCGTCGGGCAAGCCCGTGAGCCTGACGGCTTTCGCGGACAAGCGCATCTCGGCTTACGTGGCCAAGGTTCTCGCCACCCGTCCGATCTCGGCCATCTACGTTTTCTCCGGCCAGATGGCCCAATACGTGCCGACGGACTTCGCAGGTCGTGTCGTGATGGACTTTGTCGACGTCGATTCGGCAAAGTTCGAATCCTACGCAGGGCAGGCCCGCTTTCCTTTGGCTCATCTCTACGCGCGTGAAGCTCGGCTGCTGTCGCGTTTCGAAAGCGATGTTGCTCGCCGTGTCAATGCAAGCCTGCTGGTGACGCCGGAAGAAGCCGCCCTGTTTCGCCAGCGCCTTCTGCCGGGCGCTGACCCCGCCGTTCTGGCGCTGGGCAATGGCATCGACACCGGCTTCTTTGACCCTGAAGGAATGCCGCTTGCTCCCGAGCTTGAGGGGCAGGGGCCGCACATTACCTTCACGGGCCAGATGGACTATCCCCCGAACATCGCGGCAGTGGAGCTGTTTGCGCAGGCGGTCATGCCGCAGATCCGCGCGGTATTTCCGCAAGCCCGCTTCAACGTCGTGGGCCGGGCGCCGACGCTCGCCGTTCGCGCGCTCGAAGGCGTCCACGGCACTCGCGTGACCGGCGCGGTGATCGATGTCCGACCGTGGCTGGCTGGCGCGGATATGGTGGTTGCTCCGCTGACCATCGCGCGCGGCGTGCAGAACAAGGTGCTCGAAGCCATGGCGATGGCACGCCCGGTGCTGGCCACGCCCGAAGCCGCCACCGGTATCCCCGCGCGCGACGGGCAGGAACTCGTAGTCGCAAACGGCGCCGAAGCCTTGGCGAAAGCCGCGCTGAGCTTGCTTCACGACAAGGTCCGGGCGGGCACGATCGGTCAGTCTGCCCGCTCCTTCGTCGTAGAGAAGTGCGGCTGGGCAGGCGTACTTGCCCCGCTGGCCGGCTTGCTCGGCCTTGCAGGGCCCGAGGGTTCACGTGCCGCAGCCTGATCTGACCCTGAAAGCGCCGCTCCAGCAGCGCTGGGCCAATCTGCCCGCAGCGTGGCGGCGCGCGCTCGCTTGTCTTGCCATCGCCTGGGCCTGCAACGTCGCGCTTTTCGCTACCGACTGGCGCGAGATGTTCCTGCAATGGTGGGACAGCTCGACTTACAATCACGTCCTTCTGATTCCCTTCATCCTGGCTTGGCTGATCTCGCTACGCTGGCGCGAGGTGGTGAAACTCGAGCCGCAGGCCTGGTGGCCCGGCCTGGTGTTCTTTGGCGGGGCGGCGTTCCTTTGGCTTCTTGGAACATTTGCGGGTCTGTCGCTGGCCACGCAGCTTGGCGTTGTCCTGATGGCGCAGGCAAGTGCAGTGGTCCTCCTCGGCCCCAGGGTCTGCGCCGGTCTGCTCTTTCCGATTGCCTACATGCTGTTTCTGGTGCCGGCCGGAGACGAGCTGATCCCGTTCCTGCAGACGATTACCGCACACATGACGATGGCGCTGCTCGATGCGAGCCAGGTGCCGGCGCATATCGAAGGTGTCTTCATCACCACGCCGGGCGGCTATTTCGAAGTGGCCGAGGCCTGTTCTGGCGTCAAGTTCCTCATCGCGATGATCGCGTACGGCGCGTTGGTCGCCAACGTCTGCTTCGCCTCGTGGAGCCGTCGCATCGCGTTCATGGGTTTGAGCATCGCCATGCCGATCCTGGCGAATGGCGTGCGGGCCTGGGGCACCATCTTCATCGCCGAACACCGCGGCATCGAATTCGCCGCCGGGTTCGATCATATCTTCTACGGCTGGATCTTCTTCGCGCTGGTGATGGCACTGGTCATGGTCATGGCCTGGCGCTTTTTCGACCGCGCGATCGATGATCGCATGATCGATGCCGAAGCCATTCAAGCCAACCGTCTGCTGAGCGCACTTTCGCAATATCGGATCGGACCGCCGAGGGCGCTTGCGGCGCTCGCTGCTCTGGCGCTGATCTTCAGCGGGTGGAGCGCCTGGGCCGGTCGCCTCGAGGCACCGATGCCGGCACGGATAGACTTTGCCCCGATCCCTGGCTGGCAGCAGATCGACTTCACGCCTCAGGTGCCATGGAAGCCGCTGCATTCGGGCGCCTCGCACGTCCTTCTCGGCCGTTTCCGCGATGCTTCAGGCCATGTCGTGGACATATCGTTCGCGCTCTACGCGGCGCAGGCCGATGGCCGCGAGGCCGGCGGCTTCGGACAGGGCGCGATCCCGCTCGACAGCGGGTGGGCGTGGGAAAGGTCCGCTGCTCCGCTCGCCGGGGGCCATGCCGAGCGCATCCAGGCAGCAGGTCCGGTCCATCGTCTTGCCGAGAGCTACTATCGCTCCGGCCCGCTCATCACCGGTAGCAACACGCGCCTGAAGCTTGCCAACATCGTTGACCGTCTGCTGCTGCGGACCCGCAGCACGGCCGCGCTGATCCTGTCCGCGGAAGACGGGGTTCCCGGCCAGCCTCCCGCCGAGGCCTCCCTTCGCGCCGCCATTGCCGCGATCGGGCCGGTCGAAGCGTGGATGGACCGCACGGCTGCAGGGCGCTAGGTCACGTTCGCATGTGCGGAATTGCCGGAATCATCCATACCGAAGGTCTCAAGCCTGTCGATCCGGAACGGGTCCGGCGGATGTGCGATGCCATCGCCCATCGCGGGCCTGATGGCGAAGGCGTCTGGACGGCGCCGGGCGTCGGCCTCGGCCATCGCCGCCTGTCCATCATCGACCTCGCTGGATCGCCACAGCCGATGCTTGCGGCTGAAGGCGATGCGGCCATCGTCTTCAACGGCGAGATCTACAACTACAGGGAACTTCGCGGTGACCTGATTGCGCTCGGCGCAACCTTCCGCACCGATGGCGACACCGAGGTCATTCTCCAGGCCTGGCGGCATTGGGGCGTTGACTGCCTGCCGCGCCTTCACGGCATGTTCGCTTTCGCGCTGCACGACCTGCGCCAGCGCACCACCTTGCTGGCGCGAGATCGCTTTGGCGTAAAGCCGCTGTTCACCGCGCGCCTTGCCGACGGCGCCGTCATCTTTGGTTCGGAACTGAAGGCGCTGCTCGCGCACCCGTCGCTGCGGCGTGAAATCGATCCGCTGGCTGTCGAAGATTACCTTGCCTGGGGCTATGTCCCGGATCACCGCTCGATCCTCAAGGGCGTGCAGAAGCTTGCTGCCGGGCACTACCAGTTGCTTCGAGCCGATGCACCGCCATCGCCTCCGGTGCAGTGGTGGGACGTGTCCTTCGCCGATCGTGCCACCGGCAGTCGGCAGGATCTTGAGGCCCATCTGCTCCACCATATGCGCGAGGCTGTCACTTCGCGCATGCTCGCCGACGTGCCCTTGGGGGCGTTCCTTTCGGGCGGGGTTGACAGTTCAAGCGTCGTCGCGCTCATGGCCGAGGCAAGTACGGCACCGGTAAAGACCTGTTCGATCGGTTTCGATGTCGCAGCGCTCGACGAGACCGCTTATGCGGATCGGATCGCCGCGCAATATGGCACCCAGCACTGGAAGCGCACGGTTTCGCCGGAAGACTTCTCGCTGGTTGATCGGCTTGCTGCCATGTTCGACGAGCCTTTCGCCGATGCGTCGGCGCTCCCGACATTCCGGGTCTGCGAGCTGGCGCGCGAGCATGTCACGGTGGCCCTTTCCGGCGACGGGGCGGACGAGGCTTTTGCCGGTTACCGCAGGCAGACATTCCAGCACCGCGAGGAACAGGCGAGGGGCCTGTTGCCTTCTGCGCTGCGAAAGCCGGTGTTCGGGACCATGGGCCGTCTGTGGCCAAAGGCGGACTGGGCACCTCGTCCGCTTCGCGCAAGGACGACGCTGCTCAGCCTCGCCGGCAGCGGTGAGGAAGGATACGCGCGCGCCCTAGCCGTGACGTCGGCGGACTTGCGAGACACGCTCTATACGCCTGATTTCATGTCGCTGCGCGGTGAATACCGGGCCGAACAGCCGTTGATGGAGTTGATGCGCAAGGCTCCCGCCCGCTCTGGCCTGGACCGTGCCCAGTATGCGGACCTCAAGTTCTACATGCCCGGCGATATCCTGACCAAGGTCGACCGGACGAGCATGGCGGTCAGTCTGGAAGCGCGCGAACCGCTGCTTGATCATCGGCTTGTCGAATTCGGCGCGCGACTGCCCGAACGAATGCGTGTGCGAGGCAGTACGGGCAAGTGGCTCATGAAGCAGACAATGCGCCGTTATCTGCCGCAGGACGTGCTGTTTCGCCCGAAGATGGGATTCGTCACGCCGATTGCGCAGTGGCTGCGCGGTCCCTTGGCAGCGGAAGCGCGCGGTCTTGCTGCCAGCGGATCTCTAGCTGCCACCGGCTGGTTCAACAGCACACGCATCGACGCGCTTGCCGAGGCCCACATGACGGGCCGTGCCGACCACAGCCGATTGATCTGGCAGCTTCTCATGCTGCGGAAATCATTGGATCGCCTTGGTTGATTGCCTGTTAAGCGTCCCAAGCCGGTAAGGTGATCTTCACCATTGCGGACTAATCGGGTTCGGAAACAACGCCCGTGGGTCCATGCTGAAGAAACTGCGCACCCCCCTGTTCCTTGCGCTGCTGATCCCGGCGTTGCTGGCGCTTACCGATTTTCTGACACCGATTGATCACGTTTTTTGGAATGTTCGGCACAAGCTGAACCAACACCAAGCCAACGGCTCCACGGTCATCGTCGAACTTGAGAGTGACAGTGACCACCCCGATTCTGACACGGTTGCTGCACCCAGGCTTGCGCGGGTGCTGGAGCAACTGCGTCCCCAGATGCCCTATCGGGTCTATGTAGATGCGCCAGTGAAGTACGGCACAGATGCTGCGGGCGATCGATTGCTGGCTGAAACAATCAGATCCTTTGGATCAGGGGTTTCTCTCGTGGTGCGTGGCCAGACGGTGGGAAGTCTCGGCCATACGTTCACGCTGCGAGATTTCCGAATGCCGCCAAAGGCGCTGTCGGACGTGGCGCCCATTGTTGTCTCTGTGTGGAACGGCAACTTTATCGATTATGCCGTCTCGTCTCCTTATTCAGTGAACATCGCCGGACGCGATTACCCCACGTTTGCTGCGTCCCTTGCAGGGAAGTATTCCGGGCTTCAGGACACCTTTGAACCGGATTTTCTGGTCGAACCTGACACGATCCCCAAGGTCGGCGAGAGGATGCTGCTTAGCGGATCCTATACGCCGGGGTTGCTCACCGGTCGTACGATCGTGGTCACGCAATCCCAGAATGTCCCCACGATCGGATATTATGGCAAGGGACGCATACACCCTCTGGCCGTCGATATCGCGGGGGCATCTGGCCTGGCCAAGCCGATCTCGCTCTCTCTCGGGCAACTGCCGCTGCTGATCATATCGTGGTTGCTGATTCGAGCGGGATCGCGTGCAGACTCTCGAAAGTCGAAGTTCACACTGCACGCCCTTGCAGTGTTCGCTCCCTTCGTCTTTGCTCCAGCTCTTCAGCTTATTGGCGTCACCGTTGATACCGGTGCAGCGCTCCTGTCGCTTATGATCTACGGCGTTGCTCGCGCCTGGCAATTGCGGGTCAGGCGAGTCCAGCATACCAGCACGTCCGGTCTGCCCAACCTTCTGGCTCTCAGTGCGCAGCCTCTTGAAGTTGGTCGTGACGTCATCGTCGCGGTGATCGGTCGCTACGAGGAGATTCTGGCAACCTTGCCGCGCGATCTTCATGGAGAATGCGCTCGCCAGATTGCGAGGAGATTATCCGTCGGCTCGGGTATCGAGACAATCTTCAACGGTGAAGGTGGTCATTTTGCGTGGACCGAAGAAGCACGTCCGCTCGAAATGCAACTCAATCACCTTGAAGGTCTGCGTGCACTGTTTTCTGCGCCTTTGCAGATTGGCACCTATACTTTTGACACCAACATTCATTTCGGACTCGATCGAAATGAAGGGCTGGATGCCCAGACTCGCGTCAATTCGGCGCTCGCGAGTGCGAACGATGCGCTCAGTTCTGGCCGCTCTGTGGAACTGTTCGAAGCGGAGCGGCTTGCCGAAGCGAGTTGGGAGCTATCGCTTCATGCTCGCATAGATGAAGGATTGCGAAACGGCGAAATCTGGCTTGCGTACCAAAGCCAGTGGGACATGCGATTGGGTCACGCTTGCGGTGCTGAAGCTCTCATCAGATGGAATCACCCGACCCGGGGGCCAATCGCACCCGATGCGTTCATACTGCAAGCGGAGCGCGCTGGCCGAATTGATGCACTGACCTACTGGGTGGTAGATGAGGCGATCACCGCTGCCCTCGCTCTGAATGCGGCGGGTCAACGTTTTCAAATGAGCATCAATCTGTCAGCACAGATGGTGGACAAGCCATCTCTCGTCTCCAACTTTGCCGAGATTGTCCGTCGTCGAAACATCGATGCCAGGCTGTTGACGATTGAAATAACAGAAACGTCGAGCGTGCGAAATCGTCCGGCCGCAGTTCAGAATCTCTCCCAACTCCGGGCCATGGGATTCCGCCTTTCCATCGATGATTTCGGTACTGGTGAGGCGAGTCTGGCATACCTTGCTGACCTGCCTAGCGACGAACTCAAACTCGACCGGCGCTTTGTTTCACGCCTGTTAACGCACGATCGCGAGCGCAGCATCATAAGCGCAACCATTGGTCTCGCGCATGCTCTTGGCCAGACTGTCGTCGCGGAGGGAATCGAGGATGACGCGACCTATCGCGCTCTCGTCGAATTGGGCTGTGACGTCGGGCAGGGCTACTACCTCGGCCGGCCGCAAGCTTTTCCAGAGTTCTGTCAGGGGCTTCTCAAAATGGGACAGCGCCGATTTGGTTTCGTTTAGAAGTTGTTAACCATACAGGTCGGTGTTAACCATGTGTCTCCAATCGTGGATGGAGGCACGAATGTCCGCAGTAAACGCCGTTATCGAAATCCTGCGCTGGCTGTTCCAGTAAGGCTATTTCGGCCCTAGTTTTTCATTGAAAAACAGGGGTTTAAACGAAAAGGCGCTGCCCGCTCCATGAGCGGCAGCGCCTGTTTCATTGGATCACCGTGAGGTTTGACGCGATTCGTGGTTAGCCGCGTAGACGGAGTTGGTTAACGCTTCAGAATCTGTCAGTCTTCGCCGTGGCCTAGCGCCAAATAGTCCTGGCTCTGCATTTCGATCAGGCGGCTGACCGTGCGATCGAACATGAAGCGACCTTCGTCGTCGCCTTTTCCGCCCCAGTCGTAAAGTTCTGCCGGTTCGGCGTCAGCGGTGGCGATCAGCTTTACCTTGTGCTCGTAAAGCGCGTCGATGAACGTGATGAAGCGTGCTGTCTCGTTGCGCAATTCCGGGCCAAGACGCGGTATCGCGACGACGATCACGGTGTGGAAATTGCGGGCAATCGCCAGATAGTCCGCCGCTCCGCGAGCTTCGCTGCACAATTTCTTGAAACTGAACACGCCGACGCCCTTCAGGCTCTTCGGGACGTGCAGCTTGCGACCGCCGCCGACGTCAAGATCGCAAGAAGGGACGTGTTCGCTGTCTTCTGGCGGATAGTCCGTCAGCCGGAAGAAGGCATCGCGCACCTTTGCGGTCGATTGTGGTCCAACCGGCACGTGCCAGGTGCCCACGCCCCGCATGCGTTCCAGCCGGTAGTCGGTCGGCCCATTGAGGGTGAGCACGTCGAGCTTGCTTCCGATCAGTTCGATGAAGGGGAGGAAGTGTTCGCGGTTTAGACCGTTCTTGTAGAGATCCTGTGGCGCACGGTTGGAGGTGGTGACGACCGTTACGCCGCCCTCGACCATCAGCGCGGTGAACAGGCGGCTCATGATCATCGCGTCGGCGCTGTTGTTGACCACCATTTCGTCGAAGCACAGCACGCGCGTTTCCGCAGCGATGGCCGCCGCGACGGGGATGATCGGGTCGCCGCTTTCCTTCTTGCGCTCCTCGCGCAGGCGGGCGTGGACATCGAGCATGAACTCGTGGAAGTGCGCGCGGCGCTTGGCGGGTAGAGCGAGGTTGTCGTGGAACAAGTCCATCAGCATGGACTTGCCGCGCCCAACTCCTCCCCACATGTAGACCCCACGCGGCGGCGGCGCTGGCTTCGCGCCGAAGAGCTTGCCGAACAGGCCAGGTGAGGGCGGAGGCGTTTCGAGTTCCTGCTGCAGCGCGTCAAGCCGAGCAGCGGCGGCGGCCTGCTCAGGGTCGGGCCGCAGTTCACCCGCAGCAACCAGCTCGCGATAGCGGGAGAGGACAGATGTCATCGCCTGATCGGCTTTTTCGGACTCGGCTTGCGGATCGTGCCGTTGAATGCGGCGATCATGTCATCGCCCTGAACGACGAGACCGCGAAGGAACACCAGGCGGCCGGTTTCGCGGAGCACTTCCGTTACCGCATCGAGTGGCTCTCCGATGCGGCCTGCACCGATGAACTGGCTGGACAAGTCGAGGGTGACCGAGCCTGCAGCGTCGCCCGCAAGGAGAGTGCGCATCGCCGCGAAGAGCGCGATGTCGATGAGGGCGAGGGTGACGCCGCCGTGGACCGCATCGAGCAGGTTGGAGTGCCGACGCTCCGGGAACATGCGCAGGCGGGCGCGGCGGATGCCATCGGCGCCTTCCTCGATCCGCGTCAGCATCCGGCCCATGGTCTGGGCGTTGAAGCGGGTCTCGTCGGTCAGGTTCCAGGTGAACCAGCCGGGTTGGTCCTCGGCCGGTTCATAACGGAAGGCTTGCTCGCTCACCGGATCAGACGAGACGCTCTGCCTGCATCTTCTTGATTTCGGCGATGGCGCGCGCGGGCGAGAGGCCCTTCGGGCAGACGTTCGCGCAGTTCATGATCGTGTGGCAGCGATAGAGGCGGAAGGGATCTTCCAGCTCGTCCAGACGCTCACCGGTCATCTCGTCGCGGCTGTCGGCCAGCCAGCGATAGGCCTGGAGCAGGATGGCGGGGCCGAGGAACTTGTCGGAGTTCCACCAGTAGCTCGGGCACGAGGTGCTGCAGCAGGCGCACAGGATGCACTCGTAAAGACCGTCGAGCTTTTCACGCTGTTCGGGCGACTGCAGACGCTCCTTGCCCGAAGGCGTGGGGCTGACGGTTTGCAGCCAGGGGCGGATCGAGGCGTACTGCGCGTAGAAGTGGGTGAAATCGGGGACGAGGTCCTTGATCACCTCCATGTGCGGCAGCGGGGTGATGCGGATTTCGCCGGACAGGTCCTCGATCGCGGTGGTGCAGGCGAGGCCGTTGCGACCGTTCATGTTCATCGCGCACGAACCGCAGATCCCTTCGCGGCAGGAGCGGCGGAAGGTGAGGGTGGGGTCCTGTTCACCCTTCATCTTGATCAGCGCATCGAGCACCATCGGGCCGCACTGGTCGAGATCGATCTCGAACGTGTCATAGCGCGGGTTCTCGCCGCTGTCGGGATCGTAACGATAGACCTTGAACTTGCGGATCTTGCCGTTGGTGGCCGACGCATGGTGGCGGGCCTTGCCGGTGATCGTGGAGTTCTTCGGGAGCGAGAAGGTCGCCATCGTTCTGTCCTGTGTTGCGTGCTTTGCGGCTTGCTGAGTCGTCCTTAGCGATTGCAGCGCGGGGGGCAAGAGGCTCTGAACTGCCCGTTGGTAGAGGTGCGGCGCTTCATGGATGTGAAGAGGGGTTTACGGGGTTTACACGGTCCAGGGAAATTCGGGCTGGGCCAGTTCCGGGCGCTTCCGGGGGATTCCTGACGCAGTGTTCAGGTTTTGTTCGCATATGTGAAGTGGAGTTTGGGGCGGTGCCCCCCCCCCGTCAGTCGCCCGGGCGACTGCCACCGCCCCATTTGTCCTTCGGAAGAAAGGGGGGGATCCTTGCGAGAGGTTTCGGGCCGGAAGGCAGGCGAAGAGGGTTGGGCGCTCATATCGTCACCATGCCATTTCGCCGTCGTGTAGGACAGCAAAGAGTGGTCGGCTGTCTCCACTTGCAAAGGCGCCGACCTGTTGTTCGAGGAATGTCCTTGTAGGATTGCAAGGCTCTCCACTATGAAATAGAATTTGCATCCTAATTTCTGGGAGTGGGTCGTGGAATCGCGCAGAACGTTGATAAAGCTTGCCGCAGCAGGTGCCTTGGGATCAATTGCAGGCTTGCCCGGGTCTCGCGCCAGCGCTTCCGCCAAGTCCGCGGGGGCATGTTCCGTTGGCAAATCCAAGCCTGCAGCCACACCCGTATGGCGAACTGGTATCGAAGGCCAGCGCATCGCGGACCTTGGTGACGGGCGCTATCTGAACCCGATCCTTTCAGGTGACTATGCCGATCCGTCCGTGCTCAAGGACGGCGACGACTATTACATGACGCACTCCTCGTTCGATTCTGCGCCCGGGCTGCTGATCTGGCATTCGCGCGATGTGGTGAACTGGCGTCCGGTCGGCCCGGCTCTGGCCAAGCCACTGGGGACGGTGTTCGCGGTCGACATCGCGAAGCATGACGGGCGCTATTTCATCTACATCCCTTTCATGAAAGCGCCATGGTCGCCCGATCTCCCAAGTTTCGCAAACACTTACGTGATTCATGCGCCTTCGATGGCCGGCCCTTGGAGCGATCCGATCGACCTCAAGGTTGGCGGACTGATCGACCCGGGCCACGTCGTCGGCGAGGACGGCCACCGCTACCTATTCTTCAACGATGGCAAGCGCGTTCGCCTCACCGCCGATGGCCTTGCCACGGCCGGCCCGATCGAGACCGTCTACGAGGCCTGGCGATATCCCGATGACTGGATCACCGAGGCGTGGTCTCCTGAAGGCCCGAAGCTGTTCCGCAAGGGCGGCTATTTCTATCTGGTCAATGCGGTCGGCGGCACCAGCGGCCCGGCCACCGGTCACATGATCGTCGCGGCGCGGTCGCGTTCGATCAACGGACCGTGGGAGCATTGCCCGCACAATCCGATCCAGCGCACGCTTTCGAAGGATGAAATGTGGTGGTCACGCGGGCACGCCACGTGCGTCGAAGGGCCGGGCGGCAAGTGGTACATGATCTACCACGGCTATGAGAACGGCTATCACACGCTCGGCCGCCAGACCCTGCTCGAACCGATCGAATGGACTGCCGACGGATGGTTCCGCGCGACGGGCGGGGACCTTTCGAAGCCGCTGCCCAAGCCTGCGGCTGCGGCAGAAGTGCATGGGATGCCGCATTCCGACGCCTTCGAGAGCGACCGTTTCGGCACGCTGTGGAGCCTTTACGGTAGCACGCCTGCCGAGAAAGCCCGCATCGCCGTTGCCGATCGCACACTTTCGCTGAAGGCCAAGGGCACCGGTCCGTCGAACGGCGTGGTCGTCACCCAGCAGGTCGGTGACCGCGCCTACGAGGTGACCGTGGATGCCGAACTTCAAGGCCAGGTCACCGGCGGCCTTCTGCTGTTCTTTGACGACCGGCTTTACCTCGGCATGGGCATCGATGGCACGCGGATGACCAGCTATCGCGGTGGCAAGGCGTCCTATTGGCCGGAGCCTGCACCACCGGCCCGCCGCATGTTCATGCGCATCACCAACCGCGATCAGGTGGTGACATTCTACTATAGTCTCGATGGCAAGAACTGGACCCGCCACGGGGTACGCTCGGAAGTGACCGGTTATAACGCCAACACTGTCGACAACCTGCTGAGCCTGCGGCCTGCGCTTTTCGCTTCGGGCGATGGCCGAGTCCTGTTCCGCAATTTCCAATACCGCGCGTTGGAGTGACGGACGTGCCATCCTGTTGCGAGTTACGGGCTGGCGCGCCCTAGCTGTGCAGGAAATCTTCCGTCTAACAGACGTCGCATGATCCTGCGATAGGCGAAGGATTAGCGGGACGCGACGTGCGGGTGTGTGGTCTTGCGGGTGCCCCTCCACCACCTGCGGTGGTCCCCCTCCCCGGGGCGGGGAGGAATTGAAGCGGGGTTGCCCCTCTACCATCTTCGATGGTCCCTCTTCCTCCCGGCCTCCGCAGGGACAGGCGCACCGGGGAGGAATGGGGTCAGCGCAGTTTGGTGGCGGCGCCCCATTCCATCCACGCGGCCCACTTCGGCATGCCGGGCATGTACTGGTGGCCCGGGTGTTCGAGCTGGAAGCCGGCACCGAGGACCGGGGCGGTGACGGCGCGGGAAAGATGGCAGCCGCCCATCAGGGGTTTCCAGACAGGCTCGATCCGGCGCTGCCATTTCGCCACGTCGGCATCGGGGCTGAGGCCGTGTTCGAGGAACAGCAGGGTGCCGCCGGGCTTAAGGATGCGGCGCAGTTCGGACAGGACCTTGGCCGGATCATCGACCGAACAGAGCGTGTAAGTGCAGACGGCGGTGTCGAAGGTCTCGTCACAGAAGGGAATGTCCTCGCCCACGCCTTTGCGGATGTCGGCCTGCCAGCCCTTGCGGGCGGCGGCCTCGCGCGCATAGTCGAGCAGCTTGCCGGAAGGGTCAATGCCGGCGAACCCGGTGACGCGGGCGGGATCATAGAACTGCTGGTTTAGCCCACCACCGCAGCCGATCTCGAACACGCGGCCCTGCGCGCGGGGCACGACGCCGGCGCGAAGCTCCATGATGTTCGGCGACGCGCAGGCACATTTGATCATGCGCGGAACGACGTGTGCGTCCCAAACGGCTTTCAGTCCCATCCCGTTTCCCCGTCTGTTATCCGGGCAGACTGGCAAAGAGAGCGGCGCGGCGCAATTGGCCGCGCCGTGGGATTTCACTTCGCGGCGCAGCTTTCGGGGCTGAGGCCCATGGCCCAGAGGATGCCCTGATCGAGCAGTTGCAGGCTTTCGGGCTGGCTGTAGTTCTCGGGCCGGTGGCCGATGGCGGTGTAGAAGCTGCGGCCCTTGCCGAGGCAGCGGGTCCACGCGATCGGGTGATCGCCCATCGCCATCTTGCGACCGAAGCCTTCGCCGGGCTTGTAGGTGGTTTCATCGAGCGAAGCGAGGACGCGGGTGCGGGGCAGCGGGCGGACGCTGCGATCGAAGGAGTACCATTCTTCGGTCATGCGCCATTCGCCGGGCAGGCCATGGGTTGCCGGGTGGGCGCGGTCTTCCATCACGACGCGGGCTTCCTGGAACTGCGGGGCCATCGGGTGGCCGATGAAGCGCGCACCGATCAGGGTATCGGCGTACCAGTTCCAGAAGAACTGCGGATCGCCGCCCGAGCCGTGGATGCCGGCATAGCCGCCGCCGCTTTCGACATATTTGCGGAACGCGGCGCGCTGTGGGATCGTCAGCGCATCGCCGCTGACATTGTTCCACACCACAGCGTCGAACCGGGAAAGGTCCGCTGCGTTGAAGACGCCGCCCCTGTCAGTGAAGACGATGCCCCAGCCATGGCGGGCCGCGATGCCCTTGAGCGCGGTTTCGGCGGCATTGACCGAGGGGCTGTCGCGAAAGCCGGTGATCTTGCCGAAGACGAGGATGGCCGGGCGCGGAAGATCGGCGGGGATCGCGGGGCGGTCATTGTCGTAGGTGCGGCAGCGGATGGCGACGTCGGCATTGGTGAGGCGCACCTTGGCCAAGTCCTTGTCGAGCCGGGCGCTGGGGGCGGGGTCGGTCTTGCCGAGCATGGCGAGGACCGAGCGCGGGGTGACGATGCGATCGAAGCCGGGAGGCAGGGCGCCGCCGCCGAAGGGGTGCATCATGGCATCGGCAAGGCCGGGCGAGGCGGCTTCGACCACCGCCTTGCCGGCGGGAACAGAGAGCACGTCGGCCAGGGGGGATTGGGTGGAGAGCGGCTGGCGGCCGAGGGGGCAATCAAGCACCGGCGCGGCAGGGGCCGTCGCAGCATGGGCCATCGCGCCCAAGCCAAGTCCGAGGGCTGCCGCCGTGGTCAGGAATTCTTTGCGCATGTCCATCTCCCAGATGCTGTTTGCGTTACCATGGCGGGGCCGACAGCGCCGGTCAACCAGAGCAGCATGGGTGCTGAGCGGATAGCAAAAGGCCCCGCCATTGCTGGCGGGGCCTTTCTGTCTGGGGCCGGAGCCTGTGGTCAGGCGCCGAAGGTGCGCTGCCACCAGCCGCGACGGGGTGCAGACTGTTCGCCGGCTTCTGCTTCTGCCGCGACGTCTTCGGCGACCGGCGCTTCTGCGCTGACCGTTTCTGCCGGAGCAGCTTCGGAAGCCACGGCATCGGCCTTCTTGCGGCGCGTGCGCTTGGGCTTTTCCGCCGGGGCTTCAGCTTCGGCCGCAGGAGCTTCTACTGGCGCAGCTTCGACGGGCGCAGCTTCGGTTTCAGGTGCAGGCGCTTCAGGAGCGGCTTCCACCTTCTTCTTGCGGGTGCGCTTGGGCTTGGCCGGCGCAGGCGCAGCTTCCTCGACTGCAGGGGCAGAAACCGGAGCTTCCTCGGCTACAGGGGCAGCCTCGGCTTCACCTGCGACATCAGCCTTCTTCTTGCGCGTCCGCTTGGGCTTGGCCGGTGCTGCTTCTGCAAGAGGAGCGGCTTCGGCCTCGACCGGGGCAGGCGCTTCGGCTGCGACCGGTTCGGCGACGAGCGGTTCGGCGACGACGGGTTCGGTCGGGGCGGGCTCTGCCGAGGCTTCGGCAGGTTCACCCTGCTCGGCACCAACTTCGCCCTGATCGCCTTCAGCGTGTTCGCCAGCGCCTTCGCCGTTCTCACGGCCACCGCGCCGACGACGACCGCGACGGCGGCGCTTGCGCGGACCACGGTCGTTGCCGTCATCGCCTTCGTCGGTGTGAGCGCCTTCGGTGCCTTCGGCTTCGCTGCCTTCAGCTTCTTCGCCTTCGGCCTCGTCACCTTCTTCGGCCGAGCTTTCGGTCTCGCCGTTCTCATCGCGGCGATCACGGTTGCGGCCACGGCGGCGCTTGCGGCGCTTGCGGCGACTCTCGCGGTCACCCTCGTCACCGTCGCGCGAGCGCTGCTGACGGGGCTGCTCTTCGGTTTCTTCCTCGTCGTCGAAGTCCTCTTCGACCAGATCGTCCTCTTCGGGCTCGATGATCGGTTCGAAGCGGGGGACGAATTCAGGCTTGGGCCCGCGCGAGGCGACGCGCATCTTGGCGCCTTCGTTCTCACCTTCGGGGATCACTTCGACGGTGACGCCGTAGCGCTCCTCGATCTCGGCCAGATCGCCGCGCTTGGCGTTGAGGACGTAGATTGCGGCTTCCTGCGAGGCGTAGAGCGTGACGACGTTGCCCTTGCCCTTGGCGGCTTCGTCCTCGATCAGGCGCAGCGCGGACAGGCCGGCCGACGAAGCGGTGCGGACGAGGCCCGAGCCGTCGCAGTGCGGGCAGGCGCGGGTGGTGGCTTCGAGCACGCCGGTGCGCAGGCGCTGGCGGCTCATTTCCATCAGGCCGAAGCCGGAAATGCGACCGACCTGGATGCGGGCGCGATCGTTCTTGAGCGCGTCCTTCATCGCCTTTTCGACCTTACGGATGTTCGATCCATATTCCATGTCGATGAAGTCGATCACGACGAGGCCGGCCATGTCGCGCAGGCGGAGCTGGCGGGCAATTTCGCGCGCGGCTTCGAGGTTGGTGGCAACCGCGGTCTGCTCGATGCCGTGCTCCTTGGTGGAGCGGCCCGAGTTGATGTCGATCGAGACCAGGGCCTCGGTCGGGTTGATGACGAGGTAGCCGCCAGACTTGAGCTGCACGACCGGGTCGTACATCGCGGTGAGCTGGTCTTCGGCCCCATAGCGCTGGAACAGCGGCACCGGATCGGCATAGGCCTTCACGCGCTTGGCGTGGCTCGGCATCAGGAGCTTCATGAAGTCCTTGGCGGCGCGATAGCCATGCTCGCCCTCGACCACGACTTCCTCGATCTCGCGATTGTAGATGTCGCGGATGGCGCGCTTGATCAGGTCGGAATCCGAATGGATCAGGGCGGGCGCGACCGACTTCATCGTGCGTTCGCGGATCTCGTCCCACAGGCGGGCGAGGTAGTCGAAGTCGCGCTTGATTTCGGGCTTGGTGCGCTGGAGGCCGGCCGTGCGGACGATGCAGGACATCGAGCGCGGCAGTTCCATTTCGGAGATGATCGTCTTCAAGCGCTTGCGATCGGCCGAGGAGCTGATCTTGCGGCTGATGCCACCGCCATGGCTGCTGTTCGGCATGAGCACGCAGTAGCGGCCGGCGAGGCTGAGGTAGGTAGTGAGGGCGGCGCCCTTGTTGCCACGCTCTTCCTTGACGACCTGGACGAGCAGGACCTGGCGGCGCTGGATCACGTCCTGGATCTTGTAGCGACGGCGCAGCGCCATGCGCTTGGCGCGCAGTTCGTCGGCTTCCTTGCCCTGCGAACGACCGCCCTGACGGCGACGGCCCTGACGGCCGCGACGGCGGTTGCTGTCACCCTCTTCGCCTTCGTCCGAAGCTTGCGAGGTTTCCTCGCCTTCGTCGCCCTCTTCACCTTCGTGGTCGAAGCCGTTCTCGACGACGCCGCCTTCGATGGTGGCGACCTGGTCCTTTTCGGACGTGTCGACCTCGGTCACGCCTTCATCAGAATCGTAGCCTTCGCCATCGGCGTAGTCTTCGTCTTCCGCGTCTTCAGCGGCACGCAGGGCGGCTTCTTCCTCGGCGTGTGCGGCTTCTTCCGCCAGCAGGGCCTCGCGATCCTCCTTGGGGATCTGGTAGTAATCAGGGTGGATTTCGCTGAACGCCAGGAAACCGTGGCGATTGCCGCCGAAATCGACGAACGCCGCCTGAAGCGAGGGTTCTACACGGGTTACCTTGGCGAGGTAGATATTGCCCTTGATCTGCTTGTGATCAGCAGATTCAAAGTCGAATTCTTCAATCCGATTGCCCTTCAGCACCGCCACCCGGGTTTCTTCCTGGTGGCGCGCATCGATCAGCATGCGCGTGGTCATTACAAATACTCCAGCCGCGCTGCCGCTGGATTGCCTCTGGGGCTACCAATGCGTTTCTGGCGCGGTTCGTTTGGGATGCACGAACGGCAATTGCACGGATCACTCCGTTGCGAATGTCATTCGCGAATGCGGGTTTGCCGGATCGGAGCGTTGCGGCGCGCAGCGTATCGACTGCCT
Organism: Novosphingobium subterraneum; assembly: GCF_000807925.1. Lineage (GTDB taxonomy): Bacteria > Pseudomonadota > Alphaproteobacteria > Sphingomonadales > Sphingomonadaceae > Novosphingobium > Novosphingobium subterraneum. The sequence goes on along the minus strand of NZ_JRVC01000002.1, from coordinate 247,561 downwards.
TGCCCTGTCGCTCGCCGCCCGGCGGCGGTTGGTTTGTGTCTGCTGTGAAGACAACTCGCGGCGAAGTGCGCGTGCCGGCAAGCGTCCAAGCCGCGACCGCCCCGGTGGGGCAGCTAGGCAGGAACGAAACGCGGCTCATCATCACGGCATCAACCTTGTGGCGTGGAGGAGGGCGCTTGCGCTTCTTTCTCTCCACGTTGGCGGGATCTTCACCAGCGGGCTTTCCCTCGCCCACCGCGGCGCAAGATGTGCGCTTTCCGGCGGTTTCGGCGTGGATGCGCCGGTGCTGGCTTGCCCCGGTAGATGGGTGCTAGCACCCCAATTGCAAACCGGCAATTAAAACAATGCCGGGAACGGCCCGTTAACCATGCCAACGTTTTGGGTCTGGACCGGCAGGGGTGGGGCGGGGCATAGACCGGTTCAGATGGAGAACAAGGGGGTCCTGATCGCGGTCTTTGCCGCGCCGGTTGCGGCGGCGGCACTGATGTGGGCGGCATTTTCATCGGGCCTTGCCGAAATCGAACCGCGATCCGTGCTGCGGCTGGAGATGCCGCCAAGCAGTGGGCGTGTCGGGCTTCCGCCGGTCGAAGGGCCGGCCGATGTCAGCCGGCCACTGGTGGTTATCGACGCCGGGCATGGCGGCCACGATCCCGGTGCGAGCGGTTCGGCGGGGGAGCGCGAAAAGGACCTGACCCTGTTGCTTGCGCAATCCCTGCGCGATGCGCTGCTGGCCGATGGCAAGGTGCGGGTGGCGATGACCCGGAACTCGGACCGGTTTCTGGTGCTGGAAGAGCGTGCCGACATTGCGCACCGCCTTGCCGCAGACTTGTTCATATCGGTCCATGCCGACGCTGCGCAGAATGACCTGGCGCAAGGTGCGACGGTCTACACGCTTTCCGACAAGGCGTCGGACGGTGTTGCCGAGGCGCTGGCGGCGCGGGAGAACAAGGCCGACACTGTCAATGGCGTGAACCTTGAAGGGCAGGGGGCGCAAGTGTCCTCGATCCTTGTCGATCTGGCCCGGCGAGAAATGCGGGAACGGTCGTTGCGGTTCGGGCAACTGGTCGTCCGGGAAGGGCAGGAGACGGTACGCTTTCACCAGACGCCGCAGCGCGAAGCGGCTTTTGTTGTCCTGAAGTCGCTCGATCTGCCTTCTGCGCTGATCGAAGCAGGCTATATCAGCAACGTGGACGATGCGCAGAAGATGCGCGATCCGGCGTGGCGGCGCGCGTTTTCCGGATCGGTGGCGCGGGCGATCGAGATTTTCCTTGCCGAGGGGCAGGTTGGCGCTTCGCCGAATAGTGCGATGCCCTGAGTGCATTGGCTGCAGGTTCGCTCTGGCTTGCCACGGCGCGGGCGTGCTAGAGGCCCTGCAACATGGCCGAAGAGACGTCCCAGCAATCCCGGTTCAAGCTCATCCGCGACGAAGGTCGTGCACGGTGGGGTAACCTTTCCCGGTGGTATCGCACAAAGTGGGGCGAGAGCCGCCGCTTCCGCTTCCTGAACTACGCCATTGGCGCGATTCTGGTAGGCTGGTTCGTGCTGTGGGTGGCGGTGATCCGCACGATGCCTTCGGCTGACACGCTGCTCACCTACCAGCCGCCCTTGCCGACGATGGTGCGGGGCAATGATGGCGAAATCGTTTCCAGCTATGCCCGCGAACGCCGCGTGCAGCTGCGTTTCGTCGATTTCCCCGAGCCGATGATCAATGCGTTCCTTTCGGCCGAGGACAAGACCTTCTGGAGCCATGGCGGGATCGACTACCTCGGCTTTGCCGGGGCGGTGGTCGACTATGTGACCAAGTACGGCTCGGGCGAACGTGCGCGCGGCGGATCGACGATCACCCAGCAGGTGGCCAAGAACATCCTGATCGGCGACGAGTATTCGATCACGCGCAAGCTCAAGGAAATGGTCCTCGCGCGCAGGATCGAGGGCGTGCTGAACAAGCAGCAGATCCTTGAGCTTTATCTCAACGAGATTCCGCTGGGACGGCAGAGCTTCGGCGTGCAGGCTGCAGCGCGCGCCTACTTTGACAAGGACGTGGGTGACCTGCAGCTGCATGAGGCCGCGTTCCTTGCGATCCTGCCCAAGGCCCCGGAACGCTATGGGCGCGCGCAGTATGAAAGCATGGCGATCGAGCGTCGCAACTGGGTGCTCGACCAGATGGTCAAGAACGGCTGGGCGACGCCGCAACAAGCCGCCGCCGCGCAGGCCATGCCGCTGGGCCTCAAGCCGCGTCGGGCGGAGAACTACACGGCCGATGCGGGCTACTTCCTGGAAGAAGTGCGCCGCCAGCTGATCGAGAAATTCGGCGAGAAGGCCGAGGACGGCCCGCACAGCGTCTATGCCGGGGGGCTGTGGGTGCGCACTTCGCTCGATACGCAGTTGCAGACCGCGGCGCAGAATTCGCTGCGGGCGGCGCTGCTGCGCTACTCCGGTGGCCGCGCCTGGCATGGGCCGATCGCACGGCTGGATGTGGATAACGATCGCTGGCAGACCGAGCTGATCACCAGCAACATCTCGATCAACTACCAGAACTGGCGGATCGGCGTGCTGCTTTCGCGCAGCGGCTCTTCGGGCAAGGTGGGTTTTTCGGATGGACAGACTGCCAGTCTGATCGGGCTGCCGGACAGCATCAAGCCGGGTGACGTGACGGCGGTGGCGCCGGTCAATGGCTCGACCTACGCCGTGCGCACGGTACCCGAGGTTTCGGGCGGCATGGTGGTCGAGGACCCGCAGAACGGCCGCGTGCTGGCGATGCAGGGCGGGTTCGACGCGCGGCTGGGCTCGTTCAACCGCGCGACGCAGGCCAACCGCCAGCCGGGCTCGACGATCAAGCCGTTCGTCTATGCCACGGCGCTGGACAACGGGATGACGCCGGCCTCGATGGTCGTCGACGGGACCTTCTGCGTCTATCAGGGCGCCGCACTGGGCGAGAAATGCTTCCGCAACTTCGGCAACGAAGGCGGATCGGGCAGTCACACCATGCGCTGGGGGCTCGAGCAATCGCGCAACCTGATGACGGTGCGGGTGGCCAACGACGTGGGCATGGACAAGGTGGTGCGCACGATCAAGAACGTCGGGATCGGCGAGTACGAGCCTTACCTTTCAATGGCGCTTGGCGCCGGGGACACTACGGTACTCAAGATGGTCAACGCCTATGCGGCGCTGGCCAACCAGGGGCGTCAGCACAACCCGAGCCTGATCGACTACGTGCAGGACCGCAACGGCAAGGTGATCTGGCGCGCCGACAACCGCCGCTGCGACAACTGCTCCATGGCGCAGTGGGACGGCAAGCCGATGCCGCGCTTCAAGCCGACCGGCAAGCAGGTCCTGGACGCGCGCACGGCCTATCAGGTGGTCCACATGCTTGAAGGCGTGGTGGTGCGCGGCACGGCGGTGACGTTGCGCGATCTCAACCTGCCGCTGTTCGGCAAGACCGGGACGACCTCCGGCCCGACCAACGTGTGGTTCGTGGGGGGCTCGCCGGACATCATCGCGGGCGTCTATATCGGTTACGACCAGCCGCGCAGCCTTGGCGGATACGCACAGGGCGGGCGCATCGCGGCGCCGGTCTTCAAGCAGCTGGTACAGGAGACCCGGGCGCGCTGGAAGGACATTCCCTTCGCAGTTCCCGAGGGCGTGCGAATGGTCAAGATCGACCGCGTTTCAGGCAAGCGCGTGTTCGGTGGGACGCCCGAGAACGACGTGGCGAAGGCGTCGGTCATCTGGGAAGCCTTCAAGCCGGACACCGAACCCCGCCGCACGGCCCGCGAAGGTGAAGTCAGTGCCAAGCAGGCGGTGATTGACGCATTGCGCAGAGCGCGTGCCGCGCGCGGCATTCCGGAAGGCGGCGCCGAGGAAGCGCCGGTGGAGCAGGACTTCCTGGAGGAGCAGGGCGGAATCTACTGATCAGCCGAAGAGCGGAGAGCTGCCCCGAAAGGCATTGGCGATGAGGGGTGAGGTCTGTTAGCGTCCCCGCATGACGATCCGCACCCTCTTTGCTGCCGCCGCAGCCTTCGCCGTTTCCGTTTCCGCTCCGGCCCTTGCCGAGCTGCCGACCGGTGCGAGAGCGCCGGATTTCGCAGCGCAAGGGGCGCTGGCTGGCAAGCCGTTCTCGTTCAAGCTGCATCAGGCGCTGAAGAAGGGACCGGTGGTGCTGTACTTCTACCCCAAGGCCTTCACGCAAGGGTGCACGCTGGAAGCGCACGCCTTTGCCGAAGCGACGACACAGTTCAAGGCGGCGGGCGCGACGGTCATCGGCATGTCGAACGACGACGTGGCGACGCTGCAGAAGTTCTCGACCGAGGCCTGCCGCGACAAGTTCGCTGTAGCCAGCGCCAGCCCCGCGCTGATCAAGGCCTATGATGTGGACCTGCGCAAGCCTGATGGTTCCTCGACCGGACTGACCAAGCGCACCAGCTATGTCATCGCCCGCAACGGCAAGATCGTGATGGTTCATTCCGACATGGACTATCGTGACCACGTTAAGATGACGCTTGCTGCGGTGCGCAAGCTCAAGGGCTGACAGCGCGCCCCATTACGCACTCGGCATTTCACGCTTGGGCTTTACATGCCTGCCCGCTTCGCTAAGCGGCGCAGTTCGTTTTGTTTCGAATTGACCGGAGTTCAGCCCCATGCGTGCCGAAGGGCAGGCCCATATCGACCGCATCAATGCCGCGCTGGCGCTGGTGCGCAAGTTCCTCGACTGGGATCGCGCCGTGCGCCGTCTCGACGAGTTGAACGCCCGCGTCGAGGACCCGAAGCTGTGGGATGATCCCAAGAAGGCCGAAGAGGTGATGCGCGAGCGCAGGCGGCTCGAGGCCTCGATCGGGACGGTGAACGAGATCGGTCAGGAAATGGCCGATGCAATAGAATTCATCGAGCTTGGCGAAATGGAAGGCGACGAGGCCACGGTGAACGAAGGCCTTGCCACGCTGGCCGCGCTGGCCGACCGTGCCGACAACGACAAGGTGCAGGCCCTGCTTGCCGGCGAGGCTGACGCCAACAACTGCTTCCTTGAAGTCCATGCCGGCGCCGGCGGGACAGAAAGCCAGGACTGGGCGGAAATGCTGCAGCGCATGTATACGCGCTGGGCGGAGCGCCATGGCTACAAGGTCGATCTGGTCGATTATCACGCGGGCGAAGCCGCAGGCATCAAGTCTGCCACCCTGCTGATCAAGGGCGAGAACGCCTACGGCTATGCCAAGACCGAAAGCGGCGTGCACCGTCTGGTTCGCATCAGCCCCTATGACAGTTCGGCGCGGCGACACACCTCGTTCAGTTCGGTCTGGGTCTATCCCGAGATCGACGACAACATCGAGGTCGAGATCAACCCGGCGGACCTGAAGATAGATACCTATCGCGCTTCGGGTGCGGGCGGGCAGCACGTCAACACCACCGATTCGGCGGTGCGCATCACGCACATTCCGACCGGGATCATCGTTGCCAGCCAGAACGACCGCAGCCAGCACAAGAACCGTGCAACCGCGATGGGCATGCTGAAGGCGCGCATCTACGAAGCAGAACTGGCCAAGCGCGAGGCTGCGGCGAGCGGCGAATATGCCGCCAAGACCGAGATCGGCTGGGGGCACCAGATCCGGTCCTACGTGCTGCAGCCTTATCAGCAGGTGAAGGACCTGCGGACCGGGGTGGTCTCCACCAACCCGACCGAAGTTCTCGATGGCGCGCTTGACCCGTTCATGGCTGCCGCACTTTCGCAGAAGGTGACGGGCGAGAAGGTGACCGTGGAGGATGACGACTGATGCGGCGGGCTTCGGCCCATCGTTCAGTCGCACTCGCCGTGTTGGCGTCGCTGGCCATTGCTGCGTGCAAGCCGCAGGTGGACGACAAGCGTCCTGAAACGTCGCGCGAGTTTCCTACCGCTGACCGCCCCGTTTCCGGCGTGGTCAGCAACGCTTTTTCCAACGAGCAGGAACGTGACCGCCTGGGCGAGGCGGACATGGTGATGAACCTGGCCGGGATACAGCCGGGCATGAGCGTTGCCGACATCGGGGCGGGCGAAGGTTACTACACCGTACGCCTTGCCGAGCGGGTCGGCAGCAAGGGGCGCGTGCTGGCGCAGGACATCGATGGCGACGCCTTGCGGCGGCTTGGGTCACGTGTCGAACATGACCGGCTGGACAACGTCTCGATCAAGCCAGGCGGCGTGGACGATCCGCGCTTGCCCGAACGCAGCTTCGACCGCGTGCTGATGATCCACATGTATCACGAAGTGACTGAGCCTTATGCGTTCCTGTGGCGAATGTGGCCTTCATTGAAGGCGGGGGGCAAGATCGTGGTGGTCGATCTCGATCGTTCGACCGACCGGCACGGCATTCCTCCGGCGTTGCTGATCTGCGAACTGGAAGCCGTGGGCTTTCGCTTGGATGAATTTCACCGTAAACCAGAGATTGCGGGGTATTATGCCCAGTTCGTCGCGGCGAAGAGCCGTCCCGAACCGGGCGAGATAAAGCCGTGCCGTCTGAAGACGGCCAAGGGTGCGAGCGCGACAAGCGCGTTGAAAGGAAATTGATGTCTGCGTTCAAGGGGTTGAAGCCGATTCTCTATGGCGGCCGCGAGGTTTGGCCGCTGGTCGAGGGCGGCAAGGGTGTTGCGGCGACCAATCACATGAGCTCGGGCGCGTGGGCCGCGGCCGGGGGTATCGGCACGGTGAGCGCGGTCAATGCCGACAGCTACGATGCCGAAGGCAAGATCATTCCACAGGTTTATAATGCCCTCACGCGCAAGGAACGCCACGAGGAACTGATCAAGTACGCCATCGATGGCGCGGTCGAGCAGGTCAGGCGTGCCTATGACATTGCCGGTGGCAAGGGCGCGATCAACATCAACGTGCTGTGGGAAATGGGCGGCGCGCAGGCCGTGCTCGAAGGCGTGCTGGAAAAGACCCGCGGGCTGGTGACGGGCGTGACCTGCGGGGCGGGCATGCCTTACAAGCTTTCCGAGATCGCGGCGCGGTTCAACGTGAACTATCTGCCGATCGTGTCCTCGGGCCGTGCATTTCGTGCACTGTGGAAGCGGGCCTATCACAAGGTCTCGCACCTGCTGGCGGCGGTGGTGTACGAAGATCCGTGGCTGGCGGGCGGGCACAACGGCCTTTCCAACGCGGAAGATCCCAGGAAGCCGGAAGATCCCTATCCCCGCGTCAAGGCACTGCGCGACGTGATGCGCGCCGAGGGTGTCTCGGATGACGTGCCGATCGTTATGGCAGGTGGCGTGTGGTTCCTGCGCGAGTGGAACGACTGGATCGACAATCCGGAACTGGGCGCGATTGCCTTCCAGTTTGGCACGCGCCCGTTGCTGACCGAGGAAAGTCCGATCCCGCAGGGGTGGAAGGATCACTTGCGCACGCTTGAGCCGGGCGACGTGCTGCTGCACCGCTTCTCGCCCACGGGCTTCTATTCCTCGGCCGTGCGCAATCCTTTCCTACGCGCCCTGGAAGCACGTTCCGAGCGGCAGATCCCGTACTCGCGCGTCGAGGCCGGTGAGCATACCGCGCAGCTGGACGTTGGTGTGCGGGGCAAGAACTTCTGGGTGACGCCGAACGATCTGGCCCGGGCGCGCGAATGGCATGGCGCGGGGTTTGTGCACGCGTTGCGCACGCCGGACGACACCATGGTGTTCGTGACGCCGGAAGAGCGTGACGAGATCCAGCAGGATCAGAAGGACTGCATGGGTTGCCTGTCGCACTGCGGGTTCTCTTCATGGAAAGACCATGACGATTACACCACCGGGCGCCTCGCGGACCCGCGCAGCTTCTGCATCCAGAAGACCTTGCAGGACATCGCGCACGGCGGCGACATCGACAAGAACCTGATGTTCGCAGGCCACGCGGCCTATCGCTTCAAGCAGGATCCGTTCTATTCGAACAACTTCACCCCGACGGTGAAGCAACTCGTCGACCGGATCCTGACCGGGGACTGACCTTTGCCGGCCAACGGAGCGTCCCGCGCTTTGCCGGCGCGACGCTCCGTTCAGGCCGGAATGCTGGATCTACGTTCGGCTGGCAGGTGACCCTTGTCTGGCTTGCGGAATTCGAGATCCAGAAAGCGTTCGAGCACGAACATCTTGACCGCAAAGCGGGCTTCCATCGGCGAAAGATCGGGCTTCTTTGCGGCAATGCGCGTGAAATGATGCCGCGCTTCGACTATCGGCATGCCTGCAGGCAGCGTAGCCTTGACCTCGGTGACGAGTTGGCGAGCAGCGGCGATCTTTTCCATGGCCTGTTCCTCGGTCAATTCTCCTGCGCGCGTCCTTTGTTGGACCCTGCAGAAGAATTTTGAACAGACCGATGGGCGCCATTGTTCATAGCGGGCGCAACAGGCGCCATCGAGATAACGGCAGGCAAATACGAAAGTGGGATGGCCTTGCGCGTTGCGCGATGTCGTCAAACCGATGCTTTCGACATCGCGGACTTCGTCTTCGCGGATCTTGGCATCTTCGTAGAGCGTGCCGTCACAACACAGGCCGCATGCCAGGCAAAGCCTGCTTTCCAGCGTGAGATCAGGTGCGGGTGCCGACATCCCGGCTATCATACATTTGACAGCGGCGTGCCGCCATTTGTCGGAAGGCAAGCATGGCGGGGAAATTAGTCACCAAGCCCGGATAACTTTAGGCAAGGCCGCGACCGAGGTTCGCTATGCTGCGCCGGTGTCTTGCCGGGAGGGTGCCGGTTGTGCCGCACTGCGCAGATGAGCACGCTTCGCTCCTCTGAACGCGCTATCGAGGAAGCGTTCCAGCACGAACATCTTGACGACGAAGGTGGCTTCATCGGGCGCGATATCCGGGCGCTTCGCTGCGAGATCCTTGAAGAGCCTGCGCGCCTGCGAGATTGGCACCCCCGGTGGCAGCAAGGCCTTGATTTCCTCAGTCATCTGCCGGGCGCGGGCAATGATGCTGAAAGCTTCATCCTCGGCCAGCTCTTGCTTGCCCACGCGCTTCTGGACCTCGCAGAAGTAATCGCCACAGACCGAGGGCCTCCAATCCCGGTATCGGGTGCAGGCCGCACCATCGAGATAGTGGCAGCCAAGCAGAAATGCCGGCTCGTCATTGGTCGTGCGTATGGTCTGCAGGCCGATCCCTGCCGTGTCCTCGACCTCTTCTTCCTCGATGTGGGCAAAGCCGAACACTGTACCATCGCAGCACAGGCCGCAGGCCAGGCAAAGCCTGCTTGCCGTGGAAAGGTCGTCAGCATCGGGCATGGACGCGATGATACTGACGGCAGCGCAGGCTCGCTACTTATCGAAGGTCATGGAATCACAGAAAATTCTACAGGGTGCCGATCATAACTAAAGGAAGGTGGTGTAGAGTGGCGGGTTACGCGGCCTCCTGTCCGGAAGGCTTATGACGGAACATCGCCTTGCGGGGATCGCGAAAATAGCGGTCCAGAAGGAGGTCGAACGCGGTCAGCTTGAGCACGAAAGCCGTTTCTGATGCGGTGCGCTCGGCGCTGGCGGCGATCTGTCCGCGGCGTTCACGTGCAGCGTTGAGCGTCTCGCCTGCGATCAGGAATGGCTGCAACTGTTCGCGCGCCCTCAACATTTCGTCCACGCGTCGGAACGCCTCGGCACTCTCGATCTCGTCGGCGCGCAAGGCTTTCAGCGTCTTGCAACGGAACTTCCGGCAGGTTTCGGGGCGGATCGTATAGATCTGGCAGCTCTGGCAGACCGAATGCGGACAAGGCTGGAAGAAGATTGCATCGGTTTCGCGCGATTGCATCGCGAAACGATCGCCAAGCGCCTGCTCCTCGTCGCGGCTGACTTCGACGTACGTGAAAATCGTGCCGTCGCAGCAGGCTGCGCAGCCTGTGCACAGATCCTGTTCAAGGAGGGACGGGGCTTCGGCCTCGGTTGCGGTCATGGCGACAGACTATGGCCGGGCTTTGGCCGCTGCAAGGCGCGACTTGGGCAAGCCACGCCTTGCCAGCGACCGATCAATCGAATTCCCAGGCGCGTTCGCCATGGCTGGTGATGTCGAGCCCCTCGCGCTCCTCGTCTTCGCTGACGCGCATGGGGATGACCATCGAAACCATGAGCGAACAGACGACGGTCGCTATGCCGCTCCATATCGCCACGATCCCGACGCCGGCAACCTGGGCGACGACCTGGCGGCCGAGTGTCATGCCCTCGGCAAAGCCGGTGCCGCCGAAGGAAGGCGAGATGAACACCGCCAGCAGCAGGGACCCGATCATTCCGCCAACGCCGTGCACGGCGAAGACATCGAGCGAATCGTCGATCTCGAGCCGCTGCTTGACCAGCTGGATCATGGGATAGCAGACAGCCGCAGCCACCACGCCGAACAGCATGGACGAACCGGGGGCAATGAACCCGGCGGCAGGCGTCACGGTGGCGAGGCCGGCGATGGCGCCGGTGGCAAAGCCGACAGAGGTGGCCTTGCCGACGCTGAGCTTTTCGATGCCGATCCAGACCAGCGCCGCGACGCAGGCTGCGAGATGCGTGTTGATGATGGCCGAGGCGGCATCGTCATTGGCGGCGAGGGCCGAGCCCCCGTTGAAGCCGAACCAGCCGACCCAGAGGAGGGCGGCCCCCGCCATGGTGAGGGCAGGGCTGTGCGGCAGCATCAGCGTCTTGGGGAACCCGGAGCGCTTGCCCAGCAGCATCGCGACGACCAGCGCCGAAACGCCGGCAGTGGTGTGGACCACGATCCCGCCCGCGAAATCGAGCGTGCCGAAGCGGCTTGCCAGCCAGCCGCCGCCCCAGACCCAGTGTGCGACCGGTGCATAGACCAGCAGGCTCCAGAGTGCGGAGAAGGCGACGACCCAGCCGAAGCGCGCGCGATCGACCCAGGCACCGACCATCAGCGCGGGCGTGATGAGTGCGAAGCACATCTGGAACAGGGCGAAGGCGCTTTCGGGAATGGCCGTATTGGCGCGGACGTTGCCGAGGTTCAGGAGCATCCAGGCGTTGCCAGCGCCGAGCCATCCGCCCGAGACGTCGCCGAAGGCCAGAGTATAGCCGACCATCACCCAAAGCACAGACGCGACGGCCGCGATTGCACCCACTTGCACGAGCACGGCAAGGAAGCCCTTGGCGCGGACTAGACCGCCGTAGAACAGCGTAAGCCCCGGCATCGCCATCATCAGCACGAAGGCGGAGGAAACCAGAATCCAGGCGGTGTCGCCGGTATCGGCAACGTCTTCGACGCTGACAGCGCCTTGGGCATGGGCCAATGCGGGCAGCAGGATTGCTCCTGCAGCGCAGGCCATCGCCAGTAGTTTACGCATGCGTGACTCTCCCCCTCGCGCAGCGGTGCTGCACCAGATCCTCTCCGCGCGGGGCTTTAGAGCAACATTGCGGCAGCGCACAAGCGCGCCAGCAACCGTTTGTTGTGCGAAACGCGACGAACGGTTCCAGTTTCGGACAATTGCAAGTCGTCAGACGAGACCCTCGAGCACCTGGTCTGGCGGGCGATGACCATCTGCCCAGAAGCGGATGTTGGCGATGACCTTGTCACCCGAAGCGATGCGGCCCTCGAATGTGGCGCTGCCCATGTGTGGCAGGATTGCGACGTTGTGGTGGGCCAGGAGACGCGCATCGACCTGCGGTTCGTGTTCGAACACGTCCAGGCCGGCACCACCGATGCGGCCATCGACCAACGCTGCGATGAGGGCCTCCTCCTCGATCAGCTGGCCCCTTGCCGTGTTCACGATGTAGGCGTGCGGCTTCATCAGGCTGATGCGTCGCGCGTCGATCATGTGATGCGTTTCGGGCGTTGCCGGGCAGTGCAGCGTCAGAATGTCCGCCTCGGCGACCAGTCTGTCGAGGTCGGGCTCGAAACTTGCGCCGAACATCGTCTCGAGCGCTTCGGGCAGACGGTGGCGGCTGTTGTAGAGGACATTGAGGCCGAAGGCCCGGGCGCGATGCGCCACGGCCTGGCCTATGCGCCCCATGCCGATGATGCCCAGCGTCTTTCCGGCGAGCCGGTGGCCAAGCATGGTGGAAGGAGCCCAGCCTTCCCACTTGCCGGCGCGCAGCGTGCGGCCACCATAGTTCAAGCGGCGGGCGACCGAGATGATCAGGGCGATCGTCATGTCCGCGGTGTCGTCGGTAAATACGCCGGGCGTGTTCGTGACGATGATCTTGCGCGCTCGGGCGGCGGCAAGGTCGATATGTTCGGTGCCCGCACCGAAGTTGGCGATCAGGCCGAGCTGCGGACCCGCTTCGGCGATCATTGCCGCGTCGATGCGATCCGTTACGGTGGGGACGAGGACATGGGCCGATTGCATCGCCGCGACAAGCTGGTGGCGCGACATGGCGCGGTCTTCGGCATTCAGGGATACGTCGAAAAGTTCGTTCATCCGCGCTTCCGTTTCCGGGAGCAGACGGCGGGTGACGGCGACGCACGGGGTGCCATCGACGCGGCGGGTCGGGCGATAGTCGGCGGAACTCGGCATGGATGCAAAGCTAGGCCCGGGGTGGGGCAGCGGTCAAGCATGGTGACGGCCCGCCATCGTGGACAGAGCACGCTGTGGTGTTGCTCTTGCCGGTCATTTTTGCGACGGCTGGTACATGATCAATCGCTACAGTCGTGCCCCTGCTGCCGTTATCGCATCAGTCGCCTGCGCCCTGCTTGCGCCGACGGCTCTTGCGCAGGACGCAGAAGACGGCGTGCCGTATTGGGTATCGACCCGCAAGGACACCGCGAACATGCGCGTGGGACCGGGTCGGGAATATCGGATCAACTGGACCTACACGCGCAAGGGCGTCCCCATGAAAGTGCTGCGCGTGATGGGGGGCTGGCGCCTGGTCGAAGATCCCGATGGCGCGCGCGGCTGGATGCTCGCGCAATTCCTGAGCAGGGACCAGACCGGAATCGTCAAGGGCGCCATCACCGGCCTGCGCGAGAACAAGGACGGATCCGGGCGTCTGCTCTGGCGCGTGGCCCCGGGGGTCATGGGCAAGATCGGCGACTGCAAGGCTGGCTGGTGCAGCTTCGACGTTGACGGTCGCAAAGGCTATATCAAGGCGACCGCCGTGTGGGGCGCGGGAAAGCCCTGACGCTGCCTTGTTCCTGATGCGAAAAGACCCCGGCCTTGCGGTCGGGGTCTTTCGTTGTTCTAGGCTGGACCAAAAACCGCCATTTCGGCGTCGGCTCGTCGCGCAATATTCCCGATATTGCGCTTCCTCGCCTCCTTGAACTGGCGGTTTTTGCCTCCAGCCGTGGCGCTGTGGAATTTGTCCACGCCGCCTAGGCTCTTGCCGATCAGACGAGTTCGATGGCCAGGGCCGTTGCCTCACCACCGCCGATGCAGAGGCTGGCGACACCCTTGGTCTTGCCATGCTTCCTGAGGGCGGCGATCAGCGTGGTGACGATGCGGGTGCCCGACGCACCGATGGGATGGCCGAGCGCCGTTGCGCCGCCATGGACGTTGATCTTTTCGTGCGGGATGCCGAGGTCGTGCATCGCGAACATGGCAACGCAGGCGAAGGCTTCGTTGACTTCGTACAGGTCGACATCGGCGATCGACCATCCGGCCTTGTCGAGAACCTTCTGGATCGCACCGACGGGGGCGGTGGTGAAGTCCTTGGGTTCCTGGGCGTGGGCGGCAAGCGCGACGACCTTTGCGACCGGGGCGAGGCCCGCTGCCTTGGCAGTGCTTTCACGGGCCAGCACGACAGCGGCGGCACCGTCTGAAATCGACGAGGACGTGGCTGCAGTGATCGTGCCGTCCTTGGCAAAGGCAGGCTTCAGCGACGGAATCTTGTCCGGGCGGCCCTTGCCGGGTGCCTCGTCGGTGTCGACAGTGACTTCGCCGGCGCGCGTCTTGACGGTGACGGGGGCGATCTCGTCCTTGAAGGTGCCATCGGCAACAGCAGTCTGGGCGCGGCGCAGCGATTCGACGGTGTAGGTGTCCTGCTGTTCGCGGGTCAGCTGATAGGCGTTGGCGGTGTCCTGCGCGAAAGTGCCCATGGCGCGGCCGGCTTCATAGGCATCTTCGAGGCCATCGAGGAACATGTGGTCGTAGGCGGTGTCATGGCCGATGCGCGCGCCCGAGCGGTGCTTCTTGAGCAGGTACGGCGCGTTGGTCATCGATTCCATCCCGCCGGCAACAACGACATCGACACTGCCCGAGGCGAGGGCTTCGGCGCCCATGATGATCGTCTGCATGCCCGAGCCGCAAACCTTGTTGACCGTGGTCGCCTGAACCGACTTGGGCAGGCCAGCCTTGATAGCCGCCTGGCGAGCAGGGGCCTGACCGAGGCCTGCAGGAAGCACGCAGCCCATGTAAATGCGGTCGATGCCATCGGGCGATACGCCTGCGCGCTCGACCGCGGCCTTGACTGCGGTGGCGCCGAGATCTGTGGCAGAAACATCTGCCAAGGCTCCCTGCATCGCGCCCATGGGGGTGCGGGCATAGGACAGGATGACGACGGGATCGGCTGACGAGAACTGTGCCATGTCTTGACTGACCTTTGCATTTGGCCCTTGTGTCTGGGCGCTGATGCGCGGGCTTGTGTGCTCCCGCGTTCATCCGCGTACATAGTGCTGCACTGCAGCGAACGCAAATGGGGCATTGGTCGAACAGATGCTGGGTCCTGCATTTTCGAGCCTGCCTGCAGGCGTTCCGCTGGTCGGTTCGGCCATTCTGGGCGCAATTGTCGGGAGTTTTCTAGGCGCTGCTCTGGAGCGTTTGCCCTCGGGACGTTCGGTCGTGACCGGTCGGTCCGCCTGCGACGGGTGCGGCAAGGCTCTGACGGTGGTCGAACTGGTGCCTGTTCTGTCGTGGATGATGCAAAGGGGGAAGTGCCGCTCCTGCGGTGCGCGCATCGGCGGATGGCAGCTTGCCTGCGAACTGGGCGGCGCCGCCATTGGCGTGGCATCGCTGTTGCTGGCGCGTGAAGGCCTGGCGCTCGCCGCCATGCTGCTGGGGTGGCAGTTGCTGCTGCTGGCGTTGCTCGATCTGCGACACTTGTGGTTGCCGCGGTTGCTTGTGGGCTGGCTGGCCGCAAGCGGGCTGCTTGTGTCAATCGCCCGCGCCAGAGTGATCGATGACGCAGGAGTGATCGGTATAGCCGTTGCCGGGGGCGTGGTGGGTTATGCTCTGCTGTGGCTGATCGCGAGGTTCTATCTCAAGGCTCGCGGGCGCGAGGGGATGGGCTCGGGCGATCCTCCGCTGCTCGGCGCGATCGGGCTCTGGCTGGGGCCGCTGGGTGTCGTCGAGACGATGCTTGGTGCAAGCATCATCGGCATTGCAGCGGCTATTGTCATGCTTGTCAGCAAGCGTAAGATCGACGCTGACACGGCACTGCCGCTGGGGACCTGTCTTGCCGCTACGGCATGGCTGCTCTTCCTTTTGCAGGGGCCGGGCTGAAAGCGATTCGGGGAGCGGGGCGACATGTTCAAGGAAACGGCGCGCGACGAAATGATGACTGCGCTCGGCAAGCAGCGCGAGGCCTTTATGGCAGCCCGGCCCGAGCCTCTGTCGACGCGCAACGACCGTCTGGAGCGCTGCGCCAGGATGCTGCTGGCGCATGGCGAGGATTTCGCCAGAGCGATGAGCGCCGACTTCGGCCACCGCAGCCACGAGCAGTCGATGCTGACCGATATCATGCCCTCGATCAGCCTGATCCGCTATTCGCAGAAGCGGATGAAGGCATGGAGCAAGCCCGAGAAGCGCCACGTCAACTTCCCGCTGAACCTGCTCGGGGCGCGGGCCGAGGTGCGGTACGAGCCCAAGGGCGTGATCGGCATCGTCGCGCCGTGGAACTTCCCGGTCGGGTTGACGATGGGGCCGCTGGCGCAGGCCTTTGCGGCAGGGAACCGGGCGATGCTGAAGCCCAGCGAGTTTACCGAGCGGACCTCGGAACTGATGGCCGAACTGTTCCCCAAGTTCTTCGGTGAAGAGGAGGTGGCCGTCATTCTGGGCGGGCCTCAGACGGGCCAGGACTTCTGCTCGCTGCCGTTCGATCACCTCCTGTTCACCGGGGCGACCTCGATCGGCAAGCACGTGCTTCACGCGGCAGCGGACAATCTGGTGCCGGTGACGCTGGAACTGGGCGGCAAGTCGCCCACCATTCTCGGACGCAGCGCCGACGTTGCCAAGGCGGCGGAGCGGATCGCGCTGGGCAAGATGATGAACGCAGGCCAGATCTGCCTGGCGCCGGATTACATGCTGGTGCCCGAGGAACTCGAGCACAAGGCCATCGGGGCGGTGCAGGCGAGCGTGGCGCAGATGTACCCGACGCTGCTGGCGAACGACGATTACACCTCCGTGATCAACCGGCGTCACCGTGATCGACTGGCGGGGCTGGTCGACGATGCCGTGGCAAAGGGCGCCGAGGCGATTGTCGTAAATCCGGGCAACGAGAACTTCGAAGGGTCGAACGGCAACAAGCTGCCCCTGACGATCCTGCGCAACGTCAGTGACGACATGAAGGTCATGCAGGACGAGATCTTCGGGCCGGTCCTGCCGGTGAAGACCTATTCGCGGATCGATGAAGCCATCGATTACGTCAATGCCCACGACCGGCCGCTGGGGCTCTATTACTTTGGCGAGGATCGGGCCGAGCGTGAGTCAGTGCTCAGCCGGACGATCTCGGGCGGGGTGACCGTCAATGATGTTATTTTTCATGTCTCGGCCGACGACTTGCCGTTCGGCGGAGTGGGGCCTTCCGGCATGGGGAGCTATCATGGCGTGGAAGGCTTCCGTTCGTTCAGCCATGCCCGCGCCGTCTTCAGCCAACCGAAGATCGACCTCGCCAGGATCGCGGGCCTCAAGCCGCCATATGGTGCCGCCACGGCGCGCACGCTGAAGATGCAGCTGAAGTAAGCAAGGCATACGAATGGCAGGGCGGCGGCCGTACGTCGCCCAATCACGCTGCACTGGGAAAAGGGCAGGCAATTCCGCCCTTAGTGCAATGCACCCCACTTGCGTACAGGCGCGGTCGGGACTAGGGCGCAGGCGAACCTGCAGCTTCGCGAGTCAGCCCTTTGGTCGATCTGTCTCAATACCTGCCGATCCTGATCTTTCTCGGGATCGCCTTGGCGCTTTCTTCCGCATTCGTGTTCCTGCCAATGGGCGTGTCGCGCCTGACCGGCGCACACAATCCCACCGCGGAAAAGCTCAGCGAGTATGAATGCGGCTTCCCCGCGTTCGAAGACCCGCGCAGCCAGTTCGACGTGCGGTTCTATCTCGTCGCGATCCTGTTCATCATCTTCGATCTCGAAGCCGCGTTCCTGTTTCCCTGGGCGGTCAGCCTGAAGGAAACCGGTTGGGCCGGGTGGACGACCATGATGGTCTTCCTCGGCGAACTGGTGATCGGCTTCATCTATGCCTGGAAGAAGGGCGCGCTGGACTGGGAATGAGCAACATGGCCACTAACCCGCTCGTTACTGCCAATGCCGGTGCCGTTACGGCGCCGGACCAGGCGTTTTTCGACAGCCTCAATGCCGAGGTGAACGACAAGGGCTTCCTCGTCACCAGCACCGAAGAATTGTTCCAGTGGGCCCGCACCGGCTCGCTGTGGTGGATGACCTTCGGCCTTGCCTGCTGCGCGGTCGAGATGATCCACGTCAACATGCCCCGCTATGACATGGAACGCTTTGGCGTTGCCCCGCGCGCCTCGCCGCGCCAGTCGGACGTGATGATCGTGGCCGGCACGCTGTGCAACAAGATGGCCCCGGCACTGCGCAAGGTCTACGACCAGATGTCGGACCCCAAGTACGTGATCTCGATGGGTTCGTGCGCCAATGGCGGTGGTTACTATCACTACAGCTATTCGGTGGTACGCGGCTGTGATCGCATCGTGCCCGTGGACATCTACGTACCCGGCTGCCCGCCGACTGCCGAGGCGCTGCTCTATGGCGTGATGCAGTTGCAGCGGAAGATCCGCCGCGCCGGCACGATCGAGCGCTGAGGAGCAAGGAACAATGACCGTTCTCCACTCCGCGCCGCGCTGGTCCTCGAACGAGGGCGTGAAGGATACGCTGGTGGCCGCGCTCGGCGCGATGCTGGTTTCGGCAGACGAGGAGCATGGCGAAATCCTGCTCACCGTCGCGCGTGACAGCGTCGAGGATGCCCTGCGCCGCTTGCGTGACGATCACGAATACCAGCAGCTGATGGACATCGCGGGCGTCGACTATCCGCAGCGGGCCGAGCGCTTCGACGTCTGCTACTGCCTGCTCTCGGTGACGAAGAACCATCGCGTGATCGTCAAGGTCTCGACCGACGAGGCGACGCCGGTGCCGACCGTGACGACGCTGTGGCCGAACGCCGGCTGGTACGAGCGCGAAGTCTACGACATGTTCGGCGTGCTGTTCTCAGGCAATTCGGACCTGCGCCGCATCCTGACAGACTATGGCTTCCAGGGGCACCCGTTCCGCAAGGACTTCCCGCTGACCGGCTACGTCGAGCTGCGCTATTCGGAAGAAGACAAGCGCGTGGTCTATGAGCCGGTGCAGCTGGCACAGGACCTGCGCCAGTTCGATTTCATGAGCCCGTGGGAAGGTGCCGACTACGTGCTGCCGGGCGATGAGAAGGCGGCAACGCCGCCGCCGGCGCCCGCTCCGGTGGCGACCAAGCCCGACACCAAGGGTGATCCCAAGGCCGACGTGCCCAAGACGACTGACAGCAAGGCCGATACCGGTGCTGGCGAGAAGGCCAATGCCGAAGCGGCCAAGCCGGTTTCTGATGCGAAGGCCACCGGCGGCACTGTCGCGGGTCAGGGCCAGGGCGAGCCGGTTGCGGTGAAGACTGAAATTGACGCTCCCGATGCGCCCGAGCCGACCGAGGCTCGCCCGGCGAAGAAGCCGCGCGCAACGAAGACTGCCGATACCGAGGGCGCGACCGAAGCGGCCGACAAGCCCAAGCGGACGCGCGCGAAGAAGACCGATGGAGAAGGCGCATGAGCCTGAGCCTCGAACAGTCGCCGACCACCGGCGACGAGGTCATTTCCAACTACACGATCAACTTCGGGCCCCAGCACCCGGCGGCGCACGGCGTGCTGCGCATGGTCATGGAGCTTGACGGCGAGATCATCGAACGCATCGACCCGCACGTCGGCCTGCTCCATCGCGGCACCGAGAAGCTGATCGAGCACAAGACCTACCTGCAGGCGCTGCCCTACTTCGACCGGCTCGACTACTGCTCGCCGCTGGCCATGGAGCACTCCTATGTGCTCGCGGTCGAAAAGCTGCTGAACATCGAGGTTCCGCTGCGCGCCCAGTACCTGCGCGTGCTGTTCGCGGAACTGACCCGAATCTGCAACCACATGCTTAACCTCGGCAGCCATGTCATGGACGTTGGCGCGATGACGCCGAACCTGTGGCTGTTCGAGATCCGCGAGGACTGCCTCAACTTCTTCGAGCGCGCTAGCGGAGCGCGCATGCACTCGGCATGGTTCCGCCCTGGCGGCGTGCACCAGGACGTGCCGCTCAAGCTGCTGACCGACATGGCGGACTGGATTGACGACCGCCTGTTCCCGCTGTTCGAGGACGCGATGAGCCTCGTGGTCGACAACCGCATCTTCAAGCAGCGCAACGTCGACATCGCCGTGGTTTCCAAGGAAGACGCGCTGCGCTGGGGCTTCTCCGGCCCGATGATCCGTGGTTCGGGCATTCCGTGGGACCTGCGCAAGAGCCAGCCCTACGACGTCTATGACCGCATGGAGTTCGACATTCCCGTCGGCACCAGCGGTGACTGCTATGACCGCTTCATGGTCCGCGTCGAGGAAGTGCGCCAGTCGGCCCGCATCATGCGCCAGTGCATCGCGCAGATGCCCGAAGGCCCGATTGCCAGCACCGACCGCAAGGTGGTGCCGCCCAAGCGCGCCGAGATGAAGCAGTCGATGGAAGCGCTGATCCATCACTTCAAGCTCTACACCGAAGGCTTCCACGTTCCGGCGGGCGAAGTCTATGTGGCGACCGAAAGCCCCAAGGGCGAATTCGGCGTCTATCTGGTCTCGGACGGTTCGAACAAGCCGTACCGCTGCAAGATCCGCCCGACGGCGTTCAGCCACCTCCAGGCGATGGACTTCATGTGCAAGGGCCACATGCTGCCCGACGCGACCGCCATCCTCGGCGCGATCGACGTGGTGTTCGGGGAGTGCGACCGGTGAGCAATCTCGAGACAGCCAAGGCGATGATCGCCGCCTACAACGCGCAGGACGTGGACAGCTACGTCTCGTACATGACCGACGACGCCTGCGAGGCGAACTATCGCGGGGATGTGGTGCGCGAGGGCAAGGAGGGCACGCGCTCCGGCCTTGCCGCCGCGTTTGCGCGCTGGCCGCAGAACCATGCCGAAATCGTCGAGGCCCAAGCCATCGGCAACTACGTGCTGATGCGCGAGCATGTGACGCGCGGGCCCGCCACCGATGGTTCGGCACTGGTCGAGCCGTTCGACGTGATCGCAGTCTATTCTTTCGAGGGCGACAAGTGCTCTCGGGTGGAGTTTATCCGGTGAAGTCCACGTTTGACCTCATGCGCCTGTGGGCCATGCTGACGGGCCTCGCGCTCGCCGCGTGGTACTTCGGCGAACTGTACCTCGGCGCGCAGGCGACCGAAACGCTGCCGATGCTGATCGCCGCGATCGGCGGCTTCGAGCTGTTCCACTATGCGCAGGACATCCTGATCAAGCGGAGGCAGAGCCGTGGCTGATCGCTTCATCGAACCCGACACTCCCGAACTCCGCGCCCGCTGGGGCGGCTTTGCATGGACGGCCGAGAACGCCGAGAAGGCCAAGCAGATCGTCGCGCGCTATCCGGCGGGGCGTCAGCGCTCGGCAGTGATGCCGCTGCTCGATCTGGCACAGCGCCAGGTGGGAGCGGAGCTGAACACGCAAGGCTGGCTGCCGATCCCGGTGATGGAATACGTGGCCAAGTATCTCGACATGCCGGTGATCCGCGTGGTCGAGGTGGCGACGTTCTACACCATGTACAACATCGCCCCGATCGGGCGTTTCCACGTGCAGGTCTGCGGCACCACGCCCTGCATGCTGCGCGGGTCGGACGACATTATGGCCGCCTGCAAGGGCAAGGGCCTGAAGAAGGGCCACACCACCTCAGACGGCATGTTCACGCTGACCGAAGTCGAGTGCATGGGCAACTGTGCGTCTGCTCCCATGGTCCAGATCAACGACGACAACTACGAAGACCTGACCGCCGCCGACATGGAGCGCATCCTTGACGAGCTGGCCGCAGGCAAGCAGCCGAAGACCGGCACGCAGCTGCCGGGCCGTCATACGGTGGAACCGGCAGGTGCCTTGAGCAACCTGACGGCGATGGTTGACGCCAACCACGATTACCGAGGGGAGTGGTAAGATGGCCCTTCAGGACAAGGACCGCATCTTCACCAACGTCTACGGTTTCCAGCCGTGGAACCTTGCCGCTGCGAGGGCGCGCGGGGACTGGGACAATACCAAGGCCCTGATGGAGCGCGGGCAGGACGCGATCATCGAGGAAATCAAGGCCTCGGGCCTGCGCGGTCGTGGCGGTGCGGGCTTCCCGACTGGGATGAAGTGGTCGTTCATGCCCAAAGAAAGCAAGGACGGCCGTCCGAGCTTCCTGGTCATCAACGCCGACGAGTCCGAGCCGGGTTCGTGCAAGGACCGCGAGATCATCCGCCACGATCCGCACAAACTGATCGAAGGCGCGCTGATCGCGGGCTATGCGATGCGTGCGCGCGCCGCCTACATCTACATTCGCGGCGAATATATCCGCGAGGCCGAGACGCTGTTTGCCGCCGTGCAGGAGGCTTATGACGCCGGCCTGATCGGCAAGAACGCCTCTGGGTCGGGCTACGATTTCGACGTCTTCGTCCATCGCGGCGCGGGTGCCTATATCTGCGGCGAAGAGACCGCGATGATCGAGAGCCTGGAAGGCAAGAAGGGGCAGCCGCGCCTCAAACCGCCGTTCCCGGCAGGCGCGGGCCTCTATGGCTGCCCGACAACGGTCAACAACGTGGAATCGATCGCGGTTGCGCCGACCATCCTGCGTCGCGGGGCTGCGTGGTTCTCCTCGTTCGGGCGCGAGAACAACAAGGGCACCAAGCTCTTCCAGATCAGTGGCCACGTGAACCGGCCCTGCGTGGTCGAGGAAGAGATGAGCATCCCGTTCAGCGAGCTGATCGAGAAGCACTGCGGCGGCATCCGTGGCGGCAAGGACAACCTCCTCGCCGTGATCCCCGGCGGCTCATCGGTTCCGCTGGTTCCGGCGGCCGAAATCTGGGACGCGCCGATGGACTTTGATGGTCTGCGCGCGCTGGGTTCGGGCCTTGGCACCGCCGCCGTCATTGTCATGGACAAGTCCACCGACATCGTCCGCGCGATCAGCCGCCTGTCGTACTTCTACAAGCACGAGAGCTGCGGCCAGTGCACGCCGTGCCGCGAAGGCACCGGCTGGATGTGGCGCGTGATGGAGCGCCTGCGCACGGGAGATGCAGACGTCGAGGAAATCGACATGCTGTTCAACGTGACCAAGCAGGTCGAAGGCCACACCATCTGCGCACTGGGTGACGCCGCCGCATGGCCGATCCAGGGCCTGATCAAGCACTTCCGCCCTGAGATCGAGCGCCGGATTGCCGAGAACGCTCGGCCAGAACTGTCAGAGGCAGCAGAATAATGCCTAAAGTCAAAGTCGACGGCGTAGAGCTCGAAGTCCCGGCAGGCGCTACTGTCCTGCAGGCGTGCGAGCTGGCCGGCAAGGAAATCCCGCGCTTCTGCTATCACGAGCGGCTGAGCATTGCCGGCAATTGCCGCATGTGCCTGGTCGAAGTGAAGCCCGGACCGCCAAAGCCGCAGGCGTCCTGCGCGCTGCCCGCCACGGAAGGCCAGGAAATCCGCACGGATTCCGAGATGGTCAAGAAGGCGCGGGAAGGGGTGATGGAATTTCTCCTGATCAACCACCCGCTCGATTGCCCGATCTGCGATCAGGGTGGCGAGTGCGATCTGCAGGACCAGTCGGTCGCCTATGGTCGTGGTGCCTCGCGCTATCACGAGAACAAGCGCGCGGTGACCGAGAAGTACATGGGCCCGCTCATCAAGACGACGATGACGCGCTGCATCCACTGCACCCGCTGCGTGCGCTTCAGTGAAGAAGTGGCGGGCGTGGACGAGATCGGCGCGCTCTATCGCGGCGAGACGATGCAGATTTCCACCTATCTGGAAAAGGCTGCGGCGCACGAGCTTTCCGCCAACGTGATCGACCTCTGTCCGGTCGGTGCTCTGACGAGCCGCCCCTATGCGTTCGAAGCGCGTCCCTGGGAGCTGAAGAAGACGCTGTCCATCGACGTTTCGGACGCGCTGGGCTCTAACATCCGGCTCGACAGCCGTGGCCGCGAAGTGCTGCGCATCCTGCCGCGCGTCAACGACGACGTGAATGAGGAATGGCTGTCCGACCGTGGCCGCTACATGGTCGACGGACTGACCCGCCGCCGTCTCGACAAGCCATGGCTGCGCCGTGATGGCAAGCTGGTCGCGGCGACCTGGGCAGAAGCGTTCGAGGCTGTTGCAAAGATCAATCCGGGCTCGTCGGTGGCGGTGATCGCGGGCGATCTGGTTGATTGCGAGACGATGTTTGCGGCCAAGAAGCTGGCAGGAGCCTTGGGTTCCACGCTGCTCGAGGGCCGTCAGACGGGTCTGGCCTATGACACGTCGAACCTTGCGGCGGTGAACTTCAACTCAGGCCTGGCTGGCATCGAGGATGCCGACGCGGTGCTGATCCTCGGCTCGATGATCCGCGACGAGGCGCCGCTGCTCAACACCCGCCTGCGCAAGGCGGTGAAGAAGGGCGCGAAGGTCTTCGTGGTCGGCCCGCAGTGGGACCCGACCTATCCGGCGACGTTCCTGGGTGATGATCTAGCGGTGCTGGGCAACCTGCCAGCCGAAGTCAGCGATGCCTTCGGTGCGGCGCAGAAGCCCGCGATCATCATTGGCGGCGCGGCTCTGGGCAAGGGCGCGCTTGCTGCTGGTCTGGCCTTTGCCGAACAGTTCAATCTGGTGCGTGAGGGCTGGAACGGCTTCAACGTCGTGCACATGGCAGCAAGCCGCATGGGTGGCTTGATGCTCGGCTACGCGCAGACGGGCGGCCTTGCCGATCTGGTTGCGGCCAAGCCGAAGATGGTCATCTCGCTGGGTGCGGATGAGGTGGACTTTACAAAGTTTGCCGACAGCATGATCGTGCATATCGGCCATCATGGTGACAAGGCGGCGCACGCTGCCGATGTGATCCTGCCTGCCGCCGCGTTCAGCGAGAAGGACGGCACTTACGTCAACACCGAAGGCCGCGTGCAGTATGCCGAAAAGGCCGTGTTCGCGCCGGGCGATGCCCGCGAGGACTGGACGATCCTGCGGGCCATGGCCGACGCGCTTGGCGTTTCGGTAGGCTTCGACAGCTTCGAGCAGCTTCGCGCCGCGATGGTGGCCGAAGTTCCGGCGCTGGGCTTGGAAGGTCTGGCCGATTACGGTGCTCTGCCCTCGGCTCCCGCTGGTGCCAGGGCTGAGGGTGTGATCGCGGGTTACCCGATCAAGGATCGCTACCTGACCAACGCCATCGCCCGTTCCAGCCCGACGCTGCAGCGCTGTTCGGCGGAACTGCTCCACGGGACAAGCTTCGCGGAGGCCGCGGAATGACCGAGTTCTTCATGGGTCTTGGCCTCTCGTACGAGTGGGCCTGGGGCATTGCCACCATCTGCGGGATCCTGCTTATCGCATTCCCGCTGATGCTCGGCGTTGCCATGATCATCTATGCCGACCGCAAGATCTGGGCGGCGATGGCGCTGCGCAAAGGGCCGAACGTGGTGGGGCCGCTGGGCCTGCTGCAGTCGTTCGCCGACGGCCTGAAGGTGTTCCTTCAGGAAACCATCATTCCTTCGGCGGCGAACAAGGGCCTGTTCCTGATTGCGCCGATCATCACCTTCACCGTTGCGCTGATGGCTTGGGCGGTGATCCCGTTCAATTCGGGCGCGGTGCTGGCCAACATCAATGTCGGCCTGCTCTACGTGCTCGCGATTTCGTCGCTGGGCGTTTACGGCGTGGTGATCGCGGGCTGGTCGTCGAACTCGAAGTACCCGTTCTTCTCGGCCATGCGCGCTTCGGCGCAGATGATCTCCTATGAAGTCTCGATCGGTTTCATCCTGATCTGCGTGGTGCTGTGGGCGGGGACGTTCAACCTCAACGACATCGTGAAGGCGCAGCAAAGCCACGTGTGGATCATCAACGGCTTCGTCGCGAACCCGCTGCTGTTCCCGATGTGGGTGATGTTCCTGATCTCGGGCATGGCCGAAACCGCACGCGCGCCATTCGACCTGACCGAGGCGGAATCGGAACTCGTCGCCGGTTACCAGACCGAATACTCGTCGATGGCCTTCGCGCTCTACTGGCTCGGCGAATATGCCAACGTGCTGCTGATGTGCGCGCTGAACGCCGTGCTGTTCTGGGGCGGATACCTGCCGCCGCTCGACATTCCGGTGCTCTACCTCGTGCCGGGCTTCGTTTGGCTGCTTCTCAAGATCCTGTTCTTCTTCTTCATCTTCAGCTGGGTGAAGGCGACCGTCCCGCGCTATCGCTATGACCAGCTGATGCGCCTGGGCTGGAAGATCTTCCTGCCCGTATCGCTGCTGTTCGTGTTCCTCGTCAGCGGCTACCTCATGGCTACCGGACACTTCGCATGACCGTCGGACAGCTCATCAAGAGCTTCACCCTTTGGGAGTTCGTGAAGGCGCACTGGCTGACCTTGAAGTATTTCTTCAAGCCCAAGGCGACGATCAACTACCCGTTCGAGAAGAACCCGCTTTCCCCGCGCTTCCGTGGTGAACATGCCCTGCGCCGTTATCCCAACGGCGAGGAGCGCTGCATCGCGTGCAAGCTGTGCGAGGCGGTGTGCCCGGCGCAGGCGATCACGATCGAAGCCGAACCGCGCGAGGACGGCAGCCGCCGCACCACGCGTTACGACATCGACATGACGAAGTGCATCTTCTGCGGCTTCTGCCAGGAAGCCTGCCCGGTCGATGCCATCGTCGAGGGGCCGAACTTCGAATACGCGACGGAAACGCGCGAGGAGCTGCTCTACGACAAGGCAAAGCTGCTCGCGAACGGGGACAAGTGGGAGCGGGCGATAGCCGCGAACCTTGAAGCCGATGCGCCGTATCGCTAGGGGGCCGCGCTGATGATCCAGGTATTCGCCTTCTATCTCTTCGCCACGCTCTGCATCTTCAGCGGTGCGGTGACGATTCTTGCGCGCAATCCGGTGCATTCGGTGCTCTGGCTGATCCTCGCGTTCTTCAATGCCGCCGGCCTGATGGTGCTGGTGGGCGCCGAGTTCATCGCGATGCTGCTGGTCATCGTCTATGTCGGTGCGGTTGCGGTGCTGTTCCTGTTTGTGGTGATGATGCTCGACATCGACTTTGCCGAACTGCGCGCCGGATTCATCAAGAACTTCCCGCTCGGGCTGGCGCTGGCCGTCGTGCTTTTCGTCGAGCTGTTCGTCGGCCTGATCGTGCGCGGTGCAGGGTCGGTTGCGCTGGGCAAGGCCGATGGCTCGGCCGCGCCGCTGGCCGAAGCCTCGAACATCGAGGCAATCGGTGCACTGCTCTACAGCCGCTACCTGTTCCTGTTCGAAGCGGCGGGCATTGTCCTGCTGGTTGCGATGATCGGCGCAATCGTGCTGACGCATCGCCAGCGCACCGACACGCGTGGCCAGAACGTCTCGAAGCAGAACGCGCGTCGTCCGGAAGAGGCGACCGTCAATCTCCAGCCGGAAGTGGGCAAGGGGGTCCAGATCTGATGATCGGCATCGAACACTACCTCGTCGTCAGCTCGATCCTGTTCGTGCTGGGCGTGCTTGGCATCTTCCTCAACCGGAAGAACGTCATCATCATCCTGATGGCGATCGAACTGATCCTGCTTTCGGTGAACCTCAACCTCGTCGCGTTCAGCGCGTTCCTGCACGACCTTGTCGGCCAGGTCTTCGCGATGTTCGTGCTGACGGTGGCTGCGGGCGAGGCAGCAATCGGGCTTGCCATTCTCGTCATCTACTTCCGTGGCCGCGGCACCATTGCCGTCGACGATGTCAACCGGATGAAGGGCTGAACCAATGTCTTCCATCCTGATCATTGTATTCCTGCCGCTTCTGGCAGCGATCGTCGCAGGCCTCGGCAACAAGAAGCTGGGCGCAGTTCCGGCCAAGGTGGTTACCACTGGCGCGCTGTTCATCTCGTGCGCGCTGTCCTGGCCGATCTTTATCTCTTTCCTGGGCGGAACGGCCGAGGCAAGCGTCACGCCGGTGCTGCACTGGGTCAAGTCGGGCGCGCTCGACTTCGCATGGGCGCTCCGGGTCGACACGCTTACGGCGGTCATGCTGGTGGTCATCACCAGCGTCTCGGCGCTCGTCCACCTGTACTCGTGGGGCTACATGAGCGAGGAGCCGGATCAGCCGCGCTTCTTCGCCTACCTGTCGCTGTTCACCTTCGCCATGCTCATGCTGGTGACGGCGGACAACCTCGTGCAGATGTTCTTCGGTTGGGAAGGCGTAGGCCTCGCCTCCTACCTTCTGATCGGCTTCTGGTTCCGCAAGCCTTCCGCCAACGCTGCCGCTATGAAGGCCTTCGTGGTCAACCGCGTCGGCGACCTCGGCTTCATGATGGGCATCTTCGGGACGTTCCTGGTGTTCGGCACAGTGTCGATCCCGGCGATCCTTGAAGCCGCGCCCGGCATGGCCGGCTCGACCATCGGTTTCCTTGGCTACCGCTTCGACACGATGACCGTGCTGTGCCTGCTGCTGTTCATCGGCGCGATGGGCAAGTCGGCGCAGCTTGGTCTGCACACGTGGTTGCCTGACGCTATGGAAGGCCCGACTCCGGTATCGGCGCTGATCCACGCTGCCACCATGGTGACAGCGGGCGTGTTCATGGTCTGCCGTCTGTCGCCAATGTTCGAAGTCAGCCCAACGGCGCTGTCGTTCGTGACCTTCATCGGCGCGATGACGTGCATCTTTGCGGCGACCGTGGGCACGACGCAGACCGACATCAAGCGCGTGATCGCCTATTCGACCTGCTCGCAGTTGGGCTACATGTTCTTTGCGGCAGGTGTCTCGGCCTATGGCGCGGCGATGTTCCACCTGTTCACCCACGCCTTCTTCAAGGCGTTGCTGTTCCTGGGTGCCGGTTCGGTGATCCACGCGATGCACCACGAGCAGGACATGCGGTACTATGGCGGCCTGCGTAAGAGCATTCCGCTTACCTACTGGGCGATGATGATGGGCACGCTGGCGATCACCGGCGTCGGCATTGTCGATGTGTTCGGTTTTGCAGGTTTTTACTCGAAGGACGCGATCCTTGAGGCGGCCTATGCCAAGGGCACCGAACTGGGGCACTTTGCCTTCTTCATCGGTATCTTTGCAGCGCTGCTGACCAGCTTCTATTCGTGGCGTCTGGTGTTCCTGACCTTCTTCGGCAAGCCGCGATGGGAGCAATCCGAGCATATCCAGCACGCGGTACACGATGCTCATGGGCATGACGATCATGCTCACGGGCACGATGACCACGCTCATGCGCATCATCATGACGAGCACAGTGACGGCACGGCAGGCTATCACCCGCATGAAAGCCCTCTGAACATGCTTGTGCCGCTCGGCGTCCTGTCGCTTGGCGCGGTGCTGGCAGGCTTTGTCTTCCATCACAGCTTCGTGAGCGAAGGCACCGGACATTTCTGGAAGGGCTCGCTCGTGTTCGCGGAACACACGATCCATGCAATGCACGCAGTGCCGACATGGGTTAAGTGGGCGCCGTTCGCGGTCATGGCCACCGGCCTATTGATCGCCTGGTATGCTTACATCAAGAACACGAAGTTCCCGGCCGCGTTCGTCGAACAGTTCGGGTTCCTCTACAAGTTCCTGCTCAACAAGTGGTACTTCGACGAGCTTTACCACTACGTTTTCGTCGTTCCTGCGATGTGGCTTGGCCGCGTGTTCTGGAAGGTTGTCGACCAGGGCGTGATCGATCGCTTCGGCCCGAACGGTGCCGCTTGGGTCGTCGCTCAAGGCAGCCGCGCCGCCGCCAAGCTCCAGTCGGGGTATCTCTATAGCTATGCGCTGGTCATGCTCGTCGGCCTTGTCGGCGCGATCAGCTGGGTGATCGCACAATGACCGGTTTTCCGATCCTCTCGCTGATGCTGCTGGTGCCGCTGGTTGCGGCAGTGGCCTGCCTTGTCGTTCCTCGTGAACAGGCGCGTTCCGTTGCGCTTGTCGCCACTTTGATCAACTTCGTTCTGGGGGTGATCCTCTGGGCGCAGTTCGACATCGGCGGCGCGCAGTGGCAATTCACGGAAAGCGCCGCGATCTTCTCGGGCTTCTCGTGGAAGCTCGGCATCGATGGCATCGCGCTGCTGCTGATCGCGCTGACCGTGTTCCTGATGCCGATCTGCATCGGCGCTAGCTGGACCTCGATCGACAAGCGCCAGGGCGAGTATTACGCGGCGTTCCTGCTCATGGAAACGCTGATGATCGGCGTGTTCGCGGCGCAGGACCTGTTTCTGTTCTACATCATGTTCGAGGCCGGCCTGATCCCGATGTACCTGATCATCGGCGTGTGGGGCGGGGCGGAGCGCATCTACGCCAGCTACAAATTCTTCCTCTACACGCTGCTCGGCTCGGTGCTGATGCTGATCGCGATGTTCTGGATGGTGAACGAAGCCGGCACGACCGACATCCCGACGCTGATGGCCTACAACTTCCCGGTGCAGGCGCAGACCTGGCTGTGGCTGGCCTTCTTCGCGAGCTTTGCCGTGAAGATGCCGATGTGGCCGGTCCACACCTGGCTGCCTGACGCGCACGTGCAGGCGCCCACCGGCGGTTCGGTGATTCTTGCGGGTGTCCTGCTGAAGATGGGTGGCTATGGCTTCATCCGCTTTTCGCTGCCGATGTTCCCCGAAGCCTCGGCGCAGTTCGCGCCGCTGATCTTCGGCATGTCGATGGCGGCCGTGGTCATCACCTCGCTGATCGCGTTGGTGCAGCACGACATGAAGAAGCTGATCGCCTATTCCTCGGTCGCGCACATGGCGATCGTGACGATTGGCCTGTTTGCCTTCAATCAACAGGGTCTCGAAGGTTCGATGCTGATCATGCTGAGCCACGGCCTGGTTGCAGGCGCGCTCTTCCTCAGCGTCGGCGTGATCTATGACCGTCTGCACACGCGCGAGATTGCTCGCTATGGCGGCTTGTCGATCAACATGCCGTATTACGCGGTGTTCCTGCTGCTGTTCACGATGGCTTCGATCGGGCTTCCGGGTACGAGCGGTTTCGTTGGCGAGTTCCTGTCGCTGATGGGCGTCTACCAGATCTCGAGCTGGGTTGCCCTGATTTGCACCACCGGGATCATCCTTGGTGCGGCATACATGCTCTACCTTTATCGTCGCATTGCCTATGGCGAACAGAAGAACGCCGATGCCGCCGCGATGCTCGATCTCGACAAGCGCGAGTGGGCGATGATGGTGCCGCTTGCTGCC
Organism: Novosphingobium subterraneum; assembly: GCF_000807925.1. Lineage (GTDB taxonomy): Bacteria > Pseudomonadota > Alphaproteobacteria > Sphingomonadales > Sphingomonadaceae > Novosphingobium > Novosphingobium subterraneum. Next base: position 217,086 of record NZ_JRVC01000002.1, on the reverse strand, counting down.
GTGGTGCTGTGGATGGGCGTGTACCCTGAAAGCTTCATCGCGCCGATGCGCAAGGATATTGCCGCGCTCAATGCGCGCCTCGCGCAAGCCAAGCCCAAGGGCGATGCGCAAGTAACTGCTGGAAAGCCGATGGCTGCTGCCCATTCTGAACATGAAGCCGCGCACGGGGAGGCACACTGATGGACTTCGCCCGTTCGCTCGCGCTCACCACGCCCGAAATTCTGCTTTCGGTTTCGGGTCTGGTGCTGCTGCTGATCGCCGCCTGGGGCGGTGACAAGGCCTCGCGCCTGATCTCGATCCTTGCCGTTGCTGTCCTGACGGTTTGCGCCATTCTTACTGCGCCTGCACTGTGGGGGCAGGCGATGGGACCGGACGTGATCGCATTCGGTGGGCAGCATCGCGCCGATGCCTTCGCCGCGTTCGCCAAGTTGCTGATCTACGCCAGTGCTGGCGTGACGCTGATCGTTGCGCAATCGTTCTTCGACAAGGCTCGCGCAATGCGCGCAGAATTCCCGCTGCTCGTGCTGTTCGCCTCGCTCGGCATGGGCATGATGGTGTCTGCAGGTGATCTGCTGGCGCTTTACATCGGCCTCGAGCTGAACAGCCTTGCGTCCTATGTGTTGGCTTCGTTCCTGCGCACCGACGAGCGGTCGGCGGAATCTGGCCTCAAGTACTTTGTGCTTGGCTCGCTGGCTTCAGGTATACTGCTGTTCGGCATGAGCCTGACCTACGGCTTCACCGGCACGACCAGCTTTGGCGGGATCAATGCTGCGCTTGCGGGCGGCCTGTCGACCGGTGCGACGTTCGGCCTGATCTTCGTGCTGGCAGGTCTTGCCTTCAAGATCAGCGCGGCGCCGTTCCACATGTGGACGCCCGACGTTTACGAAGGCGCGCCGACGCCGGTAACGACGTTCTTCGCCACCGCGTCGAAGGTCTCGGCGCTAGGCCTGCTGGTGCGCGTCAGCTTCGAGGCTTTCGGTAGCCAGCCGCACGCCTGGCAGCAGGTCGTGATCTTTGCCTCGCTGCTGTCGATCGTGATCGGCGCGCTGGGTGCGATCGGCCAGAACAACATCAAGCGCCTGATGGCCTATTCGTCGATCAACAATGTCGGCTTCATCCTGATCGGGCTTGCGACGGCAACGCGCGCCGGCGCTTCGGCGATGCTTGTCTACATCGCGATCTATGTGGCGATGTCGATTGCCGGTTTCGTGGCGGTGCTGCTGCTGCGAGACGAGAACGGTGAACAGGTCGAAACGATCTCCGACCTGGCTGGCCTTTCGAAAACGCGCCCCTGGATTGCCTTTGCCATGGCGTCGGTGATGTTCAGCCTCGCCGGTATTCCGCCGCTGTTCGGCTTCTGGGGCAAGTTCGTGGTGTTCCAGGCCGCAGTGCAAGCCGACATGATCGTGCTCGCCGCGATCGGCATCGCTGCATCGGTGATCGGTGCGTTCTACTACCTCAAGGTTGTCAAGGTCATGTACTTCGACGAACCGGCGGATGTGGTGAAGGGCGCTGGCGAGACTTCGCATACCGTGCTGCTGGTGCTGTCGAGCCTTGCGATCTCGCCGCTCGGCTACCTTGGCACCAAGTGCCTCGATACACTCGCGGGATACGCTGCCGCAGCGCTGTTCCCGGTCGGCTGATCACTTGATCGAAACCGTCGCCGAAATTCCCTCGACCAATGGTGCGCTGCTCGTGCGCCTTGGCGGGGGAGAGGTCTTGGCTGAAGGTTACTGGCTGGTTGCTGACCGGCAAAGCGCTGGGCGCGGGCGCGCAGGGCGGGCATGGAGCGACGGCTTCGGGAACTTCATGGGTTCGACGGTCGTCAATCTTCGTGGTTCCGATCCGTTGCCCCAGACGCTGGCTCTGGTTGCCGGGCTGGCTGTACACGAGACGGTCAGTGCCATCGCTCCGACACTGGCTGATCTCTGGCTGAAGTGGCCGAACGACCTGCTTGTTGTTGATGCAAAGCTGGCGGGCATTTTGCTCGAACGCCAGCGTGATGCTGTGGTCATAGGAATTGGCGTAAACCTCGCGCAAGCACCCCAAGTACCTGACCGGTCGACGGCGTCGCTGAACGATCTTGGCATCGACATTTCCCGCGACCGGTTCTCCACCGATCTGGCTGCGCGGCTTGGCGATGCAGTTGACCGGTGGCACTACGGCGAATGGCCGCTGCTGCGCCAGCAGTGGATTTCCCGCGCCTTGCCCACAGGGACGCTTGTTTCGGTCAAGGATAGCGACCACGGCACCATCATGGGTGCGTTCGCCGGCATCGATGATGACGGCGTTGCCCTTCTTCGCTTGGCGGACGGGGCGGTCCGTGCCATCCACGCGGGCGACATAGATATGGTGGGAACTCATGCTTCTGGCGGTTGACGTCGGCAATACCAACATCGTCTTCGCACTGTTCGAAGGTCGCGAGATCAAGTCACGCTGGCGTGTTGCGACTGATCCACGCCGCACGGCTGACGAGTACGCAGTGTGGCTGTTGCAACTCATGCAATTGCAGGGTTTTGACCGAAAAGCCGTGAGCAAGATCATCATCTCGACAGTTGTGCCGCGCGCGCAGCACAACCTCGAGGTGCTCTCGCAAAAGTACTTCGGGCTCGATCCGCTGATCGCAGGGCAGGCTCCCGTGGAATGGGGCTTCGAGGCAGATGTCGACGAGCCGCGCTCACTTGGCGCAGACCGTGCCGTCAATACCGTGGCGGCCCACGCCAAGTATGCTGGTGACCTGATCGTCGTCGATTTCGGCACAGCCACGACATTCGACGTGGTAGACTTCAATGGTGCCTACAAGGGCGGGATCATCGCACCCGGGATCAACCTGTCGCTCGATGCGTTGGTGACGGCAGCCGCAAAGCTGCCGCGCATTGCAATCGCGCCGCCGCGAGGCAACGACCGCCGGGTCATTGGTCGCAACACCGAAGACCAGATGCAGATCGGCGTGTTCTGGGGCTATGTCGCAATGATGGAAGGCCTGATCGCGCGGCTGCGTTCAGAGATCGGTCGCCCGGCCAAGATCATTGCTACGGGCGGCCTGGCCGTGCTGTTTGACGAACATACCGAGATTTTCGATCACGTGGATACCGATCTTACCCTCGACGGCCTCGCGATCCTTGCTGAAAGAGTGTCTGATTCGTGAAGCCTGCCAAGGAACTCCTCTTCCTCGCCCTTGGTGGCTCGGGCGAGATCGGGATGAACGTCAACCTTTATGGGTGTGACGGCAAGTGGCTGATGGTCGACCTCGGCATGACCTTCGCCGACCCGTATTACCCCGGGATCGACCTGGTTTTTGCAGACCTCGATTTCATCGAGCAGCGTCTCGATGACCTTGTCGGTATCGTCCTGACGCACGCGCACGAAGACCATATCGGTGCCGTGCCGTACTTCGCGCAGGACCTTGGCGTGCCGCTATATGCGACGCCTTTCACGGCCAAGCTGGTGCATGAGAAGCTGGTCGAAGCGGGGATCGAGGAAGAGGTCGAGCTCAACGTCATCGACCACCTTGATCGCTTCGAACTGGGGCCGTTCGGCATTCGCTACGTGCCGCTGGCGCACTCGATTGCGGAAGGCAATGCGCTGCTCATCGACACCCCGCATGGTCGCATCTTCCATACCGGCGACTGGAAGCTGGACGATGAGCCGCGCATCGGCACCCCGGCGACCGAGGAGGAATTGACCGCAATCGGTGACGAGGGCGTGCTGGCGCTGGTCTGCGATTCCACGAACGTGTTCAATCCCAAGCCATCGGGTTCGGAAGGCGAAGTGCGGGCGGGGTTGCTCGAGGCGGTTGGAGCGCAGAAGGGGCGTCGCGTCGTCGTCACCACATTCGCTTCCAACGTGGCGCGCCTCCAGACGCTCGGTGAGGTGGCCGAGGCGACCAATCGGAAGTTGTGCGTTGCGGGCCGCTCGCTCGACCGTATCATCCGCGTTGCGCAATCGTGCGGCTATCTCAAGAACTTCCCTGATCTGGTCCATGTCGACGATGCAATGGACGTGCCGCGCGGAGAACTGCTCGTGCTGGCGACAGGCGGGCAGGGTGAGCCGCGTGCGGCACTGGCACGCATTGCTGGCGATCAGCACCCGGTGCGGCTTGAGAAGGGCGACGTGGTCCTGTTCTCCAGCCGCCAGATCCCCGGAAACGAACTTGCCATCGGGCGCATCCAGAATGTGCTGGTAGAGAAGGGCGTGCGGATCGTGACTGACAGGCAGTCAATGATCCATGTCTCCGGCCACCCCGGTCGCCCCGAACTGGTGGCGCTGTATGACTGGATCCGGCCGGAGATCCTCGTGCCCGTCCACGGCGAAATTCGTCACATGGCCGAGCAGGCGCAACTGGGCCTGGACGAAGGCATTCCCAAGGCGATCCTGCAGAAGAACGGCGATTTGATCCGGCTTGCACCCGATGGCCCGAAGAAGCTTTCGGAAGAACGCGCCGGACGACTGGTGCTCGACGGCGACATCATAGCCCCCGCCGACGGCGAGGGCGTCGTGGCGCGGCGCAAGCTTTCGCAGAACGGCCTGATCACGGCGGCGCTTGCGGTGCGGCACGATGGGCAACTGGTTTCTGACGTGGAGATCGCCTCGATCGGCATTCCGTTGGACGAAGACATGGAGGCCTTCGTGGCCGAGGCCAAGGTCGAGGCATCGCAGGCCGTGCGGAACCTGAAGGGTGATCGCAAACGGGATCGCGTGGCCGTGGCAGAAGCCGTCAGGCTGGCGGTCCGTCGCACCGGACAACGCTGGTCGGGCAAGAAGCCGGTCGTGCAAGTGCTGCTGCGGGAAAGCTGAACCCATGAAGATCACGTCGATCATTGCGATTTACGGGCTGTTCTGGGTGATGGCGGCGTTTATCGTCCTCCCGTTCGGTGTGCGCACGCATGACGAGCTCGGGCAGGAGAAGGTGCTCGGGCAGGCCGACAGTGCGCCTGGCAACTTCAATCCGCGCAAGATCGCGATCCGTGCGACGATCCTTTCGGCCGCGATGTTTGCGTTCTTCTATGCGAACTATTTCAATGGCTGGATCACCGTGGCCGACCTCGATTTGACGACCTACTTCCCGCACTGACTGTGGCTGGGGGGGCTGGAACGAGTGGGGAGACAAGACAGCGTCGGATAGACCCGGCGCTGGCATGGCTGCTGGTCCTCGCGCTTTTCTTCCGAATTCCGATCTCGCTGTTCACCGTCTATCACCACGCGGACGAGATATGGCAGTATATCGAGCCGGCCTACGGCTTGATAACTGGCGACTGGATCCGCACCTGGGATATCCGCCTCGGCATTCGCAGCTGGTTGATCCCGCTGGTCATGGTCGGGCCGGTCTGGCTTGGGCATGCGCTCGATCCCGCTGGCGAGTTGCACCTGGTCCTGCCGCGCCTGTGCATGGCGGTGGCATCGTTGGGGACGGTCTGGGCCGGGTGGTCGCTTGGCGCGCGGATCAGCCGGACACATGCGATAACGGCCGGGTTCGTTGCCGCGGTCTGGGTGGACTTTGCCTACTTCGCCTCGCGCACTTCGAGCGATACTTTCTCGGTCCTCGCCATTCTGCCGGGATTGGCGCTGCTGGTTCGGTTTCGGGACCAAGGCAATCGCCGCGACGCGCTGATCGGCGGGTTCCTCCTGGGTCTTGGCTTCATCATGCGGTTTCCGCTCGGCCCGGCCCTGGCAATCCCGTTTCTGTGGGCCGGACGGTTTGAACTGCGTCGCGCATGGCTGCCGCTGCTGGTCGGCGCAACCGGCGGTGTGCTGTGCGACGTGCTGGCCAACCTTGCCATGGGCGAGATGCCGCTGGTCTGGATCTACAACAATGTCTTTGCCAATGTCGTCGCCAACCGCAGCCATGCCTACGGGGTCGAGGCACCGGAATGGTATCTGCAGGTACTGATCTGGCAGTGGCAGTGGATCGCAGTAGCGCTGGTGCCTGCCCTTCTGTTCGGGGCGAGGCGCTATCCCATGCTGGTGGCAACGGCAGCGGCGGTGATCGCCATCCATTCGGCAATCGGCCACAAGGAGTATCGTTTCATACTGCTTGCAGTGCTGCTGCTGATACAGGTGGCCGCCATCGGTTCGGTCGATCTTGCGCAGCGCCTGGCCGCCTGGCGCAAGCGGGAGCTGGGGCGGATGGGCTTTGCTCTCGTCCTTGGCCTGTGGCTGGCGGCATCGGTGCAAGTGGCGGCGACAGAGCCTTTCGTGATCAACTGGGGTGTTGGCAAGGCGCCGCTACGTGCGATGCGGACTGTGCGCAGCCAGCCGAACTTCTGCGGGCTGGCAACCTATCGCATCCGTGACGTGCCGTTCGTCTCGCGCGCGGTGCTCAACCGCAAAGGGCAGACGCTGTTGATCGAGGGGCAGCAGGCTCCCCGTATCGCGGCGCTGGCGCAGGCGCGCTACAACGTTGCGGTGGCACCGGCCGAGCATATGAGAGAGTTGCCGCCAGCCTATCGCTTCGTCGGCTGCATGTCGCCGAAAAAGCCGCTGTTCGAGCAGCAGTACTGCGTATTCCGGCGGGAAGGGCCGTGCACCGAACCGGGTGGTGATCTCGATTACAACGCGGTGCTGGTCCGCATCGACAAGTAGCGGTCAAACGCCCTCCAGAGCATAGCCAGCCGAGCGTACTGTCCGTACGGGATCGGCCGCACCGGGGATGGCAATGGCCTGACGCAGGCGGCGGATGTGGACGTCGACCGTGCGCAGCTCGATGTCGCTGCCGCTTCCCCAAACCGCGTCGAGCAACTGTCCGCGCGAGAATACGCGACCGGGATGTTCCATGAAGTGCTTGAGCAGGCGAAACTCGGTCGGACCGACCTTCATCGGTGTGCCGCGACGCATGACGCGGTGTGCTGTCGGGTCGAGCGACAGATCGCCGACCGTGATCGTCTCACCAGCCAGGGCCGGGCGCACCCGGCGCAGGACTGCGCCCACGCGGGCGATCAGCTCGCGCGGGGAGAAGGGCTTGGTGACGTAATCGTCCGCGCCGATCTCAAGCCCGCGGATGCGATCGTCCTCGTCAGAGCGGGCAGTGAGCATGATGATCGGAACGTGCGCCGTCTCCTTGTTGCGACGCAGCCGGCGGCATACTTCAATACCGCTGGTGCCACCGATCATCCAGTCGAGCAGGACGAGGTCGGGGGCATCCTCGGCGGCGAGAAGCAGGGCCTCGTCACCGTCGTCGGTGGTGCGCACGTCGTAGCCTTCGCCGCGAAACCGGTATTCGACCAGTTCGGCCAGGGCGGTGTCATCTTCAACCAGCAGCAACTTCGGAGCAGGCACGCAAACCTCCTTGACGGTCAGTTTGCCAAGACACGACCAATGTTACCGCCTTGTGACGAAACCCCAAAAAGGGCCTCATGCTGGCGGCAGCACTTCCTCGCGATCCGGCAGGTTCATGCCCGTGGCGGCATAGTAGACCATTTCGGCGATGTTGGTGGCATGGTCGCCAATGCGCTCGATATTGCGTGCGACGAACAGGAGCTGGGCAGCGCTGCTGATCGTGGCGGGGTTTTCGACCATGAACGACACGAGGTTGCGGAAGATCGAATCGTAGAACGCATCGACCTTGGCATCGCGCTGGACGATCTCGGCCGCGGCAACAGGATCGCGCGCGGCGAACGCTGTCAGCACGTCGTGAACCATCTCTGCGGCGAGGTCGTTCATCGCCGGAATCAGGGTCAGCGGTTCGAAGCGCTTGCGCCCTTCGATGATGCCGACGCGCTTGGCGATGTTCTTGGCGTAATCGCCGATCCGCTCGATCACGCCAGCGATCTTTAGTGCGGCGATGACTTCGCGCAGGTCGTCAGCCATGGGCGCGCGCAGGGCAAGGACGCGGATGGCGAGCTTGTCGACTTCGGCTTCGAGCTGGTCGATCCGCTTGTCGCGCGCGATTACGCCGGCGGCGAGGTCATGGTCGCCACGCAGCAGCGCATCCATCGCCTCGGACACGGACAGTTCAGCAAGGCCGCCCATTTCCGCGACAAGGCCGCGCAGCCGGGTGATGTCCTCGTCGAAAGCCTTGACGGTATGTTCGGCCACCATGTCTTCCCCTTACCCGTAACGTCCGGTGATGTAGTCCTTCGTCCGTTCCTCGCGCGGATTGGTGAAGATATCGGAAGTCTTGCCGTATTCGACGATCTTGCCAAGGTGGAAGAACGCCGTCCGCTGCGATACGCGCGCAGCCTGCTGCATTGAATGGGTGACGATGACGATGGCATAGCGGCCACGCAACTCGTCGATCAGCTCCTCGATCCGCGCAGTGGCGATGGGGTCCAGTGCCGAGCAAGGCTCGTCCATGAGGATGACTTCGGGATCGACGGCGATGGCGCGGGCGATGCACAGGCGCTGCTGCTGCCCCCCGGAGAGCGCGGTGCCGCTGTCGTTCAGGCGATCCTTCACCTCGTCCCACAGGCCGGCCCGGCGCAGCGACTGCTCGACGATCTCGTCAAGCTCGGCCTTGCTGCCGGTGATGCCGTGGATCTTGGGGCCGTAGGCGATGTTTTCGTAGATCGACTTGGGGAAGGGGTTCGGCTTCTGGAATACCATGCCAACGCGGGCGCGTAGCTGCACCACGTCCATGCCGGACTTGTAGATGTCCTCGCCGTCGAGCAGGATATCGCCTTCGACCCGAGCGCTGGCGATCGTGTCGTTCATGCGGTTGAGCGTGCGCAGGAACGTGGACTTTCCGCAGCCCGACGGGCCGATGAACGCGGTGACATAGCGCTGCGGAATCTCGATGGACACGTCGTCAATCGCCCGCTTCTCGCCGTAGAACACCGAGACGTTCTTTGCGCTCATCTTCGACGGCGCATCGAAGTAGCGCTTGTCGTCCTGCTTCACTGCAGTCTGGATCGCTTCAGCGTTCATTTTACCACCGCTTTTCGAAACGGTTGCGCAGGTAGATCGCAAGACCGTTCATCAGGAGAAGGAAGACGAGCAGGACGACGATCGCCGCGCTGGTGCGCTCGACGAAGCCGCGGTCGATCTCGTCGGACCACAGGAAGATCTGTACCGGCAGCACCGAGGAAGGCGCGGTGAAGCCGGAAGGCGGGCTGGCCACGAAGGCGCGCATGCCAATCATCAGCAGTGGCGCGGTTTCGCCCAGCGCACGGGCCATGCCAATGATCGTGCCGGTGAGAATACCGGGCAGGGCGAGAGGCAGCACGTGGTTGAACACCACCTGCACCTTGCTGGCCCCGATGGCGAGCGCGGCATCCCGGATCGACGGCGGCACTGCCTTGATCGCATTGCGGCCGGAGATCACGATGACCGGCATGGTCATCAGCGCCAGCGTCATGCCGCCGATCAGCGGGGCCGAGCGGTAGTGCGGGAAGATGGCCAGGAACACGGCAAGGCCAAGCAGGCCGAAGATGATCGATGGCACTGCCGCCAGGTTGTTGATCGAAATCTCGATCCATTCGGTCCAGCGGTTCTTCGGCGCATATTCTTCGAGGTAAAGAGCCGACAGCACGCCCACCGGGAAGGCCAGGACGAGCGTGATGAACATCGTCAGGATCGAGCCCTTGAGGGCGCCCCAGATGCCTACTGACTGCGGACTGGTGGCATCCGACCGGCTCAGGAAGCCCTTGTCGAACACGCGGACCAGCTTGCCTTCGCTTGCCAGCTTCACGGCAAGCTGCTGCATTCCCGGTTCACCTTCGCCGCGCTGTGCAGAAGCAAGGTCGTCGCTCGCAGGGAGCGAGGCGCTGTAGGTGCTGCCCAACAGCGAGGGATCCGCGATAATGGCAGTTGCGACCTCGCGCCAGGCACCCTGGCCGACAAGGTCGTCGGCTTCGGGGCCGAGCGCGGTCTTCGCAGCATTGCCGACGACCTTCTCCAGCCCTGCAAGTTCCAGCCCGCCCATGGGATCGGGCTGGGCAAGGCGCTTGGCGTCGATCTGCATCGAGCCCGCCAGCGGAATGTCGAATCGCACTTCGCTGCGCTGGAAACCGGCAATGCCCGCCGAGCTCATGTTGATCAGCAGGAATGCCAGCATCAGCGCCGAAAAGGCGACAGCGACAAAACCGAGCCAGCGAAAGCGCCTGTCGGCGGCGCGGCGCTTCGCCAGCCCCTTGTCCATCAGCGCCCGCCTGCGCGCCTGCACGTCTGAAGTGGTCTCGGTCATCGCAGGCTCACTCATAAGCTTCGCGGTAGCGCTTCACCACGCGCAGGGCGATGAAGTTCAGCGTGAGGGTGACAAGGAACAGGACCATGCCGAGCGCAAACGCAGAAAGTGTTGCGGGATGGTCGAAGCTGCCTTCGCCGGTCAGCATGGCGACGATCTGGAACGTCACGGTGGTCATGCTTTCAAACGGGTTGGCGGTAAGGTTGGCTGAAGCGCCTGCAGCCATGACGACGATCATGGTTTCGCCGATGGCGCGGCTGACCGCGAGCATCACGCCGGCGACGATGCCGGGCAGGGCAGCGGGGATCAGCACCTTGCGGATCGTTTCCGAAGTGGTCGCACCCATCGCAAGACTGCCGTCGCGCATGGCCTGCGGCACGGCGGCGATGGAATCGTCGGCCATCGAGGAGACGAACGGGATGATCATCACGCCCATGACAAGGCCCGCAGCCACGGCGCTTTCGGTCGATGCGCTGGATATGCCGATGGCCTGCGCTGCGTCGCGCACCATCGGGGCAACGGTGAGAGCCGCGAAATAGCCGTAGACCACCGTGGGCACGCCGGCGAGGATTTCGAGCAGCGGCTTCAGCACCTTGCGCACGCCGCTGCTGGCATACTGCGTGAGGAAGATCGCGCTCATCAGGCCCAGCGGGATGGCGACGATCATGGCGATGATCGCGCCGATGTAGATCGTGCCCCAGAACAGCGGAATCGCGCCATAATCGGCTCCATCCGGCGTGCCTGAACTCATCGGGTCGGGCGACCAGTGCGTGCCGAACAGGAAGTCCAGCGGCGAGACCATGCCGAAGAAGCGCACGGTCTCGAACACCAGACTGACGATGATCCCGATCGTTGTCAGGATCGCCACCAGCGAGGCGATCAGCAGCAGCGCCATGACCGCGCGTTCGACGCGGGTACGGGCGGTAAAATCGGGCTTGAGGCGCAGGAATGCAAATGCGCCACCGGCAAAGGCGACGAGGATCGTCACGACAAGACCGATGGAGTTATAAAGCGTGATCGCCGCGCGGAACGGGGCGACAAGCCCCTGCGCTTCCTCGTTAAACACTCCGAAAGCGCGGCCTTCGGCAACGGCCCTGGCTTCTGCCAGCATCGTCTCGCGCTCGAACCCGAACCCGGGCAGCAACGAGGCGGCCGGGTCGGCCAGGACCTGCCCGGTGATCAGCGTCGGGCTGATCGCGTTCCACAGCACGGCAAAGAGCAGGGCTGGCACGCCGATCCACAGGGCGACGTACCAGCCGTGGAAGTTCGGCAGCGAGTGGAGGCGCATCCCGGGCGCCGCCTTGCGGAAAGCCCAGGCGCGCGAGCGTGCCGCCAGCCAACCGAACAGGCTCAACCCGAAGGCGAGCAAAAGCAGGATGGATGACGACATGGCCCCCGACTTACTCCAATTCTTACTTCAGCTGCGAACCATCAAGGACCGGCAGGTCGGCAACAGCCTTCGCGCTCCCCGCTAGCACATCGTCAGGTGCAACCACCATGCCGAGCTTGGCAAGCGCGCCATCCTTGCCCCACAGCTTTGACCATTCGGTGACAAAGCCCTGCAGGCCGGGAATTGCCTTGAGGTGCGCCTTCTTAACATAGATGTAGAGCGGGCGGGCACCGGGATAGGAAAAGTCCGAGATCGTCGCGTAGGTCGGCTCGACGCCCTTCATCGTCAGGCCCTTGATACGGCCCTTGTTCTCTTCGAGGTAGGAATAGCCGAAGATGCCGATGGCCTTCGGGTTAGCCTCGATCTTCTGGACGATCAGGTTGTCGTTTTCACCAGCGTCGACGTAGGCGCCATCATCGCGCACTTCGCTGCAGACTTTGTCGTGCTTGTCCTTGTCGCTGTCCTTGAGCACCTTCATCTCGGCGTTCTCGTCGCAGCCCTTGGTCAGGATCAGTTCCTTGAGGGCATCGCGCGTGCCCGAAGTCGACGGCGGGCCGTAGACGAGGATCGGCTCGTTCGGCAGCGAAGGATTGACGTCCTTCCAGGTCTTGGCGGTGTTGGGCTTGCCATAGGGGTTCTTGGCGAGGGCCTTGTAAACGTCTTCCGGGCTCAGCGCGATGCCGGGGCCGCCTTGCGCTTCGGCAAAGGCAACGCCGTCAAGACCAACCTGGATTTCGACAATGTCCTTCACGCCGTTCTTCTGGCAGTCCTCGAATTCGGACTTCTTCATGCGGCGCGACGCATTCTCGATATCGGGGTGCTGTGCGCCGACACCTGCGCAAAACAGCTTCATGCCGGCGCCTGTGCCCGTCGATTCGATGATCGGCGATTTCAGCGAAGGATCGGACTTGGCCAGCGATTCGGCAACGGCCTTCGCGAAGGGATAGACGGTGGAAGAGCCGACGGCGCGAACCTGATCGCGGGTAGCGGCTTGCTGGCCTCCGCAGCCGGCCAGGGCAAGCGCGCCAAGGGCAGCAGCGGAAAGCGAAATCGTGCGAATCTTCGACATGGGTCTTTGGCCTTCATCCGTGTTGGCAAGGGCCCAATGCGACGGTTCCATGACAGGTTTATGACAAGGCTGGAAATGCGCAGTCAATCTGCGGAAACATTCGCCGCCGGCGCCAGCGGGATTCGCACCGTGACGGTTGTGCCAACTCCCAAGGTCGAAGCGATATCCAGCTTGCCGCGATGGCGTTCCACGATGTGCTTGACGATGGCGAGACCAAGGCCCGTGCCGCCAGCGGCACGGCTGCGTCCGGGATCGGTGCGATAGAAACGGCGGGTCAGGTAGGGCAGGTGATCTGGGTGGATGCCTTCGCCCTTGTCGGTCACGACGAGTTCGGCCTCGCTCCCATGGACGGCAAGGGCGACACTGACTGGCTGTGTCGGGTCACCATATTTCAAGGCGTTGTCGATCAGGTTGCGGACAAGTTGATCCAGTTGCTGACGATCGCCAAGCACCACACCTTCGTCGGCGCGCACCACGACCCGGCCTTCGCCGACGGTCATGGCAGTTTCGCTGGCGATGCTGCCCACCATCTGGCCCAGATCGATGCGATCGCGCGGAAGCTCGTGCTTCTCTGCCTCGATCCGCGAGAGCGACATGAGATCTTCGACCAGGCTCTGCAGCCGACGAGCTTCGCGCAGCACTGTTGCGTGGAATTTGGCGGTCGTTGCCTCGTCGACCCTGGCATCGGGATCGGCAAGCGTTTCGATATAGCCGATGATCGAGGCGAGCGGCGTGCGCAGCTCATGACTGGCGTTGGCGACGAAATCGGTATGCGAGCGGCTGATGTCGGCTTCGGCGGTGCGGTTGACCATTTCGATCAGCGAGAACCGCTCGTCGATCGGCACGCGGCTTACCTGCCAGATGGAGCGTGCGCCCGTCAGCCCTCGTACGAGTGCGCGGCCCTGCGGCTTCTTGAGCAGGTTGATGGCTTCTGGATGGCGCAATGCCACGCGGGCATCCTGCCCGACGATATGCGCGCCCAGTTCCTCTCGCGCAGCGGCATTGGCCGCGGCGATGCGCTGGCCATCAAGCATGAGAACAGGAAGGCCGAACGGCTCGACCAGTTCGATCATCGCCTGACGCGACACGCTGCCATCGTCGCGATCGAGCGTCTCGACCACCGGTTCGGGGCGTGCCAGCCACAGTGTTGCCAGCCAGACGACAAGCACAGCGAGCGACATCCAGAATCCGGTGCCGCCCAAAAACATCACGACGGCTGCGCAGAGCGCAACGAATATGCTGGGGAGTGGCAGCGACAAACCCTTCATCGAATCATGCCGTGTGGATTGTTGTTGCCCGCGAATCGCCGATCCATGTGTCGGCTTCGTTGCAGCGCGGATAGGCGAGAGCAGGTGGGGCGCGCAAGCGCGCGGCGTGCAATGTCACATTTGGTCTTTGCGACGCGTGTGCCGATGAATTTGAAATTCCCACCACGAACGGTGGTGACCCCTACGGGAATCGAACCCGTGTTTCAGCCGTGAGAGGGCCGCGTCCTGACCGCTAGACGAAGGGGCCATTCCGCTGGAAGGCCTTGGCGTTGCGCTGCCGCTTCACCTCCCGAAGGAGGGAAGCAAGTGGTGACCCCTACGGGAATCGAACCCGTGTTTCAGCCGTGAAAGGGCCGCGTCCTGACCGCTAGACGAAGGGGCCACTGGGCTTGCGCCGCTGGGCAGGTCCGCGCCTCTAAGGGGAGGATGGCGGGGCGTCAAGCGGCGAATTGCAGAAAAATTTCAGTCGGCGAATGCAGCGTCCTCCACATGGAGTTCCGCGGCGGGGCGGCTGCCCCAGTCATCGATCTTTGCACGCCCCGCCAGCCAGAACTGTCGGCCTCGCGAACCGTGCAGCAGCGTCTGGCCCATTTCGCTTTGCGCCGCGCGGAAGGCGATCGCCTTGAAGGAGTTGCCGTCGGCGCCTGCGGCCACCATGCGCACGTGATCGGCGCCGACGAGATCGCATTTCACCAGTCTTACCGGACCAACTGCTACACGCGGGCCGGGCCAGCCTATTCCGAAGGGGCCGGCCGCCTCTAGGGTTTCGACCAGCGAGGGGCGCAGGCCGCCGGGCGCCAGCGACAGATCCAGCAGTAGCGATTGAGCGCCTCGTGCCCCGGTTACATCGCGCGCGAGTCGCTCGTCCAGCCAGTCTGCCAGAGCATTGAGCCGCGACGGATCGATCGTCAGGCCGCAAGCCATGGCATGCCCGCCCCCTGCCACGAGCAGTCCGGCCTCGCGCGCGGCTATGATTGCAGCGCCCAGGTCCACCCCGGCGATGGATCTGCCCGAGCCTTTGCCCATGCCTGCTTCGTCAGCATCAAGCGCGATCACCAGCGAGGGCTTGCCGGTCTTTTCCTTGATTCGCCCGGCCACGATGCCGATCACGCCGGGGTGCCAGCCGCGCCCGGCCAGAACCATGACCGCACGGTTATGCTGCGCGGCGATCTGTGCTTCGGCCGCTTCCTGCACTTCCTGCTCGATCGCGCGCCGTTCCTCATTGAGCCGAGACAGCTGCGCCGCAATTTCTCGAGCCTCATCCGGGTCCTGCGTTGTCAGCAGGCGCACTCCGAGCGTTGCTTCACCCACGCGGCCGCCTGCGTTGATTCGCGGGCCCAGTGCAAAGCCGAGGTCACTGCATGTGGGCGCGCGCGACAGGCGACTGGCGTCAATCAGCGCCGACAGGCCAATATTTTCGCGTCGCGCCATGATCTTCAGGCCCTGAGCTACCAGCGCGCGGTTGAGGCCCTTTAGCTGGGCCACGTCGGCTACGGTGCCGAGTGCAACGAGATCGAGCAGGCCCATGAGGTCTGGCGCCTTGCGGCCTTCGAAATATCCGCGCCCCCGCAGTTCGCGGACGATGGCAACGGCCAGGAGGAAGGCAACGCCCACTGCGGCAAGATGGCCATGCGCGGCGGCGTCGTCACATTCGTCGAGCCGGTTCGGATTAACCAGGGCGACTGTCCGGGGCAGTTCGGGCGGGCATTTGTGATGGTCGACAACGATCACGTCGACCCCGGCCTGCGCTGCCGCCTCAAGCGCCTCGTGCGCCATCGCTCCGCAATCGACGGTGACGATCAGGTCGCTACCTTGCTGGGCCAGACGGACGAGCGCTTCGCCTGAAGGGCCGTAGCCTTCGAGCAGGCGGTCGGGGATATAGTGGCCTGCGCTCACGCCGAGACCTCGCAGCAGCAGGATCAGCAGCGCTGCGCTGGTCGCGCCGTCGACGTCGTAGTCCCCGTAAATCGTGATCTGCTCGTTGCGCTGGATGGCATCGGCGATGCGGCGGGCTGCTTCGTCCATGTCCCGGAACAGCGAAGGATCGGGCAGGAAATCGCGCAAAGTCGGGCGGCGATGGCGTTCGAGATCATCGGGCGAGACGCCACGCGAAAGCAGCAATTGGGTAACAATGGCCTCCTCGCCGTCTCGGGCACTGCCGCTTTGCCCAAAGTCCATGTTGCCTCCGCGCCAGCGCCAGGCCTGGCCCGAAAGAGATCGTGTTATCGCAGTGACCGGAATCATGATCTTGCGCTATACCATGGGGCTCCCTGCGGAAAGGGGAAGGGAGTGTGCGGTGGCGCACCGGCCAGCAAGAGCCCCCGACGCATAAGGTCGCATCGAATCCGTCGCGGCGGTTGTCTGCCGCAAGTCCTTGAGGAGGATGCAGGAATGCGTGTGATGACCGGTTACGTGATTGCAAGCGGACTGACGCTTGGCGGTGTTGCTGCTGGAGTCGTGGCGCAACAGGCGACCGCTCCCGTTGCCAGATACGAGATGCGTGCCGAGACGATGTCGGGGTTTGGCGGCATGGGCGCTGGCAGTGGCGGTGCTGGCGCGGCCCTGGCGATGGCCATGGGAGGGACGCCAAAGGCCCAGCACATGCTGTGGCTCGATCTCGGAACGTCCCGTGCGGCAGCGGACGGCAAGCCGAAAGCCGAACACTTCATGCCGGCCGGCGCCAAGCTCGGGAAATCGGTGCTGCTCAAGACACCTGTCAGCAAGCCCGCCGAACCGGGAACGACGGAGTTCCAGCGACCCAAGGGCCGAATGCTGATCTTCTGGGGCTGCGGCGAACACGCGCCGAAGGGTCAGCCGGTAGTCATCGATTTCAGCAAGCTTGCCGCGGGGCAGATCCCCCCGGGCCTATGGACCACGGCCGTCCCGATCGACCGCTGGGTCTCGCCTTCGTCGGCGAGGACCTACGGCACATGGCCGAGCGATGACGGCAAGTCCGCCAAGCCGGATTCATCCCTCATCGGCGCTCACCGTGTCGTTTCGAACTACTCGCCGGAACTGGCGTTCAACCTGGCCAAGGACTTCATGGCCCCACTCAACGCCTCGAATAGCGCAATGGGCACTGGCGCCACCTTGCTGCGTTGGGGTGCAGTTCCCGACGCCACAGGCTACTATGCGATGATCATCGGCGGGAAGCAGGCGCCCAAGGGTCAGGACATGGTGGACATCGTATGGTGGTCGTCGAGCGCCACGCGTCAATTCGGCGGAGGATTGTCGGATTGGCTGGCACCGTCGACGGTTGCGAAACTGGTGGCCGAAAAGACGGTCATGTCTCCGCAGACCACAACGTGCAGTGTCCCTGCAGAAGTCAAGGCGGCGGCGCCTGACTACATGTTCGGAACGCTCCATGCCTATGGGCCGGAAGAATCCTTCGCCTATCCTCCTCGTCCGGCAGATCCGAAGGCCAAATGGGTGCCGGAATGGACGGCGCGTATCCGCCATCGGTCCAGCACAGGCTTCCTTGTCGGGGTAGAAGGCTTTGGAGGGGCCGCCGCGAGCCAGCAGGATGCGCCCAAGCCGCAATGCAAGCCCAAGAAGAAAGGGCTGGGCGGCTTGCTGGGGGGCGCGATCGGCGGCGCCATCGGTGTGCCCGGCACTGGCGGGGATGGCTGCTAAGCGATGACAGGTGGCCTCGCGATCATCTGGCACAGCCGCACTGGCACTGCGCGGGCGATGGCCGAGGCCGCCGCCAGCGGGGCTGAAACCGAAGGTGCCTATCGATTGATCGAGGCCGCTTCCGCCGTACCCGAGGACCTGTTCGGTGCGGCGGGCTATCTGTTCTGTTGCCCCGAGAACCTGGGTTCGATGACCGGGGAGATGAAGGCATTCTTCGATCGGTGCTATTACCCTTTGCTCGGCAGGATTGAGGGCCGGGCCTATGCGGCCATGATTGCAGCCGGCACGGACGGAAGCGGCGCGGAACGTCAGCTTGATCGTATTGTGACCGGGTGGCGGCTCAGGCGGGCGGCAGAACCTCTGATCGTTAAAACAGGCGCACAGACGCCCGAAGAGATCCTTGGCCCTAAGCGCGTGCCTGAGGCACTATTGCACGATTGCCGAAATCTTGGACGGGCTTTGGCGGCGGGTCTCGCATTGGGAGTTTTCTAAAGCTTTCGAGCTTATGGACCAAAACCAAGCTTTCCCGGATGCAGCGTGACTCGACGCATCCGGAGGACTGTGCAAATTTGGGCCGTGGCTGAAAGGTGGGCAAGTGGACGCGAGTGACCGGTCTGCAGTTTGCGCACCCATTGCAGCCCTTCTTTACAGGGCCGAAATGCTGCCAGCCCTCGCCGATATTCTGGCTGGCCCGGAGCGTGGCTTCGGATATTCGGCATCCCACGTGCCCGATGCCTCGGAAGGCTGGGTGGAACTGCTCGCCAGCGGACTGACCTTCGATCTGCACGGTTTGAAGGACGGGCCACCTGCAGCGGCACCACCCATCGCTACTGCCCTTGGTCTTGCCCAACCGGATCTTGGCGAGATGCGATGGCTGACGCTTGCACCTGGGCCACACCTCGCAGGTGCCGGCGGCCTCTTGCCGGTCATCCGAGTCGCGGCGATGCTTCTGACTGAGCTTGCGCAATTGAGCCAGGCGGAAGGGATTTCGTGGATTCCCGCCCATCTGGTTCTAAAACCGGGATTATTCAGGCAAGCCGTGTTGCCATGGCTGGAGGGCGGACCTTTCCCGGCTCCAGCCTTTGTCGCAATGTATCGCCTGGACGATGGCTCGATGGCGTCTCGCGGGCTTAATCTGTTGATGGGGCAGGAATTTATCCTGAAAGCAGGCAATTCTGCAGATCCGTCGCTGCTGGCTCGCACCGCTGTTCGGCTGGTTGATTGGCTGGTCGCCCATGGCCCCGTTCTGCAGCCGACACGGGCAATTCTTGCCGGAACGGGGGCAGTCAGTCTTGAGGCGGAGTCCGGCAGTCCTATCCTTGCCCGGTGCGACTGAAACGGAACCAATTTCAACCTGAAAGGGCCTCTCTGCCGTTCGGCAGCGTGAATATCCCTGGCCAGGCAGGATATTGCCCGGACCAGCAGCGCCATCACCTCGTTCCCCGTCAGGTTCTGAGTCTTCCGGCCTTCCGGAGAATGATCGATACGCTTGGCCACGAACGAATCGGGATTCACGACTTCCGCCGCAACGGCCAATTGTTGCCCGGGTCCGAACACGCGGCGCTGCGCGCAGGGTTGCCACTTCATCGCGGCCCGCACCGTGCCTATAACGAGCTGGTAATCGAGCGAATCGGTCAGATCGAAGCGGATTGGTCTCTTGCACGACGCAAGGGTTCGGCAACGGCCGATTTCACCGCCCTGATGCGCTTTGACTTGCTGCAGCGCGCGTTGCGCAGGCGCTTTCTTGATCCACGCAATTGGTCGCGCATGCCATTGAACACGCGCGACCCGTCGCTCGATTTCAGCCATCTCGACGACATGGCCCAGCTGTTCTGGACAGATACGGCAGTCGTGGCGCGAGCGAACTAGACCTGAATCAACGCAGGAACGCGGCAGAGTTCTCCGTCAGTCTTGCTGCTGCCTCGCGATATTCCTGCTCGAGCCGGTCCACGCGGCTTGCGACCGGTTCGACAGCGGTGACGGCACCGATGCCCTGGCCGGAACCCCAGATATCCTTCCAGGCCTTGGCGTCGGTATTGCCGCCCGATCCGAAATTCATCTTGCTCGGGTCACTCTCGGGTAGGTTATCGGGATCGAGCCCTGCGTTGACGATCGAGGAGCGCAGATAGTTGCCGTGAACGCCGGTGAAGAGGTTCGAGTAGACAATATCGTCGGCCCGGCTGTCCACGATGGCCTGCTTGTAGGCCGCATTGGCATTGGCTTCCACGGTCGCGATCCAGGCAGAGCCGATATAGGCAAAGTCAGCACCAAGCGCCTGTGCGGCAAGCACCGAACGCCCATGGGCAATCGCGCCCGAAAGTGCGACGAGTCCATCGAACCATTCGCGGATTTCCTGCATCAGTGCAAAAGGCGATTGCGCCCCCGCATGGCCACCAGCGCCTGCGGCAACCGGGATGAGGCCATCGGCACCTTTCTCGATTGCCTTGCGGGCGAAGCGATCATTGATGACGTCGTGCAGGACAATGCCGCCCCAGCCATGGGCTGCGTTGTAGACATCCTCGCGCGCGCCCAGCGAGGTGATGAGCATCGGCACCTGCCACTTTGCACAGAGCGCCATGTCTTCGTCGAGGCGGTTGTTGGTCTTGTGGACAATCTGGTTCACGGCAAACGGGGCAGCCGGGCGGTCAGGGTTGGCGCGGTTGTGGGCGGCAAGTTCCTCGGTAATCTGATGCAGCCATTCGTCGAGCTGGCTGATCGGGCGCGCGTTGAGCGACGGGAACGATCCGACAATGCCTGCCTTGCACTGGGCGATGACCAGTTCCGGGCAGGAGATGATGAACAGGGGCGACGCGATAACCGGCAGACGCAGGTTTGCGAACAGCGGGGGCAGGGGCATTCAGCGCGTGTCCTTCACAAGGTTCTTAATCGAGCAGTTAAAGTGCTAGGTGATGACACGTCGCCTGTCTAGGGGAGCATGTCCTCAATGCCGTAGAAGCGGGCGGCAGTGCCAGCAAAAAGCGCGCGTTTGTCACTCTCGGACGCGTCATGGGCCAGTCGCTTGAAGGCATTCCACAGCACGGTGTAGCTGGCGCCCCACTTGTCTACGGGGTAATTACTTTCGAACATCGCGCGCTCCGGCCCGAAGGCTTCGATGCAGGTTTCGATATAGGGGCGCCACATGGCTGCCAGTGTCTCCGAGGACAGCCCCGCCATCGGGCCTTGCTCGGGAAGTCCGCAGAACGACATGGCAAGACCGCCAAGCTTGATCGTGACATTAGGGCATTCGGCAATCTGCCGGATCATGCTCCGCCAGCCATCGAAGCGCTCGTGCAGCCTGCCGTGATAGCTTGCGGTGCCGAGCGGGGTGCCGCAGTGATCGAGGCAGATCGGCTGGTCCGGAAACGCGCGGGCAAGGCTGAGCACATCACCCAGTTGCGGCTCCAGCAGCCAGGCATCGAAAGTGAGGCCAAGCTCGCCGAGGTGGCGGAAGCCTTCGCGGAACTTATCCGATAGATAAAGCTCAGGCGGCGCATGGAACGGCGGCCCGAGTACGTCAGGATTGGCATCCCAGGCGCCCTGGTGGCGAATGCCGCGAAATCGCCCGTTACCTGCCTGCGCGAGCGCTTCGAGGACAGGACGTGCTGCATCGCCCAATTGCAAGTCGGCATGGCCGATGATCGCGGCACAAGGGCGGAAGTTTCCGTAAAGGCCGCTCGCACCTTGTGCGGCGATGCCGTTCACAAACTCGACTTCGCCCACCGGCTTCATCGCGGGTTCCGCATTGGCGCGGTAGAAGGCGCCGCATTCCATGTAGACCGTGGCTACCACGTTATGGCCACCACGCGCATCGGCCAGCAGCTGGTCGAACGTGTAATAGGCCGAGTGCGTCAGCGTCTCGATGAAAGGATGGCGGGGCTGCGGGAAAGCCGCGATCAGCGGGCGCAAGTCCCACAGATGGTGATGCGGATCAATGATCGGCAGGTCGGGTTCGAGAATCGCTTCGTCGGCCATAAAGTCCTGTCCCGTTGCGCGCCTCTTGCGGGCACGGGCAGACTATGGCGCAAGGATCTGCGCGGGCAAGCGGGTATTTAAGCGATCGGTTGAACGGGCGGCCGCGGAGGCCGCCCATTTAGCGCTCATGCAGCAGCGTTTGCTGCGCTGAGAACCGCGCGAACCGAAGCGGTCGCCACGTCCTCATCGATACCGACGCCCCAGATCGTGCGGCCATCGGCGGTCTTGCATTCGACGTAGGCTGCGGCGCGGGCATTGCTGCCGGCACCCATCGCATGCTCGGAATAGTCGGTGATGTCGATCTCGACTCCGAAGCCGTCCTTGAGCGTGGCGACGACCGAGGAGATCAGGCCGTTGCCGCGTCCGGATACCGACTGGACCTTGCCATCGACTTCGATCTTGCCGGCGAAGATGCGTGTGCCATCAGGGCCCCGCGCCTCCTCATAGTCGACCAGCTGGAAGTGCTGCGGCGCATCGAGTCGATAGGCCTTGCGGAACACGCCCCAGATGTCTGCCGCCTGCAGTTCGCGGCCCAGTTCGTCGGCCAGCTCCTGGACATGGCGCGAGAAGTGCGCCTGCATTTTCTTGGGCAGCTTGAGGCCTTGGTCCTGTTCGAGCACCCAGGCAAAGCCGCCCTTGCCGGACTGCGAATTCACGCGGATCACCGCTTCATAGCTGCGGCCGAGATCCGCCGGATCGATTGGCAGGTAGGGGATTGCCCAAAGCTCGTCGTTGCGCTGCTCCTGCGCTGCGAAGCCCTTCTTGATCGCGTCCTGGTGGCTGCCGGAAAACGCGGTGAAGACCAATTCGCCGCCATAGGGATGGCGGGGATGGACAGGCAGCTGGTTGCAGTATTCGACCGTCTGGATCACCTCGTCGATGTCCGAGAAGTCCAGTTCAGGGTCGATCCCCTGCGTGTACATGTTGAGGCCGACGGTGACGAGGCAGCAGTTGCCGGTGCGCTCGCCATTGCCGAAAAGACACCCCTCGACGCGATCGGCCCCAGCCATGAGGCCGAGCTCGGCCGCAGCGACACCAGTGCCCCGATCGTTGTGGGTGTGCAGGCTGATCACTGCACGATCGCGGTTCGGCAGGTTGCGACAGAAGTACTCGATCTGGTCGGCGTAGATGTTGGGCGTCGCCGCCTCGACCGTCGCCGGCAGGTTCAGGATGATCGGCTTGTCCGTCGTCGGCTGGAGAATCTCCATCACGGCCTCGCAGCACTCGATGCTGAAATCGAGTTCGGCGGTGGAGAAAGTCTCCGGGCTGTACTCGAAGTGCCAGTCGGTCTGCGGGAAACGAGCAGCCTGATCACGCAAGTGCTTGGCCCCGGCAATGGCGATCTCGCGCACGTCCTTTTGGTCCATGCCGAACACCACGTTCCGCCACAGCGGCGAAACCGCGTTGTAGACGTGGACGATCGCCTGCTTGGCTCCGGCCAGGCTTTCGAACGAGGTCTTGATCAGGTCTTCGCGCGACTGGGTGAGGACCTGCACGAAGACGTCATCGGGGATGCGGCCGGAATCGACCAGGCCCCGGATGAAATCATACTCGGTGGCCCCGGCCGACGGGAAGCCGACTTCGATTTCCTTCAGCCCAACCTTGAGCAGAAGGTCGAAGAACCGGCTCTTCTTTTCCGCGTCCATGGGATCGATCAGCGACTGGTTGCCGTCGCGCATGTCGGTTGAAAGCCAACGCGGCGCCTTGGTGATCGTACGGCCGGGCCATTGGCGGTTGGGCAGGTCGATCTGCGGGAACGGACGGTACTTGGCCGAAGGGTTCTTGAGCATGGTCATGAGAGTGCACTCGAATTTTCTGGATTTTGGCGGTTGAGCTTCTGATCCCCTGGGCGCCGTGCGCGCCGGGAGTCCCCGCGCGTCAGCTCACGCCCAAGGGCGGATAAGTCGCAGGGTAAGGTCCAGTCGAGCGGTCATGCCACAAGCCTATGGTGAATCGCAGGCCACTTGTCCAGAATGAATGCAAGCAGACCGGGAGAGAAGAGCCATGAATATTGCGCCATTCACCGTCGAGATACCGCAAGCCGCGATCGAAGACCTGAACCGGCGCATCGACATGACGCGGTGGCCGGAGAGGGAAACGGTTGACGATTGGTCGCAAGGCGTGCCGCTCGCCGCACTGCAGGATTTTGTCGCCTACTGGCGTCATGAATATGATTGGTACGCTTGCCAGCAGAAGCTCAACGACTGGGGCATGTTCGAAACCGAGATCGATGGCGTAATCATCCGGTTCCTGCACGTACGCTCGCCCCACGCAGGCGCGCGGCCTTTGCTCCTGACCCACGGCTGGCCTGGCTCGATCCTCGAGTTTCGCCGCTGCATCGCCCCGTTGACCCAGCCGGAGGAGCATGGCGGCGCGGCGCGGGATGCCTTTCATCTCGTGATCCCGTGCCTGCCAGGCTACGGGCTCTCTGGCAAACCCACGGTCAAGGGCTGGAGCGTTCAGAAGATCGCGCAAAGCTGGGGCGAATTGATGCGGCGGCTCGGCTATGACAGGTGGCTGGCGCAAGGTGGCGATTGGGGCTCGGCAGTGACGACCGCGCTCGGCGCGCTGAAGGTCGAAGGATGCGCCGGCATCCATCTCAACATGCCGATCGCAAGACCGCTGCCCGAGGATATGGCCGCGCCCGGCCCCGACGAGATGAAGGCGCTCGAGCGTTTGCAACATTATCAGGAGTGGGATTCAGGCTACTCCAAGCAGCAATCCACCCGCCCTCAGACGGTCGGCTACGGATTGGTGGATTCGCCTGTGGGCCTCGCGGGCTGGATTTACGAGAAGATGTGGGCCTGGAC
Source organism: Novosphingobium subterraneum (assembly GCF_000807925.1). Classification (GTDB taxonomy): domain Bacteria; phylum Pseudomonadota; class Alphaproteobacteria; order Sphingomonadales; family Sphingomonadaceae; genus Novosphingobium; species Novosphingobium subterraneum. The sequence goes on along the minus strand of NZ_JRVC01000002.1, from coordinate 192,824 downwards.
CGACAATGCCGGGCGTGCCGAGGATGCCCTGAGCCGCGACGACATTCTCGATAATCTCATGTTGTACTGGTTGACTGCTGCGGGCGCATCGTCGGCCCGTCTATATTGGGAGAGTTTCGGCAGTTTCAGCCCTGTGCAGATCGACATCCCTGTTGCCGTCAGCGCGTTCCCCAAGGAGATCATCCCGGCCCCGCGCAAGTGGTTCGAGAGGACATGCTCTAAGCTGGTTTATTGGGGCGAACAGGAGAAGGGTGGGCACTTCGCCGCGTGGGAGCAGCCCGAAGCTTTCGTGAAAGAGCTTCGGGCCGCGTTTTCGCTGATGCCTTGAACGCTTACTTCTTTTCAAAGGCGACAGTGATGTCGAGCTTCACTTCGTCGGATACGAAGGGAACGCCGTACTTCACGTTGAAGTCCGAACGCTTGAGCGTGGCCTTCCCGTGGAAGCCGAGCGTGGCAGCCTTGTTGAAGGGGTTGGTGCCGGCACCGGCAAAGGTCGCGTCAATGGTCACCGGCTTGGTCACGCCATTCAGGGTAAGGTCGCCAGTGATCTTCGCGCTCATGCCATCGGCGCCTGGCGCCACGCTGGTCGAAACGAACGTCGCGTCGGCCGGAGCCGCACCGAAAAAGTCGGCGGGCTTGCCGTCAGCTGCCGGCTTGAGCAGGTGGGCAGTGAGTCCGCTGCTGGCCGTCATGACCTTGCTGACCGGAATCTTGACCGAAACCTTGGCAGCGGCGGGATTGGCCGGGTCGATGTCAAGCGTGCCCGAGACATCGCCGAACAGGCCGAAGTAATCGTTGAAGCCGAAATGGTTCACGCGCCACCCCACCAGTGAGTGGCCGGTATCGGCAGTGTAGGAGCCCGCCACGACACGCGCCTTGTCGGCCTTGCCAGGGGCCTCCGGCATCTGCGCTACCATCGGCGCGGCCGCAGCGGCGAGAGCGAGGGGAAGGGCGAGCAAAAGGGGGCGTGGCATACGAGAGAGCTTCGGCATCGGGATCTCCTTGGGGAGGATAAGGAGCGCCTTGGTTGCCAAAGTGCTACGATCGACGCAAGTAAAAGTCCCGGCGTCGTAGCGTAAGCCTGCGCGGCTATCCGCAGCGCGCCGCCATCAGGCGTCCGGCATCATCAACGATCAGGTTGAGGCGATTTTCGCGGCGATCCTGCGTGATAATTGCTCCCGGCCGGATCACGCGGATGCGGTCGTGTCCGATGGTCTTGATCAGGGCTGCCTGTGACTGGGGCGAAAACATCGCGCCAACCAGCTTTTGCGCAGAACGCTGCCCGCAGGTGTCGACCAATCCGGCTTCGGTCCTGACAACGGGGGGTATCGGCCGCTGCGCCATATCCTTGGCCGCGGCAAGAACTGGCCCGGCATCAAGGCAAAACGCGGCGGCACAAAGCGTCAGCCGGGGTACAAGGCGGAATCGTGTGATCATTTTCTCCAGATCGGAGTGATATAGATCACATTTCTGTCGTCCACTGCATTCGTCGATGCCTGTCGTTCGCTAAAAGAAAGGGCGACCGAAGCCGCCCTTTCCAAAAGTTCCGAATTGATTGGGAAGATCAGTTCTTCGACTGATCGACCAGCTTGTTCGCTCCGATCCACGGCATCATCGCACGCAGCTTTGCACCGGTTTCCTCGATCTGGTGGCGCTTGGCGAGACCGCGGGCGGCCTTCAGCTCGGGCTGGCCGGCGCGGTTGTCGAGCACGAAGTCCTTCACGAAGCGGCCCGACTGAATGTCGGCGAGAACCCGCTTCATTTCCTTCTTGGTCTCTTCAGTGATGATGCGCGGACCGGTCTTGATGTCGCCGTATTCGGCGGTGTTCGAGATCGAGTAGCGCATGTTCGCGATGCCGCCTTCATAAAGCAGGTCGACGATCAGCTTCAGTTCGTGGAGGCATTCGAAGTAGGCCATTTCCGGTGCATAGCCGGCTTCGACCAGTGTTTCGAAACCGGCCTGGATCAGCGCGGTGGTGCCACCGCACAGGACGGCCTGCTCGCCGAAGAGGTCGGTCTCGCATTCTTCGCGGAAGTTGGTTTCGATGATGCCGCTGCGGCCACCGCCGACGCCCGAGGCATAGGCGAGTGCAACGTCATGGGCGTTGCCGGTCACGTTCTGATGCACCGCGATCAGGCAGGGCACGCCGCCGCCACGCTGGTATTCGCTGCGCACGGTGTGGCCAGGGCCCTTCGGCGCAATCATGATCACATCGATGTCGGCGCGCGCTTCGATCAGGCCGAAGTGGATGTTGAGGCCGTGCGCAAATGCCAGTGCCGCACCAGGCTTCATGTTGGCATGAAGGTCATCGGCATAGATCGCGGCCTGATGCTCGTCCGGTGCCAGGATCATCAGAATGTCGGCCCATGCAGCAGCATCGGCATTTGCCAGAACCTTGAAGCCGGCAGCTTCGGCCTTCTTGGCGCTGGCCGAACCCGGGCGCAGCGCGATCGCCACGTCCTTGACGCCCGAATCGCGCAGGTTCTGCGCGTGGGCATGGCCCTGCGAGCCATAGCCGAGGATCGCGATCTTCTTGTCGGTGATGAGGTTCAGATCGCAGTCTGCGTCGTAATAGACCTTCATGTCGTTCCCAATCTTTGATGAATTCGTGAAAGGATAAGCGGTGAAATTCAGGCGGCGGTGGCGCCGCGGATCATGCCGACGATGCCGGTGCGTCCAACTTCGACGAGGCCGAGTTCCTTCATCAGGCTGACGAAGCTGTCGATCTTGTCGGGCGCCCCGGTGAGTTCGAAAATGAAGCTCGAGGTCGTGGTATCGACCACCTTGGCGCGGAATACGTCAGCCAGGCGCAGCGCCTCGACGCGGTTCTCGCCCTTGCCGGACACCTTGACCAGCGCCAGTTCACGCTCGACGAAGGGGCCCACTTCGGTGAGGTCGGTGACCTTGTGCACCGGTACCAGTCGTTCAAGCTGCGCGCGGATCTGGTCGATGACCGGCGGGGGGCCGTGCGTCACGATGGTGATGCGGCTGACGTCGTGGCCATCGGTGATGTCGGCCACGGTCAGGCTGTCGATATTGTAGCCGCGCGCGGTGAACAGGCCGGCGATCTTGGCGAGAATGCCCGCTTCGTTGTCGACCGTGATGGTGAGGACGTGGCGCTCCTGCGCCTCCTGAGCGATGTGCATCATTGTTTCGGTGTCCCTCAGACCAGCGCCTTGGCTTCGTCGTCCATCGTGCCGGCGACTTCGTCCCCGTAGAGGATCATGTCGGTATGTGCAGCCCCCGACGGGATCATCGGGAAGCAATTGGCCTCCTTGGCGACGAGGCAATCGACAAAGACCGGACCGTCATGGTCGATCATCGCCTGGATGCCCGCGTCCAGCTCGCTTTCGTCGGTGATGCGGATGCCCTTCCAGCCATAGGCTTCGGCAAGGCGAACGAAGTCGGGCAGGCTGTCCGAATAGGAGTTGGAGTAACGGCTCTCGTAGGTCAGCTCCTGCCACTGGCGGACCATGCCCATCCATTCATTGTTGAGCACGAAGACCTTGACCGGAAGACGATACTGCGTGGCCGTGCCCAGCTCCTGAATGTTCATCTGGATCGAGGCGTCGCCGGCGATATCGATGACCAGCGTCTCGGGGAAGCCAGCCTGCGCGCCGATGGCCGCGGGAAGGCCATAGCCCATCGTGCCGAGACCGCCCGAGGTCAGCCACTTGTTGGGCTTCATGAAGTGGAAATATTGCGCCGCCCACATCTGGTGCTGGCCGACTTCGGTCGAGATGATCGGCTCGAGATGCTTGGTCAGCTCGTACAGACGTTCGACCGCGTACTGCGGCATGATCGCCTTGGACTTGCGCGGGTAGGCAAGGCTCTTCCTGCCACGCCAGCCATCGATGCGGGCATACCATCCCGTTAGGTCCTGCGCCTTGTAGCCACGCTTCAGCCACGCTTCGATCAGCTGCCCGAGAACCTTGCCGCAATCGCCGATCACCGGCAGGTCCACGGCGACGGTTTTGTTGATCGACGCGCGGTCAATATCGATGTGGATCTTCTTCGAATTGGGCGCGAAGGCATCGAGGCGGCCCGTGACGCGGTCATCGAAGCGGGCGCCGACGCAGACGATAAGGTCGGCCTGGTTCATCGTCAGGTTGGCTTCGTAGGTGCCGTGCATGCCGAGCATGCCGAGCCATGCCGGATGATCCGCCGGAAATGCGCCCAGACCCATCAGGGTCGACGTGACGGGCGCGCCGGTCAGCGCTTGCAGCTCGCGCAGCAGGCGCGCGGCTTCGGGACCGGAATTGATCACGCCGCCACCGGTGTAGAACACCGGTGCCTTGGCCTGGGCGATCATTTCGATCGCCTCGGCGATCTCGCTGGCGCCGCCTTCGGTCTGGGGCGAATAGCGGTTGCGCTGCTGCGGCGCCGCGCTGCTCCACGTCGCCGTCGCGATCTGCACATCCTTGGGAATGTCGATCACGACCGGGCCGGGACGACCTTCGGTGGCGATGCGGAAGGCCTCGTCGATGGTGGCGGCAAGCTGCGACGGGTCCTTCACCAGATAGTTGTGCTTGGTGCAGTGGCGCGTGATGCCGACCGTATCGGCTTCCTGGAATGCGTCGGACCCGATCAGGCCGGTGGGGACCTGCCCGGTGATCACGACCATCGGGATCGAATCCATGAAGGCGTCGGCAATGCCGGTGACGGCATTGGTCGCGCCAGGACCGGAGGTGACGAGCACGACACCGGGCTTGCCGGTAGCGCGCGCATAGCCTTCGGCGGCGTGGGCCGCGCCGGCTTCATGGCGGACGAGGATGTGGCGGATGCGTTCATCGCCGAACAGCGCATCGTAGATCGGCAGTACCGCGCCGCCGGGATAGCCGAACACGAATTCGACGCCCTTGGCGACAAGGCTTTCGACCAGGATCTCGGCGCCGCTGCGCTCGCTTGTCACGTTACTTCATCCTTCTTCGCGTGACCGGGCCGATAGACCCGATGCTTCGCTGAAAAAACAAAAAACCATCAAAAATTTCGGCCCGGCTGCAGCTTGGCTGCGCCGGGCCGTCTCTCCCTCTCGGGTGCTTGATCGGCATGCAAGATGGATCAGGCAATTGACGGCCTGCTACTTGACATAAAAGGTGGTGTCAAGCGGCTAACCGCGCAATAAACTTGCTGCATAGTCGAAGTCAATGGAATTTTCGTACGTCAAGCGTGGCCAACTGCCGGGATTCTGGTTCTTCAGCCAAGTATACTGCCGCTTGGCGTAGTTCCTCGTCGCCTGCTGCCCTGCGGAAACTGCCTGATCTTGAGACATTTTACCGCGCAGGAATGCGGCGATCTCCGGCACGCCGATTGCTCGCATGACCGGACACGATTCGGGCAGGCCCCGGGCCAGCAGCGCTTCGACCTCGTTGAGTGCACCGCCCTGCCACATCAGTTCAAAGCGCAGATCGCAGCGGCGATAAAGCCACTGCCGCTCGGGCAGGAGAATGATCGGCGCTAGGTCCACCCCGTTGCCGATCCCGCCGACACGCTGCTGCTGCCAATGTGCGAGGGAATACCCGGTCGAACGCACCACCTCAAGCGCGCGGGTCACGCGTTGCACATCGGCAGGACCAAGCAGTGCAGCGCGCGCCGGGTCTTCCTCGCGCAATGCGGCATATGCGACCTCAACCGGCAGAGCTCGCACCTGCGCACGAACAGCAGGGTCTATGTCCGGTACCGGTGCAATGCCGTGGAGCAGGGTGTTTAAGTACATGCCCGTCCCGCCGACGAGGATCGGCATCGCACCGCGTTCGTGGGCTGAAGCGATCTCAACCTTGGCGGCTGTTGCCCAGTCTGCCGCCGAGCAGGGCTGCGCACCATCCCACGCGCCGAACAGGACATGCGGCACGCCCTGCATGTCCTCCTCCGACGGCCTTGCACTCAACACGCGCAGATCTGCATAGACCTGCGCGCTGTCGGCATTGATAACCACCGCCTCCCGGCCTTGCTCTCGCAGCCTGAGGGCGAGCTTCACAGCGAGATCGCTCTTGCCGCTTGCCGTCGGCCCTGCGATTAGCGCCACGCGTGGCCCGTCAGCCGCGTCGTGCCCCGTGCTTTCAGAAAAGGATTCCCCGTTGATCATCGCGCGCCTGATAGCAGACCCTGAGACGCTTGGTGACAATCTCTCGCTTGCGATGGAAATGATCGAGGCGCGCGATTGGGAAGTGGCGGGTGCCGGGATGCTCGACTTCTGTGACGACGTGCTCGAACTCGAAGTCGTCGAAGGCAATCCCGCAGGCATCCGCAAGATCCTGGACCGGTGCTTCCCCGATAGCGACCTGCTGCTCTCCAACGGCCTGATCGAAGTGCCAAGCCTGTTCGTTTCCGACATGGATTCGACCATGATCGAGCAGGAATGCATCGACGAACTGGCGGATTTCGCCGGACTCAAGGACCGCATCGCGGCAATCACGGAACGCGCGATGCAGGGAGAGCTCGATTTCGAATCCGCCCTGCGCGAACGCGTCGGCTTGCTCAAGGACCTGCCTGAGACCGCAATCGCGCAGTGCCTCGAGGAGCGCATTCGCCCGATGCCGGGTGCTCGGACGCTCGTTTCGACGCTCAAGGCTCGTGGCTGCCATACCGTACTGGTCACGGGCGGCTTTCATTCCTTCGCCGATCCGGTGGCGGAACTGCTCGGGTTCGATCGCGTGGTCGGCAACCGCCTCGGCCTGCACGGAGGCATGCTGACTGGCGGGCTCGTTGGTGGAATCGTGGATAGTTCGGTGAAGAAGAAGGTCCTGCTCGAAGAGTCAGAGCGCCTTGGCAGCGAAGTGTTCAGCCTTGCGACCGGCGATGGCGCCAATGACATTCCGATGATCGAAGCTGCAAGCTACGGCATCGCCTATCGCGCCAAGCCCAAGGCCCGCTCTGCCGCCGACGGCTGGGTCGACCGCGGTGATCTGACCTCGATCCTGTCGCTCTTCGGCATTGCCCGTCAGGACTGGGTCTTCGACTGATCAGGCAAAGGCGGGCGTGCTGCGTCGTCTGTACGCCAGCACGCGAACCAGCAGCGCCATCAGGGCGAGCGTCGTCATCGTCAGGCCGATGGCGCGCGTCTCCGGCATTGGAATGCGCTTGGCGTAAGCCAGCGTGAAGATCAGCCAGATCACGTGGATGCCCGTTGTGTGCAGGCGTTTCCAGTTCCGGCCGAGTGCGCGCATCGCAGCGCTGCTTGAGGTCAACGCCATGGCGAGAATGAAGAGGTAGGCCAAGCTTCCCGGGACAAGCGATGCCAACGTGCGCGGTTCCGGATCGAGGCTGACTGCGACGACCAGCGCCACGAGGTGGACGGTGTGGCTTGCCGCAAAGCCAAGGCCCCACCACCTGCGATCACGAACCAGCGCACGGCTCCACGGGGCGGGGGAAAGGCGAAAGAGCGAGGAGGCGAGGTAGGTCAGGAGGAAAATCGGAAAGCCCACTCGTGCAGTCCAACGTGCGGCGAGGTGCCAACTCTCATGTTGCGTCGTGCCGGCGGCCAGACCCGCAGCCAAGGCCAGCAACGAAAGCGCCAGCCCCAGCGCCATTGGCCACTTCCGTGCCATGTTCCGTTCTCCCCCTACGTTTTTGCTAGTCTGCACTGCACCGTCGGCGCTGGCAAGCAGTGCTCCGGGCACGGCGATTGACGATCTATTTACAGTGCTGTTAGTATTCCGGCGGCAAGAAAACCGGGAGAATCGACGTGAACGCCATGACCGGCGCGTTGAGTGCTGACCTGCCAATCTACGATGAGCGTCGTCCGGAGATGCGGATGCAGCCGCTCAAGGCATGGCACCATTTCCAGAACCTCCTGAAAGACAAGGAAAATACCGAGGAGGTGTTCCACATTTTCGAGGCGCTGCCGTGGCGGAACCTGCGGGGGCGGGCCGAGGCTTTTCTGCGTAGCGAGCGCGGTCAGGCCCTTCGTTTGACCGAGCCCTATCTCCCAGCGATTCTCGATGATCACGCCGCGCTCCGGCAGACGCCTGAGGGTTCTCTGGCCCACGCTTATTGCGACTTCATGGAGAGCGAGGGTCTGACCGCGCAGGGATTGGTCGACGAGTTCGATCGCTTCGCCGCCAAGCGAGAACGCTTCGAGGACCAGTTCCTGTGGTACCTCAACCGCATGCGCGACGTGCACGACATGCTTCACGTGCTGACCGGTTACGGGCGCGATGCACTTGGCGAAGCCTGCGTCCTTGCGTTCACCTACAGCCAGCAGCCGAGCCCGGCACATCTGTTCATCGGCTACATGGCCGGCGTGAACATCAATCGCCAGACCAAGCGCAGCGCGCCGGTCCTGCGCGCAGTCCGCGAAGGCCAGCGACTTGGCAAGGCATGCCCGCGGCTGTGCGAACAATCAATCAAGGAACTGCTGCCGCTGCCCATCGAAGAGGTGCGTGCCCGCCTTAACATCACTCCTGCCATGCACTACAAGGAAGCGCACGGCATCTGGCGCGGCATGGGAATCGATCCCTATGACCTGCTCGGAAAAAATGCGGCTAAGAAGCTCGCCGCCTGACGGTCAGAGGGCTGCGATCAATGCCCGCGCTGCGGCCGGGTTGCGCTGCTTCGCGCCCGCGATGAACAGGATGTAGGCGTCCCTGCCGTTCTGTGCCCAGTCGCGGCCGCGCTTCGCCCACTTGCCGATCGCCGCGGGTTCGTAGCCGGTCTCGCAAGCTTCATTCGACTGCTGCAGCCGCGCGTACGAGAAATTCGCCGTCTGCTCGTCGATCTGCGGAAACTCGGCGTTGTCGGAGAATGCAACGGCAAAATTGCGATCGCGGCAGAGGTCAAGGAAAGCTGGATCGCAGAACGATACGTCGCGTACCTCGAGCACGTGTTGCAGCGCCACGCCGTCCTGGCGATCCGGGATCAGGTCAAGAAAGCGCGCAAAGTCCTCGCGTTCAAACCGCTTCCCTTCGCGGAACTGCCACAGGATCGGGCCCAGCCGGTCGCCGAGTGCAGTGAACCCTTGATCAAGGAACTTGCCGACGATCTCCTTGCTGTCCGCCAGCACCTTGCGCCGCATGGTATATTGCAGCGCCTTCAGGCTAAAACGGAAGCCTTCCGGAGTGGCCGCTGCCCAGCGCGCAAAGCTCTCGGGCTTTTGCCGCCGGTAGTAGGTCGCGTTTATCTCGATGCAGCTCAGCCTTGACGCGGCGTATTCAAGTTCTCGCCGGTGCGGGAGGCCCACCGGATAGAAAGCTCCCCCGCGCCAAGGTTCGTAGGTCCACCCGCCGATACCGACGCGGATGGACCCGTGCGTCACGCTTCCATCCAGTCCCGGAAAAAGGCTTCGTTGGCCTCGCGCAGCCTTGCCAGTTCGACGCCCGCTACCTGCGTTCCGCCGACCGTGCCAAGCCTGGTTGCACCTTGGAGAACTTCGCCAGCCTTGGTCGTGACGACATAACGTGACTGATCCTCGCCGAATGCCGAAGCCGTGGTCAGCGCCACGTCGAGCGAGCAGCCCTTGTCACCGGCCAGCGCCATTTCGGTCAGCGCTACGAGCAGGCCGCCGTCCGAGATGTCGTGGACAGCGGTGAGCTTGCCGGCCGCGATCCATTCGCGCACCTGTTCGCCGTTCTTGCGCTCGACAGCAAGGTCTACCGCAGGCGCATCGCCATCTTCGCGGCCATGCACTTCACGCAGGTAAAGCGACTGGCCGAGATGCGAGCCTTCATTGCCCACCAGCCAGATAACGTCGCCTTCGTTCTTGAACGCGACGGTGGTCATCACGTCGTGATCAAGCATCAGGCCGACGCCACCGATGGCAGGCGTGGGCAGAATGGCCGAACCACCGCCGGTGGCCTTCGATTCGTTGTAGAGCGAGACGTTGCCCGAGACGATCGGGTAATCCAGCGCGCGGCAAGCATCGCCCATGCCGTTCAGCGCCTGGACGATCTGCGCCATGATTTCGGGGCGCTGCGGATTGGCGAAGTTGAGGCAGTTGGTGATTGCCAGCGGACGCGCGCCAACCGCGCAGATGTTGCGCCACGTTTCGGCCACGGCCTGCTTGCCGCCTTCATAGGGATCGGCATAGCAATAGCGCGGCGTGCAGTCGGTGCTGATCGCCAGCGCCTTCTTCGAGCCGTGGATGCGCACCACGGCAGCATCGCCGCCCGACTTCTGCAACGTGTCGGCACCAACCTGCGAATCGTATTGCTCGAAGATCCAGCGGCGATTGGCGAGATCGGGGCAGCCGATCAGCTTGACCAGATCGGCGCCAAGGTCCGCGCTCTCCGGCACAGAACCGAGCGGCGCCACGTTAGCCCACGCCTTGTAGTCTGCCAGCGAAAGCGCAGGGCGGTCATAAAGCGGGGCGTCTTCGGCGAGCGGACCCAGCGGAATGTCGCAGACCGTCTCGCCCTTGAACTTCAGCACCATGTGGCCAGTGTCGGTCACTTCGCCGATCACGGCAAAGTCCAGCTCCCACTTGCGGAAGATCGCCTCGGCCATGGCTTCCTTGCCGGGCTTGAGTACCATGAGCATGCGCTCCTGGCTTTCCGAGAGCATCATTTCGTAAGGCGTCATGCCCTCTTCGCGGCAGGGCACCTTGTCCATGTCGAGAATGATGCCAGCCTTGCCGTTGGTCGCCATTTCGACAGAGGACGACGTCAGGCCCGCCGCGCCCATGTCCTGAATGGCGACGATCGCATCGGTCGCCATGAGTTCGAGGCAGGCTTCGATCAGCAGCTTCTCGGTAAAGGGATCGCCCACCTGTACGGTCGGGCGCTTCTCGTCGGACTTCTCGTCGAAGTCGGCAGACGCCATGGTCGCACCGTGGATGCCGTCACGGCCGGTCTTGGAGCCGACATAGACGATCGGATTGCCTAGGCCCGTGGCCGCCGAATAGAAGATCTTGTCGGTGTCGGCCACGCCCACGGTCATCGCGTTGACGAGGATGTTGCCGTCATAGGCCTTGTGGAAGTTGGTCTCGCCACCGACCGTGGGCACGCCAACGCAGTTGCCATAGCCGCCGATGCCTGCGACGACGCCCTGCACAAGGTGCTTCATCTTCGGGTGATCAGGACGGCCAAAGCGCAGCGCGTTCATGTTCGCCACCGGGCGCGCGCCCATGGTGAAGACGTCGCGCAGGATGCCGCCAACCCCAGTTGCCGCGCCCTGATAGGGTTCGATGTAGGAGGGGTGGTTGTGGCTCTCCATCTTGAAGATTGCGGCCTGCCCGTCACCGATGTCGATCACGCCCGCGTTCTCGCCGGGGCCGCAGATCACCCAGGGCGCTGACGTCGGCAGCTTCTTGAGGTGGATGCGGCTCGACTTGTAGGAGCAGTGCTCCGACCACATCACCGAGAAGATCCCGAGCTCGACAAGGTTCGGCTCGCGTCCGAGCGCGTTCAGGACGCGCTGGTACTCTTCCTCGGACAGCCCATGGGCGGCGACGACATCTGGCGTGATTTCGGACATGGCGCGCGCCTTAGCGATGTGGGCGCGTGTAGGCTAGTCCTGTCAGGCGAATTTGAGCGCGATCCATGTTGCTGCCGTAGCGGCCACTGTCGTCGCGAACGTCCCCCAGATCACGTCGATCACGGTCACGTGCACCGGCCAGCGCGCCAGCACGGCCTGGCTGGTCAGATCGTAGGTCATGTAGCACATTGCGCCGAAGATCGCAGCGTTCAGCGCCGTCGCTCCCAGGCCCTGCGACAGGCCTGGCCGGACGGCGAACCACATCATTCCGCCAAGGTAGAGCAGGTAGAACACGATCGCCGGCCCCGCGCGGAATTGCGGCGCCAGCAGATCGCCCAGCGCGGGGCGATAGAGCTTTGACCCGGCCCAGCCCAGCCACACGGCGTCCATTGCGCCAAACACCACGGCGGCAGCGACATAGGCGATCACGTATTGCATGGAGTGCAGGTCCCCGGCTTGTTGCGGATCGAAGCTTGACCGCGCCCCATGGCCCCGTCAATGCTGCCCCAATGGGAACCGCACCTGATATCGCACCAAGCATCGCTGGCCTCAGCTTTGAAGAGGCTCTGAAGGAACTCGAGACAGTCGTGCGGCGGCTGGAAAGCGGCGATGCCCCGCTTGATGAATCGATCGATCTCTATGCCCGCGGCGATGCACTGCGCGCGCACTGCCAGGCGCGGCTCGATGCGGCGCAGGCGCGGATCGAAGCGATCGTGGCCGATCGTGATGGCAAGCCGCAGGGCCTGCGCCCGTTTGACGAAACCCAGGGCTGATCGGAGCTTCCGTCATGGCCGAAACCGGTCTGCTCAAGCCTGCGCTCAAGGCTATCGCCGAAGACATCGACAAGAGCTTCGACCTGCTCCTGCCCGTGCCCGGCGATCCCCGCGACCGGCTTGTCGAAGCCATGCGCTATGCCACGATCGGTGGCGGCAAGCGCGTCCGTCCGCTGCTGGTCTGCGCCACCGCTGCACTGTTCGGCGTTTCTCGCGAAGCCGCGGTCCGGGTCGGCACCGCAATCGAGGCAATCCACGTCTATTCGCTGATCCATGACGATCTGCCGTGCATGGACAATGACGCCTTGCGGCACGGCAAGCCCACCGTGCATCTCGCTTTCGACGATGCTGCGGCGGTCCTTGCTGGCGACGCGCTTCACGATTTCGCGTTCGAAGTCCTGTCCGATCCTGCAACCAGTGGCGATCCGTTCACCCGCATCGAACTGATCCGCACGCTTGCCACGGCCAGCGGCATGAACGGCATGTGCGGCGGGCAGATGATGGACATCGTTGCCGAAACCTCGAGCTTCGACCTGCCTACCGTGACGCGGCTGCAGCAGCTCAAGACGGGTGCGCTGCTTTCCGCCTCGGTTGAGATGGGCGCAATTCTCGGCAAGCTTCCGCCTGAAGGCCGTACGCACTTGCGCGGCTATGCTCGCGACATCGGCCTTGCGTTCCAGATTGCCGACGATCTGCTCGACGCCGAAGGCGACGAAGCCGCGGCGGGCAAGGCCCTGCGCAAAGATGAAGCGCAGGGCAAGGAGACGTTCCTCTCGCTGCTGGGCGCAGAGAGGGCACGCGAACAGGCGCGCATTCTGGTAGAACAAGCGATCGAGTTTCTGGCGAGCTATGGCCCTGAAGCCGATCTCCTGCGCGAACTGGCGCGCTTCATTGTCGAGAGGAATCACTGATGGCGCAGCGCATCGGCGTCTATCCGGGCACGTTCGATCCGATCACGCTCGGCCACCTCGATATCATCCGGCGTGGAGCCAAGCTGGTCGACAAGCTGATCATCGGCGTCACCACCAATCCCTCGAAGAACCCGATGTTCACGCCGGAAGAACGCATGGCCATGGTCAGCCGTGAAGTGGCGGACCAGGGAATCGACAATGTCGAGGTCGTGGGCTTCAATGCGCTGCTGATGAAGTTCGCCCGCGCCCAAGGCGCTTCGGTGATCGTGCGCGGGCTGCGCGCCGTTGCGGACTTCGAGTACGAATACCAGATGGCCGGCATGAACCAGCAGCTCGACGCCGAGATTGAGACCGTGTTCCTCATGGCCGACGTCAGCCTTCAGCCCATCGCATCGAAGCTAGTGAAGGAAATTGCGCTTTTCGGGGGCGAGATAGCCGATTTCGTCACGCCAATGGTCCGTGATGAAGTGGTCGCCAGGGTCGAGAAGCTTGGTCGTCTGGGCGACTACTGAAACAGAACGGCAATCGTTCATTGCAGCGACAGCGCGAGAAGCCTATCGGCGCTGCAGGTTATCCGGAGTTCGACTGTTCCATGGTTTCGCGCTTTCTCACCGCACTTGCGCTTGGCGCTGCCCTGATTGCCTCGCCTGCCATGGCGAAGGACGAGGCTCCGGCACCAGCGCCCAAGCCGCTCACCTATACGGTCAATGCCGATCAGTCCGTGGATCGCGAGAATATCCTCTACCTCGATCTTTCGAACGGTGGCCGTGTGGCCATTCGCCTGATGCCGGAGTGGGCGCCCAACCACGTTGAGCGGATCAAGACTCTTGTCCGCCAGGGTTTCTACAACGGCATCATCTTTCACCGCGTGATCGACGGCTTCATGGCCCAGACTGGCGACCCAACGGGAACTGGGCAGGGCGGTTCGCCGCTGCCTGACCTCAAGGCCGAGTTCAACGCCATTCCGCACGTGCGCGGATCGGTTTCGATGGCGCGCACGAACGAACCTGACACGGCCAACAGCCAGTTCTTCATCGTCTTCTATCCGCGCTTTGCCCTCGATCACAAGTACACCAACTTCGGCCGTGTGATCGCCGGCATGGACTTTGTGGACGCGATCGTGCGCGGTGAACCGCCGCAGAACCCGACGAAGATCGTGCAGGCCTCGATTGCGGCTGACAACAAGGCGGCCCCGGCGCCGGTCGCGCCAGCGGCACCGGCTGCCATCACGGCGGACATGCTCAGCAATTCTACGTCAAACTAAGGGCTCTCGAATCCTTGCCCAATTGCGGCTAGGGCGCGCCCATGCGCGTAGATCTCTTCGACTTCGAATTGCCTCAGGAAAATATTGCCCTGCGTCCCGCCCGGCCGCGTGATTCGGCGCGCCTACTTGGCGTTGGCATGGACGGGCCGTTCCGTGACCTCACAGTGCTTGATCTGCCCTCGCTGTTGAATCCCGGCGATGTTTTGGTGTTCAACGACACGCGTGTCATTCCGGCCCAGCTTGAAGGCCAGCGTCCAAGCTTGAACGGTGAGGGGGCGCGCCTCGGCGCCACGCTCCACAAGCGGATCGACCTGCGCCGTTGGCAGGCCTTCGTTCGCAACGGCAAACGCCTGCGGGAGGGAGACGAGATCAGGTTCGGCGCTGGCGTGTCTGCCTTTGCAGAAAGCCGCTTTCCCGATGGCAGCTGGACGTTGTTCTTTCCCGGCGAAGAGCCCGTCGAGGTCCTGCTGGAACGGGCAGGGCAAATGCCGCTGCCGCCCTATATTGCCGGCAAGCGCCCCACCGACGAGCGAGACCGCGAAGACTACCAGACGATGTTTGCGGCCAAGGATGGCGCCGTCGCCGCCCCCACCGCCGCGCTGCACTTCACGCCGCGCCTCATGGAAGCGATTGCCGAGCGCGGCATCCGCACTGAAACGCTCACCCTGCATGTTGGCGCGGGCACGTTCCTGCCGGTCAAGGCCGACGACACCAAGGACCACCAGATGCACGCGGAGTGGGGCACGATCGACTCCGCCACTGCAGACCGTCTCAACGCCGCCCGCGCGGACGGCAACCGCGTTATCGCCGTCGGCACCACCTCGCTCCGCCTGCTTGAGAGCGCGGCGGGCGAAGACAGGGTCATTCGCCCGTTCGAAGGCGATACCGCGATCTTCATCACGCCGGGCTACAGCTTCCGCGCAATCGACGGGCTGATGACCAACTTCCACCTGCCCAAGTCCACATTGTTCATGCTCGTTTCGGCGCTGATGGGGCTCGACCGGATGCAGGCGGCCTATGCCCATGCCATTGCCAGCGGCTACCGCTTCTACTCCTACGGCGATTCCAGCCTGCTCCTGCCATAAAGCGCAGTTTCGGCCGACGGTGTGCCGACTAGCCTGCCCCCCAACAGATATGGGAGAAGGGCATGATACCGGCACACGTTCCGGCAGACCGGGTGGTGGATTTCGACATCTTCAATCCGCCAGGGGTGGAGAGCGATTACTTCGCCGCGTGGAAGACGCTGCTTGATGGCCCCGGTCTTGTGTGGACTACGGTCAATGGCGGTCATTGGATCGCAGCGCGCGGTGACGTTGTGCGCCAACTGTGGGGAGATGCAGAAAGGCTCTCCAATCAGTGCCTTGCCGTGACTCCGGGCCTTGGCGAAGTCATGCAGTTCATTCCGCTGCAGGAGGACGGAGCAGCGCACAAAGCGTATCGCACGCCCGTGATGAAGGGCCTTGCCTCCCGTTTTGTCGTCGCCTTGGAACCCAAGGTGCGTGAAGTCGCGCGCGAACTGATCGAGGGGCTGCGCCCGCGTGGCGAGTGCGATTTCGTCAGCGACTTCGCCGAAATCCTGCCGCTGAACATCTTCCTCACCCTGATCGACGTACCGCTCGAAGACCGTCCTCGACTTCGCCAGCTCGGTGTCCAACTCACGCGCCCTGACGGTTCGATGACGGTCGAACAACTCCGGCAGGCGGCTGACGATTACTTGTGGCCCTTTATTGAAAGGCGCATGGCGCAGCCCGGCGACGACCTCTTCAGCCGCATCCTGTCGGAACCGGTCGACGGCAGGCCGTGGACGGTGGACGAGGCGCGGCGGATGTGCCGCAATCTTCTGTTCGGTGGACTCGATACGGTTGCTGCGATGATCGGGATGGTCGCGCTCCACTTGGCGAGGCACCCCGAGCACCAGAAGTGGATGCGCCACAACCCGCGAGAGTTGCCCGCAGTTGCCGATGAGTTGATGCGTCGCTACCCGACAGTTGCCGTGAGTCGCAATGCAGTTGGAGATATCCAAATCGACGGCGTCACGATCCGTGCCGGTGACCTTGTCTACTTGCCCAGCGTACTCCATAACCTTGATCCGAGAAGCTTTTCTGCGCCGGAAGAGGTGCGTTTCGACCGCGGCCTGACCCCGATCCGGCACACCACGATGGGCGTGGGCGCCCACCGCTGCGTCGGCGCAGGCCTTGCCCGCATGGAAGTGATTGTTTTTCTTGAGGAATGGCTCGCTGGCATGCCCGAGGTTCGCCCTGATCCGGAGCGTCCCGTCACCATGAAGGGCGGCAACGTCGGTGCCTGCACTTCGCTGCCATTGGTCTGGAATCCCTAGGAAAACCAGCCCCATACCAGCCGCACGGTCAGCCCGATGCTCACCACCACGAGCAGCGGGCGGATCACCTTGGCGCCGAACTTAGTGGCATAGTGCGAGCCGATCCACGCGCCGGTCATGGCACCGACGCCCATGCAAGCCCCGAGAATCCACATCGCCTGGCCACCGATGCTGAACACGATCACACTGGCTATGTTGCTGGTGACGTTGAGAAATTTCGTCAGGCCAGTGGCACGGGTAAGCCCCATGCCCCGCAAGCCAACCAGCGTTGTCGCAAAGAACTGTCCGGCGCCCGGCCCGAAAAAGCCATCGTAAAACGCAACCCCGGCCCCCACCGGCATGTAGCCGCGCTCGGACAGGCGGCCCTTGCGGTCTTCGTCGGTCATGCCCGGCGACAGGACAGTGTAGAGCGCCACAGCAATCAGCAGCACTGGCACGACGAGTTTGAGGACGTCCGCGCTAAGGTGCTGAATTGCCAGCGATCCTGCCATTGCGCCGACAAAAACGATGGCGGCTGTCGCGGCGTTCTTGCGGAAACTGAACAGACCTGCCTTGTGATAGCGCCACGTGGCCATCGACGTGCCGCACATTGACTGGATCTTGTTGGTCCCCAGCACCACATGCGGGGGCAGGGGGGTGGACAGCAGCACCGGCATCATCACCAGCCCGCCGCCGCCGGCCACGGCGTCGATGAACCCCGAAAGCACGGCAACGCAGGTCAACGCCGGGTAGAACCAGAGATCGAGATGGGCGGGTTCTATCAGGAGCAGGTCTGGCATTTGCGCGCTTTGGCGATTGCGCCTAAGGGCCGCAACACTCTTTTTGCCGAGATCTCCGCACGATGACCCGTTTTGCCTTCGATATCCACGCCACCGACGGAAAGGCGCGCACCGGGACGATCCGGATGATGCGCGGTGACATCCGCACCCCGGCGTTCATGCCGGTAGGTACCGCCGCAACGGTAAAGGCGATGAAGATGGAAGACGTGCGCGCCAGCGGTGCGGACATCATCCTCGGCAACACGTATCACCTTATGCTCCGCCCCGGAGCAGAGCGTGTCGCGCGTCTGGGTGGCCTGCACAAGTTTGGCGGTTGGGACCGCCCGATCCTGACCGACAGCGGCGGCTACCAGGTGATGAGCCTTTCGGACTTGCGCAAGATCACCGAGGAAGGCGTGACCTTCGCCAGCCACCTCGACGGTTCGCGTCATTTGTTGAGCCCGGAGCGTTCGATGGAAATCCAGCGTCTGCTGGGGTCCGACATCGTCATGTGCTTCGACGAATGCCCGCGCGCCGACCAGCCGCGCGATGTGATCGCAAAATCGATGGAAATGTCGATGCGCTGGGCAAGGCGCAGTCGCGACGCTTTCAACGCCGGGGCCGAACATGCCGAACGCGCGGCGCTGTTCGGAATTCAGCAGGGCGCGCTTGACGAAGGCTTGCGCAAGGCCAGCGCCGACGCCCTGACCGACATCGGGTTCGACGGCTATGCCATTGGTGGCCTTGCCGTGGGGGAAGGGCAGGAGGCGATGTTCGCTACGCTCGACTTCGCGCCGCAGCAGTTGCCTGCGGATCGTCCGCGCTATCTGATGGGGGTCGGCAAGCCCGATGACCTTGTCGGTGCGGTCGAGCGCGGGGTCGACATGTTCGATTGCGTCCTGCCGACCCGGTCCGGGCGCAATGGGCAGGGCTTTACCTGGAACGGCCCGGTGAACATGCGCAACGCCCGGCATGCGGAAGATACCGGCCCTCTCGACGAACGCTGTCCATGCCCGACTTGCACCAAATACAGCCGCGCCTACCTGCACCACCTGCACAAGTCGGGCGAGATGCTTGGGGCCATGCTGCTGACCGAGCATAACCTGTGGTTTTACCAGCAACTCATGGCAGGCATGCGCGCGGCGATCGCAGAAGGGCGCTTTGCGGCCTTCGCAGCCGATTTCAGACGGGACTACTTCGCGCGTTAGGCGGCAATGCCCTCTGCACCGTCCTGCATCATCGGGTCCTGCGTCTCCAACCTCGTGTCCTTGTAGGCATAGAATTCGCCGGTACGCTCATCGAGAAAGCCGGCGCCGATGGCGAAAGCCTGGCGCTGCGCGGTGAGCAAGTCCGGATACCATTTGCCGATGCGATGCGGGGTGACGAAGCGATAGAGACACATGCCATCCCAATGGTCGCGCGCCCCGAGAGTTCCCCGAATTGCTGTAAATTTCACCTGCGAAACGACACGTAACAGCTTGTTTGCACATACGAAAAAGGCGGAGCTTGCGCCCCGCCTCTTCCATGTGTCGCAGTGGTTGGAATACCGATCAGCGCGAATAGAATTCGACGACCAGGTTCGGTTCCATCTTCACCGGATAGGGTACTTCGTCCAGCGTCGGAACGCGGGTGAAGGTGGCCTTGTCGCCTTCGGCGGCGACGTAGTCGGGAACTTCACGCTCGGGCAGCGACTGCGCTTCAGCGATGAGGGCCATTTCCTTGGCCTTCTTGCCGAGGCTGATAACGTCGCCGGGGCGAACGCGACGCGAGGCGATGTTGCACTTCACGCCGTTGACGTAGATGTGACCGTGAGAAACGACCTGGCGAGCCGAGAAGATGGTCGGCGCGAACTTGGCGCGGTACACGACCATGTCAAGGCGCTGTTCGAGCAGGCCGATCAGGTTCTGACCGGTGTCGCCCTTCATCTTCGACGCTTCCTGGTAGGTGCGCTTGAACTGCTTCTCGGTCACATCGCCGTAGTAGCCCTTGAGCTTCTGCTTGGCGCGGAGCTGGATGCCGAAGTCCGAGACCTTGCTCTTGCGGCGCTGGCCGTGCTGGCCCGGGCCATACGAGCGGCGGTTCACCGACGACTTGGGACGACCCCAGATGTTTTCGCCGAGACGGCGATCAATTTTGTACTTGGATGCCTTGCGCTTGGACATGCGCTGCCTTTCAATCTGCCTGCACCGGCAACGCGCCGATGCTTCAAGTCCCGGACACGCACCACTTTGCCAATTGCGAAGTGCGGCCACCGCTTCACCGGGAGTGCAGGGCCAATTGCGAAGCGCGGCCAAGAACAGACAATTAGCCCTTTGTCAAGGGCAGCGGCCATAGACAGGGTAGCGAAATTGGGGTGCTATCGAAAATGATGCACGAAGGGCCGCCTCGTTCTGACCAGTCGCAGCCGTTGGAATCCCTTTCCGGCGGGTTGGAGGCGATCGACCTTCAAATACTTTCGCTTTTGTCTCAACGATTTGGGTTGGCTGCGAGCACTACGGTTCAACGAGAGCTTTCTGACGACGAGCGCAAGGCCCAGATGGCGGTGATTCGTCGTCGCGCTTTCGAGCTCGGTATTCCCGTCGGGCTTGTAACCGATTTCTGGGATCGGCTGATGGACGCCGCAGATGCGGTACAAGCCCAGCGAAACCATCGCGTGATCAACGACTGAAGTTCAACTGCGCGGCTCGTCCCCCGGCTTCGAGCCTTCCTTGCGGCGCAGGGCGCTCAGCACCCCGCGCATGGTGCGCACTTCGAGATGGTTCCAGCCTGGTTTGGTCAGCATGGTGCGCAATGTGCGTCGCGTGGCGGCCGCGCGTGCCTCGGGCTCGAAGTAGCCGCGCGGTTCAAGCATCGTGCAAAGCTGTTCGAACATGCCTTCAAACTCTTCCTGCGGGGCAGGGGGCAGCATGTCCTCTACGGTAGGCTGAACCAGATCGACGTGCTTGGACCACTCGTACGCGCAAAGGATGACGGCCTGCGCGAGGTTGAGAGAACCGAATTCCGGGTTGATCGGTACGGTGATGATGGCGCGGGCCAGCGCCACGTCGTCGGTCTCAAGGCCTGACCGTTCCGGTCCGAAGATGATCGCGCTGCGGCCCTGCGCGGCGATGATATCCTTCGCTGCCTGTTCCGGCGTCAGCACGGGCTTGGTCACGCCACGCTTGCGGACAGTAGTGGCGAAGACATGCGAGCAATCGCTGACGGCATCAGCGAGGGTATCGAAGACCTGTGCTTTCTCCAGAACCCTGTCGGCGCCAGCTGCGGCGGGACCGGCGGACGGATTGGGCCAGCCATCGCGCGGAGATACAAGTCGCATCTCTGTCAGGCCGAAATTCAGCATGGCACGCGCGGCCTTGCCGATGTTCTCGCCAAGCTGGGGGCGGACCAGGACGATGACCGGCTGGCGCTTTTCTGGATCGGTCATGTTCAGGCGCGGCCGCTCATTTCCTGGACGCTCGAAGCGAATTCTTCAAAGTCACGCGCTTCGGTGAAATCGCGATAGACGCTGGCAAAGCGGATGTAGGCCACGCTATCAAGCTGGCGCAGACCTTCCATAACCATCTCTCCGATGACCTTGGACGGTACTTCTGAATCGCCCATGGTTTCGATCTGGCGCTGGATGCCCGAGACGAGCTGGTCGAGGCGCTCCTGAGCGACGGGGCGTTTGCGGCAGGCGAGCGAAACCGATTGTTCGATCTTGAACCGGTCGAACGGTTCACGTCGTTCCCCGCTCTTGACTACGACGACCTCACGCAACTGCACCCGCTCGAACGTCGTGAACCGCGCCCCGCAGCCTTCGCACTGACGGCGCCGGCGGATCGAGGTGTTGTCCTCGCTCGGCCGGCTGTCCTTCACCTGGCTGTTGTCATGGGCGCAGAACGGGCAACGCACGGCTTAGCGCTTGATCCTCTGCCAGAAGGCAATGCCAGCACCCACGGCAAGGCCAAGCGGGAGCGAGACGACAGGAAGGAGCACACCGGCCACCGCCCCGATGGCCGCGCCGGTCAGGACCGGCTTGGTCGATGGGTGGGCCATGCCCTCCTTGGCCATGCCGGAGATTTCCTGCTTGGCGCGAGCGGCGAGATCGTCGTGGTCGTTCATAAGCTTACAGCTCCGGATAGATCGGGAACTGCGCGCAAAGCTCCGCGACGCGATCGCGCACGCGCTGTTCGACCTGACCATCGCCCTCATCGCCATTGCGCGCAAGGCCATCGACCACTTCCACGATCAGCTTGCCGATGGTGCGGAACTCTTCCTCGCGGAAACCGCGGGTGGTGCCAGCCGGCGTGCCGAGGCGGATGCCCGAAGTGACGAAGGGGGAGCGCTTGTCGAACGGGACGCCGTTCTTGTTGCAGGTGAGCCAGGCGCGATCGAGACCCTTCTCGGCGGCCTTGCCGGTCACGTCCTTGGCAGTCAGATCAACCAGCATAAGATGGTTGTCGGTGCCGCCGGAAACGATGCCGAGGCCGGCGTCCTTGATGCTTTCGGCAAGCGCCTTGGCATTGGCGACGATCTGGTGGGCATAGGCCTTGAATTCGGGGCGCAGCGCTTCACCAAAGGCAACCGCCTTGCCCGCGATGACGTGGACCAGCGGACCGCCCTGAAGGCCGGGGAATACGGCGGTGTTGAACTTCTTGGCCAGATCCTCGTCATTGGTGAGGATCACGCCCGAACGCGGGCCGCGCAGGCTCTTGTGGGTCGTCGTGGTGACGACGTGGGCATGCGGGAACGGCGAGGGGTGGGCGCCGCCTGCAACGAGGCCCGAAATGTGCGACATGTCGACCAGCAGCCACGCGCCGATTTCATCGGCAATGGCGCGGAAGGCGGCCCAGTCCCAGGTGCGTGAATAGGCGGTGCCACCGGCGATGATCAGTTTGGGCTTGTGCTCTCGGGCAAGACGGGCAACCTCGTCCATGTCGATCATGTGATCGTCGGGGCGCACGCCGTAAGGGATCACGTTGAACCACTTGCCGCTCATGTTCACGGGGCTGCCGTGGGTGAGATGGCCACCCGAATTCAGGTCGAGGCCCATGAAGCTGTCACCCGGCTGCAGCAGCGCGAGAAACACGGCCTGGTTCATCTGGCTGCCCGAGTTGGGCTGAACGTTGGCGAAGTTGCATCCGAACAGCTGCTTGGCGCGCTCGATCGCCAGG
This sequence comes from Novosphingobium subterraneum, assembly GCF_000807925.1. Classification (GTDB taxonomy): domain Bacteria; phylum Pseudomonadota; class Alphaproteobacteria; order Sphingomonadales; family Sphingomonadaceae; genus Novosphingobium; species Novosphingobium subterraneum. Next base: position 170,217 of record NZ_JRVC01000002.1, on the reverse strand, counting down.
TTCTCGACGATATCGGCGTATTCGCACCCACCGTAGTAGCGCTTGCCCGGGTAGCCTTCGGCGTATTTGTTGGTGAAAACCGATCCGGTGGCTTCAAGCACGGCGCGGCTGGTGATGTTTTCCGAAGCGATCAGCTCGATCTTGGTCTGCTGGCGGTGCAGCTCACCCTTGATGGCGGCGAACACTTCGGCATCGGCCGTTTCCAGATGCTCGGTGAAGAAGCCGGCTTTGCGGATTTCCGGCGCTGCTGTGGCGGTGGTCATCTCTGGGGGCTCCTTCAGATTGCGGGGTTGGAAAGCTTTTCGACGCGGCCGGCATGGCGGCCACCGCCGAATTCGGTGGAAAGAAATGCGTCAAGACAGGCCTTGGCCATGTCCTCGCCAGTCAGGCGTGCGCCCATCGCAATGACATTTGCATCGTTGTGTTCGCGCGCGAGTGCTGCGGAGAGCGGTTCCGAAACCAGTGCGCAGCGGCAGGCCGGTTCGCGGTTTACTGCGATCGAGATGCCGATACCTGATCCGCACAGGGCGACGCCCCGCTCGGCAATGCCTTCGGCTACCACCGAGGCCAGTTTGTAGCCATAGTCGGGATAGTCGACGCGATCGGCGGTCTCTGGCCCGAGGTCGGCAACTTCATGGCCAAGGCCGATGAGATACTCACGCAGTGCGGCCTTCAGGTCGACAGCGGCGTGATCGGAAGCGATGGCGATACGCATGGGGATCGTTACTCGACAGCGGTATTAGGGGATTCGTTGGCGCGCCCATAGGCTCTTGCAGCGCAACAAGCCACCGCAAATCGCTGGAGGAAATCTGCCCGATGGGGCTCATCCTAACAGGTGGGAGCGTCATGGCGGTTGCGACCGGATCGCGCGATGCGTAAAGGCCCGGCAATCAGGATCGGACGGGACGAACAGGAATGCCGCAGGAACACGTGCTCATCGCCGGGGGCGGCATTGGCGGGCTCACGCTCGCACTGACGCTCCACCAGATCGGGGTCTCCTGCACGGTCTTCGAATCCGTTCGTGAATTGAAGCCGCTGGGTGTCGGCATAAATCTCCAGCCCAACGCCGTTCGCGAACTCGAAGACCTCGGCATCGGTGAGGCCGAGATGGATGCCGTGGGCATTCCGGCGCGTGAGTGGGCCCTGGTCGGGCCGAATGGACGCGAGATCTACTCCGAACCGCGTGGCAAGCTGGCCGGGTATAACTGGCACCAGTATGCCGTGCACCGCGGCGAATTCCACATGCTGCTCTACCGCAAGGTGATCGAGCGCATCGGGCCGCAAGCGGTGAGACTGGGCAGCAAGGTTACGGGCTATCGCATGGAAGCGAATGGTTCGGTCACCGCCTTGGTCGAGGATCGCTCGGGCAAAGTCGAAGAGGCGGCAGGAACGCTGCTGTTCGGGGCAGACGGCATACATTCGGCAATCCGCGCGCAGATGCACCCCGATCAGCCTCCGATCCATTGGGGCGGCACGATCATGTGGCGCGGCACTGCCAAGGGCGTACCGATCCGTTCGGGATCATCGTTCGTCGGCCTTGGCACGAGCCGGCATCGCGTGGTGATCTACCCGATTTCGCACCCGGATGCGGACGGCTTGTCCGATATCAACTGGATCGCCGAGCAGACGTACGACACCAGTCACGACTGGACCAAGTCGGGATGGTTCAGGCCTGTCGAAATGGCGGAGTTTGCGCACGAGTTCGACGGGTTCGTCTATGACTGGCTTGATCTGCCGGCTCTGCTGGCAAAGTCGGACATGGCTTACGAGAACCCGATGATAGATCGCGATCCCTTGCCGACCTGGGTCGATGGGCCGGTCGGGCTGATTGGGGACGCGGCACATCCGATGTATCCCACGGGGTCCAACGGCGCCTCGCAGGCAATTGTCGACGCACGCCAGATTGGACGCATCATGGTGGAGCGCGGCGTTACGCCCGAGGCGCTTGCCCAGTTCGACGCCGAATTCTGTGGCCCGATCGGCCAGGTCGCGATGCGCAACCGCGGGGCGGGCCCGTTCGGCCTGCTCAATATGGTGGACGAACGTTGCGGCGGTCAGTTCGAGAATATCGACGATGTCATCCCGGCTGCGGAGCGAAGTGCCTTCATGCTGGCCTACCAGCAGGCTGCGGGCTTTGCCAAGGACCGCCTGAACGGCGCGCCGAGGACCATTCCTGAAGGTGCGCAAGTCGCCAGGGTGCCCGCGTGACCATTGCGCTGACCCATGTGACCGATCTGGTTGTCGAACTGTCGAGGCCCCACGAGATGGGCGAATGCCCAATAGGTGTCCGGCGGATCATTCCGATTGTCGGAGGTAGCGCCGATGGACCGCTGCTCGGCGGCCGCATTCTGCCAATCGGGGCCGACTGGCAGACCGTCTCACGCGGAGGGATCGCCGAACTGGATGCGCGCTATGCGATCGAGACCAGCGACGGCGCGGTGATCGAAGTCATCAGCCAAGGCATTCGCCACGCAACGGCAGAGGTGCATGCGCGCATTGCTGGGGGCGAGGAAGTCGACCCGGCCGAGTACTACATGCGCACGGCAATCCGGCTCGAGACCGGACATGCCGGATACGATTGGGTCAACCGCGCCCTGTTCATCGCGAAGGGCGGGAAGGTTGGGAATACGGTCCGTCTGGCGGTCTACAGGATCGACTAGCAGCTTCGACTGCCGGTCCGGAAGTCAGTCCAGCAATGCGCGGTGTCGGCTGGAGAGAAAGATCGCATTCTTTCGGGTGAGATCGCCCGGCACGAGGCGTTTTCCGTTCCAGCCGTAAGGCGACAGACCGAGTTTGCCGAGGACAGCAACGGCAGACGCGTCGGGCCGTTCGATCAAGATCACCGGCTGATGCGAGGCGATCGTTTTGATGCCACCGCCGATGACTTGCGATTCGAAGCCTTGCACGTCAATCTTGATGATGTCCGGGGCGAGTTCCAGCGCGTCGAGCTTCTCGATCCTTACCTTATAGCTGTCGATTACAAGCCGATCTGGCGTGAAACGCGCCATGCGCCGCTCATCAAGCCACTGGACCGCAGCTTCGCGGTCAAGAGAGGCAATGCCGTCATAGACGAAGTTGCGATAGCGCGGCACGTGGATGTGCTGTTCGCCAGTTGCAGCGCCGAGTGCAATCTCACGCACATCCACGTCGCTGTCCCCTGAGAATCGCTGGCGAAGTTCTTCCGCCAGCGAGGGGATCGGTTCGATGGTGATGATCTTTCGCGGCCGTGCATAGCGCTGCAAGGCCACAACGCTTTGCCCCCAATTGCCGCCTATGTCGATCGCGAGGTCCAGCGGGGCGAGCTTTCGCAGCAGTCGTATCTCGGGGTCGACAAACAGGCCAAGATGGCGCGTGGCAAGGTTGTAGGCCGAAAACTTTGCGCGACGCACCGCGGGAAAATGCGTCTGCAGATCTCGCAACTGCCTCCGCAGTTCGCGCAATGGCCAACTTTCGGGACGATACCCCCATTCCAGAACTGGTCCGGGGGCAGCGCCTTCCATCAGCGGATTGCTTACTGGTCGAGGAACGAGCGCATCTTGCGCGACCGCGACGGATGCTTGAGCTTGCGCAGCGCCTTGGCCTCGATCTGGCGAATACGTTCGCGGGTGACCGAGAACTGCTGGCCGACTTCTTCCAGCGTGTGGTCGGTGTTCATGCCGATACCGAAGCGCATGCGCAGCACGCGCTCTTCACGCGGGGTGAGGCTGGCAAGCACGCGGGTGACCGTTTCCTTCAGGTTGGCCTGGATCGCCGCATCGACCGGAATGATCGCGTTCTTGTCCTCGATGAAATCGCCGAGGTGGGAATCTTCCTCGTCGCCGATGGGCGTTTCGAGGGAGATCGGCTCCTTGGCGATCTTCATCACCTTGCGAACCTTTTCGAGAGGCATCGACAGACGCTCGGCCATTTCTTCAGGCGTCGGTTCGCGGCCCTGCTCGTGCAGGAACTGGCGGCTGGTGCGAACCAGCTTGTTGATCGTCTCGATCATGTGGACCGGGATACGGATCGTTCGGGCCTGATCTGCGATCGAGCGGGTGATGGCCTGCCTGATCCACCAGGTGGCATAGGTCGAGAACTTGTAGCCGCGGCGGTATTCGAACTTGTCGACCGCCTTCATCAGGCCGATGTTGCCTTCCTGAATGAGGTCAAGGAACTGCAGGCCGCGGTTCGTGTACTTCTTGGCGATGGAGATCACGAGGCGCAGGTTGGCCTCGACCATTTCCTTCTTTGCGATGCGTGCTTCACGCTCGCCTTTCTGGACCATGTTCACGATGCGGCGGAATTCGCCCAGCGACATGCCGGTGGCAGCCGCGATGTCGGCAATCTCGGCCCGAATACGCTCAACCGGAGCTGCCTCGTTCGCAGCAAACGCTGCCCACTTCTTGTCGCGGCCGGACAAGGCTTGCAGCCAACCGTCGTCAAGCTCATGCCCGACATACATGTCGAGGAAGTCCTTGCGCGACACCTTGTGGCGCTCGGCAAGGCGCAGCATCTGGCCGCCCAGCGTCGTCAGGCGACGATTGAAGGCGTAGAGATTGTCGACGAGGTATTCGATCTTCGAAGCGTGGAACTGCACGGATTCGACCTGTGCCGTCAGGTCTTCGCGCAGCTTCTGGTATTGCGCTTCCTTGGCGGCGGGGAAATCATTGCCCATGCCAAGCGCGTCGAGACGCTCTGCTTGGATCTTCTCGAAGGCACGGAACAGCGAGGTGATTTCGGCAAAGCGCTCAAGCGCCGCCGGCTTCAACTGCGCTTCCATCTGGGCGAGGCTGAGGGTGTTGTCCTCTTCTTCTTCCTCGGCCGGACGGGCGCGGCGCTCGCGCAGTTCGTCGTCCTCGTCGTCGGAGGATTCTTCCTCCTCGACGTCCTCTTCTTCCTTGAAGGTGGGGCCGGCGGTGGCTTCGCTGATCTCGGGCTCGGCCTCTTCACCGTCTTCCGACAGGTTTTCGGGCTGCGGTTCCTTCGAAAGCATGGCGTCGAGATCGAGAATCTCGCGCAGCTGCATCTCGCCGGCGTTCAGCGCGTCGGACCACTGGATGATGGCGTGGAATGTGATCGGGCTCTCGCACAGGCCCATGATCATGGTGTCGCGACCGGCCTCGATGCGCTTGGCGATGGCGATTTCGCCCTCGCGGCTGAGCAGTTCAACGGCGCCCATTTCACGCAGATACATGCGCACCGGGTCGTCGGTCCGCTCGACCGTTTCCTTGCGCTTGATGACGTCCGGGCGGTCCTCGACGGTCTCGGCTTCGTCGAGTTCGTCGTCCTGAGCCTTTTCCTCGGGATCAACCGCGTCCTCGTCGCTCTCGACGATGTTGACGCCCATCTCGGAGATCGCGGCCATGATGTCTTCGATCTGCTCGGAAGACATCTGGTCCTGGGGAAGGGCCTCGTTCAGCTCGTCATACGTGATGATCCCGCGGCGCTTGGCGCGCGCGATCAACTTCTTGATCGATGCATCGTTGAGGTCGATCAGCGGAGCGTCGCCGCTATCGGTCTTGTCGTTCGAAGCCATTTAACCCAGGTACCACCATCTGAGAACCGGGCCGAAGGCGACCCGGTTTGCGCCATTGCTATAATTATAACGCAGCACGAGCACGGCCCATTTGCCCCAAACGGGCACGCAAAGCCATACTCCGCGCTATCAATCTTTGCTGTTCGGCGAAGTTTTCTTCCGAAAGCTCGGTTTCAACGCGCTTGTTTGCCTCGACAAGCGCCTCTTCAACCGCTGGCCATTCAACCAGAATGGCAATTGCCTCGGCAAGTTCGTCTCCTGCCGAATCACCACCGCTGGCCAAAAAACCGAATCGCATCCCGGCATAGTCCTGCGCCGACGGGAGCCTGAGCCCACGTTCCAGCAATATGGTGCGCAAGGTCGCGCTTTCAAGCGGTTGTGCCCCGTCCGACGTGACAAGCAGTGCATCGATCAGTGCGCAAGTGTCTGGATTCTCGGGCTGAAGGCGGGCGAGGGCGTCAGCATGGCGCGCAATGTGCTGCGGATGGCAGATCAGACCGTCGAGCACGGCTGCCAGCAGGCTGTTGCTCGGCCCCGTGCCGATGCGCAGCATTTTCGCCTTGTCCTGCTCGGCAAGTGGTGGCGGTGCCGGTTTCCAGGGCTGGCCTTTCGCGCGTGAACCTGACGGTCGTGGCTGAAAAGGCGCCCGTTCCTTTCGGGCGAACGCCAGTTCGCCAAATCGCTCGGTCAGTTCGCGCCTGTAGAGCGACTTGATGTCGGGGTGCTGGATGGTCTCGCAATGGGAAAGCAGCCTGGCCTTCAATCCAGCCTTGTCTTCTGGCGTCGCCAGCGGGGCAGCATCGCGTTCCGCTTCCCAGAGAACGTCGACGAGGCTTCGGGCACCGTCCAGCAATTCCTCCATCGCCGCCGCGCCCTGCTTTTTCACGACGTCGTCCGGGTCCATGCCTGCTGGCAGCGTGACGATGCGCAGCGAATGTCCGGGGCGGAGCAGGGGCAGGGCGCGCGTGATCGCCCGCATCGCTGCGCGCTGGCCCGCGCTGTCGCCATCGAAGCAAAGCGTGGGCGTTTCGACCAGTCGCCACAGGCGTTCGATCTGGTGCTCGGTCAGTGCCGTGCCAAGCGGGGCGACCGCTTCGCCGATTCCTGCGGCCGCGAGCGCCACCACGTCCATATATCCTTCGACGACCACGACACGTCCGCTCTGGCGGGTAGCAGGCCCGGCGCGATGCAGGTTGTAGACCGTGCGGCCCTTGTCGAACAGCGGCGTATCGGGAGAGTTCAGGTACTTTGGCGCGTCGGTCTTTTCCGCAGTGAGGATGCGACCGCCGAACGCAATCACGCGACCGCGCGGGTCAAGGATCGGCAGCATCAGGCGGCCACGGAAACGGTCGTAGGGTTCCTTGCCTTCGACCACGATTCGCAAGCCAGCCTCGATGAGCATCTCATCGGGGAAGGCCGACAGCGCCTCTTTCAGCGCAGTGCGGCTATCCGGAGCGAAGCCGAAGCCGAAATCCCGCACGATCTGTGCCGGGAACCCGCGAGAGGCGAGATAGCGTCGCGCCTCCGCACCACGCTCCTCGCCAAGGCAGCGCACGAAGAAGTCCTGCGCCGCCTGCATAACGTCATGCAACGACTTCTGCTGCTCAGCCTTCCTTGCTGCGCGGGGATCGGGGGCAGGAACTTCCATTCCAGCCTGCAGCGCCAGTTCCTTCACCGCGTCCATGAAGGGCAGGCCCTGATGGTCGGTCATCCAGCGGATGGCGTCGCCATGCGCGCCGCAGCCGAAGCAGTGGTAGAAGCCCTTCTCGTCGTTTATGGTGAAGCTGGGCGTCTTCTCGTTATGGAACGGGCAGCAGGCCTTGAATTCGCGCCCCGCCTTGGTGACGCGAACGCTCCGCCCGATCACGCCCGAAAGCGAGATGCGGGAGCGGAGTTCGTCCAGCCATTGCGGGGTGAGGCTCATGGCGCGGTCAGGCCGAAAGCGCCGCCTTCACCAGCCCGCTTGCCTTGCCCATGTCGAGCTGTGTGCCGTGCTTTGCCTTCAATGCGGCAACGACCTTGCCCATATCCTTCATTCCAGCCGCGCCGGTCTCGGCGATGATTGCGCCGATGGCGGCCTTGGTGTCGTCCTCGCTCATCTGTTGCGGAAGAAATTCCTCGATCACCGCAAGCTCGGCCTTTTCGACTTCTGCGAGTTCCTGGCGGCCGCCCTGTTCATAAAGCGAGATCGATTCGCGGCGCTGCTTCGCCATCTTCTGCAAAACGTCGGTGACGAGCACGTCATCCTCCGGCACAGCCGAGGCGGTGCGCAGTTCGATGTCCTTGTCCTTGAGCTTGGCGAGGATCAGGCGGACAGCGGCGAGGCGGGGCTTGTCGCCCGCTTTCATGGCCGAAACCTGCGCGGCCTTGATGGTATCGCGGATCATGTAATCGTATTTCCCGTGGAGTTCTCCGCCGTCATGGCGAGAAACCTTCCATGTAGGCCAAACTTTCGGGAATCGCTAGGTTGACGCTGCGTCGAGTCGGGTCTAGCAGCCGCCCCTTAGCAACATCGCCAGAACACCTGCCAACGGAGCGCCCCATATCATGGCCGACCCCGCACTTTCGCACGCGCCTCAACCAGATGGCGCGACGGGAGTCCTCGTACTTGCCGATGGGTCTGTTGCCTGGGGACGTGGTTTCGGCGCTGCCGGCGCAGCCGTCGGCGAGGTGTGCTTCAACACCGCGATGACCGGCTATCAGGAAGTGATGACCGATCCGTCCTATGCGGCGCAGATCGTGACGTTCACCTTCCCGCATGTCGGCAACGTCGGCACCAACCCCGAAGACATGGAAAGCCATGACACGCCCGGCGCCGTCGGCTGCGTGGTGCGCGAGGATGTGACTGCGCCTGCCAACTTCCGCAGCGCCGGCACCTTCCAGCAGTGGATGGAAAAGCAGGGTAAGATCGGCATTTCCGGCCTCGACACCCGCGCCCTGACCCGCCGCATTCGCATGAGCGGCGCGCCCAACGCGGTGATCGCACACGATCCCAAGGGAGAGTTCGACATCCCCGCATTGGTCGAGCGTGCGCGCAACTGGCCCGGCCTTGAAGGCATGGACCTTGCCCGCGTCGTCACGCGCGATGGGCAGGAGGCCTGGGAAGGCTCGGTCTGGCATCTCGGCAAGGGCTATGGCCGCTCACCGCATGACAAGCGCCCCCACGTCGTCGCCATGGACTTCGGTGCGAAGGACAACATCTTCCGCAACCTCGTGAAGGCGGGCGCGGCGGTGACGGTGGTTCCCGCCGAGACCTCGCTGGAAACGATCCTTGAATTGAAGCCCGATGGCGTGTTCCTGTCGAACGGCCCGGGCGATCCGGCGGCGACGGGGGCCTATGCCGTGCCGGTGATCCAGAAGCTGCTCGAGATGGACATGCCAGTCTTCGGCATCTGCCTCGGCCACCAGATGCTGGCGCTGGCCGCCGGCGCCCGCACCACCAAGATGCACCAGGGCCACCGCGGTGCGAACCACCCGGTCAAGCGCATGGAAGACGGCGTGGTCGAGATCACCTCAATGAACCACGGCTTCGCGGTCGACAACGCACCGGGCGCGCTGGGTGACAACGTGGTCGAAACCCACGTCTCGCTGTTCGACGGCTCGAACTGCGGGATTGCGGTGAAGGGCAAGCGGGCATTCGGGGTGCAGTATCACCCCGAGGCATCGCCGGGACCGCAGGACAGCTTCTACCTGTTCGAGAAGTTTGTGGGGATGTTGGGGTGATGAACTTCCTGCGTCGCTGGTTCGGACCAAAGCAGCGGTCGGTCTTTTCCGACGAGGCTGTCGGGGACGAACAGTACGACCCTGAGACGCAGGAAATGATCCTCTCCAGCTTTGATCTGCTTGAACATATGTCTGCCAAAGGGGAAAGTTTTGAGAAGGAGAGGGTAGTTAGCCATTTCTTCGCGGGCGAACCCCGGAACGTCAGCCGCGCAGCCTTGATGTTTCAGGACTTGGCATTTGTAACCGACATACCCGATCATGATCGCCTACACGTTGTCGGCCGAGCGCTCCTTTCACATCAGTGGGTCGAACAAACCATGCCATTGATGTGTCGTTTGGCTGGCGAGTTTGAACTGAATTACGACGGCTGGGATTGTGGGCCTGAAATTGGCCCTGACCAGCAACTGACCATTTTGAACTGACTCCGGCGACGGCCGTCAAGAAACCGCAGGACAACATGCCCAAACGCACTGACATCTCCTCGATCCTGATCATCGGCGCCGGGCCGATCATCATCGGCCAGGCTTGCGAGTTCGATTATTCGGGCACGCAGGCGGTGAAGGCGCTCAAGGAAGAGGGCTATCGCATCATCCTGGTCAACTCGAACCCCGCGACGATCATGACCGATCCGGACATGGCGCACGCGACTTATGTCGAACCGATCACGCCCGAAGTCGTCGCCAAGATCATCGAGAAGGAGCGCCCCGATGCGCTGCTGCCGACGATGGGCGGGCAGACCGCGCTCAACACCGCGCTGGCGCTGTTCAACGATGGCACGCTGGAAAAGTACGGCGTTCAGATGATCGGCGCCAATGCCGATGCGATCGACAAGGCCGAAGACCGCCAGCGCTTCCGCGAGGCGATGGACAAGATCGGCCTCGAATCCGCGCGCTCGGGCGTGGCGCACACCATCGACGAGGCGCTCGAAATCCTCGAGCGCACCGGCCTGCCTTCGATCATCCGCCCCAGCTTCACCATGGGCGGCACCGGCGGCGGCATTGCTTATAACAAGGAAGAGTTCGTCAAGATCGTGAAGGGCGGGCTTGAAGCATCGCCCACCACTGAAGTCCTGATCGAGGAATCGCTCCTCGGCTGGAAGGAGTACGAGATGGAGGTTGTCCGCGATAAAAAGGACAACTGCATCATCATCTGCTCGATCGAGAACGTCGATCCGATGGGGGTCCACACCGGAGACTCCATCACCGTCGCCCCGGCGCTGACGCTGACCGACAAGGAATACCAGATCATGCGCAACGCATCGATCGCGGTGCTCCGGGAAATCGGTGTGGAAACAGGCGGTTCGAACGTACAGTTCGCAGTCAATCCGAAAGACGGCCGCCTCATCGTCATCGAGATGAACCCGCGCGTTTCGCGCTCCTCGGCACTGGCCTCGAAGGCCACCGGCTTCCCGATCGCCAAGGTCGCGGCCAAGCTTGCCGTGGGCTACACGCTCGACGAGATCATGAACGACATCACCGGGGCCACCCCGGCGGCGTTCGAGCCGACCATTGACTACGTCGTCACCAAGATCCCGCGCTTCGCCTTCGAGAAGTTCAAGGGCGCGGAGCCGCTGCTCGGCACCGCAATGAAGTCGGTCGGCGAAGTCATGGCGATTGGCCGCAACATCAAGGAATCGATGCAGAAGGCCCTGCGCGGGCTGGAAACCGGCCTTGATGGCTTCAACCGCGTCGTCGGCCTCGAAGGCGCCAGCCGCGATGAGATCACCGCCGCGCTCGCCCGCGCCACGCCCGATCGCCTGCTGGTGATCGCGCAGGCTTTCCGCGAGGGCCTGTCGGTGGATGAAGTCCACGCCGTCACCAAGTACGAGCCGTGGTTCCTGCGTCATATCCACGAGATCGTGGAAGCAGAGAACGTCATCCAGCGCGATGGCTTGCCCAACGACGCGGCGGGCCTGCGCCGCCTGAAGGCGATGGGCTTCTCCGACAAGCGCCTCGCCACGCTGGCCGTGCGCGGCATTGGCGTTGCCGGTGGCATGGCAGAGACCCAGGCCAAGCGCTCGGGCCTGCTGCATGACGCGCTGCGCGCCATGGCCGGTGCCACCAGCGAAGCCGAAGTGCGGTCGTTGCGCCACAAGCTCGGCGTGCGCCCGGTGTTCAAGCGCATCGACAGCTGCGCCGCCGAGTTTGAGGCGGTCACGCCCTACATGTATTCGACCTACGAAGGCGCGCTGTTCGGCGAGCCGGAGAACGAGGCTGCTCCGACTGACGCCAAGAAGATCGTCATCCTCGGCGGTGGTCCGAACCGCATCGGTCAGGGCATCGAGTTCGACTACTGCTGCTGCCACGCCTGCTTCGCGCTGGGTGACGCCGGGTTCGAGACCATCATGGTCAACTGCAACCCGGAGACCGTGTCGACCGACTACGACACCTCGGATCGCCTCTACTTCGAGCCGTTGACCGCCGAAGACGTGCTGGAAATCCTCGCGGTCGAACAGTCGAAGGGCGAACTGGTCGGCGTGATCGTGCAATTCGGCGGGCAGACCCCGCTGAAGCTGGCGCAGGCGCTGCAGGATGCGGGCATCCCGATCCTCGGCACATCGCCGGACTCAATCGACCTTGCCGAAGACCGAGAGCGCTTCGCAGCATTGGTCGCCAAGCTCGGCCTCAAGCAGCCCGCCAACGGCATTGCCCGCAGTCGTGATGAGGCCGTCGCGGTGGCGAGCCGCATTGGCTATCCCGTGCTGATCCGTCCGAGCTACGTGCTCGGCGGCCGCGCGATGGAGATTGTCGACAGCCAGGCGCAGCTGGATGACTACATCGCCACTGCCGTGCAGGTCTCGGGCGACAGCCCGGTGCTGATCGACCAGTACCTGCGCGACGCGATTGAGTGCGACGTCGATGCTCTGGCCGATGGCACGGACGTAACCGTTGCAGGGGTCATGCAGCACATCGAGGAAGCCGGCATTCACTCGGGCGACAGCGCCTGCACCCTGCCGCCCTACAGCCTGTCAGCCGAGATCATTGCAGAGATGGAGCGCCAGGCGGTTTTGCTGGCACGCGGCCTCAACGTGCGCGGTCTGATGAACATCCAGTTCGCGATCAAGGACGGCGAGGTCTATCTGATCGAGGTGAACCCGCGTGCCAGCCGCACGGTGCCGTTCGTGGCCAAGGCCGTGGGTACGCCCATTGCCAAGATCGCGGCGCGCGTCATGGCGGGCGAGAAACTGGCCGATCTCCCCGCGATCAAGCGCGAGATCGACTACATGGCAGTCAAGGAAGCCGTGTTCCCGTTCGCCCGTTTCCCCGGCATCGACCCCGTGCTCTCGCCGGAAATGAAGTCAACCGGCGAAGTCATGGGCGTCGACAAGACCTTCGCGGTCGCTTTCGCCAAGTCGCAGCTTGGTGCAGGCACCAAGCTGCCGCAGAGCGGAACGATCTTCGTTTCGGTCAAGGACAGCGACAAGGCGGTGATCCTGCCCGCCGTGCGCAAGGCGATCAGCCTCGGCTTCAAGATCGTGGCCACCGGTGGCACGGCCCGCTATCTGACCGATGCGGGCCTGATCATCGAACGAGTGAACAAGGTGGCCGAAGGCCGTCCGCACATCGTCGACCGGATCATCGATGGCGACATCGCGCTGATCTTCAACACGACTGAAGGCTGGCAGAGCCACAAGGACTCGCAATCGATCCGCGCTTCGGCGTTGAACTCGCGCGTTCCCTACTTCACGACGGCTGCTGCTTCCGTCGCTGCGGTCGAGGCAATCGAGGCACTTCGCTCTGCCGAACTTGAAGTGCGTTCGTTGCAGGACTATTATGCTTGAACCTTATTAGTCCCCCGGCATTGTCATGAGACTGGTCCGGCTCGGCGCATTCGGCGTCGGTCGGCGGGGGCAGGTTTTCCCTCGGTTGCCGTAGCGGTAGCCGGGGCGTGACAGGAAAGAGAGTTACGGATGGCGAGTGTGGAAAAGCTGCCGATGCTTGCGGAAGGCTATGAAAAGCTGACTGCCGAGCTGAAAGCGCTGCGCGAGGAGCGGCCCAAGATCGTCGACGCGATCGAGGAAGCGCGCGCCCATGGCGACCTTTCGGAAAACGCGGAATATCATGCGGCCAAGGAACGTCAGGGCCAGGTCGAAGCGACTATCGCCGATCTCGAGGATCGCGTCAGCCGCGCTCAGATCATCGATCCGGCGACTCTCTCGGGTGACAAGATCATCTTCGGTGCCACCGTGACCTTGCTCGACGATGACGAAAAGCCGGTGAAGTACCAGATCGTCGGTCCATACGAGGCCGATGCCAAGAAGGGCATGATCAGCTACAACTCGCCGCTCGGCAAGGCACTGATCGGCCGCAAGGTCGATGAGGAGATCGAGGTGACTGTCCCCTCGGGCGACAAGTTCTACCTTGTCCAGAAGATCGAGTTCATTTGAGCGATCGGCATCACTAACGAAAAAAGGCCCCGGAGCGATCCGGGGCCTTTTTTTATAAGCTTGCTCAATCCTTCGGCAGGGCCGGTTCAAGCAGGCGATGGAGGTGCACGATCACGTAGCGCATCTCGGCGTCGTCCACGGTCCTCTGTGCGGCACCGCGCCAAGCTTCTTCAGCGCTGGCATAGTCGGGGAACACGCCGACAAGGTCGATTGCCTTGAGGTCTTGAAATTCGAGGCCCTGGGGGTCTTTGACCCGCCCGCCCATAACGAGGTGCAGCTTTTGCATTGGCGACTTTCCTTTGGGGAGGATTCGTGTGCGCCACTGACAAAAAGACGAGCCGCGCGCAAGTCATGCGAACGGCTCGCCTGAGCCCTTTTTAAGGCTTAACGCGCGCAGTGAGTTCGTTCACCTTGCGCAGCGCCGCTTCGCTCGCCTCTATGGCGGCTGAGCGAACGATCTCGGAAAGATCGAAAGCCTTGCGACGGGCCTCTTCGCTGCCGTCGGCAATCTTTTCGCCAACCGTGCCACTGAGCTCCTCAACCTTGTTAAGGCCGTCACGACCAACGTCCCGCGCACGGGTTGCATAGTCGATTGCGAGCTTTCCGGCGACTGCCGCCAGACCCGACGCGCTCTTGCGCAACGAACTGGCCGCGTCCTCAGCGGCGCCCCTGGCCTTGGTGCTGCGCCGGCCGACAGAGGGCAAGGCCTTCGCAACGAGCGCGCCCAGAAGTATACCGGCGGCGACCGACGCCACCGGGTGCTCCTCGATCAGCCCCTTGACGGTCTGGACCGACTTCGAGCTGGCAGTGCGTTCCGCCAGGCGCGACTTGGCCGCGTCAACCTTTTCGCGCAGGGTCTCTGCGCCGTTTACTTGCAGTTCTTCGCTCATCTCAATCTCCTGATCGGACTTTGTCGATCACGCGCTCGGCCAATTCCTGGATCGGTTCCCGGAGGAACCAGCCAAACAGTGCAGCGACGGTTACGCCGATCACCACCTTGTTCTCGTCGGCAACTGCACGAGCGCTATCGAGCATTTCAACGGCTTCCCCCACCGCACGTTCCTTGACGCGCCCCGGAGAAAGCTCCAGCTTGGCTATTTCCAGATCGCCCTTGACCACGGCCAGCGCTTCATCCCGAAGTGCCCTTGCGGCAGCCAACTCTGGTGGGGCGGTCATGGCTTCCCTCCTGCGCTGAGCGCCGCCTTGGCAGCGCGGATGCGCTTGGTCGCTCGCGCCAGGCATATGACAGCCAAGAGAGCGAGTGCACCGCCGACAATGGCAAGAGCTCCCCAAACGCCCACGTAGTGGGCAAGAGCAAGCAACAGCCCGACGACGATTGCCAGCAGGGTGAAGAAGCCGAATGCCAACCCAAGCAGCAGAAAGACGATGATCGCCTTTGCTTCGCCCAGGCCATATGACGCCTGAGCCTTCCTGTACGCGATTTCGGCTTCAAGGAGGGTTTGCCCGTCATCGATCAGGGCTTTGATGGCCGCACCGATCCCTGCCTCAGACGGGGAGGGATCAGGCGTCCAGGTTGAATTGTGCTCGCTCATCGGACCAATGCCGCCGCGTTCAGCGCGGTCAGTCGTCCGATCCGCCCGACAGCAATCGCGCGATGGCAAAGCCGGCCACCGCGGCAACACCGATTGCCACGCCCGGGCTCTTGCGCACGAATTCCTTCACGTCTTCGCCAAGCTCGCCAAGGTCCTTGGCTTCGAGCTTTGCCGCGGTCTCCTGGATCGAACGCGCTGCGCTGCGAGCATAGTCGCCGTACTGCACACCCAGCTTTTCGTCGATCGTGGTTGCAGTGTCGGAGATGGTCTTGCCCAACGCGCCGAGTGCGTCGCTGGCCCGGGCCTTGCCTTCTACGGCAAGGGCCGCGCCCTTTTCCTTTGCCTGCCCCGCGTAAACCTTGGCTTCGTCGACCCAGTCTGCGGTCGTGCCGCTGACCTTGGCCTTGTAGGCAGCACCCTTTTCCATCGCCTCACCCTTGAGAGCTTCGGCGCCAGCCTTTGCCTCCTCGATAGCCTTGGTAAAACGGCCCTTTGCAGTATCTGCGGCGCTTTCGTTGGTGTCAGCTACAGTGGCGACCACATTCTCTGCCGCCTTCGAAGCGCGCTTCTTGGGGGCGTCAGCGGGGGTCATTGTGGTGTCGGCCATGTTTGTTTCCCTTCGGCAGTTCGCACGGGTGCTAGACCCTCGATATGGGCGGTCTTGTCCATCTTGCTAGACCCTTGCAGCGGAATGCAAGAGCCTTGGCGCACAAGACCGGCCCGGATAGGCATGTTGCACTGCAAACGCGGCTTGCTTGCCACGGTTCCAGCCGATAGGAGCCGCGGCAACCTTGGCGCTCAATTCTCGCCGAACTGCAGGGAGCAGATAATGACCGCGATCATCGACATCCATGCGCGTGAAATTCTCGACAGCCGTGGCAATCCCACCGTTGAAGTCGACGTCTTTCTCGAAGACGGAAGCTTTGGCCGCGCTGCTGTTCCCTCAGGTGCATCAACAGGCGCCCACGAAGCAGTCGAACTGCGCGATGGCGACAAGGCCCGCTATCTGGGCAAGGGTGTGACCAAGGCCGTCACTGCGGTCAACTCCGACATCGCGGAATGCATCCTCGGCATGGACGCTGAAGATCAGCGGGACATCGATCTCGCCATGATCGAGCTCGATGGGACTGAAAACAAGGGCCGCCTGGGCGCGAACGCGATCCTTGGCACCAGCCTCGCAGTTGCCAAGGCAGCCGCGGACGCCCGCGGACTGCCGCTTTACAGCTATGTCGGGGGCGTGGCTGCTCATGTTCTCCCGGTGCCGATGATGAACATCATCAACGGCGGTGAGCACGCCGACAACCCTATCGATTTCCAGGAATTCATGATCATGCCCGTCGGCGCGCCGTCGCTGGCCGAAGCCGTGCGTTGGGGGGCGGAAGTGTTCCACACCCTCAAGAAGGGTCTTCACGAAAAGGGCCTCGCAACGGCGGTCGGAGACGAGGGCGGGTTCGCTCCGAACCTTGCCAGCACGCGCGACGCACTCGACTTCGTGATGGCGTCCATCGAGAAGGCGGGCTTCAAGCCCGGTGAAGACATGATGCTCGCGCTCGATTGCGCGGCAACGGAATTCTTCAAGAACGGCAAGTACGAAATCAGCGGAGAAGGCCTTTCGCTCTCGCCCGATGCCATGGCTGACTATCTCGCCGCGCTCTGCGACGCCTATCCGATCATCTCGATTGAAGACGGTATGAGCGAAGACGATTTCGAAGGCTGGGCAGCGCTGACTGCGAAGGTTGGCAAGCGCGTGCAGCTTGTGGGAGACGATCTCTTCGTGACCAATCCCAAACGTCTCGAGATGGGCATCGGAAAGGGTTTGGCAAACTCGCTGCTGGTCAAGGTGAATCAGATCGGGTCGCTCACCGAGACGCTCGAGGCCGTGTCGATCGCGCAGCGCAATGGCTACACCGCAGTCATGTCGCACCGTTCGGGCGAAACCGAAGATGCGACCATCGCTGACCTGGCGGTTGCCACCAATTGCGGCCAGATCAAGACCGGCTCTCTCGCCCGCTCCGATCGTCTCGCCAAGTACAACCAGCTCATCCGCATTGAAGAAGAGCTGGGTGTATCGGCGCGTTACGCCGGCAAGGCTGCCTTCGGTCGGCTTGGTGCCTGATCTTCGTAATAACTGAACTTGCGTTCGGAGGGGCAGCCTCAATTTAAGGGCGGTCCCTCTCACGCAGTTTAATGTGCTATTCTCAGTGAGCGCTTCACGATGTCCTCTTCGCTCTGCAGATCACCGGCGATATTTGAAAAGTAGGCCACCATTTTCTCGTAGCCATCGCTCGACAGCCGGACGAACACGCGGCGGGCGTCGGTCGCATCAGCTTCACGGACGATCAGGCCCTTGTCTTCAAGCACCGTCAACCAGCGCAATGCGGTGGTGGCTGGCACTGCCGCCCCGATGCATGCGCTGGTGACCGGCAGTCGCTTGCGTTCTTTCGCGGCGATAAAAAGGTCCAGCAGGATGTCCCAGGCTGGCTCTCCAAATAGGGTCGCGTCTGCGAAAATGTCCAACCGCCGGCGCCTGTCGCGATAGGCGGTTCTGGCGACTTCGGCCCAGACGTGGCTATCCTTCGGGATGGTGATGGCTTCCCGGTCGATCTGCAGTTCACCTTCGTTCAATTCCATTTCATGGGCCATCGCGAGCAATTCATTGGCGACGGAAATGAGTCGCCTGGCCCGTGACCTCACCTGTTCCCTGCCCATCCCATCACCCCTACTGTGCGCCCGCAAAGCGCTTCACGGGACCAGTCCGCCATCAGCCTTGTTAGCTTTGCGAAATTGGCAGGAGTGCGTGACGCAGCCATTCGGCGTTCCACTTAGGGCTGGCTCGTAGTCCTTGGGGTATGGCCAAAAGAAATCCGCAAATTTCAATTATATGATGCGATGATGACGTGTTGTATTCATCCGTAGTTGAACCAGAATGGAGCAGGTTCAATGCTCACCGGACGACAGTCTACGTTTTGGTGAGATCAGGTAGCACCAAACTCCCCAGGCATTTATGAGCAGCAATGCGCCGTTCTGTATTACGAGCGAACCTGAATTGCTCCTCAACCCCGCCACGATCCACGTGATTGCCACCGCCATGAACAGGACGAATCCCCACCCCGTCCAACGACGCCCCAGGTCTGCCGCTACGAGACTCGCCGCGACAATTGTACCCAGGGCTGCAAACCATTCGAGTGGGCCATCCACATCGCTGTCCTTTCTCCATGTGTCGTTCTGCCAAAACTGCGGACGATGGAGCGTTCCCTCGCACTGATTTAATCGGTCATTTGAATCGCCCTTCCAAAGTATGGCAGTCTCTGTCAGCCTGCATTCGGGAGAACGAGATGGCTGATTTTCCGACGCGCGCCGACGAGGTCGACGTTGCATGGCTTGAAGTGCAACTTGCCAAGGCCGGTGTGCTGGGTGACGCGCGGATTGCTGATATCGAATGGCAGGCAATCGGTACGGGGCAGGTGGGCGATACCGCACGGTTCACTTTGCGATACACCAACAATGCACCTCAGGCTCCAGCAACTGTCGCTGCAAAGTTCCCCTCAAGCGATGCTACCAGTCGCCAGACCGCGGCCCTGTTCTCGCTCTATTCACGTGAAGTCATGTTCTACCGGGAAGTGGCATCTCTGACACAGATGCGGGTACCGCAGGTCTATGCTGCCATGCTCGACGACAACGGTTGCGATTTCGTGCTGCTGTTCGAAGATCTTGGTCCCTGTAGTGCCGGAAACCAGCTGGCGGGATGTACCTTGCCTCAGGCGCAAGCAGCCATGCGCCAAGCTGCAGCCCTGCATGCGCCCACGATGGACCATCCCGTGCTCGACGCTGCATGGCTGCAGCCCGACCCGCAAGCGAGCCAGACGTTGCGGGACCTGTACCCGCAAGCCCAGGCAATCTTTCGGGATCGCTATGCCGATGCCCTGGAGCCCGATCTCATGGGGGTCTGCGAGGCGTTGAACGAGAATCTCGACCTGTGGTTCGATCGGAAACATTCACGCCGGTCCTTCCTCCACGGAGATTTTCGGCTCGACAACATGCTCTTCGGGATCATGGGAGGTCAGCAGCCCATTGCCTTGGTGGATTGGCAGACGGCGGCGGCAGGATGCGGCTTGACCGACGTCGGGTACTTCCTTGGCTGCGGCATCGGCTCGGAATTGCGCCGCCCGAACGAACGGGCGTTGCTCGACATCTACTGCGCTGAAATGACCCGTCTGGGCGCGCCACATACTCTAGACGATGTCTGGGACGACTATCGCATTGGAGCGCTCCACGGTGTTTCTACCGCCGTTTTCAGTGCCACTTTCGTGGTGCGCACGGACCGTGGTGATGCCAATTTCCTGTCGATGGCTCGCGGTGCCTGCGAACTTGCGCTTGAACATGACAGTCTCGGGGCGCTGAAGCGCCGGATGGAGCTTGCCTGATGTTGACCAAGGGAGACGACTATCCGCTGCACCAGACCCCGGAACCGATTGCCTATGCCGGTACGGACCGTAACTTCTACGATCGATACTTCTTTAATGGCTATGCACCCGACGGCTCCGGGTTCTTTGCGGTTGCACTCGGCATCTACCCGCATCTGAACGTCGCTGATGCCCATTTCTCCTGCATTCGAGAGGGAGTTCAGTACAACCTCCATGCCTCGCGCGAACTGAACATGGAGCGGTTCGATCTGGTGGTCGGGCCCATCAGCATTGAGATTATCGAACCCCTGAACGTCCTTCGGGTACGAGTGCGCGGGGAAGGGCTGGCGGCGGACCTCACTTTCACCGGCCGCGCTTTTCCGATTGAAGAGCCACGGTTCATCCATCGTATCGGCCCGCGGACGTTCATGGACTACACCCGCCTGACGCAGAACGGCCGCTACACGGGGTGGATCGAAGTCGATGGCGAAAGAATTGATCTGGCCACCGGAACTTGCGGCACCCGTGACCGCAGTTGGGGTGTGCGTCCCGTCGGCGCGTCCGACGCTCAGCCTCACGGGCATGGCGTGGTCTCATCCTTCTTCTGGCAATGGACGCCGGTTAATCTGCCAAATCGCAGCCTGTTTTTCCACATCAACGCTGATCGCCATGGTGCGCCGTGGAACACTCGCGCCGTGATCGCACCGGACGGTGGCGAAACGGAATCGTTC
The DNA here is from genome assembly GCF_000807925.1 of Novosphingobium subterraneum. Lineage (GTDB taxonomy): Bacteria > Pseudomonadota > Alphaproteobacteria > Sphingomonadales > Sphingomonadaceae > Novosphingobium > Novosphingobium subterraneum. The sequence goes on along the minus strand of NZ_JRVC01000002.1, from coordinate 149,905 downwards.
TTCGAAACTCCCGCCGCAGCCATGGTCTCCCCGATGCAGCCGGGCACACGGTGGCCCGCTGGCGGGACGCTGACCATCCAGCGGCCCGAAGGTTCGTTGGCGTTGACGTTTGAACCGCTCGTGAGATTTCAGATGAGGGGGCTTGGCTACACCAGTCCCAAGTGGGGGCATGGCCTTTATCATGGGCCGCTCGCCGTCGAGCGCGAGGACTTTGTCCTGGCTGACCTCGACCCGATGGCTCCAACGCTCGACAATCTCCACGTCCAGATCATCTCTCGCGTGTCCACCAGCGATGGCGAGACCGGCATCGGTGGTTTCGAGCAGCTTGTTATCGGCCCATATGGCCCGTGGGGCCTCACTGAATATTTCGATGTCGGTGCGTAGCCCCGCAAAGGCTGTCGGCGTGCTTGCTATGGTCGCGATCGGCCTCGTTGTCGGTGCTGCATCGGCGATCATTGCGCTGAAGCACGTCGGCATGGGAAGCGAGGAGTACAGCGGCTGGAGTGGCAGCCGCGTAACCGGATCGGCCGAGGCGGGGCCCTTGCTGCGTGCCAGAGTGGCGCTGACAGGACTGCTGGCGCTCAACCGCAGCCAGGCAATCTATTTCACCCGCAAGGTCGATGATCTTGGCGAACCCCTGCGAGAGGACTGCCATTACCGGCTGGTCGGCGGGCCGTTGCCGGGGAAGTGGTGGTCAATCACCGCATATGCCTCTGACGACTACCTTCCGCAGAACAAGGACGACGCGCTTTCTGTCGACGCCTCGGAAGTCACGCCGGACCAGCGTGGCATCTGGGAGGCGGAAGTCGGCCCGTCGGCCAATCCGGCCATGCCGTGGCTGTCAACCAGGCAAGCGGGCGAGTTCGACCTGACGCTGCGAATCTACAATCCTGCTTCGCAAGCACAGCGGGATTTTGCTTCGATCGCATTCCCGAAGGTCGAGCGCATTTCGTGCGGAGAAAGCCGGTGAGGGGCAGGGTGCTATATGGCGTTGCCTTCATCGCGGCAGTGGCTGTCGGTCACATGGCAACGATATTGGCAGCGCCTCAAGTCATAATGCACATCGCGATGCGGAGGCTCTCCGGCGACGGAGAAAGCGTAAACGTCTTCCGCTTCGCAGATCGCACGACCGCAGCTTCCCGGCAGATCGTTCGTCCGTCGCCAGACCTTGCCTACGCCAGTTGCGTCTATGACTTGTCTGCCGGCCCGATACTTGTCGATGTCCCGCCCAGCCCAAACAAGGGCTACGTATCGGTATCGGTCTTCGCGGCGAATACAGACAACGTGGCGGTGATGGATTCACTGCGCAGCCCGGACGGCATCCGCTTTATCCTTCAAAAGGAAGGTGGGCTGGTTCACCCCGTCGAACTGCCGGTCATCTACACGCCAACGGAGCGGGGCATCATTCTCGATCGTAGGTTGGCGCCTACCCAGAAGGAATTTGATCTGGCAGACAAGGCGCGCCGCGACGATCGCTGCGCGCCGGTTGGCTGATAGGTCAGGCCCAGCGTTCGCGAAGTGCAAGCAGGGCGAGTGCAGCCTTCGCTGCTTCGCCACCCTTGTCCTTCTGCGCAGGATCGGCGCGCACGATGGCCTGCGCTTCGTTCTCGACGGTTAGGATACCGTTGCCGATAGCGACGCCATCCATTGTCAGCGCCATGATGCCGCGTGCGCTTTCCCCGGCTACGATCTCGAAGTGATAGGTTTCGCCCCGAATGACCACACCGATGGCGACGTAGCCGTCGAAATCGCCTGACTCATCTGCGAGGGCAATGGCGCCGGGAATTTCGAGGGCGCCGGGTACAGTGAGTACTTCCACCTTATGGCCTGCTTCCTTTAAAGCGGCCGTGGCACCGGCGATCAGCATGTCGTTGAGGTGATCGTAAAACCTGGCTTCGACGATCAGAAACTTGGCCATTGGAACTTGATCCTTCAGTGATTGCACATCCGCAGGGCGCGTTTGCGCCCGCCATAGTGCGAGCTTGGCCGGAAGGCCATGGGCGAGATTGTTGGGCCGGTGATTCTTGCATCCGATTCGCTGGTGACGGAAAATAGCGATCTAATTCAGCATAATGCACACTAGAATGTCGCATCATGCATAGATTTCCCCATTACGATGTCATGCATTTTCATGCAAACCTTGCCAGAATGGTCTCTTCTGCAACGGCATTCCCCTACGGAAACCCGCACTTTTAATTATCCGGTTGACAAAGAATTGCTGAAGTTATGTCCTGTCTCCAGGTCACCCGCGGTTAATGACGGGGGCCGCTGGAGAGAGAGGTCTGACTATGAGGGGCAAGCTTTCCCTGCTTGCGGGCGTGTGCGCCGCAGCCGTCGCTACACCGGTTTTCGCCCAGAGTGCGCCGCAATCCGCCGATGAAGGCATTGGTTTGCAGGAAATCATCGTTACTGCGCAGCGCCAGGCCCAGTCACTGCAAGACGTGCCGATCGCGGTTTCTGCATTCTCAGCTGAGAACCTGACGAAACAGCAGATCCAGAACTCGACTGACCTGCAGCTTTCGCTGCCAAACGTGACATTCACGAAGACGAACTTCACGTCCTCCAGCTTTACCATCCGCGGTATCGGTGACTTGTGCGTCGGCGTCTCCTGCGACGCCGCGACTGGCATCCATCTCAATGACATGCCGATGGTTTCCAGCCGACTTTTCGAAACCGAGTTCTTCGATCTCGAGCGTATCGAGGTGCTTCGCGGGCCCCAGGGGACGCTGTTCGGGCGAAATGCGACATCGGGCGTGGTCAACATCATTACAGCGAAGCCCGACCTGTCAGGCTTCGGTGCTGCAGGCGAGGCTGACTACGGAAAATATAACTCTGTCCGGCTGAAAGGTATGGTTAACGTCCCACTGGGCGAGACGCTGGGCGTCCGCGTGGCCGGCATGTATAATCGTCGTGACGGCTATACCTACAACATCGGCACAAACAGCCGTATCGACGGTCGCGACATGTACGCATTCCGTGGTTCGCTCCGCTGGGAGCCAAGCCCCGATACAACCATCGATCTTTCGGCATACTATTTCCGCGAAAACGACAATCGCAGCCGCATCCAGAAGCAGCTTTGTCATCGTGATCCGACCGGGGTTCTGGGGTGCTTGCCCGACAAGCTTGCAAACGAGACGACAAACGCAGACTCGACCCTCGCCTCGCTGCTCTCTTCGCGGGAATTCCTTGGCATTGCCGTTTCACCAGCGTTTGCTGCGCTTGGCCTCGGCAGCATCTACAGCAACGACGGTGACGCCAATACCGGTGTGGTTAATCCGGCAGACGTCCGCACTGTCGATATCGATTACCTGCCGACCTATTTCGCGCAGGAAGAAGTCTACCAGGGCAAGCTGCAGCAAAGCCTTGGCACCGGCCTGACGCTGAACGTCACGGCAGGGTTCTCGCGAAATACGGTCCGCAGCCGTTCTGACTACAACCTCGCCACGCAGCGCAGCCTGGTCGGCAACCCAGGTCTGGCCGCTCTAGCTGCATTCGCACAAAGCCCGACGCTGGGCTTTGCCTTCGCCCCGATTGCGGCAAGGCTTATCCCCAACGGTCCCACCGGAAAGATCTGTCAGTCCGACATCGATCCGAACAACGTCGGCGTCTATGGTGCTGGCAACAAGGCAGTCTGCGCCAACACGTCGCTTGATTTCGACGAGTCCGGACAGGAATACAAGCAGTACGCTGCCGAGGCGCACATTGACTCCGATTTTGACGGGATGTTCAACTTCCTGATCGGCGCAAATTACCTGCGTGGCATCACGACGAACAACAATTACTACGTCAATTCATTCGGTCTCGATTATGCGGCGGGCCTTCTCGGCGCGGCGGCAGCAGCAACTGGTGCATTCGGTCCCCAAGCTGTATTCCGTCCTTCGCCCTTCTTCCGCAGTAACACGGCTCGGGGTACGCTCGACAGCTACGGCATCTTCGGTGAGACCTACTTCAAGTTCAATGACCAGGTTAAGCTGACGCTTGGCCTGCGTTATAACCACGACAAGAAGTTCACCCGGGCACGCACCACCTTGCTCAGCAATGGCCTGTCGAGTGAGTTCGCTGGCGGTGGTGCAATCTACGCTCCCGTGGGGGCACAAGCGCTCGAAAATGCCTTGAACTATGCAACGGCTGGCGACTTCGACAAGGGTACTGCTGGCGTGCAGGCATTCCAGGAACGCTCGGTCAGCTTTGGCAGATTCACCGGCCGTGCGGTGCTCGATTACCAGATCAGCCCGGACAACCTGATTTACCTGTCATACTCGCGCGGTTACAAGTCAGGCGGTATCAACCCGCCGCTTTCGGTCGGCTCGGTCAATGACTCGTTCAAGCCGGAATCGGTCGATTCCTTTGAAATCGGGTCGAAGAACCGCTTTGGCGCCCTGCAACTGAACCTCTCGGCGTTCTACTATCGCTACAAGGATCTGCAGCTCAGCCGCATCACCGCGCGTACTTCGGTCAACGACAACATTGACGCGAATATCTATGGCGTTGAAGCAGAAGCAATCATGGCTCCGACGCGGAACCTGCTGGTCAACCTGTCGGCCAGCTATCTCAAGACCAAGGTGGTAGGCGATCAATTCTTCGTCGATACCCGTGACGTGTCGGCGGGGCGCTCGGACACCGTGATCATCAAGGACATCACGCTTGGTTCGAACTGCGCCGTAACCGGCGTCAGCGCTGCGGCGGCAAATGGCTTCGTAAACGCCATCAACGCCGGTGTCGGCCTGCGTCCGACCACCCCGATTCCCGGCACGAACACCACTGGCGCGTTCTCTATCTGCGGTGCGCTTGCAGCGCAGGCGGCTGGCGCCGCTGGTGCCGCCTTCGGTGGCATCCGGGTCAGTTCGGGCATCGAAAAGAACGTCCGGGGCAACGAACTGCCGCAGGCGCCGGAGTTCAAGTGGTCGGCTGGTATCCAGTACACCATCGAGATGGGCGACATGTCGATCGTACCGCGTTTCGACATCAACTACACCGGTGAAAGCTACGGCACGATCTTCAATGGCAACATCAACCGGATCAAGGGCTACGAGGTCATGAACGCCCAGATCCAGCTGAACGGCCGCGATGATCGCTGGTACCTGCGTGGCTACATCCAGAATATCACCAATAACAACGCAACGACCGGTCTGTACGTGACGGACCAGTCTTCGGGGCTGTTCACCAACATCTTCACGCTGGAGCCGCGCCGCTACGGTGTGGCTGCCGGCTTCAAGTTCTGACCTTCGACGTCGAACCAGACGCGAAAACCTTGCGCCGGAGCCTTCGGGTTCCGGCGCTTTTTATGTCAAGTCAGTCGAACGCCGCCTGAGGGACCCCGCTGCCGTCGTACACCGGTTGCTTCTGGACCACGCGATACTTGTCGACCTCTGCACCGGTCATGCCGGCCTCTGCAAGGTAGCCGGCCATGGCGCGGTAAAGTGGCCCTTCGAGATGTTCGGCCAGCGCCTCGATGCTGTCCCATTCCTCAAACACCCAGATACGGTCAGGCTTGAGCGGATCGGCATTCCAGACATAGTAGATGCATCCGCGCTCCTCGTACGTCGGCAGTATGAATTGCGCGCCACCGCGAACAATCGCTGCCGCATCCTTGCCTTCAAAGTCGATCCATCCCCACAGTGTCACCCTCTCCACGCCTGCTCTCCTTGTTCGTGATGACAAAAAGCTAGGCGCGCATACGCCAAGGCGGAATTGGCGTTTCCATCAGGTCTGGCTGATTGGGAGGTGGTGGACGCACTAGGGCTCGAACCTAGGACCCGCTGATTAAGAGTCAGCTGCTCTACCAACTGAGCTATGCGTCCGTACCCGGCAAGGGGCCGCTTGGTGGCGGCGAGGGGAAGGCGATGGTGGTGGACGCACTAGGGCTCGAACCTAGGACCCGCTGATTAAGAGTCAGCTGCTCTACCAACTGAGCTATGCGTCCATGCCATCAGGCATTCCCGTTCGGGAGCCGCCCCAATAGCGATTTTATCAGCCCTGCCAAGCCCCAAATTTGCGTTTTTCAGGACAGGCTTCGTTGGCCTGACCGGCTCCAGCGCTCCACGGCCATGATCGATCCGATGCAGATCATGTTTGTCATCATGGAGGATCCGCCATGGCTCATCCAGGGCAAGGGAATACCGACCACCGGTGCGAGGCCCATGACCATCATCAGGTTGATGCACATGTAGAAGAAGATCGTCATGGTCATGCCCGCTGCCAGCAGGCGTGAGAATCGATCCGGTGCCCGGTTGGCGACCTTCAGGCCCCAGCGGAAGATCAGGCCGAACACGATCAGCACGAAGAGGCCGCCTACCATGCCCCACTCTTCAGCCATCGTCGCAAACACGAAATCCGTGTGCGCTTCGGGCAGATAGTTCAGGTGGCTCTGCGATCCGTTGCCGAACCCCTTGCCAATGATCCCGCCCGAACCGATTGCGATTTTCGACTGCGTGATGTGGTATCCGGTGCCAAGCGGGTCGCTTTCCGGATCGAGGAACACCAGCACGCGATTACGTTGATAATCGTGCAGCAGAAAAAAGAAGGCGAGGGGCGCAGCGATCAGGCCAGCGGCACCCGCGCCAAGAAACCAACGCAACGGCAGGCCTGCAAGAAACATCACCATCACCGCGCCGAAACTGATCGCAAGGCCCGTGCCCAGATCGGGCTGCAGCATGACCAGACCTGCCGGAACGGCAAGCAGTATGACTGCGGGCACGAGTCCACGCCAGCCCTGGGTCTCGCCGATGGGAAGTACGGAGTAGAACCACGCCAGCACGAGCACGATGCCGGGCTTCATCAGTTCCGAAGGTTGCAGCGTCATAAAGCCGAGGTTCAACCAGCGCTGACTGCCACCACCGACGCCGCCGATCAACTCGACGAGGACCAGCAGCAGACATAGAACCACGTAAACCGGCATGGCCATGCGCCTGAACAATTCCTGTGGCAGACGGGCAATGACCATCGCCATCACCAGGAAAACCGCAAAGCGCAGCAAATGCGACATCGACCAGATTTCGAAGCGCCCACCCGCAGCCGAATCCAGCACCGCCGCACCAAAGGCAACCAGCGCGATAAGAGGAAGCAGGACGCTCCAAGGCTGTCTGGCTATCGCCGCCGGTACGTAGGCGCGCGGCATTATTGCACACCCGCGGATACGGAAGGCGCAGTATTCGGCGCAGCCGGTTGCAGGACGACAACGGGCGGCGGTTGTTCAGGTTCAGGCCGGGGCGCCGCAGCGTCAGTCTGTGCGGTTGCTGGTTCTTCCGCTGTCTTTCGGCCATCCTCTACCCGTTCGGTCAACGATTCGTCGTCCGGCACGGTCTTCGGGGCGGTCTCCCCATACTTGGCGGCAAAAGCGTTGTATCGTGAAGACATGCGCTGCTGCACGTTGCCGCCCCACTGCTTCTCGAACTCCTCGAGCACAGCCATCGCCTTGCCCGGAGCAAAGATGTAGGTCATGACATCGCGCGCGATCGGATAGGCGGCTGCCGAACCGCCGCCGTGTTCGATCACCACCGCGCAAGCGTATTTCGGCTTGTCGAACGGTGCGAAGCAGATGAAGTGCCCATGGTCGCGGTACTTCCAGGCCCCGCTCTTGCCGTTGGCAATGTTGAGACCGACCACTTGCGCGGTACCGGTCTTGCCGGCAAGCAGCACGTTGTCCACCGGCAACCGTGCCCTGCCGGCCGTGCCACGGCCATTGACCACCTCGCTCATGGCCGCATGAATGTAATCAAGGTGTTCCTGCGAGAAACCCATCGACTTCACAGGCGGAGCATTACGATCCAGCAGCAGTCGCGGCATGACTTCACGCCCTGATGCGATGCGCGAAGCCATGACAGCCTGCTGAAGCGGATTGACCAGCATGTACCCTTGGCCAATCGTTGCGTTCACGGTGTCGTAAAGGGCCCACTCCTTCTTGTATTTGCGAAGCTTCCACGCCGGATCGGGAACCGTGCCATAGGATTGGCCGGGGTAGGGCATCGGGAATTCCTGCCCAAGCCCCAGCCTGCGCGCCATCGCAGCGATCTTGTCCATCCCGATCTGCTGCGCGAAATGGTAGAAATACACGTCGCAGGACTGGTAAATTCCCTTGGCCATGTCGACCGTGCCGTGGCCGCGCCGGTTCCAGCAGTGGAACACGCGATTGCCAACACGCAGGCCGCCACCGCACCCAACGCTCGCATTGGGATCGAGCCCGGCCTCAAGGAACGATAGTGCCACCATCGGCTTGACGGTCGATCCCGGCGGATACAATCCTCGTAGCACCTTGTTGCGCAGCGGCACGTGGTCATCTTCGGACAGCATCTTCCACTCGACACGGCCGATGCCGTCGGAGAAGCTGTTGGGATCGAAGCTGGGCATCGATGCCATGGCAAGAACGTCGCCGGTCTCGCAGTCCATGACCACGACTGAGCCTGATTCCAGTCCGATGCGTCGGGCAGCATAGTCCTGAAGCCCCGCGTTGATCGTCAGGGCAATCGGTTTGCCCGGCACGTCTTCGCGAGTGCCGAGATCGCGAACGATACGCCCGGAGGCGGTCGCTTCGACGCGGCGGGCTCCGGGCACCCCGCGCAGCCGAGCCTCGAAGTGCTTCTCCAGCCCGTCCTTGCCGATCTTGAAGCCGGGGGTGATCAGGAGTGGATTGCGTTCCTTCTCGTAGTCTTCGGCTGATGCCGCACCCACATAGCCCACAAGATGTCCTACTGACGCGCCGGCTGGATAGTACCGAGAATAGCCTCGTTGCGGGATGACGCCGGGCAGTTCCGGCAGACGGACCGAAACCGCTGCGAACTTGTCCCAGTCCAGACTCGAGGCGACTTCAACGGGCTGAAACCCCCGTGCCTTGTCGAGCTTGTCGCGGATATCGCGCACCTTGTCGGGGGCAAGTGACAGCAAGCCTGCCAAGGTGGCCATTGTCCTGTCCGGATCGTCGACCCGGTCAGGAATAAGATCGACGCGAAAATCAGCGCGATTTGCGGCAAGCGCCTTGCCAAATCGATCCAGCACCCAACCCCGGCGCGGTGGAATGAGCGTGAGGTTCACGCGGTTGCTCTCGGATGCGGCCTCGTACTTCTCGTTCTGCGCTACGGCAAGATAGCCAAGCCGCGTTGCCAAAAGCAGGCCCACGCCGCCCTGAAGCGCACCCAGCACGAAGCTGCGTCTCTCGAACCGATTGGTCAGGATCGCCGAGGTGACCGGCAGCCTTTGCCGCATGGTCAGATCCTCTTCAGCGGAAGCAGGCGGATACGGTCGAGCAGAGCCACCAGTCGCGTATTGACCGGATAGAGCACCACCGAAATCAGCAACTGCGGCACGATCACCGTGGGTAGGGGATAAGCCACCGCGAGCCCCGCCAGTGTGGATGTGAGGAAAAGATAGGCAGCAATCAGCGTGCTGGCTGCCAGCCAGTCCTGAACGAAGCCCCGCCACAGGAACTTTTCGTCGATCAGCTCCATGACGAGCATCGTCGCAGACCACAGAACGATGCCCGATCCGAACGGCATGCCAGAGTAGAGATCATCGAACAGTCCCAGCGGCAGGCCGGCCCATAGCGGCAACATTCCGGGGCGCATCATGCGCCAGGCAAGCAGCATCATGTAGGCGAATGGCGGCATCACCGGGGCAGAGGCTATCACCGGTGAGAAACTCGCCATCGATGCCAGCATGATCGTGGCCCATGGAAGACCGATTGCAAGGACTGGCCAAGGCTCGCGATTGATCCGCTTTCGCGCGATCTCTTCCGGCGTTCCGCGCAGCGGGCCGAGCATTACGGCTCCCCTGCGGCGGTTTTGGCGCCACGTTCCTCGATTGCCTCCATCTCTGTACGAGCTGCCGCGCTGTAGGCGGGCTCGACGATGACGAATTCGTTGTCCGCGGGATCTGCGGCGAGATGGCCGATGGCGCCGTCGCGATGCGGGTCAGTTGCCACCGCCACGGGGATGCCGGGCGGATAGAGCCCGCCGGACCCCGACGTCACGAACACATCGCCAGCCTTTACCGGATTGATGCCCTGGTTGATCAGGCGGATGTCTATGCGGCCGTTGGAGGCCCCTTGAACAAATGCCGTCAGCCCATCGCGGGCTCGCTTTACGGGAACGACGTTCTCCGGATCTGTGACGAGCAGCACGCGTGCCGTTCCTGGACCTGCTTCAACAACGCGGCCGATCAGGCCCGACGCCGCCCGCACCGGGAGTCCTGGCCGGACACCGCTCGATGTTCCGGCGTCGATGATCGCATAGCGCCGCGTACTGGCAGCGGTCGATCCGATCAGTCGCACAGTGGCGATCGGCTTGCGTTGCGGATCGACGATACCGAGCAGGGCCTTGAGCCTGCGGTTCTCATTCTGCAGCGATTGCATCGACACCGCGTTGGCACGTGCCGCCTCTACCTCCCGGCGAAGCTCGGCATTCTGGCGGCCGGCATTGAAGTAGGCTCCGATCGCAGCGAACACGCCCTGGCCGGTAGTCCGCCCGGTCGCGCCGGCCCGTCCGACTGGTCGGGCGACTTCGGCAGCTGCGCTTCGCGCAAAAGAGAATGCATCCGGATTTACGAGCGAAGTGATGAGCACGGCAACACCGGCCACGACGCCCAGAATGGCGACAACGTAGCCGGTGAAGATTCCGTACTGCGCCCTGCGCGAATAGCCCGGGCGCCGGTCCTGCGACCGCGCCATCCGTTCAACCCCTTCAATCCGACGCATGGAACCGCGCCGCGATGCAACCCGTGTGCCTCAGCAATACTCGAAATGCCTCAGGCGGTCATCAGCACGCCGCGGTAAATCTGGTCTTCCATGGCGCGACCGGTGCCGAGCGCCACGCACGACAGCGGATCTTCGGCGACGCTGACAGGCAGGCCGGTTTCCTCGCGCAGATGCTCGTCGAGACCGCGGATCAGCGCGCCACCACCGGTCAGCACGATCCCCTGGTCGACAATGTCGGCAGCAAGTTCAGGCGCCGTGTTTTCAAGCGCGATGCGCACGCCTTCAACGATCGCGCCGATCGGTTCGGACAGGGCTTCAGCAATGTTTGCCTGCGTGATCGTGATTTCCTTCGGCACCCCGTTGACCAGGTCACGTCCCTTGATGTGGATCGTCTCGCCGATGCCGTCGGCCGGGGCCGTGGCAATACCGTAGTCCTTCTTGATACGCTCCGCCGTGGCTTCACCGATCAGCAGGTTATGATGACGGCGGACATAGGAGACGATCGCTTCGTCCATCTTGTCACCACCCACGCGCACCGAGGTGGTGTAGGCAAGGCCGCGCAGCGAAAGGACGGCAACCTCGGTCGTACCGCCACCGATGTCGACCACCATTGAACCGACCGGTTCGGTTACCGGCATGTCGGCGCCGATCGCCGCAGCCATCGGTTCAAGAATGAGGTAGACCTGGCTGGCACCCGCATTGCTGGCCGCGTCGCGAATGGCGCGGCGCTCGACGCTGGTGGAACCCGAGGGCACGCAGATCACGATTTCGGGATAGCGCAGGAGGCTCTTCGACCCGTGAACCTTGCGGATGAAGTGCTTGATCATCTCCTCGGCCACTTCGATATCGGCAATCACGCCGTCGCGAAGCGGGCGGATCGCCTCGATGTTGTCGGGCGTCTTGCCCATCATCATCTTGGCATCGTCGCCCACGGCCTTGACCCGCTTGATCCCGTTGATCGTCTCGATGGCGACGACGGAAGGTTCGTTCAGAACGATGCCGCGATCCTGCACATAAACCAGCGTGTTGGCCGTGCCGAGGTCGATCGCGATGTTCTGGGAACCGAACTTGAAGAATCGGGAAAAGATCGAAGCCATCTAAGAATCCGTGATAATCTGCGGTTTGGCGCACGGGCACGCGCCAGACCCCTCCAGAAAGTGCGCCCGGGAAGGCGGCTTCCTAGCAGGCGCTTGGCGCAAAGCCCATGGGTTTGTGCGGGATTGGACGGATAACTTCACCACTTGTCTCGAAATAAATCGGCTTCGGCGCTAGTCGTGTCAGGACCATGCGAGTCATCCGCCGCCTTCCCGAAACGCTCATCAACCGCATCGCCGCCGGAGAGGTGGTCGAGCGCCCTGCAAGCGCGCTCAAGGAGTTGGTTGAAAACGCCATCGACGCCGGCGCAAGCCACCTCCACGTGCGCCTGTCCGAAGGTGGGCTGGCGATGATCGAGGTGTCGGACGACGGGTGCGGCATGCGGCCCGACGAGATCGAGCTCGCGCTCGAACGTCATGCCACGTCCAAGCTCCCAGACGAGGCGATCGAGATGGTCGAAACCCTCGGCTTCCGTGGAGAAGCCCTGCCATCAATCGCCTCCGTCGCTCGCATCACCATCGAATCCCGACCGCTAGGCACCGCCGATGGCTGGAAGCGCGTGGTCGATAACGGTGTTCTCGTGTCAGAAGGACCTGCTGCGCTTCCCCCGGGGACGCGCGTCCGGGTGGAACAACTGTTCGAGAAGATCCCCGCGCGCCGCAAGTTCCTGCGCAGCCCGCGTTCGGAATGGGCGGCCGCTTCCGACGTCGTTCGCCGCCTCGCCATGGCCCGGCCTGACATAGGCTTCACCCTGGAACATGATGGCCGCCGCGCGCTTCATGTGCAGGCCGGAGACACGCTCGAGGCGCGGGTCGCTCAACTCGTTGCCCGTGAACTGGCCGGAAATTCCGTCGAGGTGGACCTCTACCGGGGTGATTATCACCTCACCGGGATAGCCGGATTGCCAACCTACAATCGCGGCGTTGCCGATCACCAATATCTCTTCGTGAATGGGCGCCCTGTGAAGGATCGCCTGCTGATCGGTGCGGTGCGTGGTGCCTATGCCGATATGCTGGCACGCGATCGCCATGCAGTCCTTGCCCTGTTCCTGCAGGTCCCGGCGAGCGAAGTTGACGTCAATGTCCATCCCGCCAAGTCCGAAGTCCGTTTCCGCGATCCGGCCCTCGTGCGCGGCATGGTTGTCTCTGGCCTGCGCCATGCGCTGTCCACAGGCGATCAGCGCAGTGCGCAAGCTCCTTCGGCAAGCGCAATGGCGGCTTGGCAGGCAGAGCCGATCGTGCCGTCACCCCCGCCCGGTGCGCAGGGAAGCATGTTCTCGCAGCAATGGCGCCCGGAGGCGCTCGTGAGCGAGGCTGGGCAAGCGTGGCGTGGCTACGAGCAATCCGTGCTGGCGCCGCCTCAGGCGCGAGCCGAAGTCGCCGTCGAACCGGTCACTGAATCTGCACGGCATCCCCTTGGCGTTGCCCGTGGACAGATCTCCAACACCTATATCGTTGCAGAAGCGGAAGACGGTCTCGTGATTGTCGATCAGCATGCGGCGCATGAACGTCTCGTCCTCGAACGGCTGCGTGCTGCCGGGGCAGGGCAGGGCACTGCACCCGCTCAGGCGTTGTTGATCCCGGAAGTTGTCGAGCTTGAAGAAGTCGCGTGTGACCGGCTGGAAGAAGCGTCGCCCAAGCTTGCCGAGTTCGGTCTCGCGCTGGAGCGCTTCGGGCCTGGCGCGATGCTGGTACGATCCGTCCCTGCGGCCTTGGCCAAGGGGGATCCGGCACAACTCGTGGCGGATGTGGCAGATGACCTAGCGCACCATGGCGATGCCTTGCTCCTGGGAGAAAAGCTCGATCTCGTCCTGGCGACGATGGCCTGCCACGGTTCGGTGCGGGCAGGGCGGACATTGTCCGTCGTGGAGATGAATGCCCTCTTGCGCGAAATGGAAGTGACACCCCGCTCGGGGCAGTGCAACCATGGCCGTCCAACATGGGTCAAGCTGGCCCATGCCGACATAGAAAAGCTGTTCGGGAGAAAGTGATGCTGCACGCCAAGGCGCAGATTGCCGTGTTGTCCGCCATGGTTCTCGGACTTGCCTCTTGTTCAGACAAGGAGCCGACCGATGCCGAGGCGATTGCCGCAGTGGAGGCAGCGCAGGACGGCAAGCCACCGGTCAAGCCATTGGCGCTGCAGCCAATCCTCTACCCGGATATCAGCCAGAACAAGCTCCACGGCACCGGCTGTGCATTCGTCGCCGAAGGCGGCGGCCTTGGGGCTGTCCTGTTGGCGCAGGATAAGCGCGGAGTTATCAAATATGGCGACCACATCCAGGTTCTTGCGCCTGATGCCGGTTCTGCAAGGATGCCGAAGGGCAGCTTTTCGCGTTATACCGGCAAGGAAAATGCGGTCACATTAACGGCTGACGGCCCGGTCACACCCGTAGGCACGACCGAACAGTTCAAGGGCAGGATGATCGTGACCGACGCGTTCGAGCGCCCGGTCTATGAAGCGACTGGTGACGTTCAATGCAAGGCGATCTGACCCGTCAGGTAGTAGCCTTCTGGTCCCGTACGCGGATCAGTCCGATGGATTTCATGGTCATCACGACCACACCGTCCTGATTATAAACGCGCACGTTCGAGCGGAAGCTCCCCATTTCCGGACGCGACGCGCTCCGCTTCTTGTCGACGATTTCCGTTTCGACCGAAAGCGTGTCACCCGGATAGACAGGCTTCAGCCAACGTATCTCGTCAAGCCCGGGTGACCCGAGGCCAGCCTGCTTTTGTTCCTTCAAATTCTCCACCAGCATCGCCATGGTCATCGCGCAAGTATGCCAGCCGCTGGCTGACAGCCGACCGAAATGGGTCTGCGCCGCCGCCTCGTCGCTCAGGTGGAACGGTTGCGGGTCGTACTTTGACGCAAAATCGATCACTTCCTCTCGGCTGACGGCATATTTTCCGAACCGCTGGATCGCGCCGGGCTCGATATCTTCGAAGTACATCATTCGGTCAGGTTCGCTGCGTCGAGCCATAAAGTCAATCGCGCGATTAAATGCTGATTGCCCGCAAACCCATGGCTGGCGGGGTAGGGTCCGGAATGATCCGGTACCGCGCAGTGATGATGCTGAACACGCCGAAGAGCAGAAGCCCTGCTGCCACGAACTGGAAGCCAGTCTCCATGTCTCGCAAATTGTTGATGCCTTTGCCCAGCGAGACGACCTCTTCGCTCTCGCCGAACCATGCGGTGCGCAGCAGTGACCACCCGATCAGGGCCATCACCACAGCCCGTGCAGCATGGCCGGCACGGCCGATCCAGCATGTGAAGCGAGGCGCTCGCGAAGAAACATGGCGCATGAAGCCCGCCGTAACGGCGCTGCGTGCCTGGAATATTGCTGCAATCAGGATAGCTACGCCAATAATCCCGAGAAGAGTGCTGCCAAAGGGGAAATCAAGCACGCCACTAGCCATCTGGGCGGACGAATCTTCACCTGCACCACGTGCTCCGCTGGCTATCCGTGCGGCTGTCCAGGCAAGGCCAAGATGGATCACGGCGCTGGCGAGATAACCCACTCTCGATGCGCGCCCCTTCCAGGATGTGCCCTTGCGTTCGATATCGAACAGGGCTGCGGAAAGGCGATAGAGTGCGTAACCGACCAGACCTGCGGATGCGATGTAAAGGACCACCGGTCCACCCGGAATGGCATTCAGCACGCGGAAGATGTCGCCGGCACCATCGTCAATGTCAGACTTTCCCGCTGTGAGCGCGAGGTATCCCAGCAGGACGTAGACAAGTCCGCGTGCGGCAAATCCCACTCGGGCCAGCCAAACCACTTTCTCCGACTTGTCGACCACCAGCGCGTTCCTCTTTCCAGTTCGGGCATGGAACGCGCCGGAGGCCAACCGGTGCCGGGCCGGTCAGTTCATTGTCGGCATGAAAAGCATCCACAAGGCCATGCCGACCATGACGACATTCTCGGTGAGTGACACAAAACCGAGCGGGACGCGCCCCGATCCACCCACGCAGGCACACTTGAGCTCGCGCTTCTGGACATAGACTGCGTAGAAGACCGAGATGCCGCCGATGGTGCCGATGAACAGGGCAATCGGGATGGATAGCCAAGGCAGTGCCCTCGCTGCCATCAACACGCCGGCCAAGGCCTCGCCGAATGGATAGAGATAGGCATAGGGAACCCAGCGCCTCGCGAGCAGGTCGTAGCCAAGGAACATGGTCGCAAACCGGTCGACGTCCTGCAGCTTGAGCATGGCCAGAAGCGCCATGGCGAAGGCGATGAACCATTCGATCGCCCTTCCAGTGAACGGCGTGCCAAACGTCGCAAAGCTTATCGCGAGCGCCAGCGCTCCGGCGATCGCGAAAACGGCCAGAACAGGAACGTAGCTCGTGGCATCAGGATCGGCGACTTTCAGGCCAAGGAAGCGCCGCGTATCGTCATGCCCGCCAATGCGTTGTCCGTTGATGAACACTTGCGGCGTAGTCTTGACGTCATGAGCCTGCTTGAAGGCATCGGTCTCTTCTCGGGTGCGGAGCCAGTGGTCTTCGACCTCATAGCCTTGGCGTTCGAGAAGATGTTTCACCTTCACGCCGTAAGGACAGATGTGCGTTGGCATGACCATGCGATGCAGCACGGCGGTTCGATTCGGGGTGTATGCTTTTGTCATGAAGCTGCCTATAACTTGCGTACCATGGTACGGAGTCAAGCGATATGGCGATGACGATTTCCGAACTCGCCAGAAGCGCAGCCGTCGGGGTCGAGACGGTGCGCTTCTATCAACGCAAAGGCCTGTTGGATGATCCCCGGCCAGCCCGCAGCGGAAGGGAGGGGCGCAGGCACTATGGCCCCGATGATTTGCGGCGTCTGCGCTTTGTGCGCAGCGCCCAAGGCGCCGGCTTCACTCTCTCGGAAATCGCCGAATTGCTCGCACTCGATGCCGGGCATGACCGACCGCGCGCCCGACAGATGGCAAAAGCACGTCTGGAGGCGATCGATCAGGAGATCGCGCGCCTTGAGACGGCGCGACAATCGCTTCGCAAGCTTGCCCGAGAATGTGCAAAAGGCGACGCCGGACCGTGTCCGATCATCGCCGCCTTCGAGAACTGAGGCTCAGACGTTGAACTTGAAGTGGAGGACGTCGCCGTCCTTCACCACGTATTCCTTGCCTTCCTGCCGCAGCTTGCCCGCATCGCGCGCTGCGCTTTCGCCTCCGAGGCTGACGAAATCGTCATAGGCGATGGTCTCGGCGCGAATGAAGCCGCGCTGCATGTCGGAGTGAATTTCCCCCGCCGCTTCCGGAGCCTTTGCGCCAAGATGCACGGTCCAGGCGCGCGCCTCCTTTGGGCCGACGGTGAAGAAAGTGATGAGATGCAGCAGGTCATAACCGGCGCGGATCACGCGGGCGAGGCCGGTCTCATGCAGGCCCATTTCCTCAAGGAAAACCGAACGCTCCTCCGGATCCATGCCGACCAGTTCGGATTCGATCGCCGCCGAAACGATCACCGCATTGGCGCCCTCGGCCTTGGCCTTTGCGAACACGCGGGCCGAAAAGGCGTTGCCCTCCGCTGCGCTCTCTTCCTCGACGTTGCAGACATAAAGCACGGGCTTCGCGGTCAGCAACTGGGCCTGCCTGAACACGCGCGCTTCCTCGTCATCCTTCGGCTGGGTCAGGCGCGCAGGCTTGCCCTCGCGAAGCAGTTCCAGAGCCTGGCCAAGCACCGAGGCAATGACCTTCGATTCCTTGTCGCCCGCCTTGGCCTTCTTCTCGGCGGCCGGCACGCGCTTTTCCAGGCTCTCAAGGTCCGAGAGCATCAGCTCCGTTTCGACCGTTTCGGCGTCCGAGATCGGATCGACCTTGTTGTCGACATGCTGAATGTCATCGTTCTCGAAGCAGCGCAGCACATGGACGATGGCGTCAACTTCGCGGATGTTGCCGAGGAACTGGTTGCCAAGGCCTTCGCCTTTCGACGCGCCGCGGACGAGCCCGGCAATGTCGACGAAGCCAAGCTGGGTCGGGATGATCTTCTGGCTGCCCGCGATCTTGGCGAGAGTGTCGAGACGCGGGTCCGGGACGCCGACATTGCCGACATTCGGCTCGATCGTGCAGAACGGATAGTTCGCCGCCTGCGCCGCCTGTGTCTCGGTCAGCGCGTTGAACAGCGTCGACTTGCCGACGTTGGGAAGGCCGACGATCCCGCAACGAAAACCCATCTTCAAACTCCTTGGCTGGCCGCGCCTTTAGCCGGGCGTGCAGCATTTGGAAACCTTCACGGAAATTTCAGGGATTGAAGGCACTAAGTGCTTCATCCGTGGAGAGATTGCGATGAAGAAGCTGGCCTTCCTGACCTTGCCGCTGCTGCTGGCGGCTTGTACCGACAGCCCGCAGGAGCGCGCCGATCGGGCTCGCAAGGCTTTCGCTGCGCACGACTATCGCGCCGCTCAGGTGGATCTGGCCGCTGCGCTGGAGGCCAACCCGCAGGATCCCGCGCTGCTTGAACTCCATGCCCGCAATGCCCTTGCCATGGGAGACGGCATTGCCGCAGGTGCATCCCTGGCGAAGCTTCCCGAAGGTCGGCGACCGGCCGACTTCGCACAGCTTTCGGCAGAAGCGCTGCTGCTGCGTGGCCTGCCGGAAGATGCAATTTCGGCTTTGGGCACGGACACGTCAGCCGCGGCTCACCGCATCCGCGCTCTTGCCCTGCTTGCCAAGGACGATCGCGAAGGGGCCGCAAAGGCCTTTGCCGCTGGTGCTGCCGGGAGGGCCGATGCGCGCTTGCTGGCCGACTATGCGCGTTTCAGTCTCATGCGTGGTGATATAACGCAGGCCCGTATTCTGGCCTACCGGGCGAAGGCGGCAGACGCGGCGATGATCGATGCGCTGCTGGCCGATGCCGAAGTCGCGACCGCCGAAGGCCGCCTTGCCGAAGCCCTGTTGGCATACGATGCGGCGGCAAAGTCCTACCCTGGCAATCTGGCCGCCTTGGCCGGCAAGGCCGCCGTGCTCGGCGATCTCGGACGGACCAAGGAGATGGACAAGGTCCTTGAATCGCTTGCAGAAGTGAAGGGCGGGGGGCAGGTCGCCTATCTTCAGGCGCGTGCTGCCGCAGCGCGTGGCGATTGGGCTACCGTTCGAAGCGTCCTCCAGGCAAACGAAGCGCAACTGACCGACAAGGATGAGGCGACGGTTCTCTATGCGCAGGCACTCGTAGCGTTGAAGCAGCCTGAGCAGGCTCGGGCCAAGCTCCAGCCTCTGCTTACCCGTAACCCCGGCAGTGCAACGCTCCGCCGCGAACTTGCCAGGGCGCAGCTCGCCGCTGGCGATGCGCGCGGTGCAGTCGAGACGATGCGCCCGTTCGCCGAGGTCCAGACAGCCGATGCCGAGGATCTGCGCCTTCTGGCAAAGGCTGCAGAGGCTTCGGGCGATCCCGAAGCGGCGAGGCTGGCAGAGAAGGCGAAATTCCCGTCAGCGCAGGCGCTGGCGGCTACGCTGGCTCAGGCCGACACGGCAATGAAGCAGTCCAACTGGGGCAATGCCATTGCCGCCTATGAGCGTTTGCTTGCCGTGACTGACGGAAAGAACCCGCTGGTTCTCAATAACATGGCCTATGCCCAGGGAATGGTTGGCAACAAGGCCAAGGCACTGGAATTTGCCGAGAATGCATACAAGGCCGCCCCGACAAACGCTTCGGTGCTTGATACGCTTGGCTGGCTTCTCGTCGAAAGCGGCAAGGACCGGTCGCGCGGCCTAACCTTGCTGCGCGAAGCTGCCGCCAAGGCCCCCGGCAATGCGACGATCGCAGGGCACTTGCGCAGCGCCGAAAAGGGCTGAGCGCAAGGAAAAAGGGAGCCCACGGGTGCAGGCTCCCTTCCTCGAATTTCCGGTTTGATCAGGCTGCGAGAGCCAGGCGACGCGGCGCAGTCTGACGGCGGCGCGCCAGGGCAAGGCCGACAAGACCGATACCGAACAGCCCGAGCATGCCCGGTTCCGGGACAGGCGTACCGCCAGTTGACCCGCCAGTGCTGCTGATCGTGCCCGAACCGCTGGCAGAGCTGATGCCCGGCACGCCGCTGATCGACTGGTAGCGCACATAGAAGTCGCTGAGCGTCAGCGAACTGACCGGCTGCGAAAAGCTCAGCGTGAACGAACCGGTGCCGGTTTCGCCAAGTGTCAGGCCGCCGCTTCCGCCTCCTGCACAGCTCCCGGTCTGGGCATCCTTGAAGCACACGTCCACGGTGCCAATGCCGTTCGGATAGTTTGAATTCAGCGTGGTGTACGAAAATGCACCGGTGCTCGTGGCCGACGAGATGGTGGGATCGGTGTTGAACGCAAAGCTTGAGATACGCGAATCCGTAACCGGCGCGGAGCTGGTGTTGGAAACGCTGTAGTCGAACGTGTAGTCATTGCCGGAAATGCCGGTCAGCTTGAACGTGGTCGAGCCGGTCAGCCCGCCGATAGACGTTCCGCCCGAGAAGCCGTCATAGTTCAGCGTGAAGCTGCTGCCGATATCGCCCGAGCCGAGCGTGACGGAATCGGCAAAGGCAGGTGCTGCTGCCATCATTGCTGCACTGGCAGCGAGGCCCGCGAGAACTTTTCTGAAGGTCATCGAAACTGCTCCCCTGAACCGAAAGTCGGTTAATTGTTAGGTAAGCAACCCCTGTGCCAATTACGGATTTCAGCCATTTGTAATGATTAATAATGTTGAGGTCGTAAGATTTCTCGACATGCTCGCAGACGAAGTTGCTCCGCTTTCACCAATGATTCAGGCGTACGTGGCATCCAGTGCCCATGACATCCCGTCTTGCACTAGCCCTTCTTCTTGCCCTGACAGGTTGTGGTGACGATGCCGCCGAGCGTGTTGCTCGCGCCGAGCGTGAAATTGCCGGGATGGAATTGGGCGCGGCCAAGGTCGACCTCACTGCAGCTCTGGCCGACGCGGGTGATGATCCGGCAATTCTTCGCATGCTTGCAGCGGTGCAGCTCCGGTTGGGCGATGGCGATGGTGCAGCCGCCACGGCTTCCCGGCTTGAACGCTCGGGCGGATCACAAGCCGAATTGGCGTTGATCCGTGCCGAGGCGGCCGTCCCGCGGGGCAACTCGGACCAGGCGCTGGCACTTCTGGGGCAGGATGCCTCGCCTGCTGCAGAGCGGGTCAGGGCCGCCGCGCTGTCCGCCAAGGGAGACACAGCGGGTGCCTTCGCAGCTCTGCAGCGGGGCGCAGCATCAGGAGGCGATCCGCTCCTCCTTCGCGACTACGCGCGGTTCCTCATAGCGGCGCAGGATCTCGATGCGGCATCAAGGCAGGTTGAAGCCCTGTCGCGACTTCCGGCCGGAAAATTCGACGCTGCGCTGATTGCCGCGGATATCGCAGTGAGGCGGGGGCAGTTCGCCGAAGCGCATGCAGTACTTGAGCAGATGGCCGCGAAGTACCCGCGCGTGCCTGACCCATGGCTGGCAAGGGCGAATGCCTTCGATCTCCAGGGCAAGCTTGACGATGCCTTGGCAATGACATCGCGGGCCGCAGCGGTCGCGCCAGATGATCCGCGCGTTCGGGATCTGCAGGTGCAGTTTGCGTCGATGAAGGGCGAATGGGACAAGGTCCGATCGCTGTTGGCCAGGCAGGAGCGCGATCTTGATCCCCTGTCTGCCAATGGGCTCAGTTATGCCGAGGCGATGTTGCGGACCGGACATCCCGAACAGGCACGGGCGATGTTCCAAAGGGCGCTCACGCGCTCACCGAACAATCCTTTTGCGCGCATCATGTTGGCAGAAGCGCAACTGGCGACCGGGGACTCCCTTGCCGCTTTCGGCACGGTACGCCCTCTTGCAGCCAGCCAGTTGGCAGGCCCGCGGGAACTCGAGTTGGCGGTAAAGGCGGCCGACGCCGCGGGCCTGCCCGATGCAACGCCGTTGCGCGCGCGGCTGCGTGCCGCACAGGCAGGACAGGCGCAATCACTGGCAGCTGAAGGCCAGGCCGCCTTGGCACGCGAAGACTGGAGCGCTGCGGCTCAGGCCTATGCACAACTTGCGCAGTCAGGAGATGACCCGGAAGTCCTCAAGCGACTGGCGCTTGCGCTTAGCCATGCCGGGAAGGGCGAAGAGGCGATCAGGGCGGCCGACAAGGCGCGCGCACTGCGCCCCGAAGATCCTGATACGTTGTACATGGCCGGTCTGGTTCGCGCCCGGACGGGAACGGACCTGCCGACTGCAATCACCCTTCTTCGCAAGGCGAGCTCGGCCGAACCGACGAACGCGGTGTTTCGCAACACTTTGGCCCGCTATCAGACGCAACCCGGCGCCTGATAGCGGAAATGCGTCAGGCGCGGGGCTTGGTCTTGCGTGAGCGGGCGAAGCCGATGCCGAGAAGTCCGAGAGCCATCATGCCCAGCATGCCCGGCTCCGGCACAGCCGTGCCGCCCGAAGTGGTGGTCGTGCCCCCTGACGTCGTTGTGGTCCCGCCCGAGGTCGTTGTCGTACCGCCCGAAGTGGTGGTGGTGCCACCCGAAGTCGTCGTGGTGCCGCCCGAAGTGGTGGTGGTGCCGCCTGAAGACGTCGTACCCCCGCAGAGCGACGAACCGCCGCTGTGACCGCAGTTGCAGTAGTGCTTGTGAGTCAGCCACCAGGTTGCGTTTGCGGGCGATGCGGCTGACAGGCCCGCAGTTGCTGCCATGGCGAGGAATATCGAGCGAATGTTCATGTTAACCCCCATTGGTTAATCTCAGTCTGCCCCTGGCTAAGCAAAACCGGTGCCAACTGTGAAATTACAGGGCGGTACGTGGTTAACCTTCGCCGACGCAAAGGGCGATGTAAAGCAAGGCGACGAATAGTGTTTCCCGTTCGTTTCCAGAACGTCAGCCATTCTGCCGCAAGGCAACATCGTTCATGAAACGAACGTCATCTTTCGAAGCAAGCCAGCCCGCTTCGGAAGCGACTGCGCCCAGCATTTCGATCAGGTCGTCCTGCTCTGCCTTGGCGAATGCGCCCAGGACATGGCCCGTGACACGATCCTTGTGGCCCGGATGCCCTATGCCAAGCCTGACTCGCCGGAAATCGGCCCCAAGATGCTGATCGATCGAGCGCAGGCCATTGTGGCCGGCAGTACCGCCGCCTTGCTTCACCTTGACCTTGAACGGCGCAAGATCGAGCTCATCGTGGAACACTGTCAGCACATCCATGCCCAGCTTGTAGAAGCGCATCGCTTCGCCGACGGAACGCCCACTCTCGTTCATGAAAGTCGCAGGCTTGAGCAGCAGGACCTTCTGATTGCCGATCCGGCCTTCCTGCAGCCAGCCTTGGAACTTCTTCTGCACTGGCCCGAAGTTGTGGACCTCGGCAATCGTGTCGAGTGCCATGAAGCCGACGTTGTGCCTGTGAAGCGCATATTGCGGTCCGGGATTTCCGAGGCCGACCCAGAGTTGCATGTGCGGAAATTCCTTGGTTGCGAGGCCCTGCGCCTTGCCAGATAACACGGTGCAAAAAAAGAACCCCTCCCGCACGTCGCGGAAGGGGTGTCTTATAAGCGCGCCTGCCTGAGCAGGGCCAAGTTGGGCTATCAGCCTTCCTTGGTGGTGTCGCCTTCTTCGCTCTTCAGCGAGGAGGGGGCCACGATCGTCGCGATGGTGAAGTCGCGGTCCGAGATCGCGGGCTTCACGCCTGCGGGCAGGGTGACAGCGCTGATGTGGATCGAATCGCCGACTTCGTAGCCGGCAACGTCGACGATGATGTCGTCGGGGATCGCGTCAGGCTGGCAGATCAGTTCGAGTTCGTGACGAACGATGTTGAGGATGCCGCCCTTCTTGAGGCCCGGCGACTTCTCTTCGTTGATGAAGGCCACCGGCACGTCGACGTGGACGACCGAGTCCTTCGAAACGCGCAGGAAGTCTGCGTGCTGCGGACGGTCGGTCACCGGGTGGAAGGCGACGTCCTTGGGCAGGGTGCGGATGGTCTGGCCACCGACAGTGAGCTCGACGACCGAGTTGAAGAAGTGGCCGGTGCCCAGCGCCTTGTTCAGCGCCTTTTCTTCAAGGTGGATCGCGATGGGTTCTTCGTTGCCGCCATAGATCACGGCGGGGGTGCGGCCTTCGCGACGCAGTGCACGGGAGGCTCCCTTGCCTGCCCGATCGCGCGTCTCGGCCGACAGCGTAAGCGTCTCGCTCATGTGTCAGTACCTTCAGCTATGTTCAAACACTTCCTCCGCCACGCCTCCAGGGATGACCATGACAGGGAAGCGGCGGCCCTTAGCGGGTTTGCCGGGAAATGCAAGAAATCAGTGGGCGCTCTCAAGGCACTCGCTTGATTGTCCACCCCCGCGCCATCATCAGGCGCTGCAGGCTGTCGGACCCTGCCAGATGCGCGGCGCCCACGGCCACGAACGGTTTTGCGCCCTGCTTCAGCATCGCGTCCAGCTGATCCGCCCAAGCCCGGTTCCGGTCCGTCAGTAGCGCTTGATGCAGCCCAGGATCGGCCAGAAACCCCTCGTTCGCCTCGCGCGCAATGCCAAGGTCGTCGCCCTTGAGCCAGAGCGCGACCATGTCGGCCTCTTCATCCTTGTCGCTTGCGGCCTCCACCGTCACTTCCTGCAGCAGCACCTGTTGCTGGCGCGCAGGGAGGGCGTCGAACACGCCGAACTGGCTGTGGATCGTCTCGAACCCCGCGACCGGCTTGCCCACTGCCAGCTTGCGCAGGGCAGGCTCTGCCCCGCTGTCAGGATCGGCTCCCGCCTTCTGCCCGGCAATCGCCGCAAGCTGCAGCGCCACTGCCCAGCTTTCGGTATCGGCAAAGTCCGCATCGGAAAGACCGAGCTTGCGATAGACCTCGGCCAGCTTGGCTCGATAGGCAGGCGCAAGCCGCTGCGAGGGCGGCGGCAGGCCCTCGGTCCCGGCCAGTTCCGCCAGCGCCTCCCCCGCCACCTTCTGGTTCAGCGGCTCGGCGATCTCCAGCACCAGGCGGTCTGCCTGCGCCAAAGCCTCACCAACGGCGGGCCGCAACCACTGTGTATCAGGCGGCAGGGCATGGACGGTGCCGAACATGTAGCCGCGCACCGCCCCGGTCCTCTCCTCGATTTGCCATAGCGCCACGCGCGTATCCGGCAGCGGCGCAGGTTTCCCGCGCTCCAGCCAAGCCATGGCCATGCCCAGCAGCAATGCCGGGACCACGGCCCACAACAGGCGCGGCAGGAAGCGAGTCAGCTGCTTCATTGCACCCGCGTCGCCGTCAGACCCTGGGCCTTGAGCATATCCTGCACGCTCTGCACGCCGGCCAGATGCCCTGCGCCCACTGCGATGAACACCGTACCCGGCTGGTCGAGCCGCCTGGCAATCCACGAAGCCCAGTTACGGTTGCGCTGGTAAAGCAGCGTCTCAGCCAGTTCAGGATCGTCCATGTTCTCGTTGATCAGCTTGCCGAGCCCTTCCGGATCGCCCGAACCCCATTCATCAGTCATCGTGCCGATGATGGCAAAGCTCTTGTCGAAATCCCGCACCGCTTCACCAAGGAACTTGAGCTGCGCCTCGCGCGGCAACTGGTCGAACAGGCCCAGCTGGTATTCGACCGTCTCCAGTGCGCCGAGCTTCTTGCCCTTGGCCAAAGCGGCCTTGCGCAGGACTGCTTCCACGCCGCTGTCGGCCCCATATCCGGCCATGGCATAGGGCATGACGCCCAAGGTGATTCCGGCCAGCCAAGGTTCGAGCGGATCGAACGCCTCCGCCGGAATCTTGAGCTTCGCCAGCAGCGCCTCATAAGCTACGCGATCTGCATCAGGCATCAGCGAACGCAGCGTCTCGCCCTTGAGCAGGCCGACAGCCATCACCGTTTTCTGCTGCTCTGCCGCCGGCACTTCCGGAATCTCGGTAATGAGTTCGGCTGACCCGTCGAGCGCCTGTCCCACTGGCCCGTCAAGCCAGACAAGACCCTTTGGCAATGCATGGATCGTGCCGAACAGGTAGATCGTCGTGTCGGCGTCCGCCACCTTCCACAGCGCAGGCTTCAACTGCCTCGGCGCGGGTGCCTCCGCAGCAGGCTTGGCAGCAGGCGCCTCGGCGTGGACTGCTCCGGCAAAGGCGAAGACGGCCAGGGCAACCGTGGCGGCGAATGTACGATAGGCGCGTTTCATCATCAGGCTCCTTGTGCCCGCAAACAGGTTGCAGGGGAATGAAGGTTTGAAGGGGTGGCGTCAGAGGTGGCGCTGGCGGAACCAGACCACGCCCCATACCGCCATCGTGGCAAGGTAGACCGTCATGCCGTCAACTGCCGGCAGAAACCCGCCGCGATGGCCCAGCCACCAGATCGGCGCCATTGCGCTATAGAAGTAGAGCCCGACCAAGGCCCCGGTACGGTAGGATTGCTCTTCGTGCTCGTCGATATTGCGATGCCAGAACCACGTGACGGGTGTGATGACGAGCACGATGACCGCGATAAGTGCGGCGGCAACGCCTGCGGGAAGGGGGGCATTGGCCACGTCGAACGGCTGTCCCGGTGCGTCGCCGGCAATACTCATCCACGCCCCCATGACGAGGCCGAGTCCGCCTGCGACCACAGCGCTGATCGTGGCGCGGCGGGCACGGGGCGAAAGCGGACCGTTCTCGCGATAGTAACGGCGCGCGCTGACCCATGCGAACCATAATGCGGCGAGCGTCAGGGCAGCAAACACGCCCATGATGACCCATCCGATCGGCTTGACCTGTTCTTCCTTGCCAAGCGCACCAATAAGGCCCGCCGCAGCGCCGGAGAAGAACACCGCCGCCATCGTCGCGCCAAACATGTGCAAGGCAAGCTTGCCGAGGCTCATGGCGGGCTGGTCGATCCGGTCGTCAGTCATGTTGGAAACCATCATCGAAGATCTCCTCGATACGAAGCTGGAACAGGCGCGCGATGCGAAAGGCGAGGGGAAGCGAAGGATCGTGCTTGCCCGTCTCGATCGCGTTCACCGCTTGGCGGGACACGTCGAGTTTCAGGGCAAGATCGGCCTGGCTCCACTGTCGCTCGGCGCGCAAAACTCTCAATCGGTTGTTCATGTCATGCTGACCTGTCCATATGTCAGGTTATGCTGACAATATGTCGCGATTTTCTGACTATGTCAAGAATACCTGACATGGTGGCGAAAACCGCGCTTGCCGGTTGAATTTGCCGGGCGCATCGGCCAAAGCCGCGCGACCATGGCCGATACTGCTACAACGCCCCTCAGCCTGCAGGACATGATCCTGCGCCTTCATGCTTTCTGGAGCGAACAGGGCTGCCTGATCCTCCAGCCTTATGACATGCGGATGGGGGCAGGGACCTTCCACACCGCCACCACACTGCGCGCGCTTGGGCCGGAACCGTGGAACGCCGCTTTCGTGCAGCCCTGCCGCCGCCCGACTGACGGACGCTATGGCGAGAACCCCAATCGCCTGCAGCACTATTACCAGTATCAAGTTATCCTGAAGCCGAGCCCCGAAAACCTGCAGGAACTCTACCTGCAGAGCCTCGTCGAGATCGGCATCGACCCGCTGGTCCACGATATCCGCTTCGTGGAAGACGACTGGGAATCTCCCACATTGGGCGCTTGGGGCCTCGGCTGGGAAGTCTGGTGTGATGGCATGGAAGTCACCCAGTTCACCTACTTCCAGCAGATGGGCGGCTTCGATTGCAAGCCCGTCGCAGGTGAGCTGACCTACGGGCTTGAGCGCCTCGCCATGTACATCCAGGGCGTCGACAACGTCTATGACCTTGCCTTCAACAGCCACGGCGTCACCTATGGCGAGGTGTTTCTCGAGAACGAGAAACAGATGTCGAAGTGGAACTTCGAGGTCGCCGATACCGACAGCTTGTTTGAAGGGTTCCGCCGTGCCGAGGCCGAATGCCTCCGCAGCCTCGAGGCCGGCGTGCCCATCGCCGCCTACGAGCAGGCGATCGAGGCTAGCCACCTGTTCAACCTGCTGCAGGCACGCGGCGTGATCTCGGTGCAGGAGCGCGCCAGCTACATGGGCCGCGTCCGCGATCTCGCGCGTGGTTCCTGCGAGGCCTACATGGAAAAGAACGCCGATCAGTGGGCGGCCAAGTATCCGGAGTGGAGCAAGTGAGCGATTTCCTCCTCGAACTGCGCTCGGAAGAAATCCCGGCCCGCATGCAGGCAGGCGCCCGCGCCGATCTCGAAAAGCTGTTCCGCAAGCAGCTTGACGCTGCCGGCCTCAAGGCTGGCGAGATCACCGTCTGGTCCACCCCGCGCCGTCTCGCCCTAATCGCCCGCGACCTGCCGCTGGCAACCGAGGCCGTGTCCGAGGAAACCAAGGGCCCCAAGACTTCCGCCCCCGAACAGGCCCTCGAAGGCTTCCTGCGCAAGACCGGCCTCACCCGTGACCAGTTGACCGAGCGCGATGGCGTCTGGTTCGCCATCACCGAAAAGCCCGGCCGCGCCACCAGGGACGTGCTCGCCGATGCCATCCCCGCCATCATCCGCGCCTTCCCCTGGCCCAAGAGCCAGCGCTGGGGCGCAGCCTCGCTCTCCACCGAAAGCTTGCGCTGGGTGCGCCCGCTCTCCGGCATCGTTGCCATCCTGGGTGAGGATCTGGTCGAGTGCGAGATCGGCGGGGTGAAGTCGGGCTATGCGACGCTTGGCCACCGCTTCCACCACGCTGGCGAGATTACCATTGGTGGCGCGAGTGACTACGCCGAAAAGCTGCGCGCCTGCCACGTCATCGTCGACCATGTCGAGCGCGAGGCGATGGTGCGCGAAAAGGCCAAGGCCGCAGCTGAGGCCGCCGGTCTCGTGTTGGTCGAGGACGAAGGTCTGGTGATCGAGAACGCCGGCCTCACCGAATGGCCGGTCCCGCTGTTGGGCCGCTTCGACGAGGCGTTCCTCGACGTGCCGCCCGAAGTCATCCAGCTCACCGCGCGCGTCAACCAGAAGTACTTCATCTGCCGCGACGCTGCTGGCAAGCTCGCTAACGCCTTCGTCTGCACCGCCAATATCGAGGCCAAGGACGGCGGCACCGCCATCGTCGACGGCAACCGCAAGGTCCTCGCCGCCCGCCTGTCCGACGCCCGCTTCTTCTGGGAGCAGGACAAGAAGAAGCCGTTGTCGCTCCACGCCGAGAAGCTCTCGCGCATCACGTTCCACGAGAAGCTGGGGACGGTGGCGCAACGCCACGAGCGCTTTATTTCGCTTGTAAACGATTTTCAGGGCCAGTTGGAGGCGGGCGTCCCGGCTGCCAAACAGGCCGCCGCGATCCTCAAGGCTGACCTCGTGACAGAGATGGTCGGCGAGTTTCCTGAGCTTCAGGGGCTCATGGGAGGATACTACGCCGAAGCGGAGGCACTGCCTTCCGCCGTCTCTGACGCGGTGAGAGATCATTACAAGCCAGTGGGCCAAGCCGATGCGGTACCAACCGCCGGGGCGTCGATCCTTGTAGCTCTGATCGACAAGGTTGATGCGCTCGTCGGCTTTTTCGGTGCCGATCTCAAACCTACGGGCTCTAAGGATCCGTTTGCGCTTCGTCGTGCGGCTCTTGGAACAATCCGCTTGATCACCGAGAACCATCTGCGGTTGTCGCTTGGTCAATTGTTCCGCGCTGCCGCTCAGCTCTATCGCAATCAGGGCATCGCCGTCGAAAACTCGTCTGAAGACCTCCTCGCCTTCTTCGCCGACCGGCTCAAAGTCCAGCAACGCGAAGCAGGTGTCCGCCACGACCTGATCGACGCCGTGTTCGCCCTCGGCGGCGAGGACGATCTCGTCCGTCTGCTCGCCCGCGTCCACGCGCTGCAGTCCTTCGTCGGCACCGAGGACGGCACCAACCTGCTCGCGGGCTACAAGCGCGCGGCCAACATCCTCAAGAAGGAAGGCTTCGCCACCAACCCCAACGCCGGGTCCGAAGGCGAGGGCGTCGTCCCGCCGACCGGCGAGGAAGACCCGCTTGTGCTGGTTGACGACCCCGCGCTCAAGGGCGTCGCTGCGCAGTTCTCGCACCCCGAATGCAACTACACCCGCGAACCTGCCGAACAGGCGCTGGTCGATGCGCTCAATTCCGCAGAACCGCAGGCGGCAGGCGCGATTGCGGCCGAGGACTTCACCGCGGCTATGGCGGCATTGGCGTCCTTGCGCGCGCCAATCGATGCTTTCTTTGATCAGGTTACGGTCAATGAGGCGGACGCTAACAAGCGTTCCAGTCGCTTGGCCTTGCTTGACCGCTTCCGTGCTGCAGTGCACAAAGTTGCGGACTTTTCGCGCATAGAAGGCTAAGAGCGGGCCGACTCCGGGCCCGTTCCGGCAAGAACAGACTTACGCAGGGAGCCTCGTTGGCGGCATGAGCGCATACGTATTCCACTTCGGCGGCGGCGCATCGTCTTCGGACGCGCGGGCCAAGGACAAGACCATCGTCGGCGGCAAGGGCGCGAACCTTGCGGAAATGGCCGGGATCGGCCTGCCGGTGCCCCCGGGTTTCACCATCAGCACCGAAGTGTGCACCGCCTACAACGCCAGCGGCAAGACCTTTGACGATGCCTTGCGAGCAGGTGTCGCCAACGGCGTTGCGCATATCGAGAAGGCCACCGGCCGCACCTTCGGCGATGCGTCGAACCCGCTGCTCGTTTCGGTCCGCTCGGGCGCGCGCGTCTCGATGCCGGGCATGATGGACACCGTCCTCAACCTCGGCCTCAATGACCAGACCGTTGAAGGTCTCGCCGCCGGTTCGGGCGATCCACGTTTCGCTTGGGACAGCTACCGCCGTTTCATACAGATGTATTCCGACGTGGTGCTTGGCCTCGACCATCACCGCTTCGAGGACGCACTGGAAATCGTCAAGGAAGACAACGGCTTCTTCAACGATGTTGAGCTTGGTGCTCAACACTGGCAGGCGCTCGTCGGCGAATACAAGGCTATCGTTGAAGACCTGCTCGGCCGCCCGTTTCCGCAGGACGTGCACGAACAGCTCTGGGGCGCCATCGGCGCCGTGTTCGACAGCTGGGAGTCCGACCGCGCCAAGGTCTACCGCAAGCTCAACGACATTCCGCATGACTGGGGCACCGCCGTCAACGTGCAGGCAATGGTCTTCGGCAACATGGGCGATACTTCGGCCACCGGCGTTGCTTTCACCCGCGACCCGGCGACCGGCGAGAAGGCCTATTACGGCGAATGGCTGGTCAATGCCCAGGGCGAGGACGTCGTCGCCGGCATCCGCACTCCGCAGTACCTGACGCTCGCCGCGCGTGAACGGGCAGGTGCCAAGCCGCTGTCGATGGAAGAGGCGATGCCCGGCGCCTATGCCGAACTCGCCGCTGTGTTCGAGCTGCTCGAAAAGCACTATCGTGACATGCAGGACATCGAGTTCACCGTAGAGCAGGGCAAGCTGTGGATGCTGCAGACCCGCTCCGGCAAGCGCACCGCCAAGGCCGCCCTCAAGATGGCGGTCGATATGGTGGCTGAAGGCCTCATCGATGAAGCCACCGCAATCAAGCGCATCGATCCGATGGCGCTCGATCAGCTTCTGCACCCCACGCTCGATCCCAAGGCGCAGCGCGACGTGCTGACCAAGGGCCTGCCGGCATCACCGGGCGCGGCTTCGGGCGCGGTCGTGTTCGACGCCGATACCGCGCAAGCCCGCGCCGAGCGTGGTGACGCCGTGATCCTCGTCCGCGTCGAAACTTCGCCCGAAGACATCCACGGCATGCACGCTGCCAAGGGCATCCTCACGGCTCGCGGCGGCATGACCAGCCACGCTGCCGTCGTCGCGCGTGGCATGGGCCGCCCTTGCGTCTCGGGCGCGTCCGGCGTGTCGATCGACATGGCCAGCCGCACCGCGAAGATCGGCAACCGCGAGATCAAGGAGGGCGATGTCATCACTCTCGATGGCTCGAACGGCGATGTCATGGCCGGTCTCGTGCCGACGGTGGAGCCGGAACTCGTTGGCGATTTCGGCACCTTGATGACCTGGGCCGACAAGCACCGCCGCATGAAGGTGCGCACCAACGCCGAAACGCCGCTCGATTGCCAGGTCGCGCGCCAGTTCGGGGCCGAAGGCATCGGTCTGTGCCGCACCGAGCACATGTTCTTCGAAGCAGGCCGCATCAGTGCCGTGCGCCAGATGATCCTTGCCGAAGACGAGAAGGGCCGTCGTGCTGCCCTTGCCAAGCTGCTGCCCGAACAGCGCAGCGACTTTCAGTCGATCTTCGAGGTCATGGCGGGCCTGCCTGTCACGATCCGCCTGCTCGACCCGCCACTGCACGAATTCCTGCCCCACGCCGATGCCGAGTTCGCCGAACTCGCCGAAGCCACCGGGCTTGGCGTCGAACACCTGAAGCGCCGGGCGGGCGAACTCCACGAATTCAATCCGATGCTGGGCCACCGCGGTTGCCGCCTCGGCATTACCTTCCCGGAAATCTACGAGATGCAGGCCCGCGCTATCTTCGAGGCGGCCTGCGACGTTGCCGAGAAGAGCGGCGATGCACCGATTCCCGAAGTGATGATCCCGCTGGTCGCCACGCGCAAGGAACTCGAAATCCTGCGTGCGCTGATCGACCGGGTCGCGCTCTCGGTTTTCACCGAGAAGGGGCGGACGCTGGAATACATGGTCGGCACCATGATCGAGCTGCCGCGCGCCGCACTGATGGCAGGCGAGATTGCCGAGGAAGCCAAGTTCTTCTCGTTCGGTACCAACGATCTCACCCAGACCACGCTCGGCGTCAGCCGTGATGACGCAGCGCGGTTCCTAAACCCCTACGTCGACCAGGGCATCTACCCGCGCGATCCGTTCGTGAGTCTCGACATTGAAGGCGTCGGCCAACTCGTCGAATTGGCAGCAGAACGTGGCCGCAAGACGCGCCCGGACATCAAGCTCGGTATCTGTGGCGAGCATGGTGGCGATCCGGCTTCCATCGCGTTCTGCGAGAAGACCGGCCTCGATTACGTCTCGGCAAGCCCCTATCGCGTGCCGATTGCACGGCTCGCGGCGGCCCAGGCGGCTTTGGGCTGATAACCTATCTGGAGTGTTTCCCCGGGGAAACACTCCACGTTGGTGCGTCGAACTTGCCTTGTGGGCGGCTCAGAACTTGGGCGGGCGCAGGGCCTTCGCCCAGCCGCTGAGCGTCAGAATCTCGAACCTTTCGTTAACCTTGCCGTCGGAATCCCGGCGAGCGTCGAAAGCTGCATGTGCGCGGGCCAGCGCGGCTTTCCCCAACGGTGCGCCGGGTCGGGCAAGGCAGTTGCTAAGACCTTGTCCACGCAAGTCAGCGATCATCCCGGCGAACGAGCTGAACCGTACGTCGACGTGATGGCTGTCGATCACCGGGTCGGCGAAACCGGCCCGCTGCAACAGCTGCCCGCCAGCGCGCACGTCGACTTGAGGATGGATGCGCGGGGAAGGGCGGTCACCATCGGCTTCGAGCATGATCGCGCGCAACGCCGGTAGCGACCCCGCCCCGAGGAAACACGCAATCATCAACCCACCATCGGCCAGAGCGCGGCGCAGGTGCACCAGCGCGCCGGGCAGATCATTGGCGGTATCGAGTGTGCCGAGGCTGGCGATGAAGTCGTACCCGGCAGGGGCAGGGTAGGGCGCCTCTTCGTCGACCAGCACGTCTCCCAATGCAGGATCGCGGCGGTCAACAGTGGCGCCCGAGGCCGCCAAAGCCGCACCAATCGCGTCGGTCCAGTCACCGATGACCAGAGCCCGCCGTGGTTCGTGGCGGAGGAAGGACAGGCGCTCGATCACGTCCTCGACCATGTCATCGACGATATAGCGCGGCGCGTCCGGAGGCGTTTGCAGATGCGCCATGCGGCGGCGGACGGCATTCCGCCGATTTCGAGCAAAAATAACGGGGGGAGTACTGGCCATTTCCGGGCAGTGCCCGTGTCCGCCGGTCTTGCCAAGAGGGGCATTCGTGCGACGATGCGGCAATGCCTTTGTCTGCTGCGCAGTTCTCCGCCGTGTTGACGCCGATCGTCGACTTCGTGTTCCCGCCCCGCTGCCCGCTGTGTGGCAGTCCCGTGGCGGCGCATGGTGGGCTTTGCCTGGGCTGCTGGGGCAAGATCGTCGTCCCGTCGGGCACTTGCTGCAAGCTCTGTCAACGCCCGATGGGGGAACAGCACGGGGCAGAGGCCGACCTGCTCTGCGCGCCGTGCATGGCAGAGCCACCCAGGCACACCGGTATCTCCGCTGCGACGCTCTATAACGAGCCGTCCCGCGCGCTGGTGCTGGCTCTCAAGCATGGACGGCGAATCGGGCTTGTGCCGATGATGGCCCGGATGATTCTGCCAAGGCTCGCCGGACTTGAAGGAGAATGGCTTGTTGTGCCGGTGCCGCTCCACCGCTGGCGGCTGATGCGGCGCGGATTCAACCAGTCGGCTCTTCTGGCGCGGGAACTTGCGAGATTGACCGGCCAGCGACTCATGGTTGATGGACTGCTTCGCCCGCGGGCGACGCCGTCACTTGGCGGTCTGAACCGCAAGGCTCGAGCTCGCGCGCTTACCGGTGCGATCCAGCCCAATCCGCGCCTCGCTTCGCGCTTGTCAGGAGCGCGCGTCTTGCTGGTCGATGACGTGATGACCAGCGGCGCGACGACGGATGCCTGCATGGTGGCACTGCGCAAGGCCAAGGTGGCCGAGGTGAAGATTGCCTGCTTTTCGCGGGTTCTCGACGAAGCCCTTGATGGTCTGCGCGCTCTCCCGGAGCCGGATGTGCAGGGCTGATGCCGTCGACAAAAGGAAACGCCCGGAACCGAAGTTCCGGGCGCCCTCGTGACGAAAATCTTGCGGCGTCCGCGTTGACCGCGATACCGACGGCCCCCTGACCGTCCCGCTTTTACCCTCACCATCCGGTCTCGCTTCGCGCGGCCCCTTTGGGCCTGCTGCGAGGCAGCCAACCGGCCCCTCATCAAGTGTCCCTGAACATTGGCGCTACGTCCACTGCCGCCCGGTTGCGGGCTGGCGGTTCAGTTGACGGTTCCCTCAAACCGCTGCGTCTTCATCACCCATTCATGCTTTGGACGGAAGCAGATTGTTCTGCGGCCATGGCTTTTGCAGCATTGTGTGGTTATCGTGCAACAAAACCGCCACACACAGTGACCTTCAGGAAGGCAACCCCCACTTTGTCATCTTCATGCGATGCCGGGCTGCGCGAGCAGGGCAACCAACTCATGCCGAAATTCGATTCGAACGGCCTGCTCACCGCTGTCGCCGTCGATCATGCGAGCGGGGCTCTACTGATGCTGGCGCACATGAATAGCGAGGCGCTGGAGCGGACGCTCGAGACCGGCTTTGCGCACTTCTTCTCACGTTCGCGCGGCAAGCTGTGGATGAAGGGTGAAAGCTCAGGCCACGTGCTAAAGATCGTCGAGATCAGGGTGGATTGCGATCAGGACGCGCTGGAACTTCGGGTCGAACCGGCAGGTCCA
Source organism: Novosphingobium subterraneum (assembly GCF_000807925.1). GTDB lineage: Bacteria > Pseudomonadota > Alphaproteobacteria > Sphingomonadales > Sphingomonadaceae > Novosphingobium > Novosphingobium subterraneum. The sequence continues at coordinate 114,808 of NZ_JRVC01000002.1, read as the reverse complement.
GCGTGTCACACGCTGGCGCCGACCTGCTTCTATCGTCGCATTACTCCGGAAGGCTCGTTGCAACGCATCGTCGATTGACGCTTACGTAAAGGTTAGTTAGCTTGGCGACATGTCACAGCATGCCGCCACAGCGACTCGCGATCCGTCTGCACAGAACGAGCACACCGGGCATCTCGATCAGCCCGATGCGCTCAAGCGTGACCAGTTCACCATTTCCGATCTTTCCAACGAGTTCGGGGTGACGGCCCGTGCACTGCGCTTCTATGAAGACGAAGGGCTGATCGCGCCCGAACGGATCGGGCTGTCACGCATCTATTCCAAGCGGGACCGCGCGCGTCTCGCCTGGATCATGCGCGCCAAGAACGTGGGTTTCAGCCTCGCCGAGATTCGCGACATGATCGATCTTTACGACATGGGTGACGGGCGCGCCGAGCAGCGCCGCGTCACGATTGCCAAGTGTCGTGAGCGGATCGAGAACCTGCGTCGCCAACAGGCGGACATTGCTGCGACCATCGACGAGCTGACCAGCTTTGTCGATCTCGTCATCGCCAAGGAGCGGTCTGAAGGCCGCGATCCAACGGTCTGAAAGCCGAACGCTTAAAGGGACAGGACCAAATGCCGATCTACAACGCGCCGACCCGCGACACCCGTTTCGTCGTCAACGAACTGATCCGCCTTGAAAGCTATGGCAACCTGCCGGGCTTCGAGAGCGCAACGCCGGATATGACCGATGCGATCATCGAGGAAGCAGGACGCTTCGTTTCCGAGGTCATCGCTCCGCTCAACCTTTCCGGGGACCGGGAAGGTTGCACTCGCCATCCCGATGGCAGCGTGACCACGCCGACCGGCTTCAAGGACGCCTATCGCCAGTATGTCGAAGGGGGTTGGGGGACGCTCTCCGCGCCCGAAGCCTACGGCGGTCAGGGGCTCCCCCACGTGATGGGCTTCATCATGGAGAAGTACCTCGCCACGGCCAACCAGGCATTTGCGATGTACCCCGGCCTTGCCAATGGCGCGATCTCGGCAATCATCGCCAAAGGCTCGCCCGAGCAGCAGGCCAAGTACCTGCCCAAGATGGTCACCGGCGAATGGCTCGGAACCATGAACCTGACCGAGCCGCATTGCGGCACCGACCTCGGCATGATCCGCACCCGCGCCGAACCGCAGGCCGATGGTTCCTACGCCATCACCGGCACCAAGATCTTCATCTCGGCGGGCGATCATGACCTGACCGAGAACATCATCCACCTCGTTCTCGCCAAGACGCCGGGTGCCCCGGAATCGAGCAAGGGCATTTCACTGTTCATTGTCCCGAAGTTCATCGTCAATGACGACGGTTCGCTGGGCAAGAAGAACGGCGTCTCGGTCGGGTCCATCGAGGAAAAGATGGGCATTCACGGCAACGCCACCTGCGTCATGAATTATGACGGGGCGAAGGGCTGGATGGTCGGCGAGGAGAACAAGGGCCTTGCCGCCATGTTCATCATGATGAACGCCGCGCGCCTTGGCGTGGGCATGCAAGGGCTGGCGCAGGCCGAAGTCGCCTATCAGAACGGCCTTGCCTATGCGCTTGACCGACGCCAGGGCCGCGCTCTGACGGGGCCGGCGGATCCGCAGGCCAAGGCTGATCCGATCATCGTCCACCCCGACGTGCGCCGCATGCTGATGGACGCCAAGACCTTCATCGAGGGCATGCGCGCGCTGTGCCTGTGGGGCGCGCTGCAGGTCGACCTGTCGCACAAGGCGGCCACGGCGGAAGAGCGCCAGATGGCTGACGACCTGATCAGCCTGCTCACCCCGGTGATCAAGGGCTATGGCACCGACATGGGCTACAAGGTGGCCACCGACATGCAGCAGGTCTGGGGCGGCCACGGCTATATCGCCGAGAATGGCATGGACCAGTTTGTCCGCGATGCGCGCATAGCGATGATCTACGAAGGCACCAATGGCGTTCAGGCGATGGACCTTGTCGGGCGCAAGCTGGCGCTGAACGGCGGGCGCGCGATCCAGGCGTTCTTTGCGCTGATCGATGCCGAGTGTGCCGAAGAGTCCTCGGATGAGACGGTAAAGCTCGTCGGCGAACGTCTCGCCAAGGCCAACGGCGAACTGAAGGCTGCGACGATGTGGTTCATGCAGAACGCCATGGCCAACCCGAACAACCTTGGCGCCGGCGCTTATGCCTACATGACGTTGACGGGCATCGTGTCCCTCGGCCTGATGTGGCTGCGCATGGCAAAGGTTGCGGCTGCTGCCCTGGCAGATGGCACCGAAGACAAGGCGTTCTACGAGGCCAAGCTGACCTGCGCCCGCCATTGGGCAACGCGCTATACCACCGAAGCCGGGGCGCTGCGCCGCCAGGTGGAGGCCGGTGGCGATACGATCATGGCGCTGACGCCGGAGCAGCTCGCCATCGCCTGATGCGGTGATCTGACAAGCCGGCTCGCTTGACGGGCTGCGCCTCGCTGAGGCCTAGTTCTGCCGATAATGGGAGACAGGCATGATCAGGCGCAGCCCCAAGGAGCTTATCGAGCTCTACTGGACGGAAGTCTGGAACAACCGCAACGCCGAACTCATTCGAGAGCTCTGTGCCGATCCGATTGTTCGTCACGATCCCGGCAGTGTGTCGGCGCTTTCGCTCGAGGACCAGATTGCGCGGGTGCGTCAGCAGAGCGAAAAGGCTGAGCCGTACTTCGAGCACGAAGTGCTGCATGCCGACGATACCTATGTGACCTCGGTCTGGAACATGCACACCCGCAAGGGTGAGCGGATCGAACTCTGCGGAATCGAAGTGTTCAAGGCGGTCGACGGCAAGTTCACCGACTGCTGGAATTCGAGCTACGTTGCCGGTCGCTGGGGGCGTGAAGGCGACGCCTCGGTGCCGCAGGACCTGCCCGAACCTGCGCTTGTTGCCACGATGGACGGGATCACGCCCGCATGGCTGCAGGCGGTGTTCCAGCATGGAGATGTGCCTGCGCCGAGGGTGAGCCTCGTTGCCACAAAGCCCATCGGACACGGCAATCTGTCGCAGACGATCCGGGCGGCGGTAACCTACAATGCGAATGCGGCGGATGCGGTTGGGTCCGTCATCTGCAAGATCACATCGGGCATTCCGCAGGCCGTGTCCGTGGCGGGCGATTTTGGCGTCTATCACCGGGAGTGCGAGGTCTACCGGTTCCTTGGGACTGTGCCGCCGCTCGCTACGCCGCGCGCTTATTGGGCCAGGACCGGCGCAGACGGTCGCACGATCAATCTCGTGCTCGAGGACCTGTCTGAGCGAGCCCGTCCGGGAGACCAGATCGCCGGCTGCAGCGTGGCCGAAGCAGGGGCGGTGGCGCGTGAACTCGCAGCGCTGCATTCGGCAACCTGGGGTGATCCGCGCTTGGATGCAGCCGATTGGCTGTTTGATCGCGCGGCGCTTGCAGGGCGGTCTGCCGAGGGGTTCGCGCTCGCTGTGACGGAGTGGAAGCGGCGCTTTGCCGGAAGGGCAGAGCCCGCGCTGATCGACGCAATAGAGAGTTTGGTGCCGCGCATTCGCGGGCATATCGAAACTGCGGCGAAGGGGGACGCGCTGATTCACGGCGAGCCCCGCGTCGACAATGTCCTGTTCGAGGATACACCAGAGGGCCCACGCGCGTGGCTGATCGATTGGCAATTTGCCGCGCGCGGCAGTCCGATGTTCGACCTTGCCTATTTCTTGTCGGGTTCACTTTCGCCTGAGGATCGCCGGGCTTGCGAGGCCGCGTTGATTGAACGCCATGTTGCAGCGATGGCGGAGGTTGCACCCGAGTGGGGACTCGAACAGGCGCGGGCCGAATATGCGACGGCCTTGCCGGTCCCCTTGCAGTTCACGGTGGGCGCGATCCTTGCCATGCCGGAGAGCGATCACGGCGATCGGTTGCTGCTGACCCTTGCCGAGCGCAATGTTGCAGCGCTGCGGGACTGGGGTCTGGCCTAGCCCAGGACTTCGTCAAGCAGTTCCATCAACGCAGCCCAGCTCTGTCGGTCGGCGCTGGCGTCATAGCTGATGGCGGCCATGCCCCGCTCGTCGCTGCCCGGATCGGTGAAGCCGTGGCGCACGCCGCTGTAGCTGTGAAAGTGCCAGTTGGCCCCGGCAGCGTCCATTTCTTCCCAGAATGCCATGACTTGCGCGCGCGGAACCATCGGGTCGGCGTCGCCATGGCAGACCAGGATTCGGGCTTTCACGGCGCCGGGTGCGGCGGGGGCCTGCGTGTCGAGCAGGCCGTGGAAGCTGGCGGCCAGGACGAGTTCCGCCCCGTCGCGCGCCAACTCGAGTGCGGCCTGTCCGCCCATGCAGTAGCCGATCGCGGCAACGGGCAGACCTTGCGCTTCCGCTCGCCCGGTCAGAGCAGCAAGGGCGGCGTGCAGGCGCTGGCGGTAGCTTTCCACGCTTGCGCGCAATGGCCCCGCCAGTTCACGCGCGTGGTCGAAATCGCGGACCTGTACGCCGTAGAAATCGGCGACCATCGCCAGACAACCCGCCTGCGCCAGCATGTGGGCGCGGCGGATCATCGGGGCATTGCAGTTGGCGATCGTCGGCAGGACCAGCACGGCGGCGCGGGGCGGCCCGTCAGGCTTCACCAGAAAGCCGGTGAGGGCCAAGTCACCGTCGGCGTAATCGACCTGTTCGACCGCCATTGCGCTTACTCCGGCAGGAAGTCCGGAACCGAAAGATAGCGCTCGCCGGTATCATAGTTGAAGCCGAGCACGCGGCTGCCGGCGGGCAGGGTTCCAAGCTTCTGGGCAATCGCAGCCAAGGTCGCGCCTGAGGAAATGCCGACGAGGATGCCTTCCTTGGCCGCGCACTGCCGCGCCATTTCCTTGGCATCGGCCGGATCGACGGTAATGGCTCCGTCGATAGACTTGGTGTGAAGGTTGCCGGGAATGAAACCGGCGCCGATGCCCTGGATCGGGTGAGGGGCGGGCTGTCCGCCCGAGATGACCGGCGAAAGCGTCGGCTCGACCGCGTAGGCTTTCATCGAGGGCCAGTGCTTCTTCAGCTCCTCGGCGCAGCCGGTGAGGTGGCCGCCGGTGCCGACTCCGGTAATCAGCACGTCGATCGGTTCGCTGGCGAAATCCTTGAGGATTTCCTGGGCCGTCGTCCGTACGTGGACGGCGACGTTGGCAGGATTGTCGAACTGCTGGGGCATCCATGCACCCTCAGTCGATTCGACGAGTTCGCGGGCGCGCTCGATGGCGCCCTTCATGCCCTTTTCACGCGGGGTGAGGTCGAAGGTGGCGCCATAGGCGAGCATCAGCCTGCGGCGTTCGAGCGACATTGATTCGGGCATGACGAGGACCAGCTTGTAGCCCTTGACCGCTGCGGCCATGGCAAGACCGATACCGGTGTTGCCCGAGGTCGGCTCGATGATCGTGCCGCCGGGCTTGAGGCTGCCATCAGCCTCTGCTGCCTCGATCATGGCAAGGCCGATCCTGTCCTTGATCGAGCCGCCGGGATTGGCGCGCTCGTTCTTCACCCATACCTCGTGGTCGGGAAACAGGCGGGACAGGCGAACGTGCGGTGTGTTGCCGATAGTGGCGAGGATGGAATCCGCTCTCATGTCGCTTGGCTCCTCTTGGTGAAGGGATTGGATGGAGTCGCGGGGGACAGCCTAGGACTATCTGTACCGCGCTGCAAAGGTTCGCGCGTTCTTCAGTTCCGGGAAAAGGAAAAACCACGCCGCCGTCACGGCAATGGCGCTGATGCCGCCGAAGATCACGGCGCCGACAGCACCGATCAGGGCCGCGGCCACGCCCGATTGCATTTCGCCCAGTTCGTTGGATGCCGAAATGGCCAGGCCGGAGATGGAGGAGACACGTCCGCGAACGTCATCCGGGGTGTGCAACTGCACGAGCGTGCTACGGATGAATACCGAAACCATATCCCCCGCGCCGATGCCGACCAGCATCAGCAGCGACAGGTAATAGTTCGTCGATAGTCCGAAGCCGATGGTGAAGAGGCCGAAGATCACGACGCCCAATAGCATCTTGTTGCCGACATTCTGCGTGATTGGCTTGCGGGCCAGGACGAACGCGACAAGCGCAGCACCGAGGCCCGGCATTGCCCGCATCAAGCCGAGGCCATCCGCGCCGACCGGTCGTCCGTCGATGAAGAGAATGTCGCGAGCGAAAACCGGCAGCAGTGCGGTGGCTCCGCCGAGGAGCACTGCAAATAGATCGAGCGTGACGCAACCAAGCAGAAATCGGTCGTTCCACACGAACGAGAGGCCTTGGAGAATCTGGCGCAAGGGGTGCGCGTTGCGGTTGCCTTCCGGCGGCGGAATCCTGCGGATGCCAAAGATGCAGAAAGCGCCCAGCGCCAGCAACCCGGTCGACAACCAATAGGGCAGGGACGGGTGCCCTGCGAAAAGCAGGCCAGCAATGGCCGGGCCGCCGACCGAGCCGGTCTGCCATGCCATCGAATTGATCGCCACCGCCTTTGGCATCAGTTCTGCAGGTACGACATTGGGTGCAATGGAGGATAGCGCAGGGCCGATAAAGACGCGCGCGGTTCCGTGGAGAGCGCCAAGCCCGAACAGCAAAGGTAACGACAGGGCCTCGGCATAAGTGCAGAGCGCTAGTGACAGGGCGACAACCAGGTCGATGCACATCGCAAGCCCCGCAACGTTGCGCCGATCGAACCGGTCGGCGACAACTCCGGCTACGGGAGTAAGCAGAAACAGCGGCAGAAACTGCGCAAGGCCGAGCAAGCCAAGCTGGAATGCGGCCTGGGCGATCGACATCCCGTATTGTCCGCGGGCAACGTCATAAAGCTGGTACCCGAGGATCACTACCATTCCCGATGTCGCAAGCACCGAAAAAAAGCGGGCGATCCAGAATCGCCGGTAATCGGGAATGGCAAGCGGCGAGGAGGGCGAAGCCGAAGTCGGGGAATCAGGAGGAGCTTTGGTCACGGCCGGTGCAATGCCAGCCGACCGGGACGATGCCAAGAAAGCAAAATTTGGGGCTGGCGCAGCAACTGGGCTGCGGCAAGGACCATGCGCGAAGCGTCAGCCCTGACTGCGCGACCGGGGTCCGGGCTGGATGGCGCGGATCAGCTTGTTGAAATCATCAAGACGTATGATTCGCTCGAACTGGAAACCGGCGCGATCGCCGTCGGTCCACACGAGAAAGGCCTCAATGCGTCCGATGACCGGCAGCCGCACTGTAACGCGTTCTCCTCGGCCAAGATCGCCGCAGCCATTGGCCATGAACCCGGTTGTCGAGATATTGGCGAACTGCAGCATGATGTCGCCCCGTGCGCGATGTTCCCCGATCACGGGCAAATTGACCGGGTGCCGGGTGGAACGACGCAGATCGGTGACTGAAAGCTGGGCTCCGCCGCGCATCGTTCCTCCTGGCGCATGAGTGACTATGCCGAAGGATATAGGACCGAAATGGCGAACAATTCGTAAAGCTGCGGCAGAGGCTTGCCGGAACCGGCAGGCCTCTGCCGTTATGGATCACGTAAGATTGACGAGAGCACGCATGTCAGGCGCGCCGAAGGATGCCGTGCTTCTTCTTGCCCGACGAGATGCGGATCTCTTCGGAGGACAGGGCAATGCGAAGGCTTTCGTCGGTGACCGGTTCGCCCGCAACTTTTGCTCCGCCGCCGGCCACAAGGCGCTTCGCTTCCCCTCTACTGGCTGCAAAGCCAAGCCCGACAAGCGCGTCGATGATTCCGATGCTGTCTTCGGCTGATTCGAAAACCGGCAGGTCCTGACCGAGCCCGCCGCCAGCGAAGGTCGCCGAGGCGGTGGCTTCGGCCGCCTTGGCGGCTTCTTCGCCACGCACAAGCCGGGTTACCTCGTTGGCCAGAACGACTTTCGCGGCATTGATCTCGCTACCCTTCAGTGCCTCGAGCCGCTTGATCTCGTCGAGAGGGAGATCGGTGAACAGGCGCAGGAACTTGCCGACATCGCGGTCATCCGTGTTGCGCCAGAACTGCCAGAAATCCCACGCAGGCAGCGCGTCCTCGTTGAGCCACACCGCGCCGGCCGCAGTCTTGCCCATCTTCTTGCCATCGGCGGTGGTGAGCAACGGCGTCGTTAGACCGAAGACTTCCTTGCCATCCTTGCGGCGGGTGAGTTCGATGCCGTTGACGATATTGCCCCACTGGTCCGAACCGCCCATCTGCAGGCGCACGCCCATCGCCTTGTTGAGATGGCGGAAATCGTAGCCCTGCAGGATCATGTAGTTGAATTCGAGGAAGGTCATCGGCTGCTCGCGCTCGAGCCGCAGCTTGACCGAATCGAACGTGAGCATGCGATTGACCGTGAAGTGCGTGCCGACTTCCTGGAGCAACTCGATGTAGCCCAGTTTTCCCAGCCAATCGTGATTGTTGACCATCACGGCGTCGGTAGGTCCATCGCCGAACCTGAGCAGCTTCGAGAACACCGTGAAGATCGAGGCGATGTTGTCCTCGATCGTCTGGTCCGACAGCATCTTGCGGCTCTCGTCCCGTCCCGTCGGGTCGCCGATACGGGTCGTGCCGCCGCCCATCAGCACCACCGGCTTGTGCCCGGCCTGCTGGAGGCGGCGCAGCATCATGATCTGCACGAGGCTGCCGACGTGGAGCGATGGCGCGGTGGCGTCAAAGCCGATATAGCCCGGCACCACGCCCTCGCTGGCCAGCTTGTCGAGCCCTTCGGCATCGGTCAGCTGATGAATGTAGCCGCGCTCGTCAAGCAGGCGGAGGAGGGTGGATTGGTACTGGGTCATCGGAGCCTTCTTTCCTGTGGCGGCGCGCCTAGCACGGAGAACAGCGCTTGGAAACGTTCGAGCTTGTGCATCACCCCACGACGCCGCCGCTTGGCGTTACCGGACTTTGCGCGCGGATACTTGCGTTCGAGCCGCGATGGTTGACCTTGCGCTGGCGGGTGGAGGGCGCAGGGCGCATCGTGTTGCCACCGTTTGCAGGCAAGGTCCGGGCTGATGGCCTTTGGCAGACGACGTGCTTCGAGCTTTTCATGAGGCCTCAGCATCGCGACGAGTATGTCGAGTTCAACTTCTCGCCTTCGCAGGCGTGGGCGGCCTATGATTTTTGCGGCTATCGCGAGGGGATGGTTGAGCGTGCGATGCCTCGTCCACCGGTCTGTACGCCGCGCCGGGGGCAGTCAGTGCTGATCTTCGACGTCGCGCTGCCCACGGCGGCCTTGCCCGCGCTTCCTTTCGTGTACGGGTTGACTGCGGTGATCGAGGAGGAGGGCGGGCACAAGTCATACTGGGCGATGGCCCACCGTGAAGACCGGCCAGACTTCCATCACGAGTCTTGCTTCGCGAGCCGCCTTGAGGCACCGCACCAGCCATGAAATTCGGTATCGACCGGCTGCTTGCCGACCCCGCCCTGAGGAAGCCACTCGAAGGAAAGCGCGTCGCGCTGGTGGCCCATCCGGCCTCGGTCACCGAAGGCTTGGTCCATTCGCTCGATGCGCTGATCGCCGGCGGCATCAACATCACGTCCGCCCTTGGCCCGCAGCATGGCCTCAAGGGCGACAAGCAGGACAACATGGTCGAGACCGCCGACGAGATGGACCCGATCTACGGCATCCCCGTGTTCAGCCTATATGGCGAGGTGCGCCGGCCGACCGCGGCAATGATGGACACTGCGGAGGTGTTCCTTTTCGACCTGCAGGACCTCGGCTGCCGCATCTACACCTTCGTTACCACGCTGCTCTATCTGCTTGAGGCTGCGTCCGAGTCCAACAGGAATGGCGGAACCGGCAAGGCGGTATGGGTGCTTGACCGGCCCAATCCCGCGGGCCGCCCTGTCGAAGGCACCACGCTGCTGCCGGGCTGGGAGAGCTTCGTTGGTGCTGGCCCGATGCCGATGCGGCACGGAATGACGCTGGGCGAGATGGGCGCATGGTTCGTGGAGCACTTCAAGCTCGACGTCGACTACCGCGTGATCACCATGGAGGGCTGGGAGCCTGAAGGTCCCGGCTTCGGTTGGCCGCAGAGCCGGATCTGGATCAACCCGTCACCCAACGCCGCCAGTCTCAACATGGCGCGAGCCTATGCCGGGACCGTGATGATCGAGGGCGCGACCTTGTCCGAAGGGCGTGGCACGACGCGCCCGCTGGAAGTGCTGTTCGGGGCGCCCGACGTTGACGCCAGGGCTGTCCTTGCCGAAATGCGCAGTTTCGCGCCGCAATGGATGGAGGGATGCGCCATCCGCGAATGCTGGTTCGAGCCGACCTTCCACAAGCATGCGAAAACACTATGCAATGCGCTGATGATCCATGCCGAGGGCGCGTTCTACGACCACCACGCTTTCCGTCCGTGGCGGCTGCAGGCGCTGGCCTTCAAGGCCATCCGCAGGCTCTATCCGGATTACCCGATCTGGCGCGATTTTCCTTACGAGTACGTTTTCGACAAGCTGGCGATCGACGTGATCAATGGCGGCACTGCGCTGCGCGAGTGGGTGGACGATGCGGCCAGCACTGCGGACGATCTCGACGCCTTGGCAGGAGCCGATGAGACGGAGTGGATCGAAGAGCGGGCGCGCTTCCTGCTTTACTGACGAACCTCAGGCTGAGGCTGCCTGTGTCCGCCGCGGGGCGCTCTCGTGCATCAAGGCCATTGCCAGAAGGGCCACGGCGGCGGCCGAGACCATGTACCAGGCGACGGCCATCGGATTTCCGGTGACTTTCAGCAGCCAGGTGATCACCAACTGCGTCGATCCGCCCAGGAACGTGACGGGCAGGGCATATACCAGTGCGAAGGTGCGGGCGCGGCTTGCCTTGGGCAGGCTTTCGGCAATTGCGGCATAGACGGCACCGCTCGGCAGGGTCGAGACGAATGCAAGCAAGCCGTTGACCGCGATGAACATCGCCGGATCATGCGCATTGGTCAGAGTTATGTAAGCCGGCACGATCGCCAGCGTGAAAGCCAATGTCGGCCAGATCATCAGTGGCCGCCGCCCGAACCGGTCGCTCATCCAGCCGCCGAGCAGGATCGCGAAGAACCGCGCGACATTTACCGCCAGCGTGCTGCCCAGCGAGATGCTGGCAGAATAGCCCAGAGTGTTCTGGCCATAGGTCGCCATGTAGTTGAACAGGTAGGTGGCGATGGTCGCGCCCGAGATCATCATCATCCCGAGAATGACGGTGCGCCAGACTCCGGCAGGAACGTGACCGGTGGGCAGGTGGTCCGGCGCATGGATCGTTTCAGGCAGGGACCGGCGGATCCACAGCGAGAACGGCACTATCACCGTGCCCAGCAGCAGGGCCACTCGCCAGCCCCAGGCAGTCAACTGGTCAGGCGTGAGGGCAAGGCTGAGGCAGAGGCCGACCAGCGATCCGGCCGATGATGCGATGGCCTGGCTCGCCCCTTGCCAACTGATCGACCAGCCACGCCGATGATCCTGCGCGGTTTCGAGCATGTAGGTCGTGGCCGAGCCCACTTCGCCGCCCAAAGCAAAACCCTGCAGCAGGCGCGCCAGCACCACGACCACTGGCGCAACGGCACCGATGGCGGCATAGGACGGCGTGAGCGCGAGGACCGCGACCGATACGCCCATCAGGGTCATACTCATGAGCATCGCCGGCTTGCGTCCGTGCCGATCTGCCCATGCGCCGATCGCCCATGCGCCAAGCGGGCGACCAATAAAGCCGACGCCGAAAGTCGCCAACGAGGCCATCAGGCTGACAAACGGATCTTCCGAAGGGAAGAATACCTTGCCGATCTGGATCGCGAAAAAGCTGAAGGTGATGAAATCGTAGAATTCCAGCGCATTGCCGGTTGTGGCGGCAATCACCGCGCGTCGGGCAAGCTTACGCTCTTCTACGGTATGCCCTGACACGATCGCTCCCGTTGATCGAACCCCCGCGCAAGGCTGGCAGATGCGGGGTGGGAGTCAAGGATTTCGCTGGCGGCCCTAATGTGCCTTTGCAGGAACAAGCGCGTCCCATTTGTCCCAACTAATTGTGCGCCCGGGATAGGCTACCTTCCTGAACGGCCATTTGCTGGCAATCCACTGCATTACCCACGCCTGCAGCTCCTTGTCGAAGCCGGCTTCATGCTCTGCCTTGGTTACCCACATCAGGACCACGGCATCATATCCTGCAACCGGGCTCGGCTGCACATAGACACAGCCCCGCTCGCGCTTCCCGTCGGGCGTCAACACTGCATAGGCAAATGATTTGCGCAGGGCAAAACGGGCCTGCTCGGTCTGCATGTCGGCCATCGCCTCGGCGTCGGTTATCCCGGCATGAGGCCACGACGTGCTGCGCGTGAAGGTCTTCTGCAGGTGCTCGATCGACGACATGTAGGCGTCATAGTCGATCTTCACGAGTTCAGGACCCAGCGGAACCAGCTTGAAGGCTGGTTCTTCGACGAGGGTAGGCACGCTGAATTCGGCGGGGACGAGGGGTGGCTGGGCTTTATCGCTCTCGGCGGCGAGCACAGGTGATGCCACGATTGTGGGCGATAGTGCCGAAACCGCCAGACAGACTGCTACAAGCTTCAAGGTCATTGGTCCTTTGTTTCCGGAAGATCCGAACCTCTTGCCGGAGACTGGGTTGCCCTCGACCTGTCGCGCAATACGCGATTTGCGCGAGGATGCGGTGATAGGTCGCGCCCTCGATGTCAAAGCTCTCGCTTCCTCAGGCCGTCACTTCTTGAGGGGCTGAGGGATCAGCGGCGCCAGCGAGGCAATGACCGCCTCGGGCTCGAATGCCATTTCCGCAAAGACTTTTCCGTCACCTGGCGTGCCGGTGCGGAATCTGGCGCGATAGAGCGAGGTCTGGGCAGGCATGAGCATGAAGTGGCTATGCCCCCGGGCTTTGGTCAGCAGTGCAAGATGCAGGAGCAAGGCATAGGTGCCGGGTGTACCGGTGCCATTGCGCGAAGTGTCCACAAACTCGCCATACTCGATGTCGGTCTTCGGCGTGGTCACGTATTTCGATTTGTCCGTCTTCCATACGTTCGCGGCGAACTTGGCGAATTCGGTCTGGGCGAAGGCAGGACGGAAAGTGTCGAACCGATCGGAATTGTCATCGCCGGTATTGTTTATCTGGGCGGCGATGCGTGTCTCCTCCGCTGCCAGAACCTCCTTGGCTGTCGGAATTGGCGTGTTGGCGCGTTCCGCAGGTGTGCCCACCGTCTCCAGCTTTCGGGCCACTCCGGCAACCAGCCCGGCGTTGATCGTCGGCCAGCGCGAACGCGCGGAAAACAGCGTGCGGGCGCGCATGCCCTGTCCGGAATCGAGCGCCACAACGATGGCGTAGAGGTCATTGGCTTCGTTTGTTGCAGTTACCGGTGAGTCAGTCTTGCCCTGGGCCGTGTCGGCTTCTGCTGCGGCGAGTGCCAGTTTCATCAGTCGATCGCCCTCTGCCACGTTCCCGCCGAGACGGTACGCGACAGCGGCGCGTGCCAGCGAGGAATAGCCGCGTACCTTGGGAACGGTGCCGAGAAGATCGGCAAAGGCCTTGTAGTCGGACGCTGCTTCAAGAAAACGTCCATCGACGGCCCGTGCTGCAGCGCGTTCGAGCACGGCGAGCGGGTAGACACGCACCGCCTGATCGAAAACAGCCGCTTCGGCACTACCGTAAGCCCTGGCGATCGCGAGATATTGCATCGCGGAGAGTTGGGCCTTGATATCGAAGGGCGCCTGATTGGCCAGCTCAAGGCCGAGTGCGTGGGCGCCTGCGTAATCGCCCTTGCCGGTCAGCGCCATGGCCTGCAGCTCGATCGCGGTGAGGCCCAGGCTTTGCTTGTAGGCAAGCGTGGCAGTGAGATCGGGCTGGTCCGTCGTGACCGAGCGGATGTCGGCAATGGCGCGGTCCCAGTCCTGCATTTCCATCCGGTGAATTGCACGACCGAAGATCAGCTCGATGCGCCGACCGCCGTCCTTTGCAGGCTCGGGACCGGAAAGGGCTTCGTCACAAGCCTTGATGCCGTCCACACCGTTGGCGCGTTTCTTGGGATCATAGCCTTCGCGCGGAGGAAGGAGCAGACCGATCACGGCAGTGATCGCCACAAGCCGGGCAACCGTGCCCAAGGTAGAGGCCTTGTTCGGGAAGCCGTCGCAGCGGACAAAGGCCGATGGACCGGCGGGAGCTTTGCCATTAGGAATTGGGGCAGCAGGAACTGGAGCAGTTGGAGCTGGTGTCGGTTGGTCTGCTGCGAATGCTGTGATGGGCTGCAGCACAAGCGATATAGCCGTGAGCCCGGCAAGAGCATTCTTCAAATTCATGGCAATCCCCCCAACGTCAGCTGATGACTAGCGGGGTTTCTGGAACGGACAATACTAATTGCCGAGAATATGAACTGTTTCTATCCGTCAGGCCGTCCGCCAGACTGGAGCACGCCTTTCCAGAAAGGCATTGATCCCCTCGTCGGTGTTTTCGTCCATCATGTTCTGCGCCATGACTTCGCAAGCGAGAGCATATGCTTCGGAGCGGGAGCACTCGCGCTGGGTGTTGAAAAGCTTTTTGCCACGGCGGATCGCATCGGGGTTCTTGGCGAGTATCGTGGCGACGAGATCATCGGTTGCGGCATCAAGCGCCTCGGCCGGAGCGACGGTATTGACAAGGCCCCAGTCGGCGGCGGTGCGGGCATCGATGAATTTCCCGGTCACCAGCATCTCGAAAGCACGCTTTGCAGGCACATTCCGACTGAGCTCCACGGCAGGGGTTGAGCAGAACAAGCCGACGTTGATTCCTGAAACAGCAAAGCGCGCGTCTTCGGAAGCGACGGCAAGGTCGCAGGCGCCGACCAATTGGCAACCTGCGGCGGTGGCAACGCCATGGACCTTGGCAATGACGGGAACAGGGAGAGCAGCAATCGCCTCCATCACGTCGGTACAGGCAGCAAAAAGCCTGTGGTAGGCGTCGAGATTGCGGTCAGCCTGCATCTCGGCAAGATCATGTCCGGCACAGAAGGCCTTTCCCGCTCCGGCAAGGACCACGACGCGCGCTTCATTGTCGCTCGCGATGTCCGAAAGTTCGGCCAGCAGTTCGGCGAGGACGGCCTGCGACAGGGCATTGAACTTGTCAGGTCGATTCAGCAGCAGGTCGTGTCGACCCTCTGCCGTCCGTTGCGCGAGGATCGTCTTGCCCATTGCCTGCCCCCCGGAGTCAGTGTTTCTTGCGAGTGAGTTCGCGCATGGCCCCGTCGAGTCCCTCGAGAGTCAGGGGGTACATGCTGCCGCCGATCAGGTCCTTGATCATCTTGGTCGACTGCGAATACGTCCACTGCTTTTCCGGCACCGGATTGAGCCAGACCGTGGCGGGGTAGGTCTGCGCCACGCGATGCATCCACACCGCGCCCGATTCCTCGTTGAAATGCTCGACGCTGCCGCCGGGATGGCTGATCTCGTAGGGGCTCATTGCCGCGTCGCCAACGAACACCACTTTGTAATCGTGGCCGAACTTGTGGAGGATGTCCCAGGTCTTGGTGCGTTCCGACCAGCGGCGCTTGTTGTCCTTCCACACGCCTTCATACAGGCAATTGTGGAAGTAGAAGAACTCCATGTTCTTGAATTCTGCGGTTGCCGCGCTGAACAGTTCCTCGACCAGCTTGATGAACGGGTCCATCGATCCGCCGACATCGAGGAACAGCAAGAGCTTGACCGCGTTGCGCTTTTCCGGCCGCATCCGGATGTCCAGCCAGCCTTGGCGCGCCGTGCCTTCGATCGTGCCGTCGAGATCGAGCTCGTCTGCTGCCCCTTCGCGGGCGAAGCGGCGCAGGCGGCGCAAGGCGATCTTGATGTTGCGCGTGCCGAGTTCGCGAGTGTTGTCGAGATTTGCGAATTCGCGCTTTTCCCAGACCTTTACCGCGCGCTTGTGCTTGCTCTCGCCGCCGATGCGGACGCCTTCCGGGTTGTAGCCGGAATTGCCGAACGGGCTGGTGCCGCCCGTGCCGATCCACTTGTTGCCGCCCTGATGGCGCTTCTCCTGCTCTTCGAGACGCTTCTTGAGCGTCTCCATGATCTCCTCCCACGAGCCGAGGGACTGGATCTTCTCCATCTCTTCTTCGGACAGGAACTTTTCGGCCACGGCCTTGAGCCAGTCCTCGGGGATGTCGACCGGGCGCTGGCCGTAATCGGTGAGCAGGCCCTTGAAGACCTTGTTGAACACCTGGTCGAAGCGGTCGAGCAGACCTTCATCCTTCACGAAGGTCGCGCGGCTAAGGTAGTAGAATGCTTCCGGTGTCTGCTCGATCACGTCCTTGTCCAGCGCTTCGAGCAGGACAAGGTGCTCCTTGAAGCTGGCTTGAATGCCTGCGGCACGCAACTCGTCGACGAAATTGAAAAACACGGGCTGCGGCTCCTCTGACTTAACCGAGTGATTAAGCGCTGCCGCTGCGATCGGCAAGGGCTGTTGCGCGATAGGCGGTTGAGCGGAAGCGACAAACGGTTAAGCCATGAGGAAACATGGTTAAGGGCAGTTTACCATGAGTCGCGCTACGGGTTTGCTTGCGATCGTTGGGCTTCTGCTGGGTTTGGCGGGCCTCGGCTTGGCGCTGCCGGCGCGGGAGGCGCGGGCAGATGTGCAGGAGGCGGTGATCCAGCAGATCGCGCCCCCGCCGGTTGCCCCTCAGGTCGCCCCGCTAGTCGCGCAGCCTGTCCGCCCACAATTGCCCCCGCCGGTTGCGGACGTTCTGCAATCGGGTGTGCTGGTCGTGGTTAGCAAGGCGTCGCAACGGATGCACGTGTTCAAAGATGGCTCGCATTGGGGTTCCTCGCCGGTCTCTACAGGCAAGCGCAGACATTCGACCCCGGCCGGTGTATTCCCGATCCTGCAGAAGCGGGTGTTCCATCGTTCCAATATCTACAGTAACGCCCCGATGCCCTACATGCAGAGGCTGACTTGGCGCGGCATTGCAATCCATGCCGGGTATGTCCCGGGCTATCCGGCCTCCCACGGCTGCATCCGCTTGCCGCGCAGCTTTGCCAAGGCGCTGTTCGACCTGACGAAGCCAGACCGGACGACAGTGGTGGTGACGAATGCTCCGCTGCGTTCAGAGCAGGGGGCGGTGACTCTGGCGCTCAATTCGCAAGCTCCCGCTGCCATGCCCGCAGCAGGCAATGGCGTAGTGATGGCTGCCGCGACGTCGGTCCAGACGATCCAGCTTGCTGCGGCGCTGAGCCCTGCCGAAGCAGAGGCGCATTGGCAGGGCGCGGTCGCGATGTACCCGCAACTGGCGAGTTTCGAGAAGGCCGTTGTCCCTGCGGTGGTCGGCCAGCGCCGCTATTGGCGGTTGCGCGCCAGCGCCCCCGGCGCCCATGCGCTGTGCGGCGTGCTGAAGCGTTCGGGGCAGGACTGTTTCAACGTGATCTGACCCGGTGCACGGCCGCAACCAGCACGAACGAGATGTACATCAGAAGGTACCAAGCGCCGAGCTTTGCAGGGGAGACAAGGGTCCAGCCCGCCTCCTGGCTGGGATAGATCCACGCGCGTGAGAAAGTGGCGATGTTCTCCGCCAACCAGATGAACAGCGCCACGAGGAACCAGCCAAGCAGCAACGGCATGGAACGGTTTTCCCGCCACACGCGGAAGATCACGCGGGTGCGCCAGAAGAGCAGGCCCATCGCCGCGAAGAGAAGCAGGCGGACGTCTGGCAGCCAGTGATGCGCAAAAAAGTTCACGTAGACTGCAACTGCGAGCACGTAGCTCCAGATTGCAGGCGGATAATGCGGAAAGCGGAAATCGAAGATGCGCCAGACACGGGCGATATAGCTTCCGACGCAGGCATACATGAATCCGGAGAACAGCGGCACGCCGCCGATCCGCAGCAGGCTTGGTTCCGGGTAGGTCCATGACCCGTAGGCGGTCTTGAAAAGTTCCATGATCGTGCCGACCGCGTGGAAGGCGAGGATGACCTTGGCCTCTGACAGAGTCTCAAGCCGGAGCAGCAGCATGGTGATCTGGATCGCGACTGCACCGATCGTCAGCGCGTCATAGCGGGCGATCGGTGCATCCGTCGGCCAGAACAGATGCGTACCCAGCAGCATCGCCAGCATCAGGCCACCGAACAGGCAGGCCCACCCCTGCTTGAAGCCGAACAGCAGGAATTCGTAGATCCACGCCGTCGGCCCCGGCGCTGGATCGATGGCCTCCAGCCGCGCGCGAATGGCGGCAAACCGCGTATGGGCGGTGTGCCTCGGCGCAAGGTCGCTCACGCCTTAGCTGACGGGCGACGGAGCAGGGGGCTGTTGCGGCCAGCTTTCGAGAGAAGGGTCGAACTGAGCCCAGGGCGGTGCATCCTCGGTCCAGATGATCGCTTCGGGGCGCAGGCCGTGGCCTGCGTCAAGGGCACCGAAGCGCACTGTCTTCAGGTGAAGGCGTGCAGAACTCTGCGCGAAGATCTGCGTGCCGCAGGCGGGGCAGAAGTGGAACGTCAGGGTGTTGCCACTGGCCGCCGTCCATTCGGAATGGGCCAGGGTGCCGGTGATGTTGACGTCTTCCGCCTTGAAGATCGCGTTATTGGTCGGGCCACCGGCCGCAATCTGCTGACACTGGCGACACCAGCACTGGCGAGTCGCAACTGGCTCTCCGGCGACCTCGAGGTGGACGGAACCGCAAGCACATTGACCGGAATAGGGCATGGCAAAAGGCTTCCTTCAGGCTTTCAGCAATTGGGTATTGTTAGTGTTACATACAATTGTCTATGGTGCTGCCACTTGGAGAGGATAACGCCATGACACT
The DNA here is from genome assembly GCF_000807925.1 of Novosphingobium subterraneum. Lineage (GTDB taxonomy): Bacteria > Pseudomonadota > Alphaproteobacteria > Sphingomonadales > Sphingomonadaceae > Novosphingobium > Novosphingobium subterraneum. Next base: position 96,137 of record NZ_JRVC01000002.1, on the reverse strand, counting down.
CAAGCTCTACAGTTTCGGACCGGCTGCCAACTCGATGAAACCGCTGCTGACGGTGTTCGAAAAGGGCCTCGATGTCGAGAAGCATCGGCTGGATCCTGCAAAGTTCGAGCATCACACCGATTGGTTCAAGGCGATCAATCCGCGCGGTCAGGTGCCGGCGCTGGTCGACTCTGGGGTGGACGGCGACAAGGTCATCACTGAATCAACGGTGATCTGCGAGTATCTCGAGGACGAATACCCGACGGAAGTCTCGCTCCGCCCAGCCGACAGCTTCGGGCGCGCACAGATGCGCATCTGGACGAAGTGGGTGGACGAATACTTCTGCTGGTGCGTCTCGACCATTGGCTGGCATCGCTATGTCGGCAACATGGTCAAGGGCCTTACTGACGCCGAGTTCGAGGAAAAGGTGAAAGCGATCCCGGTGGTCGAGCAGCAGGTGAAGTGGCGGCGCGCCCGCGAAGGCTTCCCGCAGGACATGCTCGACGAGGAAATGCGCAAGATCGGCTACTCAGTGCGAAAGCTGGACGACCACCTTGCCGACCATGAATGGCTGGTGCCGGGGCAGTACACCCTGGCCGACATCTGCAACTTCGCCATCGCCAACGGCATGCCGTTCGGCTTCAAGGAATTGGTGAACAAGGAGGACACGCCTCACCTGGTGCGCTGGATCGAACAGATCAACGAGCGGCCGGCGGTAAAGGCGATGTTCGCGCAGGTAGAGCTGGAAAAGCTTGGGCCGCGGGAGTGAGACGCCCTTGCATCGGCAAGGTCCGCACGCTCAACTGGCGGGCGGCGGACCTTTGGGATGGCGCGGGAGATGTCCGGGTAGCGGAGCCCAGCTCGGCGCACTGTCCGCCCAGATGACTGCCGTTGGCGGCGCGAGTTCGGGGTCGTCGAGTGTTCCCGCGCGAACGCGCATCGGCAGGCCTGTCGGCGTGACGGTGCGACTGTAGATTTGCGCGCCACAGACATTGCAAAAGCCACGTTCGACTGTGTTGCCGCTGTCGGCAATCATCACGAAGGTTCCGAGTTTGCCTTCGATCGCCACGGCGGCTTCCGGGAAAAGCACGTTCACCGTAGCCGATCCGCTGGCGATGCGTTGGCAATCTCGGCACCAGCACATGCGGGCGCCCAGTGGGTCGGCGGAGATTGTGTAGCGAACCGCGCCGCAAAGGCATCCGCCGACATGGGGCATGGCAATCTTCCTCAGTTCCCCGGACGCCGGGCCATGAAGGCCAGGCGCTCGAACAGCATGATGTCCTGCTCGTTCTTGAGCAGCGCGCCGTGCAGCGGCGGGATCGCCTTGGTCGGATCGCGGTTCTGGAGGACGTCCAATGGCATGTCCTCGTTCAGCAGGAGCTTGAGCCAGTCGAGCAGTTCGGAAGTGCTGGGCTTCTTCTTGAGGCCGGGCACTTCGCGGATCTCGTAGAACACCTCCATCGCCTTGCTCACCAGGGTCTTCTGGATACCGGGGAAGTGGACGTCGATGATTGCCTGCATCGTGTCGCGGTCCGGGAACTTGATGTAGTGGAAGAAACAGCGGCGCAGGAAGGCGTCGGGCAGTTCCTTCTCGTTGTTCGAGGTGATCACGACGATCGGGCGTTCACGCGCCTCGATGCGCTCCTGCGTCTCGTACACGTCGAAGCTCATGCGATCGAGCTCCTGCAGGAGGTCGTTCGGAAACTCGATGTCCGCCTTGTCGATCTCGTCAATCAGCAGAACGGGAAGGGTGGGACTGGTGAAGGCCTCCCACAGCTTGCCTTTCTTGATGTAGTTGCGAATGTCGTGGACCCGTTCATCGCCGAGCTGGCCGTCGCGCAGGCGGGCGACTGCGTCGTATTCGTAAAGGCCTTGCTGAGCCTTGGTGGTGGATTTCACGTTCCATTCGATAAGCGGCGCGTTCACCGCCTTCGCGATTTCATGAGCGAGCACGGTCTTGCCGGTGCCGGGTTCTCCCTTTACCAGAAGAGGGCGGCGCAGCAGGACGGCTGCGTTGACGGCGACCTTGAGATCTTCGGTAGCGACGTAATTGCTGGTGCCTTCAAAGCGCATCGGCGGTTCCTGTGTGCTTAATCGTTCGGTTAAGCGATAAGGCGGCGGAGAGTGCGGCGCAAGGGGGTTGCTGAACTGACGGCCGCGTCATCTTCGAACTCATAGTTAGACGCACGTGTCAGTTTCGGAGCATGTTGATGACGCACGCGTCATTTTTGAACTCGGTTGGTGACGCATTCGTCATGTATGTCGTGTCAAATTGTCGCTAACTTATGCTTGGCCGTCTCGGCGATTGAAGTGCCCGAAACCGCCGTGTAGCGACGCGGAAATGGTCGCACCCCGCAATGTCATGGCGAAGCAAGGCTATCAGGCATCGTCGCGCGAGCGGGCCGGAGCAATGGCGTTTGCCGCAGTCACAACCTTGTTGGTGTTCCTGATCATGTGGCGAATGGGCGCGGTTACCGGCTTCGGCGATGGGAAGGGCACGCACCTGACCGCGATCGACCTATCCGCTCAGGGGCAGGACGAAGAGAAGGCGCAAAAGCAGGAGCAGAAGCGGCAGAAGCAGGCGGAATCCGCCGAAGCCGCTGTGAGCCAGCCGGTGGCTGCGCCGCCTCAAGTGCCAGTGCCTGGCAAGGTCGAATGGCCCGAAGGATTCATCGAGCTGTCGCGCAACGACTACCGCGCGACCGACATCAGCAACATGAAGCGGGCAGAGTCCGGCGGGGCGCAACGGGTGGGCGCGGGCAGTCCGGGCGATTCCGCCAGCGTAGGGCAAGGTCCGGGCGGCGTGCGGCTCTTTGCCGCGCAATGGTATCGCGAACCCACCGATGCCGAGATCGGCCCCTACCTGCCCCAGCGCCGGATGCAGGGGGACTGGGCGATGATCGCGTGCAGGACGGTGGAGAAGTACCACGTCGAGGATTGCCAGGAACTTGGCGAAAGCCCGCCGGGATCAGGCCTTGCCCGCGCGATCCGGCAGGCGAGCTGGCAGTTTTTGGTGCGACCACCCAAGGTGAATGGAAAGCCTCAGATCGGGGAGTGGGTGCGGATACGGTTTGATTTCCGAGCGAAAAAGGGCGATCCTGATCGTCAAGTTGCTGGCTAAACCCGAATGGGAAGTGGTGCGGAAACATAATCCCCGTGGCGGGCAACGATCACTGTAAACTGCGAAGGGATCGTTTCATGGCAAGTAGTGGAGAACGCATTCAGGATATCGGCCCGCAACCCCAAGCCTTCGATATCGAAGTGGCGACCAAGACCAATGGCGACTATCGCTCGGTCGCCTGGACGGGGCGCTATTTGCAGGTAACGCTCATGTCGATTCCTGTCGGCGGAGACATCGGGTTGGAAGCACATCCCGAGACGGACCAGTTCCTACGGCTCGACGCGGGAAAAGGCCTGGTGCAGATGGGGCCAACCGAGCATGAGCTGACGTTCGAGCGGCAAGTGTCGGATGGCTGGTGCGTTTTGGTGCCCGCTGGCACCTGGCACAACGTCACGAACATCGGCGACGAGCCTATCCAGCTCTATACGATTTACGCGCCTGTCCACCATGCCGCATCGCGCGTGCATCCTACGAAGGAGGCAGCCGAAGCCGATGAGCCGAACGATACGCCCCCTGAATGGACTGTCCAACCTGCCAAACCCGCGCAGGACAAGCATGGCTAGCGCTGGCGCGTTTGTTTAGGCGTATCGATCGGTAAGCAGCCATTTTCTGTAGTGGCTGCTTGGATGACGCCGACGACGCCTTCCGGGAGGTTACGCGTCAATCAACTCCGGATCGATCTCGCTCGCGCGGTTCTGGATGAACATGAAGCGCTGGGCGGGATCGCGGCCCATCAAGCGGTCGACGAGTTCCTTCACCGCCGCTCGGCCCTCGTATTCAGGCGGCAGGGTGATGCGGATGAGGCTGCGGGTGGCAGGCGCCATCGTGGTTTCGCGCAGCTGTTGCGGGTTCATTTCGCCAAGGCCCTTGAACCGACCGACTTCAACCTTCTTGCCCTTGAACTTGGTCGCTTCCAGCTCGGCACGGTGGGCGTCGTCCTTGGCGTAGGCGGAGGTGCTGCCGCTGGTCAGGCGATAGAGCGGAGGCTGGGCGAGGTAGAGGTGGCCGCGCCGGACCAGCTCGGGCATCTCCTGGAAAAAGAACGTCATCAGCAGCGTGGCGATGTGTGCGCCATCGACGTCGGCGTCGGTCATGATGATTACCCGATCATAGCGCAGCGCGTCCGGGTTGCAGTCCTTGCGCATGCCGCAGCCGAGCGCGAGTGCGAGGTCCGCGATTTCCTGGTTGGCGCGGATCTTGTCGGCCGTGGCGCTGGCGACGTTGAGGATCTTGCCGCGGATTGGCAGGATTGCCTGCGTCTTGCGGTCACGCGCCTGCTTGGCGCTGCCGCCTGCGGAATCGCCTTCGACGATGAACAGTTCGGTCTCGCCTTCACCTTCGCCCGAGCAATCGGTGAGCTTGCCGGGAAGGCGCAGCTTGCGGGCGTTGGTGGCGGTCTTGCGCTTGACCTCGCGCTCCGCCTTGCGGCGCAGGCGTTCGTCCATGCGCTCCATCACCGCGCCGAGCAACGCCTTGCCGCGCTCCATGTTGTCGGTGAGATAGTGGTCGAAATGGTCGCGCACCGCAGCTTCAACCATGCGCGCTGCCTCTGGCGAAGTCAGGCGGTCCTTGGTCTGGCTCTGGAACTGCGGATCGCGGATGAAGACCGAAAGCATGATCTCGCTGCCGGTGATCATGTCCTCTGGCGCGATGTCCTTGGCCTTCTTCTGGCCGATCAGTTCGGCAAAGGCGCGGATGCCCTTGGTCAGTGCGGCACGCAGGCCCTGTTCGTGGGTGCCGCCATCGGGCGTGGGGATGGTGTTGCAGTACCACGAATAGGAACCATCGGACCACAGTGGCCAGGCGATAGCCCATTCTACGCGGCCGTTCTCTTCGCCATTGGGGCCGAGCGGGAAGTCCTGTCGGCCGGCGAAAGGCACGGAGGTGACGCATTCGCGGCCCGAGACCTGTTCCGCGAGATGATCGGCAAGGCCGCCGGGGAACTGGAAGACGGCTTCCGCCGGCACTTCCTCGCTGGCAAGCGAGGCAGCGCACTTCCAGCGGATTTCGACGCCTGCGAAGAGATAGGCCTTGGATCGGACCAGCCGGAACAGGCGGGCAGGCTTGAACTTCGCGTCTTCGCCAAATATCTCGAGATCGGGGATGAACGTGACCTGCGTGCCGCGCCGATTGGGGGCATTGCCGATCTTCAACAGCTTGGTCGTCGGATTTCCGCGCGAAAACTCCTGCGCGTATAGCTCCTTGTTTCGCGCCACCTCGATCCGGGTGAGTGAGGAAAGCGCGTTGACCACCGAAACGCCGACGCCGTGCAGACCGCCACTGGTTGCGTAGGCTTTTCCGGAGAACTTGCCGCCGGAGTGAAGCGTTGTGAGGATGACTTCCAGCGCCGACTTGCCGGGGTATTTCGGATGTTCGTCAACGGGGATACCCCGGCCATTGTCCGAAATGGTCAGCCGATTGCCTTCCTCCAGCATGACCTCGATGCGGTTGGCGTGGCCGGCGACCGCCTCGTCCATCGCATTGTCGAGCACTTCGGCGGCGAGGTGGTGCAGCGCGCGCTCGTCCGTGCCGCCGATGTACATGCCGGGGCGGCGGCGGACCGGTTCGAGGCCCTCGAGAACTTCGATGGCGGAGCCGTCATAGGCCTCGGCTGCGCTGGTGGCGGGGAGCTTGTCGAAAAGGTCGTCGGACATGCGAACGGGTATAGAACACGGGAATCCCGGCGCAAGCGGGGATGCCGCCTTATCCTGCGAAATCCCCCGCTTTCGGCCTATCAGAATTTTGCCGGAGCGGGCGATACGGTGGTGAAGGTGCCGGTGCCAACTTCACGCACCTCCATCGCCCGTTCGGCCATGCCGCTTGCCGTGAAGCGGAAGACGCCATCAAGGCCGATGAAGCCCTGCGGATCGTAGAGCTTCGCCGTTGGGAAGGTGGTGCCCGGCTTCCATGTTCGGGCAATGTTGAGCGTCAGCAGGACGCTGTCGTAGCCCAGCGTTGCAAGCCGCGATGGCGTCGCGCCGAAACGTGTGGCGTAGCTCTTTTCAAATTGACCGAAGCGCTGATCGGAGACGGCAGCGAACCATGCGCCGCGCATGGCGACAGATTTCGCGATCGCGCCTTCACCGCTCCACAGTTCGGTTCCCAGAAGCTTGACGCCTTTGCCCGCCAGCGGACCCGCCTGAAGCGCGATGCGGCTGCCATCCGCGATCAGCAGCGCGTCGAAACGGCCCTTGTCCTTGACGCGGCGTACTGCGCTGGCAACCGACGTATTGCCGCGATCATAGGTTTCGATGGCGGTGACGGCGACGCCATTGGCCCGCGCGGCCTCGGTCAACCCTGCGGTCGCCCGCTGCCCGTAATCACCGGTCGGGATGATTGCGGCAACGGACTTGATCCCACGCGACTTGGCGAAGCCGAGAACGCGCGTGATCGATTGGCCGGGGGCCTGACCCATGACAAAGACATCTCGCGAAGCGACGGCACTGTCGTTCGAATAGGTAATCATCGGGACTTTGGCCGGGCGCGCAACATTTGAGACCAGAACGACATCATCGGACAGCAGGGGGCCGAGGATCAGCTTGTTGCCGTCGGCAATGGCGCGGGCGGCCGCGCTGCCAGCGCCCGTTGCTGTGTCATATGTTGTGATGCGCAGGTTTGCCGCGCTGGTATCGAGCACGGCCATCGTTGCAGCATTGGCTATCGATTGACCAACCGATGCGTTTGGCCCTGTCATTGGCACCAGCAGCGCGACACGATGGCGGCCGGCATCGGTTGGCAGGACGTTTGCGTCAGGAGCCTTTTCGGTCGGTTCTGCGATCGGGCCAGTGCCCTTGGGGATGACGGTGCAACCTGCCAGAAGGGCCAGCGTGCCGGTGACAACCCATCTGCGGGAGCGGCGCAAGCCAGTTTCGCGCCAGTCGCCCGATTGTCCCTCGATCATTCCCTGCACACCCTCTTGTCGCTCTGTCATCGCCGGTCCATGGAAAAGCCATGGATACGTCGCCTCTTGCACCCGGTCTCTATATTGTTGCCACGCCTATTGGCAATCTTGGTGACATGACCCGTCGCGCCACAGACACGCTTGGGCGCTGCGATCTGGTAGCCTGCGAGGATACGCGGGTGACAGGGAAATTGCTGAATCTGCTGGGCCTTCACAAGCCGATGCGACGGTATGACGATCATGCCAGCGACGGCGCGAGGGAAGCGCTGCTGGCAGAAATGGCGGTCAAGGCGGTTGCACTGGTATCGGATGCCGGAACGCCGCTGATCTCCGATCCGGGTTACAGGTTGGTGCGAGAGGCGCGGGCGCGGGGGATATCGGTCACGTCGTTGCCCGGTGCGAGCGCGGTCGTGACCGCCTTGTCGATGGCGGGGTTGCCGACGGATCGGTTCCTGTTTGCGGGGTTCCTGCCGAACAAGGAGAAGGCGCGGGGCGATGTCCTGACCGAACTATCCGGCGTCCCGGCCACGCTGGCATTCTATGAAACGGGGCCCCGCCTTGTGGCTTCGCTGGAAGCAATCGCCGAGCGTTTGCCCGGACGCGAGGTCGCGGTTGCGCGTGAGCTGACCAAGTTGCACGAGGAGTGTCGTTCCGGCTCTGCAGCGGAACTTGCGGCGCACTACTCGGCGCAGCCGCCGAAAGGTGAGATCGTGCTTCTCATTGCGCCACCCGGAGAGGCCGAAGCGCCCGAGGACGACGTCATCGACGCGGAACTGCGCGCAGCGCTGGCCGAGATGTCTACATCGCAAGCGGCAGGCAAGGTGGCAAAGGCGCTTGGGCTGGATCGCAAGGTGCTTTACGCACGGGCCATGGCACTCAAGGAATGAGGCGTGCCGAGGCTGAGCAGCAAGGACGGCGGGCCGAATGGCTGGCAGCGTGGTGGCTGCGGCTTCAGGGCTGGCGCATTCTGGCGCAGCGGGTGAAGCTCATGGCAGGCGAGGTCGACCTGATCGCGCGAAAAGGGCGAACGGTTGCGTTCATCGAAGTGAAATGGCGCAAGGATGCCCGGCAACTGGGCGCCGCGATTGACGCTCACCGCCTGCGACGCGTCGCAAGGGCGGCGGAAATGCTTGCCGGAAAGTATGCAAGGCCTGGCGATGACGTCCGAATTGACGTTATCCTGATGGCACAGGGAAAGTGGCCGTACCGGATTGCCAACGCCTGGCAACCCGGCACCTGACCGACGCTTAGTGGGCGGGCTTGTGCTCTTCCTTGTGTTCGCCGTCCTTGTGCTCGTCGTGATGCTCGTCCTTCTTGTCGCCCTTGTGATCGTCCTTCGGGGCGCTGGTGGGGTGCGGGTCGGGGTTGGCAACGCCCTGTGACGACCAGCCGAGAACGGCGATTCCGGCAGCGGCAACGGTGAACAGCTTGCGCATCAATGGCTCCTTGGATTTGGGGGGCGCCTTCGAGGCGCGATCTGAAAATGGTCGCACAAGCTACAAATCGGCTTTAAGGCGCACCTGAGATAAACCCCTGAGGATCTGTGCAAGCATGACTCTTCGCGTTGCGGTCCAGATGGACCCGCTCCACTCGATTAATATCGCTGGAGATTCCAGCTTCGCACTCATGCTTTCGGCGCAGGAGCGCGGGCACGAGGTTTACCATTACGACGTAGGTTCGCTGACGCTGGACGAGGATGACCGGCTGATCGCTCATGCCCGTCCGGTGACGGTGCAGCGCGTGGAGGGCGACCACTACAAGACAGGCGACGTGCGCCGGCTCGACCTTGGGCGCGATATCGACGTGATCCTCATGCGGCAGGACCCTCCGTTCCACATGGGCTACATCACGGCCACCCATCTGCTCGAGCGGATCGAGGGTGAAGCGCTGGTCGTCAACAATCCCCGGAGCGTTCGCAATGCGCCTGAAAAGGTCATGGTGCTTGATTATCGGCGCTTCATGCCGCCAACGATCGTCACCCGCTCGGTCGAGGAAGTGCGGCTGTTCCAGAAGAAGCATGGCGCGATCGTCGTGAAGCCCATCCACGGCAATGGCGGCAAGGCTATTTTCCGCGTCGGGCCCGAAGGCGAAAACCTTGGCGCGCTGTTTGAGGTGTTCAACCAGACCTGGCCCGAGCCGCACATGGTGCAGGCGTTTCTTCCCGAGGTCGCCAAGGGCGACAAGCGTATCGTGCTGGTCGATGGCGAGATCGCCGGCGCCATCAACCGCAAGCCGGGTGAGGGCGAGTTCCGCTCGAACCTTGCGGTCGGCGGCTATGCCGAGAAGACGGAACTGACGGCGGAAGAGCAGGAAATCTGTGCAGCGCTCGGGCCGCAGCTGAAGCGTCTTGGCCTGATCTTCGTTGGCATCGACGTGATCGGCGGCAAGTACCTGACCGAGATCAACGTAACTTCGCCGACCGGGATTGTCGCGATCGACAAGTTCAACGGCACCGATACGCCGGGGATGATCTGGGACGCGATCGAGCGGCGGCTGTAAGGGCATCCGGGCTCCTCCATCGGAAGCAGGAGCTTTTGGCCGTTTGGAATCGTTACCCTTCTCATGAATGACTGGATCGTCCACCTGATCGAAGGCGGTGGCTATTGGGGCATCGCGTTCCTGATGGTCATCGAAAACGTGTTTCCGCCAATTCCATCCGAGCTTATCATGGGGCTGGGCGGGATCGCCGTGGCGCGGGGCCGAATGGAATTCTGGCCGCTGATGCTGGCAGGCACTGTCGGATCGACGTTGGGCAACTATTGCTGGTATCTCCTCGGCCGGACGTTGGGCTATCAGAGACTGCGCCCCTTTGTCGGTCGCTTCGGGCGCTGGCTTACCGTCGAATGGGAGGACGTAGAGGCAATAGTCCGGTTCTTTCGGCGGCATGGCCAGTGGGTAGTCTTCGCTGTGCGGTTTGCCCCGTTCATGCGCACGATGATCTCATTGCCAGCCGGTCTTACGCACATGGGGCATGTACGGTTTCTACTGTTCACCTTCGCTGGCGCTGCAATCTGGAATGCGATCCTGAGTGGCGCGGGCTATTACCTCGGGCGCAACTTTGGAGAGATCGAGAAGTACACCGGGCCGATCGCGACTGCGACGCTGGTCATCGTGCTTATCGGCTATGTCTGGCGCGTACTTACGTGGAAGCCGCGCGAGCGCTAGGGTTGACTATGCGGCGCCTTGCGGGCTTTGTCTCGAAGCCTGCCGGATTGGCGGTCTTATGTAACGCTACGAAATAAAAGGTATTGTCCATGGCAGTGAAGGCGATGTGCATCGTTACGAAAAGCGAGGAAGGGCGCGGCGCCTATGCCGTGCGCATGGACAACGACGAGAATGTCTATTTTCCGCTCAGCGTGACAGAGGCGCTCGAACTCGAGGAATTCGACGAGGTGGAAGCGATCCTGGTGAAGAACGACCGGCCCGAGCCGGCTTGGCGGGCCATTCGTGCAAGATTGCCGGTCATGGACTGAGCAGAACGGAAAAGCCCCCGCAATGCGGGGGCTTTTTGTTTGGGAAGATGGCGGATCAGGCGTCCTTGGCCAGCCACTCTTCCAGCCACTTGATGGTGTAGTCGCCAGAGAGGAAATCAGGCTCGTTCAAAAGGCGCTGGTGAAGCGGAATCGAGGTCTTGGGTCCTTCGATCACCATTTCCTGAAGCGCGCGCTTGAGGCGCATGATGCACCCTTCGCGTGTACGGCCGTAGACGATCAGCTTGGCGATCATCGAGTCATAGTACGGCGGGATCTTGTACCCGGCATAGAGCCCGGAATCGACCCGTACGTGCATGCCGCCCGCGGCGTGATAGCTCTTAACCAGGCCGGGCGAAGGGGCAAAGGTGAACGGATCTTCCGCATTGATGCGGCACTCGATCGCGTGCCCCTTGAACTCGATCTCGTCCTGGCTGACCGACAGGGGCTTGCCATCGGCAATGCGGATCTGTTCGCGCACCAGATCGACGCCGGTGATTGCTTCGGTAACAGGATGCTCCACCTGCAGGCGGGTGTTCATCTCGATGAAGTAGAACTCGCCGTTTTCCCACAGGAACTCGATGGTACCCGCACCGCGATAGCCCATGTCAGCCATGGCCTTGGCGACAATGCCCCCCATGCGGTTGCGCTCTTCGGTCGAGATCACCGGCGAGGGCGCTTCTTCAAGCACCTTCTGATGTCGGCGCTGCAGCGAACAGTCGCGTTCGCCGAGGTGGATGGCATTGCCATTGCCGTCGCCGAAGATCTGGAATTCGATGTGGCGCGGGTTGCCGAGGTACTTCTCGATGTAGACCGTCGCGTCGCCGAAGGCGGCCTTGGCTTCGCTGCCAGCCTGCTGAATCAGGGTTTCAAGCTGTTCAGGGGTGTTGCAGACCTTCATCCCGCGACCGCCGCCGCCCGATGCTGCCTTGATGATCACCGGATAGCCGGCCTTTTCGGCAATGGCCTTGGCTTCCTCGAGATCCGAAACCGCGCCGTCCGAACCCGGCACCAGCGGCAGGCCGAGTGCGCCAGCGGTGCGCTTGGCCTCGATCTTGTCGCCCATCGTGCGGATGTGTTCGGGCTTGGGGCCGATCCAGGTGATGTCGTGGGCTTCGACGATCTCGGCGAACTTGGCATTCTCCGAAAGGAAGCCGTAGCCCGGGTGGATCGCGTCAGCGTGAGTGATTTCGGCTGCCGAAATGATCGCCGCGACGTTGAGGTAGCTATCCTTCGCTGCGGGCGGACCGATGCACACCGCATGATCGGCGAGGCGCACGTGCATCGCGTCGGCATCGGCGGTGGAGTGCACCGCGACCGTCTCAATGCCCATTTCGTGCGCGGCGCGGTGGATGCGCAGCGCGATTTCGCCGCGGTTGGCGATAAGCAGGCGCTTGATGGCCATCAGCGGACCTTTACGCGATCACGACCAGCGGCTGGTCGAATTCGACCGGCTGCGCGTTCTCGACCAGGATCGCCTTTACCACGCCTGCGGCAGGCGCGGTGATCGGGTTCATCACCTTCATCGCTTCGATGATCAGCAGGGTTTCGCCCGCCTTCACGCTCTGGCCGACGGTGACGAAGTTGGCAGCGCCCGGTTCGGCGGCGAGGTAGCAGGTCCCGACCATCGGTGACTTCACGGCGTTGGAATGGTCTTCTGCAGGAGCAGCGGCAGGCGCAGCAGGTGCTGCCGTCGCGGCAGGTGCAGCGACCGGGGCCGGGGCTGCAACCGCAACCTGAGCGACCGGCGCAGCAGTCAGCTGACGGGCTACGCGGATTTTGCGCTCGCCATCCTCGACCTCGATTTCAGACAGCCCGGTTTCGGCAAGAAGCTCTGCCAGTTCGCGTACAAGCTTGCCGTCGATCGCCATGTTTTCGGCCTTGTCGCCGCGTTCGTGACCCATTTGAATTTCCTCGCGGGGTATGAATTCTGACCGCGCGCCATGCCCCCAACGCGATGGACTGGCAAGTGGCAGCGATCAGTGAAAGTGGAAAAACGCCTGTTTCAAAGGCGCGAAACGGCGTCCAATGCCGCAAGGTAGCTGTTTGCGCCGAAGCCGCAGACAGTGCCAAGCGCGGCCATGCCGACATAGGAATGGTGGCGGAAAGCCTCGCGTTTGTGCGGGTTCGACAGGTGAACCTCGATCACCGGCACCTTGATCGACTTGATCGCATCGTGGATCGCCACCGAGGTGTGGGTGTAGGCACCGGCGTTGAGCAGCACGGCCTTTACGCCCTCGGCCTGCGCCTCATGGAGCCAGTCTATCAGATGGCCTTCATGGTTGGACTGGCGCATGTCGATCTCGAGACCCAGTTCACGGCCGCGATCTTCGAGCATGCCGGCGATGTCGTCGAGCGTCTGCGAACCGTAGATTTCCGGTTCGCGCAGGCCGAGCAGGTTGAGGTTGGGGCCATTGAGCACATAGACGGTCGTGCCCTGGCCGGAAGCTTGTGTCATCAGATCCCCCGATCGCGAATGCCTGTCGTGATAGACAATGCGGGCAAAGTCGCAAGGGCAAGAGGGAGGTGATTATTAAAAGCCGGGGGCGATGGGGGGACCCGCAGGTGCCTCGATCGTGTTTTCATATATCGCGCTGTCGGCGGATCCGTCGGTGACTTCATCCGACAGCGAGGGCTCGCCGAAGCTGTCGGTTGTGCCGCTCTCGACAACTGGCGCGGGGTTGCTGGTGGCCGCCATGCTCAACGCTTGCCGCGAGCGCTTGTCGGCCGCGTCTGCCTTCGCCTCCAGCGCTGCGATCCGCGCTTCGAGCTTTTCGTTGTCGGAGGATCCGCAGCCGCCGAGCGCAAGGATCAAGCCAAGCGGAGCAAGGCTGGCTACAAGCGGCGCGCGCCTGCCTGCGGCCAGCAAAGGCATCAAAAAGCGGTCCGACCTCGTTCTCATGCCTGCTTTCATATCAGGCGGAGGTTACCAGAAACTAACCAAGGCGTTGCGCATTCAGCGGTCCGTTCCTCGGGCCTTTCCCCACTGCCGTGCCGCAGTATAGCCAAGGTAGCCGGTGCCGAACAAGGCATAGAGCGGTTCGGGCAAGCCGTTGAGATAGGCGCTCGTCGCGGTCATGATCGCCCGCGCAGCAGCCGGATCGAGCCCGGCCAGCAGGCCCATGGGCAAGGCCCACAGGATCACGGCGTACATCACATAGAGAAAGGCAGGGCGCGCCCGGCGAGTCCACGGATCGTCAGCGCGGGATTCGGCGAGGGTCGCCGAGATGCGCGCCTTCAGCGGCTTCAATTCTCGTGCGCTCTCAAGGCGAAGCAGTTCGAGCTTTGCCTGATCGCGTGAGGCAGCATCGGGGATGATCTTGTCGATAATCGCAGAAACCGATGAAATCAGGGCTTCGGAGTTTGCCATGCTTGCGTCCTTCCAGGTTGCGGGACGCGGGTGCATATAACCACAAGACGCGGTGTAGGAAAACGAAGACAGCAAAAAGGCCCGCGAGCACAATGCGCTTCGCGAGCCTTTTGAATTGGTCGGGACGAGAGGATTCGAACCTCCGACCCCCACACCCCCAGTGTGATGCGCTACCAGGCTGCGCTACGTCCCGACCGGAAGCGCGCCTATAGGCAGCACTTTTGAGGATGGCAAGCGCGAGATTGGCGAAAGGTTCGGAGGATCGGCTGCGGCGTGCCCAGCCTCTCGGCCAGCGCGTCAGATTGCCTTGCGCAGTTCAAACTGCTAACCGCGCCGCTTGTTCATGCCGGGGCCGGTAAATGCGGGATAACCGCAGTCGGCCCGGTTGTAATCCTTGCCTTGCGATCCCAGAAACGGACCCATGATGCTCAGCACTCTTTCCGCCGCCGCAGCAAATGCCGGCCAGCCGCCTGCCTGGATGACTTTCATGCCGCTGGTGGCGATGGGTTTCATCTTCTGGTTCCTGATCCTGCGGCCGCAGATGCGCCAGCAGAAGGAGCACAAGGCAAAGATCGCAGGCATGAAGAAGGGCGACATGGTCGTCACTGCCGGCGGACTGATCGGCAAGGTGATCAAGCTCGACGATCACTACGTCGAATTGGAACTCGGCCCGAACGTCAAGGTCAAGGCCGTGCGCGCCACAATTGGCGACATCGTGCCGCCTGTCGGCTCTTCGCCTGCGAACGACTGATCTCACTTTCCTGAAGGCTGAACGCCCATGCTCGAATTTCCGCGCTGGAAGGTGATCTGGCTTTGGCTGATAACGCTGGTTTGCGTTGCAGCCGCCATCCCGTCGCTCACTGCAACCATGGGTCTTGGTTGGCCGAGTGCACTGCCCGAGCCCAAGGTCAACCTCGGCCTCGATCTTGCAGGCGGCAGCCACATCCTGCTTGAAGCCGATCCCTCGCAGGTGCGCCAGCAGCGCATCGAAGGCATGGAGGAATCGGTTCGCAACAAGCTGAAGCAGGATGGCAAAGACATCCGCATCAGCGATATTTCCAACCGCGATGGTGCGCTGACTTTCGTTGTCGCCGATGCCTCGCAAGTCGATGCAGTGCGCGAAGCGGTGCTGCCGCTGACCAACGGGGCAGGGCTCACCGGCCAACGTGATTGGGACATCAACGTCGTCGATGGCAACCGCTTCGTCCTGAAGCCGACCGACGCCGGTATCCAGCAGGCCGTTACCCAAGCGATGGACACGGCGGTCGAAGTCGTGCGCAAGCGCATCGACGCACTCGGCACGAAGGAGCCAACGATCATCCGTTCGGGGCCGACGCGCATCGTCGTGCAGGTTCCCGGCCTGCAGGACCCGCAGGCGCTCAAGAACCTGCTTGGTCAGACCGCCAAGCTCGAGTTCAAGCTCGTCGATACTTCGGCACTGCCTTCTGACGTGGCGCAAGGCATCGCGCCCCCGGGCAGCGAGATCGTGCCCTTCGTCAGCCCTGCAGAAGGCGGCGGCGTACCGTCGATCGCAGTCAAGCGTCTTGGTGGCATCCGTGGTGATCAGCTGACCAACGCCCAGCAGACAAACAACCAGCAGACTAACGAGCCGGTCGTCAACATCACCTTCAACACCGACGGTGGCGCTAAGTTCGCGAAGTTGACCACGCAGAATGTCGGCAAGCAATTCGCCATCATTCTCGACGGCAAGGTCCTTTCCGCCCCGACGATCAACGAGCCCATCCTTGGCGGCAGCGCGATCATTTCTGGCCGCTTTACCACGGAAAGCGCCAACGCGCTGGCGATCTCGCTGCGTTCGGGCGCGCTGCCAGTGGATCTGAAGGTCGTGGAAGAGCGCACCGTTGGGCCTGACCTTGGTGCGGACTCGATCCGCAAGGGTGTGATCGCGATGGGCGTCGGCACGCTGGCCCTCGCGGTGTTCATTCTCGTCACCTATGGCCGCTTTGGCGTCTACGCGAACCTCGCCGTGATCATCAACGTGATCATGATCCTTGGCATCATGGGCATAATCGGCACCACGCTGACGCTGCCGGGCATCGCCGGCTTCGTGCTGACCATCGGCGCGGCGGTTGACGCAAACGTGCTTATCAACGAGCGCATCCGCGAGGAGCGACACCGCGGCCGCAAGGTCGTCCAGGCGGTGGAGCTTGGCTACAAGGAAGCCAGCCGCGCTATTTTCGATGCGAATATCACCAACGTCATTGCCGCCGTGCTGATGTTCGCCTTCGGCTCGGGACCGGTGAAGGGCTTTGCCGTGGTTCTCATGATCGGCATCGCGACGTCGGTGTTCACCGCCGTCACCCTGACGCGCATGTGGGTCGCACAGTGGCTTCGCCGTGCCCGCCCCACCGACATTGCCCTTTAAGAGGAGGACAGACCGATGAAACTCCTCAAGCTCGTACCCGACAACACCAACATTCACTTCCTCAAGTGGCGTGTGCCGTTCTACGTCATCAGCATCATCCTGATGGCGGCCTCCTGGGGACTGGTGCTAACCAAGGGCCTCAACCTGGGCGTCGATTTCATCGGCGGTCAGATGATCCGCGTGACTTTCGAACGCAGCGCCGAAGCGCCAGTCGGTGAATTGCGCGAAGAAGTCGGCAAGCTTGGCTACGGCGAACCGATCATCCAGCGCTATGGCAAGCCCAACGAAATCTCGATCCGCATGAAGCTGCCGGAAGGCGCAGGCCAGGAAGCGGCTCTTGCCGACAAGATGGCCCGCACCATCACCGCAGACATCAAGAAGAACCATGCCGACGCGCGAATCGACGGCGTCGATTCGGTATCGGGCAAGGTCTCCAAGGAACTGGGCTGGGATGCGTTCAAGGCGCTCGGCCTCGCGTCTCTGGCGGTTGCGGCCTACATCTGGTTGCGGTTCGAATGGCAGTTTGGCGTGGGCGCGCTATTCGCGCTGGTGCACGACGTGACCCTGACGTTAGGCCTCTTTGCCGTCACCGGCATGGAGTTCGACCTGAACATCGTGGCCGCGCTGCTCACGCTTATCGGGTATTCGCTGAACGACACCATTGTCGTTTATGACCGCATCCGCGAGAACATGAAGAAGTATCGCCGGATGCCGATGCCGGAACTGCTCGACCTCTCGGTCAATGAGACGCTGCACCGGACGATCGTGACCTCGCTGTCGATGCTTATCACGCTGGTGGCCTTGCTGCTGCTGGGGCCTGACGTGATCTTCGGCTTCACTGCGGCCATCACGCTCGGCATCTTCGTCGGTACCTACAGTTCGATCTACATGGCGGCGCCCATCCTGATCTGGCTGAAGGTAAACCCGAACAGCTTCGTGCCGACCGAGACGGCACTCGAAAAGCAGGAGCGGATTGCACGCGAAGGCGTTTGATCCCGCGTAGGCAAACCGATTGGCGGCGGCGAAGTCTAACGCTTCGTCGCCGCTTCTTCGTACATGGCGGCGAGCGCACTGGCATTGGCTTCCCAGCTGAACCGTGCGGCGTTTACCGCAACCGCATCCTGCGTCGGGGGTGATTGGAGCAGTTCGCTCACGGCCTCGGCGATGGCTTCAGGTGTGCGCTCCGCGATCCGCCCGGCGCTTACATCGGCCACCACCTCACGCGCGCCGCCGATGTCGGGGATCACGACCGGCGTCCCGCAGGCGAGCGATTCGATCCAGGCATTGGCAAGCCCTTCGCGTTCAGAGGGCAGAACCATGACATCCGCCGCGCAGAGCAAATGCGGAAGGATGTCGTGTTCCACCGAACCCAAGAAGTGGACTCGCGATTCCAGGCCAAGCTGCTGGACCAGCCGCTTCAAACCGGTTTCATCCGCGCCGGTGCCTGCAATGGCGAGCCGGACGTCGTCGGGCAGCAGCTCCATCGCACGGATTGCCAGCGCTTGCCCCTTGATCGCAATCAACGCGCCAACGCACAGCAGCAGACGGCCCTCGGGCCAGATCTGAAGCGACGGCAAAGCTGATACCAACTGTCGCGCTGCTTGGCGCTCGAGCGGGCGGAAGCGCGATCGATCGAGTCCGGTGTAATGAACTCTGATACGGTCAGCGGGCATGCCCAGCGCTATCATGTCGTTTGCCAGCGCTTGGGAAACGGAAAGCAGAAGGGCCGATTGGCGCGCGGCTTCGATCATCTGGTGGCGCGGCCATGACCGCTGCCCCCACAGATGGATGTCCGACCCGCGCGCCTTTATTGCCAGCGGCACTTCAAGCGCGCGCGCGACCTTGGCCGCGGCAGGTCCGTCAGGATAGAAGAACTGCGCATCGATCATGTCGAACGGCCGCTCGGCATGGAGCCGTTTTGCCAGCGGCAGGATCGCGTGGGCAATCAGCGCCGGGTTGATCGGTCCGGATAGACCGGGAATCAGGAGAAAACGCGGGTGATGGATTGTCACCGCGCCCTGTTCCTGAACTTCCGGCACACCTTTAAGCATGGCGTAGCGCTTCATTGGCACCGGTGGAATGCCGATCGGGTTGACGACCGTCACGTCCCAGTCCCCCCGTTCGGCCAGGGCTTGCATCTGGCGGCTGACGAAGCGGCCGAAGCCGGGACGACCTGTTGCGGGATAAAGCGTGGAGATCGAGAGGAGGCGCTTCACGTCAAAGTTTGCGCACGAGCATTTCGGCGACGCCCAGCCATGCCGGCCGATCGATCACCACCTGTCTCTGGCCAGGACCCGGCGGAAGCAGCGCAACGCGCCCGTCACGCTGATCGATCAAGCGGCCGAAAGCAAAGCGACCGGCAGTGCGTGGAGCAAGGACATCACGGTTGAAGGCGCGGGCGAAGTCCTCCGGATCGATCTGGCGCAACCATACCTGATCGCCTGCGCGATACTCGCCAGCGCTTGCCTCAACGGCCAGCGCGAGGAGGCGGGCGGAACCGTCAAGGGCCACGGGGAGGATGGCATCCATCGGCTTGGCAAGAGCCTCGGCGCCGTTCGGTCCGAGCCGGGCAACGAGGTGGGTAGGGGTATCCTCCTCGGCCTTGACCAGCAATTGCGGCTCAACCCCGAGCGCAGCGCCGATACGGTTCATCCACGTCAGCGACAGGCTGCGCGTGCCGGTTTCAAGCCTGCCGATCGTCTGCGCGGTGGTCGGCGGATCGCAGCGCGCAGCCACATCGGCCAGCGTCATGCCCTTCTGGCGGCGTATATCGCGGATTCGATTGATCATGCGCGCGACCCCTGTTCGTGACCGTCTTAACCGTAACGGTGATTTTTTGCTTACCTACAAATTGCAGGCCGAAGCAAGGGCTTTGCGCGAAGGGGCCGTTCAGCCCTCGACCATCTCGGCCAGTTCCAGCCAGCGCTCTTCAGCGGCTTCCTTTTCGGCCCGGACCTTTTCCAGCGCAGCCATCAAAGCATCGAACTTCCTGGGGTCCTTGGCATAGAGATCTGGATCGGCCAGCTGAGCCTCGCCGCGTGCAATCGCAGCGTCGAGTTCCTCGATCCGCTTGGGCAGCAATTCGTAGTCGCGCTGATCCTTGTATGAAAGCTTGCCCTTTTTTGCAGGCTGGACGGGCGCTGCCACTGCCGCTTCTGGCTTGTCCGCCCCTGCAGACCGGGCAACTGGCTTGCCTGCTTGCCTCTGCTTGCGGATCTTCTCCCAATCAGCGTACCCGCCCGCGACGATGTCGACCTTGCCCGAGCCGTCCATTCCCAGCGTGATGGTCACCGTGCGATCGAGGAAGTCACGATCATGGCTGACGATCAGTACCGTGCCGTCGTAGTCCGAGATCACTTCCTGCAAGAGATCGAGCGTTTCGAGGTCGAGGTCATTGGTCGGCTCGTCGAGGACCAGCAGGTTTGAAAAGCGCGCAAACTCGCGTGCCAGCAGCAGGCGCGAACGCTCACCGCCGGAAAGCGTGCCGATGCGTGCTTCGACCAGCCCCGGATCGAACAGGAAGTCCTTGAGATAGCCCTGGATATGCTTGCGGACACCGCGCACGTCGATCCAGTCGCTGCCATCGGCCAGCACGTCGCGCACGCGCTTGTCGGGCGCCATCAGGCTGCGCTGCTGATCGATCATGATCCCCTGCAGCGTCTTGGCAAGGGTGATCGTCCCGCTGTCCGGCTCCAGTTCACCGGTCAGCAGCTTGAGCAAGGTGGTCTTGCCCGCGCCATTCGAGCCGACCACGCCGATGCGGTCCTTGCGCGTGATGCGCAGGGTGAAGTCCTTGACGATGGGGCGATCGCCGAACGACTTGTTGACGTGATCCGCAACGATCACTGCCTTGCTCTTGGCATCGTCACTGGCGATGGCCAGCTTCGCGGTCCCCTGCGGAGAGAGCATGGCTGCTCTTTGCGCGCGCATCTCGTAGAGCTTTTCCAGCCGTCCCATGTTGCGCTTGCGCCGCGCGGTAACCCCCCGCTCGAGCCAGTGCGCCTCGATCTTCAGCTTGGCATCGAGCTTGTCGGCGGCGCGTGCTTCCTCGGCATAGACCTGTTCCATCCACGCCTCATATCCGCCGAAGCCGATATCCTTCCGGCGCAGCGAGCCACGATCGAGCCAGAGCGTCGCCTTGGTCAGCCGTTCTAGGAAGGTGCGGTCATGGCTGATGACCACGAACGCCCCGCGATAGCGCTGCAGCCAGTCTTCCAGCCAGTCGATCGCGGCAAGATCAAGGTGGTTGGTCGGCTCGTCGAGCAGCAGGAGATCCGGCTCGCTAGCCAGCGCACGGGCAAGGGCGGCGCGGCGCCGCTCGCCACCGCTGGCGCTATCGGCCTTGCGGTTCATGTCGATGCCGAGCTGCCCGGCAATGGATTCGACTTCGTGACGGGGAGGGGCGTCCTTGCCGGATAGCGCAAAGTCCATCAGCGTATCGAAGCCGGTGAAGAACGGGTCCTGCTCCAGCGTGACGATCTTTGTCCCCGGCTGGATCGAGCGCGTGCCCTTGTCCGCATCCACCTGCCCGCCCAACAGCTTGAGCAGGGTTGTCTTGCCTGCGCCATTGCGCCCGATCAGCGCGAGCCGGTCGCGCTGCTGGATATGGATGTCGAGATCCTGAAAGAGCCAGCCATTGCCCTGGACGAGGCCGAGGCCCTCCCAGCTGAGTATCGGTGCCGCCATGGCCTGCCGCTTAGCCGCAGCGTTGCCCTCGCGCAACGCCCGACGCTGAACGATAACGCGGCTTCGCATTCACCGCTTGTTCAATGCCCTCGGCTTATGCATGCGCACATCATGAACCGTGCCATTGCCCTTCTTGCCGCATCACTGGCTCTCCTGCCCGTAACGTCGCACGCCCAGCAGCGGCCCGACGAGCAGAACGAGGCCCGCCGCGACCTGCGCGCTGGCAACGTGCGTTCGCTCCGCGATATCGAACGCCGCGTGCTGCCGACCAAACCGGGAATGCAGTATCTCGGCCCTGAGTACGATCCGTCCGCGATGGTCTATCGCCTGAAGTTCATCCGTGATGGCCGGGTCATGTTCGTGGATGTTGACGCCCGCACCGGTCAGGTTCTCGGCGAAAGTCGATGAGAGCCTGTTGGTGAACGGTGGCTTTCGCGCCAGTTCCTTGACCGTTCAGGTTTCGCGCCCCATCTAGCCCTGCAAGTGTTCGCGCCCGTGCGGCGTGCAGTAAGGGGCAAATGATGCGCATTCTGATCGTCGAGGACGAACCCACTCTCGGCAAGCAGCTCAAGAACACGCTCGAACAGAACGGATATGCCGTCGATCTTTCGGTCGATGGCGAAGACGGGCATTTCATGGGCTCTACCGAAGAGTATGACGCCGTCATCCTTGACCTCGGCCTGCCCGAGATCGACGGCCTGACAGTGCTCGGCATGTGGCGCAAGGAGGGGCGCAAGTTCCCCGTCCTCGTTCTCACCGCGCGTGACAGCTGGTCCGACAAGGTTGCCGGGCTCGATGCCGGTGCTGACGATTATCTTGCCAAGCCCTTCCAGACCGAGGAACTGATCGCCCGCCTGCGTGCGCTGATCCGCCGCGCCTCCGGCAATTCCTCATCCGAACTCACCGCTGGCGACGTGCGCCTCGATACGCGTTCAGGCCGCGTCACGCTCAACGGCGAACCGGTCAAGCTGACAGCGCAGGAATACAAGCTCCTGTCCTATCTACTCCACCACAAGGGCAAGGTGGTCAGCCGGACCGAACTGATCGAACACATTTACGATCAGGATTTCGACCGCGATTCCAACACGATCGAAGTCTTCGTCACCCGTATCCGCAAGAAGCTGGGCCCCGATGTGATTACCACGATCCGCGGTCTTGGGTACAGCCTCGATGATCCGGCCGAACCCGGTCGTGGGTAATCCGCGCAGGCAATAGGTGCCGGAGAAGGGCAGCAACGACACGCCGCAGCCAGCGCCGCATACCGGCTCGCTGGCGCGGCGAATGCTGCTTATCGCGGCAGGATGGATCAGCGTCCTCCTGCTCGGTGGTGGTCTGGCGCTCGACCAGACGCTGACTGGGCTGGTCACCCGCAATTTCGATGAACAACTCGGCTATATGCTGACCGCAATGGTCGCCTCGGCCGAGATCGGGCCGGACGGTGAAGTCTTCTTCAACCGCCCCCTCGGCGACCAGCGCTTCCTTGAGCCCAACAGCGGCCTTTACTGGCAAATCTCCGGGCAAGGGCACGAGGACTTCCCTTCGCGCTCGCTGTGGGACCGTTCGCTCCGCACCGATCCCGATCAGAACTATGTCGACCCGAAGATCGACGACAGCGACCAGTTCGAGGGTGAGCGCCTGCGCATCATCAAGCGCTCTGTGATCCTGCCGGGTGCCAACACGCTGTGGGAATTTCAGGTCGCCGCCAGCCGTGGCGAGATCGACGCACAGATCCGGCGCATCCGCTCGATCCTGATCTGGTCTTTCCTCGCACTCGGCCTCGGGCTGTTCACCATGGCGGGACTGCAGACGTTCTACGGTCTTGGCCCCTTGCGTCGTGTGAGGCTGGCGATAGCCCGCATGCGCGAGGGCGGGGCTAGCCGCGTCACCGAACCCTTGCCCCTCGAAGTCCAGCCACTCGTGGTCGAACTCAACGCCCTGCTCGAACACTCCGAGCGCCAGGCCGAAGAGGCGCGCACCCATGCAGGCAATCTTGCCCACGCCCTCAAAACCCCGCTCACCGTGGTGATGAATGCAGCAACCGCCAAGGCCGATGATCTTGCCGATACGGTGATCCGCGAAGCTGCGGTCATGCGCCGTCAAGTCGACCATCACCTCGCGCGCGCGCGCGCAGTCGGTCGCCGCGCGGTGGGCATGTCACGCGCCCAGGTGTGGGAAAGCGCCGAAGCAGTGGAACGGGCTGTTGTCCGCCTCTACCCGAACGTGCGCTTCGACATGGACGGCAACCGCACCGCCGAGGTATCGATCGAGCGTCAGGACCTCGACGAGATCCTTGGCAACTTGATCGAGAATGCGGCCAAGTACGGCGGCGGATCGGTCTTCATTACCATCGACGCTGCACCCGCCGATCCGAAGTTCTGCGAAATCTGGGTCGAGGACGATGGCATCGGCATTCCCGAGGAGTCCCGCGAGCGCATCTTCGATCGTGGCGCCAGGCTCGATACCGGAAAGCCCGGAACCGGCCTTGGCCTCGCTATCGTGCGGGATGTTGCAGAAATCTACGGCGGCAGCGTCGAACTCAGGGAAAGTGAAGACCTCGGCGGGTTGCTGTCGGTGCTGCGATTGCCACGGAGTGCCACTGCCAAACAGTGATCACGCCCGCGGATGGGCATTCCGGTAGACGTCCAGCAGCGTTGCCGCATCGACCCGGGTATAGATCTGGGTTGACGACAGGCTCGCGTGGCCGAGCAGTTCCTGCAGGGAGCGCAAGTCAGCCCCGGCGCTTAGCAGGTGCGTGGCAAAGGAGTGACGCAGGGCGTGCGGCGTCGCCGTGGCCGGCAAACCCAGCGCGGTGCGCGCCCTTGCCACAGCACGTTGCACCATGCCCTGCGCCAAGGGACCGCCCTTCGCGCCGCGAAACAGCGGTTCGTCCTTGGCAAGCGGCCAAGGACATTGCGCCACATAGTCGGAAACACCCTCGCTCACGATCGGCAGCAGGGGAACGACGCGTTGGCGGCCACCCTTGCCGGTAATCACGACAGTCTCGCCCAGCGGCAAGACCGAGGCCGGCAGCGCCAGCGCTTCAGCAATGCGCATTCCAGCACCATAGAGCAGGAGCAGGACGGCACGGTCGCGCGCGGCGATCCATGGTACCCCCGCATCGTCGGCGACCATTTCGGCAAGATTGACCGCTTCGTCTGGCGTGACGGGGCGCGGCAAGCCCTTCTTTACGCGCGGGCCGCGCAATCGTGGGCGGCTGGTGTCAGCATCTCCAGCCTGCTCGCGGGCGAAGGCGATGAAGGACTTGAGCGCCGAAAGTTCGCGCGCCGCAGAAACATTGCCCAGGCCATCGGCGCGGCGCTCGGCCAGATGATTGCGCAAGGTTGTAGCGTCGATCCGCGCGAGCGTTGACCAGCTTTGGCCTTCGGGCAAGGCATGAAGCAGGCGCGCGACGGTTGCGGTATAGGCGCGCACGGTATGGGGTGAGCGACGGCGGCCGAGAGCTAAGTGATTGTGCCAAGCCTCGAGAAAGTCCGCCGTGGTCATGCGCCGACCAGCGCCGCCGGCACGAGTTCCGCGAGCAGGGCTTCAAGCAGCGGCGCGCCCTGTTCGGTCACGCTCAGGCGTCCGCGGTCCTCGGCAAGATGGCCCAGCCGCACGTAGAAATCGCGTTTTGCCGGGTCGATAAGATCATTCGCAGTGAAGCCGAACCGCGCAGCGAGGGGCACCGGCTCGATACCCTCGGCCAGTCGCAGGCCCATCAGCACCGCTTCCATTGCCTGATCCGAGGGGATCAGATGCCGCTCCTCGGCAATGCCGTGCTTCTGCTCGCTTACCGCGCGCAGGAAGTTCTCAGGCTTCTTGTGCCGCACAGTCGCCGCGCCGAGCCTGCGCCCATGTGCACCGGGGCCGATGCCGACGTAGTCCTGATAGCGCCAATAGGTGAGGTTATGGCGACTTTCCTCGCCGGGGCGGGCGTGGTTGCTGGTTTCGTAGGCGGGGAGGCCGGCAGCGGCGGTCAGTTCGCGGGTGAGCGTGAACAAGTCGGCGGCCTGATCGTCGTCGAGCGGTGTGAGCTGGCCTTCGCGAACTAGTGTGGCGAAGCGGGTGCCGGGTTCGATGGTCAGCTGGTAGAGACTGAGATGGCCGGTCCCGAAGGCCAGCGCGCGCTGCAGCTCTGCCTGCCATTGCGCTGGCGTCTGTTCAGGGCGGGCATAGATTAGATCGAAGCTGACGCGGCTGAAGTGGGACTGCGCCAGGTCCAGTGCGGCAAGGCTTTCCGTGACGCCATGCAGTCGGCCGAGAAACTTCAGCGTCTTGTCGTCGAGCGCCTGCAGGCCGAGCGAAACGCGGTCGATCCCAGCGCTTGCCAGCGCAGCGAAATTGGCAGCCTCGACCGAGCTCGGGTTGGCCTCAAGCGTGATCTCGATACCGGGGGCAAAGCCCCACAGGCCTTGTGCCTCACGCAGCAGCGTTTCGACCAGCGCTGGCGGCATGAGCGAAGGCGTGCCCCCGCCGAAGAAGATCGAGGTAAGCTTCCGGCCCGGCGTCAACTGCGCTTCATGGCGCATGTCCGCCAGCAGCGCGTCGGCCCAAGCCGCCATGTCCGTCCGATCACGGACGTGGCTGTTGAAGTCGCAATAGGGGCACTTTGCGAGGCAGAATGGCCAGTGGATGTAGAGCGCTAGGGCCATGGCCAGAGCCTTAGGCCGAAAACTGGTCCGCTACCAGCTTGGCGAAGGCGTCGGCGCGGTGGCTGATCGCGTGCTTTTCGGCCGGATCGAGTTCTGCGAAGGTGCGAGTGTCGCCCACGGGCACGAACACCGGGTCATAGCCGAAGCCCATTGTTCCGCGCGGAGGCCAGGTGAGAGTGCCATGCGCCCGGCCTTCGTAGACCGCGTGGGAGCCGTCTGGCCACGCGATGGCGAGCACGCAGGCAAAGTGGCAGCCTCTTTCCAACTCTGGGGCACTCTCCCCGGACTCTGCCGCAACTCTCGCGAACTCAGCCTCAACTCCCGCGAGCTTTCCCTCAACCTTGCCCATCGCCATGTACCAGTCGCGACCGGGCCCTCCCTCGAACACGTCCGCCTCGGCCCAATCCGCGGTGTAGACCCCCGGTGCTCCTCCGAGGGCGTCGACGCAGAGGCCGGAGTCGTCGGCGAGGGCGGGGATCTGCGAAGCCTCCGCCGCTGCCCGCGCCTTGATCAGCGCGTTCTCGACGAAGGTCGTGCCCGTCTCGGCAGGCTCCGGCAG
Organism: Novosphingobium subterraneum; assembly: GCF_000807925.1. Lineage (GTDB taxonomy): Bacteria > Pseudomonadota > Alphaproteobacteria > Sphingomonadales > Sphingomonadaceae > Novosphingobium > Novosphingobium subterraneum. The sequence continues at coordinate 70,013 of NZ_JRVC01000002.1, read as the reverse complement.
GCCGAGTGCGCCGGCGGACAGGCACTCGATCCCGTAGGGCGCGAGAAGGGCCTGAATTTCCTTGAGCTTTCCGGCGTTGTGCGTGGCGATGACCAGCTTGCCGGTGCCGAGACGGGGCGAAGACATCAGCCGCGAACCGCCTTTTCCTGCGCCGCGAAGATCTCGTTGCAGCCGATGCGGGCGAGGCGGAGGAGGCGCAGGAGGCCTTCTTCGTCGTAGGTCGCGCCTTCGGCCGTGGCCTGCGCCTCGGCGATCTTGCCGCCTTCGATCAGGACGAAGTTGGCGTCGGCATCTGCCGAGGAATCTTCAATGTAATCAAGGTCGAGCACCGGCTGGCCATTGACGATGCCGCAGGAGATCGCGGCGACCTTTTCGGTCAGCGGGTCTTCCTTGATCGCGCCGCTATCAAGCAGCTTCTGTACGGCGAGACGCAGGGCGACCCAAGCGCCGGAGATCGAGGCGGTGCGGGTGCCGCCGTCGGCCTGGATCACGTCGCAGTCGAGCGTGATCTGGCGCTCGCCCAGCTTCTTGAGATCGGTGACGGCGCGCAAGCTGCGGCCGATCAGGCGCTGGATTTCCTGCGTGCGGCCGGACTGCTTGCCCTTCGCCGCCTCGCGGCTGCCGCGGGTGTGGGTGGCGCGGGGAAGCATCGAGTATTCCGCCGTGACCCAGCCTTCGCCCTTGCCGCGCAGGAATGGCGGCACGCGCTCTTCCACCGAGGCGGTGACGAGCACCTTGGTATCGCCGAAGCAGATCAGGACCGAGCCTTCGGCGTGCTTGGTGAAGGCGGTTTCAATGATGATGGGGCGCATTTCATCGGGCGCACGGCCGGAAGGTCGCATGGATTTTCCCTCAAAAGTTTGGCCAGCCTCTGGCGCATTGGGCTTGAGCCTGCAAGAGCGTGGATTAGATTGTCACCATGCACGGCCCAACGCTCTCCGATCTGACCGACCGCGCACGCGAGATTTTCCGTCTCGTCGTGGAGGGTTATATCGCCAGTGGACAGCCGATGGGCTCCAAGGCACTGGCGGGGCCGGGGGGCGTGAACTTGTCGCCCGCTTCGATCCGCTCTGTATTGCAGGAACTGCAGGACGCCGGGCTTCTTGCTGCGCCGCATACCAGTGCAGGACGGATGCCGACGGAGGTGGGCCTGAGGCTCTTCGTCGACGGCATCATGCAGGTGGCCGAGCCCACCGTGGCCGAGCGGGCGCAGATCGAGCGCGGGCTCGCTCATGGCGGAACCATCGAGAATGCACTGGCAGCGGCCAGCTCGGCGCTGTCCGAACTGTCAGCGGGGGCTGCGGTGGTCATGGTGCCCAAGCGCGAGCCCCGGCTGGTGCAGATTTCGTTCGTGCCGCTCTCGCCCGTGCGGGCGCTCGCCGTGCTGGTCAGCGAGGACGGCGGGATCGAGAACCGGGTGATAGACTTGCCCGAGCCGGTGGGTGCTGCGGTGCTTGAGCAGGCTGGCAATTATCTGACGAGCCGGTTGCAGGGTCGCACGCTTGGCGAAGCGTCTGGCGTGGTGCGAGCGGAGGTCGATGGGGGACGTTCGGCGCTGGATGCAGCCAGTGCCGATCTGGTGCAGCGCGGGCTGGTGGTGTGGACGCAGGATGCCGCGGCGCGACCAGTGATGGTCGTGCGCGGGCAGGCCAACCTGCTCGACGAAGCGGCGCTGAGCGATATCGAACGCGTCCGCCAGCTACTTGACGAACTGGAGAGCGCCGAGGCGATCGCGCGGGTGCTGGATGCCGCGCGCGAGGCGCAAGCGACGCGTATTTTCATCGGGAGCGAGAACCGCCTGTTCTCGCTTTCGGGGTCGTCGGTCATTGCCTCACCATGGCGCGACAGCGAGGGGCGGGTGGTCGGCGTGGTCGGCGTGATCGGCCCAACGCGGTTGAATTATGCGCGCGTCGTCCCCATGGTTGATTTCACCGCCCAGACGCTGGGCAGATTCATCGGACAAGACGGATTTTCGAGAAAATGAGCGATAACGAGACGCGCCCCACTGACGCTGAAGTCGAGGCGGAACTGAAGGGTGTGCCCGAGGACATGATCGACCAGTCTTCCGCCAAGGATTCCTCTTCAGGCGATGAAGCGGCCAGGCTGCGCGAGGAGCTTAAGGCGGCCAAGCAGGACGTGCTCTATGCCAAGGCCGAAACGCAGAACGTGCGCCGTCGCATGGAGAAGGACATCGCCGACGCCCGCGCCTATGCCGCGACCGGCTTTGCCCGCGATATCCTTTCGGTAGCGGACAATCTGGCGCGCGCCCTGGAATCGATCCCGGCTGACCTGCGCGAGGACGAGAAGTTCAAGAACCTCGTCGCCGGGCTTGAAGCCACGGGGCGCGAGATCGAGAAGGTGTTCGGCAGCCACGGCATCACCCGCATCGCCGCAATGGGCCTCCCGCTCGATCCACACCAGCACCAGGCGATGATCGAGATGCCCTCGGCCGATGCCGAACCGGGCACGGTGATCTCGGAGCTGCAGGCAGGCTATATGATCAAGGACCGTCTGCTGCGACCGGCAATGGTGGCAGTGGCCAAGAAGCCGGACTGATTTTATCACACGCTGATGCGTCCCCGCGGAGACGGGGACCTCAGCCGGTTTGCTTTGATGGTTCGTGAAACCACCGAGGCCCCCGCCTTCGCAGGGGCGCAGAGCTTTTTACCCGCCGAGCAATCCGACAATTTCATCCGTCGAATAGAGATCGGCGAATACGAAGGCCATGTTGTGGAGCGTCGCAGCGTGTTCCTCGTCTGACAGTGCGGCCATGGCATCGCCCGCCATCAGCACGCGGTAGTTGTGCTGCATCGCGTCGCGGGCAGTGCTTTCGCAGCAGCAGTTGGTGAGGGTGCCCGTAATCAGCACCGTATCTATGCCGCGATCCTGCAGGACGGCGTGGAGCATGCAGGTTCCGGGCGTGAAACCGCTGAAGCGGTGCTTGTCGATCACCGTATCGTTCGCGGCTACTTCGAGCGCTGGCCAGAGCTGCCAGTAATGCGCGCCCGGGGTGAAGGCCTCCTGGTGCCCTTGCGCCTTGCTCCCCATGCGAACCATGAAATTCGACCAGCTCGGGCCGCCATCGGGCGGTGTGGTGTAGCGGAGAAACACGTTGTGGCCGCCGCTGGCACGAATTGCGGCGCTGATGCGGTTGATATTGTCGACGATGGTGCGGGCCATCGGCACTTCTACCGGCGCGCCTTCCTCCATGAAGCCGTTCTGCATGTCGACGACGATATGGGCGAGCCGCGCGGGTTCGATATCTTGGAAGATATTGCCATCACCACCGCGCGTGGGGGCGAAGCGGGCAAGGATGGCGCGATGGTCAACGGCATGAGGCATGGCGGTCAGATCTCCTGCTGCCGGCCATCTTGCCTGTTCGCATGCCGACTGTCCTCAACAGGCTTTCGCGGTTTCGGCAGGAGAAACGCTGGATAAAACGCTTCATCGCAAGGCATGGAACGCGAAGAAGGTCGGCGCGTCGTCTCCGGGAAACGGAGATACATTATGCGCAAGATCATCATTGCATCGCTTATCATGGGTTCGGCCGTCACTTTGGGCGGCTGCGCGAGGAACTATGCAGGCGAGGGTGCTGCTGTGGGCGCCGCGGTTGGTGCAGGAATCGGCGCAGCGACTGGCGGCGACGTTGTGCAGGGTGCGGCCATCGGTGGCGCGGTTGGCGCGGTTGGCGGTTCGCAGATTCGCAAGCGCGACAATCGCTGCTATCAGGTCGATCGCTATGGCCGGGAATACGAAGTCCGCTGCTGATCAGCCTGGATTGAACGGAACAAGCGCGTCAAGCGCTTGCAATGGCGGGGCGGCCGGTGACGGTGCGCCCCGTCTTGCCATGAACCAGTGGCGGACAAGCTCAGCCTGCTGTTCGATGCCGTAGCGTTCGAACGGGCGGCCGGGATCATAGGTGTAGCTGTAGCGACAGAACGGGTGGCGCATCAGCGGGAGCCACCATCGGCCGCGCGTCTGGGCCTGCCAGACGTGGACCATTTCATGGATGAACAGCCCTTGGGCCGGAAGCGGTGCGTCTGCGAAGTCGTGCTCGTAGTGCGGGCTGGCGGCAGCGAAGTGGAGGTGCCCCATCGGGGCCATGACCGTGGCCGCCGGCTGGAAGGGAAACCAGCGGCGGCGGCGGATGCGGACGGGTCGGGTGTCTACGGCGGCGCCAAACACTTCGAAAACCAGCGCGCATTCGCCTGGCGTGAGGCGGCGCTCCCCGCCAGGCGGGCAGGGAGCGTCGGCTTTTCTCACATCTTGCTCATGTCGTGGCCGGAATGGTCCATGCCTTCCATCGCCTCGGCGTCGCTGCCACCGCCGAGCGCTTCGACCCTGGCGGGAACGCTGACCTTGTCGCCATTGTCGAGCGTGATCGTGAGTTCCGTGGTGGTTCCGGCCTTGAGCGTGTCAGCCACGTCAAACAGCATTACGTGGAGACCGCCCGGCTTGAACTCCGCGCTCTTGCCCGCTTCGATCGGCACGTCCTTGACCTGCTGCATTGAGGAGATGCCGTTCTTCGTGACGGTTTCATGCATCTCGGCGCGCTGCGCGCCTTCGACATAGACCGAGGCGATCTTGCGCGGCGCGCCACTGCCCTGCGAGACGGTGAAGTAGGCAGCGCCCGGCGTGCCCGGCACTGCGGGCAGGCGGACCATCGCGTCGGTCACCGTGACGCCGGGTGCGCTTTCGGGACCGGCTGCGGCGCTGCTGCTGGCCTGATCCGTCGGATCTTCTGCCTTCTGGCCGCAGGCGCCGAGCGACAGGGCGAGGGCGGAAAGTCCAATGATTGCAAGCTTGCGCATGAAGGGCGACTCCTGTTGCCAATATGTGTCCCGAGGTAAGCGCGTGGGGGCCTTGTGCCAAGAAGAAGCGCACCTATATCGCGGACAATCGAGCCGCACATGGCGGTCTGCCCGGCAGGGGGATCGCTTTCCCACGCGGTGTCTTGAATGGAAGGAACTGGGGAACTCATGGCTAAAGTTATCGGCATCGACCTTGGCACGACCAACAGCTGCGTTGCTGTTATGGACGGGGGCACGCCCAAGGTCATTGAAAACTCGGAAGGTGCGCGCACCACGCCGTCGATCGTCGCATTCACCAAGGATGGCGAGCGCCTTATCGGCCAGCCGGCCAAGCGCCAGGCGGTGACCAACCCCGACAACACGATTTTCGCGGTGAAGCGCCTGATCGGCCGCCGCTTTGACGATCCGCTGACCCAGAAGGACACGGAACTCGTCCCCTACACCATCACCAAGGGCAAGAACGGCGATGCCTGGGTCAAGGCCGGTGGCCAGGACTACAGCCCGTCGCAGATCTCGGCCTTCACCCTGCAGAAGATGAAGGAAACCGCCGAGGCCTATCTCGGCGAGACCGTGACGCAGGCGGTGATCACCGTGCCGGCCTACTTCAACGACGCGCAGCGCCAGGCGACCAAGGACGCCGGGCAGATTGCGGGTCTCGAAGTGCTGCGCATCATCAACGAGCCGACGGCTGCGGCGCTGGCCTATGGCCTCGACAAGCAGGACGGCAAGACGATCGCGGTCTATGACCTCGGTGGCGGGACCTTCGACATCTCGATCCTCGAGATCGGTGATGGCGTGTTCGAAGTAAAGTCGACCAATGGCGACACGTTCCTGGGTGGTGAGGACTTCGATACGGCGCTGGTGGAATTCCTTGCCGACAAGTTCAAGTCGAAGGAAAACATGGACCTGCGCGGCGACAAGCTTGCCCTGCAGCGCCTGAAGGAAGCCGCGGAAAAGGCCAAGATCGAGCTGTCGTCTGCCCAGACGACCGAAATCAACCTGCCGTTCATCACCGCCCGCATGGAAGGTGGCAGCACCACCCCGCTCCATCTGGTGGAGACGATCACCCGCGCCGATCTTGAAAAGCTGGTCGCAGGCCTGATCCAGCGCACGCTCGACCCCTGCAAGAAGGCTCTGGCTGACGCCGGTCTTTCGGCCAAGGACATCGATGACGTCGTTCTCGTCGGCGGCATGACCCGCATGCCCAAGGTCCGCGAAGTGGTGAAGGACTTCTTCGGCAAGGATCCGCACACCGGTGTGAACCCGGACGAAGTCGTCGCCATGGGTGCTGCAATCCAGGCAGGCGTGCTGCAGGGCGACGTCAAGGATGTGCTGCTGCTCGACGTGACCCCGCTTTCGCTGGGGATCGAGACGCTGGGCGGCATCATGACCAAGATGATCGACCGCAACACCACGATCCCGACCAAGAAGAGCCAGGTCTATTCGACTGCCGAGGACAATCAGCAGGCAGTGACGATCCGGGTCTTCCAGGGCGAGCGCGAAATGGCGCAGGACAACAAGCTCCTCGGCCAGTTCGACCTCGTCGGCATTCCGCCCGCACGGCGCGGCGTGCCGCAGATCGAGGTGACGTTCGACATCGACGCCAACGGCATCGTGAACGTGAGCGCGAAGGACAAGGGCACCGGCAAGGAACAGCAGATCCGCATCCAGGCGTCTGGTGGTCTGTCGGACGCTGACATCGACCAGATGGTCCGCGATGCCGAGAAGTTCGCCGAAGAGGACAAGAAGCGTCGTGCCGAGGCGGAAGCCAAGAACAACGCCGAAAGCCTCATCCACGCGACCGAGCGCCAGCTTGAAGAGAACGGCGACAAGATTGACGCATCGCTGAAGGCAGAGATCGAAGCCGCCATCGCCGAGGCGAAGGCAGCGGTTGAAAGTGGTAACTCGGAAGAGATGACCGCCAAGACCCAGGCGCTCACTGAAAAGGCCATGAAGATGGGCCAGGCGATCTACGAGAAGGAGCAGGCTGCTGCGGCTTCTCCAGGCGCCGAGGCTCCGAAGGCTGATGACGACGTGGTCGACGCCGAGTTCTCGGAAGTCGACGACAACAAGTGATGTTGCGATGAAACCGGCCCGCCGCTCGCGTGAATGCGCTGGCGGCGGGTCTTCGCGTTAGGGAAGCGCAATGTCGGCCGAGATCGATTTCTACGAATTGCTCGAAGTTGAGCGGACTGCGGACGAGAAGGTCCTGAAGTCTGCATACCGAAAACTCGCCATGAAGTTCCACCCGGACAAGAATCCGGGCTGTGCCGAGAGCGAGGCCAAGTTCAAGCAGATCAACGAGGCGTATGCCTGTCTCTCCGACCCGCAGAAGCGGGCAGCCTATGACCGCTATGGTCACGCCGCGTTCCAGCAGGGCGCAGGTGGCGGCCAAGGTGGCTTCGGTGGCGGAGACTTCGGCGATATTGGCGATATCTTCGAGACGATCTTCGGCGGTGCGTTTGGCGGCGGTGGCCGTCAGCAGGCGCGGCGCGGCGCGGACCTGCGCTACGACATGGAAATTAGCCTCGAGGACGCATTCCACGGCAAGGAGACCGAGATCGCGGTCGAGGTTTCGCAGAAGTGCGACCCTTGCGGTGGTTCAGGCGCAACACCCGGCACTTCGGCGCGACGCTGCAACCTTTGCGGCGGGCACGGCAAGGTGCGGGCGCAGCAGGGCTTCTTCATGGTGGAGCGGGCCTGCCCGAACTGCCACGGCCGGGGGGAAGTGATCGAGAGCCCGTGCAAGGCCTGTCGCGGCGAAGGCCGGGTAGATGCCGAGCAGCGCCTGCAGGTCAACATTCCGGCGGGCGTCGACAATGGCACGCGCATCCGCCTTGCCGGCAAGGGCGAGGCGGGGCCGTTCGGCGCGCCTCCGGGCGACCTCTACCTGTTCCTGCATATCCAGCGCCACAAGGTGTTCGAGCGTGAAGGCACGACTCTGCTGACACGCTGCCCGATCAGCTTCACGACCGCAGCGCTGGGCGGCGAGATCGAGATTCCGGGCCTCGACGGCAAGGTCCACACGATTGAAATTCCGGCCGGCATCCAGTCGGGCAAGCAGTTGCGCAAACGTGGCGGCGGGATGCCCGTGCTGCAGGGCCGCGGCATCGGCGATCTTGTCGTCGAAATCCACGTCGAGACCCCGACCAAGCTTTCGGCGCGCCAGAAGGAAATTCTCCGCGAATTCCAGGCGACCGAGACCGGTGAGGAATGCCCGCAGTCAAAGGGCTTCTTCGAGCGCATCAAGGATGCCTGGACGGATCTGACGGAGTAAGCTTGCCGCGTCCCCGCGCAGGCGGGGACCTGGGCGGTGTTACAGACCGGCTGCTTGAACCGACTGAGGCCCCCGCCTGCGCGGGGGCGCAGTTCAGCTCACTGAAATGCGGCAACGACTTCGGTGCGGACCCGGTCCACCAGTCCCGGCTCGGCCATCAACCGCCCCTGCTCCTCCTCCAGAATCGCCAGGAAGACGTCGCGCTTGAAGGCTGCGATCACTTCGCCTGGTAGCGGGTTCTCCACCGTGGAGCAGATCAGGTCGATCACGCGCTCGGCGCCGTGGAGGCGGCCCCACAGATAGTCGTTCTCGCGGTAGGCGCGGCTGAAGAACGCGCCGAAGTTGAAGAATTCGACACCGCGCAGACACGCGAACGTGCCGCCCTTGCGGATGGACGTGGCATCATCTGGTGAAATGCGATCGACCTTTACCGGATCGAACTCGCCCATCCCCTCACCCTGCAGCAGGGGCAGAGTGGCGGTGTCGTAGAACGGAAAGCCCAGATAGGCGTGGAGGAAGCGGCGGCGCAGCGACTTGTCCATCTTTTCAAGTGCGGCCACGAGCATGGAATCGACCTGTAGGTCCAGCCCGACGAGATCGCGCCGCGTGGCGATTGCGTTGAGAACCGCGCCGGGATCGACCGTGGCCAAGGCAGCTGTTTCGGCAAAGCCCGGGCCGAGACCCTCGAAAGTCTCTCGACCCTGGTAGAGCGCCTGGGCACGGTAGACAGCATCTCGCGCGGCCTCGCGGTCGGTAATGCTGACGTTCTCACCTTCCTCCCAATCGTGCGTCAGGCGGCGGGCGAGCAGCTTGAGGCGGCGAATACGAAAAGAAAGATCGTGGGTGCGGAAGAAGACAATGGCCTTGTCGGTTGCGCCCCCCCGCAAGGCCGACAGGCGGTCGAGCCCCGTACTGGCAAGGTGATCCCACAAGGCAGCCTCGACCTTGTCAAGCGAGGCTGCAGCTGGCGCGGCTTCGTGGATCAGCGCCGCAAGATCGGTGACGATTCCGGCCAGCTTGGTTTGCGCATAGCCGTGGAAGGCATATCCCGCACGCTCGGCAGCAGCTTGCTGGGCCTTGTTGCGCCATGCGGTGAGCCGTCGCTGGTTGGGGTGATCGAAAAACAGGGTTCGGCCGAACAGCCCTTCCACGGTCTCCTCGATCTCGGGGCGAAGGGCATCGACGATGGTTCTAAGGCGTTGCCGTTGTCGTGATTGCCGCTCGAGCGATTCCAAGTTGTCGCGGATCGGCTGTTCGCGCGGGATCGAGGATAGCGAGCCGAAGATGGCCGAAAAGAAGCCGATCGTGCGCCCGCCCTTCGGCGCGATGCGCATGTGATCGGGACTGGGATCGACATATACGAAGCGTCGATCGACCTCACGACGCGCGGGTCTGTCACGAAGGACGCCGATGGCTTGCGCGAAGGGACGATTGACGAGCACCGCGCCATCGACGAGCGCCACGCTGCCAAGGTCGCCGCGCTTCCAATGGCTGGGCATGATGCGCTGGAGAAACTGCGAGCGTCCCGGCCAAGTGGCGCCACGTTCGGCGACGAGCTGATCGATCTCATCGATGACTAGGGGCGGAAATGCACCGGGGAAACTGGCTGTGGATCGGGCGGCAAGCACCAGTTCGGGGCATGGTGCGAGGTCCCGATTGCCATGCCTGCTGGTCGATCGATGGAAACCTATCGAGAGGCGGTGCTCGCTCTCGACCACCGTTTCGGGGCTGTTTAGGCGCAGTTCTTCGAGATGGCCGTTGAAGTCGGTCGCCGTTACCAGCAGGTCCATGGGATGGCCTTCGGGCAAAAGCGGATCGCCCATCGGCGTGGCTGCCATGGCGTCGATCGCATCGGCGATCATTCGGGAAAAGCCGATGCCGCTGAAAGGCGGAGCGAACCAGCGCGCACGGATCAGGCGTGAGACCTTGCGGCGCACTTCGGAGCGAGTCTCGGGCGCGACAGTACTGCTGACGACATTTCCCGGCCGCTTCAGCACGAACCGGACAAGAGGTTGCGCCCAGAACTTGGCGAACCGGCTCCACGGCTTTGCGTCGGGATCGAGCAGGACGTCGATATCGGCGCGTTCAAGCCACATTGCCGTGAGAGGTTCCAGGCTTTGCCCCGTGGCAATGGCCTGCGCCAGAAACACGCCGTTTATCCCGCCGGCACTGGCCCCGGAGACGATATCGGGCAGAAGACGCAGCCGCAGATCACGGGTCAGGGCAATCTCTTCGAACAATCTCAGGTAAACCGCCTCGACACCACCGGGGCTCGGTTCATGCGGGCAGTGGAATGCCCGGCTTGCGCGCGTGGCGTGCCAGAGTTCCTTCGTTACTCCATGCATGTACACGGCAAGGCTGATGCCGCCGTAGCAGATGAGGGCGAGACGCAGTTCCTTCTGCCGCATTGAGGCACATTGGCACGCCAGCGCGTCGCGAACCAGAGGCTTTGGCGAGAAGGCGCGGATGTGGATGAAAGGAACGTCATGTTTGCCTGCGCGTTGGACGGAAAAGCTTCATCAGAAGGGACGAAACCATGGTCGAGCAACGTACGGTAGAAGTGCGTGAACCTGACGGGTCCGCACACACGCATACGACAGTCTATGACGAACTCCCGCGCAGCGGCGGCAGTGGCTGGCTGGTTGCCATTATCCTTTTGATCGCGCTGGTCGTTGGTGGCTATTTCATCATGCAGATGGCGGACAGCCGCGCGAGCCGCGACACTGCGATCGAGCGTGCCGCCGATAACGTAGGGAGCGCGGCCAAGGACATTGGAGACGCGGCGAAGGACGTTGCCGACGGCAAATAGATCCGCTCGGATCAGCCAAGAATGTAAACTCCGCCGACAGATTGTTTTTGTGGGCGGAGTTTTCTCTATATATTTCAGATAGATGTGAACTCCGGATTATGAGCTTGCCGGTGTCAGTGTAACCGACGCTTTACCCTTTGCGGTGTAAGACCGCCCCACTGGGCCATTCCGTGCCCGAGTGGGGTGACGAGTGCCGGGCAAATGATCCGCCTGTTCAAGCATTACATACCGCATTCCGTCCTGCTGCTGGGCTTGCTGGACTTTGTCCTGTTGATCGGCGCCGGCGAACTGGGGTGGCAACTGCGCGCGCACCAGATCGGCATCGACCCGGGCATGGTGCCCATGCGGTTGACGCCATTGCTGCTGTTTGCGGTGCTGGTGCAGACCGCGATGATCGCAGTCGGTGTCTATGGCTCGGACGCGCTGCGTTCGATGCGCTACGCTACGGCCCGCCTGCTGGTGGCGGTGAGCCTCGGGATCATAGCCCTTTCCGTCGTCTACTTCATGCTGCCGGGGCGCACGCTGTGGCGATCGAACCTGTTCTACGCCATGTTCATCGCCATGGCCTTCCTGGTCCTGATCCGTCTGCTGCTGGGAGGACTTCTCGGGACATCGGCATTCCGTCGGCGCGTGCTGGTGCTGGGCGCCGGAGCGCGAGCGGATCGCCTGCGCAAGCTGGGCGAGCGGCCCGAGGCAGGCTTCGCCATTGTCGGGTACATCGGCATGAGCAGTGCCGCACCGGTTGTCGAGGAAGCGATACACCGCGACGCGATCAACAACCTCACGCGCTATGTGGAGAATCTGGGTGTAAGCGAAGTCGTGCTGGCGCTGGAAGAGCGCCGAAATGCGCTTCCGCTGAAGGATCTGCTGCGGATCAAGACCACGGGGGTGCACGTCAACGATTTCTCGACGTTCATGGAACGCGAGACGGGCAGGGTCGATCTCGACACGGTCAACCCCAGCTGGCTGATCTTCTCGGACGGGTTTTCGTCGGGCCGCGCGCTGTCGAGTGCGGCAAAGCGTATCTTCGATATCACGGCGAGCTTGCTGCTGCTGGTCCTGACCCTGCCGGTGATCGTGCTGTTTGCGTTGTTGGTGAAGATCGACAGCAAGGGGCCGGCGTTCTTCCGCCAACGCCGCGTCGGCCTCTATGGCGAGCCGTTCGATGTGATCAAACTGCGCTCGATGCGTACCGATGCCGAGGTGAACGGCGCGCAGTTTGCGCAGGAGAACGACCCCCGCGTGACCCGGATCGGCCGCTTCATCCGCAAGGTCCGCATCGATGAACTGCCACAGACATGGTCGGTATTGAAAGGCGAGATGAGCTTTGTCGGCCCCCGTCCCGAGAGGCCCGAGTTCGTATCGGATCTTGAGGAAAAGCTGCCGTATTACGCCGAGCGCCACATGGTGAAGCCCGGAATCACCGGCTGGGCGCAGATCAATTATCCCTATGGTGCGTCGATCGAGGATTCGCGGCACAAGCTCGAGTACGACCTTTACTACGCCAAGAACTACACCCCTTTCCTGGACCTGCTGATCCTTCTTCAGACTCTGCGCGTCGTGCTCTGGCACGAGGGCGCTAGGTAAGGAGGCGCCGTGATGCAGACCCCCTTGTCATGGCAGGGCTTCGGGCAATGGGCATTTCTCATTGCCGCGTTCTGCTTCCTGATGCTGACAGGCTGGCGCTGGGAGCGCCGGCGTAACGCGCAGGAGGGGTCTGCCCGGGCAGAGCTTGGTGCCTTCATCGTAAGCGGTGCCTGGGCGCTTGTGGTCGCAGGCACCGGATATGCGACGCTGGTCGCGCAGGTATTCGAAAGCTTCCGCACTTTCGCCTGGCTCAGCCTCGCGTTCGTACTGTTTTCCCGCGATGGGCGCCATACGAGTGTGGCGCCGATCAGGCCGGTCATGGCGGCGCTGATCTTCGTCGAAACACTGCAGTTCATCCTGCTCATGCTGAATGTGCGTTATGGCGGCAACGCTGCGGCGCAGGCGATGATCTTCCAGATCTCGATGCTGTTCCGGCTGCTGGTTGCAACGGGCGCGCTGGTGCTGGTGCATAACCTCTATGCCGGGGCCATGGCGCAACAGCGCGTGGCGCTGCGCTGGAGCTGCATCGCGATGGCAACGGTTTGGGGATACGACCTCAACCTTTACACGATTGCCTATCTCGCGCGGACCTTGCCGGTCGAACTCGAAGCCATGCGCGGCGTGGCGCAGATCGGCGTCGCCCTGTTGCTTGCCATTGGTGCGGTGCGAGGACGGTCGGCGCTGCGCTTCTCACCGTCGCGCGCGGTGGCGTTCCAGTCGCTCTCGCTGCTGGTGATCGGCGCCTACATGATCCTGATGGTTGGCGCAGCCCAATCGCTGACCTGGCTCGGCGGCGACGCCGGGCAGCTTGCGCAGCTGGGCTTCGTGTTCGTGACCAGCGTGCTCGTGCTGGCCATTCTGCCCTCGGGGCGCCTGCGTGGCTGGATGAAGGTCATGCTCGCCAAGCACTTCTTCCAGCACCGCTACGACTATCGCTCGGAGTGGCTGCGTTTCACCCGGACGATCGGCCGCGGTGGCACGCATGCGCCGTCATTGCATGAGCGCGTGGTCCAGGCTGTCGCCGACATTACCGACAGTTCAGCGGGCCTGCTTCTGTGCCAGGGCGAGAATGGCGAGATGGTGCTTTCCGCGCGCTGGCAATGGCCGACTGCCGACGTTCCTGCCGAGGCGCTGTCGATCGACCGGGTCGACTTTTTCGAGAAACGTGGGTTCATTGTCGACCTCGACGAACTGCGTGCCGGCGTGAACCATCAGGGCGAGGATGCTGCCGTGCCCCAGTGGCTGGTGGAAGAGCATTCCGCCTGGGCTCTGGTGCCGCTGCTTCACTTTGATCGTCTCGTCGGTCTGGTGGTGCTCGGGCGCCCGCAAGTGGCGCGAAAGCTCGATTGGGAGGATTTCGACCTGCTGCGCGTCGTCGGCATGCAGCTGGCCAGCTACCTCGCCGAGCATGCGGGCCAGTCGGCACTGCTCGAGGCGAGCAGGTTTGAGGAATTCAACCGTCGCATGGCGTTTGTCATGCATGACATCAAGAACCTTGCCAGCCAGTTGAGCCTGCTTTCGCGCAATGCCGAGAAGCATGCGGAAAATCCGGCATTCCGGGCGGACATGCTGATCACGCTGCGCAATTCCGCCGACAAGCTGAACGCTCTTCTGGCCAGGCTTTCGCGCTACGGTGGCAATGCTGCAGAGCGCGTCGAAGACATCGATGCGAGCGAAGTGATCCGCGCAGTGGCCAATCGCTACAATGCGCCGGGGCAGTTGCAGGTCCACGTCACGCATGATGCGCCGTGCCGTGTCCTGGCCAACCGTGAAGTGCTCGAGCAGGTGGTCCTGCATCTGGTGCAGAACGCGATCGACGCCAGCGCCGAGGGCATGGCGGTTTTCCTGCAATGCAACGTCGACGGGCTCTACGGCACGATCGAAGTCATCGACACCGGTTGCGGAATGAGCGCTGAATTCATCCGCAATCGGCTGTTCCGGCCATTCGTATCGACCAAGCAAGGCGGATTCGGCATCGGTGCCTACGAAGCGCGCGAAATGGTGCGGGCAATGCGCGGCAAGCTTGAGGTTGAAAGCCGCGAAGGGCTGGGCAGCCGCTTTACGGTGCGCCTGCCGCTGGCGGCAGCGCAGGGGCTGATCAGTTCGATTGAGGGGGAAAGCACCCCCCATGGGAAAAAGGTGGCATGATGAGTGACGCAAAGTCCGGACAGCGGCCGGTGCTGCTGATCGTCGAGGACGATCCGGGTCTGCAGGCTCAGCTCAAATGGGCCTACGAGGACTTCGAGGTCGTCATCGCCGGCGACCGGGCAACGGCGTTGACGCTGCTTAGGTCGGAAGAGCCCGCTGTCGTGACCCTCGATCTCGGCCTTCCGCCCGATCCGGATGGAACGACCGAGGGGTTTGCCGTGCTTGACGAGATCATGGCGCTGCGTCCCCAGACCAAGGTGATTGTCGCCAGCGGGCACGGTGCGCGGGAATCGGCCCTGAAGGCGATCGAGAAGGGCGCCTACGATTTCTACCAGAAGCCAGTGGACATCGACGCGCTGGGCCTAATCGTGCGGCGCGCACTGCATTTGTCCCAGATCGAAGCGGAAAACCGTGTCCTGGCGACGCGGGCCTCGTCGGACAACAAGGTGCTTGGTCGCATGATCACGGCTGCACCGGAGATGATCAAGGTGGCGCGTACGATCGAGCGCGTGGCCAACACCAATGTCTCGGTCATGCTGCTGGGAGCCAGCGGTACCGGCAAGGAGCTTCTTGCACGCGGTCTGCACGATTGCTCGGGCCGGGCACAGGGCGCATTCGTCGCGATCAATTGCGCGGCCATCCCCGAAAACCTGCTGGAAAGCGAACTGTTCGGGCATGAAAAGGGTGCGTTCACCGGCGCGGTAAAGACGACCGAGGGCAAGATCGAAATGGCGAGCGGCGGCACGCTGTTCCTCGACGAGGTCGGCGACATCCCGCTGCAGTTGCAGGTGAAGCTGCTTCGCTTCCTGCAGGAGCGAACCATCGAGCGGATCGGTGGGCGACGTTCGATCGAGGTCGACACGCGCATCGTCTGCGCAACGCACCAGAACCTCGAGGCAATGATCGCTGACGGCCGCTTCCGCGAGGACCTTTACTATCGCCTGGCCGAGATCGTGGTGCGCATTCCGGGGCTGGCCGAGCGTCCGGGCGATGCGACGCTTCTCGCCAAGTCATTCCTGCTGCGCTTTGCCAAGGAGATGAATCCTTCGGTCAAGGGCTTCGCGCCCGATGCGCTGGCCGCCATCGATGGGTGGAACTGGCCGGGTAACGTGCGCGAGCTTGAGAACCGGGTAAAGCGCGCGGTGATCATGGCCGACGGGAAGCTCGTCTCTGCGGCCGACCTCGATCTGCCGACGGGCGAGTCGCCGGAGGCCTCGCCTCTCAATCTCAAGACTGCGCGTGAAGTGACCGATCGCAAGGTCATTCGCCATGCCCTTGCGCGAAGCGAGGGCAACATCTCCAGCACCGCGCGGCTGCTCGGCATCAGCAGGCCCACGCTTTATGACCTGCTCAAGCAGTACGATCTCCATAACTAGATTCACCGCGGCCGCGCTGATTGCATTGGTCCTTGGCGGACCGGTGCGGGGCGACGTGCCAGCGGACCTGCTCGCCAAGGCGCGCGATGCCATCGCGAAGCGCGACGGCATCGCAGCCGAGGCACCGTTGCGGGCGGCGATGCGGCAGGGAGCGTCCCCCGATGACGTGCGGGCGGAACTCGGCGAGGCACTGCTCCTGCAAGGGGACCGGCGCGAGGCGCGCAAGGTGCTTTACGGCGGTGACTTCCGGGCCGAAAGCGCTGCGCATGGCTGGCAACTGCGCGGACGCATCGAGCTAATGGACGGCCGGCTGGCAGCGGCCGGGCAGGCGCTGGACCAGTCCTATCGCCTCTCGCCGGACAATGCTTCGTTGTGGGTCGACATTGCACGGCTGCGTTTCAGCGGCGGCGAGCAGGCCCAGGCGATCGAGGCGGCAGAGCGTGCGGTAGAGTTGGCGCCCCAAGACCCACGCGCGCTTGAATTGCGGGGGTTGCTGATACGCGAACAGTTTGGCCTGCAGGCTGCATTGCCCTGGTTCGAGGCAGGGCTTCGCGCTGCGCCCGATGACGTGGGGCTGCTGGGCGAATATGCTGCAACGCTTGGCGACATGGGGCAATACCGAGCCATGCTGGTCGTCTGCCGCAAGCTGGCCAAGGTCGATCCCGGCAACGTCCGCGCGCTCTATCTTCAGGCGGTCCTGGCGGCTAGGGCAGGGCAGACCGATCTGGCCCGCAAGATCCTGCTGCAGACTGGCACTGCCTTGCGCGACATGCCTGCGGCTATGCTGCTCAACGGCATTCTCGAATATCGCGCCGGCAACGCCAACCTTGCCGTCGGCCATTTCGACCGGCTGCTGCGCGTGCAGCCCGATAACCTGCAGGCGCGAATGCTGTTGGTGCGGGCTCTGGAACGACAGGGCCTTCATCAGCAGGCGAGCGAGATTGCGTCTGCCTGGGCGAAGCAGAACTTTGCCACGCCTTATCTGCTGGTGCTCGCCGGCGATGCCGAGGCGGGTCTTGGGAACAAGCTCGCCGCCGCGTCCTACCGGGAACGATCGAAAGCAACTGGCCAACGCACTGCGACGGTTATTTCCGCAGATCAGCCATTGCCTGTGCTCGCGTTGGCGTATGGCGATGCGCCAAACTTTGCGGCGAACGCCGTGCCCTACATCCGCGGACTGATCGCGAGCGGCAATGCTGGTCAGGCTGTGTCGGTTGCGGACCGTCTCCGGCTTGCCAATCCCGGCGGAGCTGAGGCGTGGCTGCTGGCAGGCGATGCCCGGCTCATGGCTGGGGATCAAGCCGGGGCGCTTGACCAGTACGGTCGGGCAGCGGTCATTCGCTTCAACCTGCCGACACTGCAGAGAATAGACTACGCCTTGCGTGCAATTGGTAAGCCCGTGGAAGCAAACGGCGTTCTCGCCCGCTACTTGCGGCAGAACCCTGGCAGTCCGCAGGCCCTGAAGCTGCTGTCTGCGGGACGCGCTGCATTGGGTGCCAATTCCGGGCAGGACGCGATCGAGGGCATCCTGCAGCAGCGAGCATTGCGCAATCTGTCATGAACTCTGTCCTCGACAGAGGAGCGCCATGACCTTAATCCGAATTCAATCGAACGATTAAATGCGGAGACGGATCATGGCAGGGGCGCTCGAAGGGCTGACGGTACTCGAATTCGCAGGGATCGGCCCCGGACCGTTTGCCTGCATGATGCTGGCGGACCATGGGGCGCGCGTCATCCGCATCGACCGACCGGCAAAGGGTGACCGTGTTGGGGACAGCGGAAACCGCGATATCCTGAACCGCAATCGCGAACGGATCGAGCTTGACCTCAAGGACCCCGTCGCGATCGCCCGGATCCGCGAAATGGCGAAGGACGCCGATGCCATAGTCGAAGGCTATCGCCCCGGCGTGATGGAGCGGCTTGGCCTGGGACCGGATGTGTTGCTCACCGACAATCCCAGGCTGGTCTACGGGCGCATGACCGGGTGGGGGCAGGACGGGCCGATGGCTCCGCTTGCCGGGCATGACATCAATTATATCGCGCTGGCGGGCGCACTTCACAGCTTCGGTCAGGCGGGCGGAAAGCCGCAGTTCCCCGTCAACCTTGTCGGAGACTTCGGCGGGGGTGGCATGCTGATGGCGTTCGGTGTGATGGCCGCCGTGTTCTCGGCGCAGCGCACTGGCAAGGGGCAAGTGGTGGATTGCGCCATGGTGGATGGCGCGGCGATCCTTTCGGCCATGACCTATACTTTCCTGGGGCTTGGCCGGTGGAAAGACGAGCGCGGCGTCAACCTGCTGGATGGCGGCGCGCACTTCTATGACACCTATGAAACGAGCGACGGCAAGTGGATCTCGATCGGTTCGATCGAGCCACAGTTCTATGCCCTGCTGCTGGAAAAGACCGGCCTGAAGGACGATCCCGCTTTTGCCCCGCAGATGGACCCGCGCGTCTGGCCGGACCTGAAGGCGCGACTTGCCGCGTTGTTCCTGACCAAGACGCGAGACGAATGGTGGGCGATCATGGATGGCACCGACATCTGCTTCGCTCCGGTTCTCAGCTTGCGCGAGGCTCCAAAGCATCCCCACAACACCGCGCGCGAGACGTTCGTCGAAGACGAGGGGATGGTCATGCCTGCGCCGGCGCCGCGTTTCCTCGGTACGCCCGCGCCCAAGCCCTCACTGGCCGGGCGGGGCTGAGAGGTCAGTCTGCCCGGATGGCGGCGTCGATCTCGCTGTCCGGGTACTTGCGCTTGTGGCGGACCGACCACCACAGCGACAGTCCGATAAGGGCTGCGCCGATCAGGCCGGTGATCGTTTCGGGAATATGGAACTTCGCGGACAGCAGCATGATCGCTCCGAGCGCGATGATCGCCCAGAACGCGCCATGCTCGAGGTAGCGGTATTCCGAGAGGGTGCCCTTCTTTACCAGCATGATCGTCATCGAACGGACGAACATTGCGCCGATCGACAGGCCGAGCGCGATGATGACCATGTTGTTGGACAGGGCGAATGCGCCGATCACGCCGTCGAAACTGAATGATGCGTCAAGCACGTTGAGGTAGAGGAAACCGCCAACGCCCGAGCGCACCACCACGCCTGCGGCCTTTTGTGCCTCGTCGCGCATCTCGAGGATGGTGCCCAGCGCCTCGACGGCGATGAAAGTCACCAGGCCAAGCACGCCCGAGACGATGAATGTCAGGGCTTCGGCTTCAGGCAGCATCAGGGAGATGCCATAAATTCCGAGCAGCAGCAGCGCGATCTCGGCAGCCTTGACGTTGGAGACGACGGCGAGCTTTTCCTCGACCCAGCGGATCCAGTGCACTTCCTTTTCGCCATCGAAGAAGAAGCTCAGGCCAACCATTGCAAGGAACGCGCCGCCAAAACCGGCAATGCCAACGTGCGCGCTGCTGACGATCTCTTCATAGCGCTTGGGATCGTTCAGGGAGAGGTTCAAGGCCTCTACCGGCCCCAATCCCGCTGCAATCGCCACGATGGCCAGCGGAAATACGATGCGCATGCCGAACACGGCGATGATCATGCCCCAGGTCAGGAAGCGCTTCTGCCAGATTTCGTCCATTTCCTCGAGCACGGCCGCGTTGACCACCGCGTTGTCGAACGACAGCGAGATTTCGAGGATGGAAAGGACGAACACGATCCATAGCAGGGACATGGTGCCACTGGCGGTGCCGGTCTGCATCCAGCCATAGGCGACGGCCAATGCCAGGCAGACCAGCGTGAAAAGGATCGAACCCTTGTAGAAGCGGAGCAAGCGGAATTCCCTTGTTGGCGTGTCGCGGCGCGTTACTTCGGCTGATAGGTCTGTTCAATACCGGGGAACGCGCGAGAGCGCACTTCGGCAGCATAGCGGGCGGCTGCGCCGGAGATGGTCTCGGCGATATTCTCGTAGATCTTCACGAAGCGCGGCACCCGCTCGAACATGCCGAGCATGTCCTCGGTCACCAGCACCTGTCCGTCACACTGCGCCGATGCGCCGATGCCGATGGTGGGGCAGGGCACGGCCTGCGTGATGGCGATGGCGATGGGTTCGACCACGCCCTCGATCACGATGGCAAAGGCGCCGGCTTCGGCCAGCGCCTGCGCATCGCCGACGATCTTGGCGGCTTCGGCTTCGCTGCGACCACGCGCGTTGTAGCCGCCGAGCACGTTGACCGCCTGCGGGGTCAGGCCAACGTGACCCATCACCGGGATGCCGCGTCTGGTCAGGAAGGCGACGGTTTCGGCCATGGCTTCCCCGCCCTCGAGCTTGACCGCGGCACAACCGGTCTCCTTGAGGAGCCTTGAGGCGCTTTCGAATGCCTGCTGCGGCGAGGCTTCGTAGGAACCGAACGGCATGTCGACCACGACAGCGGCATGGTAGGATCCGCGCACCACCGCTGCGCCGTGGGCGGCCATCATGTCGAGCGTGACCGGCACCGAGGAGGGCAGGCCATAGATCACCTGGCCCAGCGAATCCCCCACCAGCAGCAGGTCGCAATGAGCGTCGAGCAGCTGCGCCTGCCGCGCGGTATAGGCGGTGAGCATGACGACCGGTTCCTTCGTCACGCCATCCTTCTTGCGCTGGCGGATCGCCGGGATCGTCAGCCGCTTCATCGGCGCGGGCGTAGGGTTCGCGCGGCTGGTGGCGGTGTCGAGCTGGAAGGTCGTGGACATCGTTGCGCATCCTCTGAAGCGGGCAGATGCTTCTACTTGCTTGTCGAAAACCCGCAAGGTGGCCCGATGTGTGGCACATATTTGATGCAAGTCTGGGGAAAAATGGCTTGCGCGAAAGGACGTTCCCGCTAGCGTTGCGCGCCATAACCTGGTTTCCGGCGCAACCGTTTTGGTTTCAGGTGCCGGACCAAGGCGGGAGAATTTCATGTTCGGTCGCGTCAAACCGCTCGACGCCATTCTAGCAACTGCTGAAAAGAAATCGTTGCATCGCTCGCTGGGAGCCTTCCAGCTTACCATGCTCGGCGTTGGTGCTGTCATCGGCACCGGGATCTTCGTGCTGACGGCCGAGGCCGCGCAGAAGGCTGGCCCCGGGATGATGATCAGCTTCATCATCGCCGGCTTCGTCTGCGCCGTAGCGGCATTGTGTTACGCCGAGATGGCGTCGATGGTCCCGGTTTCGGGCTCTGCCTACACTTACAGCTACGCCGTGATGGGTGAACTTATCGCGTGGATGGTAGGTTGGGCACTTATTCTCGAGTATGCCGTGGCGGCAGGTGCGGTCAGCGTGGGCTGGTCTGGCTATGTCGTCGGGCTGATCGAGAACGCCTTCAGCATAGACATACCTGACCTTCTGGTGCGCGGGCCCTATGATGGCGGCGTGGTGAACCTTCCCGCGATGCTGATTGCCGGGCTCGTCACCTGGCTGCTGGTGATCGGCACCAAGGAAAGCGCCTCGGTCAACGCGGTGCTGGTGGCGATCAAGGTTTCGGCGCTCACCCTGTTCATCATTCTGGCCGTGCCTGTGATGAAGATGGAAAACTTCGAGCCCTTCGCACCGCTCGGCTTCAGTGGGATCGGCGCGGCTGCGGCCTCGATCTTTTTCGCCTACGTTGGCTTCGACGCTGTCTCGACAGCGGCGGAGGAGACGAAGAACCCGCAACGCAACATGCCGATCGGCCTGATCGGTAGCCTTGCAATCTGCACCGTGTTCTACTTGCTGGTTGCAGCGGGCGTGATCGGTTCGGTCGGCGCACAGCCTGTGCTTGACGCCAACGGTCTTGGTATGGAGCCGGGGAGCCGGGAACTTGCTGCGCAGTGCATGGCCATGGGCGATCAGGCTGTCGTCTGCTCGAAGGAAGCGCTGGCATGGACGCTGCGTGAAATCGGTTGGCCTCAGATCGGCAACCTGATTGGCCTTGCCGCTGGTCTTGCCTTGCCGTCGGTCATCCTGATGATGATGTTCGGCCAGACCCGCATCTTCTTCGTGATGAGCCGCGACGGTCTGCTGCCTGCTTCGTTCTCGAAGATTCATCCGCGTTACAACACGCCACACGTGATCACGATCATTACTGGCGTTTTCGTGGCGCTGTTCGCGGCGTTCTTCCCGGTCGGGCTGCTCGCCAACATTTCGAACTCGGGCACGCTGTTCGCCTTTGCCGCCGTGTCCATCGCGGTTCTAGTGATCCGTCGCCGCGAACCGGGCCGTCATCGGCCGTTCCGTACTCCGGCGATCTACCTGACTTCGCCGCTGGCGTTCGCAGGTTGCCTTTACCTGTTTTACAAGCTCGACGCGAAGAGCCAGCTGCTGTTCGTAATCTGGGCTGCGGTCGGGCTGGTGGTCTATTATGCTTACAGCCGCAGCCGCAGCCACGTGGGCCGCGGTTCGGTCGAAGTGCACGAAGCTGACGCTGACGCACCGCCGCAGCCGGTGCCGCCGATCGACTGATCCTTTGCTTCGAGCAAATGACAAGGGCCGCTCCTTCCGGGGCGGCCCTTTTCGTTTTGTCGATGGAACGACTTAGAGTTGGGTGTCGGTGTAGCCGCCCTTGACGTCGTTGGTGACGTCCATGCCCAGCGCCATCTTTGCGGTTCCGATCAGGCCCATTTCGCCAGCCCAGATCGATGCATCTCCCAGGTTCATGCGCATGAACAGCAGGTTGGGCGAATCCGGCCCGCCGGGAAACCAGGCCTCGACAAAGTTGTTCCAGTGCTTCTCCAGTACGGCGCGATCGGTTTCCTCGACCAGCATGCCGTGGAAGCGGGCGAACACGTCGTGTCCCTTTGAAGAGAACGTGGCGGTGGCGCCGCCCATCTTGGCGAAGCGATTGTCACGGCTCGTGAAGAACCAGATCGCACTGTTGGCGTCCTTGTCGAGCTGCGCGGTCATGGGCGCGGCCGAATCCGGATCGTTGTCGAGCTGGAGCATGACATATGGCGACGACGACATCGCCTTCCAGAATTTTTCGCGCAGCTCTTCGGGATTGCCCTGATCGTACTTCATCGCTGGAATGTCCTTTGCTTGTCGGCAGTTGCCTGATGAACGGGACGAGGCGGGTGAGGTTCCCCCCAGGTTTTTCCCCAAGGCTGTGCACAAAAGGGAAAGGATGCATGGATTGTGCGTTCCTCAAAATAGAACATAATAAGAACAAAGGAACGAATCGCATGATCGAACACGCCCCTATCCGCGATCCAGTCGCAGCCCTCGGCACTCTTGCTCCAGGCCTTGTGCGCGGTATCGGCGCGTCGGACCGGACGCATCGTTGGACACCGGGATTGGCCCTCGATTGCCCCCATGTCGAACTGTTCGCGCGGGCCCGCGATGCCTGCGGGGCAGGAATGGCGCTGGCACTGGCCCGCGATGCCTTGCGCCAGCAGCGCGCCGCAGAGCTGCACGATCGCCGCCCCTTCCTGTGGGTGCAGGACAAGGCGGCGCTGCGTCTTTCCGGCAGGCCTTACCTGCCCGGTCTGGCGGCCGACTTGCGCCATCGCCTTGTCCACGTTGCCGCCGCCACGCCCGAAGATGCCCTCTTCGCGCTGGAAGAGGGCTTGCGCTGCCACGATATGGCTTTCGTGATTGGCGAGATTGCAGGCAATCCTCGCGCCCTCGATTTCACCGCGTCGCGCCGCCTCAGCCTCGCGGCGGAAAAGCATGGCGTGCCGTTATGGCTGGTCCGGCTCGATGCCAGGCGCGATCTCGGCGCAGCGCGAATGCGCTGGGAGATTGCGCCCGCGCCTTCGCCACGCCCGCGCTGGAATGCCCATGCGCCGGGCATCGCCACATGGCGGGCCGATCTGTTTCGTGCCCACACCTTCCACCCCGGACAATGGATCTTGTGCGATGACGACGCTCTCCTCGTCGCCGAACCCTTCACGCCGGATCATGGCGATCTGGTGCACGAATCTGGCGATCGATCGCTGGCGACTGGTTGAGGGGCTGGCTCACGGAGAAGGGCTCGACGCCACCCCGCTCGCTCTGATCGAAGATACCGCCCACGGCCCGCGCATTGCTGCCGCCAACGCTGCTGCCCATGCCGCGGGGGCTGTGCCGTCAATGCGCCTCACCGATGCGCGTACGCTCTGTCCCGCGCTCGCCGTGCGCCCCGCTGATGCTGCGGGCGACCTCGCCTTTCTTGAAAACCTTGCCCTGTGGGCGCAACGCTGGGGGCCATGGAGCGCGCTTGATCCCCCCGATGGCCTGCTCGTCGACACCAGCGGCGTGGCTCACCTGTTCGGCGGCGAGCAAGCCCTGATCGCTGACACGTTGGCCCTGCTGAACAAGCGTGGTTTGACGGCCCGTGCTGCGCTCGCCCCCACTGCAGGCGCGGCTTGGGCGCTTGCGCGGCACGGACCTGTGGCTGCAATCCAGCCCCCAGAGGCAGACCCACGCACATTCCTTGCCGATCTGCCTGTAGCCGCCTTGCGTCTTGATGCCGATGTGATCCTGCTGCTGCGCCGGCTCGGCCTCAAGCGATTGGGTCAGATCGAAGGCCTGACGCGTGAGAACCTCGCCCGTCGCTTCCGCAACCACCGATCGGCTGCAGCGAACCCGCTGTTGCGGCTTGATCAGATCTTCGGTTTGCGGCCCGAACCGCTGCTGCCTGTCGTGGGCGTGCCCGCCCCGATGGTTCAGCGCCGTCTGATGGAACCGATCCGCCACCGCACTCTGCTCGATCGCGTGGTCGAGGACCTCGCTGCCGACTTGGCGCGCTTGCTCGAAGGACTGGGGCAGGGCGCACGTCGCCTCGAGCTCGGAATGTGGAAGGTCGATGGCGAGGTCATGGTGCGGCGGCTCGAGATGGCCGCCGCCTCGCGCGATCCGGCCCATATCTGCCGCCTGTTTGCCGCGCGGCTCGATGATCTCGATGCCGGATTCGGGATAGAACTCGTGCGCCTGCGCGTGCCATGGGCCGAACCCCTGAATCTGTCCCAGGCCGATCTCGATGCCGCGGCTGAGCGCCATGGTACCAGCCTTGCCGCCTGTATCGATCGCCTGACCATACGGCTCGGGCCAGAAGCGGTGCGCCGCCCGGTCGTTCATGGCAGCCATGTGCCTGAACGCGCCCAGCGCTGGCAGCCTCCACTGGCAGATATGTCATCTTCACAGGAAGAATTGCGTTTTCATCGCAGGCCGCTGAAAATATTGGATAAACCGGAATCAGTTTCGGTTATTTATGAAACTCCGGACGGTCTACCTCGCCAGTTCCAATGGCGCGGCCAGCTGCACAAGGTCGTCCGCGCCGAGGGGCCTGAACGCATTGCCCCCGAATGGTGGCGTGAACGCTCTACCGTGCGCTTGCGGGATTACTACCGGATCGAGGACGAAGTCGGCCGCCGTTACTGGATCTATCGCCACGGCGTGATCGGCGATGGCCGCGGCGGAGCCCCCGAATGGTTCATCCAGGGGCTCTTTGCCTGAAGTATCAGATCGATGGTGCCACGATGGTCTGTGCCGTCAGCGTATCGATCACTTCCTGCGGCATGGTCTCTGCCGGACGGCCGGAGACAAAATCGAGCAGGTCCTTGGTCAGACGCTCGGTCTGCGTTGCAAAGAGGCCATGCGGCTCGCCGTCGTACTCGATCAGCGTCGCGTGTGGTACGGCCCTGGCCACGGCGCGTCCGGTTGCCTCGATCGGTACAGTGGCGTCCGAAGTCCCGTGGATCACCAGCGTCGGCACGCTGAACGAGGGCAGGTCACCCCGGAAATCGGTGGTGGCAAAAGCCTTCGCCGAAAGCAGCGTGGGCCTCAGGCCTGCCTGCATGGCGGTCGCCCAGGACAGCTTCAGCGTCTCGTCGCTGACCGGCTTGCTCAGCATGCCCACGCCATAGAAATCGCGGAAGAAGCCGGTGAAGAATTTCGCACGGTCCTCCAGCATGCCTTCGGTCATCTCATCGAACGTCGATTGCGGCACGCCCTCGGGATTGTCGTCGGTCTGGAGCATGTAGGGCACGACCGATGACACCAGCGCCACGCGCGAAACGCCCTGCCCGCCATAGCGCGACATGTAGCGCGCGATCTCGCCACCGCCCATCGAGAATCCGACCAGAGCCGCGCCGTTATTGGCATTCATTGCTGCCATGACGTCAGCCAGATCGTCGGCAAAGGTATCGTAGTCATAGCCATCCGAAGGCTGGTCCGACCGTCCGAACCCGCGCCGGTCATAGGCAATCGCACGGAAGCCTTCATCGGCCAGTGCGTTGCTCACCGGGTCCCAGCTGTCGCCAGAGAGTGGCCAGCCATGGATCAGCACCACCGGCGGCCCATCGCCCCACGACTTGGCATAAAGGCGGGTCCCATCCCGGGTCTCGATCATCGGCATCAAACTGTCTCCTCAGGCCCCGCCCGTGTGGTGCCTGAACGGCTCGTCCCGTTTCGCGTTCCGATGCCCGTCTGCCCACAGGTACGGGCTGGCACTGGAGGCTGAAAGAACATATAAGGAACGAATGTCGCAGCTTACCGTTCTCGAACGCCTCGAAATCCTGGCCGATGCCGCAAAGTACGATGCCTCCTGCGCCTCGTCGGGCACCACCAAGCGCAACAGCAAGGGCGGAAAAGGCATCGGGTCGACCGAGGGCATGGGCATCTGCCACGCCTATGCGCCCGATGGTCGCTGCATCTCGCTGCTCAAGATCCTGCTGACCAATCACTGTGTGTTCGATTGCCATTACTGCGTGAACCGCAAGAGTTCGAACACCCGCCGCGCGCGCTTTACCCCGCAGGAGGTGGTGGACCTGACCCTGTCGTTCTACCGCCGCAACTATATCGAAGGCCTGTTTCTCTCCTCCGGCATCGTCAAAAGCTCCAGCCACACCATGGAGCAGTTGATAGAAGTCGCCCGTATCCTTCGCGAAGAACACGATTTTCGGGGTTATATCCACCTCAAGACGATTCCCGAAGCCGATCCCGAGCTGGTCGCCCAGGCCGGGCTCTATGCCGATCGCGTCTCGATCAACGTCGAGTTGCCAACGGTAGCCGGCCTGACCCGCCTCGCGCCCGACAAGTCCGCACCGCAGATCGAAGGGGCCATGGGGTCGCTGAAGGAAGCGATTGTCGAGGCCAAGGACGCCCGCAAGCGCTTCCGCCATGCGCCGAAATTCGCCCCCGCCGGCCAGTCCACCCAGATGATCGTCGGTGCCGATGCCGCGACCGATGCCGATATCGTCGGCCGCGCCAGCACGCTTTATGATCGCTTCCGCCTGCGCCGCGTCTATTACTCAGCCTTCAGCCCGATCCCCGACGCCAGCGCAGTCCTGCCGCTGAAGCGTCCGCCCTTGATGCGCGAACATCGGCTCTATCAGTCCGACTGGCTGATGCGCTTCTACGGCTTTGCCCCGCACGAGGTGCAGCAGGCCGCCGGCAACGATGGCATGCTTCCGCTCGACATCGACCCCAAGCTCGCCTGGGCCTTGCGCTTTCGCGGAGATTTCCCGGTCGACGTCAACCGTGCCCCGCGCGAGAAGCTGCTGCGCGTGCCGGGCTTGGGCGTGAAAGCCGTCAACGCGCTCGTCGCCGCGCGCCGCCAACGCCGCCTGCGTCTCGCCGATGTCGGCAAGCTTACCGTCTCCATTGCCAAAGTGCGTCCGTTCATCGTCACCGAGGATTGGCGGCCGGTCATGCTGACCGACCGGGCAGATCTGCACAGCCTTCTGGTACCCGCGACCAAGCCTGCCCAGATGGAACTCTTCGCATGAAGCCGTTCCGCGACATGCGCCTGGCCGAAGCGTTCCGGATCCAGCTTGCCGCGCCCGATGATTTCGAAGGCTGGCGTGATGCTGCCCGTCGCATGGTCCGCGCTGATGTGCCGCCAGACCGGATCACCTGGGAATCGCCGGCCGATCCGGGAGCGGACCTGTTCGCCCAAGGGGACCGTCGCCTGCCGTCGCCCCCTGCCGATGCCCCGCAACCGCGCGTTTCACGAGACTTCCTGCAGCTTGCCCAAAGCGTGATCCTTCATTCTGATTCAACGCGTTTTTCCCTGCTCTATCGCGTGCTATGGCGCCTGCAGTCCCGCCCGCGCCTTATGGAAGACAAGGCCGATCCTGACGTTCGCTCGATGGAGGATCTGGCGCGGCAGGTCCGGCGCGACATCCACAAGATGCGCGCCTTCGTCCGCTTCCGCAGCGTCGAGGGTGAGGGGAGCGAGCGCTATGTCGCCTGGTTCGAGCCCGAGCATCATATCCTGCGCGCCAACGCCGGGTTCTTCGTGCGCCGTTTCACCACCATGCGCTGGTCGATCCTCACCCCGCGCGGGACCCTGCACTGGGATGGCGAGGCGCTGCAGGAAGGCCCGCCGGCTACCCGGGCCGATGCTCCCTCTGGCGATCCGGTCGAGGCCCTGTGGCGGAAGTATTATGCGTCGATCTTCAATCCTGCGCGTTTGAAGGTCGGGGCCATGCTCAAGGAAATGCCCCGCAAGTACTGGAAGAACATGCCGGAGGCGGCGCTCATCCCCGAGTTGATCGCCGGAGCGCAGGCACGCGAGGCACAGATGGTGAAGGCGGGCGAACAGGACTTCGGCGAACGGCCGCAAAGCCTTGGCGCGATTGGCGAAGCGATCCTCGGCTGCCGCCGCTGCGAGATCGGCTGCAACGGCACCCGGGCAGTCATGGGCGAAGGGCCCTCATCAGCCGCACTCATGATCGTGGGCGAGCAGCCGGGCGATACCGAAGAGGAGCAGGGCCGTCCGTTCATCGGTCCGGCCGGCCGCCTGCTGCGTTCGCATCTCGAAGAAGCAGGCATTTCGGACGAACGCACTTACGTCACCAACGCGGTCAAGCACTTCAAGTTTGTCCCCCGCGGCAAACGCCGCCTCCACCAGAATCCCACCGCCAAGGAAATCGACATCTGCCGCTGGTGGCTTGATGGCGAGCGCGCGCTGGTCCAGCCCCGGCTCATTCTCGCCTTGGGCGCAAGCGCGGCACGCAGCCTTCTCGGCAAAACAGTCAGCGTGCAAAAAGTGCGAGGCGAACCTCAGGCGCTGGCAGATGGCAGCGAGCTGTGGATCACCACGCACCCCAGCTATCTGCTGCGTCTGCACGATCACGGTCGTGCCGAGGAAGAGGCAAAGTTTGCCAAAGACTTGCGCAAGGTAGCGCAGAGGCTTTCGGAACTATCGGCATAAATCATGCCCGAACAGCCGCTGACACCGCGCCGCCGCCATGTCGAACCGGTGGACGAGGGCGACCTGCCGCCGGCACCGTTCGTGGAACTGGGCCTGGCGACCTGCTTTTCGTTCCTGCGTGGCGCGTCGGACGCGATCGATCTCGTCACCACGGCACGTGCCTTGGGATACGATGCTCTTGGCATTGCCGACGCCAATACCATGGCTGGCGTGGTGCGCCTGCATACCGAGGCCGAGGCTGCGCGGCTACGTCCGGTTATCGGTTGCCGGATCGAAACCGTCGAAGACCTTGTCTTTCTGGCCTATCCGCAGGACCGCGCCGCGTACGGCCGGCTGTGTCGGCTCATCTCCGAAGGGCGAATGCGCACGCTCACCGGAGAGTGGCAGGCGAAAGGCACCTGCGAGATCGATCTGCCCATGCTGGCAGCCCATGCCGAGGGCATCCACCTGATCCTCGTGCCGCCTGCTGATCTGGATCAGATGTTTACGGTGGAAAGCGAAAGCAATGTCTATGCTTTTCCGGGAGCAGAGTCCCCAGCTCTTCCACAGGTCAGGAACAGCCTTTCCCTGCCTTTTCCCGATTTTCTCCCCCGGCTTGTCCACAGCTTGCCGACCATGCGCCATCTGGCTGCAAGCTACCTTTACGTCGGCGACGACATCGCCCGGATCGAAAGGTTGAACGGTCTGGCACGGAGCAATGGCCTCGGCCTGCTGGCTACCAACGAAGTGCTCTACGCGACACCAAACCGCCGTCCGCTTCAAGACGTGATGACGGCAATTCGCCACAAGACCACCGTTGCCAAGGCCGGGCACTTGCTCCAACCCAATGCCGAACGGCACCTGAAATCTCCGCAGGATATGGTGCGCCTGTTCGAACGCTGGCCCGATGCGATCGCAGCGACGCGCAATCTGGCGGACTCCTGCCGGTTCAATCTCAGGGAGTTGCGCTACGAATACCCCGAGGAGATCTGCCCGGAGGGCCACGATCCGCAATCCTGGCTGGAGATGCAAACCTGGGAAGGGGCACGCGGACGCTATCCCGAAGGCGTGCCCGATGGCGTGGGTGAAACCTTGCGTCGCGAACTTGACCTCATCGGCAAGCTGAACCTCGCAACCTACTTTCTGACCATCAAGGATATTGTTGATTTTGCCCGTAATTGCGATCCACCCATCCTGTGCCAAGGGCGTGGTTCAGCTGCCAATTCCGCGGTCTGTTACTGCCTCGGCATCACTGCCGTTGATCCCGCCAAGCATGCGTTGCTGTTCGATCGCTTCATCTCCGAAGAGCGCAAGGAGCCGCCTGATATCGACGTCGATTTCGAGCATGAGCGACGCGAAGAGGTCATCCAGTATATCTACCGCCGTTTCGGTCGCACCCGAGCAGGCCTCTGCGCCACGGTCATTCACTACCGGCCGCGCATGGCGATCCGCGAGGTGGGCAAGGCCATGGGCCTTTCCGAAGACGTGACCGGCGCGCTCGCTCGCACTGTCTGGGGCAGCTGGGGTACCGAAGTGGGCGAGAAGAACGTCAACGAAAGCGGGTTGGACGGCACCGATCCCTACCTCAGGCGCGTGATCAGCATAGCCCAGCAAATGATTGGAATGCCGCGCCATCTTTCCCAGCATGTTGGCGGCTTCATCCTGACACAAGGGCCACTGACGGAAACAGTGCCGATCGGCAATGGCGCGATGGCCGATCGCAGCTTCATCGAATGGGACAAGGATGACATCGACGCGCTTGGCATCCTCAAGGTCGATGTGCTCGCGCTCGGCATGCTCACCTGCATTCGCAAGTGCCTTGATCTGCTGGGTGCGCACCACGGCCGTGATCTGACGCTGGCCACAGTCCCGCGCGAAGATCCGGCGGTCTACGACATGTTGTGCAAGGGGGATTCCCTTGGCGTGTTCCAGGTGGAAAGCCGTGCGCAGATGAACATGCTGCCGCGCTTGCGGCCGCGGCAGTTCTACGATCTCGTGATCCAGGTTGCCATTGTCCGCCCGGGGCCGATCCAGGGCGACATGGTCCACCCCTATCTCAAGCGCAGGCGGGGCGAGGAGAAGGTGGAGATACCTGCGCCCGGCCCAGAACATGGCCCTGCAGATGAACTGAGTTCGATTCTCAACCGCACCCTAGGCGTCCCGATCTTCCAGGAGCAGGCCATGAAGATTGCGCTCGATGCAGCGAAGTTCTCGAGCCTTGAAGCCAATCGCCTGCGCAAGGCCATGGCCACCTTCCGTTCGCGAGGGATGGTGCACGAACTTGAAGACATGATGGTCGGCCGCATGGTTGAGCGCGGCTATGATCCCGATTTTGCCGAACGCTGTTTCAACCAGATCAAGGGCTTCGGCGAGTACGGCTTTCCCGAAAGCCACGCCGCCAGCTTCGCCCACCTCGTCTACGTTTCATCATGGTTCAAGTGCCACTATCCGGCGGCCTTTGCCTGTGCCCTGCTCAATTCGCAGCCGATGGGTTTCTACGCGCCCGCACAGATCGTGGGCGATGCGGCCCGGCATGGCGTGCCGGTGCTGCCGGTCGATGTGAACCACTCGGACTGGGACTGTACGCTGGAGCAGGGGGGAGGCGCGCTCCGCCTTGGCTTCAGGCAGATCGATGGCTTTCCCGAACATGCGGCTGCCATGCTCGTCGCGGCGAGGGGCGCGGGCGGGGCCTTCACCGATGCGGCCAGCCTCAAGGAACGGGCCGGGCTGTCTCCGGCAGTGGTTGAGCGGCTTGCCGCAGCCGATGCGCTGGGCTCGCTTGGCCTGTCGCGCAGGCAGGCGCTGTGGGATGCCCGCAGCCTTGTCGCGCCCAAGGAACTGCCGCTGTTTGCCGCCATGACGTCACGTTCGGAAGGCGAGGAGCGTACCCGCGCCGTGCTGCCGATGATGCCGCTGTCGGAAGAGGTCGTGGCTGATTACCAGACGCATCGCCTGTCGCTGAAGGCGCACCCACTGGCTTTCCTGAGACCGATGCTGGGCGAGCGTGGCTTCGTGCGGGCGGCAGACCTCAGGAGCCACAAGTATCGCGCCACGGTGCTGGTGGCCGGCGTAGTTCTGGTGCGCCAGCGCCCCGGCAGCGCCAAGGGCGTCTGCTTCATCACGCTCGAGGACGAGACCGGCGTGGTCAATCTGGTGATCTGGCCTGACCTTATGGAGAAGCAGCGCAAGGTCATCATGGGCGCACGGCTGATGGAAGTGCGTGGGCGGGTGGAGTACGACGACGAGGTCATCCATGTCATCGCCATGAACTTGACCGACGCCAGCGCCAGCCTAGATGCGCTGTCAGATGCCGACAGGCTGCTGCCGCCGATTGCGCGCGCGGACGAGTGCAACAGGCCGATCCCTGAAAGAGCCGGACCCGGTGCCCGCACGCACCCGCGTGACGTGAGGATCATCCCCAAGTCACGCGATTTTCATTAGAGGCGCAAACTCAGGTACGCAGGCGCTCAATCCCCTGCGCCAGTGCGACATAGAGCTTGCCCATGTCGGACGAGAGCAACGTAACGCCCAGAGCGTTACCGTCACGCGTGGAAAGCAACTGGCGCAACATGGATTCGAAGTCGTGTATGTAGCGGTTCACGTGTTCGCGGAATTCGCTTTCGGCTTCATAATGCGCCTGAACCGCCTTTGCTTCGGCACTCTCCAGCAGCGAAACGGCGCGGCGCGTAAAGATGCCGCGGTCCCCGCGCAGGTACGATGCCCAAGCGGTTTCCGAGACATCCGTCGAAAGCGCCTTGGCGATGTCGATGGCTGACGAATTCAGCGATTCCGTGATCAAGGCGGCACGACGGGCAAAGTCGTTATCGACCTTTTCCTCTGCCTTTTCGCGAACCCGATCGACCCGCGCCTCCAGATTGCCGGCCAGTTCATCAACCTTGGCCAACTGGTCACGCATCTGGATTGCGGTGTCGCGACTTGCTGCCGCGGCAGCATCGATGGCTTCCTCCAGGCGACCGACAAGTTCGGCCGCGCGCCCCTGAAGCACGCGCGCAATGGCAGCGCTGCTCTGTTCGCCAAGCCTTTCGGCCAAGCCTTCGATTTCACCCGCAGTGCTGGCGCGCAGGTCTTCGCCAGCCTTGGCCGCAGCCTCGTTCAAGCTGCCAATTGCTCCCGAAAGCCGGCTCTCGATGTCACGCGAAAGCGCATCGCTTTCCGCGCGCACCCCTGCCAGCACCTCTCGCAACGCATCGAGTTGCTTCTCGCGCTCGGCCGTTTGCTCGGACAGTGTCTTCTGCGCCTTCTGCAATTCCTTGATCGTGCTGGAAACTTCATTGCGAGCAGACCCAACGGTTTCGGCCAGGCTGCGCCCACCGTCGCCTGCCTCGCGCAAGGTATCGCGCAAAGTGAACACGCGGTCCTCCAGACCCTTGAGCCCGGCCTCGGTGCTGCGCAGGGCTTCCGGAATCTGGGTGCGCGTGTGGTCGCCACCGGCTTGGATCAGTTCGAGAAGCCTTACGGCGGAGTCGGTCAATTCACCGATCTGCAGGTCCGTGCCCGAAAGCGCGTGGCGCATTTCACCCAACCGCGCATTAAGGTCGGCCATTGCTTGGTCGACCTGGGATGCTGTCTGCGCGCCTTGTTCACCAGAGTTGCGAAGTACTTCGGAGAAAGCACTGACCTTGCTTCCGATTTCCTCGCATCTGGAGGCGAGATTCTCCGCCTCGACAAGTTGGGTCCTGCGCTGTGCCTCGATCGCTTGGTCAAGCTCGGCCAGCTTGGACGCCAAAGCTTCGGCAGCAGAAGCGGCGGCTCGCTCCATCGCAGAGCGGCGCTCGGCAACGGCTTCGTCAATTTCCGCCAGACGTTTTTCGAGAGCCACGCGTTGTTCCGCAGCGCCAGCTTCGGCAGATGCCCGCCTGCGCGCCAGCTGTTCGTCAAGGTCGCGGCCTTGGATTTCGAGCATTGCGGTGAGCGAACGCGCGGCCTCCTCGAAGCGTGCCAGACGTCCGGCCGAGTCCGCGATGAGTCCCTCGTGCGCCTCGCCGAGTTGGGCGAGAGTTTCCTTGAGGGATGCCGAATGCGCATCGCTGCGCTCCCGCCAAGCCGCAAGGGCAGCCTGCTCCGCATCGGCTGCCAGGGCTGCCTGATCGGCGCTGCGCTGCGTCAGCGCGTCGAAGCGATTCTCGGCAAGAAGGCCGAGGTCTTCGGAAGCCTTGGCAAAGCCTTCAAGAGCAATGTCGACCCGGTCGCGAAACGACATGACCTGCCGTTCGCTCGCAAGGCCGAACTCGTTGAGGCGCTGAAAGCCCGAGACCAGTTCTTCAAGCTGCAGATGCGCGGTACGTCCGGCATTGCCGATGTTGTTGGTTACGTCCTTGGCGGCATTGGCAATGACCGGCAGCTGTCCACGCAGCTTCTCCATGTTGTCGAGAGCGGCTGCTGAAACTTCGGCGATCCTGTCGATCTGCGTACCGTTCCTGCTGATCAGCCCATCAAGCTGTGAGGCGCTGCCCGAAAGGCGATCGACCGCAATCCGTCCCAGCGAATCGAGGTCGCGGCCTTGCGCGGCCATGAAGTCGCGGGCCAGCGCGAGTTCGGTGTTGATCGAGACGAGGCGCCTTTCAAGGTCGGCCGATTCGTTCGAAAGCAGACGCGCCGCATCGGCGAAGCGGGCCGCTTCCCGCCGGCTTGTACGCATGACCACCAGGAGCAGGACGAGCACAAGCAGGACAGGCACGCTCCATTGCGTTGACCACCATGCCCATTGCTGTGCGGACGCGGGTGCCGGCTGCGCAAGGATCACGGCCCATACGAAGAAAGCCGTCCAACCCGCGATCACCCCACCGGCCAGCAGGAGCACCGGCCAAGCCTTGTCAGGCGGAGGCATTTCAGAGCTATCCCAATCGCTTGCAGACGCTTTTTCAAGGAAAGCTGGAGGCACATATGCCAGACCGGGATCGTCGGGCGCAGTTGGCCCGGCCATGGTTGCCTCACCGGCGTCCTCATTGACGCCATCGATCGGAATGATCCGTCTTCCCCCGTTCATGACGCTGTCATATCACGATTTCGACCCATCCATAAACCCCGCCTTAACGCTTCGGCCCGTAGCGCTTTCACATGGCCTACGAAGGCGCCTCCCTTGACGCAAACCTCGCCGCTGCTGCCGGGCACGATCCCGAACTCGTGCGCGAACTGCGCGCGGCATTCATCGAAAGTGCCGAGCGGCAGGTAGATCTACTTGGTCGGGCCCGCTGCGATGGCAACTGGCACGTTGCTGCCTTGCGTTTGAAAGGCCTTGCGGCAAGCTTCCACGCCGAAGGCCTGATCGACCTTGCGGAGGAGGCGCTGGACGGTGCCCCCGGCGATCCGGCGATTCTTCGTCGCCTTCGCCAGATGCTGGCCGACTTGGCGATAGAACCTTAATCCCCGATACGACCGCGGTCCGCCTTGGCACGACCGTCGCCAGTCCCTACGATGGTGCGACAGGAGGCAATTGTTGCGGGTCGCGGTTCTTTCCCTGATTGAAACTTCCCATCCGGCGCAGGCTGCGGGTGCGTCGGCGACGACGCCTTCGGGGCTGCGCGGGTATCTGCCAATAGGCGGACGCTCGCTATTACGCCACCAGATCGGACTGGCCCTCTCGCTGGGCGCCAAACGCCTTGTGGTCATGGCCGAGGGGATCAGTGGCGAGCTGGTTGCGCTTCAGCATGTTGTCGAGGCAGGCGGAGCGCAGTTTCATGTCGTAGCGACCGCACGCGCACTCGTGCCATTGCTCGCGCCCGAAGACGACGTGATCGTCGTGGGTGATGGATTGATCGCCATGCCCGATGTGTTTCGGGATCTGATCGAGGCAGGGCCGGGTGTCCTCACCCTTCCAGCGGAAAGCGCCTTGCCGCTCGGGTTCGAGCGCATCGACATCAACCACGCATTTGCCGGAGCAATGCGCTTTCCGGGACGGATCGCTGCAGGCCTCGCGGACCTGCCGCCCGAATGGAACGCGCAATCGGCGCTGCTGCGCCTCGCCGTTCAGGCCCGCTTGCCTTTGCGCGGTGTATCTGCCGCCATGCTGGGAGATGGCCGCTGGACCATGGTCCGCAGCGAGCCAGAAGCCCATGCCGCAGAACGCCAGTGGCTGCGGCTGCATACGGCTACCGGTGACGCGGCGGAGGGGTCTCCGGGGGTGCTGCTGGCCATGGCCTTCGTCCGCAGGTTCGGTCCAGCCATGCTTCATGCAGGAACCCGGCCTGCGTTGATCGGACTTGCTGCCGGGATACTGGGGCTGCTCGGTCTGGGCCTTGGCTGG
This sequence comes from Novosphingobium subterraneum, assembly GCF_000807925.1. Taxonomy (GTDB): domain Bacteria; phylum Pseudomonadota; class Alphaproteobacteria; order Sphingomonadales; family Sphingomonadaceae; genus Novosphingobium; species Novosphingobium subterraneum. Next base: position 33,693 of record NZ_JRVC01000002.1, on the reverse strand, counting down.
CTTGGCAACGCCGCCACCGGGTTCCTGCTTGTCGGGTTATCCTGGCTGGTGGAGCGCGTGGCCAGCCTCATGGGGCAGGTGGAGCGTGATTCGCTCCTGGCGTCGGGTCTTGAACGCAAGGCCGTGGCCCTGTTCCATCTCATTGTCGACGCTGGACTGGTGACGTTGGCCGCGTGGCGCAGCGAGTTGCCCTACACCAGCGCGATTCCATTTGGACTCAACTGGTTCACCCCGATCCTGCTTGTCGGCGGAGCGCGCCTTGTGCGCCTTGCCTTGCCGCGTTTCCCCCGTTCCGCCTGGCTGGAAGATCGATTGGTGTTTGGCTTGTTGCTCGCCATCGTCAGCGTGGCGCTGCCATTCGATGCGACGATCGGACTTGCCGTTCTGGCGCTCCTCGGCACCTGCCTACTGTTGCTTCAGCTCGGAAGATCGCCAGCAACCGAGAGATCGCCTAACTCGCAGTTAACCAGTCGGCCGTAAGAGCAACTTATGGCACTGACCGTACCTTTCACCCCCGATCCCGGCGCGATAGAGGCGCTTCTGCGCGATGACCTCGCTCATGCCGATCAGGTCATGATTCACATGGGGCCGATCCTTCAGCATCTTCTCCGGAACGACGATAACTCGATCTTCAGCGACGAGATCATTGCCCGGGTCCGGGGCATGCTGTCCGATCTTGCCCGGCAGCTTGTGCAAGCGGTCGGCCAGGCTGCGGGTCATGACAATTCTGCCGCTTGGGCGCGGGAGGCGAGCGATGGCCTGGCGGATATGCTCGCCGGCAACCAGGCCCTGTTGAATCATCTGCACATGCTGGCCGTGGAGTGGCAACTCACCGAGAAGGTGCAGGGCAGGCTCGGACTGGATCCTGTGCTTACCCCCCTGCTTCAAGACATCATCGCTTCGCGCGATCCCGATCTTGCCGCGCGCGGAATGAACCTGCTCGCGGCGCAGGCGCGATTCGGGCAATTGATGCGACGCATGCAGATTCCGCTTTCGGAACTTCCGGGCGACCTTCATCATATCGCATTGATGACGATGCAGGCCTATGTTGCCGAGGACCCATCCGGACTGGCTGCTGCCGGGGCGGCAGAAAGCACGCTGCGCCAGCAACGGATGACTGCGGCATCGCGTCTTGAACTTCTCGATCACGTCATTGGCCAATTGGCCGGAGATTCAGGCTGCGGTCTGAAAATTGATACTGCGGGCATTGCGCTCTTTCTATCGACCCTTGCATCGGGAGCGGGCATGTCGCGCGAGATGGCGATCATGTGCACGACCGAAAGTCAGATGGCGCGAATGGCTCTCGCACTGTCGGCTGCAGGAGCTGACCGCACGAATCTGGTGACCACTTTCGCCGCGCTTCATCCGCAGACCAGCTTGCCCGATGGCATCGATCAGATCGTACCTGATGCAGCTGCGGCGATGCTGGCGTCTTCCCTGATGCGTCGCGAAGCGTTCGGATAGCGATCAGCAGATGAAGGTGTCCCCGTGACCACCGCAGGTCTAATCAGCGCCCGCTGCGACAGTGCGGACCGTCTGGTCGAGTCCGACGAGATCCTTGCGGCGCTGCAGGTTCGGCTGGGCGGGGGGTACCCCGGAGTGATTGCGCTGCCCGGACTCCTGTCGCTGGTTCGTCGTGCGCGAATGGCGGGAGCGACCCTGGGTGCCGCCATGACTGTGACGGACGAAGGGCAACCGCTTTCGTTTTCGGCGCGCGCCATCCCCGATGGGGCGGGCACAAGAATCGAGATCAGCGACTGGAAGGTCGCCTCGGACGCCTGGCAGGGCGATGAAGCCGCATCCGCCGATGAAGCACTGGTCCGCCAATTGGCCGAGGCGCACATTGTTCTGGACGCTGAGCAGCGCATCGTATCGGGTTCTGTAACGGCGGGCGATCTTGCCGACCTCGCATCGGGCCTGCAGCAAGGCTTTGGCAAATACTGGACCGATTTCGTAACGCTTGAAGGCAATGCACACCGCCAACCGCTGCACTGGCGATTGCTTGACGAAGCCCGGGTGGCCGTACCCGGCTCGTCCCGTGTGTGGAAGACGCGCATTCTTCCGTTGCGTGCCGGGGGGTTCGAACTGCTCCTCGTAGCAGAGACTGTGTTGATCAATGTCCCGGCCAAGGCTGTCGCTGCTGCGCCGGAACCCCTCCCACAGCCAGACTGGAAGGGATTGCTGGGGCGCAAGCTGGCGCCGGCACTGCGTTTGCCAATCAACCGGATCGTGGCCAATGCCGAAACCATCCGGACACGCCTCGCCGGTCCATTGGCAGAACAGTACGTAGGGTACGCCGGCGATATTGCAGAGGCGGGGCGGCACCTGCTGTCTCTGGTCGAAGACCTTGCCGACCTTGAGACGGTGGAAGATGAAGGCTTTGCACCTGCTCCCGATCACATCGATCTTGTAGATTGTGCACGGCGCGCAGCAGGCATCCTCGGCGTGCGGGCGCAGGAACGGGGCATTGCGTTCGTACTCCCCGCGCCCGATGTGGCAGCGCCAGCCATCGCGGAATTCCGCCGCGTGCTGCAAATTCTCCTCAACCTCATCGGCAACGCCGTGAGGTACTCGCCTGAACATACCCGGGTCGAGGTCGATTGCGGCATCGATGGGGAGTTCGCCTGGATCACCGTACTGGACCAGGGGCAGGGCATTGCTCAGGAGCACGCCGAAAAGGTTTTCGAGAAATTTGAGCGCCTTGGTCGCAGTGGCGATGGCGGCAGCGGACTGGGCCTCTATATCTCGCGCAGACTGGCACGCGCGATGGGAGGCGATCTCACTGTCCAGCAGGCGCCAGATGGCGGCGCGAAATTCGTGCTGTTGTTGCCGGCTGACACTGCCGCGCAGGCAACCGCAGCGGGCTGACGCTCAGCCACGCCGCGATGCGCGCCAGATTGCAAGCGCGCCGATCAGCATCAAGCCTGCGCCGATATAGGCCCATTGTGTCTGGGCGAGCATGAAGCTCGATGCCGGCCACATGATCAGGCCCAGCCCCTGTCCGATCCACAAGCCGCCCATGAGAAGGGCGACGATGCCGAAAATCCTGAGAACTGTCGCCATCGTCGCCCTTTCCTGTTTCTCAATCGATCAGCGTTCGCTCAGCGGCACGCAGTCGCGCTGCGTCGGGCCGGTGTAGAGCCGGCGCGGCCATCCGGTTTCTCTCGAGAAACCGGCACGAAAAGTGCGGCCGCGCCTCTCACGCCTCAGCGTTCGCTCAGCGGCACGTAGTCGCGCTGCGTCGGGCCGGTGTAGAGCTGGCGCGGACGTCCGATCTTCTGGCCAGGATCGCTGATCATTTCGTTCCACTGTGCGACCCAGCCCACGGTACGGGCGAGGGCGAAGAGCACCGTGAACATCGTCGTCGGGAAGCCAATCGCCGAAAGGATGATGCCCGAGTAGAAGTCCACGTTCGGGAACAGCTTCTTCTCCGCGAAGTACGGATCGCTGAGCGCGATTTCCTCGAGGCGCAGGGCGGTCTCGAACAGCGGATCGTTGACCTTCAGCGCGTCGAACACTTCGCGCACGGTCTGCTGCATGACGGTCGCGCGCGGATCGTAGTTCTTGTAGACGCGGTGACCGAAGCCCATCAGGCGGAACGGATCGTTCTTGTCCTTGGCGCGGTCGATGTAGTGCTGGATGCGATCGGGGGTCCCGATCTCCTTGAGCATGTTGAGCGCGGCTTCGTTCGCGCCGCCGTGCGCCGGGCCCCACAGACAGGCGATGCCTGCCGCGATGCAGGCAAACGGATTGGCGCCCGAGGAACCGGCCAGACGGACGGTCGAGGTCGAAGCGTTCTGCTCGTGATCGGCATGAAGGATGAAGATGCGATCCATTGCCTTCTCGACAGCAGGGATCACTTCGTACTCTTCGGCCGGAACGCCGAAAGTCATCTTCAGGAAGTTGCCGGTATAGGACAGCTTGTTGTCCGGATAGACGAAGGGCTGGCCAACCGAATACTTGTAGGCCATCGCCGCGATCGTCGGCATCTTGGCGATCAGGCGGTGCGAGCTGATCTTGCGATGCGTCGGGTCAGCAATGTCGGTGCTGTCGTGGTAGAACGCCGAGAGCGCGCCGACGACGCCGCACATGATCGCCATCGGGTGCGCATCGCGACGGAAGCCGCGATAGAACGTGGCAAGCTGCTCGTGCAGCATCGTGTGGCGGGTGATCGTGCGGCTGAAGTCCGCAAGTTCCTGCTGGCTCGGCAGTTCGCCGTTAAGCAGCAGGTAGCTCACTTCCATGAACGACGAATGCTCGGCCAACTGGCCGATCGGGTAACCGCGGTGCAGAAGCACGCCCTCATCACCGTCGATGTAGGTCAGTGCGCTGTCGCAGCTTGCCGTCGAAGTGAAGCCCGGGTCATAGGTGAACATGCCCGTCTGGCCATAGAGCTTGCGGATGTCGATGACGTCCGGCCCGATGGTGCCGCTCTTGATCGGCATGTCCACGCTGTTGCCGCCAGCGGTCAAAGAAGCCTGGTTTTCGCTCACGCCTAAGCCCTCCTGTTTCTTCTGTCTTTACAGTTTATGCCCGGGTTCAAGCCAACTGATCGCGGATGCGCGCCAGCGACTCGTCCTTGCCGAGCAGTGCCAATACGTCGAATATTCCCGGCGAGGTAGTCTGTCCCGTCAGGCTCGCGCGCAACGGTTGGGCAATTTTGCCCAAGCCTATCCCAAGCTCCTCGGCTATTTGTTTCAAAGTGGCCTCCAGCCCTTCGATTGTCCAGCCGTTTTCCGCCTCGAGCGCAGCCACCACTTTGGCCAGTATCGCGCGCGAATCGTCGGTCAGCAGTGCGGCCGCCTTTTCCGCCATGGGCAGGGGGCGCTGCGCGAACAGGAACACCGACGAGGTCGCCAGTTCGTTGAGATCGGCAGCGCGCACCTTCAGCACCGGCATCGCTCTGGTCAGCAGATCCATGCCCGCTTTGGCGTCGAAGCCAGGCTCCAGCACAGCCAGACGCGGGGCGACCAGCCCGGCAAGCCGGGCATCATCAGCCTCGCGAATGTAGTGGCCATTGAGGTTCAGCAGCTTCTTGAGATCAAAGCGCGATGCGCCCTTGTTGACGTTGGCGATATCGAACCATTCAACCGCCTGATCGCGGCTGATGATTTCCTCGTCACCATGGCCCCAGCCGAGGCGCAGCAGGTAGTTGAACACCGCTTCGGGCAGCAGCCCCATCTCGTCGCGATAGGCGTCGACGCCCAGCGCACCGTGACGCTTTGAGAGCTTGGCGCCATCAGCACCGTGGATCAGCGGGATGTGCGCGTAGATCGGATCGGGCCAACCACCTTCGATCTCGTTCATCGCACGGACGATCACCAGCTGACGGAACGCATTGTTGATGTGATCGTCGCCGCGGATCACATGGGTGACGCCCATGTCATGATCGTCGACCACGACAGCGAGCATGTATGTCGGCGTGCCGTCCGAACGCAGCACGATGAAGTCGTCAAGCTCGCTGTTCTGGACCGTGATAAAACCTTGAACGCGATCGGGAATCGTCGTTTCGCCTTCCCGCGGCGCCTTCATGCGCACCACGTAGGACTGGTCGGCCGGCCACTGATCAGGCGTCGCATCGCGCCACTCGCTATCGATGCGGAAGGGGCGGCGCTCGGCCTGGGCTTTCTCGCGACGAGCGGCGAGCTCTTCCTGCGTCAGGTAGCAGCGATAGGCGTGTCCGGCCTCCAGCATCTGGTGCGCGACCTGAGCGTGCCGTTCCGAGCGGGCGAACTGGAACACAGGCTCCTCGTCTCCGCCCAGACCCAGCCAGTTCAGCCCGTCGAAGATCGCTTCGATGGCCGCATCGGTCGAGCGAGCACGATCGGTATCCTCGATGCGCAGCAGGTACTTGCCGCCGTTGTGGCGAGCATAGAGCCAGTTGAACAGCGCCGTACGCGCGCCGCCAATGTGCAGGAAGCCAGTGGGCGAAGGGGCGAAACGGGTGACGACCGGGGCATTGCCGGGCGATCCTGCAGAAACGGTGTCAGTGGCGCTTGCCATCGGCCGCGCTTTCCTTTGCTTTGAATGTCATGGCGTCTCCGGCTGCAGATCGGCCAGCGGCAGACTACCCCGCCGCCGAACCGGTCCCTGAACCGGGCGAACGCGCGCGGCATTGGGACATCCGCGCGCGATTGTCCAGCATGCTTGATGGTCGGATCGACGCTGCAGAACGCTTCCTGGATGCACACCCGTTCGAACGCGGGCTCTGGCTGGTGGTGGCCTTTGCCGCAGGCATCGTGCTGTGGGTAGCGCTTCCCTCCCGCTCCGACTGGATTGCCGCACTGTTGGCGCTTGGGGCCATCGCCATCCTTGCCCTGCTGGCGATCAATGCCGAGAAGCGGCCTCACCTGCGCCTCGCCGTGGCAGGACTGGCGATCATGGTGGCTGCCGGCGAGGTCACCATCTGGACGCGCTCCGCGCTGGTGGGGCAACCGGGCATAGCGAGACCGCAGGTTTCGGGTCTTTCCGGAGAAGTTCTTGAACGACGGGAGGAGCCGGCAAAGGCGCGCGCGCGCCTCGTATTGCGGGTGATGCTGGATGGCCTGGCCGATCCTGTCCGCGTGCGGGTCAACCTGCCTTACGACAAGGATCCGGGCGATGTGGCTGAGGGTGCCCGGATCGTCCTGCGTGCGCGGCTGATGCCGCCAGCCGCTCCCATGCTTCCGGGCGCGTACGATTTTGCTCGCAGGGCCTGGTTCGATGGCCTTGCAGCGACGGGAACGGTGCTGGGCGATGTGCGAGTGGTCGGAAGATCAGATCGTGATACCACGCTTCGCAGCTTGCAGAAGTCGCTGGCCGAGCATGTCCGCTCACGGTTGACCGGATCGGCGGGGACAATTGCGGCCGCATTTGCCAGCGGGGATCGCGGGGCGATTGCTGCCAGCGATGAAGACGCCATGCGCGATGCGGGACTGACCCACCTCCTGTCGATCAGCGGCTTGCATGTCAGCGCGCTGGTGGGGGCCGTCTATTGGCTGGTTGCGCGCTTGCTCGCGCTCTTTCCCTGGGTTGCGCTCAGGATCCGCGTGCCTCTTGCAGCTGCGTTGGCAGGCGCCCTGGCAGGATTTGGCTATACCTTGCTGACCGGAGCGGAAGTGCCCACCATCCGGTCGTGCATCGGGGCATTGCTTGTCCTTGGTGCGCTGGCCTTGGGACGCGATCCACTATCGATGCGAATGGTCGCGGTTGGCGGCTTTGTCGTCATGCTGTTCTGGCCCGATGCCGTCCTTGGCCCCAGCTTCCAGATGAGTTTCGCGGCCGTGATTGCGATCATCGCCTTTCACTCGGCGGGCCCGGTCCGCTCGTTCCTCACCGGTGAACACCATGGGCCCCTGGTCCGGGCTGGGCGAAGCTTCGTAATGTTGCTGGCCACCGGCATGGTCATTGAACTCGCACTGATGCCAATCGGCCTGTTCCATTTTCATCGCGCTGGCGTTTATGGCTCGCTGGCAAACGTCATTGCCATTCCGCTGACTACTTTCGTGACCATGCCGCTGATCGGCTTGGCCCTGGTGTTTGATCTCGCAGGCCTTGGCGCACCGGTTTGGTGGCTGGTTGGCAAGTCCCTCGATCTGCTGCTGGCGCTGGCACACTTCGTGGCATCACAACCCGGCTCAGTAACTGCAATGCCGCCCTTCGAAACATGGAGCTACGCGCTGTTCCTCGTCGGCATGTTGTGGCTGGCACTCTGGGTGGGCAAGGTGCGCCTTCTTGGCACCATACCCGCCGGTCTTGCCATCACCGCCATGGTCCTGACGCCGCGGCCCGATGTGCTTGTCACCGGTGATGGCCATCATGTCGGCATAGCCGGCGAAGGATCGGACCTGATCGTCCTGCGCATGGGAAGGGGCGATTACATGCGGGACAACTTGCTCGAACTTGCCGGAATGGAAGGCAGCCTTCGTCACCTCGATGAATGGCCGGGTGCTCGCTGCAATGAAGACTTCTGCGTTGCAGTCGTTCTCAGAAACGAACGGCGTTTTACGCTCCTGATGGCCCGCAGCCGAAACTACATTGACGACATGGCGCTTGTGGCGGCCTGCGAGCGGGCAGACATCGTCATCGCCGATCGACGCCTTCCGGCATCGTGCCGCCCCCGCATGCTTAAGGCAGACCGATCCTATCTCGCCAATACGGGAGGCATATCCATCCATCTTGCCTCTGGCCGGATTCGCACCGTAGCAGAAACGCAGGGCCAGCACGGTTGGTATCGCTGGCCCGAACCCCGCCCGACGCTCAGCCAAACGCACCTCCACGACGCCGGAGCCAAAACGCCAGATGCAACCGTGCCGGTAACGGTGCCAGTGGCTTCCAAGCGATGAATGCGACCCAGGGCGGTCCATTCCCTTGTCCGGCGGGCGATAATCTCGAAGCAGCGCTCCTTTCCGCCGAACTTGCCGGGCGAACCTGATGTTCGCCCGGCTCAATTCATCAGGGAAGGGCCCAGCGCACCGAACCGACGTAGCTCCCCGCAGTCGGCATGCCGTCGCTGCCAAGTGCAGGAATGAACCGCGCCCGCGCGCTGACTTTCGTGCATGTCGCTGCATCAAGGTCAGGAGACCCGCTCGATCCGGTAATCTCGCATCCCGTGACGCGGCCATCCACGCCTATCGAGAGGCGAAACCGGGTTAGCCCTTCTCTTTCCTCTCTGATTGCGGCCGAGGGATAGTCGCGGTCCGAGATCCATGAGCCCGGCGATCCCTTCGGCGATAATGTGCGCACGGCAAAGCTCGGCGAGGGAGAGGGGCGGGGCTCCGGCAGAATGTTGGGGGTAGGGTCGACTGGTGTGATCGGGATGACCTCGATATCCCGGACTGTGCTTGAAGGATCCACCGGCGTAATCGCGATGTCGGGGCGGGGGGCCACCAGCGAGCGGCTGTCAGGCTGTGGGGAAGGTTTCACGTCCGGCGGCGGCACGACAGGCGTTACCTTCACCTCCTCGTCCTCCCACTGCTTGGCAGGAAGTCGGTCCGTCAGGATCGTGACCATGCTGTTGGCGAACCCTGAAGCGATCGCCCAGATCGCCACTCCATGAAGCAGCCCGACCGCGATGAAGGTCTGTGTCTGCCTGCGTCTCGTATTCTCGATTGCATAAGCCATTGGCAACATCTCTTCCGTTGCCGACGCCCCATGTTCTGGCGGGCCGTCCCGGAAAGGGGCGCCCCATGGCGGGGCATTCGGTAACAGTGGATACTATCCTTCACACTGGATCACATCCAGAAGAATCTCAACCGAATCGATTGATATTTGCCATAACATGCTGATGCAAAAAAAGCCGCCGCGCATTTCCTGCGCAGCGGCCTTTGTCATCAGGCACGCCCGAAGGCCGGGCGCTATGTTGCAACAAACGTCAGTGGTAGCGCCGCAACAAGCCTGCAAGCTTGCCCTGCACGGTCACCTCGTCGGGGCGATAGAACTGAGGATCATAGGCAGCGTTGGCGGGATCCAGCCGAACCATGCCCTTTTCGTGATGGAGATACTTGAGCGTGGCCTCTTCCCCGCGCACAAGTGCAACCACGATCTCGCCATCGCGCGCCATATCGGTCTTGCGGACAAGCGCGTAATCGCCATCGAAGATCCCGGCTTCAACCATCGAGTCACCGGACACTTCGAGTGCGTAATGCTCTCCTGCGCCCAGTAGCGCGGCAGGAACCGGCAGGGTCGCCGTCGTCTCGAGGGCTTCGATTGGCACACCGGCTGCAATCTTGCCGTGCAGCGGCAGCTCGATCACGTCGTTTGCCGCCACAGGCACGGGAGGCGCTTTTGGTGCAGGACGAAGCGCCGTGACGCTTCCGCCCGTTGCTCCACCATCTGCATTGGCAATCTGTTGAACGGCGCTCTGCTTGCCCACCGCGCTGTCTGGCTGGCGGAGGACTTCGAGTGCCCGTGCGCGGTTGGGGAGGCGGCGGATGAAGCCACGCTCTTCAAGCGCCGAGATCAGCCGGTGGACGCCCGACTTGGACTTCAGATCGAGCGCTTCCTTCATCTCCTCGAACGAGGGGGAGATGCCCGACTCTTCAAGCCGGACCTGAATGAAGGTGAGCAGTTCGTGCTGCTTGCGCGTCAACATCGGCGGCCACTCCGCAATGCGCGGCTTCGAGGCAAAGCCGCTGGTCTTTCATGGACCGGGAGTGAATGTTCCATCCCGGCGAACGAATGCGGAACGGATAAGCAACCTGTTGCGACTCGTCAAGCAATTCCGCCATTTTCGAGGAGGTAGATAGGAACATCCGTTCCGGCCGGTTTGGCCTCGGCCCCTGCTTCCCGCACGGCCAACGCGTTGGCCCTTGAAAGTGGAGAGAGCGCTCCGGAATCCTGGAGCGGGTCGAGCCTTACCGACGCTCCGTCCCATATCGCGCGCAGGAACTCCATTCGGCTCCCGCCCTGCGCCAGTGGCTCTGCAAGCCGGGCAGGGATGGCTTTTGGCAGAGGCGCACTCGCGCCGAGCATCGCTCTCAGCAGGGGGAGCATGAACAGGTAGGCCGTGACGAAGGCCGAGGCGGGATTGCCGGGCAGGCCGAGAATGATCTGGGATCCACGCGTTGCCACCAGCAGCGGCTTGCCCGGCTTGATGCCGATGCGCCAGAAGTCGATCGAGGCGCCAACGGCCTCGAGCGCCGGGCGAACGAGATCGTGATCCCCGACTGACGCCCCGCCGCTTGTGACGATGATGTCCGAGCTGTTTGCCGCGTCCAGCGCGCGGACCAATTCTGCGAGTTCGTCCGCCACAGGACCGGCATGGCGGATATCGACCGGCAGGGAGGCGGCCATCGCACAGAGCATCGGCCCGTTGCTGGCGGGAAGCTGGTGCAGGTCGGGCAGGTGGCCGGGAGGAACCAGTTCGTCGCCGCTGTCGATGACGGCCAGGCTGACACGCCGGCGCACGGGGAGATGGCTGTGGCCACCGGCGATGGCGAGCGCGATTTGCGCAGGGCTAATGCGGCTACCCGCAGAGATCAGCGTTTCGCGAGAGCTGAAATCCATGCCGGCGGCTCGAACGTGGCGCGAAGCAGGCTGCGGTGGCTCGCCGGTCAAGCTCAGCTCGTTGCCGTTGCGCGCGCTGTCCTCCTGAAGCAGCACCATGTCCGCGCCTTTGGGCAGTATGGCGCCAGTGCTGATGCGGGTGGCTTCACCGGGGCCGACCTCGCCGCCGAAGGGGTGGCCGGCCGCGCTTTCACCGATCACGCGCCACGGGCCCGGAAGATCGGCGCTGCGCATGGCATAGCCGTCCATCGCCGAAAGGGCTGCCGCTGGCTGCGTGCGCCGGGCAAGGAGGTCCTCGGCGAGGTAATGGCCAAGGCATTCGGCAACCGAGCGATGCTCGACGGGCAGCGAAGGCGCGAGCGCGAGCAACCGGCTCTGCGCTTCGGCAAGGGGTAGGGGCGGCGCTTTCATTCCGGAGCGCGCCAGGTTCCGGACTTGCCGCCCCGCTTCTCGATCAGACGGACACTTTCGATCACCATGCCTTTGTCGAGAGCCTTGGCCATGTCGTAGATCGTCAGCAGGGCGAGGCTCACCGCCGTCACCGCTTCCATCTCTACGCCCGTGCGACCGGTCAACGAAGCGGTGGCGGTGCATTCGATGCCGTCGGCTATGAAGGCGAAATCGATGTTGACCGCATCGAGCGCCAGCGGATGGCAGAGCGGGATGAGGTCGCCGGTCCTTTTCGCTGCCATGATCCCGGCAATCCGCGCTGGGCCAAGCACATCGCCTTTCGGAGCATTGCCGGACCTGATCGCCTCGAGCGTGGCGTCAGACATGCGAATCATACCACGCGCAATCGCGACGCGGTGCGTCTCGGTCTTGCCGCCGACGTCGACCATGCGAGCGGTGCCATTCGAATCGAGATGGGTGAGGTCGTTCATCGTTGTCCCTGGAATGCTGAATGGGGGTTTACGGGGTTTACACTGTCCAGAGAGAACTGCGGAACGGGAGTTGGAACGCAGTTTTGGCGCGGATTTCCGGGGCTTTCAAGGTGCTTCGCTGACAGTCGGCACCATGGCAAAAACCTGCCCTGTAGGAAAGCGTTTCCAATCCGAAGTGACTACATATTGGGATTTCGTTAGCCTTCTGCCGCAATAAGCACATTGATGAATACTGTGCAGAACAAGAAGCGTGTTGCCATCATGATTGATGGCGAGAACGTGCCCGCAAGCACGATGTCAAAGATTGAAGCGATCGCAACGTCGTTGGGGGACGTGCAGTTGCGCCGTGTCTATGGAAACTTTGCAAACGGGGCGAATGGCGAATGGATAGACCATTCCAAAGACCATCCGCTCGATGTGAGACAGGTTACACCTTCAAAGAACAAGAAGAACACCACCGACATCGCCTTGGCTGTCGAGACAGTCGAAATCGTCCTGCGCAAGGGGTTTGATTGCGTCTGCATTGCATCGAATGACCGTGACTTTCAGCCACTTGTCGAATTTCTGCGCAGGGAGGGCGCCGAAGTGCATGGTTTCGGCGGTGATGCCGCTGACCTGAAACTCCGAAACAGTTGCTCGAAATACCATATCGTTCTGAACACGAGGAAGGCTGCCGCAACATCCTCTGAGAAAGTCGAGAAACCAACGGCAGCTGCGACCAAAGCCAAGCCCCCGCAAGAGCCGTCCAAATCGGAAGCCGCCAACTGGGCCAAAGTCAGGGAAGCTTTGAACGAGTTGGCCAGCCAGCGGGAATGGGTGGCATTGCCGGAGCTCGCTACCGTCCTGAGCAAGGCGAAGCTCCAACCCGCCTCGTTCGGATCAAGGAGCTGGCTGCAAGTGTTCAAGAAGGACGGCCGCTTCGCCGTTGAAAAGATTGCGGGTTCCACCCAATCGCAGGTGCGGTTGGTGGCCTGACGTCACTTGCCGCCCTGCCAGCGCTCGCTATTGTCCCAAGTGTCAATAACGGGAGCGGTGGATGCGGAAGCGGTGGGTTTTGTTAGGAGCGGTCGTGCTGGCCGGAGGTGCCGGGTTTGCCTCGCTTGACAAGGAAACGCGGGGAATTCTTCTTGCGCTACCGACCAATGCCGACGTGCTGTCTTGGCGGGAAGGGCAGCGTGATGCGGCTTTCCGGGCGATGGACAGGTTGCCGTTTCTGGCCAAGGCCAACACGATTGCGCCTGCGGCCGAACCTTTGCCTCTTCCAGCAGGCAAGCCGCTGACCGTGCCGGGACTGGACGAATACATGGCAAGCCAGCGCACGGCGGGGTTGGTGATCGTGCAGGATGGCAAAGTGCGATTGGAGCGCTACGGTCTGGACTTCGATGCCAAGGGTCGTTGGACCAGCTTTTCGGTGGCGAAGTCATTCACCTCGACCCTTGTCGGCGCAGCCTTGCAGGATGGCGCGATCAGGAGCTTGGACGACAAGGTCAGCCAGTATATTCCTGGCCTCAAGGGCAGCGCTTACGATGACGTGAGCGTGCGACAGCTGCTGACCATGTCATCAGGCGTACGCTGGAACGAGGATTACGAAGACCCGAAGTCGGATGTTGCCGAGTTCAATCGGGCCCAGCCGGAGGACGGCCTCGATGCCACCGTCAGCTATATGCGCAAGCTGCCGCGCGCCCATCCGCCCGGGGAGGTGTGGCATTACAACACTGGCGAGACCAACCTGATCGGCGTGCTTGTGAGTTCGGCCACCGGCAAGTCATTGTCCGCCTATTTGCAGGAGAAGGTCTGGCAACCTGCCGGAATGGAAGCCGAGGCGACGTGGCTGTTGGGGAAGACCGGGCTCGAGATCGGTGGTTGCTGTCTGCAGGCCGCGACACGCGATTACGCAAGGTTCGGCCTGTTTGTGCTGAACGGTGGCAAGGGGCGCGATGGCAGGCAGATCGTGCCGTCGGACTGGTTCGCACAGGCGACGACCAAGCAGAGGGATATCGGCCGGGCAGGGCGCGGCTATGGCTTCCAGTGGTGGACCAATGACGATGGCACTTTCGCCGCCCAAGGCATCTTCGGCCAGGGCATCTTCATTGACCCCAAGCGCAAACTGGTGATTGCCAGCAATTCGGATTGGCCGCGCGCCAGCGCCGGACCACAGCCCGAGGCGCGCGAAAGCTTCTATCGGAAAGTTCAGGCCTTGATCGACGCGGGCAACTAGAGCGGTTTCCGCCCTAGCCCAGACGGTCAGCTTGCGATCGGCAACCTGACCGTTCCGTCCTGATCCCGCTCCATCGGAGAATAGGCGACGACTGCATTCAACGGCAGATCGCCGTAGATATGCGGGAAAAGCTGGCCGCCGCGCGACGGCTCCCAATTTACCGCAGAGCCAAGTGCGGCGAGATCGACGGCGGCGACGTGGAGATCGTCCTGCCCTGCGAAGTGCTTGTCGACGGTTTCGGTCAGCTGCGCCTCGGTCGACAGGTGGATGTAGCCATCCGCCAGATCGACCGCGGCACCCTTGAACACGCCGTCCGCTTCAAGCTGCGCCATCTGCGGGCCGGTCAGGACCTTGTAGGCGAGGAGGGGGAGGTCAGTCATTCGGCGGTGCCGTCTTCCGGTGCGGCGGGGGGTGCGCTTTCATCGCCGCTGCTGGGCTCGGTCGTCTCGGCATCCTCGCCTTCGCCTTCGGCAAGACGCACGGCGCTGACGACATGTTCGTCGCCCGAGACGTTGAACAGGCGCACGCCCGCCGAGCCGCGACCGATCACGCGAAGCGAATCGAGCGGCAGGCGGATCAGCTTGGCCTGATCGGTGACGAGCATGAGCTGGTCGGCCTGCGTCGCCGGGAAGCTGGCCACGACCGGGCCGTTGCGGGCAATGTTGTCGATATTGGTGATGCCCTGACCGCCACGTCCGGTGCGGCGGTATTCATAGGCCGAGGACATCTTGCCGTAGCCATTGGCGCAGACGGTAAGGATGAACTGTTCGCGTGCCTGAAGTTCGGCATAGCGCTCGGCCGACAAGGCCGGTTCGCCTTCCTTCTCGCCCTTCCAGGGTGCGAAGCGGACGTAGTCCTCGCGCTCGTCAGGCGTGGTGCCGACGCGGTGCAGGATCGACAGCGAGATGACCTCGTCGTCGCCCTTAAGCGTCATGCCGCGCACGCCGGTGGAGGTGCGGCTGGTGAATTCTCGGACTTCGTCGCCTGCGAAGCGAATGGCCTTCCCGGCGCGGGTAGCGAGCAGCACGTCGTCCGTTGCTTCGAGCAGGGCGACGCCGATCAGGCGATCGTCGCTGTCTTCATCGAACTTCATCGCGAACTTGCCGTTCGACGGAATGTTGGCGAAGGCATCCATCGAGTTGCGGCGGACATTGCCCTTGGCCGTGGCGAAGACGACCGAAAGCTTGCCCCATTCCGCCTCGTCTTCCGGCAGCGGCAGCACGGTGGCGATGGTCTCGTCCTTGTCGAGCGCCGGAAGCATGTTGATCACGGGGCGGCCACGCGTGGTCGGCCCCCCTTCGGGCAGGCGCCAGACCTTGAGGCGATAGACCTTGCCCGCAGTCGAGAAGAACAGGACCGGAGTGTGGGTGCTGGTGACGAACATCGTCGCCACGGCATCCTCGTCCTTCGTCGCCATGCCCGACCGGCCCTTGCCGCCCCGGTTCTGGGCGCGGAAGGTGGAGAGCGGCGTGCGCTTGATATAGCCGTCAAGCGTGATGGTGACGACCATGTCCTCGCGCTCGATCAGGTCTTCGTCTTCGATGCCATCGGCAGGCGCGGTCAATTCCGAGCGGCGCGGCGTGGCGAAGGCCTGACGGACTTCGAGCAGTTCCTGGCGCATGACGCCGTAAAGCTTCACGCGGTCAGCCAGGATCGAGAGGTATTCGGCAATCGCGGTGGCGAGGCCTTCGAGTTCTTCACCGATCTCATCCCGGCCCAGAGCGGTCAGGCGGTGGAGGCGCAGGTCGAGGATGGCGCGGACCTGGATTTCGGACAGGCGATAGGTGGCAGCATCGGCCACGCCGATGTCTTCGATGGCTTCGACCAGCTTGATGTACTGCGCGATCTCGCCCATCGGCCATTCGCGGGCGAGCAGGGTTTCGCGCGCCGTGGCGGGGTTCGGCGAGCCACGGATGATGCGCACGACTTCATCGAGGTTGGTCACCGCGATGACGAGGCCGAGCAGGATATGCGCCCGATCGCGCGCCTTGTTCAGTTCGAACTTGGTGCGGCGGGTGATGACCTCTTCGCGGAAGCGGACGAAGGCTTCGATGATGTCCTTGAGGTTGAGGACTTCCGGACGGCCGCCACGGATGGCGAGCATGTTGGCCGGGAAGCTCGATTGCGCAGGGGTGTTGCGCCAGATCTGGTTGAGGACGACTTCGGGCGTAGCATCGCGCTTGAGATCGATGACGACGCGCACGCCTTCGCGGTTGGATTCGTCGCGAATGTCGGAAATGCCCTCGATCCGCTTGTCCTTGGCGGCTTCGGCGATCTTTTCGACAAGGCCGGACTTGCCGACCTGATAGGGGATCGAGGTGAGCACGATCGAGCGGCGATCGCCCCGGCCTTCCTCGATCTGGTGGCGGGCGCGCATGATGATCGAGCCGCGGCCTTCATGGTAGGCCTTGCGGGCGCCCGCGGTGCCGAGGATCAGCGGGGCAGTCGGGAAGTCCGGCCCTGGAATGATCTGGATCAGCTCGTCGATCGAGATCAGCGGGTTGTCCATGTAGGCAAGGCAGCCGTCGATCACTTCGCCGAGGTTGTGCGGCGGAATGTTCGTGGCCATGCCGACGGCGATGCCACCCGCGCCGTTGACCAGCAGGTTGGGGAAGCGCGCGGGCAGGACCTGCGGCTCATGCTCCGACCCGTCGTAGTTCGGGATGAAGTCGACCGTGTCCTTCTCGATATCGCCGAGCAGCGAATCCGCGACCTTGGCAAGGCGCGCTTCGGTGTAGCGCATCGAGGCCGGCGGATCGGGGTCCATCGAGCCGAAGTTGCCTTGCCCATCGATCAGCGGCAGGCGCATCGACCAGTCCTGCGTCATGCGCGCAAGGGCATCATAGATCGCGGCGTCGCCGTGCGGGTGATACTTGCCCATGCAATCGCCGACGATACGGGCGGACTTGCGATAGGCCTTGGTCGAGACGAAGCCGTTTTCGTGGCTGGTCCACAGGATGCGACGGTGGACCGGCTTCAGGCCATCGCGCACATCGGGCAGCGCGCGACTGACGATCACGCTCATCGCGTAATCGAGGTAGCTGGTCTTCATCTCGTCGACGATGTCGATCCGCTGGAACTCGCCTTCCGGGGCGGGGACTGGGGGGTCGATGATCGTGGTGTCGTCGCTCACGGGAACTGCTTTTCGTTATAGCTACAAGGGATGAAAGATGGCCCTAGGCCAATTGCCGCACGATAGCCAGCAATCGGGCCACGGTGGGCCTGAAACGAAGCCGGTTTTCCACACCTGCGACCAGATGCATGAATATTCGGACGAGACGCCATTCAAATGGCGTTCACCGTGAAAAGGATAGTGCGCAAACCGTTGCCAAGGGCCCAATTCCGCGCCACTAGCGGGATCGACCAGAGGTGAGAGGACACCGGGGTGCGAAGGTGTCGGGGCAGGGTCGCTTCCGCCAGACGCATCCGGTCGAACAGGAGACGATTTCTATGCGTGCTACTTTCGGACTGATTGGCAAGACGGCGATGGCCCTCGCGCTTTCGGCCGGCGCACTGTCGGTCACGTCGACCGCGGCATTCGCCAAGGAAAAGGAAGCCAAGGCCGAGAAGGCCAGCTACTCGAAGGAATTCGTGGCCGCTGCCGGCCCGATCCAGAAGACCGTGACCGCGCTTGATGAAGCCAAGAAGAAGGGTGCCGATGCCGCTGCGCAGAAGGCGCTGCTGGCCAACGCTCCGGCTGAACTCGCTGCTGCCGAAGCAGCGATCAAGACACCGCTCGACCGCATGGCGGCAGGCGGGTGGGCTGTCAGCATCGGCGGTACGCTGAACGACATCGCGATGCGCCAGCGCGGCATCCAGAACATGCTCGACAGCGGGCAGGTTCCGGCGGCGAACGTGACCGAGTACCAGTTCTACCTCGGCAACTTCGCCTATTCGAACAAGGACTACGCCACCGCCGTCAAGGCGCTGACCCCGGTTGTCCAGGCGAACTACAAGGACGATACGGCAGCCGAGCTGCTGGCGGACTCGTACTCGCAGCAGGGCCAGAACGCTGAAGCGCTGACCGCGCTGAAGATGGCACTGGATGCGCGCAAGGCAGCCGGTGCCGAAGTGCCCGAAGGCTGGTTCAAGCGTGCAAACCTGATTGCCTACAAGAACAAGCTCGGGCCGCAGGCGATCGAATGGTCGACCCTGATGGTGGAAAACAACCCGACCCCGCTGAACTGGCTCGGTGCCGGTCAGCTGGTTCGCGAGTTCAGCCAGTTCACCAACCAGGAGTCGTTGGACCTAGGCCGTCTGCTGATGCGTTCGGGCGGTTTCCAGAACGATCCGAAGTACGTCGAGCGCGAATACGTCGAGTACATCGAAGCAGCTGACCCGCGTCGTCTGCCGGGCGAAGTGCTGAAGGTTGCCAACATGGGCGTGCAGGCCGGCGTGCTGAAGGCGAACGATGCTTTCGTCACGGACGCCATCTCGCAGGCCAAGGGCCGCATCGCGCCTGACAAGGCCTCGCTCCCGGCGCTGGACAAGGAAGCCCGCGCTGCCAAGGACGGCAAGAGCCCGATGGCCATGGCCGATGCGTACCTTTCGTACGACGAAGCCGCCAAGGCGGAAGAGTTCTACAAGATGGCCATCGAAAAGGGTGGCATCGACAAGGACCGTGCCCTGACTCGCCTCGGCATCGCGCAGCTCGACCAGGACAAGTTCGCCGACGCCAAGGCGACCTTTGCCCAAGTCGGCGGCGCCCGTGCAACGCTCGGCCGCCTGTGGCTGGCTTTCGCCAACACCCAGGCAAAGTAAGCCTGAGGCTTCTGGCAAACGAAAAGGGCGGCCTTCGCAGGCCGCCCTTTTTTGCTTCTGGAGCGATTGCCGTGGTCAGTTGACCGGAGCGAATGCTCCGCTGGGTTCGTCCAGCACATGCAGCACGCCGTCTGAAATCGCGAAGAATGCACCGCGAAGCTTGAGCTCGCCGCTCGCCTCCTTGCGGCGAACGCACGGGAATGTGCGCAGGTTGGCAAGGCTGGCACGAACGCCGGCCTGCTCCATCGCCCGCTCGGCTTCATGTCCTTCGGTCCCGAAGTGCGAGACGACGTCCTCTCGTGCATCGTCGAGCAGTGAAATCCAGTCAGCCACAAAGCCGCCTTCACCCGGCTCAGTGCCCTTGAGGCTCTGTGTCAGGGCTGCCTTGCAGCCGCCGCACATGCCGTGGCCCATGACCACGACTTCCTTGACCTTCAGCACCTGTACCGCGAATTCAAGCGCCGCCGAGACGCCGTGATGGCCGGGATTGGTTTCGAACGGGGGCACCATAGCCGCCACGTTGCGGACCACGAAGATTTCGCCCGGATCGACATCGAAGATCTGTGCCGGATCGACCCGGCTATCGGAGCAGGCAATGATCATCACCTGCGGTTCCTGACCCTCGCGCAGTTCGCGCCAGCGCTCAAGCTTCGGGGTCCAGCCGCTTTCGCGGAAGCGGCGATAGCCTGCAATGAGGCGGTCGAGTTCGGGAGATGCCTGGGTCATGGCCTGAGCTAATGACCACATAGATTGGGTCTTTCAAGTGCTGGCGTAACGGCTTATCTGGGCGCCATGACCGAACCGGCCCAGAATCTCCGCCCCGAACGCCAGCGCAAGCCCGACTGGATCCGCGTCAAGGCTCCGACCAGCAAGGGCTATGGCGAGACTCGCGCCCTCATGCGCGAACTCGGGCTGAACACCGTGTGCGAGGAAGCGGCCTGCCCGAACATCGGCGAATGCTGGACCAAGAAGCACGCCACGGTGATGATTCTCGGCGAGGTCTGCACCCGCGCCTGTGCGTTCTGCAACGTGAAGACCGGGATGCCGCGCGCTGTCGATCCGATGGAGCCGATGAACGTGGCGACGGCTGCGGCGAAGATGGGGCTTGAGCACATCGTCATCACCTCGGTCGACCGGGACGACCTGCCCGACGGCGGTGCCGGCCACTTCGTCAAGGTGATCAAGGCTCTGCGCGAGCTCACACCCAACACCACGATCGAGATCCTGACGCCCGATTTCCGCAACAAGATGGAAGCGGCCGTCGAATCGATCGTCGAGGCGGGGCCGGACGTCTACAATCACAATCTCGAGACGGTCCCCCGCCTCTATCCGACGATCCGTCCAGGCGCGCGCTATTATGCGTCATTGCGTTTGCTCGAGCAGGTCAAGCGCCACGATCCGCGCATCTTCACCAAGTCGGGGATCATGCTGGGCCTTGGTGAAGAGCGCCTCGAGGTTCACCAGGTCATGGACGACATGCGTTCAGCGCAGATCGACTTCCTGACCATGGGACAATATCTGCAGCCGACGCCGAAGCACGCCAAGGTGATCGATTTTGTTACGCCGAAGGCATTCGAGGCGTATGGCTCGATCGCGCGCGCCAAGGGCTTCCTGCAGGTTGCGGCGAGCCCGCTGACCCGTTCCAGCTATCACGCAGGCGACGATTTCCGCGCGATGCGCGCCGCGCGCGATGCCCAGTTGGCCAAGGCTGCTGCCAAGGTCGGAATGTAGGCCTGACTTGCCCAGGATTACCGAAACCCGGACGCTGCAATGGTCGGCCGAACAGATGTTCGACCTTGTTGCCGACGTGCGTCGTTATGCGGAGTTCCTGCCGTGGGTGGTCGCCACCCGGATCAAGTCCGATAGCGATAGCGAGATGATCGCCGACATGCTCGTAGGCTTCAGCGCACTGCGCGAGAAGTTCACCTCGCGCGTGGTCAAGGACCGACCGCGGTCGATCAAGGTCGAGTACATTGACGGCCCGCTCAAGCGGCTCGAGAACGACTGGACGTTCCGGGAAGGGCCCGACGGGGGGTGCGTGATCGACTTCTGCGTCGATTTCACGTTCCGCAGCGCGATCTTCGAAAAGCTCGCCGGGCAGTATCTCGACGCGGCGTTCCGCAAGATGGTCGCCGCGTTCGAGAAGAGGGCCGAGCAGCTTTACGGCAGCAAGAGTTCCAGCGCGGTGAGCGTCGCCTGAAAGCGCACTTCGGCGCGCGTGCTGGCGCTGTCGAACAGTTTGAGCTCCGCGTTGGTTGCTTCGGGGTCCTCGCCGCGCTTGGCGCAGGCAAAGACGACGGTTCCGACCGGCTTCTGTTCCGAACCACCATCCGGCCCGGCCACGCCCGTGATGGCCACGGCGACATCGGCCCCGGACTTCTTGAGCGCCCCTTGCGCCATCGACCACGCGACGGCGATCGAAACTGCACCGAAGGTATCGATGAGATCTTCCGATACGCCGAGAAGCTGGTTCTTGGCCTCGTTCGAATAGGTCACGAAGCCGCGATCGAGCACGGCGGAGCTGCCGGGGACTTCGGTAAGGGCCGCAGCGACAAGCCCGCCGGTGCAGCTTTCGGCTACCGCGACCTTGCGACCGAGAGCGGCATTCTCGGCAATCACGCGACGTGCAAGATCGCCAATTTCTTCAGGAAGCAGGCTTTCCATCGGCATTGATCAGGCCGCCGGCTTGCAGATCGGGAACGACGAGGCTTTGCCGGGCTTCGGCTTGTCCGCCATGACCAGGATGAAGGTCACCAGCTCTGCCGTGTTTTCCGGCGGAAGGGGCGAGAGAATGCGCACGCCGCGTTCGATAGCAGTGCACTGATCGGGCTTGATCTCGCCGCTGACCATTTCGCTGACCATCGCCTCGACGAAGGGCTGGACGGCATTGTCGGGCAGGTTCTGCATCATGTCCGCCATCTTGGCGTCCTTCGAACCGCCAAGCTTGAGGAATGCGGATTTGGCGAGCGGCCAGTTCTGATCCTTGCGCGCGGCATAGCGGTTCAGGAATTCGCTGCCGCGGGTGGCGAAGTAGCCATTTGCGGCTAGGTGCGGCTTGCAGCCCTTCATCGTGCCATCGATGACCGAGGGCAGGGCGTACCCGACCAGCGCGGTCACTTCGCTTTCACTGAGACAAGGCGCCGTTGCTGTTGCGGCCTGCGCCATCTGGGCCTGCATGAGCGCTGCACCTGCAAGCGCGCCGAAAAGAATACGGGAAGAGACCATAACGTCTTTGCTCCTGCGGATCAGCGGGGGACGACCGTCGCCACCGCTTGTGCCGCGATACCTTCGCCCCGGCCGGTAAGGCCAAGGCGTTCCGTAGTCGTCGCCTTGACCGAGACGGCACTTGAGTCAATCCCGAGAATCCGGGCAAGCGCCTCGCGCATCGCGAACTTGTGCGGCCCGATCTTCGGGGCCTCGCAGATAATCGTGACATCCAGGTTGCCGATCTCGTACCCGCCTTCCCGGACGAGACGTGCAGCGTGCGCGAGGAAGCGGTCGGACGATGCGCCTTTCCACTGCGGGTCGGATGGCGGGAAGTGATCGCCGATATCGCCCATGGCCACGGCGCCCAGCAGCGCATCGACCAGTGCATGGATTGCAACGTCGGCGTCCGAATGGCCGGACAGCCCCTTGCTGTGCGCGATCTTCACGCCACAGAGCCAAAGCTCCTCGCCCTCGACCAGGCGATGCACGTCAAAGCCCATGCCGGTGCGGGGCAATCGGGTCATGTCCTGTTCCTCAAGGTCGGCGGCGAATGTGATCTTGCGCAGAACTTCGTCGCCATTGGCAAGCAGCACATTAATGCCGGCTGAGGCGGCAACCTGTGCATCGTCGCCCGCGTCGGGCTCGCCGGTCCACGCCTGGTGCGCGGCGAGGATTGCGGCGTAGTCGAAGGCCTGCGGGGTCTGGACGCGGTAGAGTTCCTCGCGCACGACCTTTTGCGCCATCGCGTGGTCGATACCGCGGATCATGCTGTCGACCACGGGGAGGACCGGGATCGCGGCGAGGCCACGGTCGAGAGTGCCTAGAAGTGAAGCGATCACGGCCTGTGGCAGAGCTGGGCGTGCCGCGTCGTGGATCAGCACGCGCGCGGGCGCGTCGTGCTGCAGTGTTTCCAGGGCGAGGCGGACGGATTCCTGCCGCGTGGCGCCCCCGTGCGTGAAGCTGATGCCGGGAAGGCCCGACAGCGCCTGCGCCGCCTCGGCCTCAAAGCCCTGTGGTATGGCGACGACGATCGGGGCGATGCCCGCTTCCACCAGTGCTTCGACCGAATGGCGGACGAGAGGCTTTCCGCGCCATGTGACGAACTGCTTGGGCACGCTGCCGCCGGTGCGCGAGCCCTTGCCCGCGGCCACGACGACGGCGGCAACCGGCCCGGTGCGGGAGGGAAGGGGATCGCTCATTCGCGGCGCCTCTACCAGCGCTTGGGGCGGATGAGCAACCGTCTTGCCGTTTCACCTGTAATCGACTAAGCGCCTGCCTGTTTTTTAGGCAGATTTGATCCCGATGTCCGACGCTCCCGTCCCGCCCGTGCTCAAGCCCATCAAGGTCGGCCCTGTAACGGTCGATTGCCCGGTCGTGCTCGCACCGATGACCGGGGTTTCGGACCTGCCGTTCCGCACGATCGTGCGTCGCTTCGGCTCGGGTCTCAACGTGACCGAGATGATCGCCAGCCCGGCTGCCATCCGCGAGACGCGCCAGTCGATCCAGAAGGCAGCCTGGCATGCGATGGAAGAGCCGGTTTCGATGCAACTGGTGGGCTGTGACCCGGCGCAGATGGCCGAAGCGGCGAAGCTGGTCGAGCAGCAGGGCGCGGCGATCATCGACATCAACATGGGCTGCCCGGTGCGCAAGGTGGTCAATGGTGATGCCGGTTCCGCGCTCATGCGTGACATCCCGCTCGCCACACGCCTGATCGAGGCAACGGTCAAGGCGGTGAAGGTGCCGGTGACCGTGAAGATGCGCATGGGTTGGTGCCATGACAGCCTCAACGCGCCGGAACTCGCGCGGATTGCCGAAGACATCGGTGCGAAGATGATCACGGTCCACGGCCGCACCCGCAACCAGATGTACAAGGGCAATGCCGACTGGGGTTTCGTGCGCAGCGTGAAGGACGCGGTGTCGATCCCGGTCATCGTAAATGGCGATATCTGCGGGATCGAGGACGTTGCCGCTGCGATCGAACAGAGCGGTGCCGATGGCGTGATGATCGGGCGCGGGTCCTACGGGCGGCCTTGGCTGCTCGGCCAGGTCATGCACTGGCTGGAGACGGGCGAGCGCCTGGCCGATCCAACTCTCCCCGAACAGTATGCGCTGATCGTCGAACACTACGAGGCGATGCAGGAGCACTACGGGACGGTCACCGGGGTCAAAATGGCCCGCAAGCACATCGGGTGGTACACCAGGGGCCTCCACGGTTCGGCCGATTTCCGCAACAAGGTCAACTTCATCGACGACCCCAAGGCGGTGCTCGCCAACCTGGCCGACTTCTACAAGCGCGCGATCGAGCACAGCCTTTCGGCACAGGTGGGGCAGCGCGCGGCGGCATGAGCTTGCTGCCCGACTGGCGCAGGACCGAGCCCGGGCAGAAGCCCGATCCCAAGCGCGTCGTCGCCAGCCTGCCGCTCGCCCTGTTGCAGCTCGATCCGGAGCTGGTGGTGGCTTCGGTCAACCCCGCCGCCGAGCAACTGATGGGCCAGAGCTACCGGCGCCTGGTCGGCAAGTCCGTGGCGGAACTGTTCGAATTCGAGGAACCGCTGATCCTCGGGCGTCTGGCAGATGGCGAGGCGAACCTATTTGCACGCGGCGTGGGCGTGCGGATCATGGGGCAGCCGGTGCGCACGTTCGACGTGATGACGAGCCCGGTGACCCATTGTCCGGGCTGGCAATTGCTGATGCTGCACGAAGGCGTCGGCGTCGAGGCGCTGACCGGCGACGGGCGAGGCGCGGGCGGCGGCGAGGGCGTGGCCCTGCGTGCGCCGGAAGTGCTGGCGCACGAGATCAAGAACCCGCTTGCCGGCATCCGCGGCGCGGCGCAACTGCTCGACCGCAAGCTGAGCGAGCGGGACCGGGCAATGACCGGGCTGATCACGGCCGAGGTCGACCGTATCGCCAAGCTGATCGACCAGATGCAGTCGCTCTCCCGCCGCAGTGCCGAGCCGGCGCAGGAGTGCAACCTGCATGAGGCCGTTCGGCGCGCCGAGGCGGTGCTGGTGGCCGGGCACCCTTCGAACGTGGTGATCGAGGAGGAGTTCGACCCATCGCTTCCCCCGGTGACAGCCAATGCGGATTCGCTGGTGCAGGTCCTGCTCAACCTGTTGAGCAACGCGCGGGAAGCCTGCCAGCACCAGCTGCAGCCGCGAATTTCGGTGCGTACGCGCTTTGCCAGCGGCATCCAGCTGCATGTCGGGCCGGGCGGAAAGCCGTTGCGCCTGCCGATCGAGCTGCGCGTGTCAGACAATGGCCCGGGCATCGACCCCAAGCTGCGCGATCACATCTTCGAACCGTTCGTGACCGGCAAAAAGAGCGGGCAGGGCCTTGGCCTTGCGCTGGTCCAGAAGCTGGTGCG
Organism: Novosphingobium subterraneum; assembly: GCF_000807925.1. GTDB lineage: Bacteria > Pseudomonadota > Alphaproteobacteria > Sphingomonadales > Sphingomonadaceae > Novosphingobium > Novosphingobium subterraneum. Next base: position 8,276 of record NZ_JRVC01000002.1, on the reverse strand, counting down.
TGAAATGAACGGGCGCATCACGCATGACCGGGACGAGGCCAACGGCCTCACCCATTTCCGTATTCACCTCCCCGTTGCCGGATCGGTGCCCTGATGACCAAGCGCGTTCTTCTGGTCGAGGACGACGCCTCGATCGCCCTCGTCATCACTGCTGCCCTTGAAGCCGAAGGCTTCGACGTCGATCACTGCGATTCGGTCGCTGGGCGTGACCGGCATCTTGCGGGCGCTGACTATCGCCTGTTGCTGACCGACGTGATGCTGACCGACGGCGACGGGATCGAAACGCTGGGATCGGTGCGCGATGCACATCCCTCCATGCCGATCATTATCCTTTCAGCGCAGAACACGCTGGATACGGCGGTGCGCGCCAGCGAGACCGGAGCGTTCGAATACTTCCCCAAGCCCTTCGACCTCGAGGAACTGGTCCGCACGGTCACGCAGGCCATCGGCAAGGCCGAAGCCGCCGAGATCGACGTGCCGCAGGACGTCACGCAGGGCCTTCCGCTGGTTGGCCGTAGCGCCGCAATGCAGGCGGTCTACCGCATGATAACGCGGGTCTTGCGCAACGATCTGACCGTGCTGATCCTGGGCGAATCCGGGACGGGCAAGGAGCTTGTGGCTGAAGCGATCCACCAGCTCGGCAATCGCCGGTCCGGGCCCTTCGTGGCCGTCAATACCGCTGCCATCCCCGCCGAGCTGATCGAGAGCGAGCTGTTCGGCCACGAGAAAGGTGCATTCACGGGCGCAGTTGCCCGCTCGATCGGCAAGTTCGAACAGGCGAGCGGTGGCACATTGTTCCTCGATGAAATCGGCGACATGCCCATGCAGGCCCAGACGCGCCTGCTGCGCGCCTTGCAGTCTGGACGGATCCGTCGCGTTGGCGGGCGTGACGAGATCACACTGGATTGCCGGATCGTCGCCGCCACCAATCGCGATCTCCTGCCGATGATTGCCGCAGGGACGTTCCGCGAAGACCTTTACTATCGCCTGGCCGTGGTGCCGATCGAGCTGCCACCGTTGCGAGACCGGGCAGACGACATCGAGGCTCTCGCCCGCCATTTTCTGGCGAATGCCGCAGCCGAAGGCCTGCCTCGCCGCCAGTTGACCCAGTCCGGCGCCGAGCTGCTGTCGCGCCAGCCGTGGCGGGGCAACGTGCGCGAACTGCGCAACTTCATCTATCGGCTCGCCCTGCTGGCACGCGACGAGATCATCGACGCCACTGCGATCGAACCCTTGCTTGTTCACGCTGAAGGCAGCTCTCCGGCTCAGGAACTGCAGCACACGACCGAATCTGCTCAAAGCGACATCGCCGTGGCTGTAGAGCATTGGCTTTCGAGCAACAGTCCGGCACCGGGAGACGTCTATGACGCAGCGCTCGCCGCATTCGAACGCCCCCTGTTTGCAGCGATCCTCAGCCAGACCGGTGGCAACCAGCTGCGCGCTGCCCAGATCCTCGGCATAAATCGCAATACGTTGCGGAAGCGGCTGTCCGAGCTTGGCATTATTGCGGAGGACTTCGCCCTGCGCGACTGATGGTTGCGACACTTGTCGTCCACCGCCAGACACTCGTCGGTTTCCTCTTGCATTTCTGCAACAGTGGTGTTGTGACCATGCAACGATGATGCAGGAGTCTAGAGTCACGGTCCGCAGGATGCCGCGATGGGTGCGGCGAATGGCCGTCGGCCTGCGCCGCGCAAACGTGTTCTTCCTGCTCGAAGTGGCGGCCTCTACGGTCCTTGCGTTGATGCTGGCAGTCAGCTGGCTGACGGTCACCGGCAGCGGCAGCGAAGGCCAGATCCTGCCTTCGCGCCTCACGTCGAGTCTTCTGATCGGAACGCTTGTCCCGGCCATGGCCCTCCAGATACTGTGGGGCCGGAGACTGGCAATCAGACGCGCCGCGCAAAGCGTGCTTGGATCGAGCGGGCGCCTCCACGTCCGCCTGGTCTGGTTGTTCTCGCTGATCGCAGCAATCCCGACGCTTCTGGTCGTGATCTTCGCCTCTTTCCTGTTCCAGTCCGGCGTCGAATTCTGGTTCTCTGACAATTCCCGCGGAATGCTGGAGAATGCAAACAAGCTCGCGCGGGGCTATTACGAGGACAAGCTGCGCGACGTCGGCAACGAAACGGTCACCATGGCTGGTGACATTCGCGATTACCTCGACCAGGCGCCGATCACCTCAACCGAATTTGCCGAAGGGTACTCCTTCCAGGTTCTCAGTCGCCAGCTCAACGAGTCCGCGATCCTCGAACGCGCAGGCGACGGCACGCTTCGCACTGCCGCCATAGTAGATCCCGAAAAGACCGACCGCCAGCAGCGCGTGACGCAGGCGGATCTGAAACGTCTCGATGCCGGCGAAGCCGTGGTCGTCCGCGCATCGGCCGAGCGGATCGAGGCGGTAACGCCCATCGACAAGGCCCGAGGCATCTATCTCTTTGCCGCGCGGACGTCGAACGCACTTGCGCTCCAGCAGTGGGAGCGGGCGCAGACCGTGCTCAAGTCCTACGACATGCTGACGACGCGGGCGAGGGCGCTGCAACTGCGCTTCAACCTTGCCCTGTTCGGCGTCAGCCTCGCACTGGTGGGGGTTGCGGTATGGGCAGCCCTGCGCTTTGCCGACAGGCAGGTGGCGCCGCTTGCCGAACTGGTTTCCGCAGCCCGAACCATCGGTAGCGGGAATTTCTCGATGCGCGTGGCGCAGAGCAGCGGGACCGACGAGGTGGGGCTGCTGGCGCGTGCCTTCAATCGCATGACCCAGCAGCTCGAAGGCCAGACGCAAGCTCTCGTTACCGCCAATGCGCAGCTCGAGGTGCGTCGCGCGTTCATCGAGGCCGTTCTGGAATCGATCACGGCGGGCATCGTGTCGATCGGGCGCGATGGCGCGGTTCAGTTGATCAACTCCTCTGCACAGCGCGTGCTTCTTGCGGATGCGGCCCAGAACCCGATCGGCCGTCCCCTCGCGGAAGTTTCGCCGGTTTTCGCGCAGCTCGTGAACTCGGGTCAGCCCAACAACGTGATCCAGTATCCGCTCGATGGTGACCTGCGCACGCTGGCGGTGCGCGTCGTGCAGGACAGCAACGGTCACGTCATCACCTTTGAGGACATTACCCGGCAACTGCTCGATCAGCGTCGCGCGGCTTGGTCGGACGTGGCCCGCCGCATCGCCCACGAGATCAAGAACCCGCTGACACCGATCCAGCTGGCCACCGAACGTCTGCGCCGCCGTTATGGCCGCCAGATCGAGAATGATCCCGAATTGTTCGAGGAATTGACCAGCACCATCATCAGGCAGGTCGGCGATCTCAGGAAGATGGTGGACGAGTTTTCCTCGTTCGCCCGGCTGCCCAAGCCTGTCTTCCGGACCGAGGACGCCAGCGACCTCGTCAGACAATCCCTGTTCCTGCAGGAAGTGGCGCATACGGGGATCGATTTCAGCTTCGCCTGCGATGCCGCGTCGATGCCGTTGCAGTGCGATCGCCATCAGTTCGGCCAGGTGATGACCAATGTGCTGAAAAACGCCGTCGAAGCCATTGAAACGCGGGCGAAGAGCGAGGAAGTCGATTACCGTGGGCGCGTGGCGGTGACCCTGGCAGGAGACCACGACACAGTGACCGTCAGCGTCACCGACAATGGCATCGGGCTACCGGCGGAGCGCGAGCGAATTCTCGAACCGTACATGACCACGCGGGAAAAGGGCACCGGCCTGGGCCTCGCCATCGTTCACAAGATCGTCGAGGAGCACGGCGGCGAAATGGCCTTCACCCCCGAGCCGGGCGGAGGGACACGCGTGACCATGCGCTTTGCCCGCGACCCGCTTTCTTCATCACGCGCAATGGCCGAACAGGACTGACAGGACCCAAGCAATGGCACTCGATATCCTCATCGTAGACGACGAACGCGACATCCGCGAACTGGTCGCAGGCGTTCTCTCCGACGAAGGCTATGGCTGCAGGATGGCGGCGGACAGCACCTCGGCACTTGCCGCGATCGACGAGCGTCGGCCCAGCCTTGTACTGCTGGACGTCTGGCTGCACGGCAGCCCGATGGACGGACTGGAAGTCCTCGACGAGATCAAGAAGCGCGAGCCGGAGCTGCCCGTCATCATCTTCTCGGGGCATGGCAACATTGACACGGCCGTCTCCGCGATCAGCCGCGGGGCCATGGATTTTCTCGAAAAGCCCTTCGAGGCCGAGCGCCTGCTGCTGCTGGTGGAACGGGCGACCGAGACCGAGCGCCTGCGCCGAGAGAACGCCCGCCTGCGCCAGGGTTTTGCCATGGCAGAGGAGTTCACCGGCAACAGTTCGGCGATCAACCAGGTGCGCGCGACACTCAAGCGCGTTGCCAACACGGGCAGCCGCCTGCTGATTACCGGCCCGGCCGGTTCCGGCAAGGAAGTTGCGGCGCGCCTGCTCCATTCCTGGAGCCCGCGGGCGCAGAGCCCGTTCATCACCGTCAATTCCGCCCGCATCACGCCCGAGCGCTTTGAACAGGAGCTGTTCGGAGAGGAAATCGACGGCAAGCTGGTGAGGGCGGGGCTGCTCGAGATGGCGGACGGGGGAACGCTGTTCCTTGACGAAGTGTCCGACATGCCCGCGTCGAGCCAGGCGCGGATCCTGCGCGTATTGACCGAGCAGTCGTTTGCCCGCGTTGGCGGCCATCGCCAATTGCGCGTGGACGTTCGCGTGGTCTCGTCCTCGTCGCGCCCGCTGGAAAAGGAGATCGCCGAAAGGCGTTTCCGCGAAGACCTCTATTACCGGCTGAACGTGGTGCCGGTTGCCATTCCTTCGCTGATCGACCGGCGCGACGACATTCCGCCGTTGGTGGACCACTTCTTCGCCCGGTACGCTAGCGAACAGGGCGTAGCGCCGCCTGCAATCTCGCCCGAGGCGATGGCGGCCCTGCAAAGCTATGACTGGCCGGGCAACGTGCGTCAGCTTCGCAACGTTGTCGAACGGACGGTGATTCTGGCACCGCGTGACCGGTTGGCGCGGATCGACTCGGACATGTTGCCGTCAGAGATCGTCAGCACTCCGATGGGCGGAGAATCTGCAGGTTCTGCCCTGATGGGCGTGCCGCTGCGCGAGGCGCGGGAGAATTTCGAACGCGAGTATCTCAAGGTCCAGATAAGGCGGTTTTCCGGAAATATTTCAAAGACTGCGAGCTTCATCGGCATGGAACGCTCGGCCCTGCACCGCAAGCTCAAGCTATTGGGAATGGCGGAGCGTCGGGAGGATGAGGACGACGAATAATCGCGCGACAGATTGATTTCGCGCGTGTGAATACGCATTAATTCGGAACCCTGTGCAATTTCCCATGTTTACGGAACGCGCGGGGGGACATAAACTCGTCAATGAACCCGGCCAGAGTGCGATCAGCACGAAGGCCAGATCGCGAAGGCCCCCGCAGGGCCGAGCCAATAGAAAACGGAGTCACGTGAAATGACCGGAAAGACCTTGTCTGCCCGCCCTCGGCCCAAGCCCGAACCCGCTCCAGTCGCGGAAGCTTCGGCACCGGTAACCGGCCCGAGCGGAGGTAAGGGGCAGAACCTTCAGGACCTTTTCCTCAACCACCTGCGCAAGAACAAGATCCCTGTCACGATGTTCCTCGTGAAGGGTGTCAAGCTGCAGGGCATCGTCACGTGGTTCGACAACTTCTCGATCCTGCTGCGCCGCGATGGCCAGTCGCAGCTGGTCTACAAGCATGCGATCTCGACGATCATGCCCGGGCAGCAGCTTTCGGTTGCGCACTTCCAGACGGGTGGTGAGGAAAACGGCAAGAAGGCCCGCTTGCTGCAGGAAGTGTTCCTGTCCAGCGTGCGCGATTCCGGCGTGCAGGTGACGATGTTCCTCGTGAACGGCGTCATGCTGCAGGGCAAGGTCGCGTCCTATGATCTCTTCTGCATGCTGCTCGAGCGCGAGGGTTACGTACAGCTCGCCTACAAGCATGCCGTTTCGACAATTCAGCCTGCCGGTCATGTTGATCTCACCGGCGACTGGGATGGTGAGGATTCCTGAGTACTTTTGAATTTGGCAACAACACCGGCGAAATAGCCGGTGAAGTCACCCGTGGCGCGCGCGCCGTTGTCGTCCTCCCCGATATCAAGCAACGGGGAGGGGGGCTTGGCTCGGATGCGGAAAGCCGCCTTGAAGAAGGGCAGGGCCTCGCCCGCGCCATCGGCATCGAAGTGGTCGATGCCTTCATTCTGCCGATCCGCGCCGTCCGCCCCGCCACCCTGTTCGGTGAGGGGCAGGTGGAACGCATCGGCGTGGCCTGCAACCAGTCAGACGCCGAACTGGTCATCGTCGACGGCTCGCTGTCGGCAATCCAGCAGCGTAACCTTGAGGAAAAACTCAAGCGCAAGGTCATCGACCGGACCGGCCTGATCCTCGAGATCTTCGGCGAGCGTGCGGCAACTGCCGAGGGGCGGCTGCAGGTCGAACTGGCGCATCTCGATTATCAGGCCGGGCGACTGGTGCGATCATGGACACACCTTGAGCGTCAGCGCGGTGGCTTCGGCTTCCTTGGTGGCCCGGGCGAGACCCAGATCGAGGCGGACCGTCGCCAGATCCGCGGACGCATGGCGCGGCTGCGCAAGGAACTGGAACAGGTCCGGCGCACGCGCGGACTCCACCGCAACCGGCGGCAGCGAGCGCCCTGGCCGGTGATTGCTCTGGTGGGCTACACCAATGCCGGCAAGTCCACGCTGTTCAACCGCCTGACAGGCGCTGACGTCATGGCGGAAGATCTCCTGTTCGCCACGCTTGATCCGACGATGCGGGCAATCCGGCTGTCGGGCGTCGAGAAGGCCATCCTGTCGGACACCGTGGGCTTCATCTCCGAGCTGCCGACGCAACTGGTCGCGGCCTTCCGCGCCACGCTCGAGGAAGTCACGGCGGCGGACGTGATCGTGCACGTGCGCGACGTTTCCAATCCCGCGACGGCGGATCAGAAGGCTGAAGTCGAACAGATCCTCGCCGACCTTGATGTGATCGGGGAAGGGGGCTCGAAGATCCCGATTGTCGAGGCGTGGAACAAGTGGGACCTGCTGACTGCCGAAGAGCAGGCGATGCGCCGGGACCTCATTGCCGCGCGCATTGCCGAAGTTCCGGTGGTGCCGATCTCGGCCTTGACCGGCGCGGGTGTGGATGCGCTGCTCGAGCAGCTGGGCCAGATGCTCACCGGCGGGGCGCAGATGCTGGAGTTTACGATTCCTTTGTCAGACGGTCAGCGCATTGCCTGGCTGCACGCCCACGGCGATATCCTGGAGGAAGCCGAGGCGGAAACTGCGGGTGGCGATCCGGCGCTGCGCATCAAGGTGCGGTTGACCCAGCGTGAGCTAGGCCGTTTCACCGCGCTCTGACGCTTTCACTGCCTGCCAAAGCTCTTCCTGCTGGTCGAGGGTCAGCTGCGCAAAGCGGCCCTCGGCCAGTTGCTCCATGCCCCTGAAGCGCCGCTCGAACTTGGCGTTAGCCTGGCGCAGCGCTTCTTCCGGCGCGACGCCGTGCTTGCGCACAAGGTTGACCGCCGCAAAAAGCAGGTCACCGGCTTCCGCAACGCGCTCAGAGTCTGAGGAAGCTTCTGCAAGCTCTTGTATCTCTTCATAAACCTTGGCAGCTGCGCCGGATGGGTCGGGCCAATCGAAGCCTTGCCTGACAGCGCGCTTCTGGAGCTTTTCGGCCCGCATCAGCGCCGGAAGCGCCAGCGCTACGCCGTCCATGGCACTGGTCGCCCCCTTTGACCTGCGTTCAGCGGCCTTGGCGCTCTCCCAGCGGTCCTCACGCGACTGGCCTTCGTCAGCCTCGTTGCCAAACACATGAGGATGGCGTGCTTCCATTTTCGCGGAAATGGCTTCCGCCACGTCCTCGAACGAGAACAGACCGAGCTCTTCGGCCATGCGTGCATGGAACACGACCTGAAGCAACAGGTCGCCAAGTTCTTCCTTCAGCGCGGCCATGTCGTTGCGGGCGATGGCATCATCGACTTCGTAAGCTTCCTCGATAGTGTACGGCGCGATCGTTGCGAAAGTCTGCGCGCAATCCCATTCGCAACCGCGCGCCGGATCTCGCAAGCGGGCCATGATGGCTAGGAGCCGCGATAGATTGGGCGTGGAAGCTGCGCTCATGGTATTTTCCCGGTTCGGTTGACCGGAGTTAGGGTGTCGATCCAACCGGCCAAATCAGATTTGATAATAATGATTATGTTAATACCGATACCATAACTGTCCATGTAAACTGTGTCCAGTGTGATGGCGAAAGGCTTGCAGTCACGGGGGTCTTTCA
>NZ_JRVC01000001.1 GCF_000807925.1 Novosphingobium subterraneum | reverse complement strand
TGGATCTCGGCCCGGGACAATTGCGCATTGGCGACCGCGACGCGGGCGCCGCGCTTGCCGCCTAGCTCGATCGGGATTGCAAAACCGACCGTGGTTTCCGCGCTGCGGACGCCCCGATACGGACCTGACCCGACGACGTTCTCAACCTGGCCTTGAACGACCGGGTTCGGCCGCAAGCCCGCAACGGTGCGACCCGCGCGCGCTGCCTCGACCGCAGCACTGGCTGCTTCCGTGGCGGGTGCGGATCCGCCAGCTGAACTGACTGCCTGTTCAAGCGTGTAAACTGGCGAATCTTGCGAAAAGGGTGCGATCGATCCGACCTGTGCATGGGCGATCGAAGCGCATGAGGCGGCGATTAAGAAAGTCACAAAAATCTTATGCATCGAGATGGCGCTCCGTCATAAAGACCGGCCTGCATGGGTGACCAATCGGCAAGTCGGACGATTGACCTTTGCCGGCGCGTCTTGTCTTTGGAGTGGGATATGCCCTGCGCAGAGGGAGAGACACGGAGTTAGCCGCAACAGTCCGGGTTGTGATTAGCCGGATAGTATCGGCAAGTGGGTGCTCGATTTCGCTACCGCTGATAAAGGGGGAGGCAGCCAGCGCTGGCGAGGCAGCGACCAGCATCGCCGCCCGGGTGGGGACGCACAAAAGCAATTGCATGGAAAACTCCTGAACACAGGTGCAAATGGCACACGGGCGCAATGGCCCGAGTGCACTGAGCGACTGGGTTCAGGCTGACGGCGGTTGAAGGGGAGGCGCTTGAGCGAACGAACTCAGAACGGCGTTACTCAAGGCTGAATGCGAGGTATCGCCGCCCAGTGGCAGACCAAAATCACTTGTCCCTTCGCTGGCAAGTCCGATGCTGCAATGATGATGAACCAGCCCATGACATGGGCCACCGTCATCGCTGGAACTATTCCGGTGCCCGTCCATGTTTGCATGATCAGCGTGAGCATCCAGCATCATGACGCTGTCGTACCCGCTCGCACTATGCGCTGCAGCCGGCGATTCAACGCCGCCAAAGGCAAGGCCGATAGCCAGCCATAACAGGAGGAACATAGCCCGCACGCTAATGACCTACTCGTACCGACCGTAAAAAGCAACCGTGAACGCCTAGGGTCATTTGCCTATCCCGTCTTGCAAGAGCTCAAGAAGATCAGGTGGAATTGGCATTGGCTGAAAGGCGCTCACAGTCGACCGCCCGGTATTTCCGATCGGCAACTTTCCCGTCAGCGCGCCGATCGGTGCAAGAAGCAGTCGGAAGATCTGGCCAAGTGCTTCGCTCCAATCGCGCTGCCGGATGGCGAGACTGAACATTGCGCCGTGAATGGCGAGATGGAGGCCCCAAAAGGGCTGCGCAATAATGTGCACCCGTTCAAGATGGCGCCAGGCAAGGCCATGATTTCCTAAAGCTTCAGCTGACCGATATGCCGCCATTTCGGCCGCAATTACCCGCCGCGCGCTTAGGCTTCTAGCCAGCTCCCGCCAGCGTCCCTGCCGGTGCCAATAAAAGATCTGCGCGAATGCCCAGATAAGCGGGGTCAACAAGCCGGCGGACACCTCAACCTCGTCGGTGTAATGTGTCCCCCCGCTCCGATACGGAGCAACCGTAATCCAATGGTCCCACCTTGTGATCAGGTGACTATAGCCGTCATCGCGCAGACGCTTCGGCCATTCGGTGCCGGCAGCTTCGTGCTGGGACGTCACGATCCACTGTGTCCCGAACGGAATAATGCCAAGGAGGCGGAGCTTGACCTCATAGCGCTCGCCAGGCCGAAACCTGTCGAACGCCGCGTCATCGACCGGGATGAAGCGCACCAGCGGCCAGGCGATATGCTGCAGCAGGCGCGCCGTCTGCACCTCGGCCCAGACTGTTTCCGGCTTGAGCGCGATATGTGTCGAACGGGAAACCTTCATGCCGCAACGCTCCGCAATTCACGCCGTGCCTGCTGGACAATCTGAATGCCGCCGCTGATCCCGAGCAGTGCCAAAATCGCTGCAACAATAAGGTCGGGCCAGGCTGTTCCGGTGCCGAACACGCCAAGTGCGGCCGCCATAACGGCGATATTGCCGATCGCGTCATTGCGCGAGCATATCCAGACCGAGCGCATGTTCGCGTCTCCAGTGCGAAAACGGTAGAGCATGATGGCGACACCGGTGTTGGCCGCCAGCGCGAGCGCGCCGATGATTCCCATCAGTTCAGGCTCGGGTGCAGCTCCGCCGAGCGCCGCCAGAACGGCTGTGATCACGACCCAACCACCCAGACCGATGAGGGCGAGCCCCTTGGCCAGCGCCGCCCGCGCGCGCCATGCCAGCGCCATCCCGGCGACCAGCAGGCTGATCGCATAATTGGTGGCATCCCCCAGAAAATCGAGTGCGTCCGCCTGCAACGCGCGGCTGTCCGCAGCGGCCCCTGCCGCCATTTCCACCGCGAACATGCCGGCGTTCACGCCGAGCGCGATCCACAAAGCCCTGCGCCAGCGCGGGTCGTTCAGAGTTGCCGTCGTTCCGCACGCGGCCTTGCAGCAATCATCAGCCATCTTTTTGCCTTCTCGACAATCTGCGAGTCGGCATTCTATCTACACCCTGTAGCAACTATAGGGTCAAGCCCGAAGGAGTGGCAGTGAAAATTGGCGAACTCGCGAGCGCCACGGCGACGAAGGTCGAGACGGTGCGCTATTATGAAAAGATCGGGTTGTTGCCGCCACCCGCCCGGACAAGTGCCAATTACCGTGCCTATGGCAATGATCATCTGGCGCGCCTGTCGTTCATCCGCCGCGCCCGCGATCTCGGTTTCACGCTCGAAGCCGTGCGCGAACTGCTCACGCTGTCGGATGACAAGGCCCAATCCTGCGATGCCGTTGACGGAATCGCGCGCGTCCACCTCACCGAAATCGACCGCAAGATCGCCGATCTGAGCGCACTGCGCGGCGAACTGGACCGGGTCATCGGATCCTGCCGTCACGGGACCGTGGCCGACTGCAAGATCATCGAGACCCTCGCCCCGCGCACGCTGACCGCAACGTGATCGAAGATCGCTGCTTTGGCGCCAACGCTTCGGCCTCGCGTGCATGGATCCACCAGACCGCGTTGACGATGCTGCGACACCCGGCAATGGTCTGCCCAGCCCCACTATCGCCACGGATCGAGCACTAACCATGCCAACCCTGCAAACCGGACTCATCTATGCGCTCGCCGCGCTGGCGGAGATCGCCGGTTGCTTCTCGTTCTGGGCATGGTTGCGGCTCGACAAATCTGCCTGGTGGGTTGCGCCGGGCATGGTGTCGCTCGCGATTTTTGCCTGGCTCCTCACGCTGGTCGATACATCCGCTGCGGGCCGCGCATTCGCAGCCTATGGCGGCGTCTACATCGCAGCGTCACTGATTTGGCTTTGGAGTGTCGAAGGCGCACGACCCGACCGCTGGGATGTCATTGGCGCGGCGATTTGTCTCGTCGGAGCAGGATTGATTCTGGTGGGTCCGGGACGATCAGCCTGATGGCTGCAATTGGGATGGTCACTCGAAAAGCATTTCGTGAACATCCCGAATGCCAATAAGTTAAAGGCTATAATGAATAGCTTTTACGAGGCTTGCTCGACTGTTAGGCATTCGCGCAAGAGCGGTCCAAAAGAAAGCGGGCGCCCAGTTGGTGACCGGACGCCCGCCCTTATGCCTTGGCTAGTCCCTTACGGGCAGCAGTCCATTGCAGCCTCGCAGCATGCGAGCACGAGGTCGCAGCAGGACATTGCGAGCGATGCGACCTGCTCCGGCGCGGCGGCAAAAGCAGCTGAGCTGGAACCGAGCAGCACTGCTGCCGTGATGATGTACTTCTTCATGATGTTTATCTCCGTTGAAATTGAATTCCGTCGATCAGCGGAGCATTCGGGGAGGCGGCGGTTCCGGCCCCCCGTTAGGCAGGGGCGGAAACTTTTCGAGAAGCGCTAGAAAATTGAGTGACGAAAGATCGCGCGGCTCTAGCGACGAAACGCGCGCTGCCGGAAGCGTCTGGCACAAGGCCAAGCAATAGCTCTGACACTGCCCGCGCTCATCATCCATGCATCCGCTGCAGTCGCCTGCGTCCGCGTTCATCTCTGCCATCGGCGCGCAACCGTTCGCTGCATAGGTCGCCTCTATGGGTAGCAGCGCGGCAAGAAATGCCGCGAGATAGAGAAAGAGGCGCTGTGTCACCGTTTGGTCCATACCACTGTGTTCGACGTGATCAAAGACATAGTTACACAGCCTCGCGCAAAGCTTAACGCAGCTTCGAGCAACGCAAGCTTCTTAGCGATATCAGAAGGCTTCTCGCCTTTTGTGAGCCCCGCAAGTCTCAGACTAGCACCCCGAAATGCAAAAAATCAGAGGGCTTCAGTGATGCGGATTTACGGCCCCCCAGGCTAGCCAAGGATGTTAGGTTGACGCCTGAGCGATCGACAGCTTCCTCGATCATTCACCTACAAACTAGATGAGCAAAATTTGGGCACAAAGCTGAAGTTAGGGGCTGTGGACGCCAATGGCACCAACCCAGCAAATTCAGCTACTCTCGTTAATCTCTGTGCTGGCCGAAGCCAGATAACTGACTGCATCCTGCAAGTAAGCGCACCCTACAGCACCACTCCGCTGCGTCTATTGCAGTGATGAACTCCGGTGCCGATGCAGTTCCAACGGCCGATCACATTTTCGGTCCACGTTCGTTCGACCATGATACGCGATGTGGTCGCAGCTTCGGTCCGCTCGATCAAGCTGAGTGGCAGATTTCGACAAAAACGGTCACTTTGATGTGTGGCGAGGAACGACCGGGTCTTGGGCGGCAGATGCTGTTGCGGTGCTTACCTCTCCAAATCCATACGACGCTTGCGCCAGCGGAGCCATCTCGATAACCTTAGTTGGCGGTTCCTAAGCCATGCCGAAAGGTGTGGTTATGAAAATCTACCTCAGCGCAGCGCTTGTCGCGCTAAATTCTCAAGCCGTCGCCCAAGAGGTCAAGCTTGAGGACTTCTCGAGCAGCACGCCCTCTGAATTCGCGCTCTTGGTGCCCGGAGTGGTTGTCAAAAGTCCCAACGCGCAGCTGCAAGCCAAGCAGCCCGTTCCCGAGACTGAAGCGACAGCGTTTGCGGAGGAGCAGGAGATCACCCCTGTCAGCCCCGCGCCCCCGTTGTTCTATATCCCGTCCTGGATGAGACGCGGAAGCTCCACCGTCATTCCCGTGCCGGTGAATGCATCGAGCCTCGCGCCAGGTCCCGATTGTCTCTCTGGAGGGTACTTCCCGCGCTATGACCTGTCCGAGATGGCACAATCGCGACGCCGTCTCTATTTCCGCCACGTCGCCGCAGCCGCTTGCGAAGCCGGCGTTCCCCTGCGGCTGTTTGACGCGCTCGTTGCTCATGAAAGCCGCTACCAGCCCTTTGCGCGTAGTCCTGCCGGGGCGATGGGCATGGCACAGCTGATGCCGGGGACCGCAAACTATCTTGGCGTTTCAGATCCTTGGGACCCTGTCGAAAACCTCCGCGGCGGAGCGCGTTACCTGCGTGAGCAGCTCGATCGCTATGGCTCGTGGCATCTTGCTTTGGCTGCGTACAATGCCGGTCCGGGCAACGTCGACAAGCATGGCGGAGTTCCGCCCTTTGCTGAAACGCGCAGCTATGTCCGCACCATACTTGCATCGCTCAGCGGAAGCTCTGCCCCGCCAGTCTCGCTTGCCCGGCGAGAAGCGGACAACCTCTTCAGGTCGGTCAGGCTTCTTGCGTTCGCTGGAGGGTCAGATGTCCCGGAAAACTGAAAAACCAATACTGGAGGCATAGTAGAGGCTGATCGCCAAGATCACAGGTGTGCCGGTGAGATAGTTGGCTTGCCAGCGCAGCCAAAGCTTCGGGAGCAACAATGCCTTGTCGAGCGTGCTTGTGCAGGCGGGAGCCCATCGGCCAGTTCGCCATTCATTCAGGGTCACGATTGTCGAAAGTGCGGTGCCGATCAGCGCCATGATGCCGACCGCAATATAGAGCGATGTCCAGGCAATGAGCGCTTCTTGCTTCACCAGCAGACTGGTCCCTGATCCTGGAGGCGATTGCTCCGCAAAGCGAGCTTGGCGGCGAACATGTCCCAAGCTGAGTGACCATATCATCAATAGATCAGCGGCGCTTCTACTAAGCGTGCGTGCTTGGCTGATGCAGCAGTTCGCTTGCTCAGCCGAATGGGCGGTCAAACAGCGCAGGGTCGTGCCGCCGTGCTTCCAGCGCTGTATGGTGCCTGGCTATAGCGCTCGAGGTGCGCTGCGCGATGCCGTGGCAAAGGGCTTCGCGGATCGGCTCAAAAGTCCCATCGCACGCGGCCATCTCCTCGCTGAGCTGAAGCGCGAGGGCAATGGCAAGGTGGGCAGAGGTTTCGCAGCACGGGTCTTCATAGGATTCCGGGCTGACAAAGCAGTGAACGGCGATCGCTGCTCTGACGGGATCGATGCCGAGCCTTTCGTTGATCCGGTTAAACTCGGCTGTCGACACACTGCCATCAGCGATGCGCTCGAACAGACCGCTGCGGTGGCTGCTCTTGATGATCCCCTCATCGACGAGCCTACGAAGACTGATCCCCTGCCGGTTCATCTGGTACTTGATCAAATCGGCGTACTCAGCTTGCAGCTTATGACAGCTCTTGCGCTCGTTTGGGTTCGCCCCCTGACCCATCCTTGTCTCCGTAAATTCTCCCTATGCAACTGCATGATGTGAATTCTAAAATGCGGCTTTGGCAAGAGAAATTTGGCGCAGACTGATGGCGAGGGCGCAGAAGATCACCGTCTCGCGCACGCCGCACTGGTCGCCTGTGACCTCTCCAAGGCGGGCTTTGAGGGTGTCAAATTCGGCATTCAGAGCGCCGCTTAATCTGAGATAGATCCTAACCCGCCCATCGCAGGGCCTGTGCCGGTTGAATGCGGCAAGCAATTCCTGATTGGAAAGGTCTGGAGCGCGGATCACATCTGTGATCACATCTCTAAGGCGCTGAAACTTCGACCGTTCTATTGTCAGCCATTTGATGGCGTCCGCAATGATCACAAAAGCATCCCGACTCACCAGCAGTTCGTGGACGACCTCTTTTCCGCTGGCCATTGCGTTTCCTCCCGCCATTGTTCGCTACTGATCGGGGCCCCTTGGCGTCGGTTCCTTATCGCCTCCCCGAGCAGCTGCAACGATTCGGACCGGTGGTATGAAAAACAGACCCACGTGGTCAGGGATTCAGGACCAGGGTGGCGTGTTGGTGATACCACGTGGTCCTGAATCCATGACCACGTGGTCCTAAAAATCGAGCCACCCGGTATCAAAAATCGGACCACCTGGCATCAAAAACGGTGATTCGCGGACTTCTCCGACTTCGCTCTACACAACAGTGATTGAGAAAACCTTTCGGCTGCGGCCCCCTTGGTGACGACGCACCACGTCATTTGGTCAACCAGAAGGGGAAGACAATGAAGGTCCACGATCTCAAGCAGGCAGGGGGGACGTTCGCCGTCGCCCTTGCTGTCGCTGCCGCCATGAGCGTCTTTGGTGTCGAAGCTGCCATGGCCGGTACCGATAACACTTTCAATACCGCGCTCACCCGCTTCACCGGATTCCTCGAGGGTTCGGGCGGTCGGATCGTCACCGTGCTTTCGCTCGCCGGCGGCATCGTTGCCATGGCCAGCGGGCGTTTCTCGCTCGGCCAGGTCGCGATCCCCGTCGGCGTCGGCGTGGGCGCTGGCACCGGCGTGCCGATCGTCACTTCCACGGTCACAGCGACGATCTGAGCGAGAGCACAGGTCATCGCGAACGGGGGGCGCTGCTCCATCACCGGCATGGGAATGGCAGCAAACCTTTCTGGCGGAGACGATCTTTGGACAAGTATTCCATCCCAAAGCATCTCGACGATCCCGAACTGATCGGGTTCTGGTCGCTTGATGAATTCCTCGTGCTGGTGATCCCGTTCACCTGGGGAATTCTGGCGCAGCATGTTGTCATAGGCCTGCTTCTGGCCGTTGCTGCATGGCTTGGGTACCGCAAACTCAAAGCTGGGCGCTCGATGTATTGGGTCCTGCATTTTGCCTATTGGCATTTGCCGGGTGAATTCTTCGGTCTGAAGGTCGCTCCGCCTTCCCACTTGCGTGTGATGGCGGGCTGACATGGAACTCTCATTCGCACACGAGGCGTCGCAGCGGACCCTCAAGCAGCGCAACATTCTGGCTCTGACTTGCATCATTCTCGGCGCCCTGGTGCTGGTGATGTTCGTCGCGGCAACGACGCGGGACCGGGAGGTTGTCCTTCAGCCGATCCTTCCCAGCGAAATGGTGCTGAGCTCAGCGGCGGTCAGCCCCGAATATCTCGAGGCGGTGACCCGCGACACGGCACAGCTTGCGCTCAATCGGTCACCTGAGAACCTGCAGTATTGGCTCGACGGGCTCATTGCGATTGCCGCGCCCGAGGCGCGCGGTCCGCTCAAGGCCAACCTTCTCAAAATCATCGATGAGCAACAGGACTCGCAGGTCACCCAGTTCATCACGATCGACTGGATCCGCACGGACCCCGAGAACCTGACCAGTCAGGTCGGCGGCGTGCTCCATACGATCGTCGGATCGCGCGACGTCCGCCGCGAACACAAGATCTTCGAATTCCATTGGCAGCACACCGGCGTCTCGCTCCGCCTCAAGGGCTTTGGCGTGGTCGTCAAGAAGGAGCAGGAACAATGAACCCGATTGTGCCTTCGTTGCTGATTGCGACCGGCAGCGTCCTCGCTTCCCGCATTGACTGCCAGCTCCTTCGCTTGTGCGGGGTCGTACTGGTCGGCGGCGCGCTCGCTCTGACCGCCGTTCCGGCTCTCGCCGACGAGCATATTCTGGCAGCCGACAATGGCGAGGTGCGCTGCCAGGCGTCGAAGTCGGACCTTACCCGGATTTCGCTGAAGGATGACCAGTTTGTCTCGGTCTCGCGTGTCCAGGCGGGTGTTCCGCAGGAAGACTTCTCAATCGTGCACGAGCCGACCCGCGGCGACATCTATCTTTCCGTTCCGGACGGCTATTCCAAGCGCAATATTTCGTTCTTCGGGACGACGCGCCGTGGCTTCGTCTACAAGTTCGACTGCGAGGTATCGGGCGAAGCGGCGCTGCAGGTCTTCGTCGCCAACGCCGATCTCGAAAACCCTCAGGGTGCGCCTCAGTCGCTCGAGGCCTCTGCAACGCTCGATGATCGTGCGGTCTCGCTCGTCCGGGCCATGTTCGAGCAGCGCCGCGTTGCGGGTTTCGAGATCAGCGATGCTGCCCGTGCCCCGGTCAATGTCGGCGATCTGAAGGTCCAGCTGGTCAGCGAATATCGCAGCCCGACCATGACCGGGAAGGTCCTGCGCATCGAGAACAATGGCTCTGAGCCGATGACGCTCAAGGAAGAGATCATCGCCGGAGACGGCGCCATCGCGGTCAGCATTTCCAATCCCAACCTCGCCAGCGGCCAGGCCACCGCCGCTTACGTCGTCGTACCGTCAGGAGGGTAAGTCAGATGGATTTCCTCAAGCGCAAACCCAAGGACCTCGATGCCAGCGAGGCTGAGGAACATGACACCCTCGATGCGAGTGGTGCCATTGCAGAGAACTCACTGGTCCAGAAGCGGCAGAAGATGCTGATGTTCGGTCTTGCCGGCGTGATCGCGGTGGCTGGGGCCATGTATGTCCTCGATACCGAGGAGACCATCGAAGAGGCGACGGAGAAGGGGGCCAAGACAACTGTCTCGACCGATGCACTTCTGAACCGGCAGCGCGTCGATCAGGAATGGGTCGCGATGTACGAGGGCGAGATGAACTCGACCGACGTGCGTCTCAAGGGCCTTGAGGCGCAGGGCGCGCAGTTCGCCCAGATGCAATCCGAGATCGAGGCGCTGCGCGGCGAAAATGCGGCCATGGCGCGCGATGGCCAGCGTGTCCTGGAAGCCTACGAGCGCGAGAACGAGCAACTGCGCCAGCAAGTCCAGAGGGGCAACGCGCGGCCGACAGCGCCAGGACCTGTCGCGGCGGCCCGCGAGATGGGCGTGCCGGCGTCACCAGAGGCCGGAGCGGCAGAAGCCCCGCCCGTTCGCCGCGGTAGCGACGTCCAGATGGTCTCGTTCACGTCAGCAAGCGGGACGGCATCGCGTATCGACCCGACAAAGTCGCCCGCCGTCTATACGGACTCGCCCAACTATCTGCCCCCGAATTCGATTGCCAAGGCAACGGTGGTGGTCGGCGTCGATGCCACGACGAATACGCGCAGCCAGAGCGATCCGCTCCCCGTCCTGCTCCGGATTACCGGGCCCGCGCGCTCGGTCTACGGGGATGGGAAGCTCCTCGCGACCCGGGTGCAGGGGTGCATGGTCAACGGCGCAGCCTACGGGGACCTCTCCTCGGAGAAGGTCTATGTGAAGCTCCAGCGCATGACTTGCGCGCAGCCGGGCGGCCGCTTTGCGGTATCGGAGGTCAAGGGGTTCATCGCGTTCGGCGGCAAAGTGGGCGTGCGCGGCCGCGTGGTTAGCCGCGAGGGCTCACTGACCACCCAGGCTTTTCTGGCAGGTCTCGTGAGCGGCGTCGGCAACGCGCTCAGTGAAGGGTTCAATCAGCCGATCATCGCGGGCGAGGGCCGACGGACCCCCGGCGCTGGCGAGATCGGGCTGCGTGCGCTCGGCGGCGGCGGACAGCAGGCCGGCACTACGGTCTCGGAATATCTCATCGAGCGCGCCGAGCAATATCAGCCGGTTGTCGAGATGCCCACCGGGGCGGCGGTCGAGGTCGTCTTCCTCGACGGCACCTTCA
Organism: Novosphingobium subterraneum; assembly: GCF_000807925.1. Lineage (GTDB taxonomy): Bacteria > Pseudomonadota > Alphaproteobacteria > Sphingomonadales > Sphingomonadaceae > Novosphingobium > Novosphingobium subterraneum. Next base: position 389,362 of record NZ_JRVC01000001.1, on the reverse strand, counting down.
TCAGAAACTGAGGGGACCACCATGGAGCGTAAATGGAAGACATGGCAGATCGCGGCAGCCGGAGGTCTGGCAGCCAGTGGCCTAGCCGCTATCGCGGCCGTTGCTCATGCCTCGGCAGCGAGTGACCCCGCTTCGATCCAGGCAGCGCTGACCAAGCGCCTGCCAAAGACTGAGATCACATCAATCGACTGCAAGTCCATCGACGGCGTCTGCGAGATTCAGGCCCGCCAGAACCTGTTCTACATCGACCATCGCGCGCGCTACCTGATTATCGGGCGCGTTTACGACATGGAGACCAAACAGGACCTCACGGCTGCCCGTCTCCTCCAGATGAACCCGGACATGCTTGTCGGCGGTGCCGGTGCAAGCGATGAGCCCGAGGCCAAGCCGCAGGCAGGCGCTACTGGTTCGCCGTCTGCAGCAGCCGATGCCCGGATTGATCCGGCAGCCCTTGCGACCTTGCCGAAGAACGGCAGCATCGTGATGGGCCGTGGAACCAGGACCATAACGGTCTTCAGCGACTTTCGCTGCGGCTACTGCAAGCGGCTTCACGAGACGCTGGGGACCCTCAATGTCAAGGTGATCGAGCGCCCGATCTCGGTGCTCGGCACAAGGCCAATCTCGGAGGCCGTGATCTGCGCACCCGACCGGCGCCGGGCAGTAACTCAGGCGTACGAGGGCGGGGCGGTCACATCTGCAGGATCCTGTGACACCAGCGGGCTCGATGCCAACGAGGCCTTCGCAAGACAGCACGGCTTCAGCGGGACGCCGGTCATCGTCCGCGAAGATGGCGCGGTTCTCCACGGCTACCGCCCGCGCGACTTCCTGCTCAGCTGGATCGAAGGAAAGGCATCATGATGCACAGAAATCTGCGTTCGCAAGCTGTCATGGTCGCTGCGGTCCTCGGGAGCCTGCTGTCGGGTTGCTCGACGCTTGGCACCAATGTCAGCGCGAACTTCCGCTGCAATGCGCCCGACGGCATCTGCGCCCCATCCTCCAAGATCGACGATACTGCGCTCGCCCGGATCGAAGAGACGAGTTCGTCCGACCTTCTCAATCCCGCCGGCCCCTATCGGATGGATGACGGGATCGATGCGCCTGTCCACGACACGCATCTGGCAAGTGCGGCGCCTGTGGCGCGCAGCGCCCCGCGCTATCAGCTCTCTGTGGTCTTCCCCGGCTTCACCGATGCCAGCGGCACGACGCATGCGCGCCGGGTCGTGAGCACCGAAGCACTGCTTCCCGGACGCGGGGACGCGATGGAACAGATTGCTCAGCGGGGTCCGAAGGTTGCGCGCAGTCGCGGTCTTCTCGCCGCAGCAGAAAGCGCTCCGCCTTTGCTCGCGCCATTGCCGGAGGGGAGCGACGCAAAGCCCGATCCTCGCAAGGGCGCGGGCGGGACTGAGGTCGCCACGGCCGACGCGAAGAATCCGATCGCCGAGATTCAGGCGGAGGTTGCCCAGCGGCTTTCTGCCAAGGGATCCCGCGCCCGGCCCAAGCCTGCCGCTTTCAGCGGCGTCGTGGAGTAAGGCGCGATGTTGGGCTCGCTCGTCGATCTCGTTGTGGGAGACAGCCGCAAGCCGGAGCGCAGCGCCCGCGCGCCTGATGTGCCGATGCTGTCGCATTTTCTCGGGTATCGCTCCTTCGACGAGGAGAAGCGCATCTTCCACCAGGTCCGTTCGAAAGGCTTCATTCTCGAGCTTGCACCGCTCGTGGGTGCGAATGACCGGGTCAGCGAGATCATCGGCACGATCTTCTCCGATATTCTTCAGCCCGGAACGCGCTTCAGCGTGACAAACTTCTCAAGTCCCAGGGTAGCCGAGATGCTGCAGGCCTGGGCGCTGCCCCGATTCACGGCTTCGGGCGTTTTCCGGACACTTGCGCGCCACCGCCTCGACAAGCTGCTCGCCGGTGCCTGGTCAACGCTCGCGAGCGATGGACCATTTTTCGTGCGCAATTTCCGTGTCGTGATGTCGGTGGGCATCGGGCAAGGGTCCAGTCTCACCAATGATGACCTCGTCACGATGCGCGACGGGATCATTTCGGCGCTGGAATCGATCAACGTTCCGGTCCGGCAGTTCGCGCCAGTCGATCTCATCCGCCTGTTCGACGAAATTCTCGCGCCATCGAATGGCGCAGGAGACGAGGTCCCGGACTACAACAGGTTCGATCCGATCAACGAACAATGTGTCCGGCGCGACCTGGTGACGCATGTCGAGAAGGACCGCCTTGTCCTCCATGCTCAATCGCTGCGGCCGACCGGCGCAGTCGCATCGGGTGTCCCCGAACTGAAGGACTTTGTGCCCGAGCGGTTCGACGTCCGTACCATGGCGGTGCGAGGATTCCCTGATCGCTGGGCACCCTGGGATACCCAGAAGATCATCGGCGACATCTTCAATCCCAAGCTCAGTCTTCCCTGCCCGGTGCTTCAGACGGTCTGCGGGATCATCCCGGGCCCGGAATCCTCGGAGGCAAGGGCAGGATACAAGTTCGCGCGAACGACATCGCTGGCCGATGGCAAGGGCGTCAAGCTCGTTCCCAAGTTGCGCACCGAGGCCGCCGAATGGCAGTTCGTGGCCGACAGGGTCAAGCAGGGCGAGAAGCTGGTCTCCTGCTACTATGCCGTCTCGATCATCGCGCCCAAGGGCCGGGGCGAGCCCTGCGAGCGCACGCTGAAAGCGCTCTACAAGGCCACGGGATGGGACCTGATCGACGAGACCCATATCCAGTTGCCCGCCTTTATGGCGCACTTCCCGCTGCTCCTCGCCGACGGGCTCGACCATGATCTGAAACGCATGAAGCGCCTGCGGACGATGCGCTCGGCCAATGTTGCAGCGATCGCGCCGATCCAGGGAGAGTATGTCGGGGGGAATATTCCGCATCTGCTGTTCATTGGCAGGCGCGGTCAACCGCAGTTCTGGTCGCCGTTCCAGAATACTGCCGGTAATCACAATGTTGCGATTGCAGGCAAGTCCGGTTCGGGCAAATCGGTTCTCCTCCAGGATCTGACAGCGAGCTTTGCAGGGGTTGGAGCCAAGACCATCGTGATCGACGATGGCCGCAGCTTCGAGCATATGGCCAAGGCTCTTGGCGGCACGTTCACCGAGTTCAAGCTGTCCTCGGGCATCTCGATCAACCCGTTCCGGATGATCGATGAGCATCTTGCGCGCGAGGACGATGACTATCTGGTCGACTGCCTCGCGATGCTCAAATCGATCATCGCCCAGATGGCGCGCAATGAGACCCGGCTGAACGACACCGAACGGGGGCTTATCGACCAGGCGGTCAACCTCGTCTGGGAGGAGCATGGCCGTGACGGGACTGTCGACCATGTTATCGCGGCGCTCGGGGAGGCCCAGCACCCTTGTGCTTATGATCTGGCTACCTCGCTCCTGCCGTTCGCGGCCAAGGGCACTTTCGGCCGCTTCTTTCTGGGCGATGCCAACCTTGACCTGTCCGCTGATCTGACGGTTTTCGAGCTCTCTGATCTTGCGACCCGCGAGGAGCTGCGCGGCGTTGTTCTCACGTCGATCATGTTCATCGCCTCGCAGGTCATGCGCCGGATGGACCGCGCGACGCCGAAGCCTTTGATCATCGATGAGGCCTGGCAGATGCTCAAGGGCGGTGCGATGGCCGACTTCGTCGAGACCTATTCGCGCACGTGCCGAAAGTACGGCGGGGCGCTGATCACGGCCACCCAGTCGATTCACGATTACTACAAGTCGGAAGGCTCGCGGGCCGCGCTCGAAAACTCTGACTGGTTCCTGATCCTCCAGCAAAAGGGCGAGACCATCTCGGACTTCCGCAACTCGGATCGCTTCGAGATGGACAACCTTACCGAGGCGCTGCTGCGCTCGCTGAAGCGCAATGGCACCGATTATTCGGATATCTTCATCCGCGGACCCGATACCGAAAGCATCGGACGGCTCGTCCTCGACCGCTATTCAGCAGCACTCTACTCATCGAGCCCCGACGTCTTCGCGCGCATCGAGGCAAACATCGAGCGCGGGATGGCGATGCACGACGCGATCGAGGCCGTCGCATTTCCCGAAGGCTACCAGCAGGCGGAGGCGGCGGAATGATCGCGTTGCCTCGTTCACGGCAGAGGGCGGATCTTGTCCAGCGCGGCCAGGACACGCTGTTTGTGGCCCTGCGCCTCGCAGGGTGGGGCGCGACGACCTTGCTCGCGGCGCTCGGCACGGGGCTGCTCGTGTTCGTTGCGCTGGGCAGTTTCACCTTTGCAGGGCTGATGCTGCAGCTCGGCAACCTGGCATCGCGGTTCGCAGCAGCGGGCCCTGCCAGACAGAGTGAATTCGAGGCCCTCGTGCTGGCCATCTTCGCGACTGTCGTGGCGCTCACCGCCTTTTTCCGCCGCGCGAGCCTTCGCGCTGCCCTTACCGTGCCTCTTGTTACTGGGGGAGAGGATCAATGAGAGATCTGTTTGATGAGCTGCCACCTGCCCACGAGGCTGTCTCGACAGCGGCGCGAAAACCGACCGGAACGCTCATGCAACGCCGTTTTGCCGGCATGTCGACGCGGGAACTGGTCTTGCTTGTAGCCGGCATCGCCATGTTCATCTGGGGCGCCTGGGTGACACGGAACATCGCAGCTTCGCCGGACTCGAGGCAGGAGTTCGTCCAGCTGCAGCTTCAGGGGATCATCGGCGAATATCTGCAGGCGCAGTCCCGTTCGAGCGCGGACGAAACGACGGCTGCACGCGAGACGGCTGTCTTCATGGCGGCGCTCGATGAAACTGTCGCCAGCCTCTCCAAGAGCGGCAAAGTCGTGCTGGTTCACGAGGCCATCGTTGGCGGCAATGTGCCGGACGTGACGCAAAGCGTGAAGGCTGCCGTTTATGCCAAGGTCCCGCGGCCGACGCCCGCTCAAGCGATGCAGGGCATGGGATCGGGCGTGAGACCAAAGGGCTCGGCAGCAAATGCGGCCCGCGTCGAATCCGAGATGCAGGCCTTCATGGCCGCGAATGGCGGAGGGCAGGGTGGTGGAGCGCGCTGATCCCAAGGGCCTTTCGCTCGTACAGAAGCTGGCGGTCATCGCCGTGCTGAGCTCCCTCGCGATGGGTTTCAGCGCGCTGGCCCGGTGGAGCGGAACGCACGCCCTCATGGTCAATGTTTCGGACTCGCTTCCAAACTGGGCCTTCCTGGTGGAGAGCGGCCGCTTCCCGAAGCGCGGCGACTACGTGATCTTTCATCCGGGCCATGACCGGGTGACGACCAAGTACTTTGGTACCAACCCGCCTCCTTTTGCGAAGATCGCGGTCGGTTTGCCGGGAGACGTCGTGACGCGGCGGGGCGCAGACGTTCTGGTCAATGGTCAGCAGGTTGCATCGCTGAAGCCTGTAACCAAGCGCGGCGACGCGCTCGAGGCAGGCCCTCTGGGCATAGTGCCAAAGGGCTGCATCTTTGCAGCGACCTCGCACAAGGACGGGTTCGACAGCCGCTACGCGCATATCGGCTTTGTCTGCCGCGACCGTCTGGTTGGCACCGGAAGGGCAATCCTGTGAGGGGCAAGCCTGTGAAGCGCGGAATCCTTCTTGCGCTGCTGGCGCCGTTCGCGATCGGTGCAGGCGTGCCCGCTCCGCCCACGCGCGTGGGCGTCGATCATGGACAAATGGGTCAGACCTGGCCCGTTATCGAGCCTGACCTCCTGGCGGTCATCAAGGCCCGTCTCGATACGGCGCAGGCGAGCGGCAAGATCGATGCGCTGAACCGCCAGTTTGCCGAGAAGGTCACGCAGCGGGTCAAGCAGCCGGTGGCTGTTGCCGGAATGAGCCCTGCGGGCGAGACCCGCAGCTGGGAGTTTGATCCTGCCATCGTGGTCGAGAACGACATTCGCGACGATCACGGCAATCTCATTGCTGTCGCAGGTCAGCGCGTCAATCCGCTGAGCTATACGGGTCTTTCGAAGAAGCTCGTCTTCATCAATGGCAACGATCCGGCAGAGCTCGCCTGGGCCATGCAGCGGGGAGGCGATGAAGCGGCCAAGATCATCTTCGTCAACGGCTCGCCGTTCACCCAGATGCAAACGCATCGCCGGCGCTTCTACTTCGACCAGGATGGGCGCCTGACAACGCATTTCGGTATCCGCCACACGCCCGCCGTGGTCGAGCGCAAGGGTGATCTGCTTCAGGTCACCGAGCATGTCATCCGCCGCAAGGGGCAGCCGACATGACCGGGTGGCGCGATCTTTTGCCGGTCCCGCTCGCTGCCCCCGAAACGCCGATGCTGCGCGGCGCCCGCATCCGAGTGATCATGGGCTGCGCAGTGCTCTCCGCAACAGTTCTCTTCTTTGGCGAGCTGCGCACGTTATCACGCCCTCTGGCGTTTCCCTGGCTGGGCGCCACCGTCACCTTTGTCATTGTTCAGGGCTGGCTCTGGCTGAAGGCGAAAAATGCAGCCGACGATGCGTGGCTCATGCAGGGCAGGGAGGACCAGGATGCTGGGTAGGCTTCTGACTCCCATCGTGGCTCTGCTGGTAGCAGCGCTGGCAACGCCGGCAGCGGCTCAAGGTCTTCCGACCGGGCCTGGCCGCTGCTCGGGCAGTTTCGTCAATCCTGTCACCGATGTGTGTTGGGGTTGCATGTTCCCGCTCTCGCTCGGCTCGCTCAAGATCTGGCCGTCCTCCCGGGCCGACACCAAGAATCCGGACCTCCCGATCTGTGCGTGCGGCACTCCTGTTCCGCGCATTGGCCTTGCGATGGGTTTCTGGGAGCCGGTGCGGCTCGTCGACGTCACGACAAAGCCGTGGTGTTTCCCCAATCTCGGCGGGATCAAACTCAATCCCGGTTTCTCGATCGGCAATGGCTATGCCTCCGACTCTTCACAGGTCGGTGGTCAGGCGCAGAACAGCGCGAAGTACCACGTCCATTACTACATCTACCCGCTGCTCTACTGGCTGGAGGTGGTAACGGACTTTCTGTGCCTCGAGGCAAGCTCCTTCGATGTGGCCTATCTGAGCGAGATCGATCCGCTTTGGCAGGACGATGAGCTGACCACGCTGCTCAATCCCGAGGCGGCCCTGTTCACCTCGCCGTTGGCTCAAGCTGCCTGCTCGGCCGATTGCATTTCGGCGAGCACAAAGTTGCCGATGGATGAGCTGTTCTGGTGCTCTGGCTGTCAGGGTCCGATGTACCCGATGAACGGCAACATCGGCGCGAACGTTGGCATGAAGCAATCTGCCCGGCTCGCGGCCGAGCGGATGATCTACAAGATGCACCGGCAGGGTCTGGCCTGGGGCACCAGCGGTCCGAAGGCGCTGTGCTCCAAGTATCTCATGCCGATCCTCAAGAAGAGCCAGTACCGCCTGCAGCAGGTGAACCCAACCGCAATGGTGAGCGGACGCGAGGCCTGTTCGCCCATCGGCGCCACAACGCTCTTGCCCAAGGCGGGTCAGGTCTACCCTGTGAAGGGTGAAGACGTGGGCTTCCTTGTCTGGCGCAAGCGCAACTGCTGCGTCCTTTAGCCGGGAGAGGGATAGTGAACCGCACGCTCGCTTTCTGTCTTACAGGTGTCGGTCTTGCAGGCTTTGCGGTGACGGTCTTCGCCCAGACCGTTGAAGGTATCGATATTCAGGCTATCGAGGCGCGCGGGCACGCAGCGCAGGCCGATGCGCAAGAACTGTTCGATTTCGCCACCGCGAGGAGCGAAGCGCATCGCAGTGAGGCGCAAGGTGTCGTCGATGCAGCCAAGGCTTCCGTGCAGGATCTCGATGTATCGGACATGGGCGGGGTCAAGGGCCCCATAGATTTCGACGCGATCGTAACCGGCGCAAAGGCCGGCAATGTTCAGCCCAAGGGCGCGCCGCTCTTCATCGCCTTTGCCAGCCTGTCGATGCCGGAGGACGCGCTCGCCGGGCTTATTGCGGACACGACCAAGGCTGGGGGCGTCGTGGTTTTCCGCGGCTTTTCCTCCGGCAATCCCCAAGCCTTCATCACGGGTATCCGCAAGGTTGTGGACCAGGCGGGGGCCACCAACGTCGCGATCGACCCGCGGCTGTTCCGCTCGCTCCGTGTCGACCGGGTGCCGACCTTCGTGGCGCTCTCGACGGATTTTGAGCCTTGCGACCAGCTTGACTGCGTAACCGCGCCGCCACCCCACGACCGGATCGCGGGCAATGTGAGCGTGGCCTATGTGCTCGAAACCTTTGCTGACGCCAACGGCCCGGGCGCACCGGTGTCTCGGGTCGCGCTCGCGAACATGAGGACGGCGCGGTGAACCCGGTGCGGCTTTCATTTGCTTGTCTTGCGTTGCTTGCGTCCGGGCACCTTGCTCATGCCCAGATGACATCTGGCGATGCGCGCGCCGATGGCGAGGCCATGGCCCGCAGCCTGCGCGATGGCACGAACTCGGCTATTCTGAGCGCCGGCAGTGAAGCAAGTGTGCCCGGTTTTGGCGGGACGGACATTCCAGCACGGCGCTATGTCGATGACCCCAAGGGGTTGACGACGGCCGGCGAAGCACAGCGCTACCAGGAGCAATACCGGACGGTCGTTGATCCGCGCCGCAAGGTCGTCGATCCTGCGACGATCGATTTGTCGTCTGCCTCGGCAATTGAGGGCGATCCCGATCGTTACCTCGGGGCGGGAGCTGGGATCGGAGGGGAAGCCAACACCTGTTCGCCGCTTCCCCCGGGCGGCGATGGCGCAATGACCTATCTTGAAAGCTGCAACAGCGGGTCCCAGCCCTTTGACGCACCACGGACTTGCAATGCCGCGCTTAGCGTTCAGACCGAAGGGCGGCGCTCCTGGGAATATGCTTGTGAAACCGAGGAGTTTGCCGAGCGATCCGACATGTGCCCGATGCTTGCCAATGCGCAGGGTTCGGGTTCCTGCACCCTCGAGAGGAGCGTGCGCGTCGGTCAGCGGTGTCTGCAGTGGGTAGCAGAAGATAATGGCCGCAAATGGTGTTCGGAGCCTGGAGAGCCGATCTACCGCCAGGTCTGGCAATGCCCTTCAAGGCTCAGCGGCGTGCCGGGCGGAGTCGAGCGAAACACTGCTCGGATCGTCGGCGAAACGATAGACGAAGCTGCTTGCCGGAGTGCCACCAATGGCGCCACCTGCACCCTTGCCAGCGAGGTCTGCACGGCCCCTGACGAGACGCGGGTGATCAATGGTCTTTCGGTTACGCGAAGCTGTTGGGAGTGGCAGCGCACCTATCAGTGCCAGGGTGTGGCACCGGCCAATGACTGCGCCGCGTTGGAAGCACGCTCTGATTGCAAGTTCAGTCATGATGAATGCCTGAGCTTCGAGCCCGATGGCGTGACCTGCAATGTCCACGACCGCTGGTACCAGTGCACCCTTCCCCAAACGGGCACCTCCGCTTCAGCCGCCTATGTCTGCGCGGGCGACCTCTACTGCATCGACGGCGAATGTACGCAGGTGACGCGCGAGGCGTCCACCGAGTTCAAGGACGCGATGGTCGCCATGAACGTGATGGGGAACCTGCGCGATGGCTTCGATCCGGACCAGTTGAAGATCTTCAGCGGCGAGCATCTGCGTTGCACCCGGAAGATTTTTGGCCTCTCGAACTGCTGTAGCGGGAAGGGCGTTCCGCTCCTGACACCGTTCCTGTGCGACCGCGAGGACCGCGAGGTCGACAAGCGCGATGATGCTGGCCTCTGCCACTTTGTCGGCACTTATTGTTCAGCGCGCGTCCTCGGCGTCTGCGTAACCCGCAAGCAGTCCTACTGCTGCTACGGAAGCAAGCTGGTCCGCATCCTCAATCAGCAGGGGAAGGCCCAGCTCGGCATGCAGTGGGGCACCCCGAAGCAACCTGACTGCGACGGCTTCCTGATCGCACAATTCCAGCAGCTCGATCTCAGCCGCATGGACTTCCGAGAGGTCTACGCCGAGTTCGTCGACGCGGCAAAGCTGCCCAGTGAGATCGAGATGTCGATCCAGATTCAGCAGAAAATCGAGAGCTACTATACTCGTCATGGAGGGACCGGATCATGACCGGTGCAACGGTCCTGCCATTCGGGAGAGAACGACCCTTCCCATCTGCTGAGGTTCTCGATCTGGCGGTTGCGGTTGCGATCGGTCGCGATCTCGCGCGGACCGAGGCCGATCTTCTTGCGCGGATCGAAGACTGGTTCCTGCATCCGGCGACACGCAGCGAGGTCGCGAGTTCGGTTGCGCGCCTTCTCGACAAGGATTGGGCGCGCCGTTCGGGCACAGATGACTGCGGCCTGTGCCTGACAGAAGCCGGCGTCGCGGCCACGACCACTCTTTCGGGGGGAATGATCCGCATGATCGACCGCGGCCGTGGTCTCTTCAAAACCGCCTTCCTCCTCCAGATGCTCGACCTCGGGAAAGGACAATGCCCATGAATAAGCCTGTTTTCCTTGCCCTGAGCGCATTCGGCGTGGCGCTCGGTGCTCCTTTGGTGGCGCAGAGCGCATCCCCCGCCCCGCGCGATGCGTTCTATTGCGATGAGCGCAAGCTTGGCACCTGGTTCTACTGCAATTCGGAAGAGGCCAAACGAAAGGCGCGGGAGCGAAGCCAACAGCAGCCGACCCAGAGCCCGCCTGCGGTTGACCGCATGGCGGCAATTACCCGCCAGCTCGACGAGCTCAAGGCGCGCGCGATCCTCGAGCCGACCTCGGAGAACATCGTCAACTACATCCGCTTCCAGCGCGAGCAACTCGATCGTGCGTCGACCTTCGCCGACGTCTGGAGCCGTGCAATCTGGCAAAACCCCGAGCTCGATTACACGCTTGAGCGTCCAGTCTCGACCCTCGCCAAGCAGACCTGGCTGACTGATCGCCGCCAGCAGCGCGAGGGATCGATGGCAGCGCTCACTCAGCGTTACGGCGTGTTCTACTTCTACTCCTCGTCATGCTCGGCCTGCCGGACATTCTCGCCAGTCATGCGGGCCCTGTCCGATAGTTACGGCCTCGAGGTTCTGGCGGTGTCGATGGACGGCGGCCCCAACGAGGCGTTTCCCAACTTCGTGGTCGATAGCGGACAATACCAGCGCATGGGGCTGCAGGGCGGGACCGTTCCTGCCCTCGTCCTGTTCGACACCCAGACGAAGCAGCCCATTCCGATCGGCTATGGCGTGATGGCGGCCGACGAGGTCATGCAGCGCATCTTCTACCTCACCAAGATCGAACCAGGGAGCGACTACTGATGGCACGCACCTCCACGCCAAATTCGGCGACCCGGCTGCTCGCTCCTGTCCTGAGGCGAGCGGGCATTGCCCTGTCAGCGCTGGCAGTTGCCACCATGGCCGCCGGCCCCGTGCATGCCAATGTGGGGTCTGAGCTCAACAGCTTCTTCAATGACATGGGCGCGGCTGCGAACGCCACCGGGCCGGTTGCCTACCAGGGCCAGTCTGCGGGCTACTATTCAGGCGGCAATATCTGGACCCGCTTTCCGCAAAGGAGCGTCAACCCGGTCAATCTCCAGCTGCCCTCGGTCAAGGCTGGCTGCGGCGGGATCGATGTGTTTTCCGGATCCTTCTCGTTCATCAACTCGGACGAGATCGTGGCGATGCTCAAAGCGACAGCCAACAATGCGCTGGGGTTTGCCTTCCAGCTCGCGATCAAGTCGATCAGTCCGCAGATCTCGGCCACGATTGAGGAAATGGCGCAGAAGGCGCAGCAGATGAACCAGTTCAACATGAACAGCTGCGAGACCGCACAGAACCTCGTCGGCGGCCTGTGGGGCAAGTCCGATCGCATGTCGTCGGAGATCTGCAAGTCGATCGGGAACAGCCAGGGCCTGTTCTCCGACTGGGCCAAGGGGCGGCATGAATGCGGGACGGGTGGGCAGCGCGAGGCGACCCTGAAGGCGAACAAGGATCCCACCATTCCCGCGGCAAGCTACAACTTCACGTGGGAGATGCTGAAGCAGAGCTACCCCAGTTTCTCGGTGAACTTCCGCGAATACCTGATGACCTTTGTCGGCACCGTAATCTTCTATCAGGACGGCGATGCCAGCGGCAAGCGCGGCTACCAGTTCGTCGGGCAGGGAGACCGGGCACTGCTGACCGCCCTGCTGGATGGCGGGGGCTCGGTCACGATGCTGAAGTGTGACACGAGCGACAAGTGCCTCAATCCCACCACGCAGAGCATGTCTGTTTCTGCCTCGCAGGCCCTGAAGCCGCGTGTGAGGGCGATGATCGAGAGCATGAACGGCAAGGTGCGCAGCAATGCGGCTCTCACGCCTGACGAGATTGGTCTTCTGGGGGCCACCACCATCCCGCTCTACAAGATCATCTCGGTCAACGCGGCCGCAACGCTTGGCGGCATGACAGCCAATGACATGAACGATCTTGCCGAGATCGTCGCGATGGACCTCCTCGATGCGCTGGCACAGCAGTATTACGGCTATGCCTCGCGCGGCGTCGGCTCCTTCCAGAATGCCAATGAGGAAGCACTGTCACAGTGGCGCGCGCAGATCGTCTCGGTCCGTCAGGTGCTCGACACATATTCCCAAGGGATGAACCTCCGCCTCGAACGGACCCAGCATGTCGTTCAGCGGGCTGTTTTCCTCGAGGGCACGTTGCGTAACAACCTTTCGCCCCAGATGTCGGCTGCGCTGCGATTCAGCACATCCCTCTCAAATCAGGGCCTGCAATAGGCCCGGCGCGCGGCAGGAGGGACGAGCCATGATGGAGATCTTCACGATCGGTGGGGGCGAGTACCTGGTCAACATCTTCAATGCGGTCAGCGCCTGGACCGGGGGAGGGGGCTTCCGCGCGCTGCTGCGTGTCGTGATGGTGATCGGGCTCATTTATACCCTGCTCATCGTGGCGTTCAGTCTCGACTGGCGTGCCTGGTTCAACTGGTTTCTCGGCGCGACGCTGATCTACGGCGCTCTGGTCGTCCCAGTGACCTCGGTCCGGATTACCGATCGCCTCAATCCCTCGCTCGCGCCGGCCACGGTTGCCAACGTGCCCATCGGTCTGGCGATGGTCGCTTCGGTCAGCAGCCAGGCCGGGGACTGGCTGACACGCACCGCTGAAACGGTCTTCGTGATGCCAGGTGCATTGCAGATGTCGACCAACGGGATGATCTACGGTGCGCGGCTTTGGGACCGGACCCGCGACTTTCAGATCCGCGACCCGCGTATCAGCGCGAACCTGGGTGAGTACTTCAAGCAATGCCTGTTGTACGATATTCTGCTCGGACACACCTCTTTCGACACAATCGCCAACTCGAACAACATCCTTGCCGATATGGGGCCTGGGTCACCGGCGCGGGGAATGAAGTTTCTGCCTGCGAGCGGGCCACCGATCATCGTCACCTGCCAGAATGCCTATAACGAGCTGCAGACTGGCATCACCGCCTACACCGAGCTGGGTCTGCAGCAAGAAGGCCGCAAGCTGTTCCCCGGCCTGACGCCGGCTCTGGCGAGAGCGAAGCTGGTTTCTGATCTCCCTGTCATCGCAAACCAGTTCCACGGGAGTTCGCAGACAGCTCAGCAGGTTTTCCAGCAGCGCTCTCTGGTGAACGCTTTCCTCGAGGCGCGGGCCAATCTTGGGGCCGCGGACGGCGATACCTTTGCGATGCTTCGAGCGGAGGAGCAGGCGCGCAACACCTACAGCTCGATCGCTCAGCAGGCGATGACATGGGTGCCGCTTCTCAACATCGTCCTGACGGTGGTCTTCTATGCGATGTTCCCGGTCATCTTTCCGCTGTTTCTCATGCCGCGGACAGGTACGATGGCGCTCAAGGGCTACTTCACAGGGTTCTTCTACCTCGCTGCGTGGGGGCCGCTTTATGTGGTCCTGCACATGTTCATCATGGACCGCGCTTCCGATGCCCTGAACGCCACCGCACCGGGCGGGATTACCATGGCGGGGATGGCGGGGATCGATGCGGTCAATGCGGATACCGCAACGATCGCGGGCTTTCTGATGATGTCGATTCCCTTCCTCGCCGGCGGAATGGCGAAAGGGGCCATGGCCGTCTCGTCGCAAGCGACCTCGATGCTTGCCCCAGCGCAGGCGGCAGCCGAAGCGGCTGCCGTCGAGCGTACGACCGGCAACTATTCCTACGGGAACGAGAGCTTCATGAACCTCTCAAGCTTCAACCGGCAGTCCGAACAATGGAATGCCGCTCCCTCCTTCACCGGCGGGGCGCCGGTCATGTCGACGGTCAATGCGAATGGGACAACGACAAAGACCATGACAGATGGTGCGAGCGTCTTTGACACGTCGCCGGGCATGAGCCGATTGGCGTTCGGCGCGTCGCTCAGCCAGTTCGCCAATGCCGAGCGGCAGCAGACCCTTTCTGAACTTGAGACGGCGCGGAACACTCTTTCGGAAGAGCGGTCGCGCGCGGTTGCCTTCCTTGACCGCGCGTCGACGCGGCAAACAAGCGGAGTGCGCAACTCCAGCGGAAGTGAAAGCTCGTCCGGGTATCGCTCGGGTGAGAACCTGCAGCGGTTCGACAATCAGTCGCTGGATGCCAGGGACACCGTCAGCGAAAGCGATCGTGTCACGCGGTCGAGGGGGGATCAGCAAACCAATATTGATCGTCTCGAGACGAGCCGCAGCGGCAGTGTCGGGTTGTCCGGCAGCGTTGCAGGCACTCGAGGTGGCGATGGCGGGCCTGGGGGCAAGGGGAGTGTGGGCGCCAATGGAGGTGTCCAAGCTGGCATCAGCGGTAGCCGCCAGCGAACAGACGTTGTCTCTCGAGGAAATGATCGGAACGAAACGCAGGGCTTCGAGTCCTCGACTTCGGACAATCGTTCGAATGGTTCGAATGTCACGCAAGACAGTGGGAGCTACGCTCAAAGCGGAAGCTTCAGCCGGAGTGAGGGCTATTCCGAGAACGCCTACTCGCGTGAACGTGCACTCGAGGAGATCCGGCGGATCGATCAGCGGATCGCCCAGATTGACGAGCTGGCGACATCACTCACCGACAGTACCTCTACACGGGAGGGATTTGGTGCCAGTCTCGCCTTCGACATGAGCCAGATCGTGGCAAGCCGCTATCAGGAAAAGGCGGCGGAACTCGGGATCACTGCACCCAGCCTTGCTCGAACCGACTACAGCCCGCAAGAGCAGGCTGTCTACGAGCTTGTCGCGCGCGAGATCATCTCCGACTACTACGATCAGCGGGTGGCGCCTTTCAATGATCTCATCCCGGAAAAGGGAACGCTTACCGGCAAAGTCGCCGGGCCCGGTAGCTTCACCGAAACTGACCTTAGGGCTCGAGCGCCACAGCGTTCTGGCGGAAGCTCCCGGAATCTTGTCGAGGGATCGACCGATGACTCGATTGGTGCTCGGATAAGCGAAGGGCAGGGGAGCCTGAAGGAGCGCTACGAGGCCAATGGCACCCGCTTTGATGATCGGCGTCGGGAATTTGACGGGGGTCGTTCTACTTCAGGTGGCGCTGACGAGCGCTTCAATGAACGGTTCTATGATCGAGATCAGCGGTAGAGCGGATGGGGAGTTGTGGCAGCGCCCGGATACGATCTCGCAGTTATCAGCTGAGCAAGCTGAATGCGATGAAACCGATGGAAACCAAAATCACGATCCAAGGTCCAGCGCTGTTTCTGGGGTGGCTATCCAGATGAGATCGGGCATCGTTTTCTGGAATACGTGATTTCAAGAAATCTGGATCACCATTCCCAGTCAGGTCGTCAGGTATTGCTCGTTTCGAGAAATCGACAGTTCGCCAGTTTTCATAGTCTTCCATCGTCTTTCTCCAATCTGAACATACCATTATCATGGTTCGATGACAACGATTGGAGGTGGTGTTGGGGACTGGCTGGAGTTGAGCGAAGCGGCATAGGAGGCTGCATTTCGCAGGCGTTATGCTAAGTTGAAGCCCGTAGAGAGCGGCAAGCGCCATGGTGGGCGAGCCGTGGGGAATTCATGCTGTCGAAGATTGACGCGACCTATATCGAGCTGCGTGAGCGGGTCATGCTGGGCGACTTGCCGCCCGGTACGTCGATGACAGCTGACGACATTGTCGCGCATACCGGCGTGTCGTTGTCGATGGCTCGCCATCTTCTGGTTTCGCTGGGTGTCGGGGGCTATCTCACCAAGCGTGGCCGTGCCTATGTTGTTTCGACCTTCACGAGAGAACAGATCGAGGAATGGCGCCTTGCGCTGGGAGCGATCGTCGAGATCGGCGCCCTTCGTCTGGCATTGGCGGGAGGTGCGCGGTTGCAGGCGGTGGCCGAGAGCCTTGAAAAGGACGTCCGCAGCCATGCAGTGGAGGATGAGGCGTTCTTTCTCGGGGCGATGTCCTTCGCGACGATCATTCTGGGAGGACCGCAGAGCACCTTGTCCGAGCTGGTCGAGCAGTTCATCCCGCAGGCCTTTTTCAGGCTGCTCTGGCTCTCTGACATCTATGCCGAGCGCACGGGTTTCCTGGTTGAAGCTGCGGACAGCTATCTGGTCGCGGCGCGCGCGGGTGATCTTGATGGCGTACGGAAAGCGAGCCGCTTCTTCTTCGATTCAACCGCGCCGGCGCTCCACAAGTTGATCGAGCAGATGGAGCGCAAAGACTTTCCAAAAAGCGCCCAGTATCACGCCCTTCAGGCCATCGAGCCCCAGGTCAGCGGATTGCCGACGTATACAGGGAGTACGAAGGCTGCGCGCCCGCTGCTTGGTCCACTGAGTGATGCCGGCGTGGCCGCGCATCCCTTGTAGCAGCGCTCACATCTCAAGCCGCAAAGGCGGGCTGCCGGGGGTGGATCCGCATGGCAGTCGCAGCGGCAGCGCAATCGCGCGCGTCGCCCTTACAAAGCAATTGGACCATGGTTCGGGCAGATGTCGTCATGCCCTCTACATCCGTCAGCTCCAGGGTCGCTGCTCGCGCATAGACCTGTGCAACGCTGGCGCGCCTTGCATATTCCTCGAGCGTGGCGACTTCGCCTGTCGCTGCGACGACACTGACCATCAATTTCTGGTGCGCGAGGAGTGAGGCGAGCGCTTTGCCGGAAGCCGCAGTTCGGTCGAATGCTTCTAGCCGCCTCTGTATTTCAGGGATGGCAGGAGAAAGGTCCATCGAGACCAGTCTGACGATAGCCGTAGCCTCGATCCCGGCTAGAACCGCCTGCCGCTCCCACATTTCGTTCTTGGTCGGCCGATACCAAACAAACCTAGCCACATCTGCCACAATGAAGCCAAATGCGCGGAGTTCGCCAAACGCATATTCCCCCCAATCCGCGCCTTTACCAGACGCCTCGGCGAGAAGGCGTGGGTCGGGCTCAAGGGGTACACCGTCGCCCCGGATCACTGCGCGGCGGAGATGCTCGATATCGGCATCAGCGCTTTTGGCGAGCTTCTCGATCGCGGTCCGATAGAGCTGGTCGATTCCGTTGGGCATTGCCGGAGGATAGCAGCGAAGAGTGGATCATCAACCGGTCGGCGGCCAATCGCCCCCGTTGAGCTCCTTCACAAATTCAGCAATCCGTTTCCATTCAATGGCGGTTTCATCAAAGGGATCATGGGTCAGAATTCGTGCGCAAGCGGCGTCGACTTGTTCAGCATCAACGGGAATGCTTGCGTCGGCGCGATATGCTTCAATCGCGGCAAGCAAACGCTTGAAATCCTCGTAGTGCCTCATCAACGCTCCCGCTGGAAACTGATTCAAATCTAGGCCGATAATCCGCGAACTGTCGAGCCACTTTGCCGATTATAGACCGCTCCGCATGTTGTTACTTCATTGTGTTACAATGCAAAACGACTGCCGATTGCCCATTCAGGCAGCCCTGACCGTGATCTGGCTCCCGTTGGTTCCTTTGTGGACCGTAAAGCCGTTAGGGACTGCCTGCTGGACCAAAGGCACGTGCGAGATAAGCCCTACCGCGCGCCGTTCGCCCACGATATTCTGAAGCACCTGCAGAACCTGATCGAGCGTTCCGGCGTCGTTTTCCGTATCGAGGCTGCCGAAGCCTTCATCGATGAAAATGGTGTCGAGCCGGATGGCACCGTTTGTCATCTCGACGATGTCGGACAGCCCGAGCGCGAGGGACAAAGCTGCGATAAAAGTCTCACCGCCTGAAAGCGTGATAATCTCGCGGGCGCGGCCAGTCTCGATGTCGTGGACCCGAACGTCCAGCCCTCTCTTGGATCGGCCTCCAACACTGACGGTATCGCGCTCAAAGCGATACCGGCCACTGGTCATGGGATCGAGGCGCAGGTTCGCTGCTTCGAGAACCTGATCGAACATCGCACCGATGGCGAATGTCTCGAGACTGGTCCGCATCTCGTTCTGACCGTCGAAGGCTTCCGCAATTCCCCGCAGCGCGCCAGACGATTGCTCAAGGGCTTGAAGGTTCTCAAGCTGGTCTGCCAGACTGGTCTGCAGCTCGACAAGCGATTGGTGTTTCTGCTGAGCAGCAGCGCTCTGCTTCACTGCCTCGTCGGCGGCGGCCTGTGCCTGCGCGCAGCTCAGACGGTAGGGTTCGAGGCTTTGCCGCTGCGCGTTGCCGACCGCGTTTCTTGCCATCGTTTCCCGCGCGCGGGCTTCAACAAGGGCGGTGTCATAACCCGCGATTGCCTGCTCCAGTGCAGGGATCTCGGCAATGTCGGGGATCGCGGCGCGATAGTCTGCCTCGGCGATCCCAAGCTCGGTAAGGCGGGCTTCAAATGCTGATCGCTTTGCGGCGAGATCGATGCCGGTTTCGCTGACTGCGGTCGAAGCGCTTTGCAGTGCGGCTGCTGCCTTGATCGCAATGGCATCGAGCTCGCGCTGCCTCGCGTCGGCATCGGCAAGAGCCTGCTTCCGGCTGCTCACGTCTGCGCTGGCGGTATCGATTGTGGTCTGCAGAGTGTCTTGCTGGCGCAGGTTCTCGGGGACCGATGCAATCTTCTCGTCGTACGCCTGCCGGGCCAGTGCCTCTGCAAGCGTTGCCTTACCGAGGGCGTCTCGAGCCTGTTGGAGGGCCGCCGTCGCTGCCAGCTTGCGCGTGCGTGCGTCATCCAGTTCCTCGGTGAGAAGGCCGATATCGACGTCCGGGCCCAAACCGCTGATCTGGCCAAGGACGTGTTGCAGATCGCCATCGATCTCGCTCACGTCGCGCTTTGGCTCCATGAGCCCGTCCAGAACGGCACGTTTCGCGTCGAGCGTGGCACGGGCCGAGCTGGCGGCAGCCTGGGCCTCGCGATCAGCCTTTGAAGCGGCAAGCGCAGCGCCCTGAGCATTGCGCCACGCCTTTTCGAGTGCGCCCGCATCGCCTGAATCATGCGCCGGATCGGGGTGGTCGCTGGCGCCGCAAACCGGGCAGGGGTGCCCGTCCTGCAATCGCTGGGCAAGGACGCTGGCCTGGGCTGCAAGGAAGGCGCGCTCGTGCATCTCGGCTACAGCGACCGCTTCGGTATGGCGGGCCTGTGCGTCGCGGGCGATTTTTGATGCCTTCTCGCAGGCTTCCTGCGACAATTCCAAATCTTGCGCTGCCTTTGCGAAGGCCTGTGCTGCATCTACTTCGCTCTTCAAACCATCGCGAGTTGCGTTCAGCCTCTGTCGCTCAAGACCATTGGCTTGGGCCGCCGCGAGCGCCGCCTCCTTCTCTTCGCAGAGATCAGCAGCCTGTGCCTCAGCGTCGGCGGCTTGAGAGTGAGCCTGTTTTGCTTTTTCCAGCCCTGCCTCGGCGGCTTCAAGGCCAGCCAGACGCTCGGCGGCATCCACCAGAACTTGCTTGTGGCGGTTCAGCTGGTCGATCTTGCGCGTGATGTCTTCGATCTCATGATCGCGGGAGCGGAGATCGAGCAGCGTCGCATTCGCTGCCGAAAGAGCCTCGCTTGCCTCTCGTGCTTCGACTTCAGCGCTGGCGTGCGCATCAATCGCTTCGCGGTAGCGCCTCTGGGCATCGGCAACGCTGGCGTCGAGGTCCGATATGCGCCGCGCCAAATCGGCCTGGGATCTGCGGGTTCGCATCGCCTCGAAAGTCTGGCCCTGTGCCTCGAGCTGCTTGAGTGCAGCCGACGCAGCCTCGACTTCGACAAAGCGCTTTTCCTGCTCTTCAGCGGCCGCATAGGCTTTGTTGGCAACAGCGAGCACGGCCGCTGTCTCCGAGACTGCCAGCTGGGCAAATTCGTACCGTTCAAGTGCCGAGGCGATGCCGTCGGCGAGCTCGTCCGAGCTGCTGTAGCCCTCGGTTTGAAGGCGGCTTGCGTGTAAGCGGTAGCCGTCTTCGATCTCGCGTCTGATGTTCGCGGCATCGGCTTTGAGCTTTTCGGTGAGCCGGCGGTACAGAGAGACGTCGAACAGCTCCCGCAGAATCTCGAGCCGGTCCTTGCTGTTCGACACCAGGAAACGCTCGAACCTCCCTTGCGGCAACAGGACAATCTGGCGGAACTGTTGTGCGCCATAGCCGAGAAGACCTTCGACGTGGCTGAGGACGGCGCCGACCTTCTTTTCTGCGATCGGAACGCCCGAGTTATCCGGACCGACATCATCGATGGCGACGTCCGATACGTCGAACAGCCAGGCAGCGTGTGGCTGCATGGTGTGACCCTCGCCTCGCGCCTTCGGCCGTGCCTGGTCAGGTTGACGCCTGACATAATATCGCTTGGAGCCCAGTTCGAATTGCAGGCTCACCTCGGTCAGCAGATCCTCAGGCGCAAAGTCAGAGCGCATCGTACCGATGCCTTGCTCCTCCTTGGCCCCCTCGCCAAACAGGGCGAAAGAAATCGCGCTGAAGATCGACGACTTGCCTGATCCGGTTGGACCGTAAATCCCGAAAAGGCCGGCATCCGTCGCTTCGCGGAAATCAATCGTCTCCGCGCCGCCATAGGGACCGAAAGCGCTGAGGGTGAGCTTGATCGGCCTCATGCTTCTTCCTCCATCGTAGCGAAGGATTGCAGCGCGGAGGCCACAATCTGCCCCTCCGCATCCGACAGGGGCTCACCACGGATGAACTCGAGGAATGCGGAGGAGAGCGTCTGCGGGTCATCAATCGCCGCGCGCTGCTCTTCGAGGCGCAGCTCTACTGGTCGCTCGTTGCGTTCGTAAGCGAGCTGGACCGCATTGGGGTACACGGCCCTGATCCTTTTCATCGGGTCGATCTGCGGGGTGTCGTCCGTGAGAACGACGCGGACGATGTCATTGGACACTTCCGCGGCCGCGAGCAGCTCGAGCAGCTTGCCTCGGATGGTTCTGACCTGACGCAGCGGCCGCAGCGGCACTTCGGTCACCGTGACAGTGCCGTCGGCCGCAAGGTCGATCAGGCTGACCGACTTCTGCTGACCTTCCTCATCGAATCCGAATGCCAAAGGTGCGCCGGAATAACGGATGTGATCCAGTCCCACCGGTTGCGGGCGGTGAAGGTGCCCAAGAGCCACATAGTGTGCGCCCTCAAAGGCGGCCGCCGATACCGTCTCAATCCCGCCGACCATGCGCGTGAGCGGACGTTCGCTTTCGCTGGTTGCTGCGCCGTCGACAAAGGCATGGGCCACGACAACCCAGCGCATTCCCTCGGCCACGTGCTTGCGAGCGCTGGCAAGCTGGGCCCGGATGACATCTGCAGGGCAGCCGATGCCGTCGTCGTCGAAACACAGGCGGGCGGCGTATTCGAAGGCAAAGGGCAGGGCGGAAATGGCCACTGGCCCATGCGCATCGGAAACCACGAGCGGTCGCTCATCTTCATCCAATGGTCCGCGCACGATCGCCGCGCCGCCATCGGCAAGAACGCCCATCGCACCGATCTGTGCGGCGGAATCGTGGTTGCCCGCGATGATAACGATCGCTGCATCGGATGCTGCCCGCACCGTTGTGAGGAACTGCGAGAGGCGGGTTATCGCGCTTTGGGGCGGGTTTGCCCGGTCAAAAACATCGCCGGCGATGATCACGACATCGGGGCGTTCATCATCGATCACCGCGAGGATCTGGACGAGAATGTGGTCATGGTCTTCATCGAGGGACAGGCCATGAAATTGGCGGCCCAGATGCCAGTCGCTGGTGTGCAAGATGCGCATTATTCTGTCCTCGAATCCAAGTGCATATAAATTTTATATAGACGGGCGGTAGCTCGTCAAGTAGGGTTCGGACATGGACGATCCTGCACTCAAGCCGGCAATGCTCGCCCGCCTGGTCTATCTCGACCGGTGCCTGACTTGGCGCGGACAGGTGAATCGCAAGGACCTGATCGAGCGTTTCGGGATCTCGTCTCCGCAAGCGGCAATCGATCTGAGGGAATATCTCGACCGGGTTGCAGAGCCGAAGCCTCGCTACGACACGGTCCGAAAGTGTTATGTTGCCAACCCCCACCATCGCGGCCTGCCTTTTGTGGAGGATGCAGGCTCGCCGGATGAGTTTGTCGGCCATCCCACATCGAGCGGCCTTTCTGTTCTTCCATCACCGGCCCGGCAGTGCCCCCCATTTGTGATGCGTCGCCTATGGCAGGCGGTCGAGCAGCGGCAGAAGATCGAGATCGGCTATGTGTCGATGTCGAGTGGGCTGCGTCAGAACCAATGGATCGCACCGGCGCATTTTGCCTCCGACGGCGAGCGCCTGCACGTTCGGGCGTGGAGTTTCCACCACCGCGAATGGCGCGATTATGTTCCGGTTCGGGTCCATCCCGACAGCACCTTCGATGTGGCACCGGTCGGCGAAGACCTTCCGCGCGATGCTGACTGGGAGGAGTTCGTCGAGATCCGGCTTCGGCCGCTGAGCAGTCTGACGGAAGAACAGCAGGCCGCTGTCCGGTTGGAATATGGGTTCACGCAGGAAGTTCTGAGCTTCGAGGTCCGCAAGTCGCTCGAATTCTATGTCGAGCGACGCTGGGGGCTCAAACAGGCGGGCGCGCGATTGGAACGCTGTTAGCCCTCCCGGGCGAGGGAATTCTGCTGCCACAAGGAAAGGAGACGACCATGGTTGGAAACACGACCGTCGATCCGCTGGCATGGGCATCGGCGGTGACAAAGCCCGAGATTGACGCTGTCAGGAACCCGCGAACTGGCCATGTGCTCAATGTCCGCCGGTTGATCCGGGCATTCCGGTATGAGCGCGCAATTCTGCTACGCCAGAGACTTAAGGCGCTCGTCAAACGTGAAGACGCACGCCTGGTGTGCGCGACGTGCGGTGTTCCGGTTTATCTGGCGTGCAGCACGACCAAGCGGTTCTTCTTCCGGCATCGCCATGAAGATGGCTCGTGCCCCGCTGTCACGCGGACGCAGCTGAGCGAAGCCGATATCAGGGCCATGAAGTACCGCGGTGCCCAGGAGAGCGGGGCGCACAAGCGGGTCAAGGCACTTCTTTTGCGGAGCCTCTCGGCCGATCCACGGTTCAAGGATGTGGCCTCAGAAAGGACCTGGAAAGCAAGCGAGGGTCTCTGCGGCCTGCGCCGACCTGACGTTTCAGCGCGGACAGACACCGACAGACTCGCCTTCGAGGTGCAGCTGAGCACAACCTTCATGGACGTCGTGCTGAGCCGGAAGGAGTTCTATCGTGCCGAAGGAGCGGCGCTCGTCTGGGTCTTGCCGTACTTCCATCCGACCTATCGTCGCATGACCGATGATGACATCCTGTTCGGCAACAACTCCAACGTTTTCGTTGTCGATGAACGAAGTGCTGCCGCGTCGGAAGCGGCAGGAAGCTTCATCATGACATGCTGGTACCGCAAGCCGATCATTCAGGGCGATGAGATCGTTGATGAGTGGGTCGAGCGCTTGGTCCGGTGGGATGAGATCACGGTCGAAGTAGACCGCGAGACCATCATCGTCTTCGACTATGCCCAGGAGGTAGCAAGGCTCCGCGAAGAACTCAGAGCAGCGCACTTGGAAAGGATCGCAGCTGCTCAGGCCGCTGCAAGGCAGGTCCTAGAAGACCGGGCGAATGATCTGCGCGAGCAAGTGCTTCGGTTTGTCCTCGATGCCACGCGCGATGACCATGACATGCCTCGAAATCAGGAATGGGCTCTCCTCAATGACCGCCTTCGTTCCATGGGATACGGTCTGGACGGGGAATACCCGGACTTGCTTACGGCTACGCGCATCGTCCATCTCATCGAGAGCGCAAGGGCGGGAAAGCCGGTTGGCTTCGGCTACAGCAGTTTCACTGAGCTCGGCCATCATCTCATCCACCAACACCCCGAGCTGCTTCTCGCTTTCGGCCACATGCTACGCAGGTTTGGAACAAAAGAGGCGCTGTATCGCGACGATCGGACGGGCAAGCTGAGGGCAAAGCTCGACGCCATACGGTCTGAACTCACCCAGAACCCGAAATACAGGATGGCAAAGGATGAGGAGCGCTTGTGCGCGTTTCTTTCCATGGGAGCATCTCGAAAGGCACGACCCGACAATGACAATCGCGACCAGCAAGGCCGCGCGGCGGCATAAGCTGACCACTGCCAGCACAGGACACGACTAATGGGGCTTCTTACGCTCGTCTCGGCTGCAACCTTTGTCTGCACGCCCGTTGCCGTCTGGGACGGAGATGGCCCGATCTGGTGCAAGGAGGGGCCGAAGATCCGGATCGCCGGCATCGCAGCCCGCGAAATGGATGGGACCTGCTCGCGAGGGCACCCATGCCCGTCGTCTTCTGCCGTGGCGGCCAGAGATGCCTTGGTTCGTTTGCTAGGTGGACCGAAGGGCCAGCGCGACAGTGGTCACATCATCGTGCGGGCGCCAGCGATGCGATGTTCAGCGGACGGGCAGAGCTACGGCCGTGTCGTTGCCAGTTGCAGGCTTTCAGATGGTCGAGACCTCGCTCAAGCTATGCTGGCCACCAAGACGGTTTTGCCTTGGCGTTGAGGTTGCATGCTCGTCATGCTTTTTGCGGAAGGCCGCTGACCTGTTTCATCAATCGATTTCGTGGTTTATGCAGTCCTGAATTGGAGGAATCCTGTAAACCGTGCAGATAATCGACAACATCAACGTTCTGCTTGGTGACGAGCTCAAGAAAGACATCAAGCGCGGCCAGCGGCTCCGCATTGCCGCATCAAGCTTCTCCATTTTCGCGTTCGAGGCTCTGCGCAAGGAGCTTCACCAGATCGAAGAGCTGCAATTTCTGTTCACCGAGCAGACGTTCACTGCGGAGCGTGCGACAGACGGGAAGACGCGTGAGCGCCGCGAGTTCTTCATCCCTAAATCCAAACGGGTTGCCGGTCTCTCCGGCTCAGAGTTCGAGATCCAGCTTCGCAACCGGCTGACTCAGCGAGCGATCGCGCGGGAATGCGCTGAATGGATCCGGAAGAAGGCGCGCTTCAAGTCGAATGCGTCTTCGGCCCCAATGCAGCAGTTTCTTGCGGTTGACGGAGCGCTGGCCAGCGTCGCTTACATGCCCCTATCGGGATTCACGGCAGTCGACTTGGGCTATGCTCAGGGCAACGCTGTTTCCAATTTCGTGAACCGCTTCGACGAGGCGATGCACACCCAGAGCTACATCCAGCTCTTCGACACCATCTGGTCCGACCCGTCGCGCGTGGAAGATGTCACCGAGGCGATCTGCGACCACATCGCCTCGGTCTATCGGGAGAATTCCCCCGAGCGCGTCTATTTCATTATGCTCTACAATATCTTCCATGCGTTCCTGGAGGATATCGATGAAGACGTTCTGCCCAATGACCGGACGGGCTATCAGGAGAGCCTCGTCTGGCAGAAGCTGTTCAACTACCAGCGTGATGCAGCAACCGGGATCATCAACAAGCTCGAGACCTTCAACGGCTGCATCCTGGCGGACAGCGTCGGTTTGGGGAAGACCTTCACCGCCCTGGCGGTGATCAAGTACTACGAACTGCGCAACCGCTCGGTCCTTGTGCTGTGTCCGAAGAAGCTGACCGATAACTGGCTGAACTATAACACCAACCTGAAAACCAATCCGTTCGCCCGGGATCGGTTCAATTATGACGTCCTGTGCCACACGGACTTGTCTCGCAGCTCGGGCTCATCGAACGGCATTCCGCTCAACCGGGTGAACTGGGGCAACTACGATCTGGTGGTGATCGACGAGTCCCACAACTTCCGGAACAACGATGCGTTCAAGGAGAAAGAAACCCGTTACCAGAAACTCATGAACCAGGTCATCCGGGCCGGCGTGAAGACGAAGGTGCTGATGCTGTCCGCGACACCCGTGAACAACCGGTTCAATGATCTGCGCAACCAGCTGGCCCTGGCCTATGAGGGTCACTCCGACACGCTGTCGGAGAAGCTGAATACCACCGCCAGCGTCGAGGAGATCTTCCGCCGGGCACAGGCTGCCTTCAATCGCTGGTCCAAACTGCCGCCCGAGCAAAGGACCGCGGAGACGATCCTGACAGAACTCGATTTCGATTTCTTCGAGCTGCTCGACAGCGTGACGATCGCCCGGTCACGCAAGCATATCACGACCTTCTACGACATGACCGACATCGGCCATTTCCCGCAGCGCCTGAAGCCATTGTCCTTCCGGCCGCCGCTGACCGATGTGCCTGGCGCCATGGACCTCAACGAGATTGTTGCGCAGCTGACGCTGCTCAAGCTCTCGGTCTACGCGCCAACCAGCTACATCCTGCCGAGCCGCCTCGCCAAGTATGAGGCGCTCTACGACACGGACGTCTCGAGCGGTGGTGGGAAGCTGCGGCAAGCCGATCGCGACAAGAGCCTGCAGGCCCTGATGACGGTCAACCTGCTGAAGCGCCTTGAAAGCTCAATCCACGCATTCCGGCTGACCTTGGGCTCATTGGCGGACAACATCCGCAAGACGCTGGAGGTGGTTGAGGACTACCGCTCTGGCCGCGGCGCCAGTTCGATCGTCGACTATGCTGACGACATCGAAACACTCGAGGCCGAAGACGATGAGCTTGAGGGTTTCGGGGCCTACCGTGTCGGCGGCAAGGTCCGGATCGATCTTGCGGACATGGACGTGCCCGGCTTCGCACATGATCTTGAAGCAGATCTCGCCCTGATCGATGCCCTTCTGGGTGAGATGACCCGCATCACGCCTGAGCATGACAAGAAGCTTCAGCATCTAAAGAGCCTGATCGGCGAGAAGCTGGACCGGCCGATCAACCCCGGCAACCGCAAGGTGATCATCTTCACCGCCTTCGCTGATACGGCGCACTATCTCTATGACCAGATCGCAGCCGAGATGCTCACCCAGCACCGCCTTCACACCGGGCGCGTGACAGGGTCGGACGCTCCGAAGTCCACGCTCGGCAAGGGGCACGATTTCCAGACGCTGCTGACTCTGTTCTCGCCGCGCTCAAAGGAGAAGGCGGCAATCATGCCCGATGAGCCGGGTGAGATCGACATTCTAATCGCCACCGACTGCATCTCGGAGGGCCAGAACCTCCAAGACTGCGACTTCCTGGTGAACTACGACATTCACTGGAACCCCGTCCGGATCATTCAGCGGTTTGGGCGGATCGACCGCATCGGCTCGCCCAATGCGCAGATCCAGCTGGCGAACTACTGGCCGGACATCACCCTCGACGATTACATCAAGCTCAAGGAGCGCGTCGAAAACCGCATGATCATCGCCGATGTTACCGCGACCGGCGATGACAATGTCCTGACCGCCAAAGCCAGCGACACAGCCTATCGCCGCGAACAGCTGCGCCGGTTGCAGGAAGAGGTCATCGAGCTCGAGGATGTGCGCACCGGCATTTCGATCACGGACCTGGGGCTGAACGATTTCCGCATGGACCTGCTCAACTACGTGAAAGAGCACGGCGACCTCGCCACGACGCCTAAGGGACTTCATGCAGTGGTCCCGGCTGAACCTGCCAAGGGGCTGGAGCCGGGCATCATCTTCGCGCTGAAAGCCGTGGGCGGAGATGCTTCGGCCAACCGGCAGAACCGCCTGCATCCCTACTATCTGATCTACATGGGAAATGATGGGAGCGTCGTCGCCGATCAGACCCAGGTGAAGCGCCTGCTCGATCTGGTGCGGACTGCGGCCAAAGGCGTGACAGCCCCGGTTCCGCCAGCATTCCGGCCCTTCAATGCCCGAACGGCCGACGGACAGGACATGAGCGGGCCGTCCCAGCTGCTCAACGCCGCAATCCGCGCTATGATTGACGCCAAGGAGGAGCGGGATCTCGACAGCCTGTTCTCGGCCGGTGCCACCACTGCGCTCTCCCACACCATCCGCGGTCTTGAGGACTTTGAACTGATCGCCTTCGTCGTTGTGGAGCAGGCAGAGGCCGGAGCTGCTTCGTGACCCTCTATGCGTGGCCGCCGCGAACGGCATTTGGCCGCGCGATCCCGAAGAGCCGGATATACGGCGCCGCGCAGGTTCCGCGCGCTATGCAGGCCAAATTCGTCGATCAGGTCGAGCGCATGGAGTGGACCCACGTGCTTCGCGCGGATCGGTTGAACCTACGACCTTCGGCAGACGTCGAGGAAATAGCGGTCATCGCGATCGACCTCCATGCGCCGGACGTCGAACCGGCGGTGCTGGTGGCGATCGAGAAGGCCATTCCGCGGCCTTTGATCCTCGAACTCAACCATGCCGGGCGCACTCGGATGGCAATGGCGTGGAAGCGCCCCAGTCAGGCGGAGGCGGGCAAGTGGGTCACTGCAACGCACGCCTTCACCGCTTGGGAAGCGGGGGATGCACCGCGTCAGGCTCTGCCCACCGCGCTGGACATGGGCACGCTCTATGCGCGGCTGCTCGAGCCTCTGCTACCGCCCCGGCGGAGCGACGACGAGCCGATTGCGGTGCGTGTTGCCCGGGCGGAAGAGGCCGCACAGATCGAACGCGAGATCGCGCGCCTCGAAAATGCTCTGGCAAGGGAGAAGCAGTTCAACCGCAAGGTTGAGGTCAACGCGGCGCTTCGTGCGGCAAAAGCAAAGCTCGGGGAACTAAGGGGCTGATTGTATTGGATGGGCGGTGGACGCTGGCGTAGCCGCTAAGGGGTATCGACATCCATCCTTTGGGCGGGATGCTCCCATGGCTGCCCCATCCAAATTTGCCGATCAAGTACCGCTGACTGTTCGACAAAAGCCATCGTGGCCGCTAGGAATTCGGGCCATGGACAAGATGAAAATGCACAGCCCGGACCTGTCTCAGGACAACATTGCCAAGATCCGCGCCCTTTTCCCTGATTGCGTGACAGAGGCCGCCGACGAGCAGGGCAACATCCGGCTCGCCATTGACTTCGATCAGCTGCGCCAGACGCTTTCGGATCATATCGTCGAAGGCCCGCAGGAGCGTTATCGGCTCGACTGGCCCGGCAAGCGCGAGGCGCTTCTCACTGCCAATGCCCCCATTGCCAAGACCCTACGGCCTTGCCGCGAGGAGAGCGTGGACTTCGACACCACCCAAAACCTCTTCATTGAAGGCGACAACCTCGATGCCTTGAAGCTCCTTCAGGAAAGCTATCTTGGTAAGGTAAAGCTGATCTACATCGATCCGCCCTATAACACCGGCAAAGACTTCATTTATCGAGATAAATTTTCATCTTTGAAGGCCCAGTATGAGAATCTTACTGAGCAGCGCGACGCCGAAGGCGGTCTGCTGGTAGCTAATCCTGAAACCAAGGGCCGGTACCATTCCGACTGGCTCACTATGATCTACTCTCGCCTGAAGGTTGCGAGAAACCTGCTAGCCGAGGACGGT
Source organism: Novosphingobium subterraneum (assembly GCF_000807925.1). GTDB lineage: Bacteria > Pseudomonadota > Alphaproteobacteria > Sphingomonadales > Sphingomonadaceae > Novosphingobium > Novosphingobium subterraneum. The sequence goes on along the minus strand of NZ_JRVC01000001.1, from coordinate 359,896 downwards.
CTGATTTTCATCAGTATCGATGATGTGGAACAGGCTGCCCTTAAGCAGCTCTGTGCAGAAATATTCGGTGAGAAGAATTTTATTGCCCAGCTGACTTGGGAAAAAGGCCGCAAGAACGACGCGAAATTCTTTTCACTCGGCCATGAGTACATGCTTGTATATGCACGAAATCAGCTCATTCTACGCGAGCGAGGCGAAATTTGGCGGGAAGAAAAGCCTGGCGCTAAAGAAATTTGGGATGAATTTGTGCGTCTGCGCAGCATCCATGGTGACAACTTTAGTCTGATGGAGAAGGAATTAGGAGCCTGGTTTGCAGAATTACCTAAGTCTCACCCTTCTAAGAAATGGTCGCGATACAAGCGTATCGACAAAAATGGACCCTGGCGAGATGATAACATATCGTGGCCAGGAGGAGATGGTCCACGTTACGATGTCATTCACCCGGTTACAAAACAACCTTGTGCCGTCCCGGAGCGCGGATGGATCTATTCGTCTCATGAGACCATGATGGAGAAGATTAAAAGCGGAATTGTCGAGTTCCGTGCAGACCATACTGACCCTCCTCAGCGTAAGACCCACATTCGACCGATCCCGGAGGAATTGGATGACGACGCTGATATATTCGAGGAAGTAGATGATGAGCAGGGCGATACCGAACTGGCGACCCAGGTAAGGCCCTCGGTGATTTACAAACAGTCTCAAGTCGCTGTGAAATACCTTCGAAGTTTGATGGGTGGCAAGGTATTTAATAACCCCAAGGATCATGAAGAACTGGCAAAACTTATTGTCTATGCTACGCCTCGTAATCCTGACGCAATTATCATGGATTTTTTCGCGGGATCTGGGAGCACAGCTGAAGCAGTTTTGACGGCGAATGCAACCGCAGGTACAAATCATAAGTTCGTGGTCGTGCAGTTGCCTGAAGACCTTGATCAGGCCGCTTCAGCAACGACGGGCGCAGCCAAAAAGACGGTGCAAAACGCCATCAAATTACTGGATAAGGTGGGTAGGCCGCATCTGCTCTCCGAAGTGACGAAAGAGCGCATTCGCCGCGCGGGCATGGAAGCCTTGAAGGGGAATGTCAGTGAGGGCTGGAACCGTGACGTCGGCTTTCGCGTGCTCAAGGTCGACAGCTCCAACATGAGCGAGGTCTACTACAGCCCCGACGAGGTGAGCCAGGACGAGCTCTTCGGGCAAGTGGACAGCGTGAAATCGGATCGCACCGGAGAGGACCTGCTGTTCCAGGTGCTCATTGACTGGGGTGTGGAGCTGACCCTGCCGATCAACCGCGAAACGCTGCATGGCAAAACCGTCTACTCGGTGGATGGTAATGCGCTGATCGCCTGCTTCGACACCGGCGTCACCGATGAGCTGGTGAAGGAAATCGCCGCCCGCGCGCCACTGCGCGCCGTGTTCCGCGACACCAGCTTCGCCCGCGATGCCGATCGTATCAACGCCGAGCAGCTCTTCCGCCAGCTCTCACCGGTCACCGAACTGAAGGCCATCTGAGCCATGGATCAGGCCGCGCTCACCTCTCTGCTCGCCCAGCTCATCGCCAATTGGGAGGATGAGGTGGTGGAGTTCAAGGAGGCCGGGAAAGACTACGACACGGACAAGATTGGGCGCTACTTCTCGGCTCTTTCGAATGAAGCCAATCTGCGCAACGCAGAGCGTGGATGGCTGGTTTTCGGTGTCAATGACAAGAGCCGAAAGGTGGTGGGTACAGCCTATCGTCCTGAGATCGACCGGCTCCTCAGCCTCAAGAACCAGATGCGCGACGGTACTGAGCCGAGCGTCACGCTTCGAAACATTCATGTACTGATCGACGAGGATGGGCACCGGGTTATTCTCTTTGAGATCCCTGCCGCACCTCGTGGCATGCCCATCAGCTGGAGCGGGCACTATTTTGCCCGAGCCGGCGAAAGCCTTATGCCCTTGGGGCTCGACAAACTCGATGAGATCCGCGGCCAAACCATTGCTACGGATTGGACGGCACAGGTTGTTGAGGGGGCAACGCTGGCCGACCTTGACCCAAAGGCGATCTCTGTTGCGCGAGAACGATTTGCTGAGAAGCATGCACGGCGGGTCTCGCCAGAAGAAGTGGCAGGCTGGAGTGACGCTACCTTCCTCGACAGAGCGAAGGTCACCCAGAATGGCGCGATAACCCGCGCAGCACTGCTGCTACTTGGCAAGATGGAGGCGGCAGGAAAGCTAAGTCCGCACCCGGCCGAGATCACCTGGAGCCTACGCGGGGAAGAGCAGGCCTATGAGCATTTCTACCCGCCGTTTTTGCTCACATCCTCCGAGGTCTTTGCCCGTATCCGCAACGTGCAGATCCGCATCCTGCCACAGGACCAGCTGCTGGCGCATGAGGTGTCGAAATATGACCAAAGCGTGGTTCTTGAGGCCCTGCACAACTGCATCGCCCACCAGGACTACACCCGCAACGGCCGTATCGTCGTCACCGAATACCTCGATAGGCTGACTTTCGAGAGCGAGGGCGGTTTCGTGGATGGCGAGCCCACGGATTATGCCACTGGTGCCCGCTCGACACCGCGCCGCTATCGTAACAGCTGGCTGGTTCAGGCAATGGCCGAGCTCAATATGATCGACCAGATGGGGTATGGCATTCAGCGCATCTATGAGGCGCAGCGGAGGCGGTTCTTCCCGTTGCCCGATTATGATGTGAAGGATCCGACCGCGGTCAGCCTGACAATTCATGGCCGCGTGGTCGACCCCGCCTATAGCCGCTTGCTGATGCAGCAGGCCGAGCTTGATCTGGTCGATGTCGTCAATCTTGACCGGGTACAGAAGAAGCTGCCCATTACCGACGATGCCATCAAGCACCTGCGCCGCCGGAAGCTTATCGAGGGGCGCAAACCGAACTTCCATGTCTCAGCGACGGTGGCAGCGGCAACGGCCACGATGGCCGACTATGTCCGCACCCGCGCGCAGGATGATGAGTTCTATGCTAAGCTACTGACTGACTATCTCGCGGGCGCAGGCCGTGCCACACGTCGGGAGGTCGACCAGCTGTTGCTCGACAAGCTGAGCGACGCCCTCACGCCCGAACAGCGCACCAAGAAGATTGCCAACCTGCTCACCAAGCTGCGGCGCCAGGGGGTGATCGTGAACAAGGGTCCGCGGGCGGCGCCGCAATGGATGCTTGCAGAATGAAATGCGCGATGATTGCGGCCTCTTGCAGAAAGGTCGGGCGGATAAGTCCAAGGGATTCCGTCGTTTCCCTCTTTCTGCACAGCGGAAAATTCTCTTTCCAAAGTTATGAATGCAGAAAGGGCCTGCGTCGGCCATGAAGCTCAAATTCAAGGTTCAGCCCTACCAGACCATGGCCGTCGACGCGGTGGTCGATTGCTTTGCGGGCCAGCCCTTCAGCGTCGGTCCAGCCTACAGGATCGACCCGGGCAAGCGGAACCAGGCAGAGGCGTTTGACGATGAAGGGTTCCGCAACCCGGATATCGCGCTCACCGACGCGCAGTTGCTGACGAACATCAATGCGGTCCAGCGCCGGCAAAATCTCCCACAATCGCCATCCCTGACCAGCTTTGTCACGCGGGATGCGAAGGGCAGGGCGGTGCCCGCTCCGGCTGCCTATCTCAAGAATATGGCCGCCGCCGCCCCGCTTCATCTCGATGTCGAGATGGAAACGGGGACCGGCAAGACCTACTGCTACATCAAGACGATGTTCGAGCTGAACCGGCGCTATGGCTGGTCGAAGTTCATCATCATCGTCCCGAGCATCGCCATCCGCGAGGGTGTCGCCAAGTCGCTTTCGATCACAGCGGAGCACTTCACCGAGACCTACGGGAAGAAGGCGCGCTTCTTCATCTACAACTCGAAGCGTCTGCACGAGCTCGAGAGCTTCTCGTCCGATGCCGGACTGAACGTGATGGTCATGAACATCCAGGCCTTCAACGCCAGCGGCAAGGATAACCGCCGCATCTATGACGCCCTCGATGACTTCCAGTCACGCAAGCCAATCGATGTGATCGCCGCCAACCGGCCGATCCTGATCCTCGATGAGCCGCAAAAGATGGAAGGCAAGGCTACGGTCGAAGCGCTTCCCAAGTTCCGCCCCCTGTTCATCATGCGTTATTCGGCAACGCACCGGACCGAGCACACCAAGATCCACCGGCTTGATGCGCTGGACGCCTACAACCAGAAGCTGGTGAAGAAGATCCAGGTCCGGGGCATTGCGCTCAAGGGACTGACCGGCACGACGGCCTATCTCTATCTCGAGGGGATTGAGACGGTCGGCCGCGGCAAGGGCGGGCCCTTTGCCCGTCTGGAGATGGAGATCAAGGACACCACCGGAACGATCAAGCGCCGGCTGAAACGCCTGAAGTTCCGCGATGACCTCTACGATCTGTCAGGCGGGCTCGACCAGTACCGTGACCTCGTCGTGTCGCAGATCGATGCAACCGCCGATACCGTCGAGTTCACCAATGGGATCACGCTTAAGGCTGGCGAGGCTTATGGCGACCTGTCGGAGCGGGACATCCGCCGGATTCAGATCCGCGAAACGATCCGCGCCCATCTTGAAAAGGAGCGTCAGCTCTTCGCCCAAGGGGTCAAGGTGTTGTCGCTGTTCTTCATCGACGAGGTAGCCAAGTACCGTGACTACAGCCGTGACGATCAGAACGGCGAGTATGCTCGCATGTTCGAGGAAGAATATGCCGAGGCTGTTGCGCTCGTGCTCGCTGAGCTTCCGCTTGATGAGGCTGCTTGGCGCAAGCACCTCGAGGCGATCCCGGTAGCCAAGACACACGATGGCTATTTCTCGATCGACAAGAAGACCAAGCGGTTGAAGGACCCCGAGGTTGGCGCGCGGTCAACGGATTCCGACGATAGCGATGCCTACGATCTCATCCTGAAGAACAAGGAGCGACTGCTTTCCTTCGATGAGCCCGTCAGGTTCCTGTTCTCCCATTCCGCGCTGAGGGAAGGGTGGGACAACCCGAACGTGTTCGTGATGTGTATGCTCAAGCACAGCGAAAACACGGTTTCACGCAGGCAGGAAGTGGGGCGCGGTCTCCGACTGGCCGTAGACCGGTTTGGCGAAAGGCTCGACCATCCCGCGACCGTCCACGACATCAATATTCTCTCGGTGATCGCGAGCGAAAGCTACACTGATTTCGTAGCGGGACTGCAGAAGGAGATCGCCGAAAGCCTCTCCGCCCGGCCGCGCAAGGCCAGCCAAGCCTTCTTCGTGGGTAAACAGCTGCACACGCCGGAAGGGCCCGTGACTGTCACCGACCAGATGGCGACGCAGATTCACCGTTACCTGATCAAGCATGACTACATCGACGACGCAGATCAGATCACGGACACCTATGATACCGCGAAGGCCGAGGGCACTTTGGCCGTGCTGCATGACGATCTGGTCCCGTACCAGGCTGAGGTCTTCAGCCTGATCGACAGCGTCTACAGTGATGCCGCTCTTCCCAAGTTCGAGGACGGACGGAAGCCCAAGCGCAACCCGCTGAACGACAATTTTCACAAGGGTGCCTTCCAGGAACTCTGGAGCCGGATCAACCGAAAGGCCGTCTACCGCGTGGAGTTCGACACGGCGGAGCTGATCCAGAAATGTATCAGTGCCCTCAACAGCGAATTGCGCGTGACCAAGCTGCAATACACCGTGCAGACGGGAATCCAGACGGACGAGGTCACTGATGAGCAATTGCGGGGTGGGACTGGTTTCAGCGTTACGCGTAACGAAACCGTCCAGGCCGCGTCGGCCCGCTCGGCGGTGAAGTACGATCTTTTGGGGAAAGTCTCAGAGGCGACCGACCTCCTGCGGCGGACCGTGGCCCAGATCCTCACCGGCATCGAGCCTGCGATCTTCGACCAATATCGCGCCAATCCCGAGCACTTCATTTCTGAGGCGGCGCGGCTGATCAAGGAACAGAAGGCAGGGCACCTGATCGAGCAGCTCGTCTACGATTCGATCGATGAGCGCTATGACGCCGACATCTTCACTGCGGCGGAGATCGGCCAGGATTTTTCACGGGCGACCGAGCGGCTGAAGAACCATGTCTTCGACTATTGCATCACAGACTCAGGGGTCGAGCGCGACTTCGTCGGGGAGCTGGATACAAGTGCGGAGGTCGAGGTCTATGCGAAGCTGCCACGCGGCTTCCTCATCCCGACCCCTGTGGGCGACTACAATCCCGATTGGGCCATTGTGTTTCGCGCCGGTGCCGTGAAGCACATCTATTTCGTGGCGGAAACCAAGGGGTCGATGTCGTCGCTTGCGCTTCGAGACCTCGAGCGGGCGAAAATCGACTGCGCCAAGAAGTTCTTCGCCAAGCTAGCGGAATCGAACCCGACGCCCAATGTCAGGTACGGGGTAGCTGATAGCTACAACAAGCTGATGGAGATCGTGACGACTTGATCCTGCCCCCGCGCCTCTAAGCTCGCCCGAATAAGGCGCGGTCAAAGTCCACCCCGCCGGATCGTCCGATACACGGTCGGCCGAGAGACCTTGAACAGCTTGCCGAGGTCGCTGATCGAGTATTCGCCGGTGGCGTGCATCTTGAGCAGTTCGCGCTGTTGGAGGTCGGAGAGCTTCGGCGGCTTGCCTCGGAGTTTGCCCTTGTCCCGGGCGATCTTCATGCCCTCGCGGGTTCGCAGCCGGATGAGGTCGCTCTCGAATTCGGCGAAGGTGGCGAGGATGTTGAAGAACATCCGGCCCATGGGATCATTGGGGTCATAAACCTGCTTGCCCAGCGCCAGGCTCACGCCGCGCTTCTCCAGCTCATCGGCGATCGCCCGCGCGTCCGGGACCGATCGGGCGAGGCGATCAAGCTTCGGCACGACCAGCGTCTCGCCGGCGCGGACCGCAGCCAGTGCTTGGGCGAGGCCGGGGCGATCGCGGTTCCGGCCGGTCAGGCCGTGGTCGGTGTAGATGCGGTCTTCGGGCACACCGAGCTCGATCAGCGCGCGGCGCTGAGCAGTGAGGTCCTGCTTGTCGGTTGAGCAGCGGGCATATCCGATGAGGGTGTTGGTCATTTGTAACGGATGAGGCCCCTGTGTGAGAATATAAAGCGTACCACCTTAATGAGAGACCCTGCAAGCCGGATTTGCGGAGGGCAGGGGGGTCTGACCTCTGCTCCCTCAAAAGTGTCCGGTGAGCGATCGCTTTCGGACAAGCATCCGCAAGGCATTTCAATTTTTGCGAGGCGTAGATAAAATAGTAAGCCCCTCTCATTGGGCGCTTTGAAACGGTTGCCGCCTCAAAGCTCTACTGCGACTTTGTCGGCGTTCTGTGTCTCGACTCGCATTTTGCGCGCGAGGGCGCCGATGCGGCATTCATCGGTCTGCACCGCGAGAACGTCGCTTCTTGGTTACAAGAAATGCGACGCATCTCCTCCAAAAGGAGCATCGGGGAAAGTCAGAGCCGCACGAAATCGGTCTCTGGACTCAGCGCCAATCCTTTCAATGGCCTTGTCTGTTGATCTTTGCTCTGACCGGGCTCAAATCGAATTTACGCCGACAACGGGCTTGCGATTGCCCTGATCGCTTTGAGCCCGCTCCCGAACCGCGCAATCTGCTCGCGATGGGCCTCCAATTCGCTGTAGGGCAGATAAGAGATATCGAGGTCCGCCACGCGGCTGAAGGCAGGCCGGGCAATTTGGGCGCGCACATCCTTTTCCCGGTTGCCGGGAGCGACGAGGAACAGTCCCGCCGCAGCGTGGAACTTACTGCCACTGAGCGCCAGATCGAGCATCCGGACGATCCCGGAATAGATTGAGGTCGAGTGCTCGACCTCGAAGGCGGCGGCAACCTGAGCGTTATCCCGTTCAAGCCAGAGCACGTCGATCAATCGGATTGCGTCCGCACCTGGCGCAGTGGCGATTTCATCGGGCAACAAGTCGAGGCAGCCCTTGCCGAGCGGCGCGCCCTCGAACAGGCGGCCCCGGTCATTGGCAGCGATCCAAACGCGATATCCGAGCGCCATGCCGATGTCGCGAAGCCACGCCTGCATTTCGCTGTGGGTCCGTTCGCTCTCGCCCTGGGCGAGTTGCGTCTTGTCGAGCCGGGCCGCTTCCTCGCGGACAACGTCGAGCCTTCGGCTCCAGTCGTCGGCTTCTTCCCCGCCCAAAGGCGGGGCGGGGTAACGGCCGGAGCCGATGTCGAACAGCAGTCCTCCGATTGCCCCGAGGTCGTTCGACAGGAGGTCGCGATATTGGTCGTTGAGATCGAGTATTCCGCTCCGCATCGCCAGGAACTGTTCCCAGCTGCCCAGCTTTACCTTTGCGCCCGTCAGCGCGTTGTAGCCGCTGACGATCGCGGTGTTGAACGGCGCGATCAGCGTTGGATGCAGGAAATAGAGCAGATTGGCGACCGCCGGACCGAGCCCCTTGATCTTGAGTGCGTCGATTTCACGAATTTGGGAGATGACATCTTCCGCCTCATCACAGCAGACGCAATTGTGCAGCAGGCGACCGAAGGCGCGCTGGTTGGTCGGGCTTTCATAGATATCCGGGATGCGCAACTTGGGCTTCCAGAGGAAGGCATGGTCGGCACCTTTGAAGATTTGGCGTTGCTCGGCGATGGAATGGACAACCGTTTCGAGCGACGAGCCGCGATAGGCAACGCCGAACGACCCATTGTCGATCTCGGCCACGACCTGCTGGATGCCGCGCCGGATGGAGCGGAAATTCTTGATCCGTTCGTCCCACAGAAACCAGCTTTGATAGGTCGCACCCGGGTCTTCGCGCCAGCTTTCGATAAGCTTGCGCACAAGCGCGGGTCGGTCAGAGGCGCTCATGCTATAGCCATCAGCTGGCGGGCTGCTTGGGTTTGCGCGAGGAGCTGTGCGTCGAGATGATCCGCCATGCTTGCCCATCCCATTTGAGCACGCTGGTGGCAACGCCAAGACGCTCGATTGCTTCGTCCGATTTGAGGACAATTCGATAGGTATAGGTCTCGGTTGCGACCGCAATGGGTCCTTCGAGCCTGATATCGACTTCGTAGTCGCCGAACGCAAAAGATTTGAACTCCTTGAGTTCGGGCCCGAGGTGATGGTCGCGATAGGCGCCGAAATTGCCTTCGACCTTGCCCGATTCAACCACCACGGCGTCAGGCGCAAACAGCTGGTCGGTGCCAGTAATATCGAGCCGCTCAACCGCAGACTTGTAAGCAGACAAAACCGCTGCGACGCCTTCCTGGCCGTTTTGCTGGGCAACGGCAGAGGTGCCGACAGAAATGCTGGCAATCAGCAAGAGCGCGTTGCCAGCTAGTGAAGTTCTACGCATTGTCTCTCTCCCCTGTTCAGTTTTGGATTGGCGGGTCTCAAGGCTTTCCGCCCGGATGATTGTGTCCGTGCGAGCCATGAAAGAAGTGCATGAGCGGGCAGAGCAACAGGATCGCGTATGGCAATAGCCCGAGCGCGTGTGCCCAATGTTCGCGCAGCAGGTAAAACAGCGCGATCGCGGCGAAAGATGCCGCTGCGAGAATGGCGGGACGGGTGAAACGCATCGGCTAGATCTCCACGTGCTTGAGGCGGAGGGCATTGCCGATGACGCTGACCGAGGACAGCGCCATGGCCGCAGCTGCGATGATCGGCGACAGCAGCAGTCCGAACAGCGGGTAAAGCGCCCCCGCCGCAACGGGAATCCCCGCGACATTGTAGGCGAAGGCGAAGAACAGGTTTTGACGGATATTCGCCATGGTCGCATGGCTCAGGTGCCGGGCGCGGACAATCCCGGTCAGGTCGCCCTTGAGCAGGGTGACGCCCGCGCTTTCGATTGCGACGTCGGTTCCCGAGCCCATCGCGATGCCGACATCGGCGGCGGCAAGCGCAGGGGCGTCGTTCACCCCGTCGCCGGCCATCGCGACGATCTTGCCCTGGTCGCGCAGCCGCTTGACGATGGCGCTTTTCTGGTCCGGCAGCACGTCGGCTTCGACTTCGGCGATACCGAGCCGCCGCGCAATCGCCTCGGCCGTAACGCGGTTGTCGCCGGTCAGCATGATGACATGGATGCCCGCTTCGCCGAGTGCCTTGAGCGCAGCGGGGGTCGTCTCCTTGACCGGATCGGCGATGCCGATCGCCCCTGCGGCCTTGCCGTCGATGGCGAGGAAGATCGCGGTTGCGCCCTCGCTGCGCATCCGGTCGGCGCGCTCCGCGAGCGCACCGGTCGCAATGCCGCTTTCGCCCATGAAGCGGGCATTTCCGGCGACGAGAATGCGGCCATCGACAGTGCCGGTGATGCCCTTGCCGACTGGCTGATCGACACTGCTCGGCTCGCTGATTGCAAAACCTCTAGCTTCTGCTTCCCGCACGATCGCGAGCGCCAGGGGATGTTCGCTACTGCGCTCGAGGCTGGCGGCGAGACGCAGCACTTCGTCTGCGTCGAACCCCTCGGCGGTTTCGATGGCGACTACGGCGGGCTTGCCTTCGGTCAGCGTGCCGGTCTTGTCGACGACAAGCGTATCGACCTTTTCCATCCGTTCGAGGGCTTCCGCGTTCTTGATGAGAATGCCAGCCTGTGCGCCGCGACCGACGCCCACCATGATCGACATCGGTGTGGCAAGCCCGAGTGCGCAGGGGCAGGCGATGATCAGCACCGCGACCGCTGCGATTAGCCCGTAGCCCATCGCCGGGGACGGGCCGATCAGCGACCAGACGATGAACGCGATCGCGGCAATCGCGATCACGACAGGAACGAACCAGCCCGACACCGTATCGGCAAGCCGCTGGATCGGCGCACGGCTGCGCTGGGCGTCGGCTACCATCTGGACGATGCGGGCCAGCATGGTGTCGCGGCCGATCTTCTCGGCGCGCATGACCAGCCCGCCGGTCTGGTTGATCGTCCCGCCGATCAGTTTGGCGGCGGCCTCCTTGGTCACCGGCATGGACTCGCCGGTCACCATCGATTCATCGACCGTGCCGCGGCCTTCGAGCACCACGCCATCGACCGGCACCTTCTCGCCGGGACGGACACGCAAGGTGTCTCCAACCATGACCTCGTCGAGGGAGATTTCCTCGTCGCTACCGTCAGAGCGGATCCGCCGGGCGAGCTTGGGCGAGAGATCGAGGAGCGCACGGATCGCCCCGCTGGTCGTTTCGCGGGCGCGCAGTTCGAGTAGCTGCCCGAGCAAAACCAGAACGGTGATCACCGCCGCCGCCTCGAAATAGACCGCGACCGATCCATCCTCGGCACGGAACGCGGCAGGGAACACGCCGGGGGCAAGCGTGGCCGTCATGCTGTAGGCCCAGGCGACGCCGGTTCCCATCGCGATCAGCGTGAACATGTTGAGATGGCGACTTTTCAACGAAGCCCAGCCACGCTCGAAGAATGGCCAGCCGGCCCACAGGACCACCGGCGTCGCCAACACCATCTGGACCAAATTGGCGATCCCGCCATCGAGCATGTGGCGCAGTCCGGTCAGATGCCCGCCCATTTCAAGCGCGAAGACCGGCAGCGAGAGCACGAGGCCGATGACGAAGCGCCGCTTCATGTCGGCATATTCTGGGGAAGGGCCGTCGTTTTGCGTGGGGGTCATCGGCTCCAGCGCCATGCCGCAGATCGGGCAGCTTCCGGGACCCGGTTGTTGGACCTCCGGATGCATCGGGCAGGTCCAGATCGCGCCTTCGGGTGCTTCGTGCTGCAGCTGCGGTGCTGTTCCACCCGATTGGTGGGTAAACCGCTGGGGGTCGGCGATGAATTTCGTCCGGCAACCCTGGCTGCAAAAATAGAAGGTTTCAGCCTCGTGCGTAGCTGTCGGTGTCGAATCCTCAGGTTCGACAGTCATGCCGCAGACCGGATCGTGAAGCCTCGACGATTCGGTAGTGTGGTGGCGGGAGGCCATGTGTTTGCTCCATGGTTATCCTCCCGCCTCCGGCCCGCAGGCTGGGCGACCCGACGGGCATGCCGAACGGGAAGGAACGGCTAGCTGCTAATCTTGGATACGCGGATCGAACCGTCATCCCTCAAGCTGGCATCGCTTTTCTGGCCACCCGCGGCCCCGAAGTCTTTTTCACCGCACAGGATCGAGATAGATCCAGTCACAGTCTTCACGTGTTGGAGTTCGCGCACCTTCGCGAAGCCCGCCTCGCGCAATAAAGGGATGAGCACGCCGTCGGCATTGGGCTGGGTGTCCGCAATCCCATCGAGCTGCTGGATCGTTGCCCTGAACAGTCTGCGCATGAGCCAAGAGCGCTGCTCGCCATAGTCCGCGATGAAGAGGCGGCCTCCTGGCTGGAGTATGGCATGCACTTCGCGCAGCAGTCGCAGTTTCTCGTCGAGCGGAACCTGATGAAGCACCAGGCACAGCGTCGCCAGACTGGGCACCGGCCAGTCCGCTACCGCCTCTGCCGAGAAGAACGATTGCCTGAATTGGGCATCGATACCGGCTCGTCGCGCTTTTTTGCGGGCGATGTCCAAGGCATGAGGGTCGGGATCGATGCCGAAATAGCGAGTGGCCGGATTCTTGCGTGACACCAGCAGGGCAAGGCTGCCGGTTCCGGCACCGATGTCGAGCAACAGGTCGTGGTCTTCAGGAGCCAAGAATTCGACCAAAGCCTCGCGCCAGACTGCCTCGCGGGTCGATAGCCGGACACCGGCATCGTAAAGCGGCGTCAAAAAGTGATAGCCAGCGGCGGGCGTGTAGGAGCCGCTCCCGGTCATCGGCGTACCCCGCTGCGCTGCGGTGCGGGATCAGTCGCTGCTAATTCCGCAGTGAATGGCTCGACAAGCTGTGCTAGATAGGTCTCGGGATAGTCGGAGCGACCGGCAATACCGAGCGAGCTAGCGCGAATCTGGGCGCTCGATCGGAATTGAGCCGTCCCAAGCATCACATCCCAGATCGTCAGGAACAGACCGAAATTGACATCGCCCTCGGTCTCGGACGCGAGGTGATGGTGGCGATGCACCGGCGCGATCGCCCAGAGCAATGCCAGGGGCCCGACCCGCATGTCGACATTCGAATGTTGCAGCTGTAACTGGATGGCGACCGCGAACGATCCGACAATCGCGACGTCCTGCGGAATTCCCAGTAGCAGCCACGGCAATGTCCCGACGGAAATCTCGATCAGCTGGTGGATCGGGTGTTTAAGCAAGCAGTTGAATCCGTACATTCGGCGCACCGAATGGTGGACCGCATGGAAGCGCCACAGCAGGGGGATCCTGTGACTGGCGTAATGGGTCAGGCTGATCCCGGCATCAAGCAAGATGATCGCCAGCGCTAGCTCGGCCCAGAACGGCAGCAAGGAAGGCCAGAGCGGGGACCAGGGGACGAGGCTGGCAAAGAAGGGAAGCAAGAGCACCAGCACGAGGATCGAGCCTTCGTTGACCAGCGCATGGGCGATGTCGCGGCGGGCGTGGCCATGGCTGCGATTCCAAACCGGCTCGAACGGCGCAACGCGCTCCGATACAAGCGAGGTGACAATCGCCAAAGCGAACAGCGCGATCAGCCAAATGGGCGATCCACCGGACGAAACCAGCACGGCCGCGGCCCCGACAAAGCCGAGAAAATAGACAGGTGCATAGAGAGTTCGGAAGAGAGACATTCGGGCGATCCCATACGGTTCGCTCGGTTCTCTGCGGCAAGCGCAGCGCCGGGTCTTGAACGAATCGCTGGTTCGAACCTTAGCGGACGATCGAAATGTCGAGCTGGGCGAGCCCGAGCGATGGCGTAACCCCGAACCATTCGACCAGCCGCCGGTTGAAATGCGCCTGGTCGGCAAAGCCCCCTGCGGCAGCCGCATCGGCGAGGCTGGCGGAGTGGCGGAGTGCGTCGATCGCATGTTGGAGCTGCAACCATTGCAACAATTTGACAGTCGGAAACCCGAAATCGCGGCTGACGACTTCACGAAGGCGTGCTCGCGACAGCCCCATTGCTTGGGCCAATTCGGCGGCGCTCATCCCTGGTTCGATCCCTGCCAATGCCGATCGCAACCGGCTATCGATCAAACTCACGGGACTGGTTCCCAGGAAACGGGCAATCCACTCTTTGGCTTCGGTCCCGGATCGCACGGCCCGCAGCGCCGCAGTCTGCGTGGGAGGGAGGCGGAATGGCTCGGGCCGTCCGAACAGGTCGCACCGCCCGCCAAACCGCGGATCGACATAGATGGTTCGCACCGCTGATCCGGCGGGGCCGAGGCTATGCAAGGTCCCGGCCGGGATGGCTGCGGCCTCGCCCGCGGCTAGGTGCAAGGAAAGCGTTCCGCCGATTGCGCAGGGAGCATCGAGCGCAAGGCTGACCTGGTGCGCCAAGTGGCGATGCGGCCGGTTGTCGCCCGCACGGACGTCGAGCAATGCCCAGCCGACGCCAAGCACCATTGTCCCCGACCAGGGCGAGCCCCTTCCGCTCAAGGCCCCATCGTGCTGGCGGGCGGCTCAAGCATGCCGAACCACGCCACAAGCGCCAGGATCGCTATCGCCGCCCCCGCTTCCAGCATCAGGCTCTTGCGAAGTGCCGCGACAGCGCTGGACGCATCCCCGTCGTTCAGCCCAAGTGCCAGATCTGGCGTCAGGCGCCAGCGGTTTCGCGCAGCGAGGAGCAGCATCCCGGCAACCAGAACCAGTTTCAGAAAAAGTGCCTGCCCGTATGTGGTGTCAAAAACGCGCAAGATATTCGAAAAGCCGATCAGAACCTGACCGTTGATCAGTCCGGTAACAGCGATTATTCCAACACAGATCGTGCCGACCCGTGAAAAATCTTCGAGAGCGCGATGCCCGACCACCAATTTGCGGCCCGAATGCTGATCGAGCGGGGACCGCAGGAGCAGCAGGAAGGCGGCGATCCCGCCGAGCCAGATCGCAGCGGCGAGCATATGCAGCATATCGCTCAGCTTGTGGATGAGACCCAAGCCGCCCTCGCTTGCTCCAGCATGACCTGTCCAGACGAGCGATGAAAGCGCCACTGCGCCCGCAAGCGCTATGGTGCCAAGCTGCTGCTCATCGGTCCAGCGCCGCGGGAAGGCAGCCATCAAAACAACCGCAAGCGCCGCCATCCGCACCAACCACGCGGTGCCGATCGGCGTTTCAAACAGGATGGATTGGCTGGTTTCCCAGTCGATATCGGTTAACGGCCCGCCCATCATGGCCGCGATCAGTGCAGCCAATCCCAGACCCGACAAGGTAATTGCCGTAACTGACCAGAAAGTGAGCGCCCACCGCAGTGAAAGCACCTGCCCTTCCGGCCTTTCATCGTGCCGCAAGGCGTAGAGCGGAAAGGCGGCGAGCCCGACAAGCAGCATCAGGCTCAGATACAATCCGAGCCTGATGGCAATCATCCCAAAATCAGTGTCCACGTTCTATTTGACCGTGAAGCTGAATTCACTGCCCATACGATGCGTGTCAGCACCAGCGGCCGACCATATGACTTTGTAGGTGCCCGGGCTGAGTGCCTTCTTGGGCATGAGCATCATGGATTTCCCGTCCTTGCCCATCATCGACGTGAAAGCGATTTTCATTGGCGCGTGATCGGACATCCCGGGCATGCCGATCATCAGTAGCTCAGCCTTCATCGTCGAAGCGATTACCCGCTCATTGAACTGCAGGTTTACCGACGTGACATTTGAGACGGTTGCGTTTGCGGCAGGCGCCGAACTGACCAATTTGGCATGGGCGAGAGCGGTATCGGAAAGGGCGGTCAGCGAGAGCACGGCCAACGAGAAGGCAACAAGGGTCTTGCGCATATTCGGTCTCCAAAAAAGTGGTGCCAGTCATGAATACGCATGTCGAGGTCGCACCCCTCAGGACGGAAATTGTTGAGGGGTTTTTCGCGCGAGCGCGTATGGCGCTGCAGAACAATTGTTGGATGAGGGTGTGATGGACGATTTCCTGAAACAGTTGCGGCACCCCCCGCCGGTGGGCCTGTTGGACGGCGTCGACGATAACGTATTGGCAATGCTCTCGGATCGTCGACGCGAGACTGGTGCGTCATACCGCCTCATGGCGTTGGCTGCAGTGGTTTCCCTTGGCTGGGGCGCTTTCGCGGGGGTCACCACGCGTGCCCCGATTGTCGCGGCGCGCCCGCTCTCGCCATTCGCGCCGAGCACCGCTTTGGCCCCTTCAACCTTGCTGGATGCACGCTAACGATGGGCTACCGAAAAATTCTGCTGATCGCCGTGGTCGCCTTCGTTTCGGCGCTGACAGGCGTCTTTATCGGGCGCTTTGTCGCGGATCAGCCGCGAGCAAAAGAGAGCGAGTTGCACGCGCTGCTTCACGACAAGCTCGAGTTGACCCCGCAGCAGCGCTCGAAGGTTGAGGCGATTGAAGCGAAGTTCGCCGTTCGGCGAAAGGCGCTCGAACTTGAAATGCGAGCGTCGAATGTACGGCTCGCTGAAGCCATCGCGGAAGAGCACGGGTACGGACCAAAGGTGACCGCCGCGATCGACCATAACCATGTGGTCATGGGAAAACTGCAGAAGGAGACGCTGGAGCATCTCTTCGCCATGCGCGGGGTGTTGAACCCCGAACAGGCCAAAATGTTCGACAACACTGTGGTCAAAGCCCTGACCGCCGATGCGCAGTGACACTCGATCTTTCGCAATGTGACGACCACGAGCTGTCAAGCCTTGCGGTAGCCGGTCAAGCGCAGGCATTTCGGGAATTGATGCGTCGCCACAAGGATCCGGTTTATCGTTTAATCCGCAACAATGTCGGCGATCCGAACGAGGCGCTCGATTTGCTACAGGAGAGCTTTGTTTCGGCGTTTGGCGCCATCCGCCGCTATGACCCGGATCGGCCGTTTCGGCATTGGATTGCCAGGATCGCGCTCAACAAGTGCCGCGACTGGGCGCGGCGGCGGGCCGTGCGCTCATTCTTCTCGCTGGCCCGCCCGATCGAACGCGATGAGGATTTCGGGAGCGATGCGCCTGGGCCTGCGCGCGAAGCCGAGAGCCGTGCGGAGCTGCTGCGGGTTGAAAGGGAGATTGCCAAATTGCCGCAGCCGCTTCGCGAAGTGCTCATCCTGCGAACTATCGAGGAAGCGAGCCAAGCCGAGACCGCCGCGATCCTGGGGATCAGCGAAAAGGCAGTTGAAACGAGGCTCTATCGAGCGCGAGGTCAACTGAAGGCGCAGTTGGCGGCCGAGCCTGTATCCGGTCGGCCCTAATCACGCACGTCATTAGCAAAGCGTACCACCGCTTGCAGCATTTATGGACAGCCGGTGGGGTTTGGTCGCTCGCGAGCCGTACTTGCATGGCGATGCGGCGGGGCAATTGGCGGAATATTTTCTGATTATGCGTGAGGGATGCATGTGCCCGCCGCGTAAAGCCATGTGTAATCCCCATCGTCGAACCTGGACAAGATATGACCCTCGACAGAAGATCCTTTATCGGCGTCGCTGCCGCCGGTGGCGTAACAGCCGCCCTTGCACCCTGGTTTCCGGCATGGGCGCAGCCCGTCTCGCCGGGGATCACGGAGCCGATTCCAACGGTTTCGGGTAACGACATCAGCTTGCGGATTGCCCGTCAGACCATGCGTGTCGATGGCAAGGTCAGCCGCGCGATCGCGATCAACGGGACTGTCCCGGCACCGTTGATCCGTCTACGCGAAGGCCAGAATGTTCGCCTCTCTGTTACGAACGACCTCGACGAAGACAGCTCGATCCACTGGCACGGTTTGCTGCTCCCGTTCCAGATGGACGGGGTTCCAGGCGTCAGCTTCCCTGGCATCAAGCCGCGCTCAACCTTCGTCTATGAATTCCCTGTCATGCAGTCGGGGACCTACTGGTATCACAGCCACTCGGGTCTTCAGGAGCAGCTTGGACACTACGGACCGATCGTCATCGATCCCAAGGGTGCCGATCCGGTGGCCTATGATCGGGAGCATGTCGTCGTGCTTTCGGATCACAGCCGACTCTCGCCCGAGGCGATTTTTCACAAGCTCAAGGTCAATCCCGGGCACTTCAATATGCAGCGCCAGACGCTCGGAGGTCTGCTGTCGGGCAAGGATCAGCCGCTTAAGGACCGGCTTGATTGGGGCGCGATGCGCATGGATCCCACCGATATCGCCGATGTCAACGGTTCGACTTACACTTTTCTGGTCAACGGCTATGGCCCGAAGGACAATTGGACGGCGCTGTTCCAGCCGGGCGAGCGGGTGCGACTGCGCATCATCAATGCCTCGGCAATGTCGATTTTTAACGTCCGCATCCCGGGGCTTCGCCTGACGATCGTGCAAGCCGATGGGCTCAACGTTCGACCGGTCGAGGTCGACGAGTTTCAGATCGCGGTTGCCGAAACCTATGATGTTATCGTGACGCCGGCCGAAGACCGCGCCTACACGCTGGTCGCCGAAGCCAACGACCGCTCGGGCATGGGCCGCGCAACGTTAGCGCCGCGCCCGGGGATGGTCGCCGCAGTCCCGCCGCTGCGTGAGCGTCCGCTAGCCAATATGAAGGACATGGGCATGGGCGAGATGGACATGTCCGGTGGCTCGATGTCCGGCATGGATCATGCAGCGATGGGCCATGGCTCCGGCGGCTCGATGGACATGCCCGGAGCACCCGCTCCGTCGACAGACTCGATGCCCGGCATGGAGATGTCCAATTCCGATACCATGTCCGGGATGGACCACGGTTCGATGAACATGCGTGATTTCAGTGTGGCACCGCAAGTCGAGAAAAATCCGGGCGTACAGACGATCTCGCCGATGCCTGTGGACCGAATGGGCGAACCGGGCCAGGGATTGGAGAATGTCGAGCACAAAGTGCTCACCTATCACGATCTCGTAGCGCTTGAGCGCAATCCCTATGTCAACGCTCCTGATCGTTCGTTGGACATTCACCTGACCGGCAACATGGAGCGATTCATGTGGTCGTTTGACGGCGTTAAAATGTCGGACTTTCACGAGCCCATTCCGTTCATCGAAGGTGAGCGGGTGCGGATAAACCTCATCAACGATTCAATGATGAGCCACCCGATCCATCTCCATGGGCATTTCTTCGAGCTGGTGACCGGCAAGGGCGCATACTCTCCAAGGAAGCACACCGTGCTGGTGCAGCCAGGCGGTAAGGCAAGTTTCGACTTTACCGCCGATGCCGTCGGTGACTGGGCGTTCCATTGCCATCTGCTCTATCACATGCACGCAGGGATGATGCGCGTTGTCAGCGTGCGTCCGCGGGGGGTAGGCGCATGAGCCGAGCCGAACTGTTGCTCGCCAGCGTGATGTTTTGCGCGGCAGCCGTCCCCGCTTCGGCACAATCGATGCAAAGCATGGATCATGGCTCGATGCCGCCCGCTAGCGAGCCCGCCAAACCCAAGGCGCCTTCTGCAAAGCCAGTCGCTCAGAAGCCGGCGGCGCCTCCTTCGGCAAGCACATGCTCGCCTGAACACGCGGAAATGGGGCACTGCGTTCCCGAACCAACGGGTTCGACGCCATCCACGCCCGACACAATGCCAGCGATGAAGATGGCACCGCCGCCCGCGCCATCCGATGACGGTTGCCTGCCCGAGCACGCAAGGATGGGGCATTGCACTCCGGCTGCCGAAACTCCCAAGCCGTCGGAGACGGCTCCGGGATCCGCAGCCGATGAAATGCCAGGCATTTCTATGGGCACGGCCTCGTCGGTAGCAAGCGGTGTCGATCCGGACTGCCCACCTGAGCATGCAAAGATGGGCCATTGCACGCCAAAGGTCGCTCCTTCATTGCCCCAAGGCGGGTCCGGGACGGCGACCGGCACCGACTTCGCGCCTGGCAACGCGCCCGCCCCCGCGCCGCCTTCGGACTGGTATGCCGACCGGTTTTTCCCGAGTGAAACCATGCGGCGCTCGCGCGACGAGATGATGAAAGAAGCCGGGGGCACGACTTTTCGCTATGTATCCTTCGATCTTGCCGAATACGTCGTCCACAAGGGCAAGGACAGCTATCGTTTCGATGGCGAGGCCTGGTTCGGCGGCGACATCAACCGCTTCGTGTTCAAGTATGAAGGCGAGGGCGAGTTCAGGGGGGCATTGGACGATCTTGAGCTGACCGGCGTCTATTCCCGCGCGATCTCACCCTATTGGAACCTGCAGGCGGGTGTCCGCTACGACGTGACGCCTGATCCGTCGCGCACCTATGCTGTCGTCGCCATTGAAGGTCTGGCACCCAATTGGTTCGAGGTCACGGCGTCGGCATTCTTGTCGGACAAGGGGGAACTGCGCGGCCGGTTCGAGGGATTTTACGATCAGCGCATTACCCAGCGGCTGATCTTGCAGCCCCGGATCGAGGCCAATTTTTCCGCGCAAGCCATTCCCGAGCTTGGGGTCGGAGATGGCCTTTCGAACCTCGAGCTTGGGGTTCGCTTCCGCTACGAAATCAGAAAGGAGTTTGCACCTTATGCAGGCTTTGAGTGGACTAGGCAGTTTGGCGAATCCGCTCGCTTCGTCAGAGCGAACGGAGGAGAAGTCTCTGACCCGCACTTTGTGATGGGCGTGCGGGTCTGGTTCTAGAGGAGTTAGTCTGGAGGAACGGTTCGTAGCGGACCAGCAGATCCATCTTTCCAAGGGTATTTTCTTGAATAAGCTCGCTCCTCTCGCATTAATAGCGGCGGCGTCTGCGCTTGCCGGCTGCGGCGCGACTAAACAGCCCTTTGCGCCCGACCAATCGGCAAATTCGGGACCGGCTTTAGCGGAAGCCCAGGCAGACGTGACGGCAACGGATAGTGGCGCAAGCGGATCACCGGCGGGGCCGGAGGGCGCGCCGCAACGATCCGAAGCAAAACCGGTACCAGAGCCCAGCACCCCGAAACCAAAACCAGCTTCAAGGGCCGGCGCACCAAAACCTCAACAGAGAGCGGAATCCAAGGCTGCAACGCCCGTGCCCACCAAGACCGCACCGCCGCCCGGCGAAGCCGATCCTCATGCGGGCCATGACATGAGCGACATAAGATAAGGCAACAATCGGAACGCCGATGGTGATCGGAGGCGGTCGCAATGGGTGCAAATCGGGGGACCAATGGGAGCGAAGGTAAGGGTTCATGTCGCCGCGAGCCGCATTCACAAATGGTTGGCGCTGGTTATCGGGGCGCAGCTCCTGATCTGGTTTTCGAGCGGTGTGCTGATGAGTTATCTGCCCATCGAGCAAGTGCGCGGCGAACATCTTGTGGACCGCGAGCGCGTTGTCGCGATGCCGAAAGGCGTCGATTTCGTCGCGCCGACCCGCCTGGTCGCGGCGGCCAAGACCCCGGTCGAGTCGGTATCCTTCGCCATGCTCGCCAATCGCCCAGTCGCCCTGGTCGCGACGGCGGAGGGAACCACTCTTTTCGATGCGGTGAGCGGCGCGCCACTACTGCCGGTTGACGCAGCGCTTGCCCTCGCAATTGCACGCGATGCGTGGAAGGCTCCGGTCAAGCCCGATGCCAAAGTTTCTCGCGTCCTTGCCGAAAGCCCCGAATATCGCGGCGCGCTTCCCGCATGGCGCGTGGCCTTTGCCGATCCTGACAGCACCAGCGTTTTCGTCGCGGCGGACTCGGGCAAGTTGACGGCGGTTCGCAACGGGACGTGGCGGCTCTACGATTTCTTCTGGAGCCTCCACATCATGGACTGGAAGAACCACGAGAATTTCAACACTTGGTGGTTGCTGGCCTTTGCGTGCGGCGGCTTGGTGCTCGCTATTGCGGGCGCGATCCTGCTCTTCATGCGCTGGCCGTTTCGCCGGAAAAGGCGGGCGGCATGAAGTTTTTGGCTGTTCTGTTTCTCGCTCTCGGCCTCGCATTACAGACCGGGCCGTTGTGTGCTGATGCGGCACCGCTAGCCGCGGCGACATCGATGGCGATGGATTGCTCGAACGCGCAAGACGGTCATCTTCCGGTGCCCGATGGTCACGCGAAAGATTCTGCCATGGCTTGTCATGCCTGCGCCTCACGCGCGGCCGAGCCGCCGACCGTGCAGCCGGTCGCAGTCTGGAATGATCCGGTGCCCAAAGAGGAGGCAGCAACCTCGATTAAGGGAATTGCCCTCAAACCACCGCATCCGCCGCCGCGAGATCAGGCCATGCCAAATCATTCAACCTGATCACGGAGCAATAGATCATGAAACTCAACTATCTGCTTGGCGCGTTCGCGCTCACCCTGTCGACAGCGGCTTTTGCCGCAGAACCGCCTTCCGCTCCGAAGAAGGAGTGCTGCTGCAAGAAGGACGAACATGGCAAGATGGCCTGTTGTCAGGACAAAGCCGAGGCAGCGTCCGACGATCATGCGGGCCACGCCATGGGCGGCATGGAACACAAGTAGGCAACTCGGTGCTCAGGCGGCTAGCTGCCGCCTGAGCACTTCAGGAAGGCGAGATATACAATGCGAAAACTCATTCTGGCACTGGCGTTAGCGGGTTCACCCGCCATGGCCTCGACCGCGGCAATCATGCACCGGGATCCCGGATGCGGCTGTTGCGAGAAGTGGGCGGCACAAGTCCGCAAGGGGCTGGGCAAGACCATCAGAGCGGTCGACGCCTCCAACCGCGCAGCCCTTCAGGCAAGGTATGGAATTCCACCCACCCTCCGTTCGTGCCACACCGCCGTGATCGACGGGATGGCCTTCGAAGGTCACGTTCCGATCGAGGATATGCGGCGTGTCCTTTCGGCAAGGCCGAGAGGCGTGAGCGGCCTTGCGGTCGGCGGCATGCCACTGGGGTCGCCGGGGATGGAAGTGCCGGGGCAGGAACCCCAACGCTTTGCGGTTTACGCCATCGGCGCCGGGGCGCCGACTGTCTATGCGCGGCATTGACCGTTTGCGGCGCTGACTCGACCGGTCCGCCGTTGCAAACGAGGCCGAAATGTCGCGGTAAACTGCCAATCACCCCCGAGAGGGCTGTCCCGAGCGCTGCAGCCCTCACGGGGGTGATTCCCGGGAAAAATATGAGCGCGCCTCACCGGTGCGGCCAGCGGACGGGACACGTGTCCGAAATTCGTGAGGGGTGGCCGGTCGCTGTGCGTATTCTAGAACGAAGGCCCAGCGCGTGTACCGGAAGATTCCATTCGCATGTTTCCAATGACTGCCCGAAGCGACTTTCGCGAGGACCGGCTTTTCCGCCCGCGGGTCGCAAGCGTGGCGTGCTAGACATGGCGGGCGATCGGCACAGGCCGGCCCCGGATGGCAACCAGCCAGACCTGCCTCGGCTCGCCTATCTCGCCTTCCTGAGCGCCCCTGGGCATTTTTTTGTTTTGCTCGATAGTCGTGGCCAGATCCTGGCGCTGAGCGACGACGAAGGGCGCGCCGACCATTGGTGTCCGGCCGATGCTATCGGTCAGTCTCACGAAATTTTCTACGCGCCCGATGAAGCCGCTTCCGGTCTTCCGGTTGCCGATCTTGAAGCGGCCCGGCGTGGCAAGTCGTTTGAGCGCAATGGCTGGCGGGTTCGCCAATCGGGCTTGGAATATCTCGCACATGTGTCGTTTGCTGCCTTGCGCGAAGGCGACCGATTGCTGGGCTATTTCTGCATCGCGCGCGATGTCACCGAAGAGGCCGCGATCCGCGAGGCGATGGAGGCGCGCGAACAGCATTTGAACTCGATCCTGGCGACGGTTCCGGACGCCATGATCGTGATCGATGAGCGTGGCCGGATTTCCTCGTTCAGCGCCGCGGCCGAACGATTGTTCGGCTATGAGGAAAGCGAGCTGCTCGGAGCCAACGTATCGTGCCTGATGCCCACTCCGGATCGCGAACGCCACGACGCCTATCTGGAGCACTACTGCACGACCGGCGAGAAGCGGATCATCGGGATCGGCCGGGTCGTGACCGGACAACGGCGCGATGGAACGACCTTTCCGCTTGAACTCTCGGTTGGCGAGGCGGGGAAGGATGGCGAACGGATTTTCACGGGCTTCATCCGCGACCTGACGGAGAAGGAGCGCGACGAGCTCAAGCTCAAGGAATTGCAAGCCGAACTGGTCCATGTCTCGCGGCTGAGCGCCATGGGCACCATGGCCTCAACGCTGGCGCACGAACTCAACCAGCCGTTGACCGCCGTGGCGAACTATCTGGAGGAATCGCGCGACATGCTCGAGGAGGCGGCCGACGAGAACGCGATAATCATGCGCGACGCGCTCGCGGAAGCGGCGAACGAGACATTCCGGGCCGGCGACATTGTTCGCCGGCTGCGCGAATTCGTTGCGAAGGGCGAGGTCGACAAGCGCGTCGAGCAATTGCCTGGCCTGATCGAGGATGCCGGTCGGCTCGCGCTAACCGGTGCCCGCGAGAATGGCGTGCGCGCCTTGTTCAACCTCGACCCGCTGGCGACGCCAGTGCTGGTCGATCGGGTGCAGATCCAGCAAGTTCTGCTCAACCTGATGCGCAACGCGGTTGAGGCCACGGCGCAAAGCCAAGTCCGGGATTTGACCGTTGGAACCAGGCTTCGGCCGGACGGATACGTCGAAGTCACGGTGCACGACACCGGCCCCGGCATCGCGCCCGACATCCGCCCTCGACTGTTCGAGGCCTTCGTCAGCGGCAAGCAGGAAGGGATGGGGTTGGGCCTGTCGATCTGCCGCACGATCGTCGAAGCCCATGGGGGACGCATTTGGGCCGAGCATCCCGACACCGGCGGAAGCCGTTTTCATTTCACGCTGATGCATGCGGCTGAGGAGGCTGCCGATGAGCGATAGTCGTGTCGTTCACCTCGTCGATGACGAAGAAGCTATCCGCAAATCTGCGGGCTTCGTCTTGTCGCGCGCGGGCTACAAGGTTCTGTCCTATGGTTCGGGCGTCGAATTCTTGAAGTCGGCGAAATCCGCGCCGAAAGGGTGCGTGGTGCTAGACGTTCGGATGCCAGAGATGGATGGGCTTGAGGTCCAGGCCGCGTTGGCCGATCGCGGTATCGACATGCCGGTGATCGTCCTTACCGGTCATGGCGATGTGACCGTTGCCGTCCAGGCGATGAAGGCCGGAGCGGTCGAGTTCCTCGAAAAACCGTTCGAAAAGGCCGCGCTTCTCGGCGCCCTCGAGCGGGCGTTTGCGAGACTTGAACGCAACGATAGCCGCGATCTCGAAGAGCGGGAGGCGCGGACGCGGATAGCGTCACTCACGCCGCGTGAACGCGAGATCCTCGAGGGTCTGGCCAAGGGCTATCCCAACAAGACGATCGCCTATGATCTCGGGTGTTCGTCGCGCACCGTCGAGGTTCACCGGGCAAGCCTGATGCAAAAACTCGATGTGCACAGCCTGTCCGATCTGCTGCGGATTGCCTTCGCCGCTGGTCTTTAGCACAAGAATCTAGGATTCTGTGACATCTACGTAAGGACATTGTCCGCAAGACCGGCGATTCCTGATAGGAGTTGCCTTCTCAGTTTCAGTTACAGGGTCCATGTCCACAAGTCAGAGCGAGCCTGGCAAGAAGCGCTACAAGGTTCTCATCACCGACGATGAGGCCAGTATCCGCCGTTCGTTGCAATTCTTGCTGCATGCGCGGGGTTATGAACCGCTCAGCTACCGATCGGCATCGGCCTTGCTGGCCGATCCGGCTTCGCTCTCCGCCGACTGCATGATTGCCGATTACAACATGCCGGATCTCGATGGCGTCAGCTTGCTCGGCGCGTTCAGGGCCAAGGGATGGAGCGGCCCCGCGATCCTCATATGCGCATCTTGCGATCGCGAGCTGAGGTTGCGGGCCAAAGCTTGCGGCTATGCAGAAGTGATCCAGAAACCCTTCATCCGAACACCGGTTCTCGAGGCGCTGTACCGCTTGTGCGACTGCGCCGAGCCTGGGGATTGTGACGAGGACCGCGAAGGCGGCACAGGGTGCGGCTGCTAGTCTGGTCTCCGGCTCTCTCAGTGCGCGGTCCTTGTATTGGGCAGCCCAAAGGGTGGCCAAGACCAAGCGCGGCCCCGTTGGTGAAACCCGGGTGGAGTATGTGGCCGTTGCCCGACGTCCACTATCATTGGACTGATGTCGCCCCTCTCCAGACAAGGGGCAGAACAAGCAGGAGAAGCAGCGCAAGGCTGCCGATGCTCCAGAGGATGACGGGTTGATATTGCGGCGATGCCAGTGCGAAGGCCAATGGTGCAAGCGCCTGGCCGATGCTGGCCGCCGCATGCTGCAAACCCAGTCTCGAGCCCGAAGGAGCTGTGTTTCCGCCGATCCAGAAACTGGTGATCAGGCGAAGGCTTGCGGAACTCCAGCCGGCCACAAAGATGGTGCCAGCCATAGGCAGGGTCGCAAGGTTGAGGGAATAGAGGAAGACGCTTGACGCGAGAAGGGCAAGGGTAATGCCGGCGAGGCGTCTCGGTGAGGTCACGAGCCAGGTGACTCTTGCAAGGAACAGCTGCGCGGCAAGCATGGCGAACCCGCAAAGGCTAAGCATCCAGGCGATCGTCTCTCGATTGGGCGCATCCGTGCTTCGCGGGATGAGCAGGGCGACATGCATGGCCGCGAGCCCACCGCCACCAACGACCGCGATGAGCAGTAGCATCGAGATCGCGGGGCTGGACGACGATTGCGGGTGGCGAATCTCGGAACAAGCGATGCACCGAGGCGGCAGATGGGCGAAGCACAGCAGGCTGGCGACGCCAGCGATGCCGAGCGCCACCATCAGCAGGGGTGCGCCGGGAGTTACGGCGGCGGAACCCTCTGCGAGCAAAGGCCCAATCATGTCCCCCAGGAAGACGAACCCCGTTAGCCAGGTAAAGCGCTTCGCCTGCTCGCCGCGCTCGGGAACCGCGAAGCTCGCGGACAGCAACGCCAGCGGGATGATGGCCGCAGCGGCCATGCCGGCCAGCGCGCGGAGCAGATAGAGAGCCGGTAGCGGCACCGCTCCGACTGGCGCCGTCGCGAATGCGAGTGCGACGAGAGCGGTGCGAAGCAGGATCCGGTAATCCATCCGATCCGCGAGCCAGCCCCAGAGCGGGGCCAGCAGCAAGGCCGCGAGCGGATGGACGCCGGTAAGGCTGGCGACGTGGAAGTCATGCAGGCGCGGCGCAAGCTGTGCGGCATTGCGATCAACCAGGGCCGGAAGGAAGGCGAGAATGGCGGTCTGCCCCGCCGCAGCAGCGGCTACGGCGAGCAGAAGAAGAATGGACGAGAGCGATTGCCTGCCTTGCGGGCGCGCAAGATGGCCGAGGCCGGTCTGCCATGTCTCGGACAGCCGCCCCAGAATCACAGCAACAGTCGGAAGCCGACGACGACGCGACGTTCGACCGGGCTTTCGCCCTCGGCGCGCCGAAAGTCGGCGGTGCCGCCGAGCGCGCGTTCCCAGACGAAACCGACATAGGGCGCGGACTTTCGAGAAAACTCGTAGCGCAGGCGACCGCTGAGTTCGACATTGCTGAAGCCGCCACCAAGCTCGCGGTCGGTAGATCGCTTGCTGTAGATGTTGGTCTCGACTTGAGGCGTCAGGATGAGGCGATTGGTGAACAGGATTTCATAGGAGGCCTTGGCGCGCGCCGCCAAGCGGCCATCGGCGCCCACATAGCCGGTCAGCTGAATGTCGAACCAGTAGGGAGCGAGGCCCTCAACGCCGACGGCGGCCCAAGTCGTGCCACCTTTCCCGAGATCCTGGCGAACGCCGACCAACGTACCCCAGAATGCGCCCCCGCCGTGCCACCAGAACCCTTCGACGCTGCTCTCGGGATCGAGCCGATCGCGTGAATTCTTGAGCCCCTGGCTGCGGAGCCAGAGCTTGTTGTCGTCCGGCCCGTTTGTGACCAGCACTGTCCAGCCGAACCCCTGTCCCTCGTTGCCCGTGGCGAACTCGAGCTCATCGACCAGGATCTTGGGGATCGAGAGCTTGTCGGCCATTTCGTAATTGGGCAGCGTCGAGTTGCGGTAACCATCGGCATAGTCGTCGGAATTGCGGGCATCGCGCGGTGCCCTGCCGCCCTGCATCTTGCCCGTGTCCATCTCCGTGCTGTCTGGCGACCTGCCCGCTCCGGACATATCCATGCCGGGCATGTTCATACTCGCATGATTTTCGACCGGCGGAGCGGGCTGCGGCTCCTGCGCGGGCTTGACCGACTGGTCGGCCTGGGAAGCGGCCGGTGGCTGTTGCGGAGCTTCCTGGGCCCGAACTGGAGTCGCGACCGCAACCGAGACGATGGTGGCGAGAGCGAATTGTGCGGTGCGGGGGTGTGCGTGGCTCATCATGCGACCACCACCTCGCGGAACATGCCGGCCGCCATATGGTAGAGCAGGTGGCAGTGGAACGCCCATCGGCCCATCGCATCGGCCGTCACGCGGAAGCTGACGCGCTGGGCGGGCTGGACGACTACGGTATGCTTGCGCACCCGAAACTTGCCATCCGGGCCTTCGACATCGCTCCACATTCCGTGGAGATGCATCGGATGGGACATCATCGTGTCGTTCACCAACGTGACGCGAAGCCGCTCGTTCGGGCGGAAATGCAGAGGGCGCGAGTCATTGAGCTTGATCCCGTCGAGCGCCCAGATGAAGCGCTCCATATTGCCGTTGAGGTGGAGTTCGATCTCGCGTTCCGGCTCGCGGGGATCGGGATCGCCGTTCGGCGTGCGCAGGTCCGCCAGCGTCAGAACGCGCCAGGGGCGGTCACGCAAGCCGGCGCCGGGATCGTCGAGATTTCTGCGGGGATAATCGACCCGCATGTCGGTGTTCGCGCCATATTCAGTGCGGGCGTGCCGGGCCTTGGGCGGCATTTCGGCCATCCCATGTCCGGCGTGTTCGCCGCCGTCCATCGCGGCCATTGCACCCATCATGTCGATTGGTTCGAGCCAGGGCCGTTCGTCGAGCGGCGGTACCGCCGCAGTCATGCCAGGCGCAGGCGCGATCGTGCCGCGGGCATAGCCGGTCCGGTCGATCGACTGAGCGAAGATCGTATGGGCTTCAGCGTCGGGCATGGTGAACTCGGCATCGTAGGTCTCGCCGGGGCCGATGCGAAACTCGTCGACCGTAACCGGTTCGACAGGTTGCCCGTCGGTCGCGACGATGGTCAGCGCGACCCCCGGAATCCGTACGTCGAAAAAGGTCGCGGTCCCCGCACAGATGAAGCGCAGCCGGACCCGCTCGCCGGGCGCGGCGATGCCGGTCCAGTTGCCCGCAGGCGGCGTCCCGTTCATGAGGTAGGTGTAAGTCGCCGCCGAGACGTCGCTGTAATCGGTCGGGCTCATCCGCGCGCCATTCCACATCGCCCGCCGATCGAGCGCCTTGCCGAGCCCCAGTTGGCGTACGTCCTTGAGGAAGTCGCCCGCCGTCGGCTGCGCGAAATTGTAGTAGCTGCTCAGCTTCTTGAGGTTGGTGAAGATCTGCAATGGCGGTTCGTCAGACCAGTCGCTGAGGATCACCGTATAGTCCCGATCCGGCGCGGCGACGGGCCCACGCGGTTCGACGACGATCGCGCCATAAAGGCCGGTCTGCTCGGCAAGCGTGTGGGCATGATACCAGTAAGTGCCCGATTGGCGCAGCTCGAAGCGGTAAGTGAAGGTCTCGCCGGGCGCGATGCCGGCGAAGCTGATGCCCGGCACGCCGTCCATCTCGGCCGGAAGGATGATGCCGTGCCAATGGATGCTCGACATCTCCTTGAGGCTGTTGCGTACGCGCAGCGTAACCGTGTCGCCTTCCAGCAGCCGGAGAACCGGCGCGGGCACGGCCCCGTTCACCGCAGTCGCGACCCGGCGCTTGCCGGTGAAATTGACCGGCAGCTCGGCGATCTCAAGGTCGAACTCGGTGCCGCGCAGCTCTGCCGCCGAAGCGGCAGTGGACCGTGCGAGAAGCGCCGGGGTGAAGCCTGCAACCGCACCGCCGACCGCCAGACCCTGGACGAAATGGCGCCGCGCGATAGGCAGGCTGTGGAAAGGAAGCATGGACAGTATCTTTCGCGAATGATGGGATCACGCCAGATCGAGAACGATCCGGCCTTCGATGTCGCCGTGACGCATGCGCGAGAAGACATCGTTGATGTTCTCGAGCTTCTCCGCATGCACGGTTGCGTGGACCTTGCCCTCGCCGGCGAAGGTCAGCGCTTCGAGAAGGTCGAGCCTGGTGCCGACGATCGAGCCGCGCACGGTGATACCGTTGAGAACGGTGTCGAAGATTGACAGCGGAAAGTCGCCTGGCGGCAGACCGTTGAGCGCCACCGTGCCACCACGGCGGACCATGCCGAGCGCCTGCTGGAACGCTGTGGGCGAGACCGCAGTGACCAGCGCGCCATGCGCGCCGCCGATCGCCTTCTTGAGGGCCGCCGAAGGAATCTCATCGCACGCGTTGATCGTCAGCGTGGCACCGAGACGAGATGCGAGATCGAGCTTGCGATCGTCGATGTCGACCGCCGCCACGTTGAGGCCCATCGCACGGGCATATTGCACGGCCATGTGGCCAAGCCCCCCGATTCCGGAGATCACAACCCATTGACCCGGCTTCGCCTCGGTGGCCTTGAGGCCTTTGTAGACGTTGACGCCCGCGCAGAGGATCGGCGCGATGTCGAGAAAATCGACATTGTCGGGCAGGTGGCCGACATAGTTCGGGTCGGCGAGGACATATTCGGCGAAGCTGCCGTTGACCGAATAGCCGGTGTTTTGCTGACTTTCGCACAGCGTTTCCCAGCCGCCCAGGCAATGTACGCAGTGGCCGCAGGCTGTGTACAGCCAGGGCACGCCGACGCGGTCGCCTTCCTTGACGTGGGTGACGTCCGATCCGACCGCGGCGACATGGCCGACGCCCTCATGGCCCGGAATGAACGGCGGGTTGGGCTTGACCGGCCAATCGCCCTCGGCGGCATGCAGATCGGTATGGCACACGCCGGTCGCCGCGATCTTGACGAGTATCTGACCAGGACCGACCACTGGGATCGGCGCCTCCTCGATGACCAGCGGCTGGCCGAATTCGCGGACGACTGCCGCCTTCATGGTTTTCGCCATGTCTGCTTCTCCATCAGAAGGAAGGTCAGAACAGGCCGAGAGCGCGCTCGTCGTAAGAGACGAGCAGGTTCTTGGTCTGCTGGTAATGGTCGAGCATCGCCTTGTGGTTTTCGCGCCCGAAGCCCGACGCCTTGTATCCGCCGAAAGCGGCGTGGGCGGGATATTGGTGATAGCAGTTGGTCCAGACCCGGCCGGCCTCAATCGCGCGGCCCAGCCGGTAAGCAGTGTTGCCGTTGCGGGTCCAGACACCAGCACCCAGGCCGTAGGCGGTGTCGTTGGCGATCGCGATCGCTTCCTCGACCGTCTTGAAGGTCGTCACCGCCAGGACCGGACCGAAGATCTCCTCCTGGAAGATGCGCATGTGGTTCTGGCCCACGAACACGGTCGGTTGGACGAAGAAGCCCTTGTTCAAGTCACCCCCGGGCAGCGCGCGCGCACCGCCGGTCAGGCACTGCGCGCCCTCGGCCTTGCCGACGTCGATATAGCCAAGGATCTTGTGGAGCTGGTCCTCGGAGGCCTGGGCGCCGATCTGGGTCGCGGGGTCGAGTGGATCGCCCTGGCGGATCGCGGCGACGCGCGCGACCGCACGCTCGATGAAGCGATCAAAGATCGATTCGTGCACCAGCGCGCGCGACGGACAGGTACAGACCTCGCCCTTGTTGAATGCGAACAGCGTGAAGCCCTCGATCGCCTTGGCGAGGAACGCGTCGTCCTCATTGAGGACATCCGCCATGAAGATGTTGGGTGACTTGCCGCCAAGCTCCATCGTCTGCGGAATCAGGTGATTCGCGGCAGCGTGCATGATCTGCTTGCCGGTCACGGTCTCGCCGGTGAACGAGACCTTGGCGATCCGCGGATTGGCGGCGATCGCCTGACCGACGGTCCGGCCTGGTCCGGTCACCACATTGAGCACGCCCGGGGGCAGGATATCTGCGGTCAGCTCGGCCAACATCAGCAGCGTGAGCGGCGTCTGTGAAGCCGGCTTGATGACCGTGCAGTTGCCGGCGGCAAGCGCCGGGGCGATCTTCCATGCCGCCATCAGCAGCGGGAAGTTCCTTGGGATGATCTGGCCAACGACGCCGAGCGGCTCGCGGAAATGATAGGCGATGGTGTCGGCGTCGATCGTCGAGATCGTGCCTTCTTCCGCCCGGATGCAGCCGGCGAAATAACGAAAATGGTCGATCGCGAGCGGCACGTCGGCGGCGCGCGTCTCGCGGATCGGTTTGCCGTTGTCGATCGTCTCGGCAAGCGCCAGCAGTTCAAGATTGTGTTCCAGACGGTCGGCGATCCTGTTGAGCAGCGTTGCGCGCTCGGCCGGCGCAAGCCTCGCCCATTGGTCCTTGGCGGAGTGGGCAGCGTCGAGCGCGCGCTCGACATCTTCGGTGGTAGAGAGGGCGAACTCGGCGATCAGCGCGCCGTTGATCGGGCTCGTGTCGGCG
Source organism: Novosphingobium subterraneum (assembly GCF_000807925.1). Classification (GTDB taxonomy): domain Bacteria; phylum Pseudomonadota; class Alphaproteobacteria; order Sphingomonadales; family Sphingomonadaceae; genus Novosphingobium; species Novosphingobium subterraneum. The sequence continues at coordinate 327,686 of NZ_JRVC01000001.1, read as the reverse complement.
AAATATTGGCCTGTGGAAGGCGGGCTCCAGCGCCCGGCGATGAAATTGTCGTAGCGATGCCGGAAAGTTGGCGCGGCATTGATTGTCTCGATGGCCTGTTCGAACATGATCCCGGTCCTTGTGTTGTCCTCGTCAAGTGTGTGCGTGACGGCCAAGCGCGGCCCTTGCGGCAGGATCCGGTTACCCCGTTCGCCCGCCGCCTATCGAGCATCGCTTGCACTCAGGGTTTGTCCCGCGATTTGAGTCTGACGGGAGCGCGCGTGGTCCTAGCGATACATGGCGCAAATCCGGCCCTTTGCGGCGAAAGGGGGGCAAGAACGGCCCGCCGCCGGGGGCGGGGCGGCGGGCCGTCAGCTCCGGGGAGCGGAGTCTACATGTCATTCATCGGCATCGGTTTGTCCGAGGGCATCGCCATGGGCTTGTCCGCTGGCTTCATGCCTTTGCTCGGGCAACAATCCTTGCCCGGCTTCATCGGCATGCCCGCCTTGCCGCCTTGCGCCGCCATGCCGCCCATACCTTGTTGCTGCATGCCCTGCTGCTGCATGCCCTGCATGCCCATCTGGTGGTCCTGCATCATTTGATCGTGCATCTGCTGCCCGCCGTGATCCATGCCCTGCTGGTGCGCATGGTCCTGAGCGGCCGTGGTCGACGGCGGCGGCGGGGCGACAGGCGCTTTGGGTGATGCTGTGGGCTTTGGGGCCGTGACCGCAGGCATGTCGGCCGGCAGTTCGTCGGCCATCACATAGGCTACGCCGCCGACACTGGTGAGCAAGCCGAAAACAGTAAGATAGATGGCTTTCCGGGTCATTTCGCGTCTCCGCTAAACTGGCGATACTCTTGCGTTTTTCTCGCCGCTTCTTGGCTCTGCAATGGGACCACCCGCCGCTTGAAACTATACGTAGTTTGCGAAGCGCCCCGTTCAGTCGGCCATCGCGGCCATATGGCGGCAGCCTTCCGCACACCGTCTACAGGCTTCAGCGCAATGGGTCAGCTGCGGGTCGTCACGCCGCTGCTCGCATTCGCGAGCGCACTGGTCGCAAGCGTCCGCACAATCGCTCAGGAGCGTGAGCAGCGGGGCGCTGGCCGGCGATCGGCTCGAGCTTGCGACATAGTTCGCCGTCTCCAAACACATGGCATGCGACGCGGCGCAAAGATCGATGCAGTCCTTCATCGGCATCGCCATTGCTGCGGCGTGCCCCGAACCATCGCTTGCGACAGCGCCGCTTGCCACTCCTGAAGCGAGAAGCGCCGTACCGCTCGCCAACAGGGTTCTGCGTTCGATCATCCTTACCTCCATCATGAACCGTTTGGATCGATCCCGGGATTCTCCCCGCAGCCGGGTTGGCCACCGCTACCTGCGGCAAGCGAGCGATGACGCGCCATGACGGTATCCTGCCAGGGCCAATGGCCATTGATCTCGACACCGAGCGAGATGCTGAGGAACGTGCGCACCAGGACCAGCCCGGCCAGTACGACCAGGTCGGCGATTGTCGGGTTGATCACCAGCGATTTGACGATGTCGCCTGCGACCAGGAATTCGAGACCCAGAAGAATGCTGCGCCCCAGCGTCGAACGGAAGGCGAGATAGGCGCGCGACCGGTCGCTCCCTCGAAACGCCCGGAGAAACACGCCACTGGCATAGGCCGCGCCGACCAGGATGACCAAGGTGCCGGCCAGATCCAGAACGACGACGGCCAGGTGGAAAAACTGGCTTAGCCAGGGCGCGTTAATGGTGATCATACCACCCCCGGCGCCGGATGTTGTTGAAGCTGTCGGTGGTATGGCAGGAATAGCACTGATCGACCCGGGCCTTCTCGCGTGCGGCCCGCTGCGAAACCATGCTGAAGTGTTCCATATAGTGGCTGGGAGGCGCTTTGTGACACTCGACGCACTGCGTCGAATTGGTCGAAGGGTGGCGATAGCTGGCAATCGTCCACGAATCGGTGCTGTGGCAGGTGGCGCAATCGGCGCCGAACAGCCCGAGATGCTTGTCCCTGATCGAATGGCAGCTCGCACAATCGAGCGTCGCACCGGACGTCGCCAGGGGTTTGCGGGATTGCATTTGCAGAGCCGGGCCGCTCCAGTTCTTCGGATCGAGCAACGCGGCGTGGCTCATTTGGACAATCCCCTGATTGCCCTGATGCTCGACATGGCAGGAACTGCATTGCGTGGCCTGGGAATGGAACATGGTCGATTGCTTGTCCCCGAACTCGGTTCCGGCGTGGCATGACAGGCAGGTCTTCGCCTCAACTCCCTTGAGGGGCGTGTGGCAGCTGGCGCATTGTCCGGCCAGCGACCGGTGGGCGCTCGACAAGGGTCCGGGAGCGACAAAACGCTCCACAATCCCGGCCTCGGAAGGCGCGTTCGTGCGCAAGGCCAATGGCGCACCCACCAGCAGAGCCACGGTCGCGAGAACGAAGAGCCAAAAAAGGAGGCGCGCAAACCTCATATCCAGCGCAATCCGAAATAGATCGCGGCGCCGATGTGGACGACAAGGACGGCGTAGAGAATGCAGCCGACCACGATGTGCAGCCACCGCCACTTGCCGAACAGGGCATCGGTTGCGCTTTCCGCCCGCACCGCGAATTCCATGTCCACCATTGCTCCGGCCAGGGATTCAGCGTCCTTCGCGGCGGGATCGGCGGGCCGCTCGGCGGAGACGAACAACAATCTGTGCCAGCGGCGCAGCGGGGGCGCTTCCGCCTCCTTGGCAATGGTCGCGTCGAGGCCAAGAAGCGCCGCTTGTAGCGAGGCCAGTTCGGATTTCCGTCCGCGCAGCGCCTTAGCCAACTGGCCCAGCAAATAGCGGCCGATGTAGCCGCTCAAGACCGTCAGCAATAGCGTCCCGGTCAAGACCAATCCGGCCGGGCTCTCCAAGCTATGCGCGGCGTGGACGAGGCCGAGGATCGCGGCCAGAACCCCGGCGTAGATGTGAATCGCCAGCAGCGTCGGCTTGCTGACACGGTGCGCGGTCGCCTCGGCGATCGATTTGACGTGCTTGACCAGGACATAGGGCAAGGTCAGCAGCATCAGCACCGCAGCCGCGATGCCAATGACCCCGCCAGCCAGGCTGCCCGGGAAGCGCGGAGAGACGTGCAGCAGATATCCCAACGGGAAGAGGATCACGAACGCGACCATGAGAGCAACCAGGATATCACCGCGCTCGCGCATCAGGCTTCCACCACCAGCGGCTGTCCGGCGCTCTTCGCCTGGCACGCCAGAATGTAACCCTTTTGCTTGTCCTCCGGATCGAGACCGGTCTCGACCGCCATCGTGACTTCACCCGAGATCAGCTTGGTGACGCAGACGCCACATTCGCCAATTCTGCAGGCATAGGAAATCTCGACGCCGGCGTCTTCGGCGGCTTCCAGCACAGTCTCCTCTGCGGACAGCGGGGCCGAGACGCCCGAGACCGCAAAGGTCACCGTTGTTGGCGCCACGGCATCCTTGCGCTTCGTGCGTGCCGCCGCCGGACGCTCTTTCGTTTCGATCTCAGCCGCGTTGTCCGGCAAGGAGGCAGGGCCAAATGCCTCGGTGTGCAACTGCGCCTCGGGCACGCCAAGCTCCGCGAGCTGCGCGCGCATTGCCGCCATCATGCCGGGGGGACCGCACAGGTGGACCCGGCGCTTGGCTATGTCCGGCACAGCGGCGCGCAGCATTTCCAGGGTGATCGGCCCTTCCGGCCCAAGCCAGACGGTGCCCGCGGAGCGTTGCATTGCGGCCATCACATGAAGGTTGGCGAAGCGTCGCTCCAGCCGTTCGAGCTCGTCGCGAAAGACGAATTCTTCGGTCGAGCGCGCGCCATAGAGGAAGAAGATCTCTCCTGGCCAGGCGATGTCGGTAAGATAGCGCAGCACCGACATCATCGGTGTGATGCCGACGCCCCCGGCGATCAGGACGATGCTCTCGGCATCGGTTCCGGTGAAGGTGAACTCACCGAAGGGGCCCGTCACCTTGAGCAGATCGCCAGTCTTGACCTCATCGTGGAGAAACTTCGAAACCGCGCCCTGTTCCTCGCGCTTGACGGTGAGTTCGACGTAGGCCCGTTGCGTCGGCGAGGAGGCGATCGTGTAGGATCTTCGCACGGCTTTGTCCGCTTGCGGGGTGACCTCCACCTGCAAGAATTGGCCCGGCAGAAAGTCGAATGGCAGGCGATCCGCGCCGGGATCGGCCAATCGGAAGGTTTGGACCGTAGGCGTCTCGCGAACGATCTGAACGACCTTTAGCTGGCCCGACCACCGTTTCGAAGGACGCAAGGCCGCAGCCGGTGGGACGTCTTGCGTCGGCACGGCGTCGCGAGCCGGGGGAAGCGATTCCGGCAGCGGTTGCCCCGAGGTCCTGGCGAGGGCGGCAACGGGCGCCGCGACCGAAGGGCCGCTCGCGGCATTCGCCGCACCCATCAGCGTCCGGACACGGCGAAGCCGGAGCACTTGCAGCGCGATTAGACTGGCGCTGACCAAGGCGAGGAAGAGCATGAGCAAGAAGTGCGAAGGCGAAAGTCCAAACAATTGCCGAGCGCTTGCATGCGCCGGATCGGCGATGCCGAGCTGGTCGCGAAACCAGGTCTGCGCCGCGATCGGAGCTTGCGCTTCGCTCGCAAGCGCGGCTTGACCGGCAGCACCGCTCTTCAGAAGATCGAGCCCTTCGCGCAACTTCTTTGCCGCATCGAGCCGGGCTTGCGGGGTCGCGGCGTGCATTGCCGCCGCGTTGGCCGCTTCGACCATTGCCAAGCCGTCTGAGACGCGCTGTTCCGCCTGGCTGGCCAGAGCCTGCTTCTCCTCGGCCGAAGTGGCTGGCAATGTCAGCAGTTTGGCGAAAAACGGACCGCGCCGGTTCGCTCCGCCATGTTCGCCTTCTCCGCCCATCATCTCCTGCATCATGTCCTGCATCATCGCGGACATGGCGCTATCGGCGGCGGGCTGGCCGCCCGGCTTGGCCCCGCCGTTGCTGCTCATGGGGGAGGGCGTAGCCATGGGCGACGGCGCGGCACCGCCTGGATGATGCGCGCTGTGCTCGTCGCCGTCCTGCGCGTGCGCCGGCATTGCCAGCGCACACGCAGCGATAGCGATCACAGCGCATCGGGGCTTCGGCATCGACATGGGGAACGCTCGATCGCCGCCTACATGTCCTGCATGCCCCCGCTTGGCATCGAACTGCTCTGGTTGGTTGGCTGCGAGTCGGGAGCCGGGGTAGCGGGGTGGTTCATTCCCGGACCCATGCGCATGCTGTCGTGATCCATCTTCTGGCGCTGGTCGGCCTCCATCCGGTTGTGCATATCGTCGGCTGCCGTGGAATTGGTCGCGTCGCTGGCTCCTGTCTCGCTTGCGGCGTCGGTGGCTGCCGCGCTGGGGGTGGCCTCTTTGTCCTTGCTGTTGCAGGCCGACAGCGCGAGGGCGCCTGCAAGCGCCAGACCGAAGCCAGTCCACGACAGTGCCTTGCGATTTAGGTAAGCCATATTCGGTCCTTTCTTTCTTGGTAATGATTAGCAATTGCCTCGCGCGAAGCGCGATCTGCGGCGCCGCGTTGCACATCTTCCCGCCTGAAAACCGACCCACAGGGGCTGGGCTTCGTCTAGCGGCGTTGCGGCGACCAGGCTGGTCAGGAACGTTACGACTTCCGAGAGCCACTCGACATTGTCCCTCGCGGCGTCGAGCTTCGCGCGCGTGACGCCGAGCAGCGTCTCGATCCGATCGCGGTTTGCTGTCGATGCTTCGAGCAAATCGCGGGTCTGTTCGAGGCTGAAGCCCGCTTCGTGGACGTGGCGAATGCATTGCAGCCGCTCGAGGTCGTCGTCGCTGTAGACCCGGTAGCCTGCGCCATTTCTGACCACCGCAGGCAACAGGCCGATGCGTTCGTAATGGCGAACCGCATCGCGGCCCACGCCGGCGGCTGCGGCGAACTCTCCTATCTTCAATCCTGCCATGGCATCCATCCCAATGTGGCTGGCCGGGCGCTGCATCTTGTGTGCAGGCGGTTTCCGCTTGGAACCGTTGTTGGGCGTCCCGGCCGTGCAGCGCCTCGCACGGGGAGTAGGGGTCGTTGGCCCTCCGGTGGGAAAGGCCAACGTGCCCATAGACCGCCGCCGCGCGCGCGGCTGGCCGCGCTTAGTGACTGCGCTGCAGTTCGACGATATCGTTGCGAGCCGGCTTGCCGCTGACGACGGTGACGTGGGCGAAATGGTCGTCGAAAACGTGATCGATCCTGACTTCGCCGACCTCCTTGCGGTGAAAACTCGGGCCCGTGCCCTTTTGCGGGCCAGTATGAGGGACGATCCGATAGACGTCGAGAACCTGTCCGACCTCGGCACCGTCGGCTTTGCCGATGCAAACGACTGTTCCGGTTGAACCGACTTCGACGATGGTGCCGCGCATAAACCAGGTGTGGCCGATGCCCTGCGACAGGACAGGGGTCGCGCCGAGCAAGGCAATTCCAGCGAACGCGGCGGTGAGGGACTTCTTCAACATGATCGACTCCTTCGCGAAATTTGGAGGCCGGCCCCAGGCCTAATGGGGAAGATCCTGTCTTCATTCATTGGGATAAGGACCCGCGTCCCGGCTTGACATACGTATTGGTCACATCGTCAGGCGTGGTCCGTGGCCAGCGCTATATCGCCCCAGCTGCCCAGCCGGGGAGTTTCGCAGTGCCAACCAAGTTCGCGTGCGATCCGTTCAGCCATCGTCGCCGAGGCGCTGGCTTCGCCGTGCGTCACAAAGGTCCTTCGCGGCGCCTGCGGCATGCCCGAAAGCCAGCGCATGATCTCATTGCAATCGGCATGCGCCGACAGCATCGAGAGGTTGGTCACCTCGGCAAGGACCGGCACCTCTTCGCCGAAGATCCGGATCGTCGTTGCCCCGGCAACAAGCGCGGCCCCGCGGGTTCCGGCGGCCTGAAACCCTGCGAATAGAATGAGGTTCTTGGGGTCGGGCGCGAACTGGGCGAGATGATGGACCACGCGCCCGCCCGTGGCCATGCCGCTCGCCGAGATGATGACCTTCGGATTCCGATCTGCCGTCAGGGCCTTCGATTCCTCGGATTCGCGGACGTAGTGCGCGACTGCGCAGGCCGTTTTGCATTGCTCGCGGGACAAACGGTGGCCGCCCGAGTGGGCACACATGATCTCGCTGGCGTCGATCGCCATCGGGCTATCGAGATAGACCGGCACGCCCTGCAAACGCCCAGCTTGCTTGAGCAAGGACAGGTAGTAGAGCAGCGACTGCGCCCTCCCGACCGCGAACGCCGGAATTACAACCGTCCCGCCGCGTGCAACGCAGCGTTCGATACTGTCGCCCAAAGCCAGTTCGGGCGAGAGCGCATCATGCTCACGGTCACCGTACGTGGATTCGACGATCAGATAGTCCGCTTCCGGCGGCGGTGTGGGATCGAACATGACTGCATCGTCGTAGCGGCCCAAATCCCCTGAAAAGAGAATCCTCGTGCCCTTCCAGTCGATCTCGATCGAGGCTGCGCCAAGGATATGGCCGGCGCGGCGAAAGCGCGCGGAGATGCCGGGGGCGACCTCTACAGCTGCGTCGAAAGCCACACCTTCGAAATGCTCCAGTGCGTTGAGAGCGTCATTCTGGGTGTAGAGCGGCAAGGCGGGCCGATGCCGCGAATAGCCCCGCCGGTTGGCGAACTGGGCGTCCTTCTCCTGGAGATGGCCGCTGTCCGGAAGCAGCAGCTCGCAGAGTTCGGCCGTGGCGCGCGTCGCGATGACCCGCCCTTTCCAGCCATTGCGAACCAGGCGCGGGATCGCTCCGGAATGATCGAGGTGCGCGTGCGTGAGGAGAATGGTTTCGACGTCATCGACCTCGGGCGGAGGCGGCGCCCAATTGAGTCCCCTGAGCTCCCGGCCACCCTGGAACAGTCCGCAATCCACCAGTATTCGCGTCGAATCGTCTTCGAGAAGGTAGCGCGATCCCGTCACGGTTCCGCTGGCGCCAAAGAAACCGATCGCAAGTCCATGTCCGGACGGACGAGGCTCTACGTCAAGTCTCGCCTGCGGTTCGATGCCGGGGAGGAAATGTCCGCGGGACTTGTCCTTCGCGCGGTGCTTCTTGTGCTTGTGCATGGACGTTGCCTCCCGAAATCGTGGTTCTAGGACCGATTTTCTCTGGCGTGCGGGACGAAGGCCATACGTATTGCTCGCAGCGAATGGTCGCGCGGCGACCTAGGGCAATGTGACATCTACCTATGGCGCTATTTGCCGCGTCGCCGCAGTTGCACCAGGTCAGGGCGCTCGAACGCATGCCGGGTCTATATTCGCCTGGCGCGCTTCGAAGCGAAAAACGATGGAGAGGGGGACGGTCGGCATGCAAATCGGAATTGTCGGGCTCGGCCGCATGGGCAGCAATATCGCCCGCAGGCTGCTGGCCGCAGGGCACAGCTGCATTGCCTTCGATCTCGACCTGGCGCGGGTGGATGAAATCGCGGCAGCTGGAGCTCAAGCAGCACGTGATCTGTCCGGGCTGGTAGCAGCCCTGTCCGCGCCGCGCGTCCTCTGGATAATGCTGCCAGCCGGCTCCGCAACCGAAACGGCCATTCACACCCTGTCGGACCTCCTGTCTCCCGGCGACATCATCGTCGATGGCGGAAACACCTTCTATGAAGATGATCTTCGCCGGGCGGCCCTGCTCGCTGAAAGCGGGATCGGTTACGTCGATGTGGGCACGAGCGGCGGCATCTGGGGCCGCGAGCGCGGCTACTCGCTGATGATCGGCGGAACGCCCGAAGCGGTCTCCCATATCGATCCGATCTTCAAGGCGCTGGCGCCCGGGATCGGCGCAGCGGCACAGACGATCGGACGCCAGGGCGCAGACCAGAGGCCGGACCATGGATATGTCCATGCCGGACCCCACGGCGCCGGACACTTCGCGAAGATGGTTCACAACGCCATCGAATATGGGATGATGCAGGCGTTCGCCGAAGGCTTCGACATCCTGCGAAACGCCTCGGTCCTGGCCGATCGGACAGGCGCTCGATACGAATTCAACCTCGCGGATATCGCCGAGGTTTGGCGGCGGGGCAGTGTCGTATCCTCCTGGCTGCTCGACCTGATCGCGGGCGCTTTGGCCAAGGATGGCCAGCTGCTGCATCTCGAAGGACAGGTCGACGACTCCGGCGAGGGGCGTTGGGCCGTATCGACCGCGATCAAGCAAGGTGTTCCGGCCAATGTCCTGGCTGCCGCATTGAATGCGCGGTTCAGGTCGCGCCACGAGCATACGTTCGGCGACAAGATGCTTTCGGCCATGCGCGAGGAGTTCGGCGGTCATCGCGAGGCCATGCAGCCGCAGCTCCAAGGATCACGCGGAACCCGCCCCGAGGATATTGGAGCGCGCCGATGACCTCGAATGACGAGCCGTACTGCAGCGCCCTCACACCGCATCCCTGCGAGCATTGCTTTCCAAGCGTGCGCGCTGCGGACCTGCCCTCGTACCGTTTGGCCGCGCTGGATCAGGACTTCATTCTCGGCGATTCGATGCGCGGGGTCCGCTTTCTGCTCGAATACGAAAAAGTCGAAGAGGCTCTGCGCGCTTGGGGCGTCTTGTCGACGATTGTCGTCTTCGGCAGTGCGCGGGTCCGGGCAGGGCAAACTGGCAATGGCGGCTTCTGGTATGACGAGGCGCGCAAGTTCGGCCGACTGGCATCCGAACGCGGCGGCGCGCTCTCGCGCAACGATGGCAAACGGGTCAATGTCATCGCCACTGGGGGCGGGCCGGGGATCATGGAGGCGGCCAATCGCGGCGCGCACGATGCCTGTGCACCGACGATCGGTTTCAATATCACGCTCCCGCGCGAGCAGGCACCCAATCCCTACACCACGCCCGAGCTGACATTCCGGTTCCATTATTTTGCGATCCGCAAAATGCACCTCGCGATGCGCGCCAGCGCTCTGGTCGTATTCCCGGGCGGCTTCGGGACTTTGGACGAGATGTTCGAAATCCTGACCCTCCGCCAGACCGGAAAGGCTCCCAAGGTGCCGATCGTGCTGTTCGACCAAAGCTATTGGCAGGCAGCCATCAATCTCGATGTTTTCTGCGAGAACGGCATGATCGATCGCGCCGATCGCGAACTGTTCGCCTATGCAAATACGTCCGATGAGGTCTGGCAGGCTCTGATAAGCCTCGGCCTTGAACCCGTATCGTAGGCCTGGCCAGCGCTCCGCGGCCTGGCGCTGTCGATGCGATGCTCTTTCGTCGGCGTGATCGCCCGCGCTGTCCATTCGCGATCTACGTATAGCGCCTCTAACCCGCCCGCCGCAGAATCCCCGCGAGGCTGACCGAACCGTGGCAGCCATCAGCAAGGAAACACTGCATGAAAAGAACATCGATGATCGTCGCTGCTTTGGGACTTCTGACCGCAGGTATCGGCCCCGCCCTGGCCGACCAGATGCCTCCCGGCATGAGCGACATGCCTGCTCCAAAGCAGCAGGTGAAACCCAAGGCGAAGCCGAAGCACCCTGTCCGGCATCGGCAGCGCTCCGCGCGAACCCAGCGCGCGCCCGCCGCGGCACCTCACCCTTCGCCGTCCCCATCGCCTTCCGCCATGCCGATGAAGTCCGGCGGCTGCTGTTGAACGGCTTGCCGGCGCCATGCAGTCAAGTGAACGCTCTACGGTGAAGGGCGAAGAACGGCAGGATTCGATGCCGCACGGCAAATCACCACAGAGATTCTACCAGCACAGAGCGGCTGTAGTGGTCGATATTGCCGTCGATCCCGCAACGCTGTTCGAGCACCTGGACGATCAAGCAAAGCTGGCGTCCCACATGATGCAGTCTTCTGCAATGATGGCCGGGAGTTCGATGAAGTTCACGTTCGATCACGATCGCGGACGTATGCTGGGCTCGAGGATCGGCATGCACGGCAAGGTGCTGGGCCTTTCGCTCGAGCTGAGCGAGATCGTCACCGAACGCGATCCGCCTCGCCGCAAGGCCTGGGAAACCGAAGGCGTGCCGCGATTGCTGGTCATCGGTGCCTATCGGATGGGTTTCGACATTGCCCCCCAAGGACTCGGTTCGCGGCTGACGGTCTTCATCGACTACGATCTGCCGAATTGGCCCTGGCGCTTGTTGGGACTGATCCCTGGCCGCGCATATGCACGCTGGTGCACCCGATCCATGGCGAACGATGCAGCACACACCTTCGCCGCGTGACCGCGCGGGCAGGGGGCTCGGAACAACGCACAGGAAAAATTTGCACGACGACACCCTCACCGGTCAGGGTGTTCCTCCTGCGGATATGCCTTATTGCGGCGGGTGAAGCAGCAAGATGGCGTGCTGTCAATTGTCTGGCTTCTCCCTGGATCGCGATCCCGCTACGCCATCGCCGCCAGCAACCGATCGAGCGGCATTGTGGCGAAACGAGTGAAGCTATCGGCAACAGCGTAGGGCAACACCAAAGTCCGCCCGTGAACCATCGCACCGCAGCTGTACATGACATTGGGAACGTAACCATCCCGTTCGTCCGCATCGGCCCGCAACAACGGCTGTGTGACCCGGGCAAGCAGTTTGGCAGGATCATTTCGGTCGAGGAGGCAAGCGCCAATGCAGTAATTGCGCGCCGGTCCAACACCGTGAGTCATGAGCAACCAACCCTCGTCGATTTCGATCGGCGAGCCGCAGTTGCCCATCTGGACGAATTCCCAAGGCCAACGCGGCCGGACTATTCTTGCCCCGCCGTTCCAATCGTAAACATCGTCCGAGGCCAGGAGCCAGATGTTCTCGTTATCCTGCCGTCCGATCATCGCGTATTTCCCGTCGATCCGATCCCATATAGCAGGCGTATTTTTTCCAGGTTGCTTTGGTGAAGCTGTATGATCTGCATTCGCCTCCGAGAAACCGCTCCTCGCCAAAGTCGATCAGCGCATCGATGATGAACTGCGGGACACAGCGCTCAGCCTGTCGTAGCTGGCCGTGCCGGGTCGACTGAGCCGCGCCGCGACCGGTGAGAGAGCCCGCGCCAAATGGATTCCTGTTCATGGCGCCCCTCCTTATTCGATTGCATCGATAAGGAGATCACCGAGGAGCTCTGCAATCTTCTCGTCGTGCAGAGCTTTTTGCTCACGCATCCAGCCCAATCTTGCCTCCGCGGCATCTGCACCGCGCAGGTTTTTCGGTAGCCGAGCGAGTTGGACAGCACCTGTCAAGATCGACCTCGCCAGTTCTATATCGCCCTGCGCGAGGACCAATGCCTCCCCATTTCCAACGTCGTAACTCGGGCTGCGCCATACTGGCCACACGTCGAGCGAAGGTGCGTCGTCGCCATCCTGCCGCACCTCTTCCATGCGCCGCTTCAGATGGTCCACGAAGGGGTTGTCGCATTCCTCGTCATAATCCTGCGGCACGAAGGCATCCTCGATCTTCGTGCTCTCGAGAACGTAGGAGGCGCGAAGATCCCGCTTGCGGATCGAGATCTCCTCCTGGGTCTCCACTTCTTCCGCCTGCCAATCATGCAGGAACCTGCCGCCGAGGTGAGAGAAATGACGGCCCATTTCACCAACGGCGTCACGCCGGGCGCTGAGTTCCGCGAGCCGATTGCTGCGTTCGAGGAGGCTCTCGCGCGCGACAAGGTCGAACAGCAGCGGCGCCAGTTCGAGGATCGTTTCGCGGGTCTCATTGTAGCGCATGGCGACAAGCTCCAGCGCATTCTGCGCCGCATTCGAGATGCTGAGGTCGAGGGGCGCGCGATCGTTGAAAAAGTTGCGCGCCTGATCAGGGTCGGGAGGTGTGAAAAGGTCCGCAGGCTGGCACTTCAGGGTGCTTGCCAGTCTCTTGGCCGTCTCGGGTCGGGTCGGGCCCGCTTTCCCGTTTTCAATTCGGGTGATGGTAGCGCGGCCGACGTGGGCCGCATCGGCCAACGCTTCGGCGGTCAGTCCGGCTTCCTTACGCAGGAAGATCAATTTGTCCGGGTTGATGGTGCTCATAACGTCCTCCTGCCTCAATAATGAGCCATTCCGACGCAATAACGACAATCATCTATGCCTCATTTTCGCGGAAAGCAGGGTTACCGACCCCGAGCCAGCCCGCAGATGGATCACGCAATGAGCCAAAAGATTGGCTTCTTGATCTGTCGGGGGATCATATCTCTTCCGCGATTGATCCAATGGCTCATCAGGCGTCAGTCGGTCACATCACATCAAACTTTCACCGCCAGAAGCCGTCCTGCCTCTGCCCGTACCGGTTGTCATAGTCTTCGCGCTGGTCGTAGGCGCTCTTGCGAATACCCACCTCGACCCGCTGACCGCCGGCATTGTGGATGTGGAGATCGCGCAGATCAATCTTGTTGCGCAGCGCCCAGTCCTTCGCCTCGCGCTCGCTGCCGAAGGTTCCGGCATCTTCGTAATCGAATGCCATTTCATGCTCTCCTTGATGTGGTGATGGACGGTCTGGAAGATTGGATGCGCAGGATCATGCCGATTGCCTCTGGGGCCTGGTCGATCGGGTAGTGGCTGATTGGCGAGCCCTGAGCCGTGAAGGGTGCAGCCGCACTATTTTCCGGAAGACTTTTGCGCACGCAGCCGCCAGCGATCCGGCAGCCACTGAGGCCAGGATGGCCAAACCGAGAGCAACCCATTCCGGTCCGGGGAAAGGGCCAAGCTGGACCCCAACCGGCTCAGCGACGCCGGGAGCATCAACCCCTGTTGCCTTGATGAACCCTTCCGTTACCGGATGCGAAACGAGAGAAATTGGCTCACTTGCAGAACCTGATTCCGCACCGGACATCGCTGGATCTCGTCGTAGCATGACTCTTCTCCTATCGGCTGCGTTCGATGCTGCGTTCGGGCAGGTCGATCTGAGGTACTGACCGCAGGCTGTCCCTTGCCACATTGGGAAGCGGCGCGAGGCTGTCTCTACCGGCGCGCAGGTGTTCGGGGATCTTCGGGCTGAATTCAGCGGACGTACGCTTTCCCTTGCCCTCATCGACCTGCTTCTCGCCAAGGGTCTCTAGCGCGCTGGTCTTGTCGCCGGGGTTGCGCTCAATCTGACTGAGCAGACGGTCCTTGTCGTTGGTGACGATCGTGATGTCGTCACGCACGCGGGTCATCATCACAAGTGCAAGGCGCTGGTTGGAAAGGTTGCGAGCGGCCGAGTGCATCTCGCCGATCGCCATGTCACGGGTATCGCCCTGCGCCTGATGCATGTTCAGCGCATAGGCGAGACCCATGCGCTCGAGCATCCGGTCGTTCTGCTTGAGCTCGATGGTGTCGCCTTGGCGGTTCTCGACCGTTACGACCCCGTCCTGGATCATCAGAATCCGGGCCTCTTCGGACTTCATCAGGCCGCGAGCGGTGTCCTTTTCGTTCCAGCGGACCTTGTCACCTTCGTAGATCGTCTCCCGGTGCTTCTCTGAAAGTCGCAGGGCATCGCGCTTGTCAGCCGGGTCGATGCTGGAAGGGTCGAAGCGCTTCAGCTTGCCCTGTGCATCGCGTAGCACCACCCTCCCCTGACCATCGGTGCCTTCAACGTCATAGCGCCCGCACGCCAGCCCCCCCGGAGCGTTGGCACGCATGACCTCGAGAACCTGGCCCTTGTCGTAAGTGTTGGCATAGCGCAGCTCTTCGCGTGTCGCGTGGGCCGGTAGCAGTGTCGTCAGCTGTATGCCCTCGCCCTTCAGCGCTCCTTCGGCTTTCAGCCCCTCCTGCACCATCCGGTTGAGCGCGCCGCGTGCATCGCGCCCAGCAGAGTATATCGCTGTGCGCGCCCGATCTTCCGGCGACAGCGCTAGCCAGGTTTGCGCCGTGACCCGAAGATGATCATGCCCCGCCTCGATCACGCGCTCCCCAAGCGAAGCAAAGCTCTCCCTGAACTGGCCAGCCCTCGCAAGGCCGGCGGCTTCCTGCATGTGGGGTGTCCGCTGGCGCAGGCTGGTGTCGAGCCGGGCCATGGCCGGATTGTCCGCCTGGATGAGCGCAAAGGCTTTGCCCGCCTCGATCGAGAGCAGCTGCGCCTTGTCGCCCACCATAATGACCTTCTCGGCGCCGAGCCGGTTGGCGATGGTGAGAAGGTCGTTCATCGGCTTGTTGGCAACGAGCGAGGCTTCATCAAGGATGAGAACCTTGCCTGCGACCGCGTTGCGCGAGGCCTCGAACTGCGGCCCTGACCCATGGAGCGCACCGCGCAAATGCTGGTTGATGAACGAGGAGACCGTCTGCGCTGCGATCCCCGCTTGCAGCACTTCGCCGCCGCGACCGCGAAGCTGGGTATCGTTCCGGAGGTCGCTTACCATCTTGTTGGCAAAGGCAAGGCCGATCACCTCCCTGCCCTCCTGATGGGAGACGCTGGCGATGGCGGAAATGAGTGTCGTCTTGCCGGCGCCCGCGACCCCTTGGATCACCACCGTGCGGTCGTCACTCCCGAGCGCCAAGGTGCCAGCGGCGATCTGCTCAACGTTGAGTGGTTTGTCGCCGGCAGCCTCTCGCAGGCGTGCCGGGGCCTCGCCCATCGCAATCATGGCTGGACTGGCCCCCTTCCCTCGCGCCACGTTGTCGAGTGTCGAGCGCTCGATCATTCGGTGTTCGGGCGTGGTATACCGATCAGGCACCCCATCGATCCGGGTGCTTTTGCCTGCGAGCACCTGGCCGCCCTCCAGCAGCCGCTGCATTCGGGCTTCGACACCTTCGGCGGTTACGCCCTTGAGGCCAAGGTCGAGCGCGCTTTTCACGAGCTCGGCTCGCGTCCACGAGGTTTCCCGCTCGCCAATCATGCGAATGGCCGAAGCGGTTGCCATCTCAGTGCGCAGCTGTCTTGGGGTCAGCAGGGTCCGCGCCAGGCCATTAGTCGTGAGTTCGTCAGCCGGACGCGTATAGATTCGGGCATTCGCGCGAATGTCGTTGATCGCCTCGCGCACGCGCTCGGCGGTGCCAAGCTTGGCTTCGGCCGACAGCTGCGAGCGCGACATAGCCTGTTCGGCAAGGGCCTTGGCGTCGAAACCAAGACCTTCCGCGCGCCGCGCCCATTCTGCCTTGAGCGCCTGCTTGTCGTCGGGATTGAGCTTGGGATCGCGGGTCCGCTTGGTGATCTCGCGCATCGCTTCGGTTTCGGTCGGACTGCGACCCAACCTCTCCGCGGTTGCCAGAATGTCCTGACGCCTCTGGCTGAAGGCATCGATGACATCGCGCGGCACACCCTTGATCTCGAACTGGCCGTGCTTGCCGGTAATCTCTGTCTGGTATCCCAGCTTCTCGAGGTTGCTGCGCAGGGCCGCGTTATAGATTGAGCCTAGGACCGAATTGTTCTTCCAGATCTCGCCGTTCCAGAGCGCCTTCCACTTGCCCGCCTTGTCCTGCGTCATCGCGGCTATCACGGCATGGGTGTGGTTCTGCGGGTCGAGTTTGCGGCTCGTATCGTGCTGGAAGAGCGCGTAGACGAGGTTGCCGGTCCTGACCGGTTCGCCATTGCCATTCCGGGAATAGTCCCGCGCTTCTGCGAAGTGCTTTTCCAGATAGGCCATGACAGA
Organism: Novosphingobium subterraneum; assembly: GCF_000807925.1. GTDB lineage: Bacteria > Pseudomonadota > Alphaproteobacteria > Sphingomonadales > Sphingomonadaceae > Novosphingobium > Novosphingobium subterraneum. The sequence goes on along the minus strand of NZ_JRVC01000001.1, from coordinate 311,235 downwards.
TTTGACCGCACTGGCTTGCGCCTCCAGAACGCGCTTGTCGCCCCCCAACTGGATCATCAGACTAGCCGACTTCGGCATCGAGAAAGTCAGGTCGATCCCGGCGCGGCGGTTGGCATTGGTATTGACGATGCTCCCGTCGGGAAGCTTGCCGTCGAGCAGCTTCTCGAAGTCGTCCTTCGAGACCTGCCCCTTGAGCCCGAGAGCCTCGGCACCCTTCCCGCCCCACTCGCTGAGCTCAGCCGGGCCATCGCCAACATAGTAGTCATCCTTGGCGAAATAGTTGGCTGCGCCTCCTGCCGATCCCACTGATGCGACCGAAAGCATGTCAGGCCCCTTCCCGAGGCGTTGACTGGAACATTGGACGAGCGGCATCGCCCAGCAGAAGCCAGGCTGGATCGACAGTGAATTTGATGCAGACAAGCGCGACGAGAGTGGCTGGCGGATCCCTGTGACCGCCTTCATAATTCTTGACCGTCTTCACCGCGATTCCAAGGTCCGAGGCGAACTCGCCCTGCGTCTTGGAAAGCGCCGCTCGCAGCGTCCGCAGCCGTAGGCCGAAGGCAACGCAGGATGCTGGTGCCGGCTTCCGGACAGTGATGTGAACCGTCATCGTTCCGGCTCCTGATCGTCATCAATCGAAGGCTCTGCGCGGCGCTTGTCCTCGGCCCCGAAGCCATGGATGTTTTCACGCTGGATCTCGCTCTCCTGGCCCGCATCCCGCGCATCCTTGTCGCGCAGCTGTTCAGTACGGTTCCGCGTGAGACCAGATCGCTCCTCGACATCCTTCAAAGCGAATTGCTGCCTCTCGCGTCTGTCCTTCTCGCCAGACTTGCTGAACTTGAAGGCGCTGTGGGGGTCGTGATCGCGCGTCGGTGGCCCAGCGCTCTCTTCCTCCTTGCGCTGTTCGCGCAGAATTCGCTCAGCCTCTTCGACGGTTCGTTCGACCGATCGCTCGATCTCCTCGCGCAGCCTTTCCGCTTCCTGCTCGGCATCGGTGCGCTCCGCATCGACGGGCTTTTCAGACCGCTGCGGCTGCCTGTCCGGACCGCTCTCCTCACCTGCCCTCATCAACATCTCTGCGGCTTCCTCGGGCGTTGGAACATAGTCTGCCGCGCGCATATCCGTGACACGAACGAAACCGGGCGCGCGCGCCTTGTAATCTTTCCAACTGAGCTCGATCCGGGCTGCCGGAAATCCGTCCGGGAACTTCACAAAGCCGTGCATCGACGGAAGGTTGGAAATGTCGTCCGGGAAGACGAGTTCGGCCACCTGGGTGCGCGGTGTGATCGTCGAAGCATCCCGGTTGCTGTTGTAGCCATAGGAATAGGCCTCATCCATCTGCCTGACCTCGCGCCGGCCAATGAACTCCGAGCAGCGCTGGGCAGTGGCCGGATCGGCCAGTTTAAGGATCAGTTTGGTGCCAGCGAGAGACGTGAGATGCGTCGCGCCATTCTCCCCGTAAGTGTCCTGCAAGGCACCGAAGGAATGCATTCCCAGAATGAAGGCACCGCCGACCCCTCGGGCGGTCTGAAGGCCGTTCTCGATGGCGGGCAGACGATGGAGCGCATGGACTTCGTCAATGAGAAACCAGGTGCGCAGATTGCGGGTCCGGCCCATGCGAAACAGAGCGTTGACGGCAATGTCCATCCACAAGGTCAGCAGCGGCCGATTAAGCACAAGGTCTGGGTGGGTCGACGTGATGAAAAGGATCGATCCTTCCTTCACATCCTCGGTCATCCACTTGTTGATCGAGAAGCCGGGCTGACCGTTGGCCGGCTCAGGCAAGAAGCGGAATACGTTGGCGTTCGCATTGAAGGTTGCCCGGATCGCTTCGGCCATTTTTGCAGCTGACGGCGACATCAACGGAGCTGCGATAGTTCCTTCGAGATAGCGGCTGATTGTTTTGAGGTCGGCGTGCATCAGGAAGTAGGCAAGCCCGCCGTTCGAGCGGATGCCGAGCTTGATCATCTTCATGCACATTTCGACAAAGATTGTGCGGGCCGACTTCTGCCAGAAATCATCGTCCGCATTGCGGCCGCTCGGGACCAGCGCGCTGGCGGCACTCATGAACTCGGCATAGTTGTCGCAATCGTTGAAGATCGACCAGGGTTGGCAACGCTGATCCATCGGATTGAGAATGAAGTCGGTGGTCTCTTCGTAGAAGCTCTCGACGAAGGTCCCGGTGAGGTCGAAGATGACGCACCGATGGCCCCGCGCGCGCGCCTGTGTGACGATCTTCTTGAGCTCGGTTGTCTTGCCTGCTCCAGTGGTGCCGATGAACATCGCGTGGCTCTGCTCGAGGCGCCAAGGGAACGGGACACCAGCCAGCCTGTAGGGTTGGTGAAGTCCGCGGCGAGTGCGGCTCTTGAGGCTCTCCTTGAGAACCGCATCGGGATCCTCTGCCGGAACCCGGGCAAGGCATTCCTTCTGGTGCTCATTCCAGTTGTACTGCTTGATCGCGGCAATGAGCACATCACGCTCGACCTTGACCGCACCGCGCTCATGGCGCTCGGTGAGAATCTCTGACCCGCGGCGTCGCGAGTAGTCAAAGAACCAGATCGTCAGCGGCACGCAAATGAAGACCGATCCCAGCATGGCTGAGACGGTCACTTGAATGGCCTTTCCCCATGCCGCCATCACGGCGGGATGAAAGGGCACCATATGCATCCGGCCCTGCACCATATCGCCCGACGGGAGGGTCAGGTTGACGGACTTCATGGGGTTCAGTCCGACCCAATTCCAGAACTCCGCAAGGACCCGCATCAGAACAAGGTTCACCTCATGGTCCTTGAAGGTGATCGCAACGAGCAGGGACAGCAGACAGAGCGTTGTCCCGGCCCATGTGTAAAGAGGGATACGCACCCCTGCCCAGGTCATCAGAATCTGATGGTGAAACAGCTGCGATCCGCGAGTGAAATTGCCGGCATTTCGCTTCACTTTTCCGCGCGCGGAGTCGTGAGTCAGCGTGACGGCTTTCTTGCTGAAACGGATGTCCTCACGCATGGTATTCACGCACGTTGCGCAGAGCCATATCGATGAGCTCGTTGACGTCCTCGGGGTATTGCCGTTCAACCAGAAGCGACAGCGCGAGCTGAGTATGCTCGAGGATCGTCAGAGCGCGTTCGGCATTGAGCGCGATGCCAAGGTTGAGGAGGGGGAGGCCAACGGCAATCGAAGCCCGGATCGCTTCAGCCCGCGAAACACCCTTGCTGGTGGCAAATGCATCCAGCTCGCGCAGCACCTCCTCGGACAGACCGATGCCGATGCCTTTGAAGACTTTACCCATGCAAACCTCACAAGGTTATGCATGGCTTGGATACCGCAGGCGCATTTATACCGTAGCCGAAACGCCATGAAAAGCGCTTTGCGATCCGAAACATGTTGCGGCGCTATCTCTCTGATTTCACATGCTTTAGACGTTCTCCGTAAGTGCCCGAAACATGTTTCGCCGATCCCCGGGGTCGCCTATTTGCGTCTAACCTCCTGCAATTAAACGTGATTCGTTCCGAAACGCCTTACGGTCAAACCGTGTTCGGTGTGCTTTCTCAGGGACTTGGCGGCTATGTGCTGAGATCAAAGGTTTGGTGGGAGTCGCATGTCGGAGGTGGCATTCCGGAAGGAAGCCAGGCCGAAGGCCGGCGTGCCCCGATATCGGAGACTGCACTGTATCGACGACGATCGGCAGTGCCCGTCTCGAAGCCTCAGCTGCGGGGTGTCATCACGATTGTCCGCGAGGGCGCAGAAGCATCAGACAAAAAAACGTCTCGATTTGACTCCACAGATGGATATCATCTGGCAATCAAACGAGACGCGAGGATTAGGCCTTATGGTGTCAAAGGTTGAACGCGAGCGCGCTGCTTTGGAAGCCGCTGAAAAGGAGTTGGCGGAGCGCAAGAAAAAGCTCGCTGAACTCGAACAGGAAGAGGCGGAGAAGCAGCTCGCCAGACTGGTGCGAAAGGTGGGGCAAGACCGGGCAATCCAGCTGCTCGAACTCGCCGTCAAAGTGAAGCCCAAAGCGGCGATCGACGCGCTGACCAAATTGGGCTGAGGGGCAGAGTGACACAAAGACCTTTGGGTGCGGCGACCCGCACCCGTTGGGCTCAATACTCGTCGTCCATTTTGCCGGTTGCGGTGTAGACGATGTCGTCGATCAGATGCAGCGGAAGCTCACCGTAGTCACCTTCCTCGATCAGCAGATATGAGCCGTCTCCGGCCTGGACCACGTGCACATCGAAGAAGGTGTGATAGGAGCGCCGTTCTGCCTGCATGATCTTCTCATCGAGTGCGATGATGTCGGTATCAATCTGGCGGATCGTGGCGGTGTCAGCTTCATAGGCTTCTGCGGTGTAGCACATCGTTGCCTCCTGTCGTTGGCGGCTCGTCCGCCATGCCATGAAACAGCGCTCCGGATGTGCTCGGGTCACCGGAGCGAAGCGGAGGCTTGACCGCAAACTGGTCGAGTGGTGCGGAAGTCCGCTTGCGGACTTCCCGGTCGGCCTGTTTGTGGTTGACCCGGGCATGTCCGGAGTGCTCATGGCGATGGTGGTGGACGGGCCATTGGCATGAGGCTGAAGTCGGATTTACACCGCGCCTTGGGAGCGTCGCCGTCTTCGCGCAGAGCGCTGGTTCCATGGCATGAGAAAAGGGCACCACGACTTGAGGCCGGGCACCCTTTTCCCTTGCCGAACGAGCGGGAGGCTGTTCGTCGATCGACCTGAAACTGGTTAGCGCTGTGTATTCAGAAACGGGAGCAAGATTGCCATTCAGCGGATGAGCAGTGCTTTACCTGAGAGCGCGCTCACGGCGCCCATTCCATTGTTGGAAACTGTTCGCCGCAATCGGTGTATGCAAGGACCGACAGGCTTTCGAAGACGGTCTCGATCTGGGCACTGCGAAAGGCTTCAGCGGTATGGTGATCGCTAAGCAGGGCACGTAGCGCATCCAGCGAGATTTCCCCCTCTGAACCGTCGCCCTGCCCCAGTGCCCGCACAACCTTGGCGGAAAGTTCCGATGGCAGCGGGATGTCGCGCGCAAGGGCGATATGCTCGGAGACCATGATGGTGATCGGGGAGGGTCCGCCGGGGCAGTGGACACGCAGCGTTCGCCCAAGAAACTGCGCCTCCTCGACAATCGCAATCACCTCGGCGCGCCAGTCAAAGCAGGCGGCAAAGCTTGCGAGGGAAAGAGAGTTCGCGTTGACTTCGAAGTTGAGCGGTGTAGCCGAGAATTCGTGACTCTCGGTTTCGATGTCGGCATGGCCCGCGTGCAGCCGCCGCATCAAGCTTGCGAGCTCGAGCGCGGAGATTTCCGCAGGTTCGGAATGGAGCCGAGTGGTCTTGTCCTTCACCCTGAATGTGACGAGCATCTTTACCTCCTGCTGCTGCTCGCCATCTTGCTTTCCCCCTCCTCTTTTAGGGGTGAGGACCGGATACTGAGCGGGGCCATTCTCACCGATCTCGGCCCGCCCTTTGCATGTTCCAATCGGCGCTTAGCATCTGGCACCAGCGGGCTTCCTCCGTGACGGGCAAGGGGGGTTCGATGCCCCCTGAGCCCGTGCTCGCACGAAAGAAGATTGGAAGGCCCCGGTCAGAGCCGGAGCCTTCCATAAAGCGCTCATGCGAGGCTGCGTGAGCCTGGCTTGCGCTGATCACTGATGCGCCGGATGTGGAGCGGCACTCCCGCCTGGCGGAGGCGCTGTGCCAAGTTGGACTGGATGCCGGAACCCTCGCCGATAATCGCCTCGACCGGCCCCAGCTTCACGATGTTCTCATTGCGCAAGAACGGGGCACGGTTGCCGTGGCGACGATCGGGCATGAAGAGGATGGTTTGCACCCCGTTCCGCTGTGCCCAGGCATTCGCCATGGCATCGACACCCTTGCGCATTCCGGTCGTCCCCAGAACCATCGTTGGGATGCGGGCCTTGATGTCATCGAGGATCTCCCAGATCATCTCGAAGTCATGCCAGTCCTGCTGGCCGCCAGAGACGATCACTAGCGGACCATCGGGCTGGAACTGTGCCCGCCGATCTCTCGCCCGAGCGGCAAGGTAATCCTGTGCCTGGACCTGCGAGGCGGTCACACCATTCTTGCTGACCTGCGACCCGCGCGTGGCTGTGAATACCCGGCCTGTTTCGACCCGGTAGACGTCGGCAGCATGGTCCCGCATTGCCTCGAGGGCTTCTCGGCATCCTTGCAGGGTCTGGCAGAGCGCTTGTGTCTCCTCGAGTTCCACGGCGTAGATCTCCGAAGGATCAAAGTGACGAGCGACCTCACCCAGCTTCTTGGCGGCATCGTCTTCGCGCCCCTCGGCCAGACGGGCGGTCATGTGAAACGAGTTGACCATGCCCCAGGCAAGTTGCTGCGCGAACTCCTCCATGCGCGTGTCCTTGAGGACATCGAAGATCGTTCCGATAGCCATCTCCACGGCGCGGCGCGCCATGTCGGGATCCGGCATTTCAGCTGCGATCGGTTCATCGATGATGCTCAGCTTGGCAAGATCGCTGTGCTCGACAAAGGCACCGTCGTAGGATTCGACGATACCGTCACGGCTGTCGGCGAGTTCGATGCGCGCATTGGCGAGATCAGCGAAGCTGTTGAATTTCTGCATGGGTAGCCTCCGATTGTTGAAATCGTCCCCACATCGGGAACGGCCGACAACCCATCGGTTGGGAGGCGTGCAGTCAGGGACGGCGAGCCATGCTCGCCGCCGCCATGGCGGGCGTGGGGGTGCCGATTTTCTGCGCACTTGCCGCAAGCGCAGCGCAGCAGGCACGTGTGTGGAAAATTGGGGGAACCGCGATCCTTGACGAGCGCCGGAGACCGATATGTTTCGGCAGGTGTTCCTGTGTGTGGAAGAGACGTTCCCGCCCCCGAGCAAGAGAGACGAAGGCAGGCCCGGTCAGGCGCATCAGCGCCACGCCGGGCCGCCCCTTCGGCCCCGCGCAGGGGTTACAGCGGGAACACCACCAATCTTGAGAGGCCCTTTGGCGGGGTTGGTCGGCAGGCGACGGACTGCCAGGGACGATGCCGCAAGGCCGGCAGCGCCGCCGCGCGGGCGGCGAAGTCAAGCGCAGCGACAGCCTGAGCCGATACTTGGCCGGACGGAGGATGCCGAATGACCCGCCTGCGCGCCGCTGCGCGCATTACGGTCGGAAAGCTCCGACCGCGAACGCCTTCCTGACAAGGAAGGGCGCGTTCGCGGGTAAGGGGCGCTGCCCTGCCCGGACGGGCGGCGGCGCCGGGGTGCGGCAAAGCAGCTCCCGCGTTCATGTAATGAGCCCATTGTCGGCCCCCGCAATGGCGCTATGTTCGAGTGATGGCCGTCTGGCAGTTCGTCATCAACCTGATCCCTGCCTCTGCGGCGCGTATCGCAGGGGTCGACGCTGCACGGATGAGCCGCACGCAGCTCGAGGAGGCTGTTCTGGCGCTGCCAATCGCAGAGGCGGACGTGCTGTTCACGAAACTCGACGCGCTGTTGCCCGAGAAGCCGCGATCCTACACCGGTCTCCGGGTGTGGGGTGACGAGCCGAACGACGACATCCAGGTGAGCTTCGATGAGCAATACATCGAAGAAATCCAGGTCCGCTTCGACGTGGCAGATATCTCGCTGCCATTGATCGGCGGGGTCTGCGAGCTCGCGCAGTATTTCGACTGCGTCTTTGCAACGCCGGAAGGTGCGATGATCCAGCCAAGCAGGGAAGCTGTGATCAGGACGGTTCTCCAATCGGACGCAGCGCATTTCGTGCAAGATCCTCCGGGCTTTATCGGAAAGGCGGTCCGTCTGGATCGGAAGGACCGATAGGGTCCTTTGGCAGTGCCCGGCTACATTCCGCGAGGAGCATGACCCGTACTTGAAGCGGCCCGGCAGTTTCGTTCACGTCGCTACCGAAAGCCGACATTCTGAAAGCGACCCCATAGCTGCCCTAAGCATGGTAACCCCAAGACTTCAGCGGATCACGCTGCAACATTGGGATATTGTATAGCTTTGCCAACACTGCCCCAATGTAGGCGCTTTATGCGGCAGGAATGCCAAACCGCTTCGCCCTTGTCGCTTTCGTCCCTTCCATTCTCCTGACCGCCTGCGGAAGCGAACCCGCTGCGCCTGGCAAGCCACCTGTTCACAGCGAGGCGATCGCCCACGAGACCGAACTTGTCCGCCTGAAGCTTACGCCGGAAGCGCAGAAGCGGCTCGGGATTGTAACCGAGCGGATCGGGACGGGCACCGCATCGGCCGTGCGCATGACCAGCGGCGAGATCGTCATCCCGGCGGGCGTCGGCGGCGCGCCAATCAACTCCGCCAGCAACCTGCAACAACTCGCCGCACAACAGGTGGCCGCCGATGGTGAACTTGCGCGGGCAAGGGCGCAACTGGCCTTGGCGCGCGTCGCCTACGATCGCGCCTCGACATTGGTTGACGAGGAAGCGGGAAGCATCCGCGCGCGCGATGAAGCGACGGCAGCACTTGGTGCGGCAAAGGCTGCTGCCGACGCTGCGGCTGCCCAGCGCCGCCTGCTCGGGCCTGCGGTGGCGAGCCTTGGAACCCAGCGCCACGTCTGGGTGCGGGTCCCGGTTTTCGGGAGTGACCTTGCCGGGCTGCAACAAGGACAGTCGGCGCTGGTCTCGCCGCTTGGACAGGAAGGTGCCAAGCGATCGGCGCGGCCCGTCGATGCGCCGCCATCTGCCAATGCAGTGGCCGGCACCGTCGATCTCTATTTCGCGCTCGATAATCGTGATCGGGCATACCGCGTCGGCCAGAGGGTCAGCGTCGCGCTCCCGCTTGCTGGTGGAAGGAGCGAAGGGCTGTCCGTGCCGACCTCTGCGATTCTGAGCGACATCTATGGCGGTGAATGGGTCTATGCCAAGACCGAAGCCGACACCTATGTGCGCCAGCGCATCGAGGTGGCAGCAACGGAAGGTGGCCGCGCGATCCTTTCGCGGGGCCTGCGTCCTGGCACGCTGGTGGTCACCGCAGGCGCTGCCGAGCTGTTCGGCACCGAGTTCGGGGTCGCGCACTGATGCTGGCCTGGCTGGTTCGCTCCGCGCTGAAGCAGCGCGTGCTGGTGCTCGCCATGGCGGCGCTGCTGGTGGTGCTCGGCCTGCGCGCGTCGGCCGATGTGCCGCTTGATGTTTTCCCGGAGTTCGCTCCGCCCATTGTCGAGATCCAGACCGAGGCGCCGGGCCTGTCGACCGAGGAGGTCGAAAGTCTGATCACGGTGCCGATCGAAACCGCGGTCAATGGCGTGCCTGATCTGGCAACCCTGCGGTCGAAGTCGGTGCTGGGGCTGTCGTCGGTGACGATCCTGTTCGAGCGCGGCACCGATGTGATCCGCGCCCGCCAACTGGTGCAGGAGCGCGTGGCACAGGTGCAGGCGCGACTGCCTGCCGCTGCTCGCCCGCCTGTTATGCTGCCGCCGCTATCGTCCACGAGCCGGGCCATGAAGATAGGCATCTCCTCCAAGAAGCTCGATCAGATGCAGCTGTCTGAGCTGGTGCGCTGGACGATCCGGCCCAAGCTTATGTCGGTGCCGGGCGTCGCCAACGTCGCGGTGTGGGGCTATCGTGATCGCCAGCTTCAGGTTCTTGCCGACCCCGACCGGCTGCAAGCCTCGGGCGTGACGCTCGCCGAGCTGCGCGCAGCAACCGGGGATGCCGTGCTGGTCGGCGGCGGCGGCTTTGTCGATACGCCCAACCAGCGGCTGCCGGTGCAACAGGCCAGCGCCATCCAAACCTCCGAGGATCTCGCCAACACGGTTATCAAGATTGCAGGCGATGCGCCAGTTCGGGTCGGCGATGTCGCGCGGGTGACCGATGGCTTTGCCGCTCCCATCGGCAATGCGATCATCGACGATGGCCCCGGCCTCATGCTGATCGTCGAGAAGCAGCCGACCGGCAATACGCTCCAGCTGACCCGCGATGTCGAGGCGGCGGTCGCAGAGCTGCGCCCGGGCCTCAAGGATGTGAAGATCGATACCACGATCTTCCGCCCGGCAACCTTCATCGAGAAGTCGATCGACAATCTGACCCGTGCGCTGATGATCGGCTGCGTGCTGGTCGCAATTGTGCTGTTCGCCTTTACCCGTGACTGGCGGCAGGCGACGATCAGCCTTGTGGCGATCCCGCTGTCGCTGCTCGCAGCCGGGCTCGTGCTGCTGTGGAGCGGGGCGACGATCAACACAATGGTGATCGCCGGACTGGTGATCGCGCTCGGCGAGGTGGTCGACGATGCTATCATCGATGTCGAGAACATCGCCCGCCGTCTTCGCCTGAACCGCGAGGCGGGCAAACCGCGCTCGGCCTTTGCCGTAGTTCTGTCGGCTTCGCTCGAAGTGCGCACGGCGGTGGTCTTCGCCTCGCTGATCGTGATGCTGGTATTCTTGCCGATCTTCTTCCTCGGCGGGGTGGCGGGGACATTCTTCCGGCCATTGGCGATTGCCTATGTGCTGGCGATTGCCGCATCGTTGCTGGTCGCGCTGGTGGTGACCCCTGCGATGTGCCTGATGCTGCTCCCCAATGCGCCGATGAAGGAGCATCGCGACACGCGCTTTGTCGCCTCGCTGAAGCAGCGCTACCTCGGCGTCCTTCCCCGGCTCATCGATCGGCCACGGCTTGCCATGGGCATCGTCGCCGGCGGCTTGCTGCTTTCCGGCGTGGGCTATCTGGGATTCAAGGACCAGTTCCTGCCCGACTTCCGCGAGACAGACTTTCTGATGCACTTCGTCGAGAAGCCGGGCGTCGGTATCGATGCGATGGACCGCATTACGATCCGCGCCTCGAAGGAGCTGCGCGCGATCCCCGGTGTGCGCAATTTCGGTGCGCATATCGGGCGTGCCGAGGCTGCGGACGAAGTGGTTGGCCCGAACTTCACCGAGCTGTGGATCAGCCTTGACGATGAGGCGGACTACGACGCCAGCGTTGCCCGGATCAAGGAAGTGGTTGACGGCTATCCCGGCCTTTACCGCGACGTGCTCACCTATCTGCGCGAGCGCATCAAGGAGGTGCTCTCGGGCGCAGGCGCGACCGTGGTGGTGCGAATCTACGGCCCCGATCAGGACGAGCTGCGCGCCGCAGCCGAGCGGGTGCGCGGCAAGGTCGCCAGCATTTCCGGTGTGACCGACCTCAAGGTCGAACAGCAGGTGCTCGTGCCGCAGATCCAGATCCGTCCTCGCTCGGCCGATCTGGTGACACTGGGCCTTACGCCGGGAGAAGTGCGGCGGCAGGCACAGACCCTCGTCGCTGGCGCGAAGCTGGGCGAGATCTACCGCGACCAAAAGGCTTTCGACGTCGCCTTATGGGGCGAGCCAGCCATTCGCGGCGATCAGCACGCGCTTGCCGATCTGATGATCCAGACTCCAGTCGGCGCGCCGGTGCGCCTGCGCGATGTCGCGGATGTAGTGATCGTGCCCGCGCCCAACGAGATCAAGCGCGAGGATGGCCAGCGCCGTCTCGATGTCACGCTCAACATTGCCAGCGATGCCGATCTCGGAGCCGTAGCGCGCGGGGTCGAGGCGGCAGTGAGCGAGGTGCCCTTCGCCACTGGCTATCACCCCGAGGTTCTCGGCGAATATGCAGCGCTCAAGGATTCGCGTTCGCGGCTGTGGACGGTTGGCCTTGCCTGCCTTGTCGGTATCCTGCTGCTCGTGTGGCTGGAGTTCCGCTCGACGCGGATCACCGCGCTGGTCGGCCTCAGCCTGCCCTTCGCGCTGGTCGGTGGGGTGATCGGGGTCGCGCTCACCGGCGGGGTTCTGTCGCTGGGATCGCTGGTCGGCTTTGTCACCGTAATCGGGATTTCCGCGCGCAATGGCATCATGCTGCTCTCGCACTACGATCATCTGCGACGGTTCGAGGGCGAGGAGTTCGGCCCGGCCCTGATCCTTCGCGGCGCTCAGGAACGTCTGGTGCCGATCCTGATGACCGCCCTGTGCGCCGGGCTTGCGCTGGTGCCGCTCGTGGTCGCGGGCGACAAGCCAGGCCACGAGATCGAGCATCCCATGGCAATCGTCATCCTCGGCGGCCTGATCTCATCGACCGCGCTCAACCTGTTCCTGATGCCCGCGCTTTATGCCCGCTTTGGCAAGGAGCGTCCGGCACCCGAGCCGGACCTTGCGGAGGCGGTGGCATGAAGCGGCTAGTCCCCGTCGCGGCGCTGATGGTGACCGCTTGTGCGACAACGGCCCCGCCTGCGGCAACCAAGGTCGATCCCACGATCGCTGCCGGGCCGTTCGCGAGCCTGCCGGTCGCTTCTATCGAGCCTGTGCCCGATGATTGGTGGCGGCTCTATGATGATCCGGTGCTTGACCGCTTGGTGGAGGCCAGCCTTGCGGCGAATGCCGATCTCAGAGTGGCCTATGCCAATCTTGATGGTGCGCGCGCGGCGTTGCGTCAGGCGCAAGCCGCCCGGCTTCCCCAGACCACGATCGAGAGCAGTCTCGGCGTCGACAAGCCCGCCAATCAGCCCAGCGCCTCGGGCAACGTGCCGACGACCGACTACGATCTGGGGGTGACCGCCAGCTGGGACGCAGACCTGTTCGGACGGCTCCGTTCAGGCGCACTCGCTGCCCGCGCCGATGCCGAAGCGCAGGCCGCTGCTCTCGATGGGGTAAAGGTCGCGGTCGTCGCCGATACGGTTCTGGCCTATGTCGATCTGTGCGGCGCAACCCGCAGCCTTGCCGTCGTGCAAGAGCAGGTCGCGCTTCAGGACCGCGCGCTGACAATCATCCGCAGCCAGCTGGCGGCAGGCGAGGTCTCCCCGCTGGAAGTGTCGCAGGCCGCCAACCTTGTCGCCTCGACCAAGGCAACCATCGCACCGTTGGAAGCCGCGCAGGCCAATGCGCGCTACCGCCTCGCCACTCTCGCAGGTCGTCCGGCAGGAGAGGCCCGCAGCAATCCCGTGACTTGCAGCGCGCCGCCCAAACTGCGCAATGCGGCTCCGGTCGGCGATGGCACGGCTTTGCTGCTGCGCCGCCCGGACATCCGCGAGGCCGAGCGGCGCCTTGTTGCCGCCACCGCGCGGATCGGTGTTGCTCGTGCCGATCTCTACCCCCGTATCAACCTTGGCGGGGCGCTCGGCCTGCTGAGCGGAGGGCTGGTCGCGACCGGGTCGCCGCTGGTGAGCTGGGCCTTTCCCAATCAGGCCCCGGCCCGCGCACGTATCGAACAGGCTGAAGCGACCGAGCGGGCAGCGCTGGCTGGATGGGATGTGGCGGTCCTCCGGGCGCTGCGCGATGTCGAGACGGCTCTTGCGGCCTATGATGGCGAAGTGCGCCGCAACCGCGCGCTGACCGAAGCCCGCGACGAAGGGCGTCTCTACGCTCGCCGCGCCGAGGCGCGCGTCAGGCTTGGCGATGCGGCACCACTCCTGCGGATCGACGCCGACCGGACATTGGCGCAGGCCGAGCTGTCGCTCGCGCAGTCCGAACTCGCGGTTGCACAGGCGCAGGTGGCGCTGTTCCGCGCGCTTGGCGGTGGCTGGCGCAGCGGTGCCAAGCCGTTAGAATGACCCCATGAGAATCCTGATCGTCGAGGACGATACCGAAACCAGCCAGTTCATTGCCCGCGGCCTTGCCGAGCTGGGACATCAGGTGGTGACCAGCGGCGACGGCCGCGACGGGCTGTTCCAGGCGACCGATGGCGGCTTCGATGCCATGGTGGTCGATCGGATGCTGCCGGGGCTGGATGGGCTGGCGCTCGTCAAGGCTTTGCGCGCTGCCGGGAACACCACCCCGGTGCTGATGCTAACAGCAGTCAGCGGAATTGCCGATCGGGTCGAAGGGCTGGAAGGCGGAGCTGACGATTATCTGGTCAAGCCGTTCGCCTTTACCGAGTTGGCGGCACGCATCCATGCGCTCGGTCGTCGTCCTTCGACCGCAGCGGAGCCCGCCCGGCTGATCGCAGGCGACATCGAGCTCGATCTGCATCGCCGCACGGTTTTGCGTGCAGGACGCAGGATCGCGCTCCAACCCCGCGAGTTCACGCTTCTGGCCGAGCTGATGCGGCACCCCGGGCGGATCATGACCCGCACCATGCTGCTCGAACGGGTGTGGGATTTCGACTTCGATCCCAAGACCAACATCGTCGAGACCCATCTCAGCCGGTTGCGGTCCAAGCTCAATGCCGGGTTCGACAGCGATCCGATCGAGACCGTGCGCGGCGCGGGCTATCTCATCAGGGACGGCGGATGAAGCGCTGGTGGCGCGGCACTTTCGGTCTGGTGGCCGCCGTCGCCATGGGTTTTGCGCTGGCGACACTCGTGATCGGCGCGGTGGCATTCGAAACCACCCATGAGGCGCTCGAACTGCAACTCGATCACCGCATTGCCATCGAGACGCAGGCGCTGATCGACGAAGGGCAGGACGGACATGAGGGCGTGGCTGCCGCCATCCGTCGACGTGAGGCGGCGAGCAGCACGGCAAGCCTCGGCTATCGGCTCGTCGATGCTCAAAACAGACCCGTAGCGGGATCGCTCGATACGATTGTCCCGTCAAAGCCCGGCTATGTCGAGCTGCTGCCTTACAAGTTGGGCGGCGAGGAGCGGATCGCGCAAACGCTGACCACCGCCCTCCCGGGTGGCTACCGGCTGCTTGTCGGAGCGGATCGCGCCGCAATCGACGAGATGGACATCCGCTTCATCCAGCTGTTTCTCGGCGCATTCGGCGCGATGCTGCTACTCGGCATCGGTGCGGCTTGGCTGGTGGGTATCGTCACACGCCGCCGCCTTGCCCGCATCGATCAGACTGCGGCTGCGATCATTGCTGGCGATCTGTCGCGGCGGGTTCCCTTAGCCGGGGCCGGCGACGAGTTCGACGGCGTGGCTACGACGCTCAACCGGATGCTCGACCGGATCGCCGGCCTGATGGAGAACCTGCGCCAGGTCTCAAGCGATGTTGCCCACGACCTGCGCACGCCGCTGACACGCTTGCAAAACCGGCTCGACGAGGCCCTGCACGAGCACGACGCCGTGCTTCAACGCGAGGCCATCGAGGCTGCCGCCGGGGAAGCAGGTGAGTTGCTGGAGGTCTTTTCCGCCCTGCTGCGGATTGCGGAGGTCGAAGGTATGGCCGCCCGCGCGCACTTCCAGACGGTGGATCTCACCGCGGTGGTGACCGATGTGGCAGAGGCGTTCCGACCCTCAATGGAGAGCAGCGGCCACCAGCTTGTAACCAGCATTGCGCCCGCCCTGACTATGCGCGGCGATCGCAGACTGCTGCAACAGATGCTCACGAACCTGCTCGACAATGCCGCGCAGCACACGCCGCAGGGAACGACCGTCCACATCGTCCTCGAAAGCACCCATAATGGCATCAGCCTCGCCGTCACTGATGATGGTCCGGGCGTGAGCGAGAATGAGGCGCCAGACCTCTTTAATCGGTTTGCACGGGTAGACCGCAGCCGATCCACACCCGGCCATGGTCTGGGGCTGGCCATGGTTGCGGCAATCGTTGCCGCCCATTCTGGCAGCGCCACCATTGCCCCGCGCCCGGGCTTTGGTGTGCACATCGAGTTTTGATCTTACCCGACAGGTCGTCCAGATGCTGCCATTCGCCTTTCCACCCACTTCCGGTCATCCGGCGCGATCAAACTGCTTCCCTAAACCGGACATAAGAGCATACCCTGCGGAACCGAAAGCAACGCATGGCTTGGGCAAAGCTCACCGCGCCAGCGATCGCCACCCGAACGGGCCGAGACCCGGCAGGGACTCGGTGACGCCGGTCGCAGACGCAGCACACGAGCAAGGCTTGTGTGCTGCCGGCAGCCCGGCGGAATAAAGTGCGATGCCGGCCATAGGCCGGCAGGCGCCAACCTCCCCTTCGGCATCCCTTGACGATAAAGTTCTTTATATGTTCTCGGTGGCGTATGGGAACCAAACGCCTCGATTCTGTCGCCGATCTCGTTCGTCATGGCCTCAATGCGCAGATCGAGTGCGGCCGCTGCAGGCGTGTAGTCATCATGCCGGCGGCCCGGCTGCGCGATCAGTGCTTCACCAGGTCGATCCCCCTCAAACTGGACATGGTAGCCCGGCACTTGCGCTGCAGCTGTGGTCATCGTGGTGCCAGGATAAATCCCACCGGCAACTAACCGGCCTGCGCTCCGCACTCGGGTGCGCACCATCAATAACGCGGCGAAGGGCGGCACCGAAGCGCCGCCCTCCTGATGATCACAGAAACTCGACGTTCTCGGCGATGATCTCGCAGCCATAGCGGTCGTTGCCTTCGGCGTCCTGCCAGCGCGAGTAGTGGATGCGGCCCGTCACGGCGAGCTGGTCACCCTTGGCCTTGTGCTGGCGCAGCGGGAGCCCGAGGCCGTTGAAGACGGTGATCTTGTGGAATTCGGCATCCTTGACCGGGTAGCCGGTTTCCGGATCCTTCTGGACCTTGCCGTCGCGGATCACCGGACGTTCAGTCACGAGGATCAGTTCGGTGATGCGGGTGTCGCTGCGGTCGCGGGCAACGGGATCCTTGGCGAGACGGCCGACGAGGTTGACGATGTTCATTGCAAGAGCCTCCTTGGTACCGACGGCTCGTCCGCCGGTGCCCTTGTCGAGCCTCGGCGGGAGAGCTGGGACACCGCGCGCTTCCGCGCGCGGGGAACCTCGTAAATCGAGGTGGTGCGGGCAGCCCGGCTTGCCGGGCAACACGGCTCGCATTTCTGCAGGTTGGCCCTAAGCTCGACCAAAGAGGCATGGGCACTGGTCGGCGGACGTGCTGTTGGCACAGGAGCTTATCGCACGCCTGGACATCAACTTCGCCGCGTACCGGCTTGTTATTGACGATGATGATCACGGGATAATTCGCCCGCCCTTGCCGATCCCGGTGAGCGAGAGGTCCCTCTGCGGCACTGATCCGGAATACCCGACCTCGGCCACCTCCGGCGCCAATCCACAACGCCGGCGTGACTGGCCTGACGTTGATGCACGATCAGACAAGGCTCCAAGGAGCAGGCTGCCTCGGCGTTCCGGAAATCAATCGCGATCGACGGCAGCGGCGCCCCAGGCTCCGATGGCATCGATGATCTTTGCTGTGAACCGCGGTGGGAGTCGTCCGGCAATGTACCCGGGCTGCTTCATCAGGGGTCTGATGTCGAACCCGGGCCAGGTGAACCGGTTGAATTCCGAAACGACAATCGCGCTACCCGGAACGAGCCCGGCTGTGCGTGCGATCTCATCGGGGATGGGGATGGCGTTCTTGCGCCCCTCGCCCTTGGTCGTGATCTCGGCAACCAGATAGCGCGAGCCGTCCACACCCACGACGACGACGAAGCGTTCCTTGACGCCTTCGTCGCGGCCTCGTCTCTGCTCTTCCTCGAAGAGATAGACGTAACGGAGGATATGGCCTGCGGCGGGTCGGTCAGTCTTCCCAGCGGTCATTGGCAAGTTCACTGGCCGAAGGCCGTGCATTGGCAAAAGCCTTGCGGTCGGCTCCGGTCATGTCGGACGAAGCGACAGCTTCGATATTCATGTGGCCGGCGATCACACCGCGTGCCGCCTGTTCAAGATGGCGGAAATACTCGCTATCTGCGATTACATGCCGCTCGCGGCCATGGCTGGTCAGGACGACCGGCTGCTTGGTTGCCAGATCGAGGAACTCGCCGGTGTTGTTGTGAAACTGGGTTAGGGGAACCCTGGGGTGCTCATTCGCCGCCGCTGGCATGGTGGTATCTCCTCTTGGCCTTAAAATAGCAATTATTGCCAAAATAGCAAGATTTCTGTGGCGCCACTCGCCGCGCTAGTCGTCCCCATCTCTCGCCAGCGGCTCAGACAGCCACGGGACGAGGCCCGCATCAATCGCAATGCCCAGTGTCCTTGCGAGGCGGCAGGCTCGAGCGATTGACCCGTCTGGAACATCGAGCGCCCTTTCAATGTGCCCAAGGGTTTCGCCAGCGCCAGGCGCACAGACCGCGTGAAGCTTGCCCGGCTGTGCCGTGATGGCAAAAGGCCAAGTCATCGCGACACCGACAACCCGTTCATCGAGAACAAGCAGGGTGTCACCGGCTGCGATGCTCTCGTCGGTCTGCACGGCGTCGTAGGCATTGCCCGTCGAGGCGAACGCATGGATCCGCCAGACGCTGAAGGCGAAGCGCTCGCTGTCGGTCAGCATGGCAGGCTCGCTTCGGAAAAGGCGCGCTGCGCCGCCTCCGGAAAGGCTGCGGTGAGGTTCCGGTGAAGCGGTCCGGAGGACGCTGGGAAGAATGCGCCGGTGCTGCTCGGCCGTGTGATCCGCAGCGCGCTTGCGACGGCATCCACGACGAAACCCGCAAGCTGATTGCTCGCTGTCAGTTTGCCGAATTCAGGCGGTGCAAACCCGGCTTGATGCCAAAAGGCGAAGCCGGTCTCGAGGGTCTCGATATAGCTGGCATGGCTACCATCGTCCTGTTCGTCGTCGACGCTCGCCTCGACCGTCCGGTAGGTCCCGAAATCATGGGCGTTAGCCTTGATCCGCAGGGTGATCCCGGCGGGCGGAGGCCCGGCGACCGCGATCAGCGCAGCCCTGTAGAGCGTGACTTCTGCGGTATTCACGAGGTCGAAGTTCGGGGTGTGGCCGATCTGCGCGCAGTCTTCGTTCCACGGAGCCCCGCCAAGATCGAGAGTCCAGTTTGTCTGTGCCATTCAAGCCTCCTTTGCTTGAACGGCACCTCCCCCTTCTCTTTCGCAGGCAGAGTTTCCGCTGCAGGTCGGCTCGGCTTGCAAGCACCGGGCAAAGAAAAGGCCCGCCCGCGACGAATGCGCGGACGGGCCTTCCCGATGTGACCGGCGCGGGTCGCGGCACCGGTCACGGGGGGCTTGTCCCGGTCAGGCGTCGACGCTCGCGCGCGTCTTGCCCTTGGGTGCCGGAGCGGTGCTGTCGCCCAGACCGTCGCCGGTGGCAGCACCGCTGTCAACGCTGCGGTCGCTGGCCGGTTCGTCGCCGGTGGCAGTCAGCGGCGGCAGGGCGCCTTCACTCTCGCTGCCGAAGCCGTCGAGCGAGGCCTTGGGCTTCGAGCGGCGCCAGGCGACGTTGTAGCTGCCATCGTTCTGCTGGAACATGGCGACCGGGATCGGCGCCGAGAGGCTGGGATCGTCGATCTGGCCCGAGAGGAAGCACTCGCCGGTCTCGTTCGACGAGTATTCCCAGAGCGCGCCGATCTTGACCCAGCTGCGGCGGTCCGCCGAGAGCGCCATGAGGTCGAACTTGGGTGCCCGCTCGTTGGTGGATTCGAAGGCCCGCAGCGCAACCGTCGCGCTGAAGGTCAGGGTGGTGATGCGGCCGATGTGAACGCCTTCTGCGTTGGCCTTGAGGGTGCCGATGTTCATGTCGAAGTTCTCCTGATGCCGTCCGAACCCCTTGTCCGGAACACCTTCTCCCATCCCCCCTCTCCTCCGGGCCCCTGGCCCGGCCCGTGCGCCAGCCACCGCAGGCGCGCGTCATCCTGTCCAGCCCAGAGGGCTGAGGAGTCTCGATAGTTGGATTGGAGCTGAACCGGCCCTGCTACGAGCCAGGCCCGGTCTGTACCGACCTAAGCTTCGGGCTCGGACCCGTCCTTGATCTGGTTGAGGCGCGCCATGAACGCCTTGGCTTCGAGCTGATTGGGTCCATCGCGCGTGGCGAGGCAGGCCATCCTGTCGATCTCGAGCTGTGCGGCAAGACTTGCCTCGATATGGCAATAGGGCTCGAGCGCGCGGATTGCGTCAACCGCGCGGGGCAGCTCTCCGAAAGCGGTTCCGACCCATACGAGTTCGATTTCCTCCCCGTCTTCGTCAGGAGCGCTCAGAACCTGCGCGAAATAGGTCTGAAGCGGTCGGTCCCATCCGACATAGGCACTGGCAGCAGCAATCCCGTCACGAAGCGGTACTTTGTGCCTGCTCATGCGCTCGTTACCTCCCCACCCTTAACTGGGCCGATGCCCCGCGGCGCACTGACATGTCAGCCCCTGAACTCATCAGTAGTCCGCTGGCCGCATCAGCGTGATGACGCGCTGTGTCATCGCTGGATTGGCCGGATCCTCGGACCCGAATGCCAGTTCGGTGTCGTAATAATCGACTTTCATCAGCACCTTGATGCCATCGACATCCATGCTTGCAAAGTCTCGCTCGGGCGAATCCGGGGCGAAGGTGCAATGGCGCAGAGCGGCCATCAACCGAGCCTGAACCATCATGCTTTGTGCCACCGTGTCGCCGCCGAATTCTGCAAGCAACCCGGAGGTCATGACGATGCGGGCCGTTCGGTCACGGCCCTGGCGCGCGGCATCATTGAGCAGCGCAATGCGCTCGGTGCGTTGCCGCGCGCAAGTGAGGTCAGATGTGTCATGCATTGGAGGTCTCCTCCTGATCCAAGAGACGACGAGCGGACAACCGGACGGCCTCGCGGGACTCAGCCCGCAGGTTGAAAAGCGGAAAGCTGAACATCGATCGCGGTCCCGGCAGCAACGGTAATGGCAACCTGCCGGTCCTTGGGAATGACCCAGAGGATGCCGGCAAGCGTGTCGCGGATACGCGCCGCAATGGCCTCGTCCTCGCCGAGCAGCACCCGGGCCGCGAGCTCGCGCGCATCGCGCAGGAAGTGCTCGTGCTGGGTGTCCCAGGAGTCGGCCTCGCTGTCGTCGTTCGCGCAGAAACAGACGTTCTCGATCAGATCGACCAGCGTTTCAGGAGTCAGCGCCGGACCCGGAACATAGGCAATGCGGATCTGGTCGATGCCGCTGTACCAACCATCCTCGCCGAGGACGAAGGCGACATCTGCCGAGATCCGTTCCTCGCGCTGCGTTACGCTGGCGCGGTGGAAGACGCAGAACCTCAGCTCGATCGTCTCGGCACGAACATGGTCATCGAGCGGGGGGAAGCTGCCGTTTTCGGCGATGACGTGGTCGCGCTCTCCGGCTGCAACATAGAAGCGCACGTTGCCGAGCTGATGCAGCGCGTCATACCAGCCATAGCCAGCGTATGCGGGATGGTTCTCGACGAGGTGCGGGCGCAAGGGGTGGTCGCGCAGCGCGCGCTCCAGTCCCTGGGCAATATCGGGCTCAAGATCCGCGACAAGGATCGTGTCCGCACCTGCTGCGATTTCCTCATACTCGACATTGACGTTGTCGCTCTCCGCAATGGCAGCATGCCAGCGGGGCAGGCAGGGGTCGGCCTCCGGCAGGGCAACCCCAAGATCGCGCGCTTCCTTCCAGTTCTCGAAGGAAAGCCGGTGCTGGCCTCTGTGCGCCAGCGCGGCATAGATCGTGCGCCTGCACGCTGCCTGCAGCGCCGCAAACGCGGCATTCTCGACGAATTCCTTGCGCGCCGGGAGCACAAGGGCAAGGCCCGGGGTGGCCCCGATATCGAGCCGGGCATGGTATGTTTTGCCGCCAAGGCTCTCCGAGACGCTGGCAAGCTTGCGGGTGAGCACCATCCCATAGAAATTCGTGGTGGGGTCCTGGTGGTATTCGCGCCCTTCGAACACGCCGATCTGGCTGCCGTTCCACTCGGCGATGTAGATTGCTTTGGCGAGAAAGTCCTCGCGTGGCATTTCCGTGCCATTGAAGAACACCGGCAGCGGGTAGAACTTCGCGACCTCGCGCAGAATCCGCTCGGTGGTCTGCTCGCTCACGCCGGGCATCAGGAAGCTGATTGTCGTCCCGACGGGGCGAGCAAGGGGCTGCACGGCAATGTCCTGCGCACCGGTCCAGCCATCCGCTGGGACATGGACCGACCATCCGATGTCGGCATCGGTATGACGCGAGCTGATCCGGGTTTCCTTGCCCGCCAGGCTGAAGACACCCATGCCTGCCGGGTCTTCGGCCTCATGGATGTGCTGGCTCCAGCCCGAATCCCCCAGCGCAATCATGGTCTGCGGATGGGCGACTCCGGTTCCATCATCGACAAGGGTCAGGCGCGCTGCGTCCTGATCCGCGCAGCAGGCGATATCGATCCGGGAAGCGCCCGCGCGGCGACTGTTCTGGAGGAGCTCGCCGAGGATATCGCCGATGGTGCCATTGAAGAGGCGCGTGACTTTGGTGATCGTCTTCGGGCTGACGCTGGGTCGAATAACTGTCGGGTTCATGACAAGGGGTCCTTCATCGCACTGTTTCGCCCTTCCCCTCCCCCTTCCCTTCAGAACAGCGGATTGATGCCTGGCCGGAGCCCGGCTGCCTTGGCCTGCTCTTCAGCCAACGCGCTTGGGTCGCAGGGCTTCAGGAATCGGGATGATGTCGTGCGCCGTATCACGCAGCGCCTTAACCTCGCCGCGCGCGGCGTAGAGGTCCTTGGCGATGAGCGCGCAGACCTCGGCCTCGCCATAGGTTGGGCGGCCAAGGTGATCGACGCGCTCGACTTGCCGGGCAATCACGCCGACTTTGCCGTCCGGCACCCACTCGGCCCAATCGCCCCAGGCGCTGGTCACGCAGAATTCGCCGATCGCGGCCATATAGGCCTTGCGCGTCCGCAGGATCGCAGAGGAATTCTCCTCTATGGCCTCGCCGGTGAAGGCGCTGAAGCGGTCCGGGTGCCAACATCGGGTAGTATCGCGGGCAAGCTGCAGCAAGCCCGCAGAGCAGGAGCCCTGCCCTTCAAGCTCGCTGGTGAAGGCAAGGATCGGGAGCCCCCAATCGCAATCTTCTTCGTAGGCCCCGCCTTCGATCCGTAGCGCCGCTGGCATGGCGGCCTGTCTCTGATCGGACAGAATGATACCGCCGTGGCTGGCGGTCATAACTGACCATATGCCGGGGGCCAGCTGATCGGCCTGCTGGACGGCGCCCCAGATGGAAGTGGAGGGACGCGGTGATGGGGCAAAACATGGCATGAGCGAACTCTCCTGTTGCAGGTTCGCTCAGACCCTCCCCCTCTTCTTCAGCTCAGGATCCCGAGAGCGGTCCGGGCAACGATCTCGGGCGTGACGTCTCCAAGAGCGAGGGCCGCCACCGGTCCAAGCTGCGAAAGACGAGTCCGCTCGATTGCCCTGAGGGCGAGATAATCCTCGTCGGACGACTGGAGGATTTGCAGCGCAAAGCGGCACTCCTGCCCGGTGTTGTCGTCGAGAAGGGCGATCAGGAAATCCGGCCTTACGGAGACGTCCGCAAATGGCAGATCGAAGAGGATCTTCTTCACCGCCATCCGGATGTCCCGGCGTCGCAGGATATACTGCGCGTCTTGGAGCGCCCGCAGAACGTCTCGGTCGTGGTCTCGCTCTGTCGGCACGAACTGGTTGCCGCTCAAGACAGGCTGAGCGTAGGCGCGCAGCGCGACATAGCCCTCCTTCCTGCTGTGCTCGCCGACGACGGCGAGCACAAGGAACGGCGGCTCAACTTCGGCGCGGATGATCCCGGTGTGCTGGATGCGGTTCCGGACCGAGATCGTGCCGAGACCGGTGACGATCTCGGTGGAAGTGACCGCATTGGCCTCGAGCAGAAGAAACGCCTGGGGCGCGAATTCATGAGGCCATCTCTCGGCCGCAGCGCGCAGCCGGGCGTGAACCCGCCGCTTTTCGTAATCGATGGCGTTCGTGTAGAGATGGGCCGAGAGCGGAACCCCGGGCGCAATCTCGAGACCTTGCGCAGCCCGGCGCAGGAAACGCATCTCCTGGCTGATCGAGCCCTCCCGTGGCCCTGCTGGCGGAAGCTCGCGCAGCACGTTGGAACCCGCCCGCTCGAGCAGCAGCCACAGCAGTTTGCCGAGGCGCGGGATTGCAACACCACGCGACCGGTCGTCTGGCTCACTGTGGTCCGGTTTCTGGGCGAGTTTCTCCGGCGCCTTCTGGTGCGCGTTGAACAGGCCATCTGGAACATCGAGCGCGTAGAGCGAATCCCTTGCTGTCTCGCGGATGCGCGGCGGTGCCTGGGGCAGGAAAAATGGACACGCCGGCGCATGCATCGGCCTCGAAGTCAGCCGCCGCAGGTAATAGGTTTCCTGAAAGCTCAGGTAGGCCGGGCTCAGCAGCGGCGGCGCGGTGACCTCGCCCAGACAATCGCAGGCGAGCCATTTGTGATTCTCGCGCGCTGTCACGACGAGAGAGACGCAGGCCCGGTGATCGGCCTCGTTGCCATGGCCCGTGTACCAGCGGACCAAGGCTGCTCGCAGACCGTCGCCAATGGCGACGCGCCCGGTGCTACCTGTGGTGTCCTTGGCCACCAACCACATGGTCTGACGCTCTTGACCGCCCCTTTTGTTCACTCTATGTTCGTCACATAGAGGAATTTTGTCTTATGAACAAGGTATTCGATCTCGGCCAATTCGACCTCGATCTGACGCTGCGCGATGCATCGGTTGACCCACTGGTGACGCCTACGCGGCGCTCGCTCGCCAATGCCTCTATCGGGATAGAAGCGTTCGATGCCTATTATTCGGCGCGCGAACTCTACGAAGCGCTGCAGGGGGTTTTCCAGGGCACACCCGGTGCCAAGAACAAGCTGACGCAGGTGCTTTCGTGCCAGTGCGATGATTATCAGCGGTGTCTCTACTACACGCTGGCGGGGCGCGGCATCGTCCAGATGCTGGATGATCTCGAATGGCTGCTCGATCTCCTGCGCCCTCGCTGCGAAATGTCGGGGAAGCTCCTTCGCTCCGGCGAGAGGCCTGCACCGCAGGTCAATCCTTATGTCGCAAGTGAGCCCGACGGGCCCGTTCCAGCACGCTCGGCCGACTTCGTCGAGGGACCCTCGTGGTATCTCGATCCGTCGCTTGGCGGCCGGATCGAAGACTAGGCAGGCATCAGCTTGCCGGCCTAACAGGCAGAAATCAGGGATCGCGCAGGCCAAGCCGGTCGTCGTCATCTACGAGCGTGATGCGCCCTTCCCAGTGCCAGAGGACAAGGTTGAGAGCGTCGGCGGGAGCGCCGCGGGCGTAGCTCGGCACGACAATGCCCACATAGCCTTGCGCGATCGCGGCCTCCGCCAGATCTTGCGTCGGGACCGGTTTGCCTGAGAGCATCCGATCGCGCCACGCCGGGTCGGCGAGCTCAGCCGGTGCGATACCGAAAGGCCGCAATGCAGCCGCATCGCGGCCATCGAGCAACGATCCGATATCGGCCTGATAAGCGACGAGCGTGGTGGGCTGGAGGGTGCCAACCTGATTGGCCTCGCGCAGCGCGGTCTCTGGGGCGAGGGAAGTATAGAGCGCGCTGCGCCCGATGCGATTGAACCGTCCGCCAAACCGGGCCGCCCCCTCCCCTGAGAGGGGTTCGCGGGACCAGACCGGATTGTGGGCGCGGTAGAGCAGCCCGGTGAAGTGCATGAGGCTAGGCGTGAATGCCGGCGTCGACGGCGTCGATATAGGTCAGAACGTCATCGGCCCGGTTGTTCTGCACAAGCTGCATTGCAGTCTGGCCCGAAAAGCCCGGCAGCGGCTCAGAGCGGTACCAGGCATAGGCCAGCAAGGCTGAACCGAACCGCGGTTCGACCTTGTTGAGCACTTCGACCATCTGCCGAAGGCGGCGCTGGGTACGATCGGAGGCAATCCGGTCCTTGCGCTGGATCGCGTCCTTGCCGAGACCCAGCGAGCGCGCCAGTTCGTCGCTGGTGGTGCGCAGCGCATCGACGATTTTGCGCGGAGCAAACGCGCCATTGTCCGCATAGTTCTGAATCGCCATTGCAAAGCTCCATGACTTCTGACGCGATATAGCGTCATTCTGCATGGCTTTCAAGCTGCCATAGGGCTGGCGCCGAGTTCGTCACAGGACGACAACTTGCAGTTCGATCGCACCGGGTGGGTTTTCTCCCGTCGGCATGACACAGAAGGGCTGGAGCGTGTTGCCGGTTCTGACCACAGCGTGGCTCTTCCCGGTTTTCGCGCTCATCCGGATGGCGACGCGCTCGGCATTGGCCCGCCCGCAAAGGACACGGCGGCGCGGATCGAGGCTGGCAGAAGTCATGGAAGAGGCCCTCGCTACTGGGCTATCGGGAAGAAGGTCTTGATCCTTCGGGCGGGACGAATGATCTCGAAGCGCCGCTCCATCAGCCGGGAGATACGATAGGCCCCGAAGCCATCGGGTGTCCGCAGCTCGATCTTGCTCCCGCGCTTGCTGACCCGGAACTCGCGGTGTTCGCTGCCGTCAGTAAAGCGCAGCGGTTCGGGAAGCCGCAGGATGTCGCCATCGGCAACCTTTCGCTCCTTGAGACGCAGCATGGCGTAACACCGGTTGCGCCAGTCCAGGGCATAGGGGTGCGAGGATGAGGTGAGCAGTTCCAGGATGCTTCGCGGGCAATTCGCCTCGACGGGGCCAGATTGCTCATCCATGTCCTTGTAGCCGAAGATCAGGCCATCGGCCGCCTTCGGGTTCCAGTGGACCAGGCAGATAACCGCCGTCACGTAGAGCCTCTCGCGATCTTCACCGTAGCGCTCGACGGCTGCATAGTAGGTGCTGCCGGTGAAAACGCTCTTGAGGACCCGGCACCCCCGGAACGGAGCATCTTCGCAGGCCTCCCGTTCGTAGGTCAGCTGATCGTCGAGATAGGCTTTGGGCGTTTCATGCCCTCCCATCCCTGCGCGGTGCATGTAGAGCCAGCCCATGTGCGTGTCCTTCAGATGAGCCCCGGCTGAGCCGGAGGTGCGATTTGCAGTTCGCGGGCGATCCGCGCTGTGAGTGCCGGAATGTCGGCAAGCGCGGTGATCGGAGCCTTGCGCATGACCGCGCCGGGGGGCTTCCAGAACGGGTTCCGCCAGGCGAGACCCGGTTCGCCGAACCGCTCGGGGCTGATGCGGATGTAGACACCGTCTGCTTCGAGCACATGCTCACCGGCGAGGGCCTCCTGCGAGGTGTAGTAGCTGATGCGGTAGGCGGAATGATCGAGCCCGATCCCGGCTGCGATCTGGCGCAGCGCGCGCGTACCCTCGCGCCGGTAGTGTCGCAGTTCTTCAGGACGATAGTCGATCCCGCGCTTGACCAGCGCAATGATCGCAGGTCGGTGCTTGAGCTCGCCGAGGCGCTCGATGCACTGTGCCCGCAAGATCTGGTCGTCGGCCTCGCAGGTTGTCGGCCTTCCGTCGGCAATGCGCTGAAGGTGGCGAGTGAGGAGCAGAACCGCGGGACAGGTGGCGACCTGCCGGCCTGCGAGGCGCACATCATCGACGGCCTCGTTCAATGCTCGCAGCGCGGTCTCGAACGTCGTCAGCCCATAGGGCTCGAGCGCGCGGCGGTAACGATAATCGATGTCGCAGGACATGCGGCTTCCTTTCCATTGCAAGTGCAATGGCCTCCTCCCCCTCCCCTCAATGCAGACTGCGGTGATGTTTCCCTGAGCTTCTCAGGGACAGTGGCTCATAGATCATCGGCCGCAAGAGAGCCCCGGGAGCGACCTGTTCGAGGATTCTCGCAATCGCCGAGACCGCAGCGCCAGCCTCGGTTGTCTGGATAACCAGGGAGCCGCCCTGCCCCGGATCGGACACCAGTGACCAACCGGGTTCTCCTTTGCCGAGGAGGCTCTCCAGGACCGCATGACGGTTCCGCCCGGGGAACAGCACCCCAACATGGCCGCCGAGCGCTGCGCCAATGTCCGCAGAACCTCTGCTCGCAAGGTCGCTGGCATAGCGGCTCAGCTGCGCAAGCCGCACCGCGTCGTCTGCGGTTGGCTCAAGCGTAAGCCGGAACTGGCGCCTCTTCATGGGCTTCCTCCGCAGGTTCACTCTCATAGCCCGAATAGGCTGCAAGCAGGTTGAAAGCCTGATCGGCCTTGGCGGCAGCCGTGATGATCGCGGTCTTGTCGGATTTCAGGATATCGAGCCAATGGGCGATGTAGCTGGCGTGGCTTTCATGGAGGTCTGCGGGGAGGCCCAGCTCATAGCAGATCCGGGCACTGACCTGCTCCGCGACCAGTTCCTCGAAGGCGTAGGCCTTGTCGCCGAACCGCTTGCCGAATGTGCGCGCGAGCCGCGAGGGGTGCCCGCTCCAATGGCCGAGTTCGTGCGCTTTGGTGGCGACATATCCGTCCTCGGTGCGGAAGGCGCCGCGTTCTGGAAGCTGGATATAGTCTCCGCCCGGAGAGAAGAATGCACGGTCACCGCCATGGCGGATATCAGCAGGTATCGGAGCAAAGAAGGCCTGGATGGCCGCTGCCTTCACAGAGGGTTGCGGCGGTGCTTCGGGGACCGGACTGGGATAGAAATGCGGCGGCAGGCCTTCGATCTGCGAGGCATTGAAAACGCTGTAGGATCGCATGAACCGGATGGTTTTCGACGTCTCCTCGCCAGTCGCCTGATCTACGTCGGTCTTGCTCGTGCTGTTGAAATAGATGCTCGGCTCGGCCGTCTCACCCTTGCGCACTTGCCCGCCCAGTTCCTGAGCCTGACGATAGGTCATCCAGTAGCGCGAGGCGTAGCCGAAGCAGTCGGCGACAGCCCAGAGATAGAGGCGATTGATCCCGGTGTAGGGCAGTCCGCCTGCACGCAAGGGCGCGCCCCCTGCCCCGGTCTTTTTCCAGGGCCGCCGCCAGGGCATTGTGCCGGCCTCGATCCGTGCAATGATGAGATTGGTAATTTCCTGCGCGACATCGCGCTTTGGTCCGCGGCGCATCGGCATTTCCCTTCGTGGAAGAAGAAGGCCCGGCCACTCGAGTGAGCGACCGGGCCAGGACATCAGGAGGAGGGTGAGGCGTTCAGGCAGCCACTGCCGTGTCTGTGGCGGCGCCTTCGGGTTCCTCTTCGGCATCCGGCAGTGCGACCACCCCCTCGATCGCGTCGATGTCGGCCTTGCCGTCTTCGGAGGCATCAGGATCAGCGCTTTGTGCGCCCTCCGGCATGGCCGCACTGAACTTCATGGCCTCGGGCAGCCAGGCAAGGGCGGCTTCCTTGACCTCCTGCTCGATGATCGCCTTACCGGCGAAGATCGTCTCGCACGTCTTGGCGAGGTCCGCCTTCTTGGACGCCGCATAGCGCGCAGCGAGGTCACTTCCGCCAACCTCGGTCAGCGCGGCGAGGCAGGAAGTCTTGCTCACCCGGTCGAAGAAATTCTCGGCAGTCGGCCGCCACAGAGCCGCAACGTCGACATCGAGCATCGACCCAAGCACGGCATGAACCGGATGATACTCGGATCCATAGCCCTTCTTGGCCTCGAGCGAGAGCGCCACCGCATAGGCAAGCCAGGCCGCCTTAGCGTCATCTTCGAGGTCGCGGAAGGCGATGAAACGGGCCGCAACACTGCCCTGCTCCTGCCACGCCTTGTCGAGACCATCCTCGGCCTCGGCGAGAATGCCCTCGGCCGCTGATTGCGGAACCTCGCCGGTCGCAGGATCGCTCGGCCGTCCCGCCTTGATCGAGGTGCCCTTCCCCTCATAGCTGCGATTGTCCGCGAGCGCGAAGATGGCGAAATCGAGGGCAAGCCCCGGATCGCCAAGCAGGCAGGCCGACAGGATATTGCGGCGCTGAACGGCGAGCTCGTCGAACAGCCTCGCGCTGATCGGCTTCTCGCTTCCGGGTGCGATCGCCTCAGGCCGTGCGGGAGCACCACTTGCGCGGCTCCCTGAGGTCGGCGCTGGCTCTTCTGCCGTTGCGGTGACATTGCCTTGGTCATCGGTCTCGAACGACAGCCGCTTCTCGCTGTAGTAATCGGCCTCGAGAACCATCTCGCCGCGGGTGGTGAGCACGAGGAAGCGGCCGACTTCACCGCGCCATTCTTCAGGCAGCTCGCGAACCGGATTGTTGAGGTCGCTGCGTTCGGCATCGAGAGCCTCGTATTCGGCCTCGAGCTTTCCGAAATCGACGTCCTCTTGCTCTTCACCTTCATCGAAGATCGCGTTGATCTCATCTATCCGGGCATCGATCTCGTCGATGCGGGCGCGCGCCGTTTCCGAGAGGGGCACGGGCGGGAGCCGGACAGCGGAGACGCCCATCTCGCTGCGGGCCTGCCAGGAATTGCTGGCGGCCACCGGGCTGATCCAGGCGAGACCGGTCTCCGAGGTCAGGCGCTCGGCTTCCGCTTCCATCTTTTCGGAGGCGAGCCGGTGCGCGATATCGATATCGATCCAGCGATCCTCGCCCGCATCGCTGAACAGATCCCGCTCGACCTTGCCGCCGGCAGCCACATAGGCATCTTCGCCGATCAGAAGCGCGATAGGGTCATTACCGCGCATCGAGCCGGTGGCGACCATGCGGCGAATGGCGTCGGCGCTGGGGTTGTAGGCATGGCGCATCTGCTCGAAGACGCGGATCTGCACTTCGTGCTGGTCGGTCGCAGCATAAGCTTTGGCGATTTCGAGGGTGATGTCACCGGCGGCGAGTGCCTCGAAAATCGGCGCTGCCAGATTAGCAAGGCGCAGCCGGCCTTCGACGAACCGCTGGGTGAGTCCGAAGCGCTTGGCTACGGCCGCGATATCGCTGCCTTCCTTGATGAAATGCTGGAAGGCGCGGCATTCTTCAGCCGGAGACATGCCGACCCGCTGGAAGTTCTCGGCGAGCGAGGCTTCGCCCGCCGTCTCTTCGCTACCCTCGAGCAGCTTGCATTCTACTTCGGCATCCGCAGCCCAGGCCCCGCGATCAATGATCATGCCAATGGCCCGCAGGCGGCGGCCACCGGCGATCACCGCAAACTGGCCGCGCTTCTTGCTCTTGGTCACCAGCAGGTTCTGCAGGAGGCCGCGGGCCTCGATGTCCGCAGAAAGCTGCGCGTCGTCTTGGTCATTGCGTGTTTTGCGCACGTTCGCATCGCTCAAATAGAGCTTGGAAAAGGGAATCAGCATCTCGGTCACTCCTGATCTGCTCCCGGCCATCACCGGGGCACAGATCCCCTCCCCCTCCCCTTGTTTGTCGGGTTCAAGCATCCAAGATCCTGTGCACTTGTCGCAGTCACCGTGGGTTCAGCGCCTTCGGTGCTGCCTCCCATCACCGCATCAGGAGCGCCGCCAGCACGGCCTCTGCTGCCGTTGTCGGAATGAACACCCTTGTGCGGAACGAAATGATCTCGGTGAAACAGCCGATGCTCTTCAACCAGGGCAGCTGATCGACGGGGGCGCCAACGATCTCGTAGCGCTGCTCGTTGGCGACCCGCGAGGACTTGATGGTGGCCTCGAACGGTTGCTTGATAGGTATCGTCCGATGCTCGCCGAGCGCCTTGAGGATCGTTTGCTCCGAGAGTTCGACATTCGAGGTAATGTCGAACTTCTGCAAAAGGTTTGCGACGTCGAGCTCGTGAACGATGCGGCCGAGCCAGCTGCGTCCCTCCTCATCGACGATTCGCCTCACTTCCAGATAGTCGATCGGAAGGCTCGACCATATCGGCAGCAGCAGTCCTGTGGCGAGGTAGATCTTCTCGGTTGTCAGCTTCTCGGCCAGCTCGGCGACTTCGGCACACCAAAGTTGCTCGAAGGTCTCCCGAGGACATTCCGCCCACGCAGACTCGGCAAGATCATCAAGGTGATGGTATTCGCGGCGCAGCGGTCGGTGGAGAATGACGCGGCGGATCAGTTCGCCCCGATCGGTCATGAAATGCCGGGACGGCTCAGCCAGCGCCGCCCTGCCGCTCTTGGTATTGTGCATCAGCATGCACCCGTCCGACAGCTCGAGGCGCTGCTTCACCCTTTCCAGCGTGATTGGCCGGGTACGCGTCCTGAGCGCCAGCTGGAGGAGGTGCGAGGTCGCCCCGGTCCGTGCATCCGTCCGCAGCACAATATCTTCGATGACGTCGGCACTTTCGACCTGGATCGTTTCGACGCCCACATCGAGAGAACCGGCCTCACGCGCCGCGGAAACCCGGGCTTCGAGGAGCCCGAGAAACTCATCGAAAATTGCGTTCTGCATGCCGATCGGCAGGGCAAGAATGCGGTTGAGCCACCGCTGGATCGGGGGAAGGTCTTCTTCGAGCACGCCATCCTGGGAGACGATCGTCAATCCGCTGCGTTGCTCGAAGTCGGACAAGGTCACGCTCTTCAGCGTTCCCTCTGCGAGGAGGCCGAACCAGCTGGTGAGCGCCGCCTTGGCATAAGGGCTTTCGAGATTGTCCGCCGGATCGAACAGATTCTGGCCGCCGGTTTGGCGCTGGCCACGCGTCAATGCCCCAAGGCTGTCGAGGCGCCGCGCGATCGTGCTGGTGAAGCGCAGCTCACCTTTGCAGTTGGTCGTGACCGGCCTGAATAGGGGGGTGTTCGCCTGATGAGTGCGGTGGGTGCGGCCGAGGCCCTGGATGGCCCGGTCAGCGCGCCAGCCCGGCTCTAGAAGGAAATGCACCCGGCGCTTCTGGCAGGGTGCGTCAAGGCTGGCATGGTAGGAACGCCCCGTTCCGCCTGCATCGCTGAAGACGAGAATGGGTTTGCGGCCATCCATGAACTGGTCGGTTTCCGACTGGTTCGTGCGGGGGGAGCGAGTTTCGAGGCGCTGGCTACCATCGGCCTGAGAAATGAGGCGCTTTGTGCGCCCGGTGACTTCTGCGACCTTATCCGTCCCGTAGTGTTCGATGATCCCGTCGAGGGCTGGCTTGATTGGCGGCATCGCGCAAAGATGCTCGATCAGCTCGGCGCGCCGGGCGATCGCAGCCTGGTTGTGCACGGGGCGGCCGTCCTCGTCGAACATCGGCGTCGAACGGGTAGCACCGGTGTCGTCGGTGTAGAACGTCATCTGCTGGGTGGGAAAAGCTCGCTCGAGGTATTCGATGACCGCATCAAGCGGGCTGAGATCAAGGTCGAGTTCGGCCCGCTCTTCGGGTGAAAGGCTGTCGAGCCTTCGGTCGAGGATGCTTTCGGCGGTCGAGACCAGCTGAACCACGACCACGTCATCCTGGTCCAGGTGCTTATTGATGGCGCTGATCAGAGTCGGGAGCTTCATCGAAAGCAGCAGCTGGTTGAAGAAGCGCTGCTTGGTGCTTTCGAAGCGGCTGCGGGCTGCGGCCTTCGCGCCGCCGTTCAGCGTGGTGCCGTCGATCTCGTCGACCACACCGGTCAGCGCGAGCGACTCCTCCATGTTCTGGTGAATAATCGCCCAAGCATCCGCATAGGTGTCGTAGACAGCGATCTGCTGGGCCGTCAGGCCGTGCTTGAGGATTTCGTACTCGACCCCGGCAAAGCTCAGCGCCCGTGCCTGGTAAAGCCCAAGGGCCTTAAGGTCGCGCGACACCAGCTCCATCGCAGCGATGCCACCTGCCCTGATCTGGCTGATGAAATCCTCGCGGTTGGCAAACGCCGTTCCTGGTCCCCAAAGGCCGAGCCGAACCGCATAGGCGAGATTGTTGACTTCAGAGGCCCCGGTCGCCGAGGCATAGAGCACGCGGGCCTTGGGCAGATGGTTCTGGAGCATGACGCCGGCGATGCCCTGCTGGGAACCTGATTTGCTCCCGCGGGCGCCCTCGCCTCCTGCCACCCCGCCCATTTCGTGGCTCTCATCAAAGGCGATGACACCTTCGAAATCCGCCCCGGCCCAGTCCAGCAATTGCTTCAGACGGGTCGCATCCTGCCTCTGACTGCGCAGCGTCGGGTACGTGACGAAGAGGATCCCCTCGCGGAACGGCACTGGCTGATCGATTTTCCAGCTGGAGAGCGGTTGAATGTCGGCAGTCATCCCGCCGATCGCGCTCCAATCCCGGCGCGCATCTTCGAGCAGGCTCTCGTTCTTGGATACCCAGATCGCCTTGCGGCGTCCGGCTAGCCAGTTGTCTAGAATGCAGGCGGCAATCTGTCGGCCTTTGCCCGCGCCAGTGCCATCACCGAGGAAGTAGCCCTTGCGGTAGCTGTGTCCGTCTTCGGCCAGAGTGAGAGCGACACCTTCGTCAGCCGGGACGAACAGGCCCGGCAGATACTGCTGCCAGGCATTGCCGGCATAGATCACCGTCTCGAGCTGCGCTTCCGAAAGCAGGCTTTCTTTGAGGATGCGGCCCTGCAGGCTGGGGCAATACTCCGGCACCGGCGCTGGTATGGAGCCCATGGCCACACTTTCCACCAGCGGGGTCGGGTGCGCCTTTGCACCATCGATGTCGATCCGGCTCGGGCGGTAAGGCAGATAGACACCGGCCTGCTCGCCCAGAGGGCGCGGCGTTGCCAGGCTGCGAAAAACAAGCGGCGATATCGATGGCGCTTCGATTACGCGCGGCTTAGCCGCAGGCGGCTTTGCACTTGTGCGCATCGCCTTGAAAAGCGTGCCGGGCTTGGTCTGCTGCCGTGCGTAAATTGGTGAAGCCTCGCAAGGACCGACTGCCCGCTTTACCACTGCAACCGCCGCGGCAATCTCGGCGACATTCGATCTAGCGAGGATCGCAGGACGGATGTTTCCGGGAACCTTGTCGATCACGTAGAGGCGAACCGGCACGCTGGTCCCCTGCTTGTGGTAGCACCTGGCAAGGCGGCAAGCTGTTTGCACCGTGCAGTTCTCGAATGTCTGGTCATAGATTTTCGAGAGCCTAGCGCTGGTGGTGAACCAGTCCGGCATGATAGCGACAAGTCTGCCGCCAGGAGCCAATCGACCGAGCGCGGCGCGCAGATGGCGGACAGCAGCGAATTGATCGACGCCCCTTCCCTCCGAACGGGAGAACGGGGGGTTCATGAGAATCAGGCTGGGGCGCAGCGAAGGATCCAGCGCGGAAGCCAGCATCGCACCGTCGATCCCGGTAAGCTTGGCATGTTTGAACAGCAGAGCGAGTTTCTCACGGCGTTTGGGATCAAGCTCATTGAGGTGCAGCTGCCTTACTGTCGGCAGGCTGGCCACGAGCGCACCATGTCCCGCACTCGGCTCCAGCACGATGTCGTCTGGCCGGGGCTGCGCAAGGACAGTCGCAAGTGCCGCAAGATCGGCAGGCGTGGAGAACTGTTGAAACCGAATCTGGTCTTCGCTCCTGACCGTATGGGTTGGCAGCTGCTCAACCAGAAGACTCAAAGCGGTGATGTCGTCCAGGCGCACCGGACGGGGTAATCTTAGGAGGTGACGGGTCACCCCTGCTTCGAGGAGGTCATACGCATCGCGCTGTGCCCAGCGGCCCTCAGCCGAGCTTCCTCCATGGAGGCGCTTCATTGCGTCGAAGAGCGTCATCTTCGTAAGCGATCCACCGGCGATCTCGAGCGCGACTTCGTCGATGACCTGATCAAGGCGGGAGTCGAACGGGGTGAAAAGATCGGTCATGCGCTGCTCCTGATGCTGATGCGCACCACAGCCTCCCCCTCCCCTTCCGGTTCGGCAGCGCGGAGCTTGGAATTGCGCCAGAGGCGTTGAGCAGCGCCACTCTTGGAATGCCTGTTTTGGCCCGCAGCATTGCACTAGGGAGAGTTCATCGGCCAAATAAGGCCTATAAGTTGACGTTTTTGCGGATAAAGGCCATATATGGCCTATGTATCTCACCCTCCCGGATCAGCTGACGGGCCTCGGCAAGCGGATCAAGGTACGCCGCCTGGCCCTCGACCTTACCCAGCAAGCGGCAGCTGCCAAAGCTGGCGTGTCTCACAGGACGTGGCGAAGGATGGAGGCCGAAGGCAGGGCTTCGATCGAAGATCTTGTGCGCGCCGCCATCGCACTGCGCTGCGATGAAGGCATTGTCGCGCTGTTTCCGCAAGTTCCGGCAACCAGCATGGATGAGCTGCTCGCGCAGCAGCGCCAAGCAGCAAAGCCGCAGCGCAAGCGTGCTAGCGGTGCAAGGCCATGAAGCTGGCTCCGGGAACGCCCTTGGTGGTTGGATTGCTGACCGATGAGACTGCCGCGCCGCTTTCGGTCGGCAGGCTGGCAATGGCCAGGGGCCTTGCGCAGCTCGAATGGTCTGCAGAGATCATAGCGGAAGGGATGCCAATTTCTCCGCTGCACTATCCGGCTGAACCGGGCCTGCACCCTGCCCGCAGCCGGACCTTTGAAGGCCTCCACGGTTTC
The DNA here is from genome assembly GCF_000807925.1 of Novosphingobium subterraneum. Taxonomy (GTDB): domain Bacteria; phylum Pseudomonadota; class Alphaproteobacteria; order Sphingomonadales; family Sphingomonadaceae; genus Novosphingobium; species Novosphingobium subterraneum. Next base: position 275,532 of record NZ_JRVC01000001.1, on the reverse strand, counting down.
CTGTCGGACTGTCTGCCCGATGCCTGGGGCATGCTCTTGTTGAAGCGGCGGCTTCAGAAAATGGGTCACCGGTTCGAAGACCTAAACGCAGTCGACCGGCTCGCCCTTGTTGGCACGAAAGGTCGGGGCGCGCTCGTATTCCAGCCTGAAACGCTTGATGGTGAAACTTCAAGTACTATCGACCTCGATGCTTTGGCCGATGAATCCCGCCACGTTCTGCTCGGCGAGGAGACAGAGCTGGAGGCGCTGCTCACTCGCCTGGGCGGCGGCTCGGGCGGCGCGCGGCCGAAAGTTCATGTGGCGATCGACGCGGGCGGCACGCTGTCCGCAGGAGACGAGTTGGCTGCAGCGGGAACCAGGAGCGCCGGTGAGGAATGGATCGTCAAGTTTGCAGCGACCAACGACCCCGCAGATATCGGGCCGCTGGAGGAGGCCTACGCCCGGATGGCCCGCGCTGCGGGAATTGAAATGGCTGAAACGCGATTGATCTCCTCTGCGAAGGGGCCAGGCCATTTCGCGACAAGGCGTTTCGACCGGCCCGTGCCCGGAAAAAGGCTTCATATGGTCAGTCTGGGCGGAGTGCTTGAGGCCTCGCCGCATATGCCGAGTGTCGACTACGACGGGTTCCTGAAGGCGACATTGGCGATCACCCACAGCATGGCGGACGTCGAGCAAGCCTTCCGCCGCATGGTCTTCAACGTGCTCGCGCGAAACCGCGACGATCATGTTCGCCAACATGCTTACCTGATGGACGCTCGGGGAGATTGGCGGCTTGCGCCGGCCTTCGACCTGACGTTCTCGAATGGCCCCGGCGGCGAGCATTACATGGCTGTTCTGGGCGAAGGGCGCACCATTACCCGCCAACATATAGAGAAACTCGCGAAGACCCACGGTATCTCTCCCAAGCGCGTGTTCGCAGTGATCGACGATGTTCGTGCATCACTCGCCGATTGGCCGTCGCACGCTCGGGATACTGGGGTCCGGGTCTCAATGGCAAAAGTATCAGAGGGCTTGGAATCCGTGGCCCGAACATTTGGCTAAGGAAGGCTTTGGGGTCCGTTTTCCCAAGTCTTTGAAGACACCAAGAGGCAGCTCACTCGTCTCCGGGTTGGCCACCAGCAATATTTCATTGCTTTCTCTAGTTTGCCGCTAACTTACTGGGTCCATCTTTCAGTCAGATTTCAGAAGGACGCAGACGTCGTCCTTTGGCGTCATGACCGTGGTGCGCGATTTAGCCCTAGTCACGCTCACGCGAAAATTCTGACGTGCCTGGGATAGGTCGCCTTCTAGCTTGTTTTCGCGAACGATCCGATCCGGGTTCGCCTTAATCTCCTTACCCACCCTGAGTGGCCAGCCTTCGAACACGATCACTTCGTCAAACTGCTTCCCCTTCGCCTTATGCATGTTCATCACAATGACGCCCGTCTCGGGGCGCTGAGCTGTGGCGAAGTGATCCTGAACAAACGCCAATCGAGTGATGTCAAGCGCATCGGAATAGCGACCCCGCTCTCGCCAGTTCTGTTCCAGCGTATTGCGCATCAGATTGCCGCGTTCGAGCAGACGCACGTTGCGGGCGTCGTTCGCAATAGCCCGCAACCGGGTACACGCTCCATCAGCGAGCGTGGCGCGGATGGCGATCCAGTCCTTGTCTGGATCGCCGACCATAACGACCTGCCGGGTTGCGGAAAGGACGGCAGCGATAGGATGGATGACACTGTTCGCGTGCGGCGCCTGTCCCCCGGCGATCCGCTCGTTCCATTTCGCCAGCGCGCTCTCCAGCTTGACCGCATCGCCCAGATCTCCCTTGCCTGGGTCGGATCCCCCACGGCCGCGAAGATATTGGCATATCAAATGCACCAACTGGTCGAGGTCATCCGAAGCACGCTCTTGCTGCATCAGTTGCGCAATGACTTCGGCTCCCAGGATCGGTCCTTCCATATCGATCGAGGCGGCATGTGAGATAGTCGGAACGTTACCGAACGGATCGCGCAGGATATCGGAAACGAGCCGCATCTTCCGCTTGGTTGGAACGAGGATTGCGAGCGACCAGTCGCGCCGTCCGGTGGCGATCAGCCGGGCTCGCGCCTGAAGGACCTGCGTGACCAGCGCGGCATAGGCCTGGTTCCGGTTGGACGGAAACAAGCAAAAGCTGATGCCAGAGTATTCGGCCTTGCTGAATTTGGCGGTCAGCAGCTCGTTGCCGAAGAGTAGTATGTCCGTGCCCTTGCTGCGGTGATTGTCCGAGCCGAGCTCGGTGAAGGTCGGAGCGAACGCAGCCTTGAAATGATCAAGGCGGGCCGGATCGGCGCCAATGAATTCGAAAATGCGTTGCTCCGGGTCGGCCAGCGCAATCAAGGTGCAACGGTCGCCAAGCGCCTTCACGACACGCCACTGATCCGCGCTCGTATCCTGGAATTCATCGAAGATGATGCAGGGCCAAGCTATAGCAGTCATTGCTCGCAGTTTGGCGGAACCCTCGAGCAGCCGTGCCACGAGATCAGCGAACAGATCGAAGCAGACTTTCCCCTCTGCAAACGCAAGTCGGTCGCGCTCAGCCTTCTCGCGCGCTCTCTTTTCGGCCAGCTGGGCTTCGTCGAGCTTCTTGTCGGGGCCATATTCCCGGCGGATCGCAGCTAGGGCGATCGCTTCACCTGGCGGTGTGAGGATCGAGATCCTACGCGGCAGGCCGACCAGATAGCCGTGCGTCTTGAGAAGCCGCCAGAAGAAGCTGTGATAGGTGTCAACCTCGATCCGGCTCCGCTCGTCGGACGAGACGTCTTTTTCTTCGTCGATGGCTTCGAGGACACGGGAGACCGTCGCACGCGCGAAGCTGAGAAAGAGGACACGCTGCCCTGGCTTGAGCATTTCGCGGGCGATTTTCGCTGCCTTCAGGATCGAGACGGTCGTCTTGCCGGAACCGGGGCCACCGGTAACCAGCTGGTGGCCGGCGGTCGCGAGCACGATCTGCTGCTTCGGCGTCAGGTCGACCATGATTACCGCTGTTACCTGAAAAGCGCGTCGAAGTCGTCGCCACCTCCGCCAGGTGCAGGATCTGCAACAGGCGGAGGTGGAGGCGGATCGCACAGCTGGCGCAACCGCGCGCAGGTTTGCCGAAACCACAACGGTATCTCGGCTTCTGAGCACTGGGCCAGGAAGTCGGCGATGCCCCAATTACCCTTGGACCACTGGAAATAGTCCATCAGCGCATCGATCATGTTCACGTCGGCGCCCGCATGCTTGGCTGCCAGATGCGGCGGCCAAGCCAGCGACTGCGAGAAGCGGTTCATGGCCTCCAAGGTGGTGTTCTTGAGGACAAGGTCCTCAATGCCTTTTTCGGGATGCATGAACAGCTGTTCGACCTCGGCCTCGATGGCTTGCTGCGCCTCCGCGGTCTGCAAATCACACAGCGCAAACACCCGCTTGCCCAACCCCGCATAGAGCCTACCGAGATCGGCGATCTGAGTCTCGGTCTTCGCGTTAATGACGGTGATTCCCAAGCCTTCGATTGAGCTGTAGGTCGCCGGATTGAGATCAGAGAGCCGACGCGCGACGACCGGAAGCGCCGCGGCTTCGGTATCGCCTTCCGCAATGAGCACCCGGCGCGCCAGCAGCCCTTCGCAGAATTTGGTGCGGAAGTCTTGTCGGTAGCGCTTGTGCTTCACGCTTTCAGGAAGGGCGATAGAAGCTTGGCTGAGTATGCCTTGGCTGCTCCGGGAAAGGATGACGGTCTCGTCTAGACCAAATTCTTCAAGGACGTAGGGCGAATGAGAGGTGATTATCGATTGGGCGGAGAGCTTGCGTAGCTCATGGACGATGCGCTTCTGCGCATAGGGAGGAATAGCAGTTTCGACCTCTTCCATGGCGAAGATCACATTCTGCTTGTCCTCGGCGATTTGAGAAAGAAGCGCGAGGACGAGCATGTTGATTGTGCCGGTACCCTGCCGGTAAAAGGGGGCGGCATGGTCGCCACTGCCGGTGGCGATGAAGGCCGTTATCACTTTGCGGAGATGCTCGCGTGTCAGGCTGGAAACGCGAAGGTGCGGCTTTGCACCCCATTCTCGAGGCACGTATTTCTTAAGCGAGGCGTTCACGCTCTCAAGGACTCCGCTGATGCCCATCTGGGGGTCACCAGCCACGTCCAGTGTGGAAAGCGCATCCAGTGTGCCTTCCCAAAGCCGGGGGCGGATTTCCTTTAAGCGGAGGATGATGTCGAGCAGGCTGCCATGCTCAAGGCTGAGGGCGCGGGATCCGGTCCTAAGCGAGCGGAGAAACAAGAAGCCGCAATGCTGCTTGTCAGTCTTGCGGAACGGAGTCGGAGTATCGTCTTCCGTCAAGCTGCGGGTGAAGTAAGTGGCACCAGTGAAATCGTCGTCGTCCGGGTCATATTGGCCGATAAAGGTGACGCGTAGCGCTGCGACGACGGCGGCTGCATCTATGCCGGCGGGGTTCGCCTCAACGAACAGGGTTCCATCAGCCGTGTTGAGCCACTCGATTCTACCGCCGAAACGAGCCAGCTGTTCCTCCGATAGGTCCGTGATCGTCACTTCGATCTCGATGCGCGGCGGCACTGAGTCCGCCAATGGGTTGCCTGCGGCCTCGACGGGAGGCTGCCCATCGTGGTCAGCCTCTGCCACGGCGGTAGCGGGAGCGAGATAACGACCCTCGAAGAAGTCGTGCTCGTCGACCGGTGGTCGACGGGAGAGTCGATCGGGGCCAAGTACCAGATCGATGGCCTCTAGAACCGAAGACTTGCCAGTGTTGTTGTCACCGATAAGCACTGCATGCGCAGGCAGACAGATGGTGGCGGACTTGATGCCGCGAAAGTTTGTCACCGATAACGAATGAACTCGCATTTCTTTCTTCGACCTCCCTGAACCTGCGCAAGATGGCGCAAGGCGGGCCTATTGGGAAGTAAAACAGGCATTTATGCTATTTTCGCGAGGATCGATTGGAGTTCGCACCACGGGAACCGTCATCTGGTGCCAAAAGGATAACCAGGAAAAATTAGTCCTCATCAATCTTCGGAGTAGGGATCCCATCGGTGAAATAACTCGTTGTTTGCGGCCCAATCATCGCCATTGCCCGGAGCACTTCGAATGATCTGAAGGCCAGGTCTAGCGTAAGCCATCGTCGCTCGGTGTGCTGCCCTTCGCCCTGGCGAATTGTTGTCCTCGGCTATGATCAATGTGTCGAGCTCCAGCGGCAGCTTAAGGTTTGGCAGTCGGGAAGCGCCCATCGCCGCCCAACAGGTTACGCCAGACAGACGGGTGAAGGCAGCAGCATCTTCGAAGCCCTCCGCTACTGCCAGAACTCGTCCACTCGGCGTCGGTTGCCATGCCCCTTGCCCGCAGCGCCCGAGCAAGAATTTACCCTGATGCTGGTTCGTTCTCGGGTCGAGAATGATGCGCTGGACGGCGACAAGGTGACCACCGTCTCGCACAGCGACGAGCAATGCTTGATGAAATGCAGTGTTTGGCTTTCGGCCGAGAGGGCACTTCGGGTGGAAGCGCACGTCAGGCAGATCGAGGGGTAGACATCTCCCAATGAGGTAGCGTTCTCCCAGCGTACCATAAACGCCGACCGCATCACTCCACAGACGCTGAGCGAGTTGACTGGAATGCAGACTTTGCGTTGGGCGGGGTTCTACGCCTCGAACTCGATCTGTATTCCGCAGGGCACGTATGATGTCCCTTGGATTGCAGCCGGCAAAGCAATGCACGAGGACCCCTGATAATCCTTGGCGGATCGATAATGAGGGCGTCCTGTCGTCATGAGCAGGGCATCGGCACATAGCGTAGGAGCCGTGCCATGTGCCGCGCAGAGCTGTGACAAGGTTGATCGTGTCTTGAGTTGGTCGGAGTGCTGATAGGGTCATAAGCGTCCCTAAAGCTTTCCCCCTCCCCTTCCTGCCGTGCACTTGAGGAGCGCCGGGTGCTTTCAATCGTCCCCATAGGGCCTGCAGTCATCGAAGTTGGCTGTAGCGAACTCCAATTCGCTTGAATGCGCTTGCTCGTCTTTGACGGATCAGCTGAGCGGTCGCTTCGGCTTGTGCCGTCGCCTCGAAGCTAAGAATGAGGCCCTGCCCTTTTGAGCCTATCCGCCCCCAGCGGCGTTCAACAGTTGTCCACCCGAACAAGTCGGTTTGGATCCAGAGGTGGTATTCTCGCGCGACGTTGCGCGAATTGTCGACGGCTTGCCAATGCCACGACTGACTGGTTGGTGTTTCCATAGTAGCCTGGTGGCAGAGACACGGACCAATGGTCCAACCGGGAATATGAATCACAGCTGCGTCAGTGATTCACTGATCCGATGGGAGGGGGTTGCTGGCCGATCACCTTCAAAAACATCATCATAAAAACGCCGCTGCTTGCAGCGGAAGGATTTCTGATTCTAGAGATTCAGATTCAGGTCCGATTTATGGCCTGAATTCAGAGGACTATGCCGTTTTTCCTGACCCGATGGGGGTGTTAGGCTGACCTTCTGGGGGCTACATCCTGACCGAGCGGGGGCTTTCCCCTGACCTTCTGGGGCATTCCTGACCAAATGGGGGGAGAGCCTGTTCCAGTAGATGTAGCGGGCCTTTCGAGCGTTTTCTCCTGCCTGGTTTTGTAAAAACTGAACCCTAGCTTGCGTTCGTTCATGACGCTTGCCGACTCGCAGGAATTCCGACGATTCCGTAACCCCTCCCTTGCCCTTCAATCCTGACCTCTTGGGGGCTGCACATTGATTCCTGACCTGACCTGACTTGACGCAAGAGGTCAGGTCAGGCAGCAATCAATCCTTCAAAGAATCAAGCTCTGATCGCACTATGGCATGGAAACTGATGACGGCCCAATAGTAGAAGCTTCCGAGGAGAAGCCTGAAGAAGGTTCCCCCGGACGTGCGATGCGCGTTGCTGCTGCATTGAAGGCAAAGGGTGGCGACGAGTTCGCCAAACCGGGCAACATCATTGAGATCAAATTCGTCAAAGGTGAGTCGCTTAGTCTGACGGCATCGCGGCTGTTGGCGCTCATGATCCTGACCGCAGGTGGAGACGCATGGGAAGATCGTCCTCATCGCATTCGCAAAGCCGATATACGCCGAGGCCACAAGGGTAACGAGCGGATCAGCGACATGCTTCAGGAGCTCCATCGCACCCTGTTTGCTGTGGATGATAAATCGTGGCGCGGAAAGAAGGCGACTCTCCTGTTCTCCCTGATCTCTCGGTCTAAAGAGGAAACCGACGAGGATGGCGGAGAGACGGGCTGGATCGAATGGGAGTTCACGCCCGATGCGCGTAAGCTGATCCAGGCTTCTGAGACCTATGCCGTGCTTAACCGGCAAGCGGTCTTGGGTTTCCGCTCGAATTATGCGCTCAAACTTTACGAGCTTGGAGCCCTTCGCCTCCATCGCCGCCAAGCAACCTGGCGAGGAGATATGCAGGCACTGCGTGCAGCGCTTGGCATCCCGCCTGATGTCTACACGGACTTCGCTCAGCTTCGGCGCAAGGTGCTTGAAAAGGCGAAGTCTGAAATTGACCAGCTCGCTCACTTCCGTGTCGAATGGCGCGAGATCCGGCAGGGACGAACGGTCACTGAACTCGAGTTTCGGTTTGAACCCAAAGGTGCGCCCGAGGTTCTCGAAACCGTAGACGAGCTCGACCGGCACTCGGCGGGGCGCCAAGCGAGGCGGACAGGTTCGGTCGAAACAGTAACTGCGGGGCAGGGGGCAATAGCAGCACCGCCCAGCGCGGCGCCTGCGATCAAGCAGTCAGAGTCCACCTTCCCGTCGTCTGGCTCGATCCGCTTCGGGCACGCCGATTTGCTTGAAGTCGCCCGAAAGCATGGCGGTGGATGGGATGTCGATCTTATCGCGAGCGGCTTTCGCGAACACATGGGCAATCGGTTGGAGAAGCTTCGTGGCGCCAAGCTCATCGCTGCTTGGAAGGGCTTTTGTGAGGGCTGGGTAAACCGGCGCGGGCGGCCCTGACGCTCAAGAATTGCACGCGTGCAATTCGCCATGCCCCCACCGAGTCAGGATTGCCTGATCCGGCTCTAGAATCGGCGCGACAATGCGGCCCGACTTTCGAAATTTCCGAATTTCTTGACCGAAAAGCGCAAGTGGGTGTAGCATACCCTCAATTGCGAAAGGACGGCATGTGTCTAACGGACTTCAGATCGAAGAAGCCGAGCGTTTAGTCTCGGTTGCAACGCTCGCCAGTCGAACATCGTCGGTGCTCGAAAAGCTGCGCGACTCCGCACGAAGCGCTCGGGCAGATGCGCGCCGCGAGCCTACCTTTACGATCGGGAAGGCGGCAGAGCTCGTCGGGCGGACGCCGGCGGCTATCCGTGACGCCGAGAAAGATGGAAGGCTGCCCGAGCCGGCGAGGACAGATAGCAATCGACGCGAGAGGTACACTCTTGCCCAGCTTAACGACATGCGCGGCGTGTTCGGCACCAGGCCGTATCGTGCTCCGACCGATCCGTGTTGCGTGGTTGCGGTTCAGAATTTCAAAGGCGGCGTCGGCAAATCGACGCTGTCTGTTCACCTGGCGCAATATCTCGCGATCAAGGGCTATCGTGTTGCATTGATCGACTGCGACAGCCAGGCCTCTGCGACGACGCTGTTTGGCTATGTGCCAGATCTCGATCTGACAGAGGACGATACCCTCTACCCATTCCTTCGTGAGGGTGAGCGGTCATCGCTCGACTACGCCCTCCGCAAGACCCATTTCGACGGCCTTGAGCTGATCCCTGCCAATCTTCGCCTGTTTAATTCCGAGTACGAACTGGCCGCCAGAATGGCGCAGGGGAACGGAGCCTTACTTGACCGCCTCAAGGAAGGGATTGAGAGCATCTCGGATCGGTTCGATGTCATCGTCATGGACCCACCGCCCGCCCTCGGGGCTATCTCTTTGTCCGTGTTGCGAGCTGCGAATGCGTTGGTGGTTCCGGTTCCTCCGACCGTGATGGACTTCTCGTCGACTGCGGCATTCCTCTCAATGCTTGATGAGACGATTGAGCAGCTGGCCGACCGAGGTCTTGCCCCAGAACTAACGTTTCTGCGCTTCGTTGCCTCAAAGGTCGATGAGAACAAGTCGATGCAGAAGGAGCTTCTGCAGTTGATGCGGACGCTGTTTGGCCACGCCATGGTTCGAACGCCGCTCAAGGACTCTGCCGAGATCGACAATGCGACTGCGCGGCTAATGACAGTTTATGAACTCGACGGGCCTGCTACGAGCTCGGCGGTACGCAATCGCTGCCTTAATTATCTTGATGGCGTGAACTCAGAAATCGAAGTCGACATTCGATCGATGTGGCCAAGCCATCAAAAGCGCCTCCGGCAGGAGGCCTTGGTATGAGCCGCTGGGAAAATTGCACGCGTGCAATTCTGCTAATGGGAGGCTTGCATGAGTAGGAAGAACAGCGGTTTTGCCGCCGACTTGGCAGCCGGGATCGATCTGACCGAGGATTCCGCCGCGCCGCGTCGATCGAGCATCGCGTCGAATGTGCTTACCGGGCGATCAAACCGTTTGGCCGATCTCGCTTCCGGTGCGATTGTCTCGCGCACGCATGAGCTCGTTGATCCAGCAAGGTGCCGGATGTGGGCTGGCCACAATCGCGACTACGCGCTCCTCAATGAGGAACGCTGCGCAGACTTGATCGAGAGCATCAAGGCCCAAGGGCGGCAAGAGATCCCGGCTATTGTCCGTCGCCTGTCGGGCGAAGATGGCTATGATTTCGAGGTCATCTGCGGGGCGAGGCGACACTGGTCGGTCAGCTGGCTGCGGACGCACAACTACCCAGACTTCAAGTTCCTCGTCGACGTGCGCGAGATTGGCGATGAGGAGGCTTTCAGGCTCGCAGATCTCGAGAACCGCGCACGGGACGACCTAACCGATTTCGAGCGCGCGAAGGACTATCTCCGGGCATTGTCGGCCTACTACGAGGGTCGTCAGAAGACGATGGCCGAACGGCTCAAAGTGTCCGAAAGCTGGCTCACACGCTATCTCGATCTGGCCCGCCTGCCCGAGGAGTTGACCAGAGCCTTTGCTAATCCGCATGAGCTCGGAATTCGCAATGCGATCGCACTCAAGGCGCTCATGAAGCCAGAAGATCGGAAGGAGAGGGCCTTCCGGGAGGCAGCGCGGCTTGCCGCAGAACGGGAACGGACGAACCATTCGCCATCAGTCCTCGAGGTGATCAAGGCGCTTTCACTCGCGGCTGATCCCCCCAAGAAGTCAGGAACCCCCAAGAAGTCAGGAAAGGCCGAGACCGTCGCGAATGCGGTTGGCCAGCCTGTACTTCGGATTGAGGGTGCTGATCGCAAGGGTGTCCGCATTACCTTGCTGAACAAGGGTGGTGCGACGCGGCAGGAAGCCGAAGAGGCTATTCGCGCGGTACTAGATCAGCATTGGCCGGTACAATAGCACTATCGGTCTCGCGCAAGCGCACCATGCCTGCCTCCTGCAATGAGGACACCGATTGCGAAGCGGTTCGCTTTGTCACGCCTAGGCATCTGGCAAGCTCCGCTCTGGTAAGGGGACCAAGGCTGACGATCATGCGCCACGCCTGCGGAGCGGTTGAGGAGGCATACAGCCGACCGGCCAGCTGCTTGTCGGCCAAAGTGACAGCCTCTCGCATCACCCGCAAATCGGCCGCGGCATTGTCAGTGGCCGTCTGAAGCGCTGAACGGAGAAGGGCGGGCAGGGGTTCTTCGTGGAATTCGCGGAACAAGGCCCGCGGCATGATGCCTGCAAGCGCCAGCGGGGCCGAGCCCAACCCAAAAAGGTGGGGCCTGATGGCCGCAGCCAATGAGGCAGCCCAGGCCGCGCCACGCGGCGCCGAACGCGTGATTGCGAACCCGCCGACCTGGACCATTTCGCTGCCGCCTTCGAAAAAGTCGAATTCCTCGGTTCGCAGTTCCTCAAGCCACTCGATCAGCGTGCCGTCGGGATCCCTGCTGGGGAGCAGAGCGTCGAGCCGCGCGAGCGCATTGTCTGCGGGTGTGTAGGCCTCGGTGAAGCCTTCGGTCTGGCATTTGGCTGCCAGCACCTGCCTGGCAGCCTTGGCGAGGACAGGGGACGCACGTCGGCCGATCCACGACAGAAATTGCCGCCGCTCCTCCGAGTACCATGATCGGACAAGTTCGCTCGCATTAATGCCCGGGTTGTGTGCGATTCCTAGATTATCAAAGGGATAGTCTCGAACATGCACGCGCCAAAGACGCCGCAATGAGGCCATCGCCAGACACTCGGCGAGCTCCGGCGAGATGAAGGGGAGGGCGCCTTCGATCCGCGCAAGGGTCAGTTGCCAAGGGGGAGGGTAAGGCGCCATCGGGCAAATAGTATATGAACGGCCTAAAAAGTATACCCAGCTTGTACGGTTGATTTGCTGTCCGATAAGAACCCTTCACGGACAACACGACAATCTATATAGAGTGCCTCAAATCCGCTGCGACGCCGCCGCTCTCCCAAGGGCAGAACGCCGAAGAAACCAGCGGCGCGATCGAGCATGAAGGAGAGGCGCTTTGGCTGACGGCACCGGGCTGATCGTTGAGGTGCCGATCGATGAGGGCCTCGTCTCGCTCGGACAGGCAATCCCTCCGCAGCTCGCCGCCGAAATCGAGGCCGCCCGTTCCTACAGGGCGCGATCCAAGGCCGCGAACACCGTCCGCGCCTATGACAGCGACTGGCGGCAGTTCGAAGAATGGTGCTGGACGCGCGACCTTGAGCCCATGCCCGCGATGCCCGAGGTGGTTGCAACCTGGCTGGCGTCACTGGCTCAAGCGGGGAGGGCGGACAGTACGATCGGGCGGCACCTTGCTGCCATTGCCTGGCACCACAGGCAGGCGGGGCACGTGGCGCCGCAGCACCGTGATCCCCGCGATGTCATCGCCGATACGCTCGCCGGCATTCGGCGCGAGCAGCGCGCACGGCCGACACGCAAGAAGAGCGCCATTCTGGCGGCCGATCTGGCGCGGATGATTGCGGCTGCAGAAGGATCGAGCCCGAGGGCAATCCGTGACCGTGCGGTCATGGCGCTGGGCCTTGCAGCAGCACTTCGGCGCTCGGAGCTGGTCGCTCTGCAGCTCGCCGATCTCGAGCTCGTGCGCGAAGGGCTCAAGCTGACGATCCGGCACTCGAAGACCGACCAGGAGGGGGAGGGGCAGGTCATCGCAGTTCCGTCGGGCAAGGTGCTCAAGCCCGGTCCCCGCCTCAACGAATGGCTGAGCGTCAGGGGAGGGGAGGCGGGGCCCCTTTTCTATCGAACCGATGCTCAGGGCTTGATGACGAAGGAGCCCATGTCAGATCGCTCGGTTGCTCGCCTGATCCAGCGCTACGCCGAGAAGGTCGGTCTCGATCCGGCTGCGGTCGGGGCGCACTCGCTTCGATCGGGATTCCTGACCGAAGCTGCGAAGGCTGGTGCTTCACTGCCAAAAATGCAGGAGGTCTCGCGACAGAAAAAGGTGGAGGTGCTGCTTGGCTATGTCCGAGATGCGGCTTTGTTTGAGAACCACGCTGGCAAGAGCTTTCTCTAGCCTAGGTTCAGGCTGAAACGCGGTGCCCCAAGGACCAAGGGAGCCACCGCGACACTTACCGCGCGCACATACACCGTGACGGTGGTCTGAAATGTAACCGATTTTGAGCAGAGTCCGACGCCAAGTTGCACTGCTACCCAACTTTGAACCGCTTGGGTCTAGAGTTTTCCGCCACCAGATAGGCACTCTCGTCGCGGAAAAAGATGTCCCGACAAGCCGCATCAACGTTATGAACGCCTTCCAAACCGGGCAGCCAACCATCGCCATGGGCAGCGCCATGATCCAGCTTCTGGCGGTCTTTCTGGCCGGCTCTCGCGCAATTTGAATTCCAAATATGCCATTAATACAATGGGACATTTTCATTTGAACTGCAAATTCAAGCCAGCGCACAGCAACTGCACCTCGTTCGCGCAAGCCGCGACACGTTGATGAAGAAACCCGGCCTCATCCCGAAACCGGCGCGCCAACTGGTTTTCCGGGACGATGCCCAATCCGACCTCATTGCTGACGAGTATGAGGGTCCCTTGCGCAACCGTGATGGTCTCAATGAGTGTGCGGACTGCCGCCGGGATATCGTGATCGCCGATCAGGAGATTGGTCACCCATAGCGTGAGGCAGTCCACCAGCAAGACCCGGTCGGGTGAGGCATGCAACTCGATCGCTTCCGCAAGTTTAAGGGGGGCCTCGACCGTTTCCCATTCCACGCCGCGATCCGCCTGGTGCCGAACGATACGGTTGCGCATTTCCTCGTCGAAAGCTTGAGCCGTAGCGATGAAGACTGGCGACAGGCCGGTCGCCTCGGCTCTGGCCTGTGCATAGCGGCTCTTGCCCGAGCGCGCTCCGCCAATCACGAACAGGCTACGCATCGTCTTTCCCCATTGCGAGTTTCAACAAACCATCCACATCGAGATGATGTTCAAGCTCAGCCGCGATCGCATTGAGCGCGTCATCCACCTTCGCATCATGGTCGATCCCGTCCGACTGCGCGCCGAGCATGCCGAGCAGAGCTGAACGCAGCGCCGTGCTGGCAAATGCTCCGTGGACGTAAGTGCCCGTGACTTGCCTGTCTGCACTGGTTGCGCCGTCGGGCCGCCCTTCGCCGAGCAGCGCAAAGGGGTGACGGCAATCGGGACCGCTGGTCACGCCCATGTGCATTTCAAAGCCGGTGAAGGCTTGATCGAGCGCAGTGCCTGCAACCTGGCGCAGCGCCTTATCTCCGGTCAGGACCGTTTCGACATCCAGCAGACCCAGACCGGGGATATCTTCAGGTGGTCCCTCGATCCCTTCCGGATCGGCGATGCGGCGGCCGAGCATCTGATAGCCGCCGCAGATGCCCAGGACCTTTCCACCGCGCCGATGATGCGCAAGGATATCAATGTCCCAGCCTTGTTCGCGCATCGCCTTCATATCAGCGATCGTGGCTTTTGATCCGGGCAGGACGATCAGCGCACAATCACCGGGGATGGGCTGGCCTGGCGGTACCATGACCAGTTCGACCGAGCTTTCCGCTTTGATCGGATCGAGATCGTCAAAATTGGCGATCCGGGGGATGATCGGGCAGGCGATTTTCAGGCGACCGGCGGTTTCGCGTGCGGTTCGTTCAAGCACGACCGCATCTTCGCTTGGCAAATGGGCAGTGGCGCGCAGCCAGGGCACCACGCCATAGCCTCGCCAGCCCGAAAGCGCCTCGATCTGCCGATAACCGTCGGCAAAGAGCGCCGGATCGCCGCGAAACTTGTTGATGAGAAAACCCCGGATCATCGCCGCGTCGTCCGGGTCCAATACCGCCCTCGTGCCAACGAGCGCAGCAATGACGCCGCCGCGATCGATATCGCCGACCAGCACGACTGGCACACCGGCAGCACGGGCAAAGCCCATGTTGGCGATGTCGCCTGCCCGCAGGTTGATCTCCGCCGGCGAGCCGGCGCCTTCAACCACGACGACATCGCACTGCGCCTGCAGCCGGTGCCAGCTTTCCATGACCTCGGGCAGCAGTTCGCCACGCTTGTGCCGGAAATTGCCACCGCCCAGCGTGCCGCGGACCTTGCCGTGAACGACCAATTGCGATGTGTGGTCGGCCTGAGGCTTGAGCAGTACCGGGTTCATGTCGGTGTGCGGTTCGACCCGGCATGCTAGAGCCTGCAAAGCCTGGGCGCGGCCGATCTCGCCGCCATCGACGGTAACCGCAGCATTGTTCGACATGTTCTGGGGCTTGAACGGGCGAACGCTCAGCCCGCGATTGGCAAGGGCGCGGCACAGCCCGGCAACCAGCACCGATTTCCCGACATCGGAACCCGTGCCCTGCAACATCAGAGCGCCCATACGATATCCTTCCAGGTGAGAGCGGCCACGATGGCCCAGAGCAACAGGCAGGCGCGGACATAAATGCGCAAAGCGCGCCTGACGTCAGCAGCGCCAGCATCGCGCCGCCCGCTGCCGATCCAGTCCTTGGCATGGGTCACACCATCGTAGGACACTGGTCCCGCGAGCGCGAGATCTAGCGCGCCCGCCATGGCCGCCTCGGTCCAGCCTGCATTGGGTGAGGCGTGGCGGCGGTGATCGCGCCACAGCGTGGCCCACCCTCCGCCGCCGGCAAGACATACCACGACGCCGCCAAGCCGAGCCGGCAGCAGGTTCATCACATCGTCCGTGCGCGCCGCAGCCCACCCAAAGGCGCGCCAGCGCGCTTCCTTATGGCCGATCAGGCTGTCTGCCGTATTGATCGCCTTGTAGGCCCAGACGCCGGGCAGGCCGCCGATAACCAGCCAGAACAGCGGCGCGGCGATGCCGTCGCAAAAGCTTTCGGCCAGACTTTCGATTGCAGCTCGTGCCACACCCGCGCGATCAAGGGTGTCGGTATCACGCCCGACGATCATGGAGACGGCATGGCGCGCACTTTCGAGATCATTCTGCTCCAGTGCGACTGCGATGGGAAGAACATGATCGTAGAGGCTGCGTTGGGCCAGAGCGGGCCAGGCCAGTGCTGCGGCACCAAGCCACCAGCATGAGCCCAGCAGGTGCCGGGCGAGCGCGGTAAGGCCAAGTCCAGCCCCGATTGTCAGCACCAGCAGTATCAGAACGGTCATGACGCCGAGCGTCTTGCGTATGCCGTCTGAGTGAGTTGGCCGGTTCCATGCGCCTTCGCAGGCATTGATGATCCGGGCAAACAGGCCGACCGGATGTCCGACACGGCGATACAGCGCGCCAGGCCAGCCAATGGCAGCATCCAGCACCAGGGCCATGAGCGCGAACGGTTCAGCCATGGTCTTCGAGCACGGCACAGAGACGCTCCATCGCCTCGTCGTTGGCGGGCAGGCCAAAGCGTAACCAATCCGGTTTATCGGCGAAGGGGCGGCTGAGGATCGCAGCCCGGGCAAGACGTTCAAACAGGTGTGACGCGTCCGGCGTCGTTATCAGCCGGAAGAGTGGGCATGCGCCGCTTGCCAACAAACCGAACGAGGCCAAGCGCTGATCGAAGCTGGTGGCCTCGGCGATGAGGCGCTCCCGCATCGCGTCCTGCCAGGCGATATCCTGATAGGCGCGGGTGCCGATGGCGATCGCAGCCGCCGAGACCGGCCAGGCACCTAGCTGCTTACGCAGACTCGCCAGGATCGGACGAGGGCCCAGCACAAAACCGAGCCGCAATCCGGCGAGGCCAAAGAATTTCCCGAAGGACCGAAAGATCAGGAGTCTGTGCCGATCATCAACTTGGTCGGCGAAACTGTGGTCGGGGTGGCAGTCTGCAAAGGCTTCGTCGATTACCAGCCACCCTTTCCGACCACGCCGCACCAGAAGATCGCTCAAGGCTTCCCGAGAAAGCAGGACGCCATCCGGGTTGTTGGGGTTGGCAAGGATCAGGCTTGATCCATCGGCCAGCGCCAGATTGCCAAGCGTTACGGGATGGCTGGAGGCCGCCATCTCGCCGTGGGTGCGATAGGATGGAACGGCGTGGCAGACGTCATCGCCCAGCACCCTGCCGGCGAGGCGAAGGCCAACTTCGGTGCCTGGCACCGCGCAGACATGATCGGCATGACACCCGAAGCTGGCGGCGGCCGCTTGCTCCAGCGCGCGCAGGGCCATTTCGTCTGGCAGGGCACGCCAATCGATCTCCACCGCCCCTGCACCGTGCCAGACATGCGGATTGATCCCGGTGGAAAAATCGATCCAACCACGCGCATCGTCGCCGAAATGCGCGCGGGCCGCAGAGAGGCCGCCGCCGTGCCATGTCCAGCGATCGCGGGTCATGCGGCCGCCATCACGACAAGCGCCAGCAGCAGCGCCGCCTCGATCAGTTCAATTCCGGCGCCGTGTCCATCGCCCGAGATGCCGCCAATAGCGCGCTTGATCCACAGGCCCCATAGTGCCGCAGCAGGAACCGCAATGAGCAATGCAGGAAACGCCACCGTGGTGGCGAGAAGTACTGCGGCCCACAGCGCCAGATCGATCGGCCTGATCGCGCCCCGAAAGCGCGCACCAAGGCCATCGTGCAACGGCGATAGCAACAAGGTCCATGCCAGCGGCGCGATGCGCGCGGCGACCGGCACCCAGATCAGTGCCAGAAACTGGCTGTGCTCGATCATGCCATGCAGCAGCACGAGCTTGGTCAGCAGTTGCATGGTGATGGCCGTTACGCCGAAGCTGCCGACATGCGGATCTGCCAGGACGGCCAGGAGCCGCTCGCGGTCCTTGTGGGCCGCGCCGCTGGCATCGGCCATATCTCCCAGACCGTCCAGGTGAAGGGCTCCGGTGACGAGAACCCAGGCGATCAAGGCGGCAAGGGCTCCGGTCCAGGGATCGGTCCTTGCTCCAACCCAGGCGGCCCCGGCAACGATAAGGCCAATCACCAGCCCAGCAGCTGGAAACCAGCGCATGGACTGGGCGAATTCCTCGGCAGAAACCGTGAGCCGGGGTGTCGGCAAACGGGTGAGGAACTGGAGTGCGATGAGGAAGCCTTTCATGCGATCGGGCGCTTCATGTCCAAAGGCCCGCGATCTGGGCTGAGCGCGGCGTTCCCGGCCAGACCCGCAGGCTGATCAGCGCGGCATAGGGAAGGTCAAACGCCCAGACCTGCCGCTGTCCGAAGCCGAACAGGCTGGCCAGCGCAGCCCGGATTGCTCCGCCATGCGTTACGACCAGCGTGTCTTGCGGCGGGATTGCGGCCAAGGCCGCTTCCACGCGCGAAACCAGAGCAGACCAGCGCTCACCACCGGGTGGCGGATTGGCGTCCGGGTCGTCCCAGAACGCGCTGATCGCGGCACTGTCGACCTTAGCGGGTGCCAGACCGTCCCAGTCGCCGAAGTCCAGTTCGCGCCACCGTGAGTCGAGGATCGGGTGCAGCCCTCTTGGATCGGCGATAGCTCTTGCTGCCTCTGCCGAGCGCTGGAGATCGGAACATACAATCGACTGGAACGACAGTTCCTCGACCTGTGCCACGCATGATGCGACGCCCTCGGGCGTCGTAGGCGCATCGGTCCTTCCGAGAAGCAGACCGGGGTGGATGGGCTCGCCATGCCGCATGAGGTGCAGGAAAAACTCGCTCATACGCCAGCAGCCACGCCAGCTTCGGCAAAAGTGGCCATCTGGTTGTGTGCGGCGAGAGCTGAACGCACGATCTGGGCCGCGACCGCAGCGCCGCTCCCTTCGCCCAGGCGCATGCCCAGAGTGAGGAGCGGTGCGAGACCGAACCGCTCGAGCAACCGTTTGTGACCAGGTTCGGCCGAACAATGCCCTGCCAGGCAATGGTCGACAATTGCAGGTTCGGCGGCAAAGATCGGCGCGATGGCAGCGCAGCAGATGAAGCCATCCAGGAGCACCGGCACCCGAAGTTGCCTTGCACGGACAATTGCACCTGCCATTGCGGCTATTTCCCTCCCGCCCAGACGCCGCAGGGTTTCGAAAGGCGTTGACGGTGCAACCTGATGGAAGACGAGTGCCGCTTCGATTACACCGATCTTGCGCGCCACGCCCGCCGGATCGAGCCCCGTTCCCGGGCCGACCCATTCGCCTGCACCGCCTCCCAGCGCCTTTGCACAGAGGGCTGCAGCGGCCGTGGTGTTGCCGATGCCCATCTCGCCAGGGACAAGGAGATCAAGGCCGGCTTCGACCATGGCGGCCCCGGAAGACAGCGCGGCAAGGCATTCGCTTTCGGTCATGGCCGGGGCTGAGGTGAAATCGGCGGTTGGCCGGTCAAGCTCCAGCGCCAGCACCTGAAGATCGAGCCCGGCAGCGGCACACAGCGCGTTGATGGCAGCGCCACCTGCTTCAAAATTGGCCACCATCTGGTGGGTGACTTCGGGAGGAAAGGCGCTCACGCCCCGTGCCGTGACGCCATGATTGCCCGCAAACACGACTGCACGCCCCCGTTCCAGCCGGGGTCTTTCGTGGCCTTGCCAACCGGCCATGAAGATCGCGATCTCTTCCAGCCGTCCCAGGGATCCTGGCGGCTTGGTCAGTTGCGACTGCCGGTTGCGCGCGCTGGCCATTGCTGTTTCATCTGGCGCAGGCATATCGGCAATGGCAGCATCAAAGGCATCGACGGAAGAAAACGTGCTCATTGCGCGACAAAGCCCGGCGGCGGTGTGCGGGTGATGAAGTGGCCTTTGACGCCCTGCGGCCAGTCCTTGAACGGAACCCGGCCATGTTCGCTTTGCGCATAATGGACGGCATAATCGAGGATGGCAGCGGCGGCATCTTCATCGGGAGTGAAGCGGCCCAGAACATACCCGACTTTGCCTGGCGCACGAAGATGGACCGTGCAGAATTCGCTGCAGGCGAACAAGCAGGGCATTTCCTGCACCGCGATACCGGAATAGCGTTCATCGCGTGCCTGCACGGCGCGCAGGGCCTCGACCATACGCGCGCCACCACGCACACCGGCGTCATCCTCCTTTGCGGTGCTGCTGTGTCGGCAGGTGTTGCATGCTACTACGGCAGGGCCGTCCTCGACGGGGATCAACATAATTTCTTGCTCCATAGATTGGGGGTCATCGGTCGAACACTCGGTTGGTCACAGGTTCCCGGGCTTGCCAGCCCCGCCGCTCCAATTCGGGTGTCTGGGACGGGTCCTGGGGGTATCCGAAGCACAGCAGTGCAATCAGCGACCAGTCGGCGGGTACGTCCAGCAAGGCGCGGATGACACCGGGCTCGAGGATCGATACCCATCCGACGCCAATGCCGCGGAGCCTTGCCGCCAGCCAGAGTGTGTGGATCGCCAGCACGCATGAATAGCGCAACATCTCCGGCATACTGACAATGCCAAGTCCATGGCCTGCTTTGGGCTGCTCATCACAGAACACCACGATCAGTTCCGGGGCTTCGCGAAGGCCATGCAGCTTGAGCGAACGATACAGTTCCTGCCGGGCTTGGCAGGCATATTGCTGCGCTGCTTGTGCGTTCTGTGCATCGACATGGTCGGCCAGCGCCTGACGAAGGGTGGATGAACGCACGCGCACGAACCGCCAGGGCTGCGCATTCCCGACCGAAGGCGCGAGGGAGGCACACTCCAGCAGCGCACACATCTCCTCTTCCGCGACAGCACGGGCTTCGAAGTGCCGCACATCGCGTCGCCAGCGCAGCAGCTGCGCAAATCGAGCCGCGAACTCGGCATCGAACTGGGGCGGCAGATCGCTCAGAACTCGATCCCTGCCTGCGCCTTCACGCCCGAGCGGAAAGGGTGCTTGATCATGGTCATCTCGGTGACGAGATCGGCCGCCTCGATCAGTGCATCGGGCGCATTGCGTCCGGTGACGATGACATGTTTCATCTCGGGTTTCGCGGCAAACGCCTTAAGAACCTCATCCAAGGGCAGGTAGTCATACCGAAGGACGATGTTGAGTTCGTCGGCTACCACCATCTGGTAAGCCGGATCGGCGATCATGCGGCAGACTTCATCCCAGGCAGTACGTGCCGAAGCGATATCGCGTGTCCGGTCTTGCGTATCCCAGGTGAAACCTTCACCCATCGGCTTGAACTCGACATTTTCCGGGAAAGCGTCGAACACCGTCTTTTCGCCTGTCGCCATCGCGCCCTTGACGAACTGGACGACCCCGACCTTCATGCCATGTCCTATTGCGCGCACGACCATACCGAGTGCAGCGCTTGTCTTGCCCTTGCCCGTGCCAGTGTGAACGATCAGCAGCCCCTGCTCGCGGGTCTTGGTGGCCATCATGGTGCTACGCGCAGCCTGGATCTTGCGCATTTTCTCGGCATGGCGCGCATCTGCGCTTGCAGCTTCTTCTTCGCGGTCAGCAGGCATCGGCTCGTTCCTTTCGCATCAGGTAGACATCCATGATCCAGCCGTGGCGAGCGCGCAGTTCCGCGCGGCGCGCGGCAATCTGCGGCGCAGAATCGGCAAGTGGCCCATGCACCAGTGCTTCTTGCGACATGCCCAGATAGGCACCCCACCAGATCGTGATGCCAGCAGGATCGAGGACTTCGAAGGCGCAGCCGGAATCGAGCATGACGACGATCGTGTGCACTCCCAGCGGCCAGCCTTCCCGGCGCAACCTGCGGCCGGTGGTGATCGTGACAGGTTCGGCCAAGGCGTTCAGCGGGATGGCGTGAGCAGCCGTAAGAGCCTGAATGCTGGTGATACCGGGTTCGACGCGAACAGTTAGGTCGACCCCAGCCGTCCGGAGCCGATCGGCAATACGCAGTGTGCTGTCGTAAAGCGACGGATCGCCCCACACGAGCAGCGCGACCCGCCCACCATCAGGAAGGTGAACTGCTATCTGCTCTGCCCAAATCGCTGCAATCGCATCGTGCCAATCGTCGACGGCCTGCGTGTAGTCGCCATCCTGTCGGCGAACGGGCATGTCGAACTCGGCCATGCGGACCGGTGAGGCCAATGCGGCGCCACAGATGGAGTGGCGCAGGTCCAGGAGATCTGATTTGGCATCGCCTTTGCGGGGCAGCAGAATGAGATCGACCGCGTTGATTGTGCGTATTGCAGCACGCGTCAGGTGGTCGGGATTCCCGGTGCCTATGCCGATCAGATGGAGGTGGATCATGCCTCCTCCATCATGGGGCCGTAGATCACCAGTGCGGTTGCATCCGATCCGCCGTCGGCAAGTGACCGAGCAAGTCCGGCAATAGTGCTTCTGGTAAGTCTTTGGTCCGGTCGGCTAATGTTTTCTGCCAACAAGGCTGCAGTATCGTCCGCAAGTCCTGCCGCGACAAGCTGCGCAGCAAGCGCCGGAAATGTGCGCTTTGGCATGAAGACGACCGTTGTGGCACAAGGGTCGGCAAGCGCTGATAGATTGAGGTCTTCGGGTAAAGTGCCAGTCTTGCCATGTCCGGTTACGAACTGGACGCGTCTAGCGTGCTCGCGTCGTGTCAGTGGTATCGCGGCAGCTGCCGCTGCGGCGGTCGCCGAGCTGACGCCAGGAATGATCTCGAACGAGATTCCCGCATGGCGAAGCGCCTCAATTTCTTCTTCGAGTCGGCCGAACAAGCCAGCATCTCCCGATTTGAGCCGGATGACATGCTTCCCGGCCAGGGCATGGTCCACCAGAAGACGGCTGACTTCGGCCTGACTTGGAGATGGCCGACCGGCGCGCTTGCCTACCGCTACCAGTTCAGCGTCATCGCGCGCGCGGGCCAGGATCGGTCCCGCAGCCAGATCATCAAACAGGACCACCTGCGCTGTCTCAAGACGAGAAACGGCTTTAAGGGTCAGCAGCTCGGGATCGCCAGGGCCCGCACCCACAAATGATACGAACCCTTTCACGATGCGTTCGCGATCATGTGGAAGAAGGTTCCGGTCACGCGGCCGCGATACGAGCCTGTTTCGGCAACCGCGACGCCATCTGCATCGGTTACACATGCCAGCGCTGCGTCTGTCTGCTCGAGGATCGTCGAGTAGTGGAACTCGTGGCCGCGCAGTCTTTTGCCTTTGGCCAGTCCGGCTATCGGTGCCAGCAGTTCGGCCTGGCGATAGCCGAGATGCATCTTGCGCTGTGCATAGCTGGTAACAAGCCCCAGCAGGCCGGCCATACGATGCCGTTCTCCCGACTTGTCCACCAAGGCCTCGCCCAGAACCATGTAGCCGCCGCATTCGCCGTGGACCGGGCGGGTCTTGGCGTGATGGCGCAGGCCGGTCAGGAAGTTCGTCGCTGCAGCGATGGTCCCTGCGTGCAATTCCGGATAGCCGCCCGGCAGCCAGACAAGATCGGCATCGCGGGCAGGGGCCTCGTTTGCCAATGGCGAGAAGGGCATGATCTCCGCGCCAGCCCGCCGCCAACCTTCGAGCACATGGGGATAGACGAAGGAAAAGGCGGGATCGCGGGCGATGGCAATCCGCTGGGCAGGGGGAAGCGGCAGTTGGCCGGGGGCCGGAGGCGGGGCGCTGTTGCTGCTGGCGGCATGGCGGATGGCATTCAGATCGACATTTGCACGCAGAAATGCGGCATAGTCCGATATCGCCCGCTCGAGATCGGGATGCTCGACAGCCTGGACCAGACCGAGATGGCGTTCTGGCAGGGTGAGATCGCCGCGCCGGGGCAGGGCACCCAGCACAGGCATGCCTATCGCTTCCATCCCCCGGCGCACCAGCCGTTCATGGCGGGGACTGGCCACCCGGTTCAGGATCACGCCTGCAAACGGCAGCGTGTCATCCAGATGCTTGAAACCGAGCGCCGTTGCAGCGGCGGATTGGGCTTGTCCGGACACGTCCAGCACCAGCACAACCGGCCAGCCCATTGTCCGTGCAATGTCCGCACTGGCGCCATTGCCAACGGCACCCCGGCTCGCGACACCATCGAAAAGGCCCATCGAAGCCTCGGCAAGCACCATGTCCGCGCCAACAGCCTCTCCCGCGATTGCAGCGATCAGCTCGCCATTCATGGCCCAAGTATCGAGGTTGAACGACGCACGGCCGCAGGCGGCGCGGTGAAAGGCGGGATCGATATAGTCGGGACCGCTCTTGAAGGGCTGGACCACCGCGCCGTCTTCAACCAGCGCTCGCAGCAGGCCCAGCATGACCGTAGTCTTGCCCGTTCCCGATGCCGGAGCGGCGATCATCAGGCCTGAAACGCTCATTCCCCGGCTCCTGCAAAGCGCGAGCTCGCATCCTGTGGGCGGAAGCGCCGGTCGTAGCCGTGGGCGTAGAGGCTGCTTTGTGCGAAGTCCTCCGCCCCCAGCACCCGTCCGACAAGGATCAGCGCGGTTCGTTCCATGCTGCCGGCGATGGCTGTTTCGACGGTGTCGAGGGTGGCCCGGACGATCCGCTGGTCGGGCCAGCTGGCGCGCCAGACGACCGCAACGGGGCAATCCGCGCCATAGGCGGGAGCAAGATCGGCCACGACCCGCGCGAGGTTGTGGATCGATAGATGGATAGCCAGAGTCGCGCCCGTCACAGCGAAATTGGCGAGGCTCTCGCTCTGCGGCATCGCGCTGGCCCGCCCTGGCGTGCGCGTGAGTACCAGCGACTGGCCGAGCTCGGGCAAGGTCAGTTCGGCTTCCAGAGCCGCCGCTGCCGCCGAGAAGGCGGGAACACCCGGCGTGACCGTAAACGGAATGTCCAGTGCGCGCAGGCGGCGCAATTGTTCGCCCATTGCCGACCAGACGGACAGGTCGCCCGAATGGAGGCGGGCAACATCGCACCCTGCGGCGTCAGCCTCCGCTATCTCGGCGATGATCTCGTCCAGCGTCATGGGCGCGGTGTTGACGATGCGGGCACCGGGCGGACAGTGATCGAGTACAGCCACGGGAACCAGCGAACCGGCATAGAGGCAGACCGGGCTGGCGGCGATCAGGTCGCGCCCTCGCAGGGTCAAAAGATCGGGTGCGCCGGGGCCGGCGCCGATGAAGTGGACGGTCATGGCTGTGATCCTTCGGCAATGGCGCAGCTGGCCATGCGATCGGGCGAGATGTGGCGCGTGCGCAAAAGGCGGGCGCCCGGACCAGCGGCGACCAGCGCGCAGGCTTCTGCGACACTGCCGGTCGCGCGTGCCTTCAGGCTGGCGGCAGAGCTGGTGGGCGTAGGCGTGGTGGACAGGGACGCCGATGGGATGCCGGTCATCGGCAGTCCCAGTGCCTCTGCAAGCGGTACCAACGCAGACGTCTTGTCGATGGCGGTCGCCAAATGGGTTATAGGGGGCAGCCCGTCCTGCGCCAGTTCCAGCGCCGCCCGCAGCGAAGCGAGGCCTGCGCCGCGCCGAAAGCCGAAGCCAGCCACGATCATAGCGTGACGCTCCACTGTACCACGGGATAGCGCCCCTTCCAGCCATGCCGCTGGCCAAGGGGCACGGCATCGGCCAGTTCGATCCGCAGCAGACTGCCGCCCTTTGCGCCATGCCAACGGGTAAGAGCGGCTTCAGATTCAAGGCTCACGGCGTTCGCCACCAGCCGCGTTCCATCAGGCAGCCGGGCCCAGAGGGCATCGAGCAGCGGGTCGGACAAGCCGCCACCGATGAACACAGCATGCGGATGGGGGCCTTCCGGCAGGCCTTCGGGCATCCGGGCATTGATCACATCCAACCGGTCTACACCCAGAGCCTTGGCGTTTGCGCGGGCGCGGCCGGCCCGTAGCGGATCGGCTTCGAACGCGGTCGCCCGGTTGGCGGGATGAGCCAGCAGCCATTCGATCGCGATTGACCCAGAACCCGTGCCGATATCCCAGAGCCATTCACCGGCACGCGGGGCGAGGGCCGAGAGGGTCAGGGCGCGCACCGGGGCCTTGGTGATCTGTCCGTCGTGATCGAACCACGCATCCGGTCTGCCGGATGTGACGGGCAGGACATTGCCTGAACCGGCGAACGCGATGCCCACGGCAACGGGATGGGCAATGTCTGCGAACGGCAGGGCTTGCGCGGTCGTCACGCGGAGGCGTTCATGGGGGCCGCCCAGCGCTTCCATCACATGAAGCGTCGATGGGCCGAAGCCCTTGCTGGTCAGATATTGCGCCGCCGTGGCAACGGCATCGCCATCGCGCAGCAGGACAATGGCGCGCTGGGCGGGTGCGATATGGGGGCACAAGCGGTCCAGCGGCGCTGCGTGCAGGCCGAGGCAGGCCGTTTCCTCGATCGGCCAGCCCAGCCGGGCGGCAGCAAGGCTGAAGGTCGATGGCGCGGGGTGCGCAACCCATTCCGCCGGACCGAGATGGCGCGCAAGGCTTGCGCCTGCGCCGAACCAGAACGGATCGCCCGATGACAGCATGACCACCCGCCGCCCGCGATGCGCCAGCAGTTCGGCTATGCCGTCGGCAAAGGGAACTGGCCATTTGAAGACCGCGCAGGTAAGCGCGGGAAGCAGCGCTAGATGGCGCGCCGATCCCATGACCAGTTCGGCCCTGGCCAGCGCGGCCCGGCCCGCTGAGCACAGGCCGTCCACGCCGTCTTCACCGATGCCGATGATCGTCAACCATGCGCGAGGGTCCATGTCAGCCATGCCGAATGTTCTCCTGCTTGGCGGAACAACCGAAGCGAGCGCACTGGCGCGCCTGCTTGCGGCAGCGCAGGTTGCGACGACACTCAGCTACGCGGGCAGGACCGACAACCCGCGGCCACAGCCGGTGCCGATCCGCGTCGGCGGCTTTGGTGGGGTGGCGGGGCTTGTGGCCTATCTCCAAGACCATCGCATCACGCATCTGGTCGATGCGACGCATCCCTTTGCCGCGACTATGAGCGCACATGCCATAAAGGCCGCGCGGATTGCCGGGATTGCCCATATCGCCTTGACCAGACCCGCATGGGAGGCCGGGTCGGGCGATCGCTGGACATGCGTGAGAGACACTGCCGCTGCGGTGGCCAAACTTGCGGGCACGCCGCGCCGCATCCTGCTCGCGCTGGGCCGAATGCATGTGGAAGCCTTTGCCGCACAGCCGCAGCATCACTACCTGCTGCGCTTTGTTGACCCTCCGGCTGCGCCCCCAGGCCTGCCCTCCCACGACCTTGTCATCGATCGCGGGCCGTTTACGGCTGAAGGTGATCGGCTGCTGATGCAGTCTCACATGATCGACCTTGTTGTGTGCAAGAACGCCGGTGGCACGGGCGCCGAGGCAAAGCTTGTCGCTGCGCGCCAGCTCAAGCTTCCGGTCGTGATGATCGACCGCCCGGTGATCGGTGACCGGATCGAGGTCTGTCGCGCAGAAGATGTGCTGGAATGGCTTGGTCATGAGGCCACTTCCGCAACGGACCGGGGCGTATAGAGGATAGGGCCTGCCGCACGTTCGATGATCCGCGTCCGGCTTGATCCCACGATCACCGTGGTGCGCATGTCGGCCATTTCATCGTGCGCCTTGCCCAGCGGCACGATGCGCAGATCTTCCTGCGGCGTTGTGACGGCGCGGGCAAACAGCATCGGGCGATCATCGCCGCACAGCTCCTTCAATAAGGCCAGCGCACGGGCGAAGCCTTCGGGACGTGCCTTCGAGCGGGGGTTGTAAAGCGCCAAGGCAAAGTCCGCCTCCACGGCCAGCCGCAGCCGCTTTTCGATCATGGCCCAGGGTTTCAGGTTGTCGGAAAGATTGATCGCGCAAAAATCGTGACCCAGCGGTGCCCCGGCCCGTGCACTGGCGGCCAGCATGGCGGTGATGCCCGGCAGCACCCTGATATCCAGCGTCCGCCAGCGGGAAGGACCTGCCTCAAGCGCTTCGAATACCGCCGAGGCCATCGCGAACACCCCCGGATCACCTGACGATACGACAACGACCCTGCGGCCCTGCGCCGCAAGATCGAGCGCCAGAGCGGCGCGGTCGAGCTCCACCCGGTTGTCCGAGGGGTGAAGCGTCAGGCCTTCGCGTGCAGCTATCCGGGCGACATAGGGAATGTACCCGATCACGTCCGTAGCCCCGGCCAGCGCGGCGGTGACTTCGGGTGTGACGAGTGCCTCGTCTCCTGGTCCCAGACCGGCGATTGCTAGCCAACCCTTGTCCTTTTCCCCGGTCATGGTCGCCTCCCCTGACCATGGATCAGCAGGATCGAGAAATAGGGGGTCACCGCCTCAGCCTCGGCCAGCATGGTGACGCGCTGTCCGGGCATCGCTGCGTGTTCGACCAGCCATGCCGCATCCATGCGCCCGGCGGCTGCCACGGCGCGGCGAAGCTTGGGCAGGTTCCGACCGATCTTCATCACCACCAGCGCGTCAGTCTCGCGGATCCGGCGGGCAAGCTCGGCTTCCGGCAGCGTGGCCATGACCACGGTCATCACATCATCGCCCCAGGTGATCGGCAGGTCCGTCGCGGTCCAGGCGCCAGACATGCCCGTGATGCCAGGGACGACTTCCACCGGTATGCGGCCTGAAAGGCGGGCATGGAGGTGCATGAAGGAGCCGTAGAAGAACGGGTCGCCCTCACACAGCACGACGACGTCCTCACCCTGCTGCGAAATCGCTGCAAGCCGCTCCGAACAGTGCGTGTAGAACGCCGACAGGCAGGCATTGTAGCGAGGATCGGATACCGGGATTTCGGTGGTTACCGGATATTCCATCGGAAACTCGATCACGTCAGCGCGGAGCATCCCTTCCACGATGCGCCTTGCCTGGCCGGGCCGCCCAGCCTTGCGGAAATAGGCGACGTGGTGCGCCGTGCGTACAAGCCGGTCGGCGCGCACGCTCAGCAGGTCTGCCGCACCCGGACCAAGCCCGACACCGTGAATGGTGCCGATGTTCGTGCCGGCGTTCATTCGGCCGTACTCGCCAGCGCGTTGATGGCCGCCACGGTGATGGCACTGCCGCCAAGGCGGCCCTCGACGACGCAGCAGGGTGCAGGAGGAGCGGCCCAGAGGGCAGCCTTGGATTCAGCTGCTCCCACGAAGCCCACCGGACAGCCGATGATCGCCGCAGGGCGTGGGCAGGCGGGGTCTTCCAGCATGTTCAGCAGATGAAACAGCGCGGTTGGTGCATTGCCGATCGCCACGACCGCACCCGCCAGAATGGGCCGCCACAGTTCCAGCGCGGCAGCGGATCGGGTGTTGCCGATCTTGCGTGCAAGGTCAGGCACCGCAGGATCTTGCAGCGTGCAGATGATTGCGTTGCTCCCGGGAAGCCGGGCGCGGGTGATCCCTTCAGACACCATCCGCGCATCGCACAGTATCGGCGCGCCGCCGGCCAGCGCAGCGCGTGCCGCATCGGCAAATCCCGACGAGAACCGGATATGCGCTGCAAGTCCGACCATCCCGGCCGCATGGATCATCCGCACTGCCACCTGCTCTTCGCCTGGCGCGAAAGGGGAGAGATCGGCTTCGGCGCGGATCGTGGCAAACGACTGGCGATAGATCGCTGCCCCGTCGGTTTCATAGACATGGGGCATCAGACGGCTCCAAAATGCGCGAGGATTTCGCTGGCGCTCAAGCCGGAGCGGGACGGAGGCGATCCGGCTTTGCCAGCAAGGACCAGATCGAACCTGCCGTTGCGTCCGGTCAGCGTGACATCGGCCACCTGCGAGCAGGCGCAGCCTTTGGCACAACCCGAAACGTGCAGCCGTCCCGAGACATAGGGCGCAAGTCGGCGCGCAAGCGCACGGGTTTCAACCGTCGCCTGTGCGCACAATGGTGCGCCCGGGCAGGCTTCCACATGGGGCAGCGGATCAGGTTTAGCGCCGGTGGACGGGTGGGTCCGGGCAGCCGCCGCCCCCTCGATCAACAGCCGCCGCCACGGTGTTGTTCGCAGTCCAGAAGCAGAACCGGATTCGAGCAGGATGGCGAGCTCCGAAGCCTCTATCAGCCCGAACGCCAGCGCGATCGATGGATGATGTCCGGTGCCAAGCACATGGCCCGGTTCAGCCATTGCAGGCGCGATCGCACCTTTTGCCCATGCGGGAAGTTCCGCATCCCAACGGGCCATGCGCCCGGCTGCGGCGGCGCCGCTCGCGGCGAACCAGTGAGCGAGAGCGATCAGGGCGTCCGCTTCCGTGCCTGGAGACAGGCTTGATCCGGTGAGGCAACCATCGGCGCGAAGGATGAGGCTGCCGTCCGTGCCGCGTTCGACACGGAAATCGCCGGATGCGCCGGTCAGCACAGCGGCAGGGCCGGCATCGATGACGAACCCGACCTTGCCGGGAAGATCGGGCCATTCGCCTATCCGGGCCAGCAGGGCGTTGGCGATGCGGTGGGTGTCGTCGTTCTCCTGCCAGTCGGGCGCGACAAGGACGTTGCGCCGCGCTTCGAGTGCAGGCTCGGGCTGCACTAATTCCAGCGCAATCAGCCTTTGGATCAGCAAGGGCCAGCGATCTTGGGCAACGCCGCGAATCTGCAGATTGGCGCGCCGCGTCAGGTCGATCAGCCCGCTGCCGCAGGTGGCGGCCGCATCGCAAAGGGCCAGCGCCTGCTCCCGTGTCAGCCGCCCGAGCCGGGGTTTGACCCGCACCAGTAGGCCGTCGCCGGATATCATCGGGTGCCATGCGTCCGGGCACCAGCCCTTGACGGCAAATCCGGTCATGGTGCCTCCCGCAGGCTGGCCAGGATGGAATTTCGCCGGGTGCGCCAGAGGCCCGCGGCATGCAGCGCGGCAAAGCGCGCTTCCATCGCCGCCAGTGCATCGGGATTTTCGCGTTCGAGGAAGGCGCGAACTTCGGACTGGCCGAGCGTTGCCTCGTGATAAAGGTCGATCAGCTGCGGCGGCACGCTGCCGGAAAGATGTGCGAAAGCGCCAAGATGGTCCAGCGTCGCGGCCAGTTCCGCGCCCCCACGAAAGCCGTGGCGCATCATTCCTGCGATCCAGCCTGGATTGGCGGCTCGGGCACGGACCACGCGGGCAATTTCTTCGGTCAGCGTGCGGGCCGCCGGGTTGTTCGGGTCCCGATTGTCGAGATGATAGAGTGCGGCCTTGCCTCCGACAATCGCCTGGGCTGCGGCAAAGCCTGCCTCGTGCCCGGCATAGTCCGCGGCCAGCAAGAGGTCGGTTTCAGGCAGGTCCTGCAGGTGGACGAAGGCGTCCGCGCTGGCCACTCGCAGACGGATGCCATCGGGGTCAGCCTCGCTTCCCGTGCTGGAATCGGAAACGCTATCCAGCGCGTGGTCGGAGGCTGCCAGCCATGCTTCGCCCGCCGCACGCCGGGCATCATCGGTATAGGTTTCGGCCGCGTCTCCGATCCCGAGTCCATACCGGCCCGGACGCGGACCATAGACGCGCGGCGCTGGGGCCAAGGCAACGAAAGGGTTCCAGTCGGCGGGTTCGTCCCTGGTGCACAGCGCCCGGACGGCCTGACCGAACAAGGCGGGCAGGGTGGGAAAGGCATCACGAAACAGGCCCGAAACGCGCAGCGTTACATCGAGGCGAGGGCGGTCGAGCATGGCGAGTGGGAGAATCTCAACCCCCGTCACGCGCTCTGAAGCCATGTCCCACATCGGCTTTGCCCCCAGAAGGTGCAGCGCCATCGCAAACTCTTCACCAGCCGTGCGCATGGTGGCCGAACCCCACAGATCCACCACAAGGCCACGCGGGTAGTCGCCGTGATCCTGCAGATGGCGGCGGAGCAGCTCCTCGGCGAGCACGACGCCCTGTGCATGCGCTGCGCGCGAAGGTACTGCGCGCGGATCGATCGTGTAGAGGTTGCGTCCCGTCGGCAGCACATCGGTTCGTCCGCGATGGGGCGAGCCAGATGGTCCGGGAGCGATCCATCGGCCGTCCAGCCCAGCCAGAAGCCCGTTCCGCTCTGCCGCGCCCTGTTCACCGCGGCCGAAAACGTGGAGACCGTCACCGAACTGGCTGGCTTTCACATCGCAGACGAAGCGATCGATCCGGGTGATCGCTTCGACCAGAGTGGTGGCGGTATCAAGGCCGAGCTCTGCCTCCAGCCCCAGCGCGGCAGCTTCCTCGCGGATGGATTTCTGCAGACGGTCCCGGCGGGCAGGGTCCAGCCCGTCGGCATTGGAGAATTCGTCCAGCAAAGCCTCGATCCGGCCCAGCCCGGCGCCGCTTCCGGTCGGGACGAGCGGCGGCGGCACATGGCCGATGGTGACAGCACCGATGCGGCGCTTGGCCTGCGCTGCCTCGCCCGGATCGTTGACGATGAAGGGATAGATGACCGGCATCGCTTGTGTCAGCGCTTCGGGCCAGCAAGCGTCAGACAGCGCTACAGCCTTCCCCGGCAGCCATTCCAGCGTACCATGCGCGCCAACATGGACCAGCGCATCCGTACCCTGCTGGCCCAGCCACAGGTAGAAGGCGACATAGGCGTGCCGCGGGCAGCGCGAGAGGTCGTGATAGTCTGCATCGCGACTGATAGGCTCGCCCCGCTCGGGCTGAAGCGCCACCAGCACCTGGCCGAGCGTGAGCGCCGGGAAGCGAAATGCCCCATCGACAGCCAGCGGATCGTCTTCCGGCTCTCCCCATGCCGAGGCAAGGTCCTGCCGCAGCGTCTCGGGCAGGGCGGACATGGCAGTGCGATAGGCATTCAAAGGCCAGACCAGATGCTCGGTCGCCAGCTGCCTGGCAAGATCGGTGGGGCGGCTGACCTTGTACCCGGCCTCTGCCAGATCGGCGACAATCGCATCGACTGAGGCCAGCGCGTCAAGACCCACGGCGTGCGCCATCTGGTAGGCCTTGCCGGGGTAGGTCGACAGGATCAGGGCGACGCGGCGTTCGCATGCCGGCTTGCGGGCCAGCCCGATCCAGCGCGCCACGCGGTCGGCGACCGCTGCGATCCGGTTGTCATCGCCGCGGTGCGAATAGGGAGCGAAGCCGAGTGCCGGATCGCGTTCGCCCGCTTCCTTGAAGCTCGACACGCCTGCAAAGATGCGCCCGTCAATCTCGGGGAGTACGACATGCATGGCAAGGTCAGCCGGCGAGAGGCCACGCGATGTGCGCGCCCATCCTGCGCGCGGTGCGGTGGCAAGCGCGATCTGGAAGACCGGAACGCCCCCCCCGTCGAGCGGCGTTCCGCCATCCTCGCCCCGCGCTGAAAAAGCCGTGGCATTGACGATGGCTGCAGGCGCCAGCGAACGCACCCAGCGATCCACCTGTGCCCTGACCTCAGGGGGCTTGAGCGAGGGGACGAAGATCGAGAGCGCGTCAAAGCCGCGTTGTTCAAGCGCGGAATGAAGCGCGGCGATCGGGTGCAGGTCGTGTGCGGCGAGGTACGCACGGTAGAAGACGATCAGGATCAGCGGCCGATCCGCATTGGGCCTGAAGCTGGCAGGATCGATGATCCCGCAGGAGGGGTGCCATCCGCCAGTTGCCGGCAAAGCCGTGCATTGCGTCACAGTGCTGACGCCAAGCCCTGCGGCGTGCGCGAGAGCGGCCAGGGCCGCGCGCGCCGCTGCCGCGCCGCCCTCGTCACACAACTGGCAAAGCTTGGCCAGCGTGGCGGCAGGAAGCGTGGAGACACTGTCGAGGTGCCAATCCGGCCGACCATCGGCAGGCAGGACAGCAAGCGCAATCCCGCGCGATCGGGCGAGGGTCTCGACCTGTTGAAGGCCGTAGCTCCAATAGGGCGTGCCGCCGATCAGCCGGATCAGCACGGCCTTTGCCCCGGCCAATGTCTTTTCGATATAGGTGTCGACCGACAAAGGGTGGATCAGCGCGGCAAGATTGGCGAGCCGCAACGAAGGAAATGCCGGATCCGCCGCTTGCGCCTGGCGCCAGCCTTCCGCGAACGCACCAAGATCGCTGTCCGAGAAGGACAGGACGACAAGATCCGCAGGCTCCTGCCCCAGATCCTGTGGGATGGCCGTTTCCTCCATCCCATGCGTTTCGCGAAAGATGACGTGCACGGCCTAGCTTAGCCTGCCAGCACCGCGCGAATGGCAGGCTCGTCGATATCGTCATGCTCGGCGATGGCGACCAGGGTGGTCTGGCGCCGCTCATCGGGGCGCCATGGGCGGTCGTACTGGTGACGAACCCTCGACCCGACGGCCTGCACCAAGAGGCGCAAGGGCTTGCCAGTCACGGCAGCGTAGCCTTTTACCCGCAGGATGCGATGGTCGCGGGCGAGCGTTTCGATACGCGCCACCAAATCGGCGGGATCGGCAATCTCGCCGAGCGCGATGACGGTGCTGTCGAAATCGTCGTGCTCGTGATCATCCTCATTGTCGTGATGCGAGGGCCGGGCAGCGATATCGTCTTCGGCGGCAGCTCCAAGTCCAAGGATCACGCGAGGGTCGACAATCCCTTCGGCTATCTCGATCACAGGCACGGGGCGGGGTGCTTCGGCCGCAATGGCTGCCCTTGCGGCAGCGACTCCGTCAGGTCCGGCCAGATCAACCTTGGTCAGCAAAACGAGATCGGCGCAGGCAAGCTGGTCCTCGAAGACTTCGGACAGCGGGGTTTCGTGGTCGATCCCCGGGTCTGCGGCGCGCTGGGCCTCCAGCGCTGCAAGATCGGGGGCAAACCGTCCGGCAGCAACCGCTTCGGCATCGGCCAGCGCAAGGACGCCATCCACCGTGATGCGACTGCGGATTGCCGGCCAGTCGAAGGCCTTGAGCAAGGGCTTGGGCAGGGCCAGCCCTGATGTCTCGATCAGGATATGGTCAGGGCGCGGATCAAGCGCGAGCAGGCGCTCTACGGTGGGAATGAAATCGTCCGCCACGGTGCAGCAGATGCAGCCGTTGGCCAGTTCGACGATGTTTTCCGCCGGGCAATCGGGAATGGCGCAGGATTGTAGGATGTCCCCATCCACCCCCAGAGTACCGAATTCATTGACGACCACAGCCAATCGGCGTCCGCCAGCGTTGCGGATCAGGTGGCTGATCAGCGTGGTCTTACCGGCACCCAGAAAGCCGGTGATGATCGTGACGGGTACCTTTGACAGGTCCGACATGGCAGTTCCTCCGCGCGCCAGAGCGACACCGGGCAGGGCTTGCCGGACAGGTCCGGTCGGCGCGCGACAACGGGCTGGCGCGACAGACGCCCGAAACCACGCGGCCGTGCAGCCCCAGCCGCACAGCTTCGTCGCTCAGACGGAAGAGTACCGTGCCTTGGCCATCCCCTGGACCCGGGCAAGAGCGACCAGAGCGCCGGCAGGTCTCCTGGCTCGCGGGTCACAGCTTGATGCACGCCTTCCCAGATGCGCGTTCATGCGCGGTCCAGTGGCTTTTCCTGCACGCGCAGGAAAAATGTGCATCGCGCTATCCGCTTACAGTTGCAGGGACAGCCGCGGATTTGGGAGCTACGCTCCCGCACCGCATTCCCGATTAAGCCCCGTTGGGGGCACCGGCGCGATCATCGATGGCACGGGCAAACCCGCATCATCATTGAATATCTCTAGACCCAAACTTCGATCATGCCAATCAAAGTTCGCGCTGAAATTGCAGGCGCAACCTCACTGTTCCGTTTCATCGGTTTCAACGGGAGCGCGGTCGAACCAGACGCGCCAGGGACCCACGTGCTCGTGACCGGCAGCGGCAAGACGGCGCAGGACGATGCGGGCTTTCGTTCGGCCCCGCCGTGTGTCGGGCCAATCAAAGAATTCAGGGTTTGCGCCTTCAGCCACAGCGGTGCGGATATGTGCGTCCACGGCACGATCCTGATCAAGGCCAAAGCGTTCAAGCATAGGTGAAAAGGCGGTGTCCGTATCGGGCACGAAATCGTGCCGTTCACCCAGTGCGTTCCGCCAAGGTGAGCGAGGGTGAATGTTCAGGATCGACTGATAGCCATCCGGAATGGGGACGTTGGCGCCATGTGGCCGACCCTTCCCGATAAGCTTGGCAAGCAGATGGGTGTGCGGGCCTTCCGGCGATTTCCCATCCGGAGGCGGAATCGGTTGGAAGACTTCGATCCGTCCGGCAGGCGAGAGCATGACCCGGTGGGGCTGCGCACGCAGAACCTCGGCCATGACTGTTGGCGAAGACAGCAGGTCCTGACCTTCAAGAGCCTCGAGAGCCCCGATCAGCGCTTCGTCGTCAGTGCGGGCGCACATCCTTATGGTGCCGTTACAAACGCCCATGTCGAACAGGCGGCTCGACTGGTCTTCCCTGCGAATGGCGTCGGTATCGGCGCCCAAAGATACGACAGCCCGATCGACCGAACCAGTCAGAGGCGCGCAGAGCGCCATTGCATGACCCCAGCTTTCGCCATCAGAGGACAGGCTATCCCAGGCAAGGCATTCAAAGCTATCCGAATGCCTGATCCGCAAGGCACCGCGAGCGGTCACGATTTCGATATTGTCGCGGTCGTTTTGAACCGTGGCCGGCTCATCCTCGTCGCGAATGAATTCGCCGATCGCACCGAATGTGCCGATGCTCCAGCCATGGCCAGGGTCGCACGCGAGACGTGCCAGTTCGTCAAAGGAAATCTGGTTCATGATGATACCCCGGACTTGAGAAAGCGGACGGAAATGCCGTCCCCGTCACGAGATAACCGGACCGGAACGTCATAGAGCGAGGTGAGTAGGCTTTCGGTGACGACTTCGTGCGTCGGACCGTGTGCAAGCAATCGCCCATCGCGGATTGCGAGGATCGAGTCCGCGAAGGCCAAGGCCAGATCAAGATCGTGGATCGCCATGACAACCGTGCACCCGGCCGTGGTCCGGGCCTTGAGACGCTGGACGGCATCGATGGCATGGCGTGGATCCAGACCCGCGGTTGGTTCATCAACGATCAGAAGCGCTGGATCGCCGACAATCGCGCGGGCCAGCATTGCCCGCGCCAGTTCGCCACCCGACAATTGCGTGGCTGGCCGATCCCGCAAACCCAGCAGATCGCAGGCGAGCAGTGCATCGTCGATGGCGGGAAGCAGAGCGGACGGTATGGTGCCGAATGCTGGCAGCGCCGGAGTCAGCCCGAGCGCAACCACGCGCTCTACGGTGATCGGCCAATCAACCCCCGCACGTTGCGGCAGATAGGCACGCAACTTGGCAAGTTCCCGGCGGCCAAGGCGGTGGAGGTCCTTGCCATCGAGTTCGACCGAACCTTGCACCGGGCGTTTGAGGCCCGATGTGATGTCCAGCAAGGTGCTCTTGCCGGCGCCATTGGGGCCGATCACAGCAGTCAGATGGCCCGATGGAACACGCGCCGATATCCCGTCAAGGACCAGACGCTGCCCCCGGCGCGCCGAAACACCATGAAAGTGCAGCGCGCTCATGCGGTGCGTCTCCGGACATGAAGGACCAGCCACAGGAAGAACGGTGCCCCGATCAGGCTGATGAACACCCCGAGATTTAGCGGCATGCCCCGGAATACCAATGTGCGCGACGCGATGTCGGCGAGGGTTACCAGAACGGCTCCAACCAGCATGGCCGGGATGAGCACCTTGCCTGGACGATGGGCGACCAGAGGCCGGACAAGGTGAGGCGCAATCAGGCCTACGAAACCGATCGTTCCGGATACGGCGGTTGCGCCTCCGACGCCAAGGGCCGTACCGATCAGCGCCAGCATGCGCGTTCGTGAAACCGCAATCCCCAGGCTTTCAGCCTGCGCTTCACCCAATGCAAGAGCATCCAGAGCTCGGCCCGTCAGCAGAAGCATCGTACCCCCGGCAAGGATAAAGGGTGTGGCAAGGCGGACATGATCCCAGCTTCGATCGGCAAGCGAACCCATCAGCCAGGTCATGATCTCGTAAGCGGCATAAGGATTGGGGGAGAGGTTGAGCGCCAGACTGACGCCTGCACTGGCTATGCTGCTGACTGCTGCCCCGGCCAGGATGAGCGATAGGGTACCGCCTCCCCGCGCAAGGATGAAGGCAATGCCTGTGGTGACGAATGCACCTGTCAGACCAAACAGCGGAGCGGCAAGGGTAAAACTGGCGGCAAAGCCGAAATAGATGGCGATGACCGCACCGAGCGAGGCACCTGCCGAAACGCCCAGCAGGCCGGGGTCAGCCAGCGGGTTTCGCAACAGCCCCTGCATGACGGCACCCGAGAGGCCAAGGATGCCACCGATGGCCATCGAAAGGACAACCCGTGGCAGGCGGATCTGGGTGACGATCTGGCCAGCCAGATCCGCATGATCGAAAGCCAGCGCCTGAAACGCTTCGCGTGGTGTCAACCAGACGGAGCCAGCCAGCACCGAAGCGAAAGCGCTGGCGAGCAGACAACTGACCAGCATGGGAACAAGCCACCGGGTCATAGCGATTTCCCACCGGCAAAGGGAAGGGGAGAGCGGGCATGGAGAGCCGCTGAACGAAGTTCGTTGCGCAACTGCATCGCGGCTTCCGTCACCATCGGCGTTCCGCAAACGTAGTACGCCTGTCGGATCGTCAGCGTACGGTCACCGTCCCAGTAGCGACGGATTAGAGGGTGTCGCTCGACGTTTTCGCGAAGCCCCGGGCGGCGACCTACCCCGGCGCCTTTCACCAGCAGGGACGGAGCAGAAAGGAGCAGGATTTCGATATCCGGTTTGCCGTAGCTGCTCTTCTGCAGTGTGTTGGCAACATTGGTCGCACCGGCTGTCTTGAGCACAGTGTCATAGAGAGACCCCGTGCTTGCATTGAAGCCAGCACCATCCCACGCAGCCACTCGTAGCGGCGGGCCCGGATCGCGCGCAAGGTCGGCCAGTTGGCGGTCCATTTTTGCGATCAATTCCTCGCCGCGAGCGGGCTCTCCTACTGCCTTGGCGACCTGTCGGGTTATCTTGCGGATATCTTCGTAGGTTTCCGCATGATCGACCTCGATCATTGGAAACCCTAATCGCTTAAGCAGTCCGCGTGTTGCCGGCGTCGTAAATGCCCCGGCAATAACCAGGTCCGGCTTCTGGCGCAGGACCTCCTCCGACATTCCATGGTTGATGTCGACACGCGCAGCCTCGCGGAACATGAGGGAGCCGTCGGGATCGCGCGACAGCCAAGTGACCGACGCGATCCGCTCAGGTGGCAGCAATGCCAGGACAAGCTGATCCGTGCACTGGTTCATCGACATGACATGGACTGGCTTTGCTGCCGCCTGGCTGCGACTACCAGACGGCTCCGTGCAACCGGCCAGAGCCGGAAGCACGGAGATCATCCAAAGGAGGCAGAGCGCCTTGCGGAACATCAGAAGCGGACGCGAACGCCACCATAGCCTGCGCGGCCCGGAGTGGCGAAACTGAACACCTCTTCGTATTGCTCGTTGATGAGGTTTTCTACGCGCGCAAACAACGAAATGTTGGGGCGCAACTTGTATTCGGCATTCAGGTTAACCAGTACATATTCCCTCAGGGACACGCGCACCGGAATGAAGCTTGGATTTGTAAACGCGACATCGGTCTGACGCCCGTTGTAGCGCACTGTCAACGTACCCGAAAAGCGCTCATCCTTGCTGAACACTGTCGCGTTGAAACTGCCGATATGCTTGGGGCGACGCACCTCGACTGTGCCGTTTTCTCGCGCATGAAGCCATGTGTAGGCGGCGTCCAGCCTGATCTGGGGAATTGGACGGGCGGCAAGGGCCACCTCAATGCCATGCTGTTTCGACAAAGTTGCACGGTTTGATGGCGTCGCTATGAAGGTCGGAGCGGGGAAGGTCGTGAAAATTTCGTCCTTCAGGCGGCTATCGAAATAGGTCGCGCTTATGGTGGCCTTGCCATCGCTGAAGCTTTGCTCGATGCCGGCTTCCCACCCTTCCGACTTCTCGGGCCTCAGGTTAGGGTTGCCAATATAGCGGCCATCGGAAAATCCATAGAGCTCGAAATAGCCCGGATTCTTGACCCCCGTTCCATAGGCACCGCGAACACGGGTACCAGTCGGGAGCGAATAACTGCCTTGAACCCGCCAAGTTGTGGGGTCATCAAAGCGATCATTTTCGTCATGGCGGATCGATGCACCAAAAGAGAATGCGTCGTTGATCAGCAGTTCATACTGCCCGACAATCCCGACATTGTCGGTCGATCTTTTTCCCTGAAACGCGAAGGATGACGGTGTGGTGTTCTGGAATTCTTCGCGCTCGACGTCGATTGCGGCGGTCAGGCGATGCCGGATGGCGTCGGTGCCCAGCCGCAGGCTCGATTCGAACGAGCCTTTGTAGCGGTTACCCTTGTTGCCGTAATCGAAGCCCGCAGCGTCGAAGCCCTTGCGCTCGCTCAACGCGACTTGCCCTGTCACTGCGTTCGTCCAGCGGCCGTCGAGCCCGATCAGTTCAGCTCTCACAAGACCATAGAAGGCCTTGTTTCTGAAGAACACGCCGGGGCTGTCGACGGTGAATCCGAATAGCGGGCTCGCCGGATTGTTCTCGCTGTTGTTGGTATCGGCTTCCGTGAAGCTGTAGCGGGCAACGCCGGTCAGTTTGAAGGTTTCGGACGGCGACCAGATGAGCTTGGCCGAAAGGCCTGCGATGTCGGAGCCGACATCCCTGCTGCCATTTCGTGCCGTGGGATAGCCGCCGGTGT
The DNA here is from genome assembly GCF_000807925.1 of Novosphingobium subterraneum. Classification (GTDB taxonomy): domain Bacteria; phylum Pseudomonadota; class Alphaproteobacteria; order Sphingomonadales; family Sphingomonadaceae; genus Novosphingobium; species Novosphingobium subterraneum. Next base: position 235,843 of record NZ_JRVC01000001.1, on the reverse strand, counting down.
GATAGTAAGCGCCAGACACAGCATAATCGAGATCGCCAGACACTCCGCCAGCACGCGCGCTTCCGGTGAAGGTGTTGAAGCTGCCGCCCTCTGCGCGCAAGCTGACCCCCGGAGCCTCCTTCCCGGTCAATGTCAGATACTGGATAACGCCGCCGATCGCGTCCGAACCGTAAAGCGAGGACTGCTGCCCTCGCAGGACTTCAACGCGGGCTTCGGGATCGGCAATGAGAGTGGCGAAATCGAACTCGCCAAAATACGGGTCCGAAGCTTCTATACCGTCAATCAGAACGAGGACGTGGTTGCCCTCGGAGCCGCGAAGCCGGAGCTGGGTGAGGCCGCCAGCAGCGCCGGTGCGGCTCACGGCAACGCCCGGCACATCGCGCAGAATGTCCGAAACAATCCGGGTCTGGCGCTGCTCCAACGCTTCGCTGTCCAGTACCGTCACCGACGCACCGAGCTTGTTTACGGCCACGGCCTCACCGGACCGTGACGCCGTCACGACAATGGTTTCTCCGCTGTCATTGGTTGTAGGCTGTCCCGGGTTCGACTGCGCGAAGGCCGGGCAGCTGGCTAGCGCCAGCGCAAACGTGGATACGAGAACAGGTTTCTTCATCGGGATACCCCCTTGGTGCCGAGCAACTGCGCGACGAAAAGGGGCAACCGGATCCATCAACTCCCAAGGCGAGTCGGGAGAGCGCACGAACGGTCGGCCAGGCCAACGCGAGTGGGCACAATTCACCCGCGCAGGACTAACCCTGCGGCCCCAGCCGCAATGGTTCGTCGCTCAGACGGAGGTTACCGTGCCATGGCCATCCCCTGGACCGCAGCAAGAGCGACCAAACGCCGGCAGGTCTCCTGGCTCGCGGGTCATAGCTTGATGCACGGCCTTCCCAGGCCGCGCTTGGACAAGCGTAAGGCCCAGTGGCTGCTTCCGCCCGAAGGTGGAAGCGATGTGCATCGCGCTCGCCGCTTACAGTTGCAGGGACAGCCTCGGATTCGGATCAGCCAAGGCCGCTCCTCACCGTGTTCCCGAATTAAGCCCTCTCGGGCACCGGCGCGATCTGTTGACAACGGTCTTAAACCGTTGACGTTGATCCACTAGTCGAAAGTCGCCCGAAAGCCAATCCCTTAACGACTGGCATCGGAACGACGCCAAGCCTCAACGATGGCAGGATTTTCAAGCAACCGTTCCACCGCATCCACATTATAGGTCGCGAGCGAAATGAGGTTGTCCCCTCGGCGTATTTTGGATGTCCCGGAAATTTGCAGTCGGCCATCTTTCGACCACCGGTTGCGTTCGGCGGGGGTGAGCGACAACAGCTTCTCAATCTGCTTGAGACTAAGGGGTTTCGAAGCGATCCGGCGGAGCCTGTCGCGAAGCTCATCGACAAGCATTTCAGCAGAGCCCAACTGATCGGGTTGAAATCTGCAAACTCTTCCGGGTTTGTCGATTGCGCTGCCACTCTTCGCCATGAGTAGCCGCATGGTAGCGTCGCGCTCGCCCTTATGGACCACAAGGCCAATCGGCATCGGCCCATCGAGGTCTACCTCTACGACCAAATGGTCATTGTCTTTCTTGAGGGTGACCAAGCGGCGGATTGCCATAACGTCAGGCACTATATGACATTTGCATTGCAGGTGTCTCCGGTCCGGACGCCACGAACCAAGACCAAGTCGCCACGTGAGGTGGTCAGCAGCTTTCTCCTGGCGCGCGCCCGCAGCGCCGGGGCCGCTGAAAGACCCAGTCACATCGATTCGTCGCTCAGACGGAGGTTTACCGTGCCATGGCCATCCCCTGGACCGCAGCAAGAGCGACCAAGCGCCGGCAGGTCTCCTGGCTCGCGGGTCACAGCTTGATGCACGGCCTTCCCAGGCCCCGCATGACTTAGCGTCCGGCCCAGTGGCTGCTCCCGCCCGAAGGTGGAAGCGATGTGCATCGCGCTCGCCGCTTACAGTTGCAGGGACAGCCTCGGACTCGGATCAGCAAAAGCCGCTCCTCACCGTGTTCCCGAATTAAACCCTCTCGGGCACCGGCGCGATCTGTTGACAACGGATTTTAACCGAAGTCAGCGGCAGTATAATTGACATACAGGATAAAACCAAGCTGTGTCTTGAAGTGATAGCGTTTTCCTTTGGCCCCATCACCGAAAATCCGAGATTTCATGGGCAAATGGTTCGCCATAAATCGAATTGACGCGATTGATAATCCCGCAAGCTTTGTAGTGGGAAAGATGCAAGTAATCGGTCTGCGTAGTTTCGCTGCACTGCTTGAAACGGGTTCCTCAATGGACCGATCCGTTTTCTATGATGGTGTGGCCTATGAACTTCGACGGCGGAAGTCGGAACTGCATATCGATGCTGAAATTCGACCGGCAAGTTTGCGGTATGTTTCCGAATGGCTCGTTCAACAGCTTACAGCGTTTGTCGGTGCCTCGCGCCCGATCTTCATCGCCGACACTCAGCCTGATGTTCATTTAACGGATATGGCTCTGAGCTTCTGCCCAATCGTGGAAAGGCCTTGGCGGCGGATCACGCAAGAGCTGCCTTTCTGGTATGTTATGTGATCCAACTGCCGCCATTGCAGCGTATCGGCCTGGACCATCGTTGTCCGCGGCGATGTAAAGGGTGCCAACTTGGTCCGGAACGTTGATTAGCGCGAGACGCTTATTCCCGAGTGCTGCCCAGCAAGGGACTCCTTTGATCTGAGTATAGCTCGCCGCATCCTCCATGCCCTCAGCAATGGCGAGCACGTCGCCCTCGAACTGCGGTGCCCACGCGCCCCGTTCAGGCTTTCCGAGCATGAATTTGCCATCATGCCATGTTCCGTCGTTGGTCAGCCTGATCCGCTGGATGGCCGTCATCCGGTGCCCGGTTCTGACACCGACCAGTATCGCGGGCCGGAAGGTGGTCTTAGGCTTGCGGCCGAATGGGCACCGCGGATGGAAGCGTAAGTCGGGGAGGTCGATTGGCAGCCGCCGCGACCGAAGGTAGACTTCACCGAGCGTTCCGCGGATCTCCGTGGCCTGATCCCATATCCTTCTGACGTTTGGCGCAGTTCGTTCTGGCTGATAGCTTGGGGCAGAGGAATTCAGGATCGGTTTGGTCCGACCGATTTCGCGCAGGACATCCTCGCTGCGGCATCCCGCAAAACAGTGGACCAGAATACCCCGCTCGCCCTGCCGGACTGAAAGTGACGGCGTTCGGTCTGCATGCGCAGGGCAGATGCACATCGCGTAGGAACCGTGCCAACGGCCCTTCAGCGCAGCAACGATGTCGATGGTCTCCTGGGTGGGTTTGAGCGCAACTAGCATAAACTCGCTCCTCTCAGCTCAGCCTCACCATCTTTCCCCTCTGGATCGACCCGACCTTCTCCGGCACGGCTCGCGATGGCCAACGCCGCTTTCGTCTGTGCGATGCCAGATTCTGGGCGATTGCCATGCGCCGCCTGTTCATTTAGAAAAGTGGGGCGATATCCGAACCACGCCGAAAGGTGTGGTCATGAAAAATCTTCTATTTTTGCTGGTCGCTTTGACGCCGACGCCATCATCGGCGCGCGAAGCCATGCTCGACGTGTTTGTGCCAGAGGCAAAACCGGATTTTGCTGTGCTCCGCCCACAGTTGCGCGGGGCGGTCGATCTCGAGCAATCAGTGGAAGTGCCTCCGGCTCCAGTGGATGCGTTTTCACCAGAGTTGCACGGCGACTTTGAGTTGGTCCCTCACAGCTTCACGATCAATCCCTATGCCGCGCGTCCCGCTGTTCCTTCGTGGATGCGGGCAGGTGCATCATTCATGAGCCCTGCTTCTTCACCATTCCGCCCTTCGCAGGATGACCCACTCTGCCAGTCCCGCAGCTTCTTCCCGCGATATGGTATCAGCGGCGATGCTCAGGCTCGCCGGACCGCCTATTTCAACCTGATCGTCGACGTCGCTTGCGATGCCGGCGTGCCCGTTGTTCTATTTGACGCCTTGCTGGCGCAGGAAAGCAGATATCGTCCCTTCGCCCGAAGCAGTGCCGGTGCGATGGGCATGGCTCAGCTTATGCCCGGTACGGCCCAATATCTGCGTGTCACCGACCCTTGGGATGTGCGGCAAAACCTTGTCGGCGGCGCGCGGTATCTGCGCGAGCAGTTGGATCGCTTCGGGACATGGGAGCTTGCACTGGCTGCCTATAATGCAGGCCCGGGACGCGTGGACCAATTTGGCGGTATCCCGCCGTTTCGTGAGACCCGCAACTATGTGCGTACGATCATGGGCTCAATTGGCATTCCGAATTCGACCGGCGGCGTGTCGCTGACTTCGGCAGCACTTCCCGCGCCCAATCCGTTTCGCAGGGTAATGCTTGCCTCATTCGATGGACGATCAGACGTCCCAGAACACTGAGAAACCGACGTGCCAAGCATAGTACACGCTGATTGCCAGGATGACTGGCGCGCCCTTGAGGTAGTTGAGCTGCCAGCGCAGCCAGAGCTTCGGGATGACCAGAGCTTTCTGGAGCCCCGTTTGGTGCGTGGGTCGCCACCTGCCACTCCGCCAGTCGTCAGCCGTGACGACAACTGAGAGCACTGCGCAGATCAGCGCCATCATTCCCACGCCGATGTAGAGCGATGTCCAAGCGATAAGGGCTTCCTGCTTCATGAGTCGGACCTAGTGCATCGATGATCGAACAGAGATACGCATATTCGAAGCCCTTGTATCCCCCTGGCCGAATACTGCCTTTCTGCGGCCGAGCAGCGTGTGGCCGAGATTGAGCTCACCGCTGCGGGCGCGCCGCACCAGTGCTTGCATGTATGCATCGGGGGTCTTGCGGATTTGTCCGTTGGCCAGGTGATGCCCGGTGATTAGCGCGCAGAGGAGTGCGATCTCTGTCCCTAGCATGGCGCTTGCCCGAGCGGCTGTAGCCTGACCTATCTGGCAGACGCGAGCGACCGCGTGAAGCTCGGTCAGGCCGGGCCGTCTCGCGATTTCGACCATACCGTCGATGAAAGGGAAGAGGGCAGAGGCTTCGGCCCAAACGAACCCCGATCGCTGGATGCCGTAGACATCATTCGTGTCGGCAGAGACCAGCGCGTTCTGACAAGCATCGGCTGTTTCTTGCTTCACCCTGTCGGCATCAGGCGTGGTTCGAACGTCATCAGGTTCCCGTCGGCAAGCGCCCTCCGCCAAGCCGGATACAGATTCAAGAGCTTCTTCAGGACTGTATTGATGGTGGCCATCCCGGCGCACCCTAGTGTCCCCGGAAGGTGTCAGCGACGCAATCTCGCCGAGCGATATGCGCTCTGACAACCGATCAAGCAGCCGCGTTGCGACCTCGGCGAGGCGGCCGAGCACGCCGATCGCGTCCATGGATCCTTTCCGCCTCTGGTATATGCGCCGCGCCGCAGCGATCGCATCGAGCTTCTTTCTGGCCTTGTCAGCCCAGGGGTGGCCCTGCTCGAACGGCCGCAGCAGCCGGTAGGCGCTGCTTGTTGCCTTTCGAATCTCCTTGGGCAGGATCAGGTTCTGCTCGGCCAGGGCCTTTTCGGTGGCGGCGAGCTGTGTGAGGTAATCTTCGAGGAGGAGCAGCGGGGCTAGCGACCATCCTGAGGCGTCAGAGCGATCCAGGCTGTCTCGTGATCCAAGAAATCGTTTGCCGTTGCCCGCGAGGCAATAGGGGATGATCAGGCCGTATTCGGCAAGGCGCCTGATGTTCTTGCGCGCGGCGGTCCATCCTATCCGGCATTTGAGATGGTCGTTCGAGGCGGCGATGAGGGGGCCGCAGCGGCTGTCCCAGTCGATATTCATGGCGGCGATGCTCGCGGCGGCATCGTAAAGATCGCGCCAGACGATCCTCGGAACATCGATAGTCACGGGCGGCATTCTCACGAAGGTCTCGATGATATCGAGCAGTTTGCGCCGCCGCTGTCTGCCTGCACTTTCGGTCCCGGTATGTCCGAACCCTCGCATCATCTTGCTGACGCGCGCAGCATGTCTTGCCCGATCTGCCGGGTCTTCCATGAAGGCGATCTTGGTCAGCTGTTCGGTCTCGAGCATCCCCAGTTTTGGCAGACAGGCGCCGATCGCTGCTGGCCCTCCCCGGCGGCGGCTATCCACCTCCCAGGCTGCCTGATTCTGGACAATAGTCATCCCTTCGCTTCCTCAGTCCTGAGGTGCGGCACAGACAAAAAACATTGCCCGCAAACGTTGCGAAAAATGCTTGCAAGTTGTGAGGGAGCAGGTAGCTTGCCGGTGTCTCTCGCCACGCTTTGGCGCGGCAAATTACAGCTTCCTTCGAAAGGCCCGGGCGCTGCCCGGGTTTTTCATGTCTGCGTCGCTGACCTCCCTTTCATATGCACCAGCTGGTGCGGCGATTCTTGGCAGCGTTCGGGCGCGTTTCATCGCGCGCAGAAGCGCTTGTTTGCCATTCGGTCTGTTGCTAGAAAGCGAGGTGAACTTGGCGCTCTGGCAACAGGATGCGTTAAAGGGGGTCCCGTTGGCGCGGGGCCCCCTTTCAATTTCAGAGCATCATCGGTTGTCCTTCAGATGTTTCAGGTGGCCTGACGCTCAGCGTTTTCGCCACGATTGCCGTGATGATCGCCTCTCGGGACGACAGATTATCCCTTTTGAGGGCATAGCGTGGATGGTACGCTAAACAACGCTAAGGGCGAACAATCAGCGAACGCTTATGCGACGCGGCTATCCGGCGGGAGATTGAGGGCCTTGCGGCCAGCGGAAGCGGCTGCGCGATCCCAGAGGAAATCGCCGGAGAAGGCAATATGCTCCCAACCCACGGGGGACGTATGGGCGAGCAGATAATCAGGCACCGCGACCGAGGTTGATCGTAGATGCTGGGCGGCAGCATCCATGTAGATCGTGTTCCAGTAGACGATCGCGGCGATGACTAGATTGAGGCCGGATGCCCGATATTGTTGCGCCTCATGGCTGCGGTCGATGATCCGGCCTTGGCGGAAGGTGTAGATTGCCTGCGTCAGGGCATGGCGTTGTTCGCTGTTGTTGAGACCAGCATGGCATCGCTGGCGCAGATCGGGATTTTCCAGCCAGTCCAGCATGAACAGGGTTCGCTCGATCTTGCCGATTTCCTGTAGCGCGACGTCGAGTTGGTTCTGCCGTTCGTACGCGGCGAGCTTTCGCAGCATGACCGATGGCGCGACATGGCCGGCCTTGATCGAGCCGACGAGGCGCAGCACGTCATCCCATTGTTCAGCGATGATGTCGGTGCGGATACGCTTGCCCATTAGCGGGGCGATGGCCGGATAGGCCTTAACCGGCGCGATCGGCGCGAGGCGCCGGTCTGGAAAGTCGCGCAGGCGCGGGCAGAAGCGAAATCCCAGCATCGCGCACAGGGCGAAGACATGATCGGTCGCCCCGCCAGTGTCGGTGTAATGCTCGACGATTTTCAGATCGGTGCCGTGGCTGGTGAGGCCGTCGAGAACATAGGGTGCCTCATGCGTCGCGGCAGAGATCACGTTGACGTGGTAAGGCGCACGCTGGTCGGAAACATGAGTGTAGAAGCTGAAGCCATGATCGACGCCATAGCGGGCGTTGATATCGCCGCCCGATGCACCGCGCTTCGCGCCCCTGAAGAACTGGCCATCGGAACTGGACGTTGTGCCGTCGCCCCATACGCGCGAGAATGGCAGGCGGTGATGCGCGTTGATGAGCACGGCCAGCGCCGCGCAGTAGCTGTCGTCGCGGATATAGGCGTCATGGGTCCACAGGAGCTGGTCGCGCGTCACGCCCTGGCTCGCGGCAGCCATGCGCGACAGGCCGAGATTGGTGGCATCCGCAAGGATGGTGGCGAGCAGCGCGTTTTCGTTGGGGCACGCTTCGCCGGTGCGCAGGTTCGTGAATGCAGCAAGAAAGCCGGTTTCCTGCGCCACTTCATGCAGCAGCTCGGTGATGCGGATGCGGGGCATCATCGCATCGAGCCGGTCAGCCAGCGCTTCGGCATCGGGCATCGCGATCGTGCGAACCGGGGATATCTGGAGGCGGCCGTCGCGGAACCGCACACCCTCCAGAGCGTCGCGCTTCAGGCGCTGGGCAAATTTCTTCAGTCGCCAGTCCAGTTCGCGGCCCCGTTGTTCGAGCCATTCGCTGGCTGTGGGTGGCAGACCAAGAGCCGACACGATTGGCTTCGCCTTCGGTTCGCTGAGCAGGTAGCTGTCGAACTGGCGGTATCCCGCCGATCGCTCCACCCAGACATCCCCCGAACGCAACTTGTTGCGCAGATGCGCGATCGTTGCGATTTCCCAGAGCCGCCGGTTGATCTTGCCGTTATCGCCAACGACGATTTTTCGCCATTCTTTACGGAAGGGCATCGGAGCGTCGGTAGGAAGATCGCGTTTGCCCGACCTGTTGAGGTCGCGCAGCATTTCGATGGCAGCGATCGTTTTCGCACTGCCCTTTCCGGCCCTGAACTGGAGCGTCTCAAGCAGGTCGGGGGCGAACTTGCGTAACGTCGCATAGCGGTCGGCCGCGACCGTCAGCGGATCGAGGTTGGCGGTTTCCGCGATGCTCGCCACTTCCGGCCTCGCCTTCATCAGGGTGTTCCACCCGACCGATGCGTCCAGGACCTCAATTGGATCTTCGCCAGTATCGACCGCATCGGTCAGCGCATCGATCGTTCTGCGAAAGATCAGCATCAGCCGCGCCACGTTCTTCGATGTGGCGGCATAGCTACGCGCCTGGGCATTCTTCGCGCGGGTGAAGATGCTGCCGATCAGCTTGTCCGCCATCTCCAGAGCGCTGTCGGTCAGCTGCTCTTCAAGATCGAGCAGGAAGGCAACCAGCGTGGCGCGCCGCCGGGAGGGAACGTATCGCTCGATCATATAGGCAGGCGATGCACGGCCTTCCCGGACATATTGCCGGAAGCGGTCCGCGTGGATGCGGCCAGCCACGTCCGGGGAGATGCCGATCTTCCGCACTTGCCGCAGGCGGTCGAGAATCTGGCGGATATGATCGGGCCTTGCCGCGATGGGAATGGTCTTGAGCGAAGCGAGCTGGCTCATGCCCCCGGCGTCGTCAAAGAGCTGGTCGAGGGCGTGGACCTGTTCAGCGCTGAGATCGTCGATCAGGGCATAGGCGGCTTGCTTGCGGGCACGCGCGCGCCCCGCGCTGCTGGCACGCTCGATGGTGGAGATGGACGGCAGCAGAATCCGGGCCTCACGAAGGGCGGTGACAACACCGGTCGCTATCGTCATCCCCTTGTCGGTCGCCCATGCCGTTTTCGTGGCCGCTTCGATCATGAACGGAATATCGGCACGCGTCGGCCCTCGCAGTCCCAAGCGCGCGGCTAGCTCGCGAGCATGGTCCGTCATGGTCTGGTCCCTCGCCGCATAGTCAGCCAGATCCGTGACGCGCAGGCCAAGCTGTTCTGCGACGAAGGCGGCGAGATCATGGGGCATCGCTCCCCTGTTCTGTATCAACTGCGCCAGTGTGATGCCCGGGTGGCGCAAGAGCGCGAGTTGCAGCGCGACGCCCAACTGGTTCCGTCGTTCCCGTCGCGCGCCGATGATCTCGATGTCCGCAGGCTCGAAGGTGTAGAGCCGAGCCAAGTGGTCGCGATCGGTCGGGATGGCAAGGATCTGATTGCGCTCGCTCTCGGTCAGGAGTTGATGCTTGCGCTTCGTCATGCCGATTCCCGTCCACAAAAGGTCAACTGCGCCTATGGACAGCCATGAGTAAAGAGACATAGTATGTGGACGGCTATGGGCGGGGTGAAGCGGTCGCCCTTCAGAGCGTCCACAGAACGACCGTTTGGGAGACACGATAGATGGGCGGCATTCTGGGCTACGCCCGCGTCAGCACCGGCGATCAGGATGTGGCGGGCCAGACCATGCGACTGGAGAATGCCGGCGCCATCAAGGTGTTCACCGATGTAATATCGGGAAAAAGCATGGAGCGGCCTGGACTGGCCGAACTGATCGCCTATGCCCGCAAGGGTGACACGCTCGCCGTGGTCCGCCTCGATCGGCTTGGGCGTTCGCTGACTGAACTGCTCGCCACAGTCGAAACTTTGCGCAGCCAAGGCATCGCCCTCCTGAGTCTTGAGGAAAAAATCGACACCTCGTCGGCCGCCGGCGAACTCATCTTCCATGTGTTCGGAGCTATCGCCCATTTCGAGCGGCGGCTAATCTCTGAGCGGACCCGCGATGGGATCGCCGCTGCACGCGCCAAGGGCAAGCAGCCTGGCCGTCAGCCGCTCGACATGTCCAAGGTGGATGCGGCCATCAAACTGGTCGAAGCCCGTATCTCGCCGACAGAGGCAGCACGGCAACTCGGCATCGGCAGATCCACCATCTATCGCGAAATGCGCCGCCTTGGCGTGGAAAGGCCTGCCTGAATGTCCAGATTGAAATCTGCTCACGATCTGTCCGGGCTGATGAAATATGCGGATCGTGCTCCGTGGGACGAGGCGATGGATGAAATGCTGTCCGCGCATCTCGGTCCGGCATGTGAAGCGACCGGCCTCGAACCCGACGCCATATTCGAGATCATCGGTGATCATTGGCAAGGGCCGCTATGGGGCTGCGCCTTTGAAGATCTGCTGACACAGGAACTGGAACCTGACGGTCGCAATCTGGTCGATGACTATCTCAAGCGCCGAGGCTGGAACGAGAAGGCGCCGAACAAGGCCTATATGCGCGCGCTGCGGGATACGATGATGTCGCTCTATGAGGTTAGCGAGGTCGTCCCCGGTCAGTCGATGACCTTGCGTGATCTGTTGCGGGATGTTGCGCCAGTCACGGTCCGCGAACACGGCGCGACACAGACCCTCGTCAACTGGGACAAGATCGCTGCACGGGTTGTCGATGTGAACGGTCGCCATGGCATCTCGGGCGCGCTGTTGCCGTTCAGCGCTGATGGCGCCCTACAACTGATCGACGCGTTTGGCCGGCTTGCGGACGATGCAAAGGACACCTCCGAACTAAACCAGACCGACCGGGATGCTATTTTACGGGCATCAGGCCCGATGTTCACGAACATGTGGCTGCTCGATTGTCTGGGCAAAGCCATGCCTGGCACCATGCCGGATATGGTCAACGCCGATGGCGATGATCTTGTGTTCCACCGCATCGTCTTCCCCCTGGCCAAGGGCGTGATCGGCAAGAGCGTGGTTCGCAGGCTGAACGCGGCACAATGGCTGGAGCCTGCCAGCGACACATTCTGGAACTGGCTGGTGCCGGTGACGAAGGAGAGAAAACCACGAACGGCCAAAGGCGGGCAGGCTTTTGTGACGACCATGGAGGACGGCACACCCGTCTTCGCCAATGTCGAGTTGGCGGGACGCAAACTGATCGTTGAGGTCAATAGTGCCGCCCGTGCGGAGAAAGCGATTGCGCAAATGGGCGAATGGCTTGGTGATTGCGTGAGCACACCTATGACCGAAATCCGGACTCTGGCCCAGTTCATGGCTGATGACGCCGCCCGCGCTCCGCAGGAAGAGCCGCTCGATATCCCGCCGGACGAAATGGAGCGCATCGTTCATGATATGCTGACACGCGAATATACCAAAACGCTTGATGAAGCGGTGCCTGCCCTTGGCAACAAGACGCCGCGCGCTCTGGCCCGCACGAAGGCTGGCCGGGCGAAAGTGGCCGACTGGCTCAAATATATAGAGAATGGCGCAGCAAAATCCGGGGTCGGCGAGCCAATGGCTACCTATGATTTTACGTGGATGTGGCAAGAGCTGGGCATCATCGGCCTCCGCAGGTGATGCCCTTGCACGCCGTTCCGGTATTGTTCGTCCTTAGCGTTGCTTGGCGTACCTCCCACGCTATGCCCTCTTCAAGGAGCGCGGCAATACCGACGCCATGATTGTCACGCGCCGTAGCCAGCAGGTCTTCTCAGAAAGTTGCGAGGCTCACGGTGGCACCATCGTCCCGGCCGATGACCTGCGGACCGGGATGTTCCGCAACCGCGTCATTGCCCACCTGACCCGACCCACCGGGTATCGTCATCAATGGCGCGGTGAAGTGGCGATCTGCGACGGCAGCGGAGGCGAGCCGCTGGTGGGGTTCGTGTCTCTCCTGATGGATAATTCGGAGATTTCACGGTCCGGCGATATCGGGAGCCAGGTGATGGGGCGTTTGTTCGGCGGCCTGTCCAACACCACGGCGATTTACCTGTTTCACCCGGATCGACTGCCGACCGTTGCCGATGCCGCTGCGGTCGTCGACGAGGAAGAGCGCCGGATTGCCGCGGTCGAAGAGCGGTTCGAGGCAGCGAGCGAGCGGATCGCGGAGTTCCAGCGGAACCTGGCGATCGGCGACGAAAGCAACTGCGGCACGGTGATCGAGGTTCGCGGCCCCATGGCAGAGATTGCGGTGCCGACCAACCGGCGTGCGCCCAATGGGGAAAGCACCTTCTGGTCGCGGATCGAGCGCCTCGCGCCGCCCGGCTACGCGATCTGCACTTTCGGCCTCTGACGCCCACAGACCCACAATTACACATCCCCACAAGTCCACATTCACGAGGAGGATCAACAAATGCGCATAATCTCAGTCCAGAGCATTGCCGGCGGCACCGGTGTTACCAGCGTTGCCACCGAAATCATCGCCGACAAGCTGCGTGCAAAGGAGGCAATTCTGGCCATCGATCTGGGCAACACCCAAATGCTCGGCCGCAAGAATCTCGGTCGTGGTTTCGAGACGCTGGGTGACGCATCGCTGATCTTCGGCGCATGGCCCGCTGGAGTATGGCTACGGCAGGAAGCCCTTCCGCGACTCTGCCTGTTGGACCTGCGGGAACAGCGGCACCCCTATGATGCATGCGAAGAAGAGGTGCTGCTGGCGCTCACCTGCTATGACAGCGTCGGCGATATTCTCGACAGGTTGCGCGACCAGATGGCCAGTTTCGCCACCCGCTTCGACAGCTGCGTGGTGGACCTGTCCCAGGCGCCCGACCTGCTCAGGCGCCTGTTCATCGCCGTCAGCGACGAGGTGCATTTCTGCGAACGCCTGATGTCAGAATCGCAGACCTGGGAGGCCTTCCGCGAGAAATTCCTCGATGGCGAGGAGTACAAGCCCGACCAGATCTGGATCAAGCACCCCGATCGCGGCGAATGGCGGCCGCAGGTGATCGAGGACTGCCCGGGAATGCGGCTTGTCGATGCCTGATCCTTCATCGGCGTGCGCTGCGGCGGGAGGTCGAGCAAACGGTGTCCACCAAAGGGCCGCCCTCCCCTCGCTTCGGACTGCATCGAAGACCCCTTCGATCGCTCATTGACCTTGGTCCGGCACATACGCAGTCGGAGTGTCGAAGGAGAAAGCGATGCGTACCTCATTCGATCTTGGCAAATTCGATCCCGAGGTCACCTTGATGGATGCCGCCGTCGAAGAGGAGATCTTGCCGACCATGCGAATGGTGGCAAATGCCAGCCTGGGCGTCGAGCCCTTCGACGCCTACTACGCGGCGCAGGAACTGCTCGAGGTGCTGGAGGCGGTCCAGAGAAAGACACCCGGGGCAAAGGTAAGGCTGGCAGGCATTCTTTCGGCGGACTGCGACGATTACCAGCGTTGCCTCTATTACTGCCTCGCTGGGCGAGGAGCTGGCGTTATGCTCCTGTCCCTGTCGTGGCTGGTCCGCATTCTCCGCGGAAGGGCGGGTGCAATGGGCGAAGTCCTGCGAACGAAGGCAGAGGTGGAGCCGCCCTGCCCTCCTTATGTCGCCTCCCAACCTGATGGCCCGGTACCGTCGGCAAGCGAAGATTTCCACCTCGGTCCATCCTGGACCAGGGACCCGTTGACATATGGGCCGATCAAAGATTGAAGCGGCAACTTTGTTGGACGGTCCGGAACGGCAGGTTTTGGGGAGTGAACGAGGGATAGCTGCCCATTGTTGCGGCCATGTCCGATGGCAGCTAGCCGAGATCGATTTTACCGGCATTGCGGCTTCGCGCTTGTTTGAATAGGTCTGGCCCGGAATCCACTGGCGGGGAATGAGGCTATGCGAGAACATGAGTTGCGGCGGCAAGTTGTCAGCGAAATGCATTTGCGTCGCTGGCCGCTGTTGCAACTGCCGGTCGCAGTGTTCCAGTGGGTGCTTGAGGTTGGGCCTGGCGAGCGTGAGGCGGAGCGCTCAGTCTTGTCCGCTCTGTGCGGAAGCCAATCGGATGAAGAGAATCCGCGCCACCTGTCAGGTGCACTCTTTGGCGACGTCTCCTTTACATGGGAGCGACAGAGCGAAGGTTCGACGCTGACAGTGTTTTGTCCGGAACGCGCCATCGAAGTTTTGCTCGACCCCGGACTGGACTCTTCGGTGGGCGAGGCCATTGACTGGGCGGAAACCCTGCCGGGCGCAATCATTCGCGCGACATCGATCTGGGTTGGTGGCGACGAAGCCGAAGTCGAGAGGGCATTGCCGGCGGTTGATTTCAATCGCAGCGAGCTTGTGTCATGCGGCCTCTCCGGGGGAGTGCGTATCTGGTCGGATTTTCGCATTCACCCCGATGGCCGGGGGCGCCTTGTGGTGTCAGCCGGGGAAGTCGACCGGAGTGATCTCACCCGGCAACTGCAGCAATTGCAGGAGCTTGGGAATTACCGCAACAAGGCGCTCTTGGGGCTGCCGGTGGCACAAGAGGCCTGGCCAAGGCTGGACGCGGCCGAACGCGAATTGGCCGCACTTGCCAAGGCCGTAACGTCCTCGGTGGCCTCTGACGATGATTTGCTGGCGCAATTGTCTGACCTCAGCCTGGAACTTTCGACCATTGCCACGTCAATCGGCTATCGCATGAACGCTACCGCAGCCTATTCGCGTCTGGTGGAAGAGAGGCTCGCACAACTTGCTCCGGAACCGATCCGTGGGTTCGCTTCGCTCGTCGACTTCACTGAACGCCGCTTCCTGCCAGCAGCGCGCACCTGCGCCGCCTTGACTGAGCGCGAACGCCAGCTGACACGGCGTGCGCGCCAAATCTCCGAACTGCTGCGCGCCCGCATCGAGACGCGAATCGAGAACCAGAACGCGAAGCTGCTTCGATCGATGGAGCGCAGCACGACGATGCAAGTGCGCTTGCAGCAGATCGTCGAGGGCCTCTCAGTAGTGGCCGTGAGTTATTATGCCATCGGCCTGCTAGGGTATGCCATAAAGGGTGCGTCCCATCACTTTGACTGGGTTGATCCGGAAGTTGCGATCGCTTTGCTGGTGCTGCCGGTCCTGGGATCCGTGTGGTTTGCGCTCCATTCGCTCAAGAAGCGGGTTCTGGGCGGCCATTAACTGCATCCACGCGGAAATTGCGCAAGCGACAGCGCCTGTTACCAGCCTCCAAGCACATTTCATTGTTAAGTTAGCAGGCGAAATGCAAACTTTCCTTGCACATCGGTCGCGACTGGCAGTAGCAGTTGCGGTCCGCTGCATGTTGGGAGGTGCATTTGGCCGGGGAATTGACGATCCTTGTTGTTTCGCGCGACGATGCGCTGATCAGCGCGGCGCGAGCTGGGCTGAAGGAGCGAGCAGATTACCGGCTGGTCATAGCTGAGGACGGCAAGGCCGCGCAGGAGCGGCTCAACGACATCGAAGTACACCTCTTGCTTTGCGATCTCGACACGGTGGACGATGCCCAGGACAACATACTGACACGCGCGCGCGTGTCACATCCGGGGGTTTGTCGAATTGCGGTCTCTTCGCAGAATCGCGACGAAGCTGACAGCGAGGCAGTCCGTCGCTCTGCCGCCTATCTCTATCTGTTCAAGCCGCTAACACCTCATCAGATTGCGCTCATGGTAAAGCGCAGCCTGGAAATGAACGAACTTTCGCGACGCCATCGCCTTCTTTCGCGTGAACTGAAGATTTCGGTCGATGACCAGATCTTCGAGGAACGCGTGGATATGTCAGTCAAGGGCGGTTACTCGCAATTCGAGAAGCTCGTTTATGCCAGCGCCAAGATGGCTGATTTGATCGTTGAAGCGCGCAAGGCGGCGGTTACCGATCTGCCAGTCCTCATCGAGGGCGACACCGGGACGGGCAAGGAACTGCTGGCGCGAGCGATCCATTTCAACTCTACACGTGTCGATTCTCCGATCCATGTACAGAATTGCGGCGGTATGCTGGATTCCACGCTCCATTCCGAATTGTTCGGACATGTGCGGGGGGCTTACACCGGAGCCACCGCAGACCGGCTTGGGCTGTTCCGTGCCGCAGATGGCGGAACGGTGTTCCTTGACGAAATTTCAGATGTTTCGCCGAGTTTCCAGGTCAGCCTGCTGCGCTTCCTTCAGAATGGCGAGGTTAAACCGCTAGGGTCGGACAAGTTGTTGCATGCCAATGTCCGGATCATTGCGGCGTCGAACCGGCCGCTTCTGGAAATGGTCGAAAAAGGCGAATTTCGGCGTGACCTGTATTATCGTCTCAAAGGCTTTTCGCTGAGCATCCCGGCGCTGCGAGACAGGCGGGAGGATATTCCTGTTCTTACAGATTTCTTCATCGAGAAATATGCCGGAGTAGTCGGCCGCAGGGTAATTGGCATTACGCAGAGTGCGCTCGACAGGCTGCAGGCTCATCAATATCCAGGCAATGTCCGGGAACTGGAAAGCGAGATCAGGCGCGCGGTGGCGCTGGCTGAAAATGGTGGTTACATTACAGAGCGTAACCTTTCGGCCGTGTTTGATAATCTCGTTGTTGCCCCGGATGTCGGCCAGCAGGCGGAAATGGAAGGCGGCACACTCAAGGAGATGGTCGAGCGTCTGGAGCAACGGGTCGTGGTAGGTGCACTCACCCGTTTTCGCTGGAACCAGAGCAAGACTGCCGACGCGCTGGGGCTATCCCGCGTGGGCCTGGCCAACAAGATCAAGCGCTACGGTCTGCATGATGGCTGACGTTGGTCTCATGCAGGAGCAGGAGCAGGAGCAGGAACGGGAGTGGCAGTGAAATGGCAGACCGGGACAATGTTGTTCGCTTGCGTTTTTCCCGCATGCCCTATCCGGGGCAAGAGGCGCCACAAGACCTCGGCTCGACAAAACTGACGCGAACAGCGGGTGCAGGACTTTCTGGTGCGCATGGCCATTGGTGCGGGCGCTGCAAAGGCATCTGGTATTCGGCGTTCGGCGAAGTTGAATGCCCGGTCTGCGGCAACCGGCACGGCTAGCCTGAACGGTTGGCATACGCACCTCCTGCGGCTCCGACTGCAAAGAATGTTTCAAGGAGTGCGTGCAAAGTTTCTTTGCATTTTCTTCGCCGAAAATATGAGCTTCATCATAAAATACTGAAAATGCTTTATTATTTTTCTGGCACGAATCATGCTTAATGTCCTCCCATAGCCCGCAGGGGCATTTGGCCGGTCGGGCACTCCGCCGGGAAGTTGGGAGACTGAGAAATGGCGAATCTGTTGTGGCTTCAAGGCGGTGCGTGCTCTGGCAACACCATGTCCTTCCTTAATGCCGAGGAGCCCAGCGCATGCGATCTGGTGACGGATTTTGGCATCAATGTCCTTTGGCATCCCTCGCTTGGCCTCGAGCTGGGTGAGAATGTCAAAGTCATGATGGAAAAGTGCCTTTCCGGCGAAATCCCGCTCGACATTTTCGTGTTCGAAGGCAGCGTCATCAATGCGCCCAACGGTACCGGCGAATGGAATCGCTTCTGTGGCCGCCCGATGAAAGACTGGGTGGCAGATCTTTCTGCCAAGGCGCAATTTGTTGTGGCAATCGGCGATTGCGCCACCTGGGGCGGCATCCCGGCAACGGCGCCGAACCCGTCTGAAAGCGAAGGCTTGCAGTTCCTCAAGCGGGCCAAGGGTGGAGCGCTGGGCGAAGGCTTCACGTCTCAGGCTGGCCTTCCGGTCATCAATATTCCCGGCTGCCCCGCTCACCCTGACTGGGTAACGCAGATCCTTGTCGCCGTTGCCACGGGCCGCGCGGGCGACCTGACGCTGGACGAATTCCATCGGCCAAAGACCTTCTTCTCCAGCTTCACGCAGACGGGCTGCACCCGCAACATGCACTTCGCCTACAAGGTCTCGACCACGGCCTTCGGTCAGCGCAAGGGCTGCCTCTATTACGATCTGGGGTGCCGCGGCCCGATGACTCACAGCCCCTGCAACCGCATTCTGTGGAACCGCGTTTCGTCCAAGACCCGTGCTGGCATGCCCTGCCTTGGCTGTACGGAACCGGAATTCCCCTTCTTCGATCTCGCCCCAGGAACTGTCTTCAAGACCCAGACTGTGATGGGCGTGCCGAAGGATCTGCCGCTAGGGGTTGATCGTACCGGCTACGTCAAGCTCACAGCTGCCGCCAAGGGTGCGGCTCCGGCGTGGGCCGAAGAGGATATCTTCGTCGTCTGATTCATGAGGGTTCATGGCGCGCAGCGAAGCGCGCCGCACACAGAATTTCGGGAGAATTACAATGGCAGCTACACAAACCCTCGACATTTCGCCCGTTGGCCGGGTGGAGGGCGACCTTGATGTCCGCGTCGACATCGAGAACGGGATCGTCACCAATGCATGGACGCAAGCGGAAATGTTCCGCGGCTTCGAAGTCATCCTCAAGAACAAGGATCCAC
Source organism: Novosphingobium subterraneum (assembly GCF_000807925.1). GTDB lineage: Bacteria > Pseudomonadota > Alphaproteobacteria > Sphingomonadales > Sphingomonadaceae > Novosphingobium > Novosphingobium subterraneum. The sequence continues at coordinate 217,357 of NZ_JRVC01000001.1, read as the reverse complement.
AGGCCGGGCTTGTCGTTACGCCTCGTGCTTGCGGCATCTGCGGTGCCTCGCACCTGTCCTGTGCTGCCTGGGCACTCGATTCCGCCTGGGGTACCACCGTTCCGCGTAACGCGATCCTTGCCCGCAATCTCGGGCAAATCGTCGAAACACTCCAGTCAATCCCGCGACATCACTATGGTCTGTTCATGATCGACTACACCAACCAGAACTATGCGAAGTCCAAGTTCTACGAAGAAGCGGTGAAGCGCTATGCGCCCTTCACAGGGACCTCCTATGAAGCGGGTGTGACCATTTCGGGCCGCCCGGTAGAAATCTATGCCCTGCTTGGCGGGCAGTGGCCGCATTCTTCCTTCATGGTTCCTGGCGGCGTGATGTGCGCCCCGACCCTGACCGACGTGACCCGCGCCTGGTCGATCCTGGAGCACTTCCGCCGCAACTGGATCGAACCGTTGTTCCTTGGTTGCTCGATGGAGCGCTATGAGGAAATCACCACGTACGATCAACTGATGGCGTGGCTTGATGAGCGGCCGGAACACGCGAATTCCGATCTCGGCATGTTTATCCGCATGTCGCTCGACATCGGACTGGAGAAATATGGCACTGGCCACGGCAAGTTCATCTCGTGGGGCTATCTCCCGCATGAAGACCGTTACAACAACCCCACGATTGAAGGCCGCAACAGCGCCGTGATCATGAAATCGGGGACGTTCGACGGTGCCAGCGGCGCGTTCAAGCTGATGGATCAGGGCAATGTCCGCGAGGACATGCAGCGCGCGTGGTACAACGAAGGGGACGATATCCACCCATTCGACCGGACGACGATGCCAATCGCGAAAAACGACATCGATACTGATGGCAAATACAGCTGGTCGACTGCCGTTCGCCACGCCGAACATGGTCGTCTTGAGGCCGGCCCGCTCGCGCGGCAGCTGATCGCTGGTGGCGATCATGGCGAGGCCTGGCAACACAGTGATGGACTGGTGCTCGACATGTATCGCAAGCTTGGCGGCGCTTCGACCTACCTGCGCCACTTCGCCCGCCTGCATGAGCTGTGCAAGCTATACCGCGAAGCCGAACGCATCCTGCGCGAGTTCCGTCTCAACGATGAATGGTACATCAAGCCTACTGAGCGCGATGGCCAGGGATGGGGCGCGACCGAGGCTGCGCGTGGCGCCTTGTGCCACTGGATCGACGTGCGCGATGGCAAGATCCACAATTACCAGATCATCGCTCCGACCACATGGAATGTCGGCCCGCGTGCGAGCAATGGCGAGTTGGGACCGATCGAGGAGGCACTCATCGGCACCCCGATTACAAATACTGCCGATCCGGTTGAAGTCGGACATGTCTGCCGTTCCTACGACAGCTGCCTGGTTTGTACGGTCCACGCACACGATGCGAAAACGGGCGAGGAACTGGCGCGCTTCCGCACAGCTTGATATCGGGCCGCCGGGTGGGAGGACGCTGTGAGGTGTCTCCCACCCGAGGCTGCGAATAGAATAACAACCCGTTGGGAGAATGCGCCGGAATGACTGGCGACAACACCGAATTGCAGCGCCAGCGCGAATGGCTCCTGTCCCGGTATGGCGTGGTGCCTTCAGAGGCCGATCATGCGACACTTCTGCGCATGATCGAGGATTATCTCAACGAAGGGCTGGAAACGCAGGTTGAGCCATTTCCCGAAACCGACCGCGAGTTTTCAGGCATTCTTGACGAGTTAAGGGCGCTCGACCCGGATGATCTAAGGGCCAAGCTCGACATTTCCGGCTGGTTGCTTCGCCCGTACGGGGCAGACGAGATGCGCTGTCAGGAATGCATGTATTATCTGGTCCACAGGCGCTGGTGTGACCTGCCGGAGCTAAGCTTGCCCGCCGAGCCCGAATGGTGGTGTCGCCTCTGGCGCATTTGAAGGAGTTGCGCATGGCCACTGATGCAGACGAAACCCTACGGCGGGAGATCGCGGGTCTTCTGGCTGGCGGCCTTGAAACCGAAGTCTTCCCCAGAGCCGAAGACTCCGCGCAGGTCAACGCGATCGTGTCCCGCCTGCAATCGGAAGGCAAGGACCTTGCTTCCAAACTTGTGATTGCCGGGTTTACAGATCACACCATCACGGCTGATGAACTGGAACAGCCCTGCGAAACCTGCATGTATTACCTTATCAAGCGCCGTTTCTGTGATCTGCCTGAACTTATGCTGCCGGTTGAACCCGAGTGGTCGTGCCGCCTGTGGCGAATTTAGACGCACCTGCCACTGCGATCATTGGCTGCGGCAATATCAATCGCGGTGATGACGGGGCTGGTCCGGCCGTCATCGCCCGGCTTGCTGCTGAAGATTTGCCGTCTGATGTAGCGCTGCTGGATGCCGGCACTGATGGGATGGCAGTGATGTACCGTGCGCGCGGGGCGCAGCAGCTTATCGTGATCGATGCAAGGGAGCCCGAAGGCAAGCCGGGGGCTATCTACGAGGTTCCCGGCGATGTGCTGGCGGCAGAACCGGTCCATGGCGTGGGTCTTCACGCGTTCCGTTGGGACAACGCCCTGTTTGTGGGACGCAAGATCTTTGGCGATGACTTCCCTTCTGATGTGCAAGTCTATCTGATCGAAGCGCAGACGCTGGACTATGCCACCGAGCTTTCCGGGCCGGTAGTTGCAGCGGTCGAGAAGGTGGCGGCCAAGATCGCGGCGCGGCTCGTCATCGCCCCCGAGGCTTAAGTCATGGAGCAGACCATCTCGGTCGCGCGCGGGACGATCCGGTTTCCCGCAGGCCTGGTCGCTACCTATTTCTCGGGCATCGATGCAGTTGCGGTGCTGATCGATGGCGCGACCTTGCGGATTTTGCCGGTGTTTCACGCGGCGGCCGGAGGAGCGCTGTTGAAACAACGCAATGCTCAGGGTGATCGGGTAGTTGGCGCTTTCGATGTGTTCGAGGCGCACGGCCTGGCCGACTTCGAGGCGCAGGACGTCCCCGTAAGGTGGTCAAGCGGAGATGCGGCGCTTCTTGCGGACCTCCCCGTAACTGATAACTAAGTTTACATAACGAAAAACTGGTAGACAATTTACCCGGCGCTCGTTTTAAGGGCTGCAGGCCCGAATCCGATCAAGGGGAGGCCGGGGAGAGTCGGGATGGTTGCGCTCAGTCGCACAGAGGATCAGCTGGCGGCCGCCTTGAAGGTGGTGGAGGAAAGTGACGCTTCGGTTATCGAGAAAGCCGAAATGCTCATGGAAATTGCCATGGGTCTGCAACAGCGGCCGAAGGAAGCCGACGACCTGCTGGCAGCCATCGAACTCTATGAACAGGCAATCCATCAGTGCGGAGACCAGGATGCACTGCTGACTGCCCGGATTCGTGCGCGAATGGCCACGGCGCTCATGGCAATTCCTTCCGAAATTGCCGCACCGATCGAACAGGCTCGTGACTTGCTGAAACAGGCAACACCGGTCCTGGCGGAGGGAGGCAGCGGCGAAGAGGTGGCTGAAGCGGAAATGAACCTTGGCCTCGCCCTGCAGACTCTTGCAGGCGCAGGCATGGCACGAATTACAGATGCAATATCCGCCTATCAGCGATCGCTGCGGACGTTCAACAAGCTGCGTCATCCACGCGAATATGCCATTCTGAACAACAATCTGGCGACCGCCTTCCTCTCCGTTCCGATTACGAGCGAAAGCGGCAAGATCAGCGAAGCGCTGGCGGTGCAATCATTTGAAGAAGGACTTTCGGCGGTCAATCTGATCGATCAGCCGATGGAATATGCAATGCTGCAGAACAATCTGGGCAATGCGCTGCAATATGCATCATCGAGCCACCGGGTCGAGAACGGTTTCCGTGCGCTGGAGGCCTATGACGAGGCGTTGAAGGTGCGCCAGCGGGACAACACTCCGCTTGAATATGCCAACACCATAGCGAACAAGGCCAATTGCCTTTGCAACCTCCCTGACGATCCGGAAGACGGAGAAGCAGGCAATCCACGCAACATCGCGCAGGCGATCAAGCTGCTGCGCGAAGCGCGCGAAATATTTGCCGCTTCCGGAGCGCAGGACCGGGCCGAGAGCGCGGCGCAAACGATCATCGAACTTGAAATGGCAGTGCGCGGCGAACCCTCGCGCGCCAACGGCGGATTTTAGAGAACAATGGAGGTGAATTTGCTCGTAATTTTACTGCTGGCCCTAGTGGCCGGAATAGCAGGGGCTCTTGTCGGCGGCGCGCTCTCGGGCCTGAAGATTGGCGGGGCTGCGCTGGGCAAGCAACTGGCAGCCCAACTGGGCGGGCTATACGGCCTGCTCGCCGGAGTTCCCGGTGTAGTCATGGGACTCGCCGTGCTGTTTTTCATGCAATCGGCCTGAGGGAGACTACCATGTTTGATATGGTTTTCAGTTCAACCAAGTTGTTTTTTCAGGGCAAGCTGTTCCAGGATACGGCCCTCGCCATCCGTCTACTTGTGACCGGGGCTGCCGCAGCTACCGTTGCAACTGTATTGGTTGGCATGGTTGCACCACTATGGGGAGCGGCGATTGCCGGGGGCCTGGTGGGCGGCTTGCTTCAGCCTTACCTCTACCGGAACATCAAGTACGCCTGATCCGATGTCAGAGGCGGATCCCCAGCGGCCCGAGCCAACGCTTTCCCGCCTGCTGGGGGATCTGACCGCGCTGGAAGCGCTGGCAGAGAACTGGGAAGAAGGTGCACGCAATGGTGCGCAGGCACGGGCAGCGGCGCTTGACGCGCTCAATGCCGAAGCCTTCCGTCGCCTGATCCGGTCGCTGCGTGAGCTGCCCGGCGCAGCCGAGGCTTTGCGTCAGGCGGCGGCGGACGAGGTGGTCTATTGCGTGCTCCGCCGCCATGGCATCCTCAAGGCCAGCCTGTTCGAGCGGGTCGATGCCGCGCTTGCCACGGTGCGCCCGACGCTGGCCGGCCATGGCGGCGATGCCGAACTGGTCGAAGTATCTGGCGACAAGGCAGTGGTCCGTTTTCTGGGGGCCTGTGATGGATGTCCCGCTTCGGCGCTGACTTTCTATGCCGGGGTAAAGAAAGCGATCACTGAGCAAGTGCCCGAAATCCGCGAAGTCAAACAGGCCAAGGGGCTGGGTGGCGGCGGCGGTGACACGGTGCATTTCACCTCTCCCTTCGCCGCGCATGAGCATGAAGGCTGGCTCCACGCGCTGCAACTGACTGAATTGCCCGACGGGACGACTTCTGTCCTGGAGCTGGAAGGGCGTTCGCTGCTTCTTTCGCGCTTCGGGGACAAGGTTACCTGTTTCGAGAACGCCTGTGCGCATCTTGGCATGCCGATGGACCAGGCGGAAATTACCGATGGCTTCATCACCTGTCCGCACCATGGTTTCCGTTATGCGCTCGAAAGCGGTGAATGCCTGACGGCACCGGAAGTGCAATTGCAACCTCATGCCGTACGCGTCCGAGGGGACGCCATCGAACTGAGGCTGACGCGATGAAAGTATCGCTCGCGCCCTCCTTCCGTCCGGTCAAAGCCGAAGGGACGCAAATCGCGGGGGCACCGCTGCTGGAAGAAGGCGGGCCGCGCGTTGTGCTCGGGTGGTCGCCCGGCGACATTGCAACGCCGCTGTCTCCCGCCGCTGCAAGCCTGTTCGGGCCGCGCGGTGTCTGCCTGCATCCTGATGGAACATTGTGGGTCGCGGATACCGGGCATCATCGGCTGCTGGGATGGCGAAAAATTCCACAATCGGACAATGAGCCTGCCGACATTCTGATCGGCCAGCCGAGTTTCTCACGCGAAGGCCGCAACGCCAAGGGGCCTCCCGGTCCTGCTACGCTCAATGTGCCAACTGGCCTGTGCTCATGGCGCGGCGGATTAGCCGTGGCTGATGCCTGGAACCACCGCGTGCTGATCTGGCGCGAAGTGCCAACAGGCAATGGCCAGCCAGCCGATCTGGTGCTGGGTCAGGAGGATAGTGAATCCGTTCTGGCCAATCGCGGCGCTGACCGTCCAACCTCGGCCAGCCTGCACTGGCCCTATGGCGTGGCCGAAGTGGCCGGCAGACTGGTCGTATGCGACAGCGGCAACCGCCGCCTGCTGGTTTGGAGCGATCCTTCAGAAACCGGCCAGCCAGCCGATCTGGTGCTGGGCCAGCACGACTTCTCTACGCGCGACGAGAACGCGGGCGGCGAAGTCACGGCGATGTCGATGCGGTGGCCGCATGGAGCCTGCTGGTGGAATGGCCATCTCGCGCTGGCAGATAGCGGCAACAATCGTGTAATGCTGTGGCGCGGATTTCCAGAGCACAATGGCGCGCCTTGCGACGCAATCCTGGGACAGCGGGACGCCGCGCATTGCGATCACAATATGTCCTCCTACTATCCCAGCGCGGCCAGTGTGAACATGCCCTATGCGACGGTTGAAGCCGGTGGCCAGCTGATTGTGGCCGATACCGCGAACTCGCGTCTGCTCGGCTGGGCAGACAGCGCCACCGGCATTGCGGCGAACCGGCTTTGTGGTCAGCCGGACTTCGCCAGCAAAGGCGACAATCGCTGGGGCATGCCCGAACGAGACAGCCTGTGCTGGCCCTATGGCCTGTCAGCGCTGGGTGATCTGGTGGCGGTTGCCGATAGCGGCAACAATCGCGTCCTTTTGTGGAATCTGGCGCGGTGACCGGCGAACGCCTTCTGGTACGCGGCCAGGTGCAGGGCGTAGGCTTCCGGCCCACTGTATGGCGGGTTGCACGCGAGCTTGAGCTAACCGGTGATGTGCGCAACACCAGCAGCGGGGTTGAAATTCGCCTTTGGGGCGAAGCGGTGTCGCGCTTTGAAAGCGAACTGCGCGCGGCTCTGCCTGCATTGGCGCGGATTGATGCGATAGAACGCGTGGCAATTGATGCTGTGCGGCCCGAGAGCTTCGTTATCGGTGCATCGGAAGGTGATGGCATGCGCGGGGCTGTAACGCCCGATGCGGCAATCTGCTCCGCCTGCCTTGAAGAAGTGCGCGACCCTTTCGAGCGTCGCTATCGCTACCCCTTTACCAATTGTACCGAATGCGGGCCGCGTTTCTCGATTATCGAGACCGGCCCCTATGATCGTGCCCGCACGACCATGAGGGGTTTCGCGATGTGCCCGGAATGCGGAGAGCAATATTCCGATCCGACAGACCGGCGCTTCCATGCCCAACCTATCGCGTGCCATGTTTGCGGACCACGCGCATGGATCGAGCGCCTTGGCCCCGGTACTGTTAATCACGAAGCCTTTTCGATGATGGACGACGTGGATGCCGCAGGCGGCATGCTGATGAACGGGCATATCGTCGCCATCAAGGGGCTTGGCGGCTTTCATCTCGCCTGTGATGCCACCCGCGCGGAGGTGGTGGCCGATCTGCGTATGCGCAAACGGCGCAGGGGCAAGGCCTTTGCCCTGATGGCGCGCGATCTGGACGTTATCTGCCGTTATGCCGAATTCTCGGAACAGGAAGCCGAACTGCTGGCATCGCCTGAAGCGCCGATCGTGTTGCTGCGCGCATCGGGGGAACCGCTGCCCGAAGCGGTTGCGCCGGGGCTGGACCGTATCGGCTTCATGCTGCCGCACACCCCGCTACATCACCTGCTGTTGCGGCGGATGAAGCGCCCGGTGGTGATGACTTCAGGCAATCTCTCAGGCCGCCCGCAATGCACGACTAACGAGCAGGCCCGCGCCGAACTGGAAGGCATTGCCGAATTCGCGCTGATGCACGACCGGCACATTGCCAACCGGATCGACGACAGCGTTGCGCGGGTCGATCTGGGCCGGGTCCGGCTGCTGCGCCGCGCACGCGGCTATGCCCCCAGAGCTATCGACCTGCCCACCGGCTTTCCGCGTGACATTTCAATACTGGCCATGGGCGCGGAGCTCAAGAACAGCTTCTGTCTGGTGCGCGATGGCGAAGCTGTGCTGAGCCAGCACATGGGCGATCTGGAAGATGCGGCCACCGAAGATGATGTGCGCCGCAACCTCGATCTTTATACCCAGCTCTACGACCATCAGCCAGCGGCAATCGCGGTGGACGCGCATCCTGAATATCTTTCGACCAAGCATGGGCGCGAAATCGCGGATGGACGACCGGTGATCGCGGTACAGCATCACCACGCCCATATCGCCGCCTGTCTGGCAGAAAACGGCCGCTCGCTCGATGCCGCCCCTGTACTGGGAATCGCGCTTGACGGTCTGGGTCTGGGTGATGACGGCACGATCTGGGGCGGTGAGTTCCTGATCTGCGATTATCGCGGATACCGTCGTGCCGGGATGCTCAAGCCGGTCGCACTACCGGGTGGGACTGCGGCGATCCGCGAACCCTGGCGCAATGCCTATGCCCATTTGATGGCGCAGATGGGCTGGGCCGAATTCGCGATGAATTTCGCTGACCTGCCATTGTTTGCCCGCCTTTCCGCCATGCCGCGATCCACGATCGATGCGATGATCGCCAGCGGCACCAATAGCCCACTTTCTTCCTCATGCGGGCGGTTGTTCGATGCCGCTGCGGCGATCTGCGGTCTCGCCTGGGATCGGCAGGAATATGAAGGGCAGGCAGCCATGTTGCTGGAAGCAGCAATCGATCCGGCGGCGCTGAATGAGCCGGACGATCTGGCCTATCCTTTTTCCATTCCGTTGCTGGGCGGGCGTGGGCTTCCCTATGTTGAACCGCTCGCCGTGTGGCGGGCGATGCTGGGTGACCTGCTGCTGAATACGCCTGTTGGGGTGATGTCCGCGCGGTTCCATCGCGGCCTCGCACGGTCTGTTGTGGCCATGGCGCAGCGCCTGACCGCAGACGATGGCCCTGATACTGTGGCCCTGTCTGGCGGCTGTTTCCAGAACGCCACGCTGTTCCGCCTGGTCCATGAAGGATTGGAACAACTGGGGCTCAACGTCCTCAGCCACTCGAGAGTGCCCGCCAATGATGGCGGTCTGGCTTTGGGGCAGGCCGCTGTGGCCATGGCCCATTTGCACGAAGCGACCGCGGAAACCGAAAATGGGAGAGAAGTATGTGCTTAGGTATTCCGGGACAGATCGTGGAGATCACCGATGCCGGGCGCAAGCTGGGCGTGGCCAATGTCTCGGGCGTGCGGCGCCCGGTCAACCTCGCCTGCGTTATTGGCGAAGGCAGTGTCGAAGACCTGATCGGCACATGGGTGCTGATCCATGTCGGATTTGCCATGAGCAAGATTGACGAGGATCAGGCGGCCGAAACACTGCGCATCCTGACCGAGCTGGGAGAGGCGCAGCAGGAACTTGCAGCCATGCGCGACGGCGATCGCGCGTTGGGAGACGCGCAGTGGTGACCACTGGCCCTGCCTTGAATGCGCTTTATCCGCATATGCGCAGACGTGGCGAACAGCTCCGTGCCTCGGCGCAAAGCCTGCGCCATTCGGTTGAGAGCAAGGCTCGGGACCACACTGAGGTGTTCGGCAAGTTTTTTGCAGAACAGGCAGACGAGCTGGTCGCCGCCGCGACCACGCTGGCCGCAAGCTATCGCCAGGGCGGGCGCCTGCTGGCCATGGGCAATGGCGGATCGAGCTGTGATGCCGCGCATGTCGCGGTGGAGTTTCTCCATCCAGTGACCGCCGGAAGGCCGGCGCTGGGTGCGATCAACCTCGCGGCCGATGTCGCGATGCTGACGGCAGTCGGTAATGATGTCGGACAGGACCATGTGTTCGTGCGTCCGCTGATTGCCCACGGGCGGCACGGTGATTGCCTGATCGGCTTTTCGACCAGCGGCAATTCCGCAAACCTCATCCGGGCTTTTGCCAAGGCACGGGAGATGGGCATTGCCACGATCGGCCTGGCGGGTGGTGACGGGGGCGAGATGGCCCGCGCCGGACTGGATCATCTGCTGGTGGTCCCAACAGGCTCGATCCACCGGGTGCAGGAATGCCACCTCGCGGCCTATCACATCCTCTGGGACCTGACCCACACGCTGCTAGCCAATGACCGGGCCGCACCGCTGGAGGCAGGCGCATGAAGTATGTCGACGAATTCCGCGATCCGGTTCGCGCCGGTGTCCTGCTCAAGGAAATCGAGGCCCTGACTGCACAGATCATGGCCGGGCGCGATCGCCCAGTCGTCATCATGGAAGTGTGCGGCGGCCACACGCATTCGATCTTCCGATACGGCATCGAGAAGATGCTTCCGCCGGAAATCGAGTTTGCCCATGGGCCGGGCTGTCCGGTTTGCGTGTTGCCGATGGGCCGGGTCGATGATTGCGTGGAACTGGCTATGAAGCCGGAGGTGATCTTCACTACGTTTGGCGATGCCATGCGCGTGCCGGGATCGCGGCTCAGCCTGCTAGGCGCAAAGGCCGAAGGGGCCGATGTGCGGATGGTCTATTCACCACTCGATGCCCTCGCGCTGGCCCGTGCGAACCCGGACCGCGAAGTGGTTTTCTTCGGCCTCGGCTTCGAGACGACGATGCCCTCCACAGCCCTGACAATCCTGCAGGCCCAGGCAGAAGGGATCGGCAATTTCTCGCTGTTCTGCAACCACATCACCATCATCCCCACGATCAAGGCGATCCTCGATTCACCCGATATGGGGATCGATGGCTTTCTCGGGCCGGGCCATGTCTCGATGGTCATCGGCACTGATCCCTATGACTTCATCGCACGCGACTATCACCGTCCGCTGGTGGTCGCCGGCTTCGAACCGCTCGACGTATTGCATTCGGTTTGGATGGTGCTTCGGCAAATGGCCGAAGGCCGGGCGGAGATCGAAAACCAGTATGCCCGGATTGTGCCACGCTATGGCAATGAAGCTTCGCTGGCTGCGGTTACGGAAGTATTCGAACTGCGGGAATTCTTCGAATGGCGCGGGCTGGGCTCGATCGACCATTCTGGCGTCCAGATTCGCGAGGCCTATGCGGCCTGGGATGCTGAGCGAAAATTTGCCGTTGCATCGCCTAGCATTCCGGATCCCAAGGCTTGCCAGTGCGGCGAAGTGCTGAAAGGCGCGATCAAGCCATGGCAGTGCAAGCTGTTCGGTCGGTCGTGCACACCGGAAACACCGATGGGTGCCCTGATGGTTTCGTCTGAAGGAGCATGTGCCGCCTATTATCAGTATGGCGGGATCGATGCGGTGCCGGAGCCAGCGCAATGAACGCTGTAACTCCCACTGGCAACGGACGGCTGCGAGCGGAGCGGGTCACGCTGGCGCATGGCGGTGGCGGCAAGGCCATGCGGGATCTGATCGAGGATGTGTTTACCTCGGTTTTCGAACCCGACGGGTTGGAAGACCAGGCGCGGTTGAGCCACGAAATGTTGGCCGTGGAGGGTGCCCGGCTGGCCTTCACCACGGACAGTTTCGTAGTGCAGCCGCTCGAGTTCCCCGGTGGCGATATCGGCAAGATTGCGGTTTGCGGCACAGTTAACGACCTTACCGTCGGCGGCGCGCAACCGCTGTGGCTGTCGGCGGCCTTTATCATTGAGGAAGGCACCGAAGTCGCCTTGCTACGCCGCGTGGCAGCGGCCATGCGTAGGGCGGCCGACCAGGCCGGTGTGCGGATCGTGACCGGCGATACCAAGGTGGTTGAGCGCGGTGCCGCCGATACGCTGTTCGTCACCACTTCCGGAGTGGGAGTCATCCCTGCGGGACGCGAACTTGCCGCGGAGAAAGTTCGCGCGGGCGATGTCGCGCTGGTCAACGGCGTACTGGGTGATCATGGCGCCGCCATTCTGGCCGCGCGCGGAGACATGGTTTTCGAGGCGGATATTCGTTCGGATTGCCGCCCGCTCAATCACCTGATGGAAGCGGTGATCGAAGCCGCACCGGGTGTGCGCTGTGCGCGGGATGCCACCAGAGGAGGCCTGGCCAGCGCACTCAACGAAATATCGCAAGCCTCGGCCATCGGGATCGAGATCGACGAGGCCAGATTGCCAATGAGGGCCGAGGTCAAGGGCGTGTGCGAACTGCTCGGGCTTGATCCACTCTATCTCGCCAATGAAGGGGCGCTGGTGCTGTTCGTTCCAGAGGAGCAGGCGGAAGCTGCGCTGGCAGCCATGCGCTCAACCGAGGCAGGGCGCGATGCAGCCATTATCGGGCGCGCGGCAGAGATGCGCAGCCCGCGCGTGGTCATGCATAGCCTGTTCGGCGGAAGCCGGATCGTCGACATGCTGGTCGGCGAGCAACTGCCGCGTATCTGCTGAGGGAGAAGACCTGCCATGCAACTCTCGTTGATCGCCCTGGGTTTCCTTGCCGGAATGGGCCATGCGCTCGAACCCGATCACCTCGCCGCAGTCGGTGCCATGGCCACGGGACGGAATTCGCGCCGGTCGATGGTGCTGCGGGGTGCTGCGTGGGGGCTAGGGCATACGCTCACCCTGCTCGCGATCTGTTCTGCAGTGATCCTGCTGGGCATGGCATTGACAGGCCGTACGGCAGCCCTTCTGGAGAGCGCCGTTGGCTTCATGCTGATTCTGCTGGGGGGCGATGTACTTTGGCGGATGCGCAAGGCACGGGTGCATTTCCATCTGCACGATCATTCCGATGGCGAACGTCATTTTCATGCTCACAGCCATCTTGGCGAACGGGCGCCCCATGATGCGAGCCGCCACGAACACTCTCACCCCCACAAATTTCCCTTGAAAGCGCTGGCTGTCGGGCTGGTGCATGGCGCGGCAGGATCGGCTGCCCTGCTTACCCTGGCAGTCGCTTCGGTTGGTGATCCTCTGCTGGCGGTTATCTATGTCCTGCTGTTCGGAGTTGGCTCAATTGCAGGAATGGCTGCGCTCAGCTTTGTCGCCTCCTGGCCGCTTGGCTATGCAGAGCGTGTTGCCTTGCGACTTCATCGAGCGCTGAATCTGTCGTTGGCTGTGCTGGCACTTGGCCTGGGATTGCACACGATCTACGCCAACCTGCCTGGCGTGTTGGGGGCGGCCTGATGCACGAGCTGTCTCTTGCCCGGAATATTGTCGCCATTGTTGGTGATCACGCGCAGGGTCGGCGGGTGTCGCGTGTTCGCCTGGCAGTCGGCCCCTATGCCTGCGTAGAGCGCGAGGCGATCCGATTTTCATTCGAGGTGGCGAGCGAAGGTACGCTGCTCGAGAAGGCTGCACTCGAATTTCTGGAAGGCGAGACCGACCAGTTCATCATCAAGGATTTCGATATGGAGGAAATGGCCTGATGTGCGGCACCTGCGGATGCACCGATCCTGACAACGAGATCGCGATGATCGACCCGGAAACCGGAAAGCGAGTGCTGCTTCGCGGCGGCGATGACCATTCCCACGATCATGACCACACCCACGATCACAATCATTCACACGATCATGATCATTCACACGGGCACCATCATCACCATCATCATGATCACGGGCATGACCATCACCACCACGGTGAACAAGCGGCGCGTGTATCGCTGGAAACCGCCGTGCTTGACCGGAATGATCGCCAGGCGGCTCGCAACCGGGGCTGGTTCGAAGGGCGCGGTGTTGTCGCGCTCAATCTCGTCAGTTCGCCTGGGGCTGGCAAGACGACCTTGCTCGAAACCACGATCCGGGCGCTGGAAGGAAGTCTGCCGATTGCCGTTATCGAAGGTGATCAACAGACGGCCAATGATGCCACGCGCATTCGCGAAGCGGGGGCCCGTGCAATCCAGATCAACACAGGGGCCGGCTGTCACCTCGAAGCCGATATGGTTGCCCGCGCTGTTGAAGAACTCGCACCGAAATCCGGCTCGTTGCTGCTGATCGAGAATGTCGGCAATCTTGTTTGTCCGGCGATGTTCGATCTGGGTGAGCGGATGAAGGTCGCCGTTATCTCCACCCCGGAGGGCGAGGACAAGCCACTCAAATATCCGCACATGTTCCGCGCAGCAGAGGTGGTGCTGATCAACAAGATCGACCTCGCCCCGCATGTTGGATTCGACGAGGCCGCATGCCGCTCAAACATCTCCTCAGTAAACCCCAATGCGCGCGTCTTGCTGGTTTCCGCCCGCACCGGTGAAGGGATGGACGCGTGGTACGATTTTCTGCGAGCAATGGCGTCAGCAGCCGCGGATGGCGGGTGCCTCATTTAGGCGGGACTGCCCACGGGACTAAGATCGTCATCTTGCCCTATCGAGGAATGGCGGCTTTCTTTAGTTTTAGAGCCCAGACCGGACGGTCCGAAACCGGCCCTGTTTCACCCATGATCCGCCGCGTGAATCTATGTCCGGTTTCAACGGTTGGTTCTGAGACCGGGAACGACGGCTCTGTTGGCGGCAGCAGCCTGCCAAACCCTAACCGCAGCTATTGCAATTGGCATCCCGGAACCGGATTTTCCGGACACAAGCCAAAAGCGGTCACATTAACATAGCTTTGAATTATATTGTGATAGACCCTCGAAAATTCCAGCCTTGGCGAAGGTTGAAATGTCCTCAAAGGCAAGAAGGCGATCATTCCTAACGTGGCGAACACGATTGGGCTGTATGGGGATGCTGGCTTTGATTGCCGGACTTACCGGCATCTGGGTTGTTGGTTCGGCAATGACTGGCGCGACCAACGCGTCGGTTGAACCTGCCCCCGCGCCCGCCACCGAAATCCGGTTGACGACATCGGATCAGGTCGAGATCGCTGCGAGTTACTGGAAGGCTGACGATTCCACCGCCCCGGCCATTCTCTTGTTGCACGGCAACGGCGGCAATCGGCGAGATATGCTCGATATGGCAACGTGGTTGGCAGGCGAAGGCTATTCCGTGCTGTCCATCGATATGCGCGGACATGGCCAATCCAGTCCACAAAGCAAAAGTTTCGGCTATCTTGAAGCCCGTGATGCCCATGCCGCACTCGCGTGGCTCAGGCAGCAGCACCCCGCGAGCAAGCTGGGGGCAATCGGTTTCTCTCTGGGCGGTGCGGCCAGCGTTCTTGGCGACAGAGGCCCTCTCGACGTCGACGCTCTTGTGATGATGTCGGTCTACCCTGACATTCGCACGGCCATTTTCAATCGCATCGAAGCCGCCGTCGGGACCCTGCCGGCAGTGGCAATCGAACCGATGCTGAGCTATCAGTCCATTCCACGCTATGGAGTTGGACCGGATAAATTGTCTCCCCTCGCAGCCATGAACAAGGTTCGCGTTCCGGTCATGGTGGTTGGGGGAGAGCTCGACGCATACACTCCTCCCGCTGAGATTGAAGCCATGTACCGGGCAGCACCGCCAGGAAGCGAGTGGTGGATACTGGAGGGCTTGGGACACGATGAAGTGGTTCGCGCTAATGACCCTGCGTTTCGTAAGAAGCTCGAGACCTATCTTGTTCGCAGTCTAGCACGATGAAGCGCGAGATGGTTGGGCTGGGTCCGCCCCTAGGGCGAAGGCACTGGGCATTGCGTAAGTCCTGATGACTCGTCCTCGCCGCGGGATGCACTGCATCACCTACGTACGGCCATGCCAATCGACGAGGTTGGCCCGGTGCGCGTAAGTCGGCTCTTGTCGAAAACCGACGTTTTGGCGATGCGGGGAGGAATAACGGCTTCGTCCCCAAGATCGGTTGTTGGTGCCGATGTTGTAGTTTGATGAACGAACGGAGGGTTTCAGGGGGCAGGTAATTGCCATTGAATGTCGGTTATGTTGGCGATGTCAGGCAGCTGTTGCGAGTTTCTCGACCTTTATATCCTGCTCGTGCTTGCGAGCCTGGGCCAGTTCATAGGTCGTCTGCATCCGCAACAGCGTGTCGGCCTTGATGCCAAAGGCCTTCTCAAACCGGATAGCCATATCGGCAGACAGGTTCGAATTGCCATTCAGCAAGGTGCTCAATGCCTGCCTCGATACACCAAAATGCTCGGCCAAAGCCGTCACGCTGACCTGCGCGGGCTCCACGATTTCCGTCTTCAGCCAGTCCCCCACGTGGACCGCGAGCGACGGGTGCATCTTAAGCGCCATGATAATCCTCCAGATCCATATCGATCAGCGCGCCTTCGTCATTCAAACCGAAGGTCATCCGCCAGTTTCTCGTAACCGTCATCGACCAGATCCCCTTCCGATCGCCTGTCAGCTCATGCAATCCGAAGTTCGGAGGCACCGACAGCTCCTCGAAGCTTTCCGCAGCGTCGATGAAGGCGAGCATCTTGCGCAGTCGCCCCGCATCTCCAACCAGGGGTCAGGACATAGAACGGGCACAGATATACGCTAAGCGTCTCTGCGCGCACTTATGGGTCGACTCTATGCGTCGACGACTCCAGCATTCCAAAGGCATCCATCGGACAGTTGTAGCATCGCCTCTCGTCGCAGAGCCGGCATATCGTCAGCGCCGAGACAGCGTCGTCAGACATCTGCGCAAGTATTGTCTCGGCAATACGTTCCAGCACGAGGCGGTCAGCATTCGAGACATGGCTAAGGATTTCGGATAAAGTCTCGTTTCTTCGTTGCAGGATCGCAGATAGGCGAGTCTCGCCTGCCTCAGTGAGCATCAGCGCTACTGCACGACGGTCCCGTAGCGCTTTGGATCGAACGGCGAACCCGGCTGCAACCAATCGATCGACAAGCCGCACCGTCCCCGCGTGGGACAAGCCTAGCACCCGTCCTAATTCGTCGATCGAAAGACCGGTCGCGTGACCGATGACGACGATCGCCGCGGTGGTTTCGCCACCGCCGGGTATCGTCGGGTCGAATGCCGCCTTCTTAATTCGATCGGTGATGCCCACTGCGAGGGCGCCGAACAGATTGACGAGCCGGTCCGAGAGTACGTTCAAAGGGTTGCCTCATTCATTGACGGCGTATAGTGTATGCGCAGCGCATATATCACGCCTGTCTAAGCATGAAGGCAGGTCATGCGCCATGATGAAAGCGAGGCACCATGTTTTCGACATTACACATAGCTGAAAAGACGACCGGCTCTCGCGGGTCTCTCGCGTTGCTGCGCTGGGCGCTGGTGGTCATCTTTCTCTGGTTCGGTTGCATGAAATTCACGAGCTATGAAGCGATGGGCATCGCGCCATTGATGAAGAACAGTCCGATCATGAGCTGGATTCCGGCCGTTTTTGGGGTGCAGGGTGGAAGCTATTTTATAGGCACCGTCGAGCTCGCGACGGCCGCTGCGCTGATTATCGGTGCTTTCAACAAGACGGCCTCCGCTCTCGGCGCGGCGATGTCATGCCTGACTTATGCCGTGACACTGACGTTTTTCCTGAGCACGCCTGGCGTCGCCGAGCCGACCGCTGGCGGGTTCCCGGCGATTTCGGCCGGAACCGGACAGTTCCTGTTGAAGGACCTGGTGCTTCTTGCGGCATCAGCGTGCCTTCTACTTGCGTCCATACGGACAGCAGACGCGTGACGGCAAACAGGTGATAGGCGACGCTCCGGACCTGCGCTTTTGCCGAACCATACCCGCCTCAGCCCATAACGATCGACAAACCCTGTCGCTTTGATAGGGTGTTCGAAAACATGCTTTCGAGGGTTTGTCGTACATGCTGGTCGGATATATGCGGGTGTCAACGACCGATGACCGCCAAACGGTCGATCTCCAGCGGGACGCGCTCGTCGCAACCGGGGTCGATCATCGGCATCTCCATACCGACAAGGCATCCGGCGCGCGCGACGACCGACCAGGCCTGAAAGCCTGCCTCGACTATCTGAACGCGGGCGACACACTGATCGTGTGGAAGCTCGACCGGCTCGGACGCTCGCTGCCGCACCTGCTGACGATCGTCACCGATCTGAAGGCGCGCGGCATCGCGTTCCGGTCGCTGACCGAGCAGATGGATACGACCACGCCGCACGGCGAATTGCTGTTCTCGCTGTTCGGTGCATTGGCACAATATGAGCGTGCGCTCACGCGCGAACGGGTGATGGCGGGACTGGCTGCTGCCAAACGCCGGGGACGCCAAGGTGGCCGCCCGCCGATGATCGACGCCGAAACGCTCGAGCGGATCACCGCCGCGCTGGATGGCGGGGCCAGCAAGGCGTCCGTCTGCCGGACCTTCAAGGTGCCGCGTTCGACCCTTCTCGGCACGCTTGCCCGGATCGGCTGGACCGCACCGGCCAAGGTCTAAGCCGATGCCGCGTCGCGCCGTCCTGTCGGACGAGCAACGCGCGGCGTTGCTCGCGCTTCCCGACGACGAAACCCTGCTCGTCCAGCACTGGACATTGAGCCGGGACGACTTGGCCATCATCGTCCGCCGGAGGCGACCGCATAACCGGCTGGGTTTCGCGATCCAGCTTTGCGCGCTGCGCTATCCTGGCCGTTTCCTGCGACCCGGTGAACTGATCCCTGATACGCCGCTCGCGTTCGTCGCAGAGCAATTGCAGGTCGGACCCGAGGTGCTGGCCGACTACGCGACGCGCGGCCCGACCCGGTACGAACAGCTCGATGCACTGCGCGATGCATTCGGCTTCATGCCGCTCAGTCGGCCGCTGCGAACGACGTTGCAGGAATGGCTCCTGCCGATCGCGCTGACGACGACCAGCGGGGCTAGGCTGGCGCGCGTGATGCTGGATGAGTGCCGGCGACGGCGCATCATTGTGCCGGGCATCAGTTCGGTCGAGCGGATGGTCGCACAGGCGTTGCTCGATGCCGAACGCCATGTCGCCGAGCATCTGACCCGAGGACTCGATGCTCGACAGCGCCGGCTGCTCGATGCGCTTCTCCTGCCCCACACAGGCACGAACTTGAGCGATCTGGCCTGGGTGCGGCAGTCACCCGGCAAGCCCGGCCGAAAGACATTCGCCGCCATCATCGAGCGACTGACACTGCTTCGGGCCATCGGGATCGATCCGGATATCGCCGTAGGCGTCCATCCCGAGCGCCTCCGACGCCTGTGCCAGGAAGGCGTGCGGCTGACCGCGCAACATGTTCGGACGCTGCAAGCGACGCGGCGTCGCGCCACATTGGTGGCGACCATCCTCGAAACCATCGTTACCCTCACCGACGATGCGGTGCTGATGTTCGATCGCCTGCTTGGGCAGATGTTCCGGCGCGAACAGAACAGCGCGGACACGACACTCAAGCGCAACCGGCGCACCATCAACGGCAAAATCCGGCTGCTTGCCCAACTCGGCGCTGCCTTGCTCGCCGCCAAGATATCAGGTGGCGATATCGGCGCTGCGGTCGAGGCAGCGATCGGATGGAATGATCTCGGCCGCGAGGTCGATGAAGCCCGCAAGCTGATCCGCCCCGATTCGGTCGATCCCGTCGCGGTCGCCGCGACCAATTACCCCGTCCTCCGACAGGTCGGTCCCTCGTTCATCGCCTCGTTCACATTCGGGGCGGTGCCAGCCTGCCATGCGCTCGCGCGAGCGGTCGCGATCATGCGCGACCTTCATTTTGGTCATCTGCGCAAATTGCCTGCAGGCACGCCAGTCGGCTTCATCCGGCAAGCTTGGCGTCGGGCGATCGGCACCGGCATTCCCGATCGCAGGATCTATGAATTGTGCGTGCTGGTCGAGCTTCGCGACCGGCTTCGCGCCGGCGACATGTGGGTCGAGGGAAGCCGACGCTATCGTGCTGTCGAGCAGCAACTCATTCCTGCCCCCGTATTCGCCAACATGCGCGCGGCCGGCCCCTTGCCGATACCGGCACCGGATACGGCCGATATCTGGCTGGCCGAACGACGCGCCCGCCTCGCCCGTCGATTGGCCGAGGTCGAGCGAAAGGCGGAGACGGACGCGCTGGAAGACGTGCAGCTCAGCTTGGGCAGGCTGCGGATTTCGCCCTTGAAGGCGATTACTCCCGAGGAATCCGATACCGCCCTTGCGCCGCTCTATGCGCATCTGCCCGCGATCCGCATCACCGACCTTCTTGCCGAAGTCGATCGATGGACCGGGTTCAGCCAGTGCTTCACGCATCTGCAAAGTGGCCGTGCCGCGGATGAACCACGTGCGATCCTCACGGCGGTGCTCGCCGATGCCACCAATCTGGGCCATACGCGCATGGCGGAAGCCTGCAATCTCGTGACCCAGCGCCAACTCGGTTGGCTCGCCTCGTGGCATCTGCGCGAGGAAACCTACGGTCGCGCGCTCGCCCGGCTTGTCGACGCCCAACACACCGCGCCGCTGGCCGCGCTGTTCGGGTCCGGCACCTCGTCCAGCTCAGACGGTCAGAACTTTCCGCTCGACCGCCGCGCCCAGGCAACCGGCGCAGTCAATCCGCACAAGGGGACAGAGCCGGCTGTCTCCTTTTACAGCCACGTCTCGGATCGCTACGCGCCGTTCCATTCCACAGTTATCTCCGCTTCGGCGAGCGAGGCGGCACAGGTGCTCGACGGGCTGCTCCACCACGGCGCCGATCTGCACATCGAAGAGCATCACGTCGATGGCGGGGGCGTCTCCGACCATGTGTTCGCGCTATGTCATCTGCTTGGGTTCCGGTTCGCGCCGCGTATCCCGAATATCGCCGCACGCCGTTTGCACCTGTTTAACGGCATCGAACCCGGCCCCGATATTGCGCCGCTGGTCGCGGGCCGCATCGACGAAGGTCTGATCGAGGCACACTGGGACGACGTGCTGCGACTGGGAACCTCGATCCGCACAGGCGTCGTCAGCGCCTCGATCATGCTGGAACGGCTCGGCTCCTATCCACGCGCCAACGGCCTGGCACTGGCGTTGCGCGAGATCGGTCGCGTCGAGCGTACCCTGTTCACGCTCGACTGGATCGAGCAGCCCGAACAGCGTCGCCGCGCCACCCGCGAACTCAACAAGGGAGAAGCGGAAAATGCCCTGAAACGCGCCATCTTCTTCCATCGCATCGGCCGTATCCGCGATCATGCGCTGCAAGCCCAAAGCCATCGGGCGAGCGCGCTGAACCTCGTCGCCGGTGCCATCGTCCTGTGGAACACGACCTACCTGCAAGCCGCCCGGATGCATCTCGCCAACCTCGGCCGGCCGGTCCCGCCGGACCTGCTGCAACACCTATCACCGCTCGGTTGGCAGCATATCAATCTCACCGGCGATTACCTCTGGACCGATCCCGATGCGCCATCCACCGCGCTCAGACCGCTTCGC
This sequence comes from Novosphingobium subterraneum, assembly GCF_000807925.1. GTDB lineage: Bacteria > Pseudomonadota > Alphaproteobacteria > Sphingomonadales > Sphingomonadaceae > Novosphingobium > Novosphingobium subterraneum. The sequence goes on along the minus strand of NZ_JRVC01000001.1, from coordinate 196,468 downwards.
CAGATGCGCGCCGTCGAAGGCACGGCAAAACCTTAGCGTATATCTGGGTCCGTTCTGTGTACCGACCCCTATATGCGCGCGCTGCGGGATACGATGATGTCGCTCTATGAGGTTAGCGAGGTCGTCCCCGGTCAGTCGATGACCTTGCGTGATCTGTTGCGGGATGTTGCGCCAGTCACGGTCCGCGAACACGGCGCGACACAGACCCTCGTCAACTGGGACAAGATCGCTGCACGGGTTGTCGATGTGAACGGTCGCCATGGCATCTCGGGCGCGCTGTTGCCGTTCAGCGCTGATGGCGCCCTACAACTGATCGACGCGTTTGGCCGGCTTGCGGACGATGCAAAGGACACCTCCGAACTAAACCAGACCGACCGGGATGCTATTTTACGGGCATCAGGCCCGATGTTCACGAACATGTGGCTGCTCGATTGTCTGGGCAAAGCCATGCCTGGCACCATGCCGGATATGGTCAACGCCGATGGCGATGATCTTGTGTTCCACCGCATCGTCTTCCCCCTGGCCAAGGGCGTGATCGGCAAGAGCGTGGTTCGCAGGCTGAACGCGGCACAATGGCTGGAGCCTGCCAGCGACACATTCTGGAACTGGCTGGTGCCGGTGACGAAGGAGAGAAAACCACGAACGGCCAAAGGCGGGCAGGCTTTTGTGACGACCATGGAGGACGGCACACCCGTCTTCGCCAATGTCGAGTTGGCGGGACGCAAACTGATCGTTGAGGTCAATAGTGCCGCCCGTGCGGAGAAAGCGATTGCGCAAATGGGCGAATGGCTTGGTGATTGCGTGAGCACACCTATGACCGAAATCCGGACTCTGGCCCAGTTCATGGCTGATGACGCCGCCCGCGCTCCGCAGGAAGAGCCGCTCGATATCCCGCCGGACGAAATGGAGCGCATCGTTCATGATATGCTGACACGCGAATATACCAAAACGCTTGATGAAGCGGTGCCTGCCCTTGGCAACAAGACGCCGCGCGCTCTGGCCCGCACGAAGGCTGGCCGGGCGAAAGTGGCCGACTGGCTCAAATATATAGAGAATGGCGCAGCAAAATCCGGGGTCGGCGAGCCAATGGCTACCTATGATTTTACGTGGATGTGGCAAGAGCTGGGCATCATCGGCCTCCGCAGGTGATGCCCTTGCACGCCGTTCCGGTATTGTTCGTCCTTAGCGTTGCTTGGCGTACCTCCCACGCTATGCCCTCTCGACGGGCTCGGCATGGCCGAGACCACGCCCGGGCCGCTGATCATGGTGACGCAGTTCGTCGGCTTTCTGGCAGCCTTCCGCGAGGCCACCGGACTGCCGCCGCTCATCGCCGCGACGTTGGGCGCGATTCTCACCACCTGGGTCACTTTCCTGCCCTGCTTCCTGTGGATCTTCGCCGGCGCGCCGTTCATCGAACGCCTGCGCGGCAACCGCGCATTGTCGGCCGCGCTTTCGGCGATCACCGCCGCAGTGGTGGGTGTCATTCTCAATCTGGCAGTCTGGTTCGGGATTCACACCTTGTTCGGGCAAGTCCGCGAAGTGCCGTTCGCGGCCGGCGCCATCGATCTCCCAGTCCTGACGTCCGTCGACTGGCCCGCGTTAGCGCTGGCGGTGGGTGCGATCCTCGCCATGTTCCGGTTCAAGGCCGGCATGCTGCCGGTGCTCGGCGTCTGCTCCGTCCTCGGGGCCGCATATGTAATGATCATCTGAAGGGAGTGACGTGTGACGATCGACCAATTTTCCCGACGCAGTGCAATCGCAACTCTTGGCATTGGAGCCGCAGCCATGACTATGAACGAAGCCTCGGCGCAGACGCCGACCGCAGCGCCGACGAATGTCCTCGCATTCGCCGGCAATCATCAGATCAAGCCGCTCAGGTTCGATCCCGCCAGGCTCCACGGCCTCTCCGAAAGGCTGATCACATCGCACCACGAGAACAATTATGCCGGCTCGGTCAAGGCGTTGAATATGATCGAAACACGCCTTGCCGCCGCGCTCGCTGACCCGGACCTACCGCCGGTGGTCTATGGCGGCCTCAAGCGCGAGGAGCTGCACCGCACCGGCTCGGTCGTGCTCCATGAAATCTATTTCGACGGGCTGGGCGGCAACGGTCAAGCAGCCGGCTCGATCCGCGACGCGCTGGGCGCGGCGTTCGGCTCGTTCGACCGCTGGGAGACCGACTTCCGCCGCACCGGCATGAGTCTTGCCGGCGGATCAGGTTGGTGCGTGCTCGTCTACAATCTCCACACCCGCTCGCTGCACAACCATTGGGCGTGGGATCATATGCACGGCGCAATCGCCGGCGTGCCGCTGCTGGCGCTCGATATGTACGAGCATAGTTTTCACATGGATTACGGCACCGCCGCCGCCAAATACGTCGACGCCTTCTTCCGCAACATCGACTGGGAAGTGGTCGACCGCCGCTATGCCGCGGCTTTGCGCGGCGGCGGCTGACCCGTCCGCCGAGGATCAACACCCACTTCTGCGCGACACCTGAGTTGGCGACCACAAAGGGGGCAGGTCCGATGGGAGATGCAACAGTGACATCCGGCCCGAACATCGCTCTTCTTTGGCGCGGACAAGCGGCCGAGTGGACGCATCGCTTTCATGAAGCTCGGCAGTGGCCGATCGTTCAAGCCTTGCGGTCGTTCGGGGCGACCACAAGGCCTGTACTGTACAGAGACGAAGCGGTTCGCGACATTCGTGACGAGTTGCTGTCGTTCGACGCGGTGCTGGTCTGGGTGAATCCGTTGGACATTTCAGGCGACCGCTCGGTGCTCGACCCGATGCTGCGCGAAGTCGCGGCGTGCGGCGTTGTCGTCAGCGCGCATCCTGACGTGATCGCCAAAATCGGCGTCAAGGAAGTGCTCTACACAACGCGATCCATGGAATGGGGCAGCGATGTCGATCGATACGTGGACGCTGAAGGCCTTCGCGCTCGTTTCCCCGAACATCTTGCCGCAGGCCCGCGCGTGCTGAAGCCGAACTACGGCAACGGCGGCAGGAATGTATGGCGTGTCCAACTAGACGAAGCGGGAAACGCTCCGGCTTTGAAAACGTCGGTGAAAGTTCAAGAGGCCCGCCAAGGAAGCAAATCGGAGCGCATCAGCCTAGCCGAGTGCTTGGAAAGGTGGGTGCCGTTTCTAAACGACGGCGGCGTGCTGATCGATCAGGCTTATCAGCCGCAGTCGTCCGAGGGCATGGTCCGCTGCTACGTGTGCGGGCACCGAGTGGTTGGCTTTGGGCACAACCTGATCACTGCGCTGATGACGCCAACGGCCATTGATACAACGTCGTCAACCCCACAGCCGATGGGCCGCGCCATGTTCGGACCGGAGGTGACGCGCTTCGCAGCCTTACGGAAAGCGATGGAGGATCGCTGGATTCCAGAGATGCAAAGGTTGCTGTCGATCGCCGACCACGATCTTCCGCTTCTTTGGGACGCCGACTTCCTATTTCGCCCTGGTGAAGCCATCAGCGATGGCTCCTATGCGCTTTGCGAGATCAATGCTAGTTCGGTTGCACCATTTCCGCCAAGCGCCGTCCAGCCAGTCGCCGCAGCGGCAATCGGTCGCGCTCTTGCCATTCGTTTGACGAAGGAGACCTCCAATCCTCATTGATATGATTCAAGCAATTCAAGAGACGTGACATTGGTCGTATCAATCAGACAAGCCTAAGGGTGAGCGAGGCTGGGTGAAACCGGCTCAGGTGGCAGCGCGGAGATACTGGTAGAGGGTTTCGCGACTGATCCCCAGGTCACGGGCGATGACGGCCTTGCGCTCGCCGTCATCAACACGGCGGTGCAGCTCGGCGACCATTTCGTCGGAGAGGGAACGTTTCCGCCCGCGATAAGCACCGCGTTGTCTGGCGACCGCAATGCCTTCGCGCTGCCGCTCCCGGATCAGGGCGCGCTCGAATTCGGCGAACGCACCCATGACCGAGAGCATCAGGTTGGCCATCGGGGAATCCTCGCCCGAGAAGGCCAGGCTTTCCTTCACGAACTCGATCCGGACGCCTCTTTTGGTGAGGGACTGAACCAGTTTGCGCAGATCGTCGAGATTACGCGCCAATCGATCCATGCTGTGGACCACGACGGTGTCACCCTCGCGGGCGAAGGCGAGCATGGCATCGAGTTCGGGGCGGTTGATGTCCTTGCCCGATGCCTTGTCGGTGAAAATCCGGTCGAGCGACTGCCCGTCCAACTGGCGATCGACATTCTGATCGAATGTGCTCACCCGGACGTAACCGATCCTCTGGCCTTTCATCGCCGCCTCCGGTCAAAATGTCAGGTTGAATTCTATGACACGGCGGAACATGCGTCAATAAATGCTTGCCATAACCCTATCCTGACAGAAACCGCCGCTGCATCCTGACGTCCGGTTAGGCTATACTCCAAGCTGACATCACAAAATCAAATCCCTCAAAGATGGCGTCAATTGCCTTGATGGGGTAAAAACTGGAGTGCTTCCAGGATGGGACATTCGGCAACGTCATCTCCAGTGCATCTGGCTAACGTGGTCGCCAGCGTCACCTCTATCTTCTGCAAATCTGCAATGCGGCGGCGGACATCTTCAAGGTGGAGTTCGGTTCTCGCCATAACCTCCGCGCAGGTTTGTGCACCGGTATCGGTGAGCGACAACAATGACCGTATGTCATCCATTGCATAGCCAAGGTCGCGCGCGCGCAGGATGAACTGCAACCTTTGCACCAGTTCCGGCGAATAGACGCGGTAGCCGTTGGAACTGCGAGGCGGCCCCGGCAGCAATCCCACCTTCTCGTAATAGCGGATGGTTTCGAGATTGCAGCCTGTTTTCCGGGCAAGCTGGGCACGCAAGATGCCGACCTGTTGCTCCATGAAAATACCTCTTGAGTCTGTAGTGGCTACAGAGCCTACACTGCGAATCACTCAGTTGGAACAAGGGATTCAAGCCATGGTCTCAACGCCGGAAGCGGGACAGCCAGCCCTCACCGAAAACCACGAGCCGAAGCAGGCAAACTGGGTTGCGGCGGGCGCATTGATCGGCGCGGGGCTCGCCTCGGCTTGCTGCGTCGTCCCGCTACTGTTGGTTATGCTCGGAATTTCCGGCGCGTGGATCGCCAACCTGACGGCGCTCGAACCTTACAAGCCCTATGTCGCAGGCGTAACGCTCGCGCTGCTCGGCTACGGCTTCTGGCATGTCTATTTCAAGCCGAAACCGCCCTGTGAAGACGGTTCCTACTGCGCTCGTCCACAATCGGCTTGGACCACCAAGGCGGTGCTGTGGCTGGGCCTTGCCGTCGCCATCCTGGCGCTCACCATCGACTGGTGGGCACCCTGGTTCTATTGAAAGGAAATACCCATGAAAAAGACAGTATGTATCGCTATGGCCGTGCTGGCTATGGCTGGCGGCGGGGTCGCCTATGCAGTTAGTGGCACGGCGCAAGATCGCCCCGCGGCTACCGCAACCGCTCAGAAGCAAACCACCTTTGCCATAGAGAACATGACCTGCGCCACCTGCCCGATCACCGTGAAGAAGGCGATGGAAGGCGTCGCCGGGGTAACGGCGGTCACGGTCGATTTCGCAGCCAAGACCGCGCGCGCAACCTATAACCCGCGCCGCACCAATGCTGCTGCGATTGCCGCTGCATCAACCAACGCGGGTTATCCGGCGCGCGCTATTCAAAACTGAGCGGGGCGCCGCCAGCGCCTCAAGAAAGCGATAAGCAATGAACGACTGTTGCAACCGCCCCGGGCAGGAAGGATTTGACGTTGCCGTCATCGGCGCGGGTTCTGCCGGGTTCTCCGCCGCGATCGCCGCTGCCGATCTGGGCGCGAAAGTGGCGCTCGTCGGTCACGGCACGATTGGCGGCACCTGTGTCAATGTTGGCTGCGTTCCTTCCAAGACGCTGATCCGCGCCGCCGAAGCGGTGCATGGTGGGCTTGCCGCCGCGCGCTTTCCCGGCCTTGGGGGCGCTGTCCAGATGGATGACTGGTCCGTATTGGCGGCGTCGAAGGACGATCTTGTCACGACGCTGCGCCAAAAAAAATATGTCGATCTGCTGCCCGCCTATGAAGGTGTGAGCTATATCGAGGGCAAGGCACGCTTTGCCGATGGTGCGCTGATTGTCGGCGATGCGCCCATGAAGGTCGGCAAGGTCATATTGGCGATGGGTGCGCACGCCGCCGTGCCGCCGATTCCGGGGATGGACAGCGTGCCCTACCTAACCAGCACATCGGCGCTGGCGCTGGATCGCTTGCCCAAATCGCTGCTGGTGATCGGTGGCGGGGTGATCGGGGTAGAACTGGGACAGATGTTTTCGCGTCTGGGCGTTGATGTCACCATCTGCTGCCGAAGCCGCCTGCTCCCCGAAATGGACCCGGAAGTGAGTGCCGCGCTGAAAAACTATTTGGAAGCCGAGGGCGTGCGGGTTTGCGCAGGTGTCGGCTATCAGCGTATCGCCCAAACACAGAGCGGGGTCGAATTGACCTGCGAGGGGCATTGTGACACCGTCGCGGCGGAACAGGTGCTCATCGCCACCGGACGCCGACCCAATAGCGACGGGCTTGGGCTGGAGGAGCGCGGCATAGTGCTTGCCCGTAATGGTGGAATCGTCGTCGATGACCACCTCGAAACGTCGGTTCCAGGCATTTACGCGGCGGGCGATGTAACGGGACGGGACCAGTTCGTCTACATGGCCGCCTATGGCGCAAAACTGGCCGCGCGCAACGCGGTGACGGGCAACCAATACCGCTACGACAATTCCTCCATGCCATCCGTCGTCTTCACCGACCCGCAAGTCGCCAGCGCCGGCCTCACTGAAACGACAGCACGGGCGCAAGGCCTGGACATCAAGGTTTCGCTGCTCCCGCTCGATGCTGTGCCAAGGGCACTGGCAGCACGCGATACGCGGGGTCTCATCAAACTGATTGCCGACAAGGCGAACGACCGTTTGCTGGGCGGCCAGATCATGGCACCCGAAGGCGCGGATTCGATCCAGACACTGGTGCTGGCGATCAAACACGGCATGACCACCCTGGAATTGGGTGCAACGATATTTCCTTACCTGACCACTGTGGAAGGCCTCAAACTGGCGGCCCAAACGTTTGATAAGGATGTCGCCAAACTGTCTTGCTGCGCCGGGTGATTGCTCGGGGATCAACCGGCAACGAATGGCCTCCCTCCAGTGCAAGCCGCTTTGGTGTCAATTTTGTAATTCGCCTCAGCGGGAGAGCAAAATGGCACGACGCCGACTTCTGACCGGAGACGAGCGCCGGCGCCTGTTCGATCCTCCTGTCCAAGAAACCGCGATCATTGGGCATTATACCCTTTCTGCGGAAGATGTTGAATTGGTTGGGCGCCGCTATGGTCCAGCAAATCGACTCGGTCTGGCTGCACAAATCGCTTTGATGCGACATCCCGGCTTTGGTCTGCAACCCGAGATCGGGCTTCCCGACGTCATTCTTCAGTACCTCGCGGCACAGTTATTCGTCGATCCTTCCTCCTTCTCTGCATATGGTCAGCGCGCGCAAACCCGTACCGATCATGCCGATCTCGTGGCGCGTTATCTTGGCATACGCCCGTTTCGACGCGGCGACCTGGCACTTGCCCTGAATCTTGCCGCGCAAGCCGCCGAGTATACAGACAGAGGTGAACCGATTGTTCGCGCCCTCATGGTTGGCCTGAAGGGTGAGCGGTTCATTCTTCCGTCAGGCGACACACTGGAACGCGCCGGTCTTGCTGGCCGGGCACGCGCACGCAAAGCTGCCGCAGCCGCAATCGTCGAAGGCCTCAGCTCTGCTGAACTGACACGGCTAGACGAACTCGTAATCAACAACCCGGATTTCGGCATGACACCGCTGGCGTGGTTGCGTAATTTCGAAGAAGCCCCGACTGCGGCCAATATCAATGGCTTGCTTGAGCGCCTGCGCTATGTTCGCGGCATAGGTATCCACCCGGTAGTTGGGGGCGCCATTCCGGAATTCCGCTTTGCCCAATTTGTCCGCGAGGGCGGCGTGGCACCGGCATTCCTGCTTTCGGATTACAGCGTCAATCGCAGGCGGGCGACGTTGACGGCCGCAGTGATCGACCTCGAGGCCAGACTTGCCGATGCCGCGATCCAAATGTTTGACCGACTTATCGGCGGCATGTTCACGCGCGCGCGGCGTGGGCGCGAGCGTCGCTACCAAGATAGTATTCAGTCGGTGGGGCAACTCATGCGGCTGTTTGGCGCCACGATTACAGCACTTGATGAGGCTGTCCAGAATGGCGGCGATCCGCTCGAATTGATTGACGAAGCGGTGGGCTGGCACCGGCTTGTTGCGGCAAAGGCCCAAGTAGATGCCCTTGCTGATCTTGCCGGCGAGGACGCACTGGTAACGGCAACCGAGCGTTACGCCACGCTACGGCGTTTCAGCCCGGCATTTCTGGACGCCTTCACCTTCAAGGCGTCTGGAACAGGGACGGCACTGATCAAAGCCATCGATGTCATTCGCGATGCGAACACACGAAAGTCGCGCGACCTTCCCGATGGCGTTCCACTGCCATTCCCCAATCGGCAGTGGAAGCGTCTCATCACCGAAAGCGGCCGTATCGACCGCCGACGTTATGAAATTGCGATCATGGCAACCTTGCGTGATCGTTTGCGCGCCGGTGATGTATGGATCGAGGGAACCCGCAACTATCAGCGCTTCGATGCCTATTTGCTGGGTCGGCGCGACGCCGCCAAAGTGGCGGATGTGCTTCCGTTCGATTCAAATGCTGCATCCTACCTCGCTGACCGGGCACGAAATCTTGACTGGCGGCTGCGCCGATTTGCCAAGCAGTTGAAAACAAACAAGCTTGAGGGAGTGTCGCTCGAACGAGACCGGCTCAAGCTTCAGCAAATGCCGCCTGTCACCCCACCGGAAGCTGAAGCCCTCGATCGCAAGCTCGATACCCTGCTTCCCCGCGTGCGCATCACCGAGCTGCTGCTTGAAGTCGCCGAACGCACTGGTTTTTTGAACGCATTCCGTGACCTGCGCTCAGGCAAGGAGCACGACAACCCCAGCACGGTACTCGCCGCAATTCTGGCTGATGGCACCAACCTCGGGCTGGAGCGGATGGCCAATGCCAGCGAAGGCGTCAGCTATGCCCAACTCGCATGGACCCACAACTGGTATCTTTCACCCGAGAACTATCAGGCCGCGCTGGCCATGATCATCTCAGCCCATCACGAATTACCCTTCGCGCGGCATTGGGGCGCTGGCACCAGTTCGTCGTCCGATGGCCAGTTCTTCCGGTCGGGGCGGAGCCGTTCAGGGGCGGCGGACGTCAATGCCAAATATGGCGCCGAACCTGGCGTGAAAATCTATTCTCACCTTTCCGATCACTTCGCATCATTCGGATCACGGATCATGTCCGCGACGGCAGGTGAAGCGCCTTACGTGCTCGACGGGCTTGTCCTGGGCGCCGGCAACCTTCCGTTGCATGAGCACTATACCGATACCGGCGGCGCCACCGATCATGTTTTCGCACTCTGCCACCTACTCGGGTTCCGCTTCGCGCCCCGGCTGCGCGATATTGGCGACCGCAAGCTGGGTTCGATCGCTGCGCCATCGACATACAAGGGCATCGAAAATCTGATGGGCCGCACCATCAAAACGGCAGCGATCGAGGCCGATTGGGATGACATCGTCAGGATTGTCGCCTCAATCAAGGATGGCACGGTGGCGCCGTCAGTAATCTTGCGAAAACTTGCCGCCTACAAACGCCAGAACAGGCTGGATTTTGCATTGGCTGAACTGGGCCGTATCGAGCGCACTTTGTTCACGCTCGATTGGCTTGAACAACCGGAACTGCGACGTGCCTGTCAGGCCGGTCTCAACAAAGGCGAGGCGAGGCATACGCTTGCCGCCGCCATCTATACCAACCGGCAGGGTCGGTTCACCGATCGCTCGCTGGAAAATCAGGAATTTCGCGCATCTGGGCTGAACCTGCTGATTGCGGCGATTTCCTACTGGAACACGGTCTATCTCGACCGGGCCGCCCAGCACCTCAACGCTGTCGGCACGACGTTCGATGCGGCACTGCTTGCGCACCTTTCTCCGATGGGCTGGGCGCACATCAGTCTGACCGGCGATTACCTCTGGGAGCAGGCCAGGCGACTTCCAGCAGGTGAATTCCACCCACTCAACGAGCCAATGGCGCGGTTGAAGCGTGTAGCGTAGCCCATGTTCCGCTTATGTCCGAGAAATCGTTGTCTGGCGAACAAACCTTGAGGTGACGCCCAGTTCGGTGGGAACGCCAGCACGTTTGCCGCTGTTCACCTCAGTCTTCTTTACCCACTCTAGCACCGTGTGCCCCGAACAGCCGATCTTCTCGGCAATGGATGTGATCGCCGCCCAGCGGGACGAATGGTCGCCTTGGTGGTCCAGCACCATGCGGACGGCCCGCTCACGAACCTCCGGTGCAAACTTGTTCGTCGTCTTGCTCATCGTAGACCCTTCCTCTCAGGAGTTGGGGCCTCCGGCAATCCCGGGGCGGTTCAAAGCAATGATTGCTCGTTCGCGGTAGCCCAGCAGCCTGAGCGCATTAACGACGACGAGCAGCGTTGATCCCTCATGAACCGCCACCGCAGGCCCAATACCGAGGCCGAGAATGGTGGCAGGCACGAGGAAGGCGACGACACCCAAGCTGACGAAGACGTTTTGCCGGATTATTCTGCGGGTGTGCCGGCTTAGGCCGACCGCGAATGGTAGATGCGCAAGATCATCGGCCATCAACGCCACATCTGCCGTCTCCAGCGCTACATCCGAACCCGCTGCGCCCATCGCGATGCCGACCGTCGCGCTTGCCATCGCCGGCGCATCGTTGACGCCGTCGCCCACCATCGCGACCTTTTCCTCGCCGGCAAGCTTTTTGATTGCCGCGACCTTGTCTTCAGGCATGAGGTCGCCCCATGCCTCGTCGATCCCGACTTTTTTGGCGATCGCTTCGGCGACTTTCTGGTGATCGCCAGAAATCATTATCATCCGCGACACGCCCATCTCGTGCAGCCGGCGCAGCGCGGTCTTTGCCGCTGCGCGGGGCGTGTCCATCAGGCCGATCGCGCCCAGGTCACGGTCCCCCTTGCGAACCACCATCGTTGTGCGACCGTTCTCGCGCAGTTTCGTGATCGCGTCTTGCGCTCCCTGCCCCAGCGCTGGAATGCCCTCACTTCCGAACATCTCGGCCTTGCCGATCCAGACCGTCTCGCCATCCACGCTCGCGGTGACGCCTCGACCGGTCAGGCTCTTGAGGTCGCCGACAGTCGGCATGGCGCGATCGTTCAGACGGTCGCGGCCGTCCCTGACGATAGCTTGGGCCAAAGGATGGTCGCTTAGCGCCTCGACGGCGACCGCCAGCGCCAGCAACTCGCCTTCATCGGCGCCATCGACGGGCACGACATCCGTGATGCGCGGACGCCCTTCAGTCAGCGTACCCGTCTTGTCAAAAGCGATCGCTTTGAGTGACCCAAGGTTTTCGAGCGGTGCACCACCCTTCACGAGCACGCCGCCCCGCGCTGCACGGGCAACGCCCGACAACACCGCGCTTGGCGTTGCAATCGCAAGCGCACATGGGCTTGCCGCCACCAGCACCGCCATCGCGCGATAGAAGCTGTCGCGGAACGGCTCGTCGACGACCACCCATGCAAACAGCAGGAGCACAGAGAAGATGAGGACAGCAGGTACGAAGATTTGCTCGAACCGGTCGGTGAAGCGCTGCGTCGGCGACTTCTGCGTCTCCGCTTCGCTCACCATCTTCACGACCTTGGCGAGCGCGCTTTCATTTGAACGGCGTGTCACCTCGATCTCGATCGCGGCGCTCCCGTTGATCGTACCGGCAAAAACCCGGCTTGCCGCGTCCACTGCATCAGGCTTTGCCCGCGCCGCTGCGGCATTGGCGACCGGCACCTTGTCGACCGGGATGCTTTCACCCGTCACCGGGGCCTGGTTGATCGCGCTGGTGCCCTTGATGACGAAGCCGTCAGCAGGCAGGCGCTCGTTCGGGCGGACGATTGCAACGTCGCCGACGACCATCTGCGCGACTGGGATTTCGCTGATCTGCCCGTCGCGACGCACGGTCGCGATTTCCGGGGCGAGCTTTGCCAGCGCCTCGATCGCCTTCTTGGCGCGTCCCATCGCGTAATGCTCAAGCGCATGTCCCAGGCTGAACAGGAACAGCAGCAGCGCGCCTTCGGCCCATGCGCCCAGCGCAGCGGCGCCGGCGGCGGCGACCAACATCAGCGTGTCGATCTCGAACTTCTTCAGCCTGAGATTGTCGATCGCCTCGCGCAGCGTGAAGAAACCGCCGAAGAAATAGGCTGCGACATAACTGGCCGTGGGCAGCCACTCCGGTGCGCCGGCAGCCAGCGTCTCAATCGCATAGCCGATCCCCAGTAGCGCGCCGCAGGCAAGCGCGAAGATCAACTCGGTATTGGGGCCGAGAAACTCGGCGTGGCCATGGTCGTGGGCCTCGCCGGTGCCGTGCACTTCTTCGCCCGCGCCGTGGCCCCTGGAACCGCGTTCATGGCCGGCATGTTCGTCTGCAGCGACCCGCTTGCCAACGCTCACCTTGAGCTTGCGAAGCGCAGCGCGCACCTCCTCTTCAGTAGTCTCGCGACGATCATACTCGACCCGGATCAACCCGCTAGTGCTGGCGCTTGCCTGCACGACACCGGGCAAAGCGCACAACGCATCGCTCACGGTGCGCGCACGACGTTCGTGACTGATACCTGTTACCTGCCAGATCGCATGGCCGAAGCGTTCGGTGATTTCGGCACCTGCGGCGCGCACCATCTCGCGCAAGCGCGGAAGCGGCAGCTTGGCGGCGTCGAAATGGATGCACAGCGCTGCCGGCGTGTCGCCGTCTACGCAGATCACATGCGCCCGCTCGACGCCTTCGCGCTTAGACAGCGTGGATACGAGACGGTCCAGGCAAGCATCGGCCGCGTCAGGAAGGTCCGGCAGCAGCACGGGAATATCGAGTTCGAGCTTGTCGTTCATGACGACCTCCTTTCGCTTTTCTTGGTTTCGGCGCGCGCGTCGCGCAGGATTTCGACACCGCCTTTGATGGCGATGATGGCGGTGGCGAAGCCGACCAGCAGGTCCGGCCAGTTGGTGCCCAGCCACAGCACCAGCACGCCGGCGATCAGGATGCCGCCGTTGGAAATAAAGTCATTGAAACTGAAGGTGGTCGCGGCCCGGAGATTGACGTCCGGCTCCTTAAGGCGCTGGAGCAGCCGCAGGCAGAGGTAATTCACGCCGCCAGCGATCACAGACATGACCATCATGGTCGGTCCGATGGGCTCGCTGCCCTGCAAGTAGCGTCGTCCGACATCGATCAGGATGCCGCCCGCGAAGATCATGAGCATGACGCCCGAGGCCATTGCCGCGCGTGTTTTCCATGTCTTGCCCCGGGTGAGCGCGACGAGGCTCAGCGCATATACCGCCGTGTCTGACAGGTTATCGACGCCGTTGGCGATCAGTGCGCTTGAATCTGCAAAATAGCCTGAGACGAAGAAGCCCGCCGCGATCGCCGCGTTCAGCAGCAGGACGATCCAGAGCGTGCGACGCTCTTCCCCACCAGTGTTGTCGTTGCTCGGGATCATCCCATGATCTCCTCGAGCGTCAGGAGGGCGAGGAATCCCACAAAGAACATCGAGCTGATGAGCGGAGTGTCAGGCTTCTCGTGTGCTTCGACCAACAGCTCCTCCGTGACGAGATAGAGCAGCGCCATAAGTCCGAAGCTGAGGAAACCGGCGATCATCACCGGGGAGAGCGTGGCGACCGGAACGGCCGCCAGCGCGCCGATCGGCAGCAGCAGCGCCATTGCCGAGACGATCACGATGATGCGCAGCCGCGAACGGTAGGTTTCCGCCAGCTCGTTGGTGAGCGTCAGCCCCAGGAACAACACTTCGAGCGTCAGCGCGATCGTCAGCAGGAAACCTGCCTTCTCACCGGCGACGAACGCCAGGCCGAGCACCAGACCATCGACGAGGATGTCGATGCCGATCGCGGCGAGCAGTGCCATCGGCCCCCTGAAGCGGGCCTCGAAAGCCTTGAGCGCCAGCATCGTTGCAACGCCCGCTGCCCCGCCAATCAATGTGGCGCTGGGCGAAGCCTCATGTTTGACCTGGGGCAGGATTTCGGTCGCCGCCGCAGCAAACACGACGCCGGCAGCGAGATGCTGCAGGCCCGCCACAAGGCCGGGCTGTAACTTTGTGCGGCTCGCTATGATCGCGCCGAGCACGACCGCCAGGACAGGCGCAAGCGTATAAAGCAGTGCCTGCATATCCTACGTCTCCTCCGGTGTTCGGTGACAGACGTGGATCTTCCCGCGCCGCATGAAGGCGATCGCCCCGCCCGCCACGATGGCGCGCGATTGGTCGCCTCGAAACTCGTCACCCGTTCGCTGCGCGCGCAGGATCTCGGTCTTGCCGTTGGGCAGCCAGGTGACGGCCATCTTCAAGCCGTCATCGATGAAGTCGACATCGGCGCGCGTGCCGTCGTCACAGTACATGATGCGCTGCCCTATGAGCTTTGACGTCAGATGCTTTTCATGCGTCGGTTCGGTGGGCTGGGTCGGCGCTGGATTGCACGCCCCTACAATCAAGCCAGCTACGAGAACCGCGCCGAGGCGCGTGGTCGCCAAGCCTGTTTGATGCAGCGAGGCGCGCAAGTCGGTCACAATGGCGCGCCTTGGTCCGGCGCTATCGGCTCAGGTGCCGGCAGTCCCGCCGTGTCGAGATCTTCCATCTTGATCGTGCGGCACGTGGCCGTGAGGGGTGATGTTTCGCCAACAACCATGAAAATTCGACCTTTGGTTTTCTCCGCGATCATCCGATGGGCATGTTCAAAATGTCCCGATAAGCCGAGAGCAGCTTGTTCCGGACTTGCAGGGTTGCCTCGAAAGTAATGGACGCACGGCTTTGAATGAGCGCGACAGTCGCAATGTCGGTGGTTTCGCCACGTTCGTACGCTTCGGTAACGACATCCTCTTGCTCCTGGGTCTCGTTGACCTTGGCGACCACAGCGTTAAGCGTGTCGGCAAAGGTTGAGGCCGGAGCGGTCGGCGCGACGCCTGGCGGTGCCGTTGGCTGCGCCTCGCGCAAGGCGCGACTTCGTGCGATCACTTCGGCACGAATGGCCATTACATTCGAGATCGACGTGTCAGACATCGCTTCTCTCCCGCTGCAGTGCGATGTGTCGGAGGACGGGACGTTTCATCGGGTGCCCTCCCGTTCGCAGATCCGGGTGCGGCCATCGCCTTCCACGATCGTGAGTTGCGACCCTTTGAACGTCGCGGTGGCCGTCTCGCCAATATATTGCAGGCCCTGCGCTGGAGCCGTCAGTGTCATCGGCGGCCCACTGTTGGAGCGCCGCAAATCAATCTGCAGCCCGCTGTCCTTGTAGTCGACGAACAGGGGTTCCCCATCGGAACAACGATACGGATGCCGGCCCATTTCCCCGGTCGCCACAGCGCTATCGGACGAATGGATTTGCTGCTCCGTTGGCGGGGCCGGCGGCTTGCTTTCCGAGCAAGCCGCCAGCCCACCAGCGAGGACAAGAGCGGGCAGTGCCCGCTTCCAGTGCGTCATCATCGCGCCTTCCTCCTGTAGCGGGAGGGGACGCGCTGACGATTGATCCCACGGGCAGGCTGGCCTACCCGCCAGCGCAGATAGGTCGCGAAGCGTTCGTCTGCCTCGACCATCAGGGAATGCAGGCGGCGCAACATCATAGCCGCGAATGGGAATGAAAGCGCACCGCGTAGCGTGCAGCTATGCGTTACCCTGGTGCCGCCATCGTTCCCTGCCAATTCGTACCGTTCCTCGAGGGTGAAAAGGTAAGGGATGCCGCAGGACCATGCGAAGGCATGCGGCTTGTCGAATTGATCGACCCGGGCGGGCGTTCGGATCGGCCGGGTGATGCCCTGAATCGCGAAGGTGCATTCCGTGTCACCCAGGCGGGACGGGCTATCTAGAAATACGAGCGGACTCCACGCCCGGCGGTGATCCGGATCGGTCAGCGCCGACCAGATGCGCAGTGGCCCACCGTGAAGCATTGAACTGGTTATGGTGCGAGGCATATCCCCATCTCCAAGAGATGAGCGGGGCGATCGCGGACCGCCCCGCTCACCCATCAGGCCAAGTTGTTCACGAAGGTCTGACCGTGGTCGTCCCCTTCATGCTCCTCTCTGTAGTGCTCGGGGTTTCCGATCACCTTCTGCCCGAACCGGGCGTAGAGCGTCGGCAGCACGAACAGCGTCAGCAGCGTCGCCGAGATCAGGCCGCCAATGACGACCGTCGCCAGAGGCTTCTGCACCTCCGCGCCTGCCCCCGAACCCAGCGCCATCGGAACGAAGCCGAGGCTGGCGACTAATGCAGTCATGATGACGGGGCGCAAACGCTGCATTGCGCCGACGTGCGCGGCCTCCTCGCGGCTCATGCCCGACCGGATCAGGTCGTGGATCGAACTGACCATGACCAAGCCATTGAGGACTGCGATGCCCGACAGGGCGATGAAGCCCACCGCCGCCGAGATCGAGAAGTCCATGCCACGCAGGAACAGCAGCAGCACGCCGCCCACCAGCGCAAACGGCACGCCGGTGAACACGATCGCGGCATCCCGCACCGATCCCAACGCCCCGTAGAGAAGCAGGAGGATCAGGATGAAGCAGGCCGGGATGACCAGCTTCAGCCGCTCGCTTGCCGATTGTAGGTTCTCGAACTGGCCGCCCCATTCGAGATAGGCACCAGCGGGCAGCCGGACCTGGCTGCCGATCGCCGCCTGCGCGTCCGCGACGACACTGCCGACGTCGCGACCGCGCACATTGGCCTGGACCACCACGCGGCGTTTGCCGTTTTCTCGGCTGATCTGGTTGGGACCATCGATCACCTTGATGTCGGCGACGCTGGAGAGCGGCACATAGCCACCCCCTGCCAACGGCACCTGCACCTGTTCGAGCAGACCGATGTCTGCACGTTGCGCCTCGGACAGCCGGATCACCACCGGGAAGCGACGGTCGCCCTCGAAGATCTGGCCCGAGGTTCGACCGCCGATCGTGGCGGTGACGGTGTCCTGCACATCCTGCGCGGTGACCCCCAACCGCGCCATTGCGTCGCGATTGACGCGAATGTCGAGCATGGGCAGGCCCGTTGTCTGTTCGACCTTCACGTCCGCCGCACCTTCCGTTTTGCGCAGCACCGCGGCGATCTGCTCGGCCGTCCGGTTCATCTGGCTGAAGTCGTCGCCGAATACCTTTACGGCGATGTCGCCGCGCACGCCGGCGATCAGCTCGTTGAAGCGCATCTGGATGGGCTGGGTGATCTCGTAGGCATTGCCCGGGATCTTCGCGAGGTTCGCCTCAATGCGGCTTACCAATTCCTCCTTCGGCAACTCGGGATCGGGCCAATCCTTGCGCGGCTTCAGGATGACGAACATGTCGGTCGCGTTGGGCGGCATCGGGTCCGAAGCCAGTTCGGCCGTGCCCGTCTTGGAATAGACGAACGCTACCTCGGGCTGCTTGGACATCATCCGCTCAATCGGCACCTGCATCGCCTGGCTCTGCTGGACCGAGGTCGCGGGGATGCGCAGCGACTGGATCAGCAGGTCGCCTTCGTCGAGCTGCGGCAGGAACACCGAGCCGAGCGTGGTGAAGGCTAGCGCCGCCACCACAAGGCTGCCGACACCTGCCCCGATCGTCAGCGTCGGGCGCTTCATGGCCCTGTCGAGACCGGGTTCGTAGCGCTTCTTCAGCCACGTGATGATGCGGCCGTCCTTCTCCTCCACCTTTTTCGATAGCCAGATCGCGATCATGGCGGGGACGAAGGTGAGAGAGAGGATGAAGGCGAAGCCGAGCGCGATGATGACGGTGAGCGCCATCGGCACGAACGTCTTGCCCTCCACGCCGGTCAGCGTGAGCAGCGGCACATAGACGAGGATGATGATCGCCTGCCCGTAGACCGAGGGACGGATCATTTCGCGGGCGGCGCGAGCCACGGTCGCCAGCCGTTCCTTCACGGTCAGCAATCGCCCTTCATGATGCTGTTGCTCGGCAAGCCGCCGCAACGCGTTTTCGACGATTATGACAGCGCCATCAACGATCAGGCCAAAGTCCAAGGCGCCAAGGCTCATCAGATTGGCCGAGACGCCTGCGCGCAGCATCCCGAAACCGGTCAGCATCATGGTAATTGGGATAACCAACGCCGCAATCAGTGCTGCACGGAAGTTGCCCAGCAACAGGAAGAGGACGACGATAACCAAGAGAGCGCCTTCCGAAAGATTCTTGGCGACGGTCTTGATCGTCGAATTTACCAGCTCCGTGCGGTTGAGCACTGGCTGAATGACGACGTCAGGGGGCAGCGAAGCGTTTATCGTCTTAAGTTTTTCCGAGACCGCAGTCGAAACGATGCGGCTGTTCTCGCCAATCCGCATGATCGCCGTGCCGACGACGACTTCCGTGCCGTTCTCCGACGCCGAACCCATGCGGATCGCCTGACCCGTCTTCACAGTCGCAACCTGTTCGACAGTGATCGGCACGCCATTACGCGTCGCGATCACTGTCCTGGCCAACTCGCTCGCATTGCGAACAAGCGCGTCCGAGCGGACAGCCAGACCCTCACCATTGCGATTGACGAAGCCACCCCCGACGCTGGTGTTGTTGCGTTCCAGCGCAGTACCCAGATCTGTGAGGGTAATGTTGAGCGAAGCAAGCTTCTGAACGTCGGGCACGACGAGAAACTGTTTGGCGTAGCCGCCAATTGAGTCAACTCCTGCTAGGCCTGGCGTGGTTTTCAGAAGCGGCGTCACTATCCAGTCCTGCGCTGTGCGCAAATAGGTCGCTTTGTCGACTTCGGTCGTCAGTCGTTCACCCTCGGGCGTGATATAGCTGCCGTCAGGCTGCTGGCCCGGTTCACCGGGCTTGTGCTTGTCGTCCTCACGATGCTCGAGCCGAACGGTGTACATGTACACCTCGCCCAGGCCTGTCGCTATCGGACCCATTTCAGGGTTTACGCCATCAGGGAGGTTCTCCTGCACGCCCTGCAAACGCTCACCCACCTGCTGGCGGGCAAAGTAGATGTCCGTCGCGTCCGAAAAGACGGCAGTAATCTGCGCGAATCCGTTGCGGCTCAGCGAGCGCGTATATTCAAGGCCGGGAGTGCCGGCGAGCGCGGTTTCAATCGGGAAAGATACCTGCTTCTCGACAAGCTCAGGCGAGAGTGCGGGCGCACGGACGTTGATCTGGACCTGATTGTTGGTGATGTCCGGCACCGCGTCGATCGGTAGCCGGTATAGGGAATAGGCGCCGATGGCGGTGACGATGACGGTGAGGAGCAGGACCAGCCAGCGCTTCTCGACCGCCCATGTGACGATGCGGGCGATCATGGCTTAATCCTCGTGGCTCGCTTCGCCCTTGCCGATCTCGGCCTTGAGCGTGAAGCTTCCGGTGGTGGCGATCTGTTCGTTGCCGGTCAGGCCCGACTGGACGATCACCGTATCTCCAGACGCATCGCCGAGCTGAACCTGGGTCGCCTTGAAACCGGTGGGCGTGCGGACGAACACGACCGGCTTACCCTCCAAACTCTGGACCGCTGTCCTCGGCACACGGATCGCATTGCTGCCACCACTGCCCGTGAGTTGGACGGCAGCCATCACAGGCTCGCCGACCCGCCACTCACCACCCCGATTATCGAGCGTGGCAATTGCGGGCACCAGCCTCGTCTGTGGGTCGAGCGCTGGCGAAACGAAAGTCACGCGCGCAGTCGCTTGGCGCCCCGCCGCCGTGACCAGCACCGTGCTGCCAGGTCGCACCCTGCCCGCATCCTCAGCTTTAAGGTTGAGGGCAATCGACACCTGGCTAAGGTTGGCGATACGATAAAGCTCGGCATCAGCAGCGACCGTCTGTCCCAGCGTAACTGGACGAGCGATGATCTGGCCGGAGATCGGCGCAGCAATACCAAGCCGGTTGAGGCCGCCGCCGCCGCCGCCTGCGGCCGACACCATGCTTTGCGCCTGCTTCAGCGCGATCCGCGCTTCGGTAGCCGCCGTGCGTGCCGCGATCAGATCCTGCTCTGGTGACACCCTCTGTGCGAACAAGCGTTCCTCGCGCGCGAGGTTCGAATTGGCGAGCTGAAGCCGCGCACGTGCAGCTTCTACCTCCCCCTTTATTTGGGCCACCTCAGGGCTTTCGATGACCGCAATTGTCTGGCCGCTTACGACTGATTGGCCCAGGTTGCGTGTCAATGCGACGACCCGCCCTCCAATCGCGGCTGACACGACCTGCGTCCTTTGTGGGTCGCCCTCGATTATCGCAGGCAGTTCGATCGTCCCGGCTCCGCCGATGATCGGTCGTCCGATCTGCACGCCGGCGGCAGCGATCTGATCGGCATCTAGCGTGACGACGCCTTCATCGGCATGGCCCGATTCAGCACCGCCATTTTCCCCGTTCGCGGCCCTTTCATTGGCGGCGGCGCCTTCCTCATTACCTGAATTTTCGCCGCCACATGCAGCCAGCAGGAGCGCGAGCGACGCTGCGCCAGCGAGATAAAGACTCTTCATCACTTGTTTCCTCCATCGGGCGCAGGAGTGGTGAGCCGCTCCAACCGCGCACGGGCATTCTGATAGTTTGCGAGCGCATTGATCGCAGCGTTACGCGTCTCGGCGAGGGTACGTTCTGCATCAAGCAACTCAAGTTGCCCGAACTTACCCTCCCGATAACCGATCCGGGCAATGCGGGCGGCCTCCTCGGCAGCCGCCAAGGCAGGGCCGGAGGCTGTGCGAGCCGCTGTTTCCGCATTTGCCGCTTGGGCCTGCGCGTCGGTGATTGCCTGCTCTATGTCGAGCGCAGCCACCCGGCGCTGAGCATCTGCCTGAGACTGCTGCGCGGTCGCCTGCGTAATCGCCGCGCGACCATTATTGAACACCGGGATCGGAATCGACACGGTCAACACCGCCGCCAAGTCGTTGGTCTCTTCCAAGCGGCGAATAGCAGGACCGACATTCAGATCAGGAACCCGATTGGCGCGTGCAAGACGTACCCCAGCTTCTGCAATAGAAACATCAGCGTTCGCGGCCGCCATTGCCAGAGTACTGGAAGTGTCCACTGTCGCTACCGGACCATAAACGTTTGCATTGGCGAAGCGGTCGAGTGCTGTCCCGTCAAGAACACCGGTTATCGGTCCGCCGATCCGCCGCTCCAGGTTTGTATGAGCCGCTTTGGCCAAGCGAAGCTGTTGCTCCACATTCGCCTCAGCGTTGATACGGGCAACCTCCGCTCGCTGCTCCTCCAAAGGGGAGGCGCGGCCCGCCTGCACCCGAATGCGTGCAGCCTGAAGCGCGTCGCTGGCGATCCGGGCCTGATCCCGCGCCGTCGCCACCCGCCGGTCGGCTGCGACCGCTTCGACATAGAGCTGCGTCACCTGAAGCCGGACATCCGCCGCGATGATCGCGGCCTGGATCTCGGCCCGGGACAATTGCGCATTGGCGACCGCGACGCGGGCGCCGCGCTTGCCGCCTAGCTCGATCGGGATTGCAAAACCGACCGTGGTTTCCGCGCTGCGGACGCCCCGATACGGACCTGACCCGACGACGTTCTCAACCTGGCCTTGAACGACCGGGTTCGGCCGCAAGCCCGCAACGGTGCGACCCGCGCGCGCTGCCTCGACCGCAGCACTGGCTGCTTCCGTGGCGGGTGCGGATCCGCCAGCTGAACTGACTGCCTGTTCAAGCGTGTAAACTGGCGAATCTTGCGAAAAGGGTGCGATCGATCCGACCTGTGCATGGGCGATCGAAGCGCATGAGGCGGCGATTAAGAAAGTCACAAAAATCTTATGCATCGAGATGGCGCTCCGTCATAAAGACCGGCCTGCATGGGTGACCAATCGGCAAGTCGGACGATTGACCTTTGCCGGCGCGTCTTGTCTTTGGAGTGGGATATGCCCTGCGCAGAGGGAGAGACACGGAGTTAGCCGCAACAGTCCGGGTTGTGATTAGCCGGATAGTATCGGCAAGTGGGTGCTCGATTTCGCTACCGCTGATAAAGGGGGAGGCAGCCAGCGCTGGCGAGGCAGCGACCAGCATCGCCGCCCGGGTGGGGACGCACAAAAGCAATTGCATGGAAAACTCCTGAACACAGGTGCAAATGGCACACGGGCGCAATGGCCCGAGTGCACTGAGCGACTGGGTTCAGGCTGACGGCGGTTGAAGGGGAGGCGCTTGAGCGAACGAACTCAGAACGGCGTTACTCAAGGCTGAATGCGAGGTATCGCCGCCCAGTGGCAGACCAAAATCACTTGTCCCTTCGCTGGCAAGTCCGATGCTGCAATGATGATGAACCAGCCCATGACATGGGCCACCGTCATCGCTGGAACTATTCCGGTGCCCGTCCATGTTTGCATGATCAGCGTGAGCATCCAGCATCATGACGCTGTCGTACCCGCTCGCACTATGCGCTGCAGCCGGCGATTCAACGCCGCCAAAGGCAAGGCCGATAGCCAGCCATAACAGGAGGAACATAGCCCGCACGCTAATGACCTACTCGTACCGACCGTAAAAAGCAACCGTGAACGCCTAGGGTCATTTGCCTATCCCGTCTTGCAAGAGCTCAAGAAGATCAGGTGGAATTGGCATTGGCTGAAAGGCGCTCACAGTCGACCGCCCGGTATTTCCGATCGGCAACTTTCCCGTCAGCGCGCCGATCGGTGCAAGAAGCAGTCGGAAGATCTGGCCAAGTGCTTCGCTCCAATCGCGCTGCCGGATGGCGAGACTGAACATTGCGCCGTGAATGGCGAGATGGAGGCCCCAAAAGGGCTGCGCAATAATGTGCACCCGTTCAAGATGGCGCCAGGCAAGGCCATGATTTCCTAAAGCTTCAGCTGACCGATATGCCGCCATTTCGGCCGCAATTACCCGCCGCGCGCTTAGGCTTCTAGCCAGCTCCCGCCAGCGTCCCTGCCGGTGCCAATAAAAGATCTGCGCGAATGCCCAGATAAGCGGGGTCAACAAGCCGGCGGACACCTCAACCTCGTCGGTGTAATGTGTCCCCCCGCTCCGATACGGAGCAACCGTAATCCAATGGTCCCACCTTGTGATCAGGTGACTATAGCCGTCATCGCGCAGACGCTTCGGCCATTCGGTGCCGGCAGCTTCGTGCTGGGACGTCACGATCCACTGTGTCCCGAACGGAATAATGCCAAGGAGGCGGAGCTTGACCTCATAGCGCTCGCCAGGCCGAAACCTGTCGAACGCCGCGTCATCGACCGGGATGAAGCGCACCAGCGGCCAGGCGATATGCTGCAGCAGGCGCGCCGTCTGCACCTCGGCCCAGACTGTTTCCGGCTTGAGCGCGATATGTGTCGAACGGGAAACCTTCATGCCGCAACGCTCCGCAATTCACGCCGTGCCTGCTGGACAATCTGAATGCCGCCGCTGATCCCGAGCAGTGCCAAAATCGCTGCAACAATAAGGTCGGGCCAGGCTGTTCCGGTGCCGAACACGCCAAGTGCGGCCGCCATAACGGCGATATTGCCGATCGCGTCATTGCGCGAGCATATCCAGACCGAGCGCATGTTCGCGTCTCCAGTGCGAAAACGGTAGAGCATGATGGCGACACCGGTGTTGGCCGCCAGCGCGAGCGCGCCGATGATTCCCATCAGTTCAGGCTCGGGTGCAGCTCCGCCGAGCGCCGCCAGAACGGCTGTGATCACGACCCAACCACCCAGACCGATGAGGGCGAGCCCCTTGGCCAGCGCCGCCCGCGCGCGCCATGCCAGCGCCATCCCGGCGACCAGCAGGCTGATCGCATAATTGGTGGCATCCCCCAGAAAATCGAGTGCGTCCGCCTGCAACGCGCGGCTGTCCGCAGCGGCCCCTGCCGCCATTTCCACCGCGAACATGCCGGCGTTCACGCCGAGCGCGATCCACAAAGCCCTGCGCCAGCGCGGGTCGTTCAGAGTTGCCGTCGTTCCGCACGCGGCCTTGCAGCAATCATCAGCCATCTTTTTGCCTTCTCGACAATCTGCGAGTCGGCATTCTATCTACACCCTGTAGCAACTATAGGGTCAAGCCCGAAGGAGTGGCAGTGAAAATTGGCGAACTCGCGAGCGCCACGGCGACGAAGGTCGAGACGGTGCGCTATTATGAAAAGATCGGGTTGTTGCCGCCACCCGCCCGGACAAGTGCCAATTACCGTGCCTATGGCAATGATCATCTGGCGCGCCTGTCGTTCATCCGCCGCGCCCGCGATCTCGGTTTCACGCTCGAAGCCGTGCGCGAACTGCTCACGCTGTCGGATGACAAGGCCCAATCCTGCGATGCCGTTGACGGAATCGCGCGCGTCCACCTCACCGAAATCGACCGCAAGATCGCCGATCTGAGCGCACTGCGCGGCGAACTGGACCGGGTCATCGGATCCTGCCGTCACGGGACCGTGGCCGACTGCAAGATCATCGAGACCCTCGCCCCGCGCACGCTGACCGCAACGTGATCGAAGATCGCTGCTTTGGCGCCAACGCTTCGGCCTCGCGTGCATGGATCCACCAGACCGCGTTGACGATGCTGCGACACCCGGCAATGGTCTGCCCAGCCCCACTATCGCCACGGATCGAGCACTAACCATGCCAACCCTGCAAACCGGACTCATCTATGCGCTCGCCGCGCTGGCGGAGATCGCCGGTTGCTTCTCGTTCTGGGCATGGTTGCGGCTCGACAAATCTGCCTGGTGGGTTGCGCCGGGCATGGTGTCGCTCGCGATTTTTGCCTGGCTCCTCACGCTGGTCGATACATCCGCTGCGGGCCGCGCATTCGCAGCCTATGGCGGCGTCTACATCGCAGCGTCACTGATTTGGCTTTGGAGTGTCGAAGGCGCACGACCCGACCGCTGGGATGTCATTGGCGCGGCGATTTGTCTCGTCGGAGCAGGATTGATTCTGGTGGGTCCGGGACGATCAGCCTGATGGCTGCAATTGGGATGGTCACTCGAAAAGCATTTCGTGAACATCCCGAATGCCAATAAGTTAAAGGCTATAATGAATAGCTTTTACGAGGCTTGCTCGACTGTTAGGCATTCGCGCAAGAGCGGTCCAAAAGAAAGCGGGCGCCCAGTTGGTGACCGGACGCCCGCCCTTATGCCTTGGCTAGTCCCTTACGGGCAGCAGTCCATTGCAGCCTCGCAGCATGCGAGCACGAGGTCGCAGCAGGACATTGCGAGCGATGCGACCTGCTCCGGCGCGGCGGCAAAAGCAGCTGAGCTGGAACCGAGCAGCACTGCTGCCGTGATGATGTACTTCTTCATGATGTTTATCTCCGTTGAAATTGAATTCCGTCGATCAGCGGAGCATTCGGGGAGGCGGCGGTTCCGGCCCCCCGTTAGGCAGGGGCGGAAACTTTTCGAGAAGCGCTAGAAAATTGAGTGACGAAAGATCGCGCGGCTCTAGCGACGAAACGCGCGCTGCCGGAAGCGTCTGGCACAAGGCCAAGCAATAGCTCTGACACTGCCCGCGCTCATCATCCATGCATCCGCTGCAGTCGCCTGCGTCCGCGTTCATCTCTGCCATCGGCGCGCAACCGTTCGCTGCATAGGTCGCCTCTATGGGTAGCAGCGCGGCAAGAAATGCCGCGAGATAGAGAAAGAGGCGCTGTGTCACCGTTTGGTCCATACCACTGTGTTCGACGTGATCAAAGACATAGTTACACAGCCTCGCGCAAAGCTTAACGCAGCTTCGAGCAACGCAAGCTTCTTAGCGATATCAGAAGGCTTCTCGCCTTTTGTGAGCCCCGCAAGTCTCAGACTAGCACCCCGAAATGCAAAAAATCAGAGGGCTTCAGTGATGCGGATTTACGGCCCCCCAGGCTAGCCAAGGATGTTAGGTTGACGCCTGAGCGATCGACAGCTTCCTCGATCATTCACCTACAAACTAGATGAGCAAAATTTGGGCACAAAGCTGAAGTTAGGGGCTGTGGACGCCAATGGCACCAACCCAGCAAATTCAGCTACTCTCGTTAATCTCTGTGCTGGCCGAAGCCAGATAACTGACTGCATCCTGCAAGTAAGCGCACCCTACAGCACCACTCCGCTGCGTCTATTGCAGTGATGAACTCCGGTGCCGATGCAGTTCCAACGGCCGATCACATTTTCGGTCCACGTTCGTTCGACCATGATACGCGATGTGGTCGCAGCTTCGGTCCGCTCGATCAAGCTGAGTGGCAGATTTCGACAAAAACGGTCACTTTGATGTGTGGCGAGGAACGACCGGGTCTTGGGCGGCAGATGCTGTTGCGGTGCTTACCTCTCCAAATCCATACGACGCTTGCGCCAGCGGAGCCATCTCGATAACCTTAGTTGGCGGTTCCTAAGCCATGCCGAAAGGTGTGGTTATGAAAATCTACCTCAGCGCAGCGCTTGTCGCGCTAAATTCTCAAGCCGTCGCCCAAGAGGTCAAGCTTGAGGACTTCTCGAGCAGCACGCCCTCTGAATTCGCGCTCTTGGTGCCCGGAGTGGTTGTCAAAAGTCCCAACGCGCAGCTGCAAGCCAAGCAGCCCGTTCCCGAGACTGAAGCGACAGCGTTTGCGGAGGAGCAGGAGATCACCCCTGTCAGCCCCGCGCCCCCGTTGTTCTATATCCCGTCCTGGATGAGACGCGGAAGCTCCACCGTCATTCCCGTGCCGGTGAATGCATCGAGCCTCGCGCCAGGTCCCGATTGTCTCTCTGGAGGGTACTTCCCGCGCTATGACCTGTCCGAGATGGCACAATCGCGACGCCGTCTCTATTTCCGCCACGTCGCCGCAGCCGCTTGCGAAGCCGGCGTTCCCCTGCGGCTGTTTGACGCGCTCGTTGCTCATGAAAGCCGCTACCAGCCCTTTGCGCGTAGTCCTGCCGGGGCGATGGGCATGGCACAGCTGATGCCGGGGACCGCAAACTATCTTGGCGTTTCAGATCCTTGGGACCCTGTCGAAAACCTCCGCGGCGGAGCGCGTTACCTGCGTGAGCAGCTCGATCGCTATGGCTCGTGGCATCTTGCTTTGGCTGCGTACAATGCCGGTCCGGGCAACGTCGACAAGCATGGCGGAGTTCCGCCCTTTGCTGAAACGCGCAGCTATGTCCGCACCATACTTGCATCGCTCAGCGGAAGCTCTGCCCCGCCAGTCTCGCTTGCCCGGCGAGAAGCGGACAACCTCTTCAGGTCGGTCAGGCTTCTTGCGTTCGCTGGAGGGTCAGATGTCCCGGAAAACTGAAAAACCAATACTGGAGGCATAGTAGAGGCTGATCGCCAAGATCACAGGTGTGCCGGTGAGATAGTTGGCTTGCCAGCGCAGCCAAAGCTTCGGGAGCAACAATGCCTTGTCGAGCGTGCTTGTGCAGGCGGGAGCCCATCGGCCAGTTCGCCATTCATTCAGGGTCACGATTGTCGAAAGTGCGGTGCCGATCAGCGCCATGATGCCGACCGCAATATAGAGCGATGTCCAGGCAATGAGCGCTTCTTGCTTCACCAGCAGACTGGTCCCTGATCCTGGAGGCGATTGCTCCGCAAAGCGAGCTTGGCGGCGAACATGTCCCAAGCTGAGTGACCATATCATCAATAGATCAGCGGCGCTTCTACTAAGCGTGCGTGCTTGGCTGATGCAGCAGTTCGCTTGCTCAGCCGAATGGGCGGTCAAACAGCGCAGGGTCGTGCCGCCGTGCTTCCAGCGCTGTATGGTGCCTGGCTATAGCGCTCGAGGTGCGCTGCGCGATGCCGTGGCAAAGGGCTTCGCGGATCGGCTCAAAAGTCCCATCGCACGCGGCCATCTCCTCGCTGAGCTGAAGCGCGAGGGCAATGGCAAGGTGGGCAGAGGTTTCGCAGCACGGGTCTTCATAGGATTCCGGGCTGACAAAGCAGTGAACGGCGATCGCTGCTCTGACGGGATCGATGCCGAGCCTTTCGTTGATCCGGTTAAACTCGGCTGTCGACACACTGCCATCAGCGATGCGCTCGAACAGACCGCTGCGGTGGCTGCTCTTGATGATCCCCTCATCGACGAGCCTACGAAGACTGATCCCCTGCCGGTTCATCTGGTACTTGATCAAATCGGCGTACTCAGCTTGCAGCTTATGACAGCTCTTGCGCTCGTTTGGGTTCGCCCCCTGACCCATCCTTGTCTCCGTAAATTCTCCCTATGCAACTGCATGATGTGAATTCTAAAATGCGGCTTTGGCAAGAGAAATTTGGCGCAGACTGATGGCGAGGGCGCAGAAGATCACCGTCTCGCGCACGCCGCACTGGTCGCCTGTGACCTCTCCAAGGCGGGCTTTGAGGGTGTCAAATTCGGCATTCAGAGCGCCGCTTAATCTGAGATAGATCCTAACCCGCCCATCGCAGGGCCTGTGCCGGTTGAATGCGGCAAGCAATTCCTGATTGGAAAGGTCTGGAGCGCGGATCACATCTGTGATCACATCTCTAAGGCGCTGAAACTTCGACCGTTCTATTGTCAGCCATTTGATGGCGTCCGCAATGATCACAAAAGCATCCCGACTCACCAGCAGTTCGTGGACGACCTCTTTTCCGCTGGCCATTGCGTTTCCTCCCGCCATTGTTCGCTACTGATCGGGGCCCCTTGGCGTCGGTTCCTTATCGCCTCCCCGAGCAGCTGCAACGATTCGGACCGGTGGTATGAAAAACAGACCCACGTGGTCAGGGATTCAGGACCAGGGTGGCGTGTTGGTGATACCACGTGGTCCTGAATCCATGACCACGTGGTCCTAAAAATCGAGCCACCCGGTATCAAAAATCGGACCACCTGGCATCAAAAACGGTGATTCGCGGACTTCTCCGACTTCGCTCTACACAACAGTGATTGAGAAAACCTTTCGGCTGCGGCCCCCTTGGTGACGACGCACCACGTCATTTGGTCAACCAGAAGGGGAAGACAATGAAGGTCCACGATCTCAAGCAGGCAGGGGGGACGTTCGCCGTCGCCCTTGCTGTCGCTGCCGCCATGAGCGTCTTTGGTGTCGAAGCTGCCATGGCCGGTACCGATAACACTTTCAATACCGCGCTCACCCGCTTCACCGGATTCCTCGAGGGTTCGGGCGGTCGGATCGTCACCGTGCTTTCGCTCGCCGGCGGCATCGTTGCCATGGCCAGCGGGCGTTTCTCGCTCGGCCAGGTCGCGATCCCCGTCGGCGTCGGCGTGGGCGCTGGCACCGGCGTGCCGATCGTCACTTCCACGGTCACAGCGACGATCTGAGCGAGAGCACAGGTCATCGCGAACGGGGGGCGCTGCTCCATCACCGGCATGGGAATGGCAGCAAACCTTTCTGGCGGAGACGATCTTTGGACAAGTATTCCATCCCAAAGCATCTCGACGATCCCGAACTGATCGGGTTCTGGTCGCTTGATGAATTCCTCGTGCTGGTGATCCCGTTCACCTGGGGAATTCTGGCGCAGCATGTTGTCATAGGCCTGCTTCTGGCCGTTGCTGCATGGCTTGGGTACCGCAAACTCAAAGCTGGGCGCTCGATGTATTGGGTCCTGCATTTTGCCTATTGGCATTTGCCGGGTGAATTCTTCGGTCTGAAGGTCGCTCCGCCTTCCCACTTGCGTGTGATGGCGGGCTGACATGGAACTCTCATTCGCACACGAGGCGTCGCAGCGGACCCTCAAGCAGCGCAACATTCTGGCTCTGACTTGCATCATTCTCGGCGCCCTGGTGCTGGTGATGTTCGTCGCGGCAACGACGCGGGACCGGGAGGTTGTCCTTCAGCCGATCCTTCCCAGCGAAATGGTGCTGAGCTCAGCGGCGGTCAGCCCCGAATATCTCGAGGCGGTGACCCGCGACACGGCACAGCTTGCGCTCAATCGGTCACCTGAGAACCTGCAGTATTGGCTCGACGGGCTCATTGCGATTGCCGCGCCCGAGGCGCGCGGTCCGCTCAAGGCCAACCTTCTCAAAATCATCGATGAGCAACAGGACTCGCAGGTCACCCAGTTCATCACGATCGACTGGATCCGCACGGACCCCGAGAACCTGACCAGTCAGGTCGGCGGCGTGCTCCATACGATCGTCGGATCGCGCGACGTCCGCCGCGAACACAAGATCTTCGAATTCCATTGGCAGCACACCGGCGTCTCGCTCCGCCTCAAGGGCTTTGGCGTGGTCGTCAAGAAGGAGCAGGAACAATGAACCCGATTGTGCCTTCGTTGCTGATTGCGACCGGCAGCGTCCTCGCTTCCCGCATTGACTGCCAGCTCCTTCGCTTGTGCGGGGTCGTACTGGTCGGCGGCGCGCTCGCTCTGACCGCCGTTCCGGCTCTCGCCGACGAGCATATTCTGGCAGCCGACAATGGCGAGGTGCGCTGCCAGGCGTCGAAGTCGGACCTTACCCGGATTTCGCTGAAGGATGACCAGTTTGTCTCGGTCTCGCGTGTCCAGGCGGGTGTTCCGCAGGAAGACTTCTCAATCGTGCACGAGCCGACCCGCGGCGACATCTATCTTTCCGTTCCGGACGGCTATTCCAAGCGCAATATTTCGTTCTTCGGGACGACGCGCCGTGGCTTCGTCTACAAGTTCGACTGCGAGGTATCGGGCGAAGCGGCGCTGCAGGTCTTCGTCGCCAACGCCGATCTCGAAAACCCTCAGGGTGCGCCTCAGTCGCTCGAGGCCTCTGCAACGCTCGATGATCGTGCGGTCTCGCTCGTCCGGGCCATGTTCGAGCAGCGCCGCGTTGCGGGTTTCGAGATCAGCGATGCTGCCCGTGCCCCGGTCAATGTCGGCGATCTGAAGGTCCAGCTGGTCAGCGAATATCGCAGCCCGACCATGACCGGGAAGGTCCTGCGCATCGAGAACAATGGCTCTGAGCCGATGACGCTCAAGGAAGAGATCATCGCCGGAGACGGCGCCATCGCGGTCAGCATTTCCAATCCCAACCTCGCCAGCGGCCAGGCCACCGCCGCTTACGTCGTCGTACCGTCAGGAGGGTAAGTCAGATGGATTTCCTCAAGCGCAAACCCAAGGACCTCGATGCCAGCGAGGCTGAGGAACATGACACCCTCGATGCGAGTGGTGCCATTGCAGAGAACTCACTGGTCCAGAAGCGGCAGAAGATGCTGATGTTCGGTCTTGCCGGCGTGATCGCGGTGGCTGGGGCCATGTATGTCCTCGATACCGAGGAGACCATCGAAGAGGCGACGGAGAAGGGGGCCAAGACAACTGTCTCGACCGATGCACTTCTGAACCGGCAGCGCGTCGATCAGGAATGGGTCGCGATGTACGAGGGCGAGATGAACTCGACCGACGTGCGTCTCAAGGGCCTTGAGGCGCAGGGCGCGCAGTTCGCCCAGATGCAATCCGAGATCGAGGCGCTGCGCGGCGAAAATGCGGCCATGGCGCGCGATGGCCAGCGTGTCCTGGAAGCCTACGAGCGCGAGAACGAGCAACTGCGCCAGCAAGTCCAGAGGGGCAACGCGCGGCCGACAGCGCCAGGACCTGTCGCGGCGGCCCGCGAGATGGGCGTGCCGGCGTCACCAGAGGCCGGAGCGGCAGAAGCCCCGCCCGTTCGCCGCGGTAGCGACGTCCAGATGGTCTCGTTCACGTCAGCAAGCGGGACGGCATCGCGTATCGACCCGACAAAGTCGCCCGCCGTCTATACGGACTCGCCCAACTATCTGCCCCCGAATTCGATTGCCAAGGCAACGGTGGTGGTCGGCGTCGATGCCACGACGAATACGCGCAGCCAGAGCGATCCGCTCCCCGTCCTGCTCCGGATTACCGGGCCCGCGCGCTCGGTCTACGGGGATGGGAAGCTCCTCGCGACCCGGGTGCAGGGGTGCATGGTCAACGGCGCAGCCTACGGGGACCTCTCCTCGGAGAAGGTCTATGTGAAGCTCCAGCGCATGACTTGCGCGCAGCCGGGCGGCCGCTTTGCGGTATCGGAGGTCAAGGGGTTCATCGCGTTCGGCGGCAAAGTGGGCGTGCGCGGCCGCGTGGTTAGCCGCGAGGGCTCACTGACCACCCAGGCTTTTCTGGCAGGTCTCGTGAGCGGCGTCGGCAACGCGCTCAGTGAAGGGTTCAATCAGCCGATCATCGCGGGCGAGGGCCGACGGACCCCCGGCGCTGGCGAGATCGGGCTGCGTGCGCTCGGCGGCGGCGGACAGCAGGCCGGCACTACGGTCTCGGAATATCTCATCGAGCGCGCCGAGCAATATCAGCCGGTTGTCGAGATGCCCACCGGGGCGGCGGTCGAGGTCGTCTTCCTCGACGGCACCTTCATCAGAAACTGAGGGGACCACCATGGAGCGTAAATGGAAGACATGGCAGATCGCGGCAGCCGGAGGTCTGGCAGCCAGTGGCCTAGCCGCTATCGCGGCCGTTGCTCATGCCTCGGCAGCGAGTGACCCCGCTTCGATCCAGGCAGCGCTGACCAAGCGCCTGCCAAAGACTGAGATCACATCAATCGACTGCAAGTCCATCGACGGCGTCTGCGAGATTCAGGCCCGCCAGAACCTGTTCTACATCGACCATCGCGCGCGCTACCTGATTATCGGGCGCGTTTACGACATGGAGACCAAACAGGACCTCACGGCTGCCCGTCTCCTCCAGATGAACCCGGACATGCTTGTCGGCGGTGCCGGTGCAAGCGATGAGCCCGAGGCCAAGCCGCAGGCAGGCGCTACTGGTTCGCCGTCTGCAGCAGCCGATGCCCGGATTGATCCGGCAGCCCTTGCGACCTTGCCGAAGAACGGCAGCATCGTGATGGGCCGTGGAACCAGGACCATAACGGTCTTCAGCGACTTTCGCTGCGGCTACTGCAAGCGGCTTCACGAGACGCTGGGGACCCTCAATGTCAAGGTGATCGAGCGCCCGATCTCGGTGCTCGGCACAAGGCCAATCTCGGAGGCCGTGATCTGCGCACCCGACCGGCGCCGGGCAGTAACTCAGGCGTACGAGGGCGGGGCGGTCACATCTGCAGGATCCTGTGACACCAGCGGGCTCGATGCCAACGAGGCCTTCGCAAGACAGCACGGCTTCAGCGGGACGCCGGTCATCGTCCGCGAAGATGGCGCGGTTCTCCACGGCTACCGCCCGCGCGACTTCCTGCTCAGCTGGATCGAAGGAAAGGCATCATGATGCACAGAAATCTGCGTTCGCAAGCTGTCATGGTCGCTGCGGTCCTCGGGAGCCTGCTGTCGGGTTGCTCGACGCTTGGCACCAATGTCAGCGCGAACTTCCGCTGCAATGCGCCCGACGGCATCTGCGCCCCATCCTCCAAGATCGACGATACTGCGCTCGCCCGGATCGAAGAGACGAGTTCGTCCGACCTTCTCAATCCCGCCGGCCCCTATCGGATGGATGACGGGATCGATGCGCCTGTCCACGACACGCATCTGGCAAGTGCGGCGCCTGTGGCGCGCAGCGCCCCGCGCTATCAGCTCTCTGTGGTCTTCCCCGGCTTCACCGATGCCAGCGGCACGACGCATGCGCGCCGGGTCGTGAGCACCGAAGCACTGCTTCCCGGACGCGGGGACGCGATGGAACAGATTGCTCAGCGGGGTCCGAAGGTTGCGCGCAGTCGCGGTCTTCTCGCCGCAGCAGAAAGCGCTCCGCCTTTGCTCGCGCCATTGCCGGAGGGGAGCGACGCAAAGCCCGATCCTCGCAAGGGCGCGGGCGGGACTGAGGTCGCCACGGCCGACGCGAAGAATCCGATCGCCGAGATTCAGGCGGAGGTTGCCCAGCGGCTTTCTGCCAAGGGATCCCGCGCCCGGCCCAAGCCTGCCGCTTTCAGCGGCGTCGTGGAGTAAGGCGCGATGTTGGGCTCGCTCGTCGATCTCGTTGTGGGAGACAGCCGCAAGCCGGAGCGCAGCGCCCGCGCGCCTGATGTGCCGATGCTGTCGCATTTTCTCGGGTATCGCTCCTTCGACGAGGAGAAGCGCATCTTCCACCAGGTCCGTTCGAAAGGCTTCATTCTCGAGCTTGCACCGCTCGTGGGTGCGAATGACCGGGTCAGCGAGATCATCGGCACGATCTTCTCCGATATTCTTCAGCCCGGAACGCGCTTCAGCGTGACAAACTTCTCAAGTCCCAGGGTAGCCGAGATGCTGCAGGCCTGGGCGCTGCCCCGATTCACGGCTTCGGGCGTTTTCCGGACACTTGCGCGCCACCGCCTCGACAAGCTGCTCGCCGGTGCCTGGTCAACGCTCGCGAGCGATGGACCATTTTTCGTGCGCAATTTCCGTGTCGTGATGTCGGTGGGCATCGGGCAAGGGTCCAGTCTCACCAATGATGACCTCGTCACGATGCGCGACGGGATCATTTCGGCGCTGGAATCGATCAACGTTCCGGTCCGGCAGTTCGCGCCAGTCGATCTCATCCGCCTGTTCGACGAAATTCTCGCGCCATCGAATGGCGCAGGAGACGAGGTCCCGGACTACAACAGGTTCGATCCGATCAACGAACAATGTGTCCGGCGCGACCTGGTGACGCATGTCGAGAAGGACCGCCTTGTCCTCCATGCTCAAT
Organism: Novosphingobium subterraneum; assembly: GCF_000807925.1. Lineage (GTDB taxonomy): Bacteria > Pseudomonadota > Alphaproteobacteria > Sphingomonadales > Sphingomonadaceae > Novosphingobium > Novosphingobium subterraneum. The sequence continues at coordinate 161,980 of NZ_JRVC01000001.1, read as the reverse complement.
CGCTGCGGCCGACCGGCGCAGTCGCATCGGGTGTCCCCGAACTGAAGGACTTTGTGCCCGAGCGGTTCGACGTCCGTACCATGGCGGTGCGAGGATTCCCTGATCGCTGGGCACCCTGGGATACCCAGAAGATCATCGGCGACATCTTCAATCCCAAGCTCAGTCTTCCCTGCCCGGTGCTTCAGACGGTCTGCGGGATCATCCCGGGCCCGGAATCCTCGGAGGCAAGGGCAGGATACAAGTTCGCGCGAACGACATCGCTGGCCGATGGCAAGGGCGTCAAGCTCGTTCCCAAGTTGCGCACCGAGGCCGCCGAATGGCAGTTCGTGGCCGACAGGGTCAAGCAGGGCGAGAAGCTGGTCTCCTGCTACTATGCCGTCTCGATCATCGCGCCCAAGGGCCGGGGCGAGCCCTGCGAGCGCACGCTGAAAGCGCTCTACAAGGCCACGGGATGGGACCTGATCGACGAGACCCATATCCAGTTGCCCGCCTTTATGGCGCACTTCCCGCTGCTCCTCGCCGACGGGCTCGACCATGATCTGAAACGCATGAAGCGCCTGCGGACGATGCGCTCGGCCAATGTTGCAGCGATCGCGCCGATCCAGGGAGAGTATGTCGGGGGGAATATTCCGCATCTGCTGTTCATTGGCAGGCGCGGTCAACCGCAGTTCTGGTCGCCGTTCCAGAATACTGCCGGTAATCACAATGTTGCGATTGCAGGCAAGTCCGGTTCGGGCAAATCGGTTCTCCTCCAGGATCTGACAGCGAGCTTTGCAGGGGTTGGAGCCAAGACCATCGTGATCGACGATGGCCGCAGCTTCGAGCATATGGCCAAGGCTCTTGGCGGCACGTTCACCGAGTTCAAGCTGTCCTCGGGCATCTCGATCAACCCGTTCCGGATGATCGATGAGCATCTTGCGCGCGAGGACGATGACTATCTGGTCGACTGCCTCGCGATGCTCAAATCGATCATCGCCCAGATGGCGCGCAATGAGACCCGGCTGAACGACACCGAACGGGGGCTTATCGACCAGGCGGTCAACCTCGTCTGGGAGGAGCATGGCCGTGACGGGACTGTCGACCATGTTATCGCGGCGCTCGGGGAGGCCCAGCACCCTTGTGCTTATGATCTGGCTACCTCGCTCCTGCCGTTCGCGGCCAAGGGCACTTTCGGCCGCTTCTTTCTGGGCGATGCCAACCTTGACCTGTCCGCTGATCTGACGGTTTTCGAGCTCTCTGATCTTGCGACCCGCGAGGAGCTGCGCGGCGTTGTTCTCACGTCGATCATGTTCATCGCCTCGCAGGTCATGCGCCGGATGGACCGCGCGACGCCGAAGCCTTTGATCATCGATGAGGCCTGGCAGATGCTCAAGGGCGGTGCGATGGCCGACTTCGTCGAGACCTATTCGCGCACGTGCCGAAAGTACGGCGGGGCGCTGATCACGGCCACCCAGTCGATTCACGATTACTACAAGTCGGAAGGCTCGCGGGCCGCGCTCGAAAACTCTGACTGGTTCCTGATCCTCCAGCAAAAGGGCGAGACCATCTCGGACTTCCGCAACTCGGATCGCTTCGAGATGGACAACCTTACCGAGGCGCTGCTGCGCTCGCTGAAGCGCAATGGCACCGATTATTCGGATATCTTCATCCGCGGACCCGATACCGAAAGCATCGGACGGCTCGTCCTCGACCGCTATTCAGCAGCACTCTACTCATCGAGCCCCGACGTCTTCGCGCGCATCGAGGCAAACATCGAGCGCGGGATGGCGATGCACGACGCGATCGAGGCCGTCGCATTTCCCGAAGGCTACCAGCAGGCGGAGGCGGCGGAATGATCGCGTTGCCTCGTTCACGGCAGAGGGCGGATCTTGTCCAGCGCGGCCAGGACACGCTGTTTGTGGCCCTGCGCCTCGCAGGGTGGGGCGCGACGACCTTGCTCGCGGCGCTCGGCACGGGGCTGCTCGTGTTCGTTGCGCTGGGCAGTTTCACCTTTGCAGGGCTGATGCTGCAGCTCGGCAACCTGGCATCGCGGTTCGCAGCAGCGGGCCCTGCCAGACAGAGTGAATTCGAGGCCCTCGTGCTGGCCATCTTCGCGACTGTCGTGGCGCTCACCGCCTTTTTCCGCCGCGCGAGCCTTCGCGCTGCCCTTACCGTGCCTCTTGTTACTGGGGGAGAGGATCAATGAGAGATCTGTTTGATGAGCTGCCACCTGCCCACGAGGCTGTCTCGACAGCGGCGCGAAAACCGACCGGAACGCTCATGCAACGCCGTTTTGCCGGCATGTCGACGCGGGAACTGGTCTTGCTTGTAGCCGGCATCGCCATGTTCATCTGGGGCGCCTGGGTGACACGGAACATCGCAGCTTCGCCGGACTCGAGGCAGGAGTTCGTCCAGCTGCAGCTTCAGGGGATCATCGGCGAATATCTGCAGGCGCAGTCCCGTTCGAGCGCGGACGAAACGACGGCTGCACGCGAGACGGCTGTCTTCATGGCGGCGCTCGATGAAACTGTCGCCAGCCTCTCCAAGAGCGGCAAAGTCGTGCTGGTTCACGAGGCCATCGTTGGCGGCAATGTGCCGGACGTGACGCAAAGCGTGAAGGCTGCCGTTTATGCCAAGGTCCCGCGGCCGACGCCCGCTCAAGCGATGCAGGGCATGGGATCGGGCGTGAGACCAAAGGGCTCGGCAGCAAATGCGGCCCGCGTCGAATCCGAGATGCAGGCCTTCATGGCCGCGAATGGCGGAGGGCAGGGTGGTGGAGCGCGCTGATCCCAAGGGCCTTTCGCTCGTACAGAAGCTGGCGGTCATCGCCGTGCTGAGCTCCCTCGCGATGGGTTTCAGCGCGCTGGCCCGGTGGAGCGGAACGCACGCCCTCATGGTCAATGTTTCGGACTCGCTTCCAAACTGGGCCTTCCTGGTGGAGAGCGGCCGCTTCCCGAAGCGCGGCGACTACGTGATCTTTCATCCGGGCCATGACCGGGTGACGACCAAGTACTTTGGTACCAACCCGCCTCCTTTTGCGAAGATCGCGGTCGGTTTGCCGGGAGACGTCGTGACGCGGCGGGGCGCAGACGTTCTGGTCAATGGTCAGCAGGTTGCATCGCTGAAGCCTGTAACCAAGCGCGGCGACGCGCTCGAGGCAGGCCCTCTGGGCATAGTGCCAAAGGGCTGCATCTTTGCAGCGACCTCGCACAAGGACGGGTTCGACAGCCGCTACGCGCATATCGGCTTTGTCTGCCGCGACCGTCTGGTTGGCACCGGAAGGGCAATCCTGTGAGGGGCAAGCCTGTGAAGCGCGGAATCCTTCTTGCGCTGCTGGCGCCGTTCGCGATCGGTGCAGGCGTGCCCGCTCCGCCCACGCGCGTGGGCGTCGATCATGGACAAATGGGTCAGACCTGGCCCGTTATCGAGCCTGACCTCCTGGCGGTCATCAAGGCCCGTCTCGATACGGCGCAGGCGAGCGGCAAGATCGATGCGCTGAACCGCCAGTTTGCCGAGAAGGTCACGCAGCGGGTCAAGCAGCCGGTGGCTGTTGCCGGAATGAGCCCTGCGGGCGAGACCCGCAGCTGGGAGTTTGATCCTGCCATCGTGGTCGAGAACGACATTCGCGACGATCACGGCAATCTCATTGCTGTCGCAGGTCAGCGCGTCAATCCGCTGAGCTATACGGGTCTTTCGAAGAAGCTCGTCTTCATCAATGGCAACGATCCGGCAGAGCTCGCCTGGGCCATGCAGCGGGGAGGCGATGAAGCGGCCAAGATCATCTTCGTCAACGGCTCGCCGTTCACCCAGATGCAAACGCATCGCCGGCGCTTCTACTTCGACCAGGATGGGCGCCTGACAACGCATTTCGGTATCCGCCACACGCCCGCCGTGGTCGAGCGCAAGGGTGATCTGCTTCAGGTCACCGAGCATGTCATCCGCCGCAAGGGGCAGCCGACATGACCGGGTGGCGCGATCTTTTGCCGGTCCCGCTCGCTGCCCCCGAAACGCCGATGCTGCGCGGCGCCCGCATCCGAGTGATCATGGGCTGCGCAGTGCTCTCCGCAACAGTTCTCTTCTTTGGCGAGCTGCGCACGTTATCACGCCCTCTGGCGTTTCCCTGGCTGGGCGCCACCGTCACCTTTGTCATTGTTCAGGGCTGGCTCTGGCTGAAGGCGAAAAATGCAGCCGACGATGCGTGGCTCATGCAGGGCAGGGAGGACCAGGATGCTGGGTAGGCTTCTGACTCCCATCGTGGCTCTGCTGGTAGCAGCGCTGGCAACGCCGGCAGCGGCTCAAGGTCTTCCGACCGGGCCTGGCCGCTGCTCGGGCAGTTTCGTCAATCCTGTCACCGATGTGTGTTGGGGTTGCATGTTCCCGCTCTCGCTCGGCTCGCTCAAGATCTGGCCGTCCTCCCGGGCCGACACCAAGAATCCGGACCTCCCGATCTGTGCGTGCGGCACTCCTGTTCCGCGCATTGGCCTTGCGATGGGTTTCTGGGAGCCGGTGCGGCTCGTCGACGTCACGACAAAGCCGTGGTGTTTCCCCAATCTCGGCGGGATCAAACTCAATCCCGGTTTCTCGATCGGCAATGGCTATGCCTCCGACTCTTCACAGGTCGGTGGTCAGGCGCAGAACAGCGCGAAGTACCACGTCCATTACTACATCTACCCGCTGCTCTACTGGCTGGAGGTGGTAACGGACTTTCTGTGCCTCGAGGCAAGCTCCTTCGATGTGGCCTATCTGAGCGAGATCGATCCGCTTTGGCAGGACGATGAGCTGACCACGCTGCTCAATCCCGAGGCGGCCCTGTTCACCTCGCCGTTGGCTCAAGCTGCCTGCTCGGCCGATTGCATTTCGGCGAGCACAAAGTTGCCGATGGATGAGCTGTTCTGGTGCTCTGGCTGTCAGGGTCCGATGTACCCGATGAACGGCAACATCGGCGCGAACGTTGGCATGAAGCAATCTGCCCGGCTCGCGGCCGAGCGGATGATCTACAAGATGCACCGGCAGGGTCTGGCCTGGGGCACCAGCGGTCCGAAGGCGCTGTGCTCCAAGTATCTCATGCCGATCCTCAAGAAGAGCCAGTACCGCCTGCAGCAGGTGAACCCAACCGCAATGGTGAGCGGACGCGAGGCCTGTTCGCCCATCGGCGCCACAACGCTCTTGCCCAAGGCGGGTCAGGTCTACCCTGTGAAGGGTGAAGACGTGGGCTTCCTTGTCTGGCGCAAGCGCAACTGCTGCGTCCTTTAGCCGGGAGAGGGATAGTGAACCGCACGCTCGCTTTCTGTCTTACAGGTGTCGGTCTTGCAGGCTTTGCGGTGACGGTCTTCGCCCAGACCGTTGAAGGTATCGATATTCAGGCTATCGAGGCGCGCGGGCACGCAGCGCAGGCCGATGCGCAAGAACTGTTCGATTTCGCCACCGCGAGGAGCGAAGCGCATCGCAGTGAGGCGCAAGGTGTCGTCGATGCAGCCAAGGCTTCCGTGCAGGATCTCGATGTATCGGACATGGGCGGGGTCAAGGGCCCCATAGATTTCGACGCGATCGTAACCGGCGCAAAGGCCGGCAATGTTCAGCCCAAGGGCGCGCCGCTCTTCATCGCCTTTGCCAGCCTGTCGATGCCGGAGGACGCGCTCGCCGGGCTTATTGCGGACACGACCAAGGCTGGGGGCGTCGTGGTTTTCCGCGGCTTTTCCTCCGGCAATCCCCAAGCCTTCATCACGGGTATCCGCAAGGTTGTGGACCAGGCGGGGGCCACCAACGTCGCGATCGACCCGCGGCTGTTCCGCTCGCTCCGTGTCGACCGGGTGCCGACCTTCGTGGCGCTCTCGACGGATTTTGAGCCTTGCGACCAGCTTGACTGCGTAACCGCGCCGCCACCCCACGACCGGATCGCGGGCAATGTGAGCGTGGCCTATGTGCTCGAAACCTTTGCTGACGCCAACGGCCCGGGCGCACCGGTGTCTCGGGTCGCGCTCGCGAACATGAGGACGGCGCGGTGAACCCGGTGCGGCTTTCATTTGCTTGTCTTGCGTTGCTTGCGTCCGGGCACCTTGCTCATGCCCAGATGACATCTGGCGATGCGCGCGCCGATGGCGAGGCCATGGCCCGCAGCCTGCGCGATGGCACGAACTCGGCTATTCTGAGCGCCGGCAGTGAAGCAAGTGTGCCCGGTTTTGGCGGGACGGACATTCCAGCACGGCGCTATGTCGATGACCCCAAGGGGTTGACGACGGCCGGCGAAGCACAGCGCTACCAGGAGCAATACCGGACGGTCGTTGATCCGCGCCGCAAGGTCGTCGATCCTGCGACGATCGATTTGTCGTCTGCCTCGGCAATTGAGGGCGATCCCGATCGTTACCTCGGGGCGGGAGCTGGGATCGGAGGGGAAGCCAACACCTGTTCGCCGCTTCCCCCGGGCGGCGATGGCGCAATGACCTATCTTGAAAGCTGCAACAGCGGGTCCCAGCCCTTTGACGCACCACGGACTTGCAATGCCGCGCTTAGCGTTCAGACCGAAGGGCGGCGCTCCTGGGAATATGCTTGTGAAACCGAGGAGTTTGCCGAGCGATCCGACATGTGCCCGATGCTTGCCAATGCGCAGGGTTCGGGTTCCTGCACCCTCGAGAGGAGCGTGCGCGTCGGTCAGCGGTGTCTGCAGTGGGTAGCAGAAGATAATGGCCGCAAATGGTGTTCGGAGCCTGGAGAGCCGATCTACCGCCAGGTCTGGCAATGCCCTTCAAGGCTCAGCGGCGTGCCGGGCGGAGTCGAGCGAAACACTGCTCGGATCGTCGGCGAAACGATAGACGAAGCTGCTTGCCGGAGTGCCACCAATGGCGCCACCTGCACCCTTGCCAGCGAGGTCTGCACGGCCCCTGACGAGACGCGGGTGATCAATGGTCTTTCGGTTACGCGAAGCTGTTGGGAGTGGCAGCGCACCTATCAGTGCCAGGGTGTGGCACCGGCCAATGACTGCGCCGCGTTGGAAGCACGCTCTGATTGCAAGTTCAGTCATGATGAATGCCTGAGCTTCGAGCCCGATGGCGTGACCTGCAATGTCCACGACCGCTGGTACCAGTGCACCCTTCCCCAAACGGGCACCTCCGCTTCAGCCGCCTATGTCTGCGCGGGCGACCTCTACTGCATCGACGGCGAATGTACGCAGGTGACGCGCGAGGCGTCCACCGAGTTCAAGGACGCGATGGTCGCCATGAACGTGATGGGGAACCTGCGCGATGGCTTCGATCCGGACCAGTTGAAGATCTTCAGCGGCGAGCATCTGCGTTGCACCCGGAAGATTTTTGGCCTCTCGAACTGCTGTAGCGGGAAGGGCGTTCCGCTCCTGACACCGTTCCTGTGCGACCGCGAGGACCGCGAGGTCGACAAGCGCGATGATGCTGGCCTCTGCCACTTTGTCGGCACTTATTGTTCAGCGCGCGTCCTCGGCGTCTGCGTAACCCGCAAGCAGTCCTACTGCTGCTACGGAAGCAAGCTGGTCCGCATCCTCAATCAGCAGGGGAAGGCCCAGCTCGGCATGCAGTGGGGCACCCCGAAGCAACCTGACTGCGACGGCTTCCTGATCGCACAATTCCAGCAGCTCGATCTCAGCCGCATGGACTTCCGAGAGGTCTACGCCGAGTTCGTCGACGCGGCAAAGCTGCCCAGTGAGATCGAGATGTCGATCCAGATTCAGCAGAAAATCGAGAGCTACTATACTCGTCATGGAGGGACCGGATCATGACCGGTGCAACGGTCCTGCCATTCGGGAGAGAACGACCCTTCCCATCTGCTGAGGTTCTCGATCTGGCGGTTGCGGTTGCGATCGGTCGCGATCTCGCGCGGACCGAGGCCGATCTTCTTGCGCGGATCGAAGACTGGTTCCTGCATCCGGCGACACGCAGCGAGGTCGCGAGTTCGGTTGCGCGCCTTCTCGACAAGGATTGGGCGCGCCGTTCGGGCACAGATGACTGCGGCCTGTGCCTGACAGAAGCCGGCGTCGCGGCCACGACCACTCTTTCGGGGGGAATGATCCGCATGATCGACCGCGGCCGTGGTCTCTTCAAAACCGCCTTCCTCCTCCAGATGCTCGACCTCGGGAAAGGACAATGCCCATGAATAAGCCTGTTTTCCTTGCCCTGAGCGCATTCGGCGTGGCGCTCGGTGCTCCTTTGGTGGCGCAGAGCGCATCCCCCGCCCCGCGCGATGCGTTCTATTGCGATGAGCGCAAGCTTGGCACCTGGTTCTACTGCAATTCGGAAGAGGCCAAACGAAAGGCGCGGGAGCGAAGCCAACAGCAGCCGACCCAGAGCCCGCCTGCGGTTGACCGCATGGCGGCAATTACCCGCCAGCTCGACGAGCTCAAGGCGCGCGCGATCCTCGAGCCGACCTCGGAGAACATCGTCAACTACATCCGCTTCCAGCGCGAGCAACTCGATCGTGCGTCGACCTTCGCCGACGTCTGGAGCCGTGCAATCTGGCAAAACCCCGAGCTCGATTACACGCTTGAGCGTCCAGTCTCGACCCTCGCCAAGCAGACCTGGCTGACTGATCGCCGCCAGCAGCGCGAGGGATCGATGGCAGCGCTCACTCAGCGTTACGGCGTGTTCTACTTCTACTCCTCGTCATGCTCGGCCTGCCGGACATTCTCGCCAGTCATGCGGGCCCTGTCCGATAGTTACGGCCTCGAGGTTCTGGCGGTGTCGATGGACGGCGGCCCCAACGAGGCGTTTCCCAACTTCGTGGTCGATAGCGGACAATACCAGCGCATGGGGCTGCAGGGCGGGACCGTTCCTGCCCTCGTCCTGTTCGACACCCAGACGAAGCAGCCCATTCCGATCGGCTATGGCGTGATGGCGGCCGACGAGGTCATGCAGCGCATCTTCTACCTCACCAAGATCGAACCAGGGAGCGACTACTGATGGCACGCACCTCCACGCCAAATTCGGCGACCCGGCTGCTCGCTCCTGTCCTGAGGCGAGCGGGCATTGCCCTGTCAGCGCTGGCAGTTGCCACCATGGCCGCCGGCCCCGTGCATGCCAATGTGGGGTCTGAGCTCAACAGCTTCTTCAATGACATGGGCGCGGCTGCGAACGCCACCGGGCCGGTTGCCTACCAGGGCCAGTCTGCGGGCTACTATTCAGGCGGCAATATCTGGACCCGCTTTCCGCAAAGGAGCGTCAACCCGGTCAATCTCCAGCTGCCCTCGGTCAAGGCTGGCTGCGGCGGGATCGATGTGTTTTCCGGATCCTTCTCGTTCATCAACTCGGACGAGATCGTGGCGATGCTCAAAGCGACAGCCAACAATGCGCTGGGGTTTGCCTTCCAGCTCGCGATCAAGTCGATCAGTCCGCAGATCTCGGCCACGATTGAGGAAATGGCGCAGAAGGCGCAGCAGATGAACCAGTTCAACATGAACAGCTGCGAGACCGCACAGAACCTCGTCGGCGGCCTGTGGGGCAAGTCCGATCGCATGTCGTCGGAGATCTGCAAGTCGATCGGGAACAGCCAGGGCCTGTTCTCCGACTGGGCCAAGGGGCGGCATGAATGCGGGACGGGTGGGCAGCGCGAGGCGACCCTGAAGGCGAACAAGGATCCCACCATTCCCGCGGCAAGCTACAACTTCACGTGGGAGATGCTGAAGCAGAGCTACCCCAGTTTCTCGGTGAACTTCCGCGAATACCTGATGACCTTTGTCGGCACCGTAATCTTCTATCAGGACGGCGATGCCAGCGGCAAGCGCGGCTACCAGTTCGTCGGGCAGGGAGACCGGGCACTGCTGACCGCCCTGCTGGATGGCGGGGGCTCGGTCACGATGCTGAAGTGTGACACGAGCGACAAGTGCCTCAATCCCACCACGCAGAGCATGTCTGTTTCTGCCTCGCAGGCCCTGAAGCCGCGTGTGAGGGCGATGATCGAGAGCATGAACGGCAAGGTGCGCAGCAATGCGGCTCTCACGCCTGACGAGATTGGTCTTCTGGGGGCCACCACCATCCCGCTCTACAAGATCATCTCGGTCAACGCGGCCGCAACGCTTGGCGGCATGACAGCCAATGACATGAACGATCTTGCCGAGATCGTCGCGATGGACCTCCTCGATGCGCTGGCACAGCAGTATTACGGCTATGCCTCGCGCGGCGTCGGCTCCTTCCAGAATGCCAATGAGGAAGCACTGTCACAGTGGCGCGCGCAGATCGTCTCGGTCCGTCAGGTGCTCGACACATATTCCCAAGGGATGAACCTCCGCCTCGAACGGACCCAGCATGTCGTTCAGCGGGCTGTTTTCCTCGAGGGCACGTTGCGTAACAACCTTTCGCCCCAGATGTCGGCTGCGCTGCGATTCAGCACATCCCTCTCAAATCAGGGCCTGCAATAGGCCCGGCGCGCGGCAGGAGGGACGAGCCATGATGGAGATCTTCACGATCGGTGGGGGCGAGTACCTGGTCAACATCTTCAATGCGGTCAGCGCCTGGACCGGGGGAGGGGGCTTCCGCGCGCTGCTGCGTGTCGTGATGGTGATCGGGCTCATTTATACCCTGCTCATCGTGGCGTTCAGTCTCGACTGGCGTGCCTGGTTCAACTGGTTTCTCGGCGCGACGCTGATCTACGGCGCTCTGGTCGTCCCAGTGACCTCGGTCCGGATTACCGATCGCCTCAATCCCTCGCTCGCGCCGGCCACGGTTGCCAACGTGCCCATCGGTCTGGCGATGGTCGCTTCGGTCAGCAGCCAGGCCGGGGACTGGCTGACACGCACCGCTGAAACGGTCTTCGTGATGCCAGGTGCATTGCAGATGTCGACCAACGGGATGATCTACGGTGCGCGGCTTTGGGACCGGACCCGCGACTTTCAGATCCGCGACCCGCGTATCAGCGCGAACCTGGGTGAGTACTTCAAGCAATGCCTGTTGTACGATATTCTGCTCGGACACACCTCTTTCGACACAATCGCCAACTCGAACAACATCCTTGCCGATATGGGGCCTGGGTCACCGGCGCGGGGAATGAAGTTTCTGCCTGCGAGCGGGCCACCGATCATCGTCACCTGCCAGAATGCCTATAACGAGCTGCAGACTGGCATCACCGCCTACACCGAGCTGGGTCTGCAGCAAGAAGGCCGCAAGCTGTTCCCCGGCCTGACGCCGGCTCTGGCGAGAGCGAAGCTGGTTTCTGATCTCCCTGTCATCGCAAACCAGTTCCACGGGAGTTCGCAGACAGCTCAGCAGGTTTTCCAGCAGCGCTCTCTGGTGAACGCTTTCCTCGAGGCGCGGGCCAATCTTGGGGCCGCGGACGGCGATACCTTTGCGATGCTTCGAGCGGAGGAGCAGGCGCGCAACACCTACAGCTCGATCGCTCAGCAGGCGATGACATGGGTGCCGCTTCTCAACATCGTCCTGACGGTGGTCTTCTATGCGATGTTCCCGGTCATCTTTCCGCTGTTTCTCATGCCGCGGACAGGTACGATGGCGCTCAAGGGCTACTTCACAGGGTTCTTCTACCTCGCTGCGTGGGGGCCGCTTTATGTGGTCCTGCACATGTTCATCATGGACCGCGCTTCCGATGCCCTGAACGCCACCGCACCGGGCGGGATTACCATGGCGGGGATGGCGGGGATCGATGCGGTCAATGCGGATACCGCAACGATCGCGGGCTTTCTGATGATGTCGATTCCCTTCCTCGCCGGCGGAATGGCGAAAGGGGCCATGGCCGTCTCGTCGCAAGCGACCTCGATGCTTGCCCCAGCGCAGGCGGCAGCCGAAGCGGCTGCCGTCGAGCGTACGACCGGCAACTATTCCTACGGGAACGAGAGCTTCATGAACCTCTCAAGCTTCAACCGGCAGTCCGAACAATGGAATGCCGCTCCCTCCTTCACCGGCGGGGCGCCGGTCATGTCGACGGTCAATGCGAATGGGACAACGACAAAGACCATGACAGATGGTGCGAGCGTCTTTGACACGTCGCCGGGCATGAGCCGATTGGCGTTCGGCGCGTCGCTCAGCCAGTTCGCCAATGCCGAGCGGCAGCAGACCCTTTCTGAACTTGAGACGGCGCGGAACACTCTTTCGGAAGAGCGGTCGCGCGCGGTTGCCTTCCTTGACCGCGCGTCGACGCGGCAAACAAGCGGAGTGCGCAACTCCAGCGGAAGTGAAAGCTCGTCCGGGTATCGCTCGGGTGAGAACCTGCAGCGGTTCGACAATCAGTCGCTGGATGCCAGGGACACCGTCAGCGAAAGCGATCGTGTCACGCGGTCGAGGGGGGATCAGCAAACCAATATTGATCGTCTCGAGACGAGCCGCAGCGGCAGTGTCGGGTTGTCCGGCAGCGTTGCAGGCACTCGAGGTGGCGATGGCGGGCCTGGGGGCAAGGGGAGTGTGGGCGCCAATGGAGGTGTCCAAGCTGGCATCAGCGGTAGCCGCCAGCGAACAGACGTTGTCTCTCGAGGAAATGATCGGAACGAAACGCAGGGCTTCGAGTCCTCGACTTCGGACAATCGTTCGAATGGTTCGAATGTCACGCAAGACAGTGGGAGCTACGCTCAAAGCGGAAGCTTCAGCCGGAGTGAGGGCTATTCCGAGAACGCCTACTCGCGTGAACGTGCACTCGAGGAGATCCGGCGGATCGATCAGCGGATCGCCCAGATTGACGAGCTGGCGACATCACTCACCGACAGTACCTCTACACGGGAGGGATTTGGTGCCAGTCTCGCCTTCGACATGAGCCAGATCGTGGCAAGCCGCTATCAGGAAAAGGCGGCGGAACTCGGGATCACTGCACCCAGCCTTGCTCGAACCGACTACAGCCCGCAAGAGCAGGCTGTCTACGAGCTTGTCGCGCGCGAGATCATCTCCGACTACTACGATCAGCGGGTGGCGCCTTTCAATGATCTCATCCCGGAAAAGGGAACGCTTACCGGCAAAGTCGCCGGGCCCGGTAGCTTCACCGAAACTGACCTTAGGGCTCGAGCGCCACAGCGTTCTGGCGGAAGCTCCCGGAATCTTGTCGAGGGATCGACCGATGACTCGATTGGTGCTCGGATAAGCGAAGGGCAGGGGAGCCTGAAGGAGCGCTACGAGGCCAATGGCACCCGCTTTGATGATCGGCGTCGGGAATTTGACGGGGGTCGTTCTACTTCAGGTGGCGCTGACGAGCGCTTCAATGAACGGTTCTATGATCGAGATCAGCGGTAGAGCGGATGGGGAGTTGTGGCAGCGCCCGGATACGATCTCGCAGTTATCAGCTGAGCAAGCTGAATGCGATGAAACCGATGGAAACCAAAATCACGATCCAAGGTCCAGCGCTGTTTCTGGGGTGGCTATCCAGATGAGATCGGGCATCGTTTTCTGGAATACGTGATTTCAAGAAATCTGGATCACCATTCCCAGTCAGGTCGTCAGGTATTGCTCGTTTCGAGAAATCGACAGTTCGCCAGTTTTCATAGTCTTCCATCGTCTTTCTCCAATCTGAACATACCATTATCATGGTTCGATGACAACGATTGGAGGTGGTGTTGGGGACTGGCTGGAGTTGAGCGAAGCGGCATAGGAGGCTGCATTTCGCAGGCGTTATGCTAAGTTGAAGCCCGTAGAGAGCGGCAAGCGCCATGGTGGGCGAGCCGTGGGGAATTCATGCTGTCGAAGATTGACGCGACCTATATCGAGCTGCGTGAGCGGGTCATGCTGGGCGACTTGCCGCCCGGTACGTCGATGACAGCTGACGACATTGTCGCGCATACCGGCGTGTCGTTGTCGATGGCTCGCCATCTTCTGGTTTCGCTGGGTGTCGGGGGCTATCTCACCAAGCGTGGCCGTGCCTATGTTGTTTCGACCTTCACGAGAGAACAGATCGAGGAATGGCGCCTTGCGCTGGGAGCGATCGTCGAGATCGGCGCCCTTCGTCTGGCATTGGCGGGAGGTGCGCGGTTGCAGGCGGTGGCCGAGAGCCTTGAAAAGGACGTCCGCAGCCATGCAGTGGAGGATGAGGCGTTCTTTCTCGGGGCGATGTCCTTCGCGACGATCATTCTGGGAGGACCGCAGAGCACCTTGTCCGAGCTGGTCGAGCAGTTCATCCCGCAGGCCTTTTTCAGGCTGCTCTGGCTCTCTGACATCTATGCCGAGCGCACGGGTTTCCTGGTTGAAGCTGCGGACAGCTATCTGGTCGCGGCGCGCGCGGGTGATCTTGATGGCGTACGGAAAGCGAGCCGCTTCTTCTTCGATTCAACCGCGCCGGCGCTCCACAAGTTGATCGAGCAGATGGAGCGCAAAGACTTTCCAAAAAGCGCCCAGTATCACGCCCTTCAGGCCATCGAGCCCCAGGTCAGCGGATTGCCGACGTATACAGGGAGTACGAAGGCTGCGCGCCCGCTGCTTGGTCCACTGAGTGATGCCGGCGTGGCCGCGCATCCCTTGTAGCAGCGCTCACATCTCAAGCCGCAAAGGCGGGCTGCCGGGGGTGGATCCGCATGGCAGTCGCAGCGGCAGCGCAATCGCGCGCGTCGCCCTTACAAAGCAATTGGACCATGGTTCGGGCAGATGTCGTCATGCCCTCTACATCCGTCAGCTCCAGGGTCGCTGCTCGCGCATAGACCTGTGCAACGCTGGCGCGCCTTGCATATTCCTCGAGCGTGGCGACTTCGCCTGTCGCTGCGACGACACTGACCATCAATTTCTGGTGCGCGAGGAGTGAGGCGAGCGCTTTGCCGGAAGCCGCAGTTCGGTCGAATGCTTCTAGCCGCCTCTGTATTTCAGGGATGGCAGGAGAAAGGTCCATCGAGACCAGTCTGACGATAGCCGTAGCCTCGATCCCGGCTAGAACCGCCTGCCGCTCCCACATTTCGTTCTTGGTCGGCCGATACCAAACAAACCTAGCCACATCTGCCACAATGAAGCCAAATGCGCGGAGTTCGCCAAACGCATATTCCCCCCAATCCGCGCCTTTACCAGACGCCTCGGCGAGAAGGCGTGGGTCGGGCTCAAGGGGTACACCGTCGCCCCGGATCACTGCGCGGCGGAGATGCTCGATATCGGCATCAGCGCTTTTGGCGAGCTTCTCGATCGCGGTCCGATAGAGCTGGTCGATTCCGTTGGGCATTGCCGGAGGATAGCAGCGAAGAGTGGATCATCAACCGGTCGGCGGCCAATCGCCCCCGTTGAGCTCCTTCACAAATTCAGCAATCCGTTTCCATTCAATGGCGGTTTCATCAAAGGGATCATGGGTCAGAATTCGTGCGCAAGCGGCGTCGACTTGTTCAGCATCAACGGGAATGCTTGCGTCGGCGCGATATGCTTCAATCGCGGCAAGCAAACGCTTGAAATCCTCGTAGTGCCTCATCAACGCTCCCGCTGGAAACTGATTCAAATCTAGGCCGATAATCCGCGAACTGTCGAGCCACTTTGCCGATTATAGACCGCTCCGCATGTTGTTACTTCATTGTGTTACAATGCAAAACGACTGCCGATTGCCCATTCAGGCAGCCCTGACCGTGATCTGGCTCCCGTTGGTTCCTTTGTGGACCGTAAAGCCGTTAGGGACTGCCTGCTGGACCAAAGGCACGTGCGAGATAAGCCCTACCGCGCGCCGTTCGCCCACGATATTCTGAAGCACCTGCAGAACCTGATCGAGCGTTCCGGCGTCGTTTTCCGTATCGAGGCTGCCGAAGCCTTCATCGATGAAAATGGTGTCGAGCCGGATGGCACCGTTTGTCATCTCGACGATGTCGGACAGCCCGAGCGCGAGGGACAAAGCTGCGATAAAAGTCTCACCGCCTGAAAGCGTGATAATCTCGCGGGCGCGGCCAGTCTCGATGTCGTGGACCCGAACGTCCAGCCCTCTCTTGGATCGGCCTCCAACACTGACGGTATCGCGCTCAAAGCGATACCGGCCACTGGTCATGGGATCGAGGCGCAGGTTCGCTGCTTCGAGAACCTGATCGAACATCGCACCGATGGCGAATGTCTCGAGACTGGTCCGCATCTCGTTCTGACCGTCGAAGGCTTCCGCAATTCCCCGCAGCGCGCCAGACGATTGCTCAAGGGCTTGAAGGTTCTCAAGCTGGTCTGCCAGACTGGTCTGCAGCTCGACAAGCGATTGGTGTTTCTGCTGAGCAGCAGCGCTCTGCTTCACTGCCTCGTCGGCGGCGGCCTGTGCCTGCGCGCAGCTCAGACGGTAGGGTTCGAGGCTTTGCCGCTGCGCGTTGCCGACCGCGTTTCTTGCCATCGTTTCCCGCGCGCGGGCTTCAACAAGGGCGGTGTCATAACCCGCGATTGCCTGCTCCAGTGCAGGGATCTCGGCAATGTCGGGGATCGCGGCGCGATAGTCTGCCTCGGCGATCCCAAGCTCGGTAAGGCGGGCTTCAAATGCTGATCGCTTTGCGGCGAGATCGATGCCGGTTTCGCTGACTGCGGTCGAAGCGCTTTGCAGTGCGGCTGCTGCCTTGATCGCAATGGCATCGAGCTCGCGCTGCCTCGCGTCGGCATCGGCAAGAGCCTGCTTCCGGCTGCTCACGTCTGCGCTGGCGGTATCGATTGTGGTCTGCAGAGTGTCTTGCTGGCGCAGGTTCTCGGGGACCGATGCAATCTTCTCGTCGTACGCCTGCCGGGCCAGTGCCTCTGCAAGCGTTGCCTTACCGAGGGCGTCTCGAGCCTGTTGGAGGGCCGCCGTCGCTGCCAGCTTGCGCGTGCGTGCGTCATCCAGTTCCTCGGTGAGAAGGCCGATATCGACGTCCGGGCCCAAACCGCTGATCTGGCCAAGGACGTGTTGCAGATCGCCATCGATCTCGCTCACGTCGCGCTTTGGCTCCATGAGCCCGTCCAGAACGGCACGTTTCGCGTCGAGCGTGGCACGGGCCGAGCTGGCGGCAGCCTGGGCCTCGCGATCAGCCTTTGAAGCGGCAAGCGCAGCGCCCTGAGCATTGCGCCACGCCTTTTCGAGTGCGCCCGCATCGCCTGAATCATGCGCCGGATCGGGGTGGTCGCTGGCGCCGCAAACCGGGCAGGGGTGCCCGTCCTGCAATCGCTGGGCAAGGACGCTGGCCTGGGCTGCAAGGAAGGCGCGCTCGTGCATCTCGGCTACAGCGACCGCTTCGGTATGGCGGGCCTGTGCGTCGCGGGCGATTTTTGATGCCTTCTCGCAGGCTTCCTGCGACAATTCCAAATCTTGCGCTGCCTTTGCGAAGGCCTGTGCTGCATCTACTTCGCTCTTCAAACCATCGCGAGTTGCGTTCAGCCTCTGTCGCTCAAGACCATTGGCTTGGGCCGCCGCGAGCGCCGCCTCCTTCTCTTCGCAGAGATCAGCAGCCTGTGCCTCAGCGTCGGCGGCTTGAGAGTGAGCCTGTTTTGCTTTTTCCAGCCCTGCCTCGGCGGCTTCAAGGCCAGCCAGACGCTCGGCGGCATCCACCAGAACTTGCTTGTGGCGGTTCAGCTGGTCGATCTTGCGCGTGATGTCTTCGATCTCATGATCGCGGGAGCGGAGATCGAGCAGCGTCGCATTCGCTGCCGAAAGAGCCTCGCTTGCCTCTCGTGCTTCGACTTCAGCGCTGGCGTGCGCATCAATCGCTTCGCGGTAGCGCCTCTGGGCATCGGCAACGCTGGCGTCGAGGTCCGATATGCGCCGCGCCAAATCGGCCTGGGATCTGCGGGTTCGCATCGCCTCGAAAGTCTGGCCCTGTGCCTCGAGCTGCTTGAGTGCAGCCGACGCAGCCTCGACTTCGACAAAGCGCTTTTCCTGCTCTTCAGCGGCCGCATAGGCTTTGTTGGCAACAGCGAGCACGGCCGCTGTCTCCGAGACTGCCAGCTGGGCAAATTCGTACCGTTCAAGTGCCGAGGCGATGCCGTCGGCGAGCTCGTCCGAGCTGCTGTAGCCCTCGGTTTGAAGGCGGCTTGCGTGTAAGCGGTAGCCGTCTTCGATCTCGCGTCTGATGTTCGCGGCATCGGCTTTGAGCTTTTCGGTGAGCCGGCGGTACAGAGAGACGTCGAACAGCTCCCGCAGAATCTCGAGCCGGTCCTTGCTGTTCGACACCAGGAAACGCTCGAACCTCCCTTGCGGCAACAGGACAATCTGGCGGAACTGTTGTGCGCCATAGCCGAGAAGACCTTCGACGTGGCTGAGGACGGCGCCGACCTTCTTTTCTGCGATCGGAACGCCCGAGTTATCCGGACCGACATCATCGATGGCGACGTCCGATACGTCGAACAGCCAGGCAGCGTGTGGCTGCATGGTGTGACCCTCGCCTCGCGCCTTCGGCCGTGCCTGGTCAGGTTGACGCCTGACATAATATCGCTTGGAGCCCAGTTCGAATTGCAGGCTCACCTCGGTCAGCAGATCCTCAGGCGCAAAGTCAGAGCGCATCGTACCGATGCCTTGCTCCTCCTTGGCCCCCTCGCCAAACAGGGCGAAAGAAATCGCGCTGAAGATCGACGACTTGCCTGATCCGGTTGGACCGTAAATCCCGAAAAGGCCGGCATCCGTCGCTTCGCGGAAATCAATCGTCTCCGCGCCGCCATAGGGACCGAAAGCGCTGAGGGTGAGCTTGATCGGCCTCATGCTTCTTCCTCCATCGTAGCGAAGGATTGCAGCGCGGAGGCCACAATCTGCCCCTCCGCATCCGACAGGGGCTCACCACGGATGAACTCGAGGAATGCGGAGGAGAGCGTCTGCGGGTCATCAATCGCCGCGCGCTGCTCTTCGAGGCGCAGCTCTACTGGTCGCTCGTTGCGTTCGTAAGCGAGCTGGACCGCATTGGGGTACACGGCCCTGATCCTTTTCATCGGGTCGATCTGCGGGGTGTCGTCCGTGAGAACGACGCGGACGATGTCATTGGACACTTCCGCGGCCGCGAGCAGCTCGAGCAGCTTGCCTCGGATGGTTCTGACCTGACGCAGCGGCCGCAGCGGCACTTCGGTCACCGTGACAGTGCCGTCGGCCGCAAGGTCGATCAGGCTGACCGACTTCTGCTGACCTTCCTCATCGAATCCGAATGCCAAAGGTGCGCCGGAATAACGGATGTGATCCAGTCCCACCGGTTGCGGGCGGTGAAGGTGCCCAAGAGCCACATAGTGTGCGCCCTCAAAGGCGGCCGCCGATACCGTCTCAATCCCGCCGACCATGCGCGTGAGCGGACGTTCGCTTTCGCTGGTTGCTGCGCCGTCGACAAAGGCATGGGCCACGACAACCCAGCGCATTCCCTCGGCCACGTGCTTGCGAGCGCTGGCAAGCTGGGCCCGGATGACATCTGCAGGGCAGCCGATGCCGTCGTCGTCGAAACACAGGCGGGCGGCGTATTCGAAGGCAAAGGGCAGGGCGGAAATGGCCACTGGCCCATGCGCATCGGAAACCACGAGCGGTCGCTCATCTTCATCCAATGGTCCGCGCACGATCGCCGCGCCGCCATCGGCAAGAACGCCCATCGCACCGATCTGTGCGGCGGAATCGTGGTTGCCCGCGATGATAACGATCGCTGCATCGGATGCTGCCCGCACCGTTGTGAGGAACTGCGAGAGGCGGGTTATCGCGCTTTGGGGCGGGTTTGCCCGGTCAAAAACATCGCCGGCGATGATCACGACATCGGGGCGTTCATCATCGATCACCGCGAGGATCTGGACGAGAATGTGGTCATGGTCTTCATCGAGGGACAGGCCATGAAATTGGCGGCCCAGATGCCAGTCGCTGGTGTGCAAGATGCGCATTATTCTGTCCTCGAATCCAAGTGCATATAAATTTTATATAGACGGGCGGTAGCTCGTCAAGTAGGGTTCGGACATGGACGATCCTGCACTCAAGCCGGCAATGCTCGCCCGCCTGGTCTATCTCGACCGGTGCCTGACTTGGCGCGGACAGGTGAATCGCAAGGACCTGATCGAGCGTTTCGGGATCTCGTCTCCGCAAGCGGCAATCGATCTGAGGGAATATCTCGACCGGGTTGCAGAGCCGAAGCCTCGCTACGACACGGTCCGAAAGTGTTATGTTGCCAACCCCCACCATCGCGGCCTGCCTTTTGTGGAGGATGCAGGCTCGCCGGATGAGTTTGTCGGCCATCCCACATCGAGCGGCCTTTCTGTTCTTCCATCACCGGCCCGGCAGTGCCCCCCATTTGTGATGCGTCGCCTATGGCAGGCGGTCGAGCAGCGGCAGAAGATCGAGATCGGCTATGTGTCGATGTCGAGTGGGCTGCGTCAGAACCAATGGATCGCACCGGCGCATTTTGCCTCCGACGGCGAGCGCCTGCACGTTCGGGCGTGGAGTTTCCACCACCGCGAATGGCGCGATTATGTTCCGGTTCGGGTCCATCCCGACAGCACCTTCGATGTGGCACCGGTCGGCGAAGACCTTCCGCGCGATGCTGACTGGGAGGAGTTCGTCGAGATCCGGCTTCGGCCGCTGAGCAGTCTGACGGAAGAACAGCAGGCCGCTGTCCGGTTGGAATATGGGTTCACGCAGGAAGTTCTGAGCTTCGAGGTCCGCAAGTCGCTCGAATTCTATGTCGAGCGACGCTGGGGGCTCAAACAGGCGGGCGCGCGATTGGAACGCTGTTAGCCCTCCCGGGCGAGGGAATTCTGCTGCCACAAGGAAAGGAGACGACCATGGTTGGAAACACGACCGTCGATCCGCTGGCATGGGCATCGGCGGTGACAAAGCCCGAGATTGACGCTGTCAGGAACCCGCGAACTGGCCATGTGCTCAATGTCCGCCGGTTGATCCGGGCATTCCGGTATGAGCGCGCAATTCTGCTACGCCAGAGACTTAAGGCGCTCGTCAAACGTGAAGACGCACGCCTGGTGTGCGCGACGTGCGGTGTTCCGGTTTATCTGGCGTGCAGCACGACCAAGCGGTTCTTCTTCCGGCATCGCCATGAAGATGGCTCGTGCCCCGCTGTCACGCGGACGCAGCTGAGCGAAGCCGATATCAGGGCCATGAAGTACCGCGGTGCCCAGGAGAGCGGGGCGCACAAGCGGGTCAAGGCACTTCTTTTGCGGAGCCTCTCGGCCGATCCACGGTTCAAGGATGTGGCCTCAGAAAGGACCTGGAAAGCAAGCGAGGGTCTCTGCGGCCTGCGCCGACCTGACGTTTCAGCGCGGACAGACACCGACAGACTCGCCTTCGAGGTGCAGCTGAGCACAACCTTCATGGACGTCGTGCTGAGCCGGAAGGAGTTCTATCGTGCCGAAGGAGCGGCGCTCGTCTGGGTCTTGCCGTACTTCCATCCGACCTATCGTCGCATGACCGATGATGACATCCTGTTCGGCAACAACTCCAACGTTTTCGTTGTCGATGAACGAAGTGCTGCCGCGTCGGAAGCGGCAGGAAGCTTCATCATGACATGCTGGTACCGCAAGCCGATCATTCAGGGCGATGAGATCGTTGATGAGTGGGTCGAGCGCTTGGTCCGGTGGGATGAGATCACGGTCGAAGTAGACCGCGAGACCATCATCGTCTTCGACTATGCCCAGGAGGTAGCAAGGCTCCGCGAAGAACTCAGAGCAGCGCACTTGGAAAGGATCGCAGCTGCTCAGGCCGCTGCAAGGCAGGTCCTAGAAGACCGGGCGAATGATCTGCGCGAGCAAGTGCTTCGGTTTGTCCTCGATGCCACGCGCGATGACCATGACATGCCTCGAAATCAGGAATGGGCTCTCCTCAATGACCGCCTTCGTTCCATGGGATACGGTCTGGACGGGGAATACCCGGACTTGCTTACGGCTACGCGCATCGTCCATCTCATCGAGAGCGCAAGGGCGGGAAAGCCGGTTGGCTTCGGCTACAGCAGTTTCACTGAGCTCGGCCATCATCTCATCCACCAACACCCCGAGCTGCTTCTCGCTTTCGGCCACATGCTACGCAGGTTTGGAACAAAAGAGGCGCTGTATCGCGACGATCGGACGGGCAAGCTGAGGGCAAAGCTCGACGCCATACGGTCTGAACTCACCCAGAACCCGAAATACAGGATGGCAAAGGATGAGGAGCGCTTGTGCGCGTTTCTTTCCATGGGAGCATCTCGAAAGGCACGACCCGACAATGACAATCGCGACCAGCAAGGCCGCGCGGCGGCATAAGCTGACCACTGCCAGCACAGGACACGACTAATGGGGCTTCTTACGCTCGTCTCGGCTGCAACCTTTGTCTGCACGCCCGTTGCCGTCTGGGACGGAGATGGCCCGATCTGGTGCAAGGAGGGGCCGAAGATCCGGATCGCCGGCATCGCAGCCCGCGAAATGGATGGGACCTGCTCGCGAGGGCACCCATGCCCGTCGTCTTCTGCCGTGGCGGCCAGAGATGCCTTGGTTCGTTTGCTAGGTGGACCGAAGGGCCAGCGCGACAGTGGTCACATCATCGTGCGGGCGCCAGCGATGCGATGTTCAGCGGACGGGCAGAGCTACGGCCGTGTCGTTGCCAGTTGCAGGCTTTCAGATGGTCGAGACCTCGCTCAAGCTATGCTGGCCACCAAGACGGTTTTGCCTTGGCGTTGAGGTTGCATGCTCGTCATGCTTTTTGCGGAAGGCCGCTGACCTGTTTCATCAATCGATTTCGTGGTTTATGCAGTCCTGAATTGGAGGAATCCTGTAAACCGTGCAGATAATCGACAACATCAACGTTCTGCTTGGTGACGAGCTCAAGAAAGACATCAAGCGCGGCCAGCGGCTCCGCATTGCCGCATCAAGCTTCTCCATTTTCGCGTTCGAGGCTCTGCGCAAGGAGCTTCACCAGATCGAAGAGCTGCAATTTCTGTTCACCGAGCAGACGTTCACTGCGGAGCGTGCGACAGACGGGAAGACGCGTGAGCGCCGCGAGTTCTTCATCCCTAAATCCAAACGGGTTGCCGGTCTCTCCGGCTCAGAGTTCGAGATCCAGCTTCGCAACCGGCTGACTCAGCGAGCGATCGCGCGGGAATGCGCTGAATGGATCCGGAAGAAGGCGCGCTTCAAGTCGAATGCGTCTTCGGCCCCAATGCAGCAGTTTCTTGCGGTTGACGGAGCGCTGGCCAGCGTCGCTTACATGCCCCTATCGGGATTCACGGCAGTCGACTTGGGCTATGCTCAGGGCAACGCTGTTTCCAATTTCGTGAACCGCTTCGACGAGGCGATGCACACCCAGAGCTACATCCAGCTCTTCGACACCATCTGGTCCGACCCGTCGCGCGTGGAAGATGTCACCGAGGCGATCTGCGACCACATCGCCTCGGTCTATCGGGAGAATTCCCCCGAGCGCGTCTATTTCATTATGCTCTACAATATCTTCCATGCGTTCCTGGAGGATATCGATGAAGACGTTCTGCCCAATGACCGGACGGGCTATCAGGAGAGCCTCGTCTGGCAGAAGCTGTTCAACTACCAGCGTGATGCAGCAACCGGGATCATCAACAAGCTCGAGACCTTCAACGGCTGCATCCTGGCGGACAGCGTCGGTTTGGGGAAGACCTTCACCGCCCTGGCGGTGATCAAGTACTACGAACTGCGCAACCGCTCGGTCCTTGTGCTGTGTCCGAAGAAGCTGACCGATAACTGGCTGAACTATAACACCAACCTGAAAACCAATCCGTTCGCCCGGGATCGGTTCAATTATGACGTCCTGTGCCACACGGACTTGTCTCGCAGCTCGGGCTCATCGAACGGCATTCCGCTCAACCGGGTGAACTGGGGCAACTACGATCTGGTGGTGATCGACGAGTCCCACAACTTCCGGAACAACGATGCGTTCAAGGAGAAAGAAACCCGTTACCAGAAACTCATGAACCAGGTCATCCGGGCCGGCGTGAAGACGAAGGTGCTGATGCTGTCCGCGACACCCGTGAACAACCGGTTCAATGATCTGCGCAACCAGCTGGCCCTGGCCTATGAGGGTCACTCCGACACGCTGTCGGAGAAGCTGAATACCACCGCCAGCGTCGAGGAGATCTTCCGCCGGGCACAGGCTGCCTTCAATCGCTGGTCCAAACTGCCGCCCGAGCAAAGGACCGCGGAGACGATCCTGACAGAACTCGATTTCGATTTCTTCGAGCTGCTCGACAGCGTGACGATCGCCCGGTCACGCAAGCATATCACGACCTTCTACGACATGACCGACATCGGCCATTTCCCGCAGCGCCTGAAGCCATTGTCCTTCCGGCCGCCGCTGACCGATGTGCCTGGCGCCATGGACCTCAACGAGATTGTTGCGCAGCTGACGCTGCTCAAGCTCTCGGTCTACGCGCCAACCAGCTACATCCTGCCGAGCCGCCTCGCCAAGTATGAGGCGCTCTACGACACGGACGTCTCGAGCGGTGGTGGGAAGCTGCGGCAAGCCGATCGCGACAAGAGCCTGCAGGCCCTGATGACGGTCAACCTGCTGAAGCGCCTTGAAAGCTCAATCCACGCATTCCGGCTGACCTTGGGCTCATTGGCGGACAACATCCGCAAGACGCTGGAGGTGGTTGAGGACTACCGCTCTGGCCGCGGCGCCAGTTCGATCGTCGACTATGCTGACGACATCGAAACACTCGAGGCCGAAGACGATGAGCTTGAGGGTTTCGGGGCCTACCGTGTCGGCGGCAAGGTCCGGATCGATCTTGCGGACATGGACGTGCCCGGCTTCGCACATGATCTTGAAGCAGATCTCGCCCTGATCGATGCCCTTCTGGGTGAGATGACCCGCATCACGCCTGAGCATGACAAGAAGCTTCAGCATCTAAAGAGCCTGATCGGCGAGAAGCTGGACCGGCCGATCAACCCCGGCAACCGCAAGGTGATCATCTTCACCGCCTTCGCTGATACGGCGCACTATCTCTATGACCAGATCGCAGCCGAGATGCTCACCCAGCACCGCCTTCACACCGGGCGCGTGACAGGGTCGGACGCTCCGAAGTCCACGCTCGGCAAGGGGCACGATTTCCAGACGCTGCTGACTCTGTTCTCGCCGCGCTCAAAGGAGAAGGCGGCAATCATGCCCGATGAGCCGGGTGAGATCGACATTCTAATCGCCACCGACTGCATCTCGGAGGGCCAGAACCTCCAAGACTGCGACTTCCTGGTGAACTACGACATTCACTGGAACCCCGTCCGGATCATTCAGCGGTTTGGGCGGATCGACCGCATCGGCTCGCCCAATGCGCAGATCCAGCTGGCGAACTACTGGCCGGACATCACCCTCGACGATTACATCAAGCTCAAGGAGCGCGTCGAAAACCGCATGATCATCGCCGATGTTACCGCGACCGGCGATGACAATGTCCTGACCGCCAAAGCCAGCGACACAGCCTATCGCCGCGAACAGCTGCGCCGGTTGCAGGAAGAGGTCATCGAGCTCGAGGATGTGCGCACCGGCATTTCGATCACGGACCTGGGGCTGAACGATTTCCGCATGGACCTGCTCAACTACGTGAAAGAGCACGGCGACCTCGCCACGACGCCTAAGGGACTTCATGCAGTGGTCCCGGCTGAACCTGCCAAGGGGCTGGAGCCGGGCATCATCTTCGCGCTGAAAGCCGTGGGCGGAGATGCTTCGGCCAACCGGCAGAACCGCCTGCATCCCTACTATCTGATCTACATGGGAAATGATGGGAGCGTCGTCGCCGATCAGACCCAGGTGAAGCGCCTGCTCGATCTGGTGCGGACTGCGGCCAAAGGCGTGACAGCCCCGGTTCCGCCAGCATTCCGGCCCTTCAATGCCCGAACGGCCGACGGACAGGACATGAGCGGGCCGTCCCAGCTGCTCAACGCCGCAATCCGCGCTATGATTGACGCCAAGGAGGAGCGGGATCTCGACAGCCTGTTCTCGGCCGGTGCCACCACTGCGCTCTCCCACACCATCCGCGGTCTTGAGGACTTTGAACTGATCGCCTTCGTCGTTGTGGAGCAGGCAGAGGCCGGAGCTGCTTCGTGACCCTCTATGCGTGGCCGCCGCGAACGGCATTTGGCCGCGCGATCCCGAAGAGCCGGATATACGGCGCCGCGCAGGTTCCGCGCGCTATGCAGGCCAAATTCGTCGATCAGGTCGAGCGCATGGAGTGGACCCACGTGCTTCGCGCGGATCGGTTGAACCTACGACCTTCGGCAGACGTCGAGGAAATAGCGGTCATCGCGATCGACCTCCATGCGCCGGACGTCGAACCGGCGGTGCTGGTGGCGATCGAGAAGGCCATTCCGCGGCCTTTGATCCTCGAACTCAACCATGCCGGGCGCACTCGGATGGCAATGGCGTGGAAGCGCCCCAGTCAGGCGGAGGCGGGCAAGTGGGTCACTGCAACGCACGCCTTCACCGCTTGGGAAGCGGGGGATGCACCGCGTCAGGCTCTGCCCACCGCGCTGGACATGGGCACGCTCTATGCGCGGCTGCTCGAGCCTCTGCTACCGCCCCGGCGGAGCGACGACGAGCCGATTGCGGTGCGTGTTGCCCGGGCGGAAGAGGCCGCACAGATCGAACGCGAGATCGCGCGCCTCGAAAATGCTCTGGCAAGGGAGAAGCAGTTCAACCGCAAGGTTGAGGTCAACGCGGCGCTTCGTGCGGCAAAAGCAAAGCTCGGGGAACTAAGGGGCTGATTGTATTGGATGGGCGGTGGACGCTGGCGTAGCCGCTAAGGGGTATCGACATCCATCCTTTGGGCGGGATGCTCCCATGGCTGCCCCATCCAAATTTGCCGATCAAGTACCGCTGACTGTTCGACAAAAGCCATCGTGGCCGCTAGGAATTCGGGCCATGGACAAGATGAAAATGCACAGCCCGGACCTGTCTCAGGACAACATTGCCAAGATCCGCGCCCTTTTCCCTGATTGCGTGACAGAGGCCGCCGACGAGCAGGGCAACATCCGGCTCGCCATTGACTTCGATCAGCTGCGCCAGACGCTTTCGGATCATATCGTCGAAGGCCCGCAGGAGCGTTATCGGCTCGACTGGCCCGGCAAGCGCGAGGCGCTTCTCACTGCCAATGCCCCCATTGCCAAGACCCTACGGCCTTGCCGCGAGGAGAGCGTGGACTTCGACACCACCCAAAACCTCTTCATTGAAGGCGACAACCTCGATGCCTTGAAGCTCCTTCAGGAAAGCTATCTTGGTAAGGTAAAGCTGATCTACATCGATCCGCCCTATAACACCGGCAAAGACTTCATTTATCGAGATAAATTTTCATCTTTGAAGGCCCAGTATGAGAATCTTACTGAGCAGCGCGACGCCGAAGGCGGTCTGCTGGTAGCTAATCCTGAAACCAAGGGCCGGTACCATTCCGACTGGCTCACTATGATCTACTCTCGCCTGAAGGTTGCGAGAAACCTGCTAGCCGAGGACGGTCTGATTTTCATCAGTATCGATGATGTGGAACAGGCTGCCCTTAAGCAGCTCTGTGCAGAAATATTCGGTGAGAAGAATTTTATTGCCCAGCTGACTTGGGAAAAAGGCCGCAAGAACGACGCGAAATTCTTTTCACTCGGCCATGAGTACATGCTTGTATATGCACGAAATCAGCTCATTCTACGCGAGCGAGGCGAAATTTGGCGGGAAGAAAAGCCTGGCGCTAAAGAAATTTGGGATGAATTTGTGCGTCTGCGCAGCATCCATGGTGACAACTTTAGTCTGATGGAGAAGGAATTAGGAGCCTGGTTTGCAGAATTACCTAAGTCTCACCCTTCTAAGAAATGGTCGCGATACAAGCGTATCGACAAAAATGGACCCTGGCGAGATGATAACATATCGTGGCCAGGAGGAGATGGTCCACGTTACGATGTCATTCACCCGGTTACAAAACAACCTTGTGCCGTCCCGGAGCGCGGATGGATCTATTCGTCTCATGAGACCATGATGGAGAAGATTAAAAGCGGAATTGTCGAGTTCCGTGCAGACCATACTGACCCTCCTCAGCGTAAGACCCACATTCGACCGATCCCGGAGGAATTGGATGACGACGCTGATATATTCGAGGAAGTAGATGATGAGCAGGGCGATACCGAACTGGCGACCCAGGTAAGGCCCTCGGTGATTTACAAACAGTCTCAAGTCGCTGTGAAATACCTTCGAAGTTTGATGGGTGGCAAGGTATTTAATAACCCCAAGGATCATGAAGAACTGGCAAAACTTATTGTCTATGCTACGCCTCGTAATCCTGACGCAATTATCATGGATTTTTTCGCGGGATCTGGGAGCACAGCTGAAGCAGTTTTGACGGCGAATGCAACCGCAGGTACAAATCATAAGTTCGTGGTCGTGCAGTTGCCTGAAGACCTTGATCAGGCCGCTTCAGCAACGACGGGCGCAGCCAAAAAGACGGTGCAAAACGCCATCAAATTACTGGATAAGGTGGGTAGGCCGCATCTGCTCTCCGAAGTGACGAAAGAGCGCATTCGCCGCGCGGGCATGGAAGCCTTGAAGGGGAATGTCAGTGAGGGCTGGAACCGTGACGTCGGCTTTCGCGTGCTCAAGGTCGACAGCTCCAACATGAGCGAGGTCTACTACAGCCCCGACGAGGTGAGCCAGGACGAGCTCTTCGGGCAAGTGGACAGCGTGAAATCGGATCGCACCGGAGAGGACCTGCTGTTCCAGGTGCTCATTGACTGGGGTGTGGAGCTGACCCTGCCGATCAACCGCGAAACGCTGCATGGCAAAACCGTCTACTCGGTGGATGGTAATGCGCTGATCGCCTGCTTCGACACCGGCGTCACCGATGAGCTGGTGAAGGAAATCGCCGCCCGCGCGCCACTGCGCGCCGTGTTCCGCGACACCAGCTTCGCCCGCGATGCCGATCGTATCAACGCCGAGCAGCTCTTCCGCCAGCTCTCACCGGTCACCGAACTGAAGGCCATCTGAGCCATGGATCAGGCCGCGCTCACCTCTCTGCTCGCCCAGCTCATCGCCAATTGGGAGGATGAGGTGGTGGAGTTCAAGGAGGCCGGGAAAGACTACGACACGGACAAGATTGGGCGCTACTTCTCGGCTCTTTCGAATGAAGCCAATCTGCGCAACGCAGAGCGTGGATGGCTGGTTTTCGGTGTCAATGACAAGAGCCGAAAGGTGGTGGGTACAGCCTATCGTCCTGAGATCGACCGGCTCCTCAGCCTCAAGAACCAGATGCGCGACGGTACTGAGCCGAGCGTCACGCTTCGAAACATTCATGTACTGATCGACGAGGATGGGCACCGGGTTATTCTCTTTGAGATCCCTGCCGCACCTCGTGGCATGCCCATCAGCTGGAGCGGGCACTATTTTGCCCGAGCCGGCGAAAGCCTTATGCCCTTGGGGCTCGACAAACTCGATGAGATCCGCGGCCAAACCATTGCTACGGATTGGACGGCACAGGTTGTTGAGGGGGCAACGCTGGCCGACCTTGACCCAAAGGCGATCTCTGTTGCGCGAGAACGATTTGCTGAGAAGCATGCACGGCGGGTCTCGCCAGAAGAAGTGGCAGGCTGGAGTGACGCTACCTTCCTCGACAGAGCGAAGGTCACCCAGAATGGCGCGATAACCCGCGCAGCACTGCTGCTACTTGGCAAGATGGAGGCGGCAGGAAAGCTAAGTCCGCACCCGGCCGAGATCACCTGGAGCCTACGCGGGGAAGAGCAGGCCTATGAGCATTTCTACCCGCCGTTTTTGCTCACATCCTCCGAGGTCTTTGCCCGTATCCGCAACGTGCAGATCCGCATCCTGCCACAGGACCAGCTGCTGGCGCATGAGGTGTCGAAATATGACCAAAGCGTGGTTCTTGAGGCCCTGCACAACTGCATCGCCCACCAGGACTACACCCGCAACGGCCGTATCGTCGTCACCGAATACCTCGATAGGCTGACTTTCGAGAGCGAGGGCGGTTTCGTGGATGGCGAGCCCACGGATTATGCCACTGGTGCCCGCTCGACACCGCGCCGCTATCGTAACAGCTGGCTGGTTCAGGCAATGGCCGAGCTCAATATGATCGACCAGATGGGGTATGGCATTCAGCGCATCTATGAGGCGCAGCGGAGGCGGTTCTTCCCGTTGCCCGATTATGATGTGAAGGATCCGACCGCGGTCAGCCTGACAATTCATGGCCGCGTGGTCGACCCCGCCTATAGCCGCTTGCTGATGCAGCAGGCCGAGCTTGATCTGGTCGATGTCGTCAATCTTGACCGGGTACAGAAGAAGCTGCCCATTACCGACGATGCCATCAAGCACCTGCGCCGCCGGAAGCTTATCGAGGGGCGCAAACCGAACTTCCATGTCTCAGCGACGGTGGCAGCGGCAACGGCCACGATGGCCGACTATGTCCGCACCCGCGCGCAGGATGATGAGTTCTATGCTAAGCTACTGACTGACTATCTCGCGGGCGCAGGCCGTGCCACACGTCGGGAGGTCGACCAGCTGTTGCTCGACAAGCTGAGCGACGCCCTCACGCCCGAACAGCGCACCAAGAAGATTGCCAACCTGCTCACCAAGCTGCGGCGCCAGGGGGTGATCGTGAACAAGGGTCCGCGGGCGGCGCCGCAATGGATGCTTGCAGAATGAAATGCGCGATGATTGCGGCCTCTTGCAGAAAGGTCGGGCGGATAAGTCCAAGGGATTCCGTCGTTTCCCTCTTTCTGCACAGCGGAAAATTCTCTTTCCAAAGTTATGAATGCAGAAAGGGCCTGCGTCGGCCATGAAGCTCAAATTCAAGGTTCAGCCCTACCAGACCATGGCCGTCGACGCGGTGGTCGATTGCTTTGCGGGCCAGCCCTTCAGCGTCGGTCCAGCCTACAGGATCGACCCGGGCAAGCGGAACCAGGCAGAGGCGTTTGACGATGAAGGGTTCCGCAACCCGGATATCGCGCTCACCGACGCGCAGTTGCTGACGAACATCAATGCGGTCCAGCGCCGGCAAAATCTCCCACAATCGCCATCCCTGACCAGCTTTGTCACGCGGGATGCGAAGGGCAGGGCGGTGCCCGCTCCGGCTGCCTATCTCAAGAATATGGCCGCCGCCGCCCCGCTTCATCTCGATGTCGAGATGGAAACGGGGACCGGCAAGACCTACTGCTACATCAAGACGATGTTCGAGCTGAACCGGCGCTATGGCTGGTCGAAGTTCATCATCATCGTCCCGAGCATCGCCATCCGCGAGGGTGTCGCCAAGTCGCTTTCGATCACAGCGGAGCACTTCACCGAGACCTACGGGAAGAAGGCGCGCTTCTTCATCTACAACTCGAAGCGTCTGCACGAGCTCGAGAGCTTCTCGTCCGATGCCGGACTGAACGTGATGGTCATGAACATCCAGGCCTTCAACGCCAGCGGCAAGGATAACCGCCGCATCTATGACGCCCTCGATGACTTCCAGTCACGCAAGCCAATCGATGTGATCGCCGCCAACCGGCCGATCCTGATCCTCGATGAGCCGCAAAAGATGGAAGGCAAGGCTACGGTCGAAGCGCTTCCCAAGTTCCGCCCCCTGTTCATCATGCGTTATTCGGCAACGCACCGGACCGAGCACACCAAGATCCACCGGCTTGATGCGCTGGACGCCTACAACCAGAAGCTGGTGAAGAAGATCCAGGTCCGGGGCATTGCGCTCAAGGGACTGACCGGCACGACGGCCTATCTCTATCTCGAGGGGATTGAGACGGTCGGCCGCGGCAAGGGCGGGCCCTTTGCCCGTCTGGAGATGGAGATCAAGGACACCACCGGAACGATCAAGCGCCGGCTGAAACGCCTGAAGTTCCGCGATGACCTCTACGATCTGTCAGGCGGGCTCGACCAGTACCGTGACCTCGTCGTGTCGCAGATCGATGCAACCGCCGATACCGTCGAGTTCACCAATGGGATCACGCTTAAGGCTGGCGAGGCTTATGGCGACCTGTCGGAGCGGGACATCCGCCGGATTCAGATCCGCGAAACGATCCGCGCCCATCTTGAAAAGGAGCGTCAGCTCTTCGCCCAAGGGGTCAAGGTGTTGTCGCTGTTCTTCATCGACGAGGTAGCCAAGTACCGTGACTACAGCCGTGACGATCAGAACGGCGAGTATGCTCGCATGTTCGAGGAAGAATATGCCGAGGCTGTTGCGCTCGTGCTCGCTGAGCTTCCGCTTGATGAGGCTGCTTGGCGCAAGCACCTCGAGGCGATCCCGGTAGCCAAGACACACGATGGCTATTTCTCGATCGACAAGAAGACCAAGCGGTTGAAGGACCCCGAGGTTGGCGCGCGGTCAACGGATTCCGACGATAGCGATGCCTACGATCTCATCCTGAAGAACAAGGAGCGACTGCTTTCCTTCGATGAGCCCGTCAGGTTCCTGTTCTCCCATTCCGCGCTGAGGGAAGGGTGGGACAACCCGAACGTGTTCGTGATGTGTATGCTCAAGCACAGCGAAAACACGGTTTCACGCAGGCAGGAAGTGGGGCGCGGTCTCCGACTGGCCGTAGACCGGTTTGGCGAAAGGCTCGACCATCCCGCGACCGTCCACGACATCAATATTCTCTCGGTGATCGCGAGCGAAAGCTACACTGATTTCGTAGCGGGACTGCAGAAGGAGATCGCCGAAAGCCTCTCCGCCCGGCCGCGCAAGGCCAGCCAAGCCTTCTTCGTGGGTAAACAGCTGCACACGCCGGAAGGGCCCGTGACTGTCACCGACCAGATGGCGACGCAGATTCACCGTTACCTGATCAAGCATGACTACATCGACGACGCAGATCAGATCACGGACACCTATGATACCGCGAAGGCCGAGGGCACTTTGGCCGTGCTGCATGACGATCTGGTCCCGTACCAGGCTGAGGTCTTCAGCCTGATCGACAGCGTCTACAGTGATGCCGCTCTTCCCAAGTTCGAGGACGGACGGAAGCCCAAGCGCAACCCGCTGAACGACAATTTTCACAAGGGTGCCTTCCAGGAACTCTGGAGCCGGATCAACCGAAAGGCCGTCTACCGCGTGGAGTTCGACACGGCGGAGCTGATCCAGAAATGTATCAGTGCCCTCAACAGCGAATTGCGCGTGACCAAGCTGCAATACACCGTGCAGACGGGAATCCAGACGGACGAGGTCACTGATGAGCAATTGCGGGGTGGGACTGGTTTCAGCGTTACGCGTAACGAAACCGTCCAGGCCGCGTCGGCCCGCTCGGCGGTGAAGTACGATCTTTTGGGGAAAGTCTCAGAGGCGACCGACCTCCTGCGGCGGACCGTGGCCCAGATCCTCACCGGCATCGAGCCTGCGATCTTCGACCAATATCGCGCCAATCCCGAGCACTTCATTTCTGAGGCGGCGCGGCTGATCAAGGAACAGAAGGCAGGGCACCTGATCGAGCAGCTCGTCTACGATTCGATCGATGAGCGCTATGACGCCGACATCTTCACTGCGGCGGAGATCGGCCAGGATTTTTCACGGGCGACCGAGCGGCTGAAGAACCATGTCTTCGACTATTGCATCACAGACTCAGGGGTCGAGCGCGACTTCGTCGGGGAGCTGGATACAAGTGCGGAGGTCGAGGTCTATGCGAAGCTGCCACGCGGCTTCCTCATCCCGACCCCTGTGGGCGACTACAATCCCGATTGGGCCATTGTGTTTCGCGCCGGTGCCGTGAAGCACATCTATTTCGTGGCGGAAACCAAGGGGTCGATGTCGTCGCTTGCGCTTCGAGACCTCGAGCGGGCGAAAATCGACTGCGCCAAGAAGTTCTTCGCCAAGCTAGCGGAATCGAACCCGACGCCCAATGTCAGGTACGGGGTAGCTGATAGCTACAACAAGCTGATGGAGATCGTGACGACTTGATCCTGCCCCCGCGCCTCTAAGCTCGCCCGAATAAGGCGCGGTCAAAGTCCACCCCGCCGGATCGTCCGATACACGGTCGGCCGAGAGACCTTGAACAGCTTGCCGAGGTCGCTGATCGAGTATTCGCCGGTGGCGTGCATCTTGAGCAGTTCGCGCTGTTGGAGGTCGGAGAGCTTCGGCGGCTTGCCTCGGAGTTTGCCCTTGTCCCGGGCGATCTTCATGCCCTCGCGGGTTCGCAGCCGGATGAGGTCGCTCTCGAATTCGGCGAAGGTGGCGAGGATGTTGAAGAACATCCGGCCCATGGGATCATTGGGGTCATAAACCTGCTTGCCCAGCGCCAGGCTCACGCCGCGCTTCTCCAGCTCATCGGCGATCGCCCGCGCGTCCGGGACCGATCGGGCGAGGCGATCAAGCTTCGGCACGACCAGCGTCTCGCCGGCGCGGACCGCAGCCAGTGCTTGGGCGAGGCCGGGGCGATCGCGGTTCCGGCCGGTCAGGCCGTGGTCGGTGTAGATGCGGTCTTCGGGCACACCGAGCTCGATCAGCGCGCGGCGCTGAGCAGTGAGGTCCTGCTTGTCGGTTGAGCAGCGGGCATATCCGATGAGGGTGTTGGTCATTTGTAACGGATGAGGCCCCTGTGTGAGAATATAAAGCGTACCACCTTAATGAGAGACCCTGCAAGCCGGATTTGCGGAGGGCAGGGGGGTCTGACCTCTGCTCCCTCAAAAGTGTCCGGTGAGCGATCGCTTTCGGACAAGCATCCGCAAGGCATTTCAATTTTTGCGAGGCGTAGATAAAATAGTAAGCCCCTCTCATTGGGCGCTTTGAAACGGTTGCCGCCTCAAAGCTCTACTGCGACTTTGTCGGCGTTCTGTGTCTCGACTCGCATTTTGCGCGCGAGGGCGCCGATGCGGCATTCATCGGTCTGCACCGCGAGAACGTCGCTTCTTGGTTACAAGAAATGCGACGCATCTCCTCCAAAAGGAGCATCGGGGAAAGTCAGAGCCGCACGAAATCGGTCTCTGGACTCAGCGCCAATCCTTTCAATGGCCTTGTCTGTTGATCTTTGCTCTGACCGGGCTCAAATCGAATTTACGCCGACAACGGGCTTGCGATTGCCCTGATCGCTTTGAGCCCGCTCCCGAACCGCGCAATCTGCTCGCGATGGGCCTCCAATTCGCTGTAGGGCAGATAAGAGATATCGAGGTCCGCCACGCGGCTGAAGGCAGGCCGGGCAATTTGGGCGCGCACATCCTTTTCCCGGTTGCCGGGAGCGACGAGGAACAGTCCCGCCGCAGCGTGGAACTTACTGCCACTGAGCGCCAGATCGAGCATCCGGACGATCCCGGAATAGATTGAGGTCGAGTGCTCGACCTCGAAGGCGGCGGCAACCTGAGCGTTATCCCGTTCAAGCCAGAGCACGTCGATCAATCGGATTGCGTCCGCACCTGGCGCAGTGGCGATTTCATCGGGCAACAAGTCGAGGCAGCCCTTGCCGAGCGGCGCGCCCTCGAACAGGCGGCCCCGGTCATTGGCAGCGATCCAAACGCGATATCCGAGCGCCATGCCGATGTCGCGAAGCCACGCCTGCATTTCGCTGTGGGTCCGTTCGCTCTCGCCCTGGGCGAGTTGCGTCTTGTCGAGCCGGGCCGCTTCCTCGCGGACAACGTCGAGCCTTCGGCTCCAGTCGTCGGCTTCTTCCCCGCCCAAAGGCGGGGCGGGGTAACGGCCGGAGCCGATGTCGAACAGCAGTCCTCCGATTGCCCCGAGGTCGTTCGACAGGAGGTCGCGATATTGGTCGTTGAGATCGAGTATTCCGCTCCGCATCGCCAGGAACTGTTCCCAGCTGCCCAGCTTTACCTTTGCGCCCGTCAGCGCGTTGTAGCCGCTGACGATCGCGGTGTTGAACGGCGCGATCAGCGTTGGATGCAGGAAATAGAGCAGATTGGCGACCGCCGGACCGAGCCCCTTGATCTTGAGTGCGTCGATTTCACGAATTTGGGAGATGACATCTTCCGCCTCATCACAGCAGACGCAATTGTGCAGCAGGCGACCGAAGGCGCGCTGGTTGGTCGGGCTTTCATAGATATCCGGGATGCGCAACTTGGGCTTCCAGAGGAAGGCATGGTCGGCACCTTTGAAGATTTGGCGTTGCTCGGCGATGGAATGGACAACCGTTTCGAGCGACGAGCCGCGATAGGCAACGCCGAACGACCCATTGTCGATCTCGGCCACGACCTGCTGGATGCCGCGCCGGATGGAGCGGAAATTCTTGATCCGTTCGTCCCACAGAAACCAGCTTTGATAGGTCGCACCCGGGTCTTCGCGCCAGCTTTCGATAAGCTTGCGCACAAGCGCGGGTCGGTCAGAGGCGCTCATGCTATAGCCATCAGCTGGCGGGCTGCTTGGGTTTGCGCGAGGAGCTGTGCGTCGAGATGATCCGCCATGCTTGCCCATCCCATTTGAGCACGCTGGTGGCAACGCCAAGACGCTCGATTGCTTCGTCCGATTTGAGGACAATTCGATAGGTATAGGTCTCGGTTGCGACCGCAATGGGTCCTTCGAGCCTGATATCGACTTCGTAGTCGCCGAACGCAAAAGATTTGAACTCCTTGAGTTCGGGCCCGAGGTGATGGTCGCGATAGGCGCCGAAATTGCCTTCGACCTTGCCCGATTCAACCACCACGGCGTCAGGCGCAAACAGCTGGTCGGTGCCAGTAATATCGAGCCGCTCAACCGCAGACTTGTAAGCAGACAAAACCGCTGCGACGCCTTCCTGGCCGTTTTGCTGGGCAACGGCAGAGGTGCCGACAGAAATGCTGGCAATCAGCAAGAGCGCGTTGCCAGCTAGTGAAGTTCTACGCATTGTCTCTCTCCCCTGTTCAGTTTTGGATTGGCGGGTCTCAAGGCTTTCCGCCCGGATGATTGTGTCCGTGCGAGCCATGAAAGAAGTGCATGAGCGGGCAGAGCAACAGGATCGCGTATGGCAATAGCCCGAGCGCGTGTGCCCAATGTTCGCGCAGCAGGTAAAACAGCGCGATCGCGGCGAAAGATGCCGCTGCGAGAATGGCGGGACGGGTGAAACGCATCGGCTAGATCTCCACGTGCTTGAGGCGGAGGGCATTGCCGATGACGCTGACCGAGGACAGCGCCATGGCCGCAGCTGCGATGATCGGCGACAGCAGCAGTCCGAACAGCGGGTAAAGCGCCCCCGCCGCAACGGGAATCCCCGCGACATTGTAGGCGAAGGCGAAGAACAGGTTTTGACGGATATTCGCCATGGTCGCATGGCTCAGGTGCCGGGCGCGGACAATCCCGGTCAGGTCGCCCTTGAGCAGGGTGACGCCCGCGCTTTCGATTGCGACGTCGGTTCCCGAGCCCATCGCGATGCCGACATCGGCGGCGGCAAGCGCAGGGGCGTCGTTCACCCCGTCGCCGGCCATCGCGACGATCTTGCCCTGGTCGCGCAGCCGCTTGACGATGGCGCTTTTCTGGTCCGGCAGCACGTCGGCTTCGACTTCGGCGATACCGAGCCGCCGCGCAATCGCCTCGGCCGTAACGCGGTTGTCGCCGGTCAGCATGATGACATGGATGCCCGCTTCGCCGAGTGCCTTGAGCGCAGCGGGGGTCGTCTCCTTGACCGGATCGGCGATGCCGATCGCCCCTGCGGCCTTGCCGTCGATGGCGAGGAAGATCGCGGTTGCGCCCTCGCTGCGCATCCGGTCGGCGCGCTCCGCGAGCGCACCGGTCGCAATGCCGCTTTCGCCCATGAAGCGGGCATTTCCGGCGACGAGAATGCGGCCATCGACAGTGCCGGTGATGCCCTTGCCGACTGGCTGATCGACACTGCTCGGCTCGCTGATTGCAAAACCTCTAGCTTCTGCTTCCCGCACGATCGCGAGCGCCAGGGGATGTTCGCTACTGCGCTCGAGGCTGGCGGCGAGACGCAGCACTTCGTCTGCGTCGAACCCCTCGGCGGTTTCGATGGCGACTACGGCGGGCTTGCCTTCGGTCAGCGTGCCGGTCTTGTCGACGACAAGCGTATCGACCTTTTCCATCCGTTCGAGGGCTTCCGCGTTCTTGATGAGAATGCCAGCCTGTGCGCCGCGACCGACGCCCACCATGATCGACATCGGTGTGGCAAGCCCGAGTGCGCAGGGGCAGGCGATGATCAGCACCGCGACCGCTGCGATTAGCCCGTAGCCCATCGCCGGGGACGGGCCGATCAGCGACCAGACGATGAACGCGATCGCGGCAATCGCGATCACGACAGGAACGAACCAGCCCGACACCGTATCGGCAAGCCGCTGGATCGGCGCACGGCTGCGCTGGGCGTCGGCTACCATCTGGACGATGCGGGCCAGCATGGTGTCGCGGCCGATCTTCTCGGCGCGCATGACCAGCCCGCCGGTCTGGTTGATCGTCCCGCCGATCAGTTTGGCGGCGGCCTCCTTGGTCACCGGCATGGACTCGCCGGTCACCATCGATTCATCGACCGTGCCGCGGCCTTCGAGCACCACGCCATCGACCGGCACCTTCTCGCCGGGACGGACACGCAAGGTGTCTCCAACCATGACCTCGTCGAGGGAGATTTCCTCGTCGCTACCGTCAGAGCGGATCCGCCGGGCGAGCTTGGGCGAGAGATCGAGGAGCGCACGGATCGCCCCGCTGGTCGTTTCGCGGGCGCGCAGTTCGAGTAGCTGCCCGAGCAAAACCAGAACGGTGATCACCGCCGCCGCCTCGAAATAGACCGCGACCGATCCATCCTCGGCACGGAACGCGGCAGGGAACACGCCGGGGGCAAGCGTGGCCGTCATGCTGTAGGCCCAGGCGACGCCGGTTCCCATCGCGATCAGCGTGAACATGTTGAGATGGCGACTTTTCAACGAAGCCCAGCCACGCTCGAAGAATGGCCAGCCGGCCCACAGGACCACCGGCGTCGCCAACACCATCTGGACCAAATTGGCGATCCCGCCATCGAGCATGTGGCGCAGTCCGGTCAGATGCCCGCCCATTTCAAGCGCGAAGACCGGCAGCGAGAGCACGAGGCCGATGACGAAGCGCCGCTTCATGTCGGCATATTCTGGGGAAGGGCCGTCGTTTTGCGTGGGGGTCATCGGCTCCAGCGCCATGCCGCAGATCGGGCAGCTTCCGGGACCCGGTTGTTGGACCTCCGGATGCATCGGGCAGGTCCAGATCGCGCCTTCGGGTGCTTCGTGCTGCAGCTGCGGTGCTGTTCCACCCGATTGGTGGGTAAACCGCTGGGGGTCGGCGATGAATTTCGTCCGGCAACCCTGGCTGCAAAAATAGAAGGTTTCAGCCTCGTGCGTAGCTGTCGGTGTCGAATCCTCAGGTTCGACAGTCATGCCGCAGACCGGATCGTGAAGCCTCGACGATTCGGTAGTGTGGTGGCGGGAGGCCATGTGTTTGCTCCATGGTTATCCTCCCGCCTCCGGCCCGCAGGCTGGGCGACCCGACGGGCATGCCGAACGGGAAGGAACGGCTAGCTGCTAATCTTGGATACGCGGATCGAACCGTCATCCCTCAAGCTGGCATCGCTTTTCTGGCCACCCGCGGCCCCGAAGTCTTTTTCACCGCACAGGATCGAGATAGATCCAGTCACAGTCTTCACGTGTTGGAGTTCGCGCACCTTCGCGAAGCCCGCCTCGCGCAATAAAGGGATGAGCACGCCGTCGGCATTGGGCTGGGTGTCCGCAATCCCATCGAGCTGCTGGATCGTTGCCCTGAACAGTCTGCGCATGAGCCAAGAGCGCTGCTCGCCATAGTCCGCGATGAAGAGGCGGCCTCCTGGCTGGAGTATGGCATGCACTTCGCGCAGCAGTCGCAGTTTCTCGTCGAGCGGAACCTGATGAAGCACCAGGCACAGCGTCGCCAGACTGGGCACCGGCCAGTCCGCTACCGCCTCTGCCGAGAAGAACGATTGCCTGAATTGGGCATCGATACCGGCTCGTCGCGCTTTTTTGCGGGCGATGTCCAAGGCATGAGGGTCGGGATCGATGCCGAAATAGCGAGTGGCCGGATTCTTGCGTGACACCAGCAGGGCAAGGCTGCCGGTTCCGGCACCGATGTCGAGCAACAGGTCGTGGTCTTCAGGAGCCAAGAATTCGACCAAAGCCTCGCGCCAGACTGCCTCGCGGGTCGATAGCCGGACACCGGCATCGTAAAGCGGCGTCAAAAAGTGATAGCCAGCGGCGGGCGTGTAGGAGCCGCTCCCGGTCATCGGCGTACCCCGCTGCGCTGCGGTGCGGGATCAGTCGCTGCTAATTCCGCAGTGAATGGCTCGACAAGCTGTGCTAGATAGGTCTCGGGATAGTCGGAGCGACCGGCAATACCGAGCGAGCTAGCGCGAATCTGGGCGCTCGATCGGAATTGAGCCGTCCCAAGCATCACATCCCAGATCGTCAGGAACAGACCGAAATTGACATCGCCCTCGGTCTCGGACGCGAGGTGATGGTGGCGATGCACCGGCGCGATCGCCCAGAGCAATGCCAGGGGCCCGACCCGCATGTCGACATTCGAATGTTGCAGCTGTAACTGGATGGCGACCGCGAACGATCCGACAATCGCGACGTCCTGCGGAATTCCCAGTAGCAGCCACGGCAATGTCCCGACGGAAATCTCGATCAGCTGGTGGATCGGGTGTTTAAGCAAGCAGTTGAATCCGTACATTCGGCGCACCGAATGGTGGACCGCATGGAAGCGCCACAGCAGGGGGATCCTGTGACTGGCGTAATGGGTCAGGCTGATCCCGGCATCAAGCAAGATGATCGCCAGCGCTAGCTCGGCCCAGAACGGCAGCAAGGAAGGCCAGAGCGGGGACCAGGGGACGAGGCTGGCAAAGAAGGGAAGCAAGAGCACCAGCACGAGGATCGAGCCTTCGTTGACCAGCGCATGGGCGATGTCGCGGCGGGCGTGGCCATGGCTGCGATTCCAAACCGGCTCGAACGGCGCAACGCGCTCCGATACAAGCGAGGTGACAATCGCCAAAGCGAACAGCGCGATCAGCCAAATGGGCGATCCACCGGACGAAACCAGCACGGCCGCGGCCCCGACAAAGCCGAGAAAATAGACAGGTGCATAGAGAGTTCGGAAGAGAGACATTCGGGCGATCCCATACGGTTCGCTCGGTTCTCTGCGGCAAGCGCAGCGCCGGGTCTTGAACGAATCGCTGGTTCGAACCTTAGCGGACGATCGAAATGTCGAGCTGGGCGAGCCCGAGCGATGGCGTAACCCCGAACCATTCGACCAGCCGCCGGTTGAAATGCGCCTGGTCGGCAAAGCCCCCTGCGGCAGCCGCATCGGCGAGGCTGGCGGAGTGGCGGAGTGCGTCGATCGCATGTTGGAGCTGCAACCATTGCAACAATTTGACAGTCGGAAACCCGAAATCGCGGCTGACGACTTCACGAAGGCGTGCTCGCGACAGCCCCATTGCTTGGGCCAATTCGGCGGCGCTCATCCCTGGTTCGATCCCTGCCAATGCCGATCGCAACCGGCTATCGATCAAACTCACGGGACTGGTTCCCAGGAAACGGGCAATCCACTCTTTGGCTTCGGTCCCGGATCGCACGGCCCGCAGCGCCGCAGTCTGCGTGGGAGGGAGGCGGAATGGCTCGGGCCGTCCGAACAGGTCGCACCGCCCGCCAAACCGCGGATCGACATAGATGGTTCGCACCGCTGATCCGGCGGGGCCGAGGCTATGCAAGGTCCCGGCCGGGATGGCTGCGGCCTCGCCCGCGGCTAGGTGCAAGGAAAGCGTTCCGCCGATTGCGCAGGGAGCATCGAGCGCAAGGCTGACCTGGTGCGCCAAGTGGCGATGCGGCCGGTTGTCGCCCGCACGGACGTCGAGCAATGCCCAGCCGACGCCAAGCACCATTGTCCCCGACCAGGGCGAGCCCCTTCCGCTCAAGGCCCCATCGTGCTGGCGGGCGGCTCAAGCATGCCGAACCACGCCACAAGCGCCAGGATCGCTATCGCCGCCCCCGCTTCCAGCATCAGGCTCTTGCGAAGTGCCGCGACAGCGCTGGACGCATCCCCGTCGTTCAGCCCAAGTGCCAGATCTGGCGTCAGGCGCCAGCGGTTTCGCGCAGCGAGGAGCAGCATCCCGGCAACCAGAACCAGTTTCAGAAAAAGTGCCTGCCCGTATGTGGTGTCAAAAACGCGCAAGATATTCGAAAAGCCGATCAGAACCTGACCGTTGATCAGTCCGGTAACAGCGATTATTCCAACACAGATCGTGCCGACCCGTGAAAAATCTTCGAGAGCGCGATGCCCGACCACCAATTTGCGGCCCGAATGCTGATCGAGCGGGGACCGCAGGAGCAGCAGGAAGGCGGCGATCCCGCCGAGCCAGATCGCAGCGGCGAGCATATGCAGCATATCGCTCAGCTTGTGGATGAGACCCAAGCCGCCCTCGCTTGCTCCAGCATGACCTGTCCAGACGAGCGATGAAAGCGCCACTGCGCCCGCAAGCGCTATGGTGCCAAGCTGCTGCTCATCGGTCCAGCGCCGCGGGAAGGCAGCCATCAAAACAACCGCAAGCGCCGCCATCCGCACCAACCACGCGGTGCCGATCGGCGTTTCAAACAGGATGGATTGGCTGGTTTCCCAGTCGATATCGGTTAACGGCCCGCCCATCATGGCCGCGATCAGTGCAGCCAATCCCAGACCCGACAAGGTAATTGCCGTAACTGACCAGAAAGTGAGCGCCCACCGCAGTGAAAGCACCTGCCCTTCCGGCCTTTCATCGTGCCGCAAGGCGTAGAGCGGAAAGGCGGCGAGCCCGACAAGCAGCATCAGGCTCAGATACAATCCGAGCCTGATGGCAATCATCCCAAAATCAGTGTCCACGTTCTATTTGACCGTGAAGCTGAATTCACTGCCCATACGATGCGTGTCAGCACCAGCGGCCGACCATATGACTTTGTAGGTGCCCGGGCTGAGTGCCTTCTTGGGCATGAGCATCATGGATTTCCCGTCCTTGCCCATCATCGACGTGAAAGCGATTTTCATTGGCGCGTGATCGGACATCCCGGGCATGCCGATCATCAGTAGCTCAGCCTTCATCGTCGAAGCGATTACCCGCTCATTGAACTGCAGGTTTACCGACGTGACATTTGAGACGGTTGCGTTTGCGGCAGGCGCCGAACTGACCAATTTGGCATGGGCGAGAGCGGTATCGGAAAGGGCGGTCAGCGAGAGCACGGCCAACGAGAAGGCAACAAGGGTCTTGCGCATATTCGGTCTCCAAAAAAGTGGTGCCAGTCATGAATACGCATGTCGAGGTCGCACCCCTCAGGACGGAAATTGTTGAGGGGTTTTTCGCGCGAGCGCGTATGGCGCTGCAGAACAATTGTTGGATGAGGGTGTGATGGACGATTTCCTGAAACAGTTGCGGCACCCCCCGCCGGTGGGCCTGTTGGACGGCGTCGACGATAACGTATTGGCAATGCTCTCGGATCGTCGACGCGAGACTGGTGCGTCATACCGCCTCATGGCGTTGGCTGCAGTGGTTTCCCTTGGCTGGGGCGCTTTCGCGGGGGTCACCACGCGTGCCCCGATTGTCGCGGCGCGCCCGCTCTCGCCATTCGCGCCGAGCACCGCTTTGGCCCCTTCAACCTTGCTGGATGCACGCTAACGATGGGCTACCGAAAAATTCTGCTGATCGCCGTGGTCGCCTTCGTTTCGGCGCTGACAGGCGTCTTTATCGGGCGCTTTGTCGCGGATCAGCCGCGAGCAAAAG
The DNA here is from genome assembly GCF_000807925.1 of Novosphingobium subterraneum. Lineage (GTDB taxonomy): Bacteria > Pseudomonadota > Alphaproteobacteria > Sphingomonadales > Sphingomonadaceae > Novosphingobium > Novosphingobium subterraneum. The sequence continues at coordinate 118,589 of NZ_JRVC01000001.1, read as the reverse complement.
AGAGCGAGTTGCACGCGCTGCTTCACGACAAGCTCGAGTTGACCCCGCAGCAGCGCTCGAAGGTTGAGGCGATTGAAGCGAAGTTCGCCGTTCGGCGAAAGGCGCTCGAACTTGAAATGCGAGCGTCGAATGTACGGCTCGCTGAAGCCATCGCGGAAGAGCACGGGTACGGACCAAAGGTGACCGCCGCGATCGACCATAACCATGTGGTCATGGGAAAACTGCAGAAGGAGACGCTGGAGCATCTCTTCGCCATGCGCGGGGTGTTGAACCCCGAACAGGCCAAAATGTTCGACAACACTGTGGTCAAAGCCCTGACCGCCGATGCGCAGTGACACTCGATCTTTCGCAATGTGACGACCACGAGCTGTCAAGCCTTGCGGTAGCCGGTCAAGCGCAGGCATTTCGGGAATTGATGCGTCGCCACAAGGATCCGGTTTATCGTTTAATCCGCAACAATGTCGGCGATCCGAACGAGGCGCTCGATTTGCTACAGGAGAGCTTTGTTTCGGCGTTTGGCGCCATCCGCCGCTATGACCCGGATCGGCCGTTTCGGCATTGGATTGCCAGGATCGCGCTCAACAAGTGCCGCGACTGGGCGCGGCGGCGGGCCGTGCGCTCATTCTTCTCGCTGGCCCGCCCGATCGAACGCGATGAGGATTTCGGGAGCGATGCGCCTGGGCCTGCGCGCGAAGCCGAGAGCCGTGCGGAGCTGCTGCGGGTTGAAAGGGAGATTGCCAAATTGCCGCAGCCGCTTCGCGAAGTGCTCATCCTGCGAACTATCGAGGAAGCGAGCCAAGCCGAGACCGCCGCGATCCTGGGGATCAGCGAAAAGGCAGTTGAAACGAGGCTCTATCGAGCGCGAGGTCAACTGAAGGCGCAGTTGGCGGCCGAGCCTGTATCCGGTCGGCCCTAATCACGCACGTCATTAGCAAAGCGTACCACCGCTTGCAGCATTTATGGACAGCCGGTGGGGTTTGGTCGCTCGCGAGCCGTACTTGCATGGCGATGCGGCGGGGCAATTGGCGGAATATTTTCTGATTATGCGTGAGGGATGCATGTGCCCGCCGCGTAAAGCCATGTGTAATCCCCATCGTCGAACCTGGACAAGATATGACCCTCGACAGAAGATCCTTTATCGGCGTCGCTGCCGCCGGTGGCGTAACAGCCGCCCTTGCACCCTGGTTTCCGGCATGGGCGCAGCCCGTCTCGCCGGGGATCACGGAGCCGATTCCAACGGTTTCGGGTAACGACATCAGCTTGCGGATTGCCCGTCAGACCATGCGTGTCGATGGCAAGGTCAGCCGCGCGATCGCGATCAACGGGACTGTCCCGGCACCGTTGATCCGTCTACGCGAAGGCCAGAATGTTCGCCTCTCTGTTACGAACGACCTCGACGAAGACAGCTCGATCCACTGGCACGGTTTGCTGCTCCCGTTCCAGATGGACGGGGTTCCAGGCGTCAGCTTCCCTGGCATCAAGCCGCGCTCAACCTTCGTCTATGAATTCCCTGTCATGCAGTCGGGGACCTACTGGTATCACAGCCACTCGGGTCTTCAGGAGCAGCTTGGACACTACGGACCGATCGTCATCGATCCCAAGGGTGCCGATCCGGTGGCCTATGATCGGGAGCATGTCGTCGTGCTTTCGGATCACAGCCGACTCTCGCCCGAGGCGATTTTTCACAAGCTCAAGGTCAATCCCGGGCACTTCAATATGCAGCGCCAGACGCTCGGAGGTCTGCTGTCGGGCAAGGATCAGCCGCTTAAGGACCGGCTTGATTGGGGCGCGATGCGCATGGATCCCACCGATATCGCCGATGTCAACGGTTCGACTTACACTTTTCTGGTCAACGGCTATGGCCCGAAGGACAATTGGACGGCGCTGTTCCAGCCGGGCGAGCGGGTGCGACTGCGCATCATCAATGCCTCGGCAATGTCGATTTTTAACGTCCGCATCCCGGGGCTTCGCCTGACGATCGTGCAAGCCGATGGGCTCAACGTTCGACCGGTCGAGGTCGACGAGTTTCAGATCGCGGTTGCCGAAACCTATGATGTTATCGTGACGCCGGCCGAAGACCGCGCCTACACGCTGGTCGCCGAAGCCAACGACCGCTCGGGCATGGGCCGCGCAACGTTAGCGCCGCGCCCGGGGATGGTCGCCGCAGTCCCGCCGCTGCGTGAGCGTCCGCTAGCCAATATGAAGGACATGGGCATGGGCGAGATGGACATGTCCGGTGGCTCGATGTCCGGCATGGATCATGCAGCGATGGGCCATGGCTCCGGCGGCTCGATGGACATGCCCGGAGCACCCGCTCCGTCGACAGACTCGATGCCCGGCATGGAGATGTCCAATTCCGATACCATGTCCGGGATGGACCACGGTTCGATGAACATGCGTGATTTCAGTGTGGCACCGCAAGTCGAGAAAAATCCGGGCGTACAGACGATCTCGCCGATGCCTGTGGACCGAATGGGCGAACCGGGCCAGGGATTGGAGAATGTCGAGCACAAAGTGCTCACCTATCACGATCTCGTAGCGCTTGAGCGCAATCCCTATGTCAACGCTCCTGATCGTTCGTTGGACATTCACCTGACCGGCAACATGGAGCGATTCATGTGGTCGTTTGACGGCGTTAAAATGTCGGACTTTCACGAGCCCATTCCGTTCATCGAAGGTGAGCGGGTGCGGATAAACCTCATCAACGATTCAATGATGAGCCACCCGATCCATCTCCATGGGCATTTCTTCGAGCTGGTGACCGGCAAGGGCGCATACTCTCCAAGGAAGCACACCGTGCTGGTGCAGCCAGGCGGTAAGGCAAGTTTCGACTTTACCGCCGATGCCGTCGGTGACTGGGCGTTCCATTGCCATCTGCTCTATCACATGCACGCAGGGATGATGCGCGTTGTCAGCGTGCGTCCGCGGGGGGTAGGCGCATGAGCCGAGCCGAACTGTTGCTCGCCAGCGTGATGTTTTGCGCGGCAGCCGTCCCCGCTTCGGCACAATCGATGCAAAGCATGGATCATGGCTCGATGCCGCCCGCTAGCGAGCCCGCCAAACCCAAGGCGCCTTCTGCAAAGCCAGTCGCTCAGAAGCCGGCGGCGCCTCCTTCGGCAAGCACATGCTCGCCTGAACACGCGGAAATGGGGCACTGCGTTCCCGAACCAACGGGTTCGACGCCATCCACGCCCGACACAATGCCAGCGATGAAGATGGCACCGCCGCCCGCGCCATCCGATGACGGTTGCCTGCCCGAGCACGCAAGGATGGGGCATTGCACTCCGGCTGCCGAAACTCCCAAGCCGTCGGAGACGGCTCCGGGATCCGCAGCCGATGAAATGCCAGGCATTTCTATGGGCACGGCCTCGTCGGTAGCAAGCGGTGTCGATCCGGACTGCCCACCTGAGCATGCAAAGATGGGCCATTGCACGCCAAAGGTCGCTCCTTCATTGCCCCAAGGCGGGTCCGGGACGGCGACCGGCACCGACTTCGCGCCTGGCAACGCGCCCGCCCCCGCGCCGCCTTCGGACTGGTATGCCGACCGGTTTTTCCCGAGTGAAACCATGCGGCGCTCGCGCGACGAGATGATGAAAGAAGCCGGGGGCACGACTTTTCGCTATGTATCCTTCGATCTTGCCGAATACGTCGTCCACAAGGGCAAGGACAGCTATCGTTTCGATGGCGAGGCCTGGTTCGGCGGCGACATCAACCGCTTCGTGTTCAAGTATGAAGGCGAGGGCGAGTTCAGGGGGGCATTGGACGATCTTGAGCTGACCGGCGTCTATTCCCGCGCGATCTCACCCTATTGGAACCTGCAGGCGGGTGTCCGCTACGACGTGACGCCTGATCCGTCGCGCACCTATGCTGTCGTCGCCATTGAAGGTCTGGCACCCAATTGGTTCGAGGTCACGGCGTCGGCATTCTTGTCGGACAAGGGGGAACTGCGCGGCCGGTTCGAGGGATTTTACGATCAGCGCATTACCCAGCGGCTGATCTTGCAGCCCCGGATCGAGGCCAATTTTTCCGCGCAAGCCATTCCCGAGCTTGGGGTCGGAGATGGCCTTTCGAACCTCGAGCTTGGGGTTCGCTTCCGCTACGAAATCAGAAAGGAGTTTGCACCTTATGCAGGCTTTGAGTGGACTAGGCAGTTTGGCGAATCCGCTCGCTTCGTCAGAGCGAACGGAGGAGAAGTCTCTGACCCGCACTTTGTGATGGGCGTGCGGGTCTGGTTCTAGAGGAGTTAGTCTGGAGGAACGGTTCGTAGCGGACCAGCAGATCCATCTTTCCAAGGGTATTTTCTTGAATAAGCTCGCTCCTCTCGCATTAATAGCGGCGGCGTCTGCGCTTGCCGGCTGCGGCGCGACTAAACAGCCCTTTGCGCCCGACCAATCGGCAAATTCGGGACCGGCTTTAGCGGAAGCCCAGGCAGACGTGACGGCAACGGATAGTGGCGCAAGCGGATCACCGGCGGGGCCGGAGGGCGCGCCGCAACGATCCGAAGCAAAACCGGTACCAGAGCCCAGCACCCCGAAACCAAAACCAGCTTCAAGGGCCGGCGCACCAAAACCTCAACAGAGAGCGGAATCCAAGGCTGCAACGCCCGTGCCCACCAAGACCGCACCGCCGCCCGGCGAAGCCGATCCTCATGCGGGCCATGACATGAGCGACATAAGATAAGGCAACAATCGGAACGCCGATGGTGATCGGAGGCGGTCGCAATGGGTGCAAATCGGGGGACCAATGGGAGCGAAGGTAAGGGTTCATGTCGCCGCGAGCCGCATTCACAAATGGTTGGCGCTGGTTATCGGGGCGCAGCTCCTGATCTGGTTTTCGAGCGGTGTGCTGATGAGTTATCTGCCCATCGAGCAAGTGCGCGGCGAACATCTTGTGGACCGCGAGCGCGTTGTCGCGATGCCGAAAGGCGTCGATTTCGTCGCGCCGACCCGCCTGGTCGCGGCGGCCAAGACCCCGGTCGAGTCGGTATCCTTCGCCATGCTCGCCAATCGCCCAGTCGCCCTGGTCGCGACGGCGGAGGGAACCACTCTTTTCGATGCGGTGAGCGGCGCGCCACTACTGCCGGTTGACGCAGCGCTTGCCCTCGCAATTGCACGCGATGCGTGGAAGGCTCCGGTCAAGCCCGATGCCAAAGTTTCTCGCGTCCTTGCCGAAAGCCCCGAATATCGCGGCGCGCTTCCCGCATGGCGCGTGGCCTTTGCCGATCCTGACAGCACCAGCGTTTTCGTCGCGGCGGACTCGGGCAAGTTGACGGCGGTTCGCAACGGGACGTGGCGGCTCTACGATTTCTTCTGGAGCCTCCACATCATGGACTGGAAGAACCACGAGAATTTCAACACTTGGTGGTTGCTGGCCTTTGCGTGCGGCGGCTTGGTGCTCGCTATTGCGGGCGCGATCCTGCTCTTCATGCGCTGGCCGTTTCGCCGGAAAAGGCGGGCGGCATGAAGTTTTTGGCTGTTCTGTTTCTCGCTCTCGGCCTCGCATTACAGACCGGGCCGTTGTGTGCTGATGCGGCACCGCTAGCCGCGGCGACATCGATGGCGATGGATTGCTCGAACGCGCAAGACGGTCATCTTCCGGTGCCCGATGGTCACGCGAAAGATTCTGCCATGGCTTGTCATGCCTGCGCCTCACGCGCGGCCGAGCCGCCGACCGTGCAGCCGGTCGCAGTCTGGAATGATCCGGTGCCCAAAGAGGAGGCAGCAACCTCGATTAAGGGAATTGCCCTCAAACCACCGCATCCGCCGCCGCGAGATCAGGCCATGCCAAATCATTCAACCTGATCACGGAGCAATAGATCATGAAACTCAACTATCTGCTTGGCGCGTTCGCGCTCACCCTGTCGACAGCGGCTTTTGCCGCAGAACCGCCTTCCGCTCCGAAGAAGGAGTGCTGCTGCAAGAAGGACGAACATGGCAAGATGGCCTGTTGTCAGGACAAAGCCGAGGCAGCGTCCGACGATCATGCGGGCCACGCCATGGGCGGCATGGAACACAAGTAGGCAACTCGGTGCTCAGGCGGCTAGCTGCCGCCTGAGCACTTCAGGAAGGCGAGATATACAATGCGAAAACTCATTCTGGCACTGGCGTTAGCGGGTTCACCCGCCATGGCCTCGACCGCGGCAATCATGCACCGGGATCCCGGATGCGGCTGTTGCGAGAAGTGGGCGGCACAAGTCCGCAAGGGGCTGGGCAAGACCATCAGAGCGGTCGACGCCTCCAACCGCGCAGCCCTTCAGGCAAGGTATGGAATTCCACCCACCCTCCGTTCGTGCCACACCGCCGTGATCGACGGGATGGCCTTCGAAGGTCACGTTCCGATCGAGGATATGCGGCGTGTCCTTTCGGCAAGGCCGAGAGGCGTGAGCGGCCTTGCGGTCGGCGGCATGCCACTGGGGTCGCCGGGGATGGAAGTGCCGGGGCAGGAACCCCAACGCTTTGCGGTTTACGCCATCGGCGCCGGGGCGCCGACTGTCTATGCGCGGCATTGACCGTTTGCGGCGCTGACTCGACCGGTCCGCCGTTGCAAACGAGGCCGAAATGTCGCGGTAAACTGCCAATCACCCCCGAGAGGGCTGTCCCGAGCGCTGCAGCCCTCACGGGGGTGATTCCCGGGAAAAATATGAGCGCGCCTCACCGGTGCGGCCAGCGGACGGGACACGTGTCCGAAATTCGTGAGGGGTGGCCGGTCGCTGTGCGTATTCTAGAACGAAGGCCCAGCGCGTGTACCGGAAGATTCCATTCGCATGTTTCCAATGACTGCCCGAAGCGACTTTCGCGAGGACCGGCTTTTCCGCCCGCGGGTCGCAAGCGTGGCGTGCTAGACATGGCGGGCGATCGGCACAGGCCGGCCCCGGATGGCAACCAGCCAGACCTGCCTCGGCTCGCCTATCTCGCCTTCCTGAGCGCCCCTGGGCATTTTTTTGTTTTGCTCGATAGTCGTGGCCAGATCCTGGCGCTGAGCGACGACGAAGGGCGCGCCGACCATTGGTGTCCGGCCGATGCTATCGGTCAGTCTCACGAAATTTTCTACGCGCCCGATGAAGCCGCTTCCGGTCTTCCGGTTGCCGATCTTGAAGCGGCCCGGCGTGGCAAGTCGTTTGAGCGCAATGGCTGGCGGGTTCGCCAATCGGGCTTGGAATATCTCGCACATGTGTCGTTTGCTGCCTTGCGCGAAGGCGACCGATTGCTGGGCTATTTCTGCATCGCGCGCGATGTCACCGAAGAGGCCGCGATCCGCGAGGCGATGGAGGCGCGCGAACAGCATTTGAACTCGATCCTGGCGACGGTTCCGGACGCCATGATCGTGATCGATGAGCGTGGCCGGATTTCCTCGTTCAGCGCCGCGGCCGAACGATTGTTCGGCTATGAGGAAAGCGAGCTGCTCGGAGCCAACGTATCGTGCCTGATGCCCACTCCGGATCGCGAACGCCACGACGCCTATCTGGAGCACTACTGCACGACCGGCGAGAAGCGGATCATCGGGATCGGCCGGGTCGTGACCGGACAACGGCGCGATGGAACGACCTTTCCGCTTGAACTCTCGGTTGGCGAGGCGGGGAAGGATGGCGAACGGATTTTCACGGGCTTCATCCGCGACCTGACGGAGAAGGAGCGCGACGAGCTCAAGCTCAAGGAATTGCAAGCCGAACTGGTCCATGTCTCGCGGCTGAGCGCCATGGGCACCATGGCCTCAACGCTGGCGCACGAACTCAACCAGCCGTTGACCGCCGTGGCGAACTATCTGGAGGAATCGCGCGACATGCTCGAGGAGGCGGCCGACGAGAACGCGATAATCATGCGCGACGCGCTCGCGGAAGCGGCGAACGAGACATTCCGGGCCGGCGACATTGTTCGCCGGCTGCGCGAATTCGTTGCGAAGGGCGAGGTCGACAAGCGCGTCGAGCAATTGCCTGGCCTGATCGAGGATGCCGGTCGGCTCGCGCTAACCGGTGCCCGCGAGAATGGCGTGCGCGCCTTGTTCAACCTCGACCCGCTGGCGACGCCAGTGCTGGTCGATCGGGTGCAGATCCAGCAAGTTCTGCTCAACCTGATGCGCAACGCGGTTGAGGCCACGGCGCAAAGCCAAGTCCGGGATTTGACCGTTGGAACCAGGCTTCGGCCGGACGGATACGTCGAAGTCACGGTGCACGACACCGGCCCCGGCATCGCGCCCGACATCCGCCCTCGACTGTTCGAGGCCTTCGTCAGCGGCAAGCAGGAAGGGATGGGGTTGGGCCTGTCGATCTGCCGCACGATCGTCGAAGCCCATGGGGGACGCATTTGGGCCGAGCATCCCGACACCGGCGGAAGCCGTTTTCATTTCACGCTGATGCATGCGGCTGAGGAGGCTGCCGATGAGCGATAGTCGTGTCGTTCACCTCGTCGATGACGAAGAAGCTATCCGCAAATCTGCGGGCTTCGTCTTGTCGCGCGCGGGCTACAAGGTTCTGTCCTATGGTTCGGGCGTCGAATTCTTGAAGTCGGCGAAATCCGCGCCGAAAGGGTGCGTGGTGCTAGACGTTCGGATGCCAGAGATGGATGGGCTTGAGGTCCAGGCCGCGTTGGCCGATCGCGGTATCGACATGCCGGTGATCGTCCTTACCGGTCATGGCGATGTGACCGTTGCCGTCCAGGCGATGAAGGCCGGAGCGGTCGAGTTCCTCGAAAAACCGTTCGAAAAGGCCGCGCTTCTCGGCGCCCTCGAGCGGGCGTTTGCGAGACTTGAACGCAACGATAGCCGCGATCTCGAAGAGCGGGAGGCGCGGACGCGGATAGCGTCACTCACGCCGCGTGAACGCGAGATCCTCGAGGGTCTGGCCAAGGGCTATCCCAACAAGACGATCGCCTATGATCTCGGGTGTTCGTCGCGCACCGTCGAGGTTCACCGGGCAAGCCTGATGCAAAAACTCGATGTGCACAGCCTGTCCGATCTGCTGCGGATTGCCTTCGCCGCTGGTCTTTAGCACAAGAATCTAGGATTCTGTGACATCTACGTAAGGACATTGTCCGCAAGACCGGCGATTCCTGATAGGAGTTGCCTTCTCAGTTTCAGTTACAGGGTCCATGTCCACAAGTCAGAGCGAGCCTGGCAAGAAGCGCTACAAGGTTCTCATCACCGACGATGAGGCCAGTATCCGCCGTTCGTTGCAATTCTTGCTGCATGCGCGGGGTTATGAACCGCTCAGCTACCGATCGGCATCGGCCTTGCTGGCCGATCCGGCTTCGCTCTCCGCCGACTGCATGATTGCCGATTACAACATGCCGGATCTCGATGGCGTCAGCTTGCTCGGCGCGTTCAGGGCCAAGGGATGGAGCGGCCCCGCGATCCTCATATGCGCATCTTGCGATCGCGAGCTGAGGTTGCGGGCCAAAGCTTGCGGCTATGCAGAAGTGATCCAGAAACCCTTCATCCGAACACCGGTTCTCGAGGCGCTGTACCGCTTGTGCGACTGCGCCGAGCCTGGGGATTGTGACGAGGACCGCGAAGGCGGCACAGGGTGCGGCTGCTAGTCTGGTCTCCGGCTCTCTCAGTGCGCGGTCCTTGTATTGGGCAGCCCAAAGGGTGGCCAAGACCAAGCGCGGCCCCGTTGGTGAAACCCGGGTGGAGTATGTGGCCGTTGCCCGACGTCCACTATCATTGGACTGATGTCGCCCCTCTCCAGACAAGGGGCAGAACAAGCAGGAGAAGCAGCGCAAGGCTGCCGATGCTCCAGAGGATGACGGGTTGATATTGCGGCGATGCCAGTGCGAAGGCCAATGGTGCAAGCGCCTGGCCGATGCTGGCCGCCGCATGCTGCAAACCCAGTCTCGAGCCCGAAGGAGCTGTGTTTCCGCCGATCCAGAAACTGGTGATCAGGCGAAGGCTTGCGGAACTCCAGCCGGCCACAAAGATGGTGCCAGCCATAGGCAGGGTCGCAAGGTTGAGGGAATAGAGGAAGACGCTTGACGCGAGAAGGGCAAGGGTAATGCCGGCGAGGCGTCTCGGTGAGGTCACGAGCCAGGTGACTCTTGCAAGGAACAGCTGCGCGGCAAGCATGGCGAACCCGCAAAGGCTAAGCATCCAGGCGATCGTCTCTCGATTGGGCGCATCCGTGCTTCGCGGGATGAGCAGGGCGACATGCATGGCCGCGAGCCCACCGCCACCAACGACCGCGATGAGCAGTAGCATCGAGATCGCGGGGCTGGACGACGATTGCGGGTGGCGAATCTCGGAACAAGCGATGCACCGAGGCGGCAGATGGGCGAAGCACAGCAGGCTGGCGACGCCAGCGATGCCGAGCGCCACCATCAGCAGGGGTGCGCCGGGAGTTACGGCGGCGGAACCCTCTGCGAGCAAAGGCCCAATCATGTCCCCCAGGAAGACGAACCCCGTTAGCCAGGTAAAGCGCTTCGCCTGCTCGCCGCGCTCGGGAACCGCGAAGCTCGCGGACAGCAACGCCAGCGGGATGATGGCCGCAGCGGCCATGCCGGCCAGCGCGCGGAGCAGATAGAGAGCCGGTAGCGGCACCGCTCCGACTGGCGCCGTCGCGAATGCGAGTGCGACGAGAGCGGTGCGAAGCAGGATCCGGTAATCCATCCGATCCGCGAGCCAGCCCCAGAGCGGGGCCAGCAGCAAGGCCGCGAGCGGATGGACGCCGGTAAGGCTGGCGACGTGGAAGTCATGCAGGCGCGGCGCAAGCTGTGCGGCATTGCGATCAACCAGGGCCGGAAGGAAGGCGAGAATGGCGGTCTGCCCCGCCGCAGCAGCGGCTACGGCGAGCAGAAGAAGAATGGACGAGAGCGATTGCCTGCCTTGCGGGCGCGCAAGATGGCCGAGGCCGGTCTGCCATGTCTCGGACAGCCGCCCCAGAATCACAGCAACAGTCGGAAGCCGACGACGACGCGACGTTCGACCGGGCTTTCGCCCTCGGCGCGCCGAAAGTCGGCGGTGCCGCCGAGCGCGCGTTCCCAGACGAAACCGACATAGGGCGCGGACTTTCGAGAAAACTCGTAGCGCAGGCGACCGCTGAGTTCGACATTGCTGAAGCCGCCACCAAGCTCGCGGTCGGTAGATCGCTTGCTGTAGATGTTGGTCTCGACTTGAGGCGTCAGGATGAGGCGATTGGTGAACAGGATTTCATAGGAGGCCTTGGCGCGCGCCGCCAAGCGGCCATCGGCGCCCACATAGCCGGTCAGCTGAATGTCGAACCAGTAGGGAGCGAGGCCCTCAACGCCGACGGCGGCCCAAGTCGTGCCACCTTTCCCGAGATCCTGGCGAACGCCGACCAACGTACCCCAGAATGCGCCCCCGCCGTGCCACCAGAACCCTTCGACGCTGCTCTCGGGATCGAGCCGATCGCGTGAATTCTTGAGCCCCTGGCTGCGGAGCCAGAGCTTGTTGTCGTCCGGCCCGTTTGTGACCAGCACTGTCCAGCCGAACCCCTGTCCCTCGTTGCCCGTGGCGAACTCGAGCTCATCGACCAGGATCTTGGGGATCGAGAGCTTGTCGGCCATTTCGTAATTGGGCAGCGTCGAGTTGCGGTAACCATCGGCATAGTCGTCGGAATTGCGGGCATCGCGCGGTGCCCTGCCGCCCTGCATCTTGCCCGTGTCCATCTCCGTGCTGTCTGGCGACCTGCCCGCTCCGGACATATCCATGCCGGGCATGTTCATACTCGCATGATTTTCGACCGGCGGAGCGGGCTGCGGCTCCTGCGCGGGCTTGACCGACTGGTCGGCCTGGGAAGCGGCCGGTGGCTGTTGCGGAGCTTCCTGGGCCCGAACTGGAGTCGCGACCGCAACCGAGACGATGGTGGCGAGAGCGAATTGTGCGGTGCGGGGGTGTGCGTGGCTCATCATGCGACCACCACCTCGCGGAACATGCCGGCCGCCATATGGTAGAGCAGGTGGCAGTGGAACGCCCATCGGCCCATCGCATCGGCCGTCACGCGGAAGCTGACGCGCTGGGCGGGCTGGACGACTACGGTATGCTTGCGCACCCGAAACTTGCCATCCGGGCCTTCGACATCGCTCCACATTCCGTGGAGATGCATCGGATGGGACATCATCGTGTCGTTCACCAACGTGACGCGAAGCCGCTCGTTCGGGCGGAAATGCAGAGGGCGCGAGTCATTGAGCTTGATCCCGTCGAGCGCCCAGATGAAGCGCTCCATATTGCCGTTGAGGTGGAGTTCGATCTCGCGTTCCGGCTCGCGGGGATCGGGATCGCCGTTCGGCGTGCGCAGGTCCGCCAGCGTCAGAACGCGCCAGGGGCGGTCACGCAAGCCGGCGCCGGGATCGTCGAGATTTCTGCGGGGATAATCGACCCGCATGTCGGTGTTCGCGCCATATTCAGTGCGGGCGTGCCGGGCCTTGGGCGGCATTTCGGCCATCCCATGTCCGGCGTGTTCGCCGCCGTCCATCGCGGCCATTGCACCCATCATGTCGATTGGTTCGAGCCAGGGCCGTTCGTCGAGCGGCGGTACCGCCGCAGTCATGCCAGGCGCAGGCGCGATCGTGCCGCGGGCATAGCCGGTCCGGTCGATCGACTGAGCGAAGATCGTATGGGCTTCAGCGTCGGGCATGGTGAACTCGGCATCGTAGGTCTCGCCGGGGCCGATGCGAAACTCGTCGACCGTAACCGGTTCGACAGGTTGCCCGTCGGTCGCGACGATGGTCAGCGCGACCCCCGGAATCCGTACGTCGAAAAAGGTCGCGGTCCCCGCACAGATGAAGCGCAGCCGGACCCGCTCGCCGGGCGCGGCGATGCCGGTCCAGTTGCCCGCAGGCGGCGTCCCGTTCATGAGGTAGGTGTAAGTCGCCGCCGAGACGTCGCTGTAATCGGTCGGGCTCATCCGCGCGCCATTCCACATCGCCCGCCGATCGAGCGCCTTGCCGAGCCCCAGTTGGCGTACGTCCTTGAGGAAGTCGCCCGCCGTCGGCTGCGCGAAATTGTAGTAGCTGCTCAGCTTCTTGAGGTTGGTGAAGATCTGCAATGGCGGTTCGTCAGACCAGTCGCTGAGGATCACCGTATAGTCCCGATCCGGCGCGGCGACGGGCCCACGCGGTTCGACGACGATCGCGCCATAAAGGCCGGTCTGCTCGGCAAGCGTGTGGGCATGATACCAGTAAGTGCCCGATTGGCGCAGCTCGAAGCGGTAAGTGAAGGTCTCGCCGGGCGCGATGCCGGCGAAGCTGATGCCCGGCACGCCGTCCATCTCGGCCGGAAGGATGATGCCGTGCCAATGGATGCTCGACATCTCCTTGAGGCTGTTGCGTACGCGCAGCGTAACCGTGTCGCCTTCCAGCAGCCGGAGAACCGGCGCGGGCACGGCCCCGTTCACCGCAGTCGCGACCCGGCGCTTGCCGGTGAAATTGACCGGCAGCTCGGCGATCTCAAGGTCGAACTCGGTGCCGCGCAGCTCTGCCGCCGAAGCGGCAGTGGACCGTGCGAGAAGCGCCGGGGTGAAGCCTGCAACCGCACCGCCGACCGCCAGACCCTGGACGAAATGGCGCCGCGCGATAGGCAGGCTGTGGAAAGGAAGCATGGACAGTATCTTTCGCGAATGATGGGATCACGCCAGATCGAGAACGATCCGGCCTTCGATGTCGCCGTGACGCATGCGCGAGAAGACATCGTTGATGTTCTCGAGCTTCTCCGCATGCACGGTTGCGTGGACCTTGCCCTCGCCGGCGAAGGTCAGCGCTTCGAGAAGGTCGAGCCTGGTGCCGACGATCGAGCCGCGCACGGTGATACCGTTGAGAACGGTGTCGAAGATTGACAGCGGAAAGTCGCCTGGCGGCAGACCGTTGAGCGCCACCGTGCCACCACGGCGGACCATGCCGAGCGCCTGCTGGAACGCTGTGGGCGAGACCGCAGTGACCAGCGCGCCATGCGCGCCGCCGATCGCCTTCTTGAGGGCCGCCGAAGGAATCTCATCGCACGCGTTGATCGTCAGCGTGGCACCGAGACGAGATGCGAGATCGAGCTTGCGATCGTCGATGTCGACCGCCGCCACGTTGAGGCCCATCGCACGGGCATATTGCACGGCCATGTGGCCAAGCCCCCCGATTCCGGAGATCACAACCCATTGACCCGGCTTCGCCTCGGTGGCCTTGAGGCCTTTGTAGACGTTGACGCCCGCGCAGAGGATCGGCGCGATGTCGAGAAAATCGACATTGTCGGGCAGGTGGCCGACATAGTTCGGGTCGGCGAGGACATATTCGGCGAAGCTGCCGTTGACCGAATAGCCGGTGTTTTGCTGACTTTCGCACAGCGTTTCCCAGCCGCCCAGGCAATGTACGCAGTGGCCGCAGGCTGTGTACAGCCAGGGCACGCCGACGCGGTCGCCTTCCTTGACGTGGGTGACGTCCGATCCGACCGCGGCGACATGGCCGACGCCCTCATGGCCCGGAATGAACGGCGGGTTGGGCTTGACCGGCCAATCGCCCTCGGCGGCATGCAGATCGGTATGGCACACGCCGGTCGCCGCGATCTTGACGAGTATCTGACCAGGACCGACCACTGGGATCGGCGCCTCCTCGATGACCAGCGGCTGGCCGAATTCGCGGACGACTGCCGCCTTCATGGTTTTCGCCATGTCTGCTTCTCCATCAGAAGGAAGGTCAGAACAGGCCGAGAGCGCGCTCGTCGTAAGAGACGAGCAGGTTCTTGGTCTGCTGGTAATGGTCGAGCATCGCCTTGTGGTTTTCGCGCCCGAAGCCCGACGCCTTGTATCCGCCGAAAGCGGCGTGGGCGGGATATTGGTGATAGCAGTTGGTCCAGACCCGGCCGGCCTCAATCGCGCGGCCCAGCCGGTAAGCAGTGTTGCCGTTGCGGGTCCAGACACCAGCACCCAGGCCGTAGGCGGTGTCGTTGGCGATCGCGATCGCTTCCTCGACCGTCTTGAAGGTCGTCACCGCCAGGACCGGACCGAAGATCTCCTCCTGGAAGATGCGCATGTGGTTCTGGCCCACGAACACGGTCGGTTGGACGAAGAAGCCCTTGTTCAAGTCACCCCCGGGCAGCGCGCGCGCACCGCCGGTCAGGCACTGCGCGCCCTCGGCCTTGCCGACGTCGATATAGCCAAGGATCTTGTGGAGCTGGTCCTCGGAGGCCTGGGCGCCGATCTGGGTCGCGGGGTCGAGTGGATCGCCCTGGCGGATCGCGGCGACGCGCGCGACCGCACGCTCGATGAAGCGATCAAAGATCGATTCGTGCACCAGCGCGCGCGACGGACAGGTACAGACCTCGCCCTTGTTGAATGCGAACAGCGTGAAGCCCTCGATCGCCTTGGCGAGGAACGCGTCGTCCTCATTGAGGACATCCGCCATGAAGATGTTGGGTGACTTGCCGCCAAGCTCCATCGTCTGCGGAATCAGGTGATTCGCGGCAGCGTGCATGATCTGCTTGCCGGTCACGGTCTCGCCGGTGAACGAGACCTTGGCGATCCGCGGATTGGCGGCGATCGCCTGACCGACGGTCCGGCCTGGTCCGGTCACCACATTGAGCACGCCCGGGGGCAGGATATCTGCGGTCAGCTCGGCCAACATCAGCAGCGTGAGCGGCGTCTGTGAAGCCGGCTTGATGACCGTGCAGTTGCCGGCGGCAAGCGCCGGGGCGATCTTCCATGCCGCCATCAGCAGCGGGAAGTTCCTTGGGATGATCTGGCCAACGACGCCGAGCGGCTCGCGGAAATGATAGGCGATGGTGTCGGCGTCGATCGTCGAGATCGTGCCTTCTTCCGCCCGGATGCAGCCGGCGAAATAACGAAAATGGTCGATCGCGAGCGGCACGTCGGCGGCGCGCGTCTCGCGGATCGGTTTGCCGTTGTCGATCGTCTCGGCAAGCGCCAGCAGTTCAAGATTGTGTTCCAGACGGTCGGCGATCCTGTTGAGCAGCGTTGCGCGCTCGGCCGGCGCAAGCCTCGCCCATTGGTCCTTGGCGGAGTGGGCAGCGTCGAGCGCGCGCTCGACATCTTCGGTGGTAGAGAGGGCGAACTCGGCGATCAGCGCGCCGTTGATCGGGCTCGTGTCGGCGAAATATTGGCCTGTGGAAGGCGGGCTCCAGCGCCCGGCGATGAAATTGTCGTAGCGATGCCGGAAAGTTGGCGCGGCATTGATTGTCTCGATGGCCTGTTCGAACATGATCCCGGTCCTTGTGTTGTCCTCGTCAAGTGTGTGCGTGACGGCCAAGCGCGGCCCTTGCGGCAGGATCCGGTTACCCCGTTCGCCCGCCGCCTATCGAGCATCGCTTGCACTCAGGGTTTGTCCCGCGATTTGAGTCTGACGGGAGCGCGCGTGGTCCTAGCGATACATGGCGCAAATCCGGCCCTTTGCGGCGAAAGGGGGGCAAGAACGGCCCGCCGCCGGGGGCGGGGCGGCGGGCCGTCAGCTCCGGGGAGCGGAGTCTACATGTCATTCATCGGCATCGGTTTGTCCGAGGGCATCGCCATGGGCTTGTCCGCTGGCTTCATGCCTTTGCTCGGGCAACAATCCTTGCCCGGCTTCATCGGCATGCCCGCCTTGCCGCCTTGCGCCGCCATGCCGCCCATACCTTGTTGCTGCATGCCCTGCTGCTGCATGCCCTGCATGCCCATCTGGTGGTCCTGCATCATTTGATCGTGCATCTGCTGCCCGCCGTGATCCATGCCCTGCTGGTGCGCATGGTCCTGAGCGGCCGTGGTCGACGGCGGCGGCGGGGCGACAGGCGCTTTGGGTGATGCTGTGGGCTTTGGGGCCGTGACCGCAGGCATGTCGGCCGGCAGTTCGTCGGCCATCACATAGGCTACGCCGCCGACACTGGTGAGCAAGCCGAAAACAGTAAGATAGATGGCTTTCCGGGTCATTTCGCGTCTCCGCTAAACTGGCGATACTCTTGCGTTTTTCTCGCCGCTTCTTGGCTCTGCAATGGGACCACCCGCCGCTTGAAACTATACGTAGTTTGCGAAGCGCCCCGTTCAGTCGGCCATCGCGGCCATATGGCGGCAGCCTTCCGCACACCGTCTACAGGCTTCAGCGCAATGGGTCAGCTGCGGGTCGTCACGCCGCTGCTCGCATTCGCGAGCGCACTGGTCGCAAGCGTCCGCACAATCGCTCAGGAGCGTGAGCAGCGGGGCGCTGGCCGGCGATCGGCTCGAGCTTGCGACATAGTTCGCCGTCTCCAAACACATGGCATGCGACGCGGCGCAAAGATCGATGCAGTCCTTCATCGGCATCGCCATTGCTGCGGCGTGCCCCGAACCATCGCTTGCGACAGCGCCGCTTGCCACTCCTGAAGCGAGAAGCGCCGTACCGCTCGCCAACAGGGTTCTGCGTTCGATCATCCTTACCTCCATCATGAACCGTTTGGATCGATCCCGGGATTCTCCCCGCAGCCGGGTTGGCCACCGCTACCTGCGGCAAGCGAGCGATGACGCGCCATGACGGTATCCTGCCAGGGCCAATGGCCATTGATCTCGACACCGAGCGAGATGCTGAGGAACGTGCGCACCAGGACCAGCCCGGCCAGTACGACCAGGTCGGCGATTGTCGGGTTGATCACCAGCGATTTGACGATGTCGCCTGCGACCAGGAATTCGAGACCCAGAAGAATGCTGCGCCCCAGCGTCGAACGGAAGGCGAGATAGGCGCGCGACCGGTCGCTCCCTCGAAACGCCCGGAGAAACACGCCACTGGCATAGGCCGCGCCGACCAGGATGACCAAGGTGCCGGCCAGATCCAGAACGACGACGGCCAGGTGGAAAAACTGGCTTAGCCAGGGCGCGTTAATGGTGATCATACCACCCCCGGCGCCGGATGTTGTTGAAGCTGTCGGTGGTATGGCAGGAATAGCACTGATCGACCCGGGCCTTCTCGCGTGCGGCCCGCTGCGAAACCATGCTGAAGTGTTCCATATAGTGGCTGGGAGGCGCTTTGTGACACTCGACGCACTGCGTCGAATTGGTCGAAGGGTGGCGATAGCTGGCAATCGTCCACGAATCGGTGCTGTGGCAGGTGGCGCAATCGGCGCCGAACAGCCCGAGATGCTTGTCCCTGATCGAATGGCAGCTCGCACAATCGAGCGTCGCACCGGACGTCGCCAGGGGTTTGCGGGATTGCATTTGCAGAGCCGGGCCGCTCCAGTTCTTCGGATCGAGCAACGCGGCGTGGCTCATTTGGACAATCCCCTGATTGCCCTGATGCTCGACATGGCAGGAACTGCATTGCGTGGCCTGGGAATGGAACATGGTCGATTGCTTGTCCCCGAACTCGGTTCCGGCGTGGCATGACAGGCAGGTCTTCGCCTCAACTCCCTTGAGGGGCGTGTGGCAGCTGGCGCATTGTCCGGCCAGCGACCGGTGGGCGCTCGACAAGGGTCCGGGAGCGACAAAACGCTCCACAATCCCGGCCTCGGAAGGCGCGTTCGTGCGCAAGGCCAATGGCGCACCCACCAGCAGAGCCACGGTCGCGAGAACGAAGAGCCAAAAAAGGAGGCGCGCAAACCTCATATCCAGCGCAATCCGAAATAGATCGCGGCGCCGATGTGGACGACAAGGACGGCGTAGAGAATGCAGCCGACCACGATGTGCAGCCACCGCCACTTGCCGAACAGGGCATCGGTTGCGCTTTCCGCCCGCACCGCGAATTCCATGTCCACCATTGCTCCGGCCAGGGATTCAGCGTCCTTCGCGGCGGGATCGGCGGGCCGCTCGGCGGAGACGAACAACAATCTGTGCCAGCGGCGCAGCGGGGGCGCTTCCGCCTCCTTGGCAATGGTCGCGTCGAGGCCAAGAAGCGCCGCTTGTAGCGAGGCCAGTTCGGATTTCCGTCCGCGCAGCGCCTTAGCCAACTGGCCCAGCAAATAGCGGCCGATGTAGCCGCTCAAGACCGTCAGCAATAGCGTCCCGGTCAAGACCAATCCGGCCGGGCTCTCCAAGCTATGCGCGGCGTGGACGAGGCCGAGGATCGCGGCCAGAACCCCGGCGTAGATGTGAATCGCCAGCAGCGTCGGCTTGCTGACACGGTGCGCGGTCGCCTCGGCGATCGATTTGACGTGCTTGACCAGGACATAGGGCAAGGTCAGCAGCATCAGCACCGCAGCCGCGATGCCAATGACCCCGCCAGCCAGGCTGCCCGGGAAGCGCGGAGAGACGTGCAGCAGATATCCCAACGGGAAGAGGATCACGAACGCGACCATGAGAGCAACCAGGATATCACCGCGCTCGCGCATCAGGCTTCCACCACCAGCGGCTGTCCGGCGCTCTTCGCCTGGCACGCCAGAATGTAACCCTTTTGCTTGTCCTCCGGATCGAGACCGGTCTCGACCGCCATCGTGACTTCACCCGAGATCAGCTTGGTGACGCAGACGCCACATTCGCCAATTCTGCAGGCATAGGAAATCTCGACGCCGGCGTCTTCGGCGGCTTCCAGCACAGTCTCCTCTGCGGACAGCGGGGCCGAGACGCCCGAGACCGCAAAGGTCACCGTTGTTGGCGCCACGGCATCCTTGCGCTTCGTGCGTGCCGCCGCCGGACGCTCTTTCGTTTCGATCTCAGCCGCGTTGTCCGGCAAGGAGGCAGGGCCAAATGCCTCGGTGTGCAACTGCGCCTCGGGCACGCCAAGCTCCGCGAGCTGCGCGCGCATTGCCGCCATCATGCCGGGGGGACCGCACAGGTGGACCCGGCGCTTGGCTATGTCCGGCACAGCGGCGCGCAGCATTTCCAGGGTGATCGGCCCTTCCGGCCCAAGCCAGACGGTGCCCGCGGAGCGTTGCATTGCGGCCATCACATGAAGGTTGGCGAAGCGTCGCTCCAGCCGTTCGAGCTCGTCGCGAAAGACGAATTCTTCGGTCGAGCGCGCGCCATAGAGGAAGAAGATCTCTCCTGGCCAGGCGATGTCGGTAAGATAGCGCAGCACCGACATCATCGGTGTGATGCCGACGCCCCCGGCGATCAGGACGATGCTCTCGGCATCGGTTCCGGTGAAGGTGAACTCACCGAAGGGGCCCGTCACCTTGAGCAGATCGCCAGTCTTGACCTCATCGTGGAGAAACTTCGAAACCGCGCCCTGTTCCTCGCGCTTGACGGTGAGTTCGACGTAGGCCCGTTGCGTCGGCGAGGAGGCGATCGTGTAGGATCTTCGCACGGCTTTGTCCGCTTGCGGGGTGACCTCCACCTGCAAGAATTGGCCCGGCAGAAAGTCGAATGGCAGGCGATCCGCGCCGGGATCGGCCAATCGGAAGGTTTGGACCGTAGGCGTCTCGCGAACGATCTGAACGACCTTTAGCTGGCCCGACCACCGTTTCGAAGGACGCAAGGCCGCAGCCGGTGGGACGTCTTGCGTCGGCACGGCGTCGCGAGCCGGGGGAAGCGATTCCGGCAGCGGTTGCCCCGAGGTCCTGGCGAGGGCGGCAACGGGCGCCGCGACCGAAGGGCCGCTCGCGGCATTCGCCGCACCCATCAGCGTCCGGACACGGCGAAGCCGGAGCACTTGCAGCGCGATTAGACTGGCGCTGACCAAGGCGAGGAAGAGCATGAGCAAGAAGTGCGAAGGCGAAAGTCCAAACAATTGCCGAGCGCTTGCATGCGCCGGATCGGCGATGCCGAGCTGGTCGCGAAACCAGGTCTGCGCCGCGATCGGAGCTTGCGCTTCGCTCGCAAGCGCGGCTTGACCGGCAGCACCGCTCTTCAGAAGATCGAGCCCTTCGCGCAACTTCTTTGCCGCATCGAGCCGGGCTTGCGGGGTCGCGGCGTGCATTGCCGCCGCGTTGGCCGCTTCGACCATTGCCAAGCCGTCTGAGACGCGCTGTTCCGCCTGGCTGGCCAGAGCCTGCTTCTCCTCGGCCGAAGTGGCTGGCAATGTCAGCAGTTTGGCGAAAAACGGACCGCGCCGGTTCGCTCCGCCATGTTCGCCTTCTCCGCCCATCATCTCCTGCATCATGTCCTGCATCATCGCGGACATGGCGCTATCGGCGGCGGGCTGGCCGCCCGGCTTGGCCCCGCCGTTGCTGCTCATGGGGGAGGGCGTAGCCATGGGCGACGGCGCGGCACCGCCTGGATGATGCGCGCTGTGCTCGTCGCCGTCCTGCGCGTGCGCCGGCATTGCCAGCGCACACGCAGCGATAGCGATCACAGCGCATCGGGGCTTCGGCATCGACATGGGGAACGCTCGATCGCCGCCTACATGTCCTGCATGCCCCCGCTTGGCATCGAACTGCTCTGGTTGGTTGGCTGCGAGTCGGGAGCCGGGGTAGCGGGGTGGTTCATTCCCGGACCCATGCGCATGCTGTCGTGATCCATCTTCTGGCGCTGGTCGGCCTCCATCCGGTTGTGCATATCGTCGGCTGCCGTGGAATTGGTCGCGTCGCTGGCTCCTGTCTCGCTTGCGGCGTCGGTGGCTGCCGCGCTGGGGGTGGCCTCTTTGTCCTTGCTGTTGCAGGCCGACAGCGCGAGGGCGCCTGCAAGCGCCAGACCGAAGCCAGTCCACGACAGTGCCTTGCGATTTAGGTAAGCCATATTCGGTCCTTTCTTTCTTGGTAATGATTAGCAATTGCCTCGCGCGAAGCGCGATCTGCGGCGCCGCGTTGCACATCTTCCCGCCTGAAAACCGACCCACAGGGGCTGGGCTTCGTCTAGCGGCGTTGCGGCGACCAGGCTGGTCAGGAACGTTACGACTTCCGAGAGCCACTCGACATTGTCCCTCGCGGCGTCGAGCTTCGCGCGCGTGACGCCGAGCAGCGTCTCGATCCGATCGCGGTTTGCTGTCGATGCTTCGAGCAAATCGCGGGTCTGTTCGAGGCTGAAGCCCGCTTCGTGGACGTGGCGAATGCATTGCAGCCGCTCGAGGTCGTCGTCGCTGTAGACCCGGTAGCCTGCGCCATTTCTGACCACCGCAGGCAACAGGCCGATGCGTTCGTAATGGCGAACCGCATCGCGGCCCACGCCGGCGGCTGCGGCGAACTCTCCTATCTTCAATCCTGCCATGGCATCCATCCCAATGTGGCTGGCCGGGCGCTGCATCTTGTGTGCAGGCGGTTTCCGCTTGGAACCGTTGTTGGGCGTCCCGGCCGTGCAGCGCCTCGCACGGGGAGTAGGGGTCGTTGGCCCTCCGGTGGGAAAGGCCAACGTGCCCATAGACCGCCGCCGCGCGCGCGGCTGGCCGCGCTTAGTGACTGCGCTGCAGTTCGACGATATCGTTGCGAGCCGGCTTGCCGCTGACGACGGTGACGTGGGCGAAATGGTCGTCGAAAACGTGATCGATCCTGACTTCGCCGACCTCCTTGCGGTGAAAACTCGGGCCCGTGCCCTTTTGCGGGCCAGTATGAGGGACGATCCGATAGACGTCGAGAACCTGTCCGACCTCGGCACCGTCGGCTTTGCCGATGCAAACGACTGTTCCGGTTGAACCGACTTCGACGATGGTGCCGCGCATAAACCAGGTGTGGCCGATGCCCTGCGACAGGACAGGGGTCGCGCCGAGCAAGGCAATTCCAGCGAACGCGGCGGTGAGGGACTTCTTCAACATGATCGACTCCTTCGCGAAATTTGGAGGCCGGCCCCAGGCCTAATGGGGAAGATCCTGTCTTCATTCATTGGGATAAGGACCCGCGTCCCGGCTTGACATACGTATTGGTCACATCGTCAGGCGTGGTCCGTGGCCAGCGCTATATCGCCCCAGCTGCCCAGCCGGGGAGTTTCGCAGTGCCAACCAAGTTCGCGTGCGATCCGTTCAGCCATCGTCGCCGAGGCGCTGGCTTCGCCGTGCGTCACAAAGGTCCTTCGCGGCGCCTGCGGCATGCCCGAAAGCCAGCGCATGATCTCATTGCAATCGGCATGCGCCGACAGCATCGAGAGGTTGGTCACCTCGGCAAGGACCGGCACCTCTTCGCCGAAGATCCGGATCGTCGTTGCCCCGGCAACAAGCGCGGCCCCGCGGGTTCCGGCGGCCTGAAACCCTGCGAATAGAATGAGGTTCTTGGGGTCGGGCGCGAACTGGGCGAGATGATGGACCACGCGCCCGCCCGTGGCCATGCCGCTCGCCGAGATGATGACCTTCGGATTCCGATCTGCCGTCAGGGCCTTCGATTCCTCGGATTCGCGGACGTAGTGCGCGACTGCGCAGGCCGTTTTGCATTGCTCGCGGGACAAACGGTGGCCGCCCGAGTGGGCACACATGATCTCGCTGGCGTCGATCGCCATCGGGCTATCGAGATAGACCGGCACGCCCTGCAAACGCCCAGCTTGCTTGAGCAAGGACAGGTAGTAGAGCAGCGACTGCGCCCTCCCGACCGCGAACGCCGGAATTACAACCGTCCCGCCGCGTGCAACGCAGCGTTCGATACTGTCGCCCAAAGCCAGTTCGGGCGAGAGCGCATCATGCTCACGGTCACCGTACGTGGATTCGACGATCAGATAGTCCGCTTCCGGCGGCGGTGTGGGATCGAACATGACTGCATCGTCGTAGCGGCCCAAATCCCCTGAAAAGAGAATCCTCGTGCCCTTCCAGTCGATCTCGATCGAGGCTGCGCCAAGGATATGGCCGGCGCGGCGAAAGCGCGCGGAGATGCCGGGGGCGACCTCTACAGCTGCGTCGAAAGCCACACCTTCGAAATGCTCCAGTGCGTTGAGAGCGTCATTCTGGGTGTAGAGCGGCAAGGCGGGCCGATGCCGCGAATAGCCCCGCCGGTTGGCGAACTGGGCGTCCTTCTCCTGGAGATGGCCGCTGTCCGGAAGCAGCAGCTCGCAGAGTTCGGCCGTGGCGCGCGTCGCGATGACCCGCCCTTTCCAGCCATTGCGAACCAGGCGCGGGATCGCTCCGGAATGATCGAGGTGCGCGTGCGTGAGGAGAATGGTTTCGACGTCATCGACCTCGGGCGGAGGCGGCGCCCAATTGAGTCCCCTGAGCTCCCGGCCACCCTGGAACAGTCCGCAATCCACCAGTATTCGCGTCGAATCGTCTTCGAGAAGGTAGCGCGATCCCGTCACGGTTCCGCTGGCGCCAAAGAAACCGATCGCAAGTCCATGTCCGGACGGACGAGGCTCTACGTCAAGTCTCGCCTGCGGTTCGATGCCGGGGAGGAAATGTCCGCGGGACTTGTCCTTCGCGCGGTGCTTCTTGTGCTTGTGCATGGACGTTGCCTCCCGAAATCGTGGTTCTAGGACCGATTTTCTCTGGCGTGCGGGACGAAGGCCATACGTATTGCTCGCAGCGAATGGTCGCGCGGCGACCTAGGGCAATGTGACATCTACCTATGGCGCTATTTGCCGCGTCGCCGCAGTTGCACCAGGTCAGGGCGCTCGAACGCATGCCGGGTCTATATTCGCCTGGCGCGCTTCGAAGCGAAAAACGATGGAGAGGGGGACGGTCGGCATGCAAATCGGAATTGTCGGGCTCGGCCGCATGGGCAGCAATATCGCCCGCAGGCTGCTGGCCGCAGGGCACAGCTGCATTGCCTTCGATCTCGACCTGGCGCGGGTGGATGAAATCGCGGCAGCTGGAGCTCAAGCAGCACGTGATCTGTCCGGGCTGGTAGCAGCCCTGTCCGCGCCGCGCGTCCTCTGGATAATGCTGCCAGCCGGCTCCGCAACCGAAACGGCCATTCACACCCTGTCGGACCTCCTGTCTCCCGGCGACATCATCGTCGATGGCGGAAACACCTTCTATGAAGATGATCTTCGCCGGGCGGCCCTGCTCGCTGAAAGCGGGATCGGTTACGTCGATGTGGGCACGAGCGGCGGCATCTGGGGCCGCGAGCGCGGCTACTCGCTGATGATCGGCGGAACGCCCGAAGCGGTCTCCCATATCGATCCGATCTTCAAGGCGCTGGCGCCCGGGATCGGCGCAGCGGCACAGACGATCGGACGCCAGGGCGCAGACCAGAGGCCGGACCATGGATATGTCCATGCCGGACCCCACGGCGCCGGACACTTCGCGAAGATGGTTCACAACGCCATCGAATATGGGATGATGCAGGCGTTCGCCGAAGGCTTCGACATCCTGCGAAACGCCTCGGTCCTGGCCGATCGGACAGGCGCTCGATACGAATTCAACCTCGCGGATATCGCCGAGGTTTGGCGGCGGGGCAGTGTCGTATCCTCCTGGCTGCTCGACCTGATCGCGGGCGCTTTGGCCAAGGATGGCCAGCTGCTGCATCTCGAAGGACAGGTCGACGACTCCGGCGAGGGGCGTTGGGCCGTATCGACCGCGATCAAGCAAGGTGTTCCGGCCAATGTCCTGGCTGCCGCATTGAATGCGCGGTTCAGGTCGCGCCACGAGCATACGTTCGGCGACAAGATGCTTTCGGCCATGCGCGAGGAGTTCGGCGGTCATCGCGAGGCCATGCAGCCGCAGCTCCAAGGATCACGCGGAACCCGCCCCGAGGATATTGGAGCGCGCCGATGACCTCGAATGACGAGCCGTACTGCAGCGCCCTCACACCGCATCCCTGCGAGCATTGCTTTCCAAGCGTGCGCGCTGCGGACCTGCCCTCGTACCGTTTGGCCGCGCTGGATCAGGACTTCATTCTCGGCGATTCGATGCGCGGGGTCCGCTTTCTGCTCGAATACGAAAAAGTCGAAGAGGCTCTGCGCGCTTGGGGCGTCTTGTCGACGATTGTCGTCTTCGGCAGTGCGCGGGTCCGGGCAGGGCAAACTGGCAATGGCGGCTTCTGGTATGACGAGGCGCGCAAGTTCGGCCGACTGGCATCCGAACGCGGCGGCGCGCTCTCGCGCAACGATGGCAAACGGGTCAATGTCATCGCCACTGGGGGCGGGCCGGGGATCATGGAGGCGGCCAATCGCGGCGCGCACGATGCCTGTGCACCGACGATCGGTTTCAATATCACGCTCCCGCGCGAGCAGGCACCCAATCCCTACACCACGCCCGAGCTGACATTCCGGTTCCATTATTTTGCGATCCGCAAAATGCACCTCGCGATGCGCGCCAGCGCTCTGGTCGTATTCCCGGGCGGCTTCGGGACTTTGGACGAGATGTTCGAAATCCTGACCCTCCGCCAGACCGGAAAGGCTCCCAAGGTGCCGATCGTGCTGTTCGACCAAAGCTATTGGCAGGCAGCCATCAATCTCGATGTTT
The DNA here is from genome assembly GCF_000807925.1 of Novosphingobium subterraneum. Taxonomy (GTDB): domain Bacteria; phylum Pseudomonadota; class Alphaproteobacteria; order Sphingomonadales; family Sphingomonadaceae; genus Novosphingobium; species Novosphingobium subterraneum. Next base: position 92,520 of record NZ_JRVC01000001.1, on the reverse strand, counting down.
TCTGCGAGAACGGCATGATCGATCGCGCCGATCGCGAACTGTTCGCCTATGCAAATACGTCCGATGAGGTCTGGCAGGCTCTGATAAGCCTCGGCCTTGAACCCGTATCGTAGGCCTGGCCAGCGCTCCGCGGCCTGGCGCTGTCGATGCGATGCTCTTTCGTCGGCGTGATCGCCCGCGCTGTCCATTCGCGATCTACGTATAGCGCCTCTAACCCGCCCGCCGCAGAATCCCCGCGAGGCTGACCGAACCGTGGCAGCCATCAGCAAGGAAACACTGCATGAAAAGAACATCGATGATCGTCGCTGCTTTGGGACTTCTGACCGCAGGTATCGGCCCCGCCCTGGCCGACCAGATGCCTCCCGGCATGAGCGACATGCCTGCTCCAAAGCAGCAGGTGAAACCCAAGGCGAAGCCGAAGCACCCTGTCCGGCATCGGCAGCGCTCCGCGCGAACCCAGCGCGCGCCCGCCGCGGCACCTCACCCTTCGCCGTCCCCATCGCCTTCCGCCATGCCGATGAAGTCCGGCGGCTGCTGTTGAACGGCTTGCCGGCGCCATGCAGTCAAGTGAACGCTCTACGGTGAAGGGCGAAGAACGGCAGGATTCGATGCCGCACGGCAAATCACCACAGAGATTCTACCAGCACAGAGCGGCTGTAGTGGTCGATATTGCCGTCGATCCCGCAACGCTGTTCGAGCACCTGGACGATCAAGCAAAGCTGGCGTCCCACATGATGCAGTCTTCTGCAATGATGGCCGGGAGTTCGATGAAGTTCACGTTCGATCACGATCGCGGACGTATGCTGGGCTCGAGGATCGGCATGCACGGCAAGGTGCTGGGCCTTTCGCTCGAGCTGAGCGAGATCGTCACCGAACGCGATCCGCCTCGCCGCAAGGCCTGGGAAACCGAAGGCGTGCCGCGATTGCTGGTCATCGGTGCCTATCGGATGGGTTTCGACATTGCCCCCCAAGGACTCGGTTCGCGGCTGACGGTCTTCATCGACTACGATCTGCCGAATTGGCCCTGGCGCTTGTTGGGACTGATCCCTGGCCGCGCATATGCACGCTGGTGCACCCGATCCATGGCGAACGATGCAGCACACACCTTCGCCGCGTGACCGCGCGGGCAGGGGGCTCGGAACAACGCACAGGAAAAATTTGCACGACGACACCCTCACCGGTCAGGGTGTTCCTCCTGCGGATATGCCTTATTGCGGCGGGTGAAGCAGCAAGATGGCGTGCTGTCAATTGTCTGGCTTCTCCCTGGATCGCGATCCCGCTACGCCATCGCCGCCAGCAACCGATCGAGCGGCATTGTGGCGAAACGAGTGAAGCTATCGGCAACAGCGTAGGGCAACACCAAAGTCCGCCCGTGAACCATCGCACCGCAGCTGTACATGACATTGGGAACGTAACCATCCCGTTCGTCCGCATCGGCCCGCAACAACGGCTGTGTGACCCGGGCAAGCAGTTTGGCAGGATCATTTCGGTCGAGGAGGCAAGCGCCAATGCAGTAATTGCGCGCCGGTCCAACACCGTGAGTCATGAGCAACCAACCCTCGTCGATTTCGATCGGCGAGCCGCAGTTGCCCATCTGGACGAATTCCCAAGGCCAACGCGGCCGGACTATTCTTGCCCCGCCGTTCCAATCGTAAACATCGTCCGAGGCCAGGAGCCAGATGTTCTCGTTATCCTGCCGTCCGATCATCGCGTATTTCCCGTCGATCCGATCCCATATAGCAGGCGTATTTTTTCCAGGTTGCTTTGGTGAAGCTGTATGATCTGCATTCGCCTCCGAGAAACCGCTCCTCGCCAAAGTCGATCAGCGCATCGATGATGAACTGCGGGACACAGCGCTCAGCCTGTCGTAGCTGGCCGTGCCGGGTCGACTGAGCCGCGCCGCGACCGGTGAGAGAGCCCGCGCCAAATGGATTCCTGTTCATGGCGCCCCTCCTTATTCGATTGCATCGATAAGGAGATCACCGAGGAGCTCTGCAATCTTCTCGTCGTGCAGAGCTTTTTGCTCACGCATCCAGCCCAATCTTGCCTCCGCGGCATCTGCACCGCGCAGGTTTTTCGGTAGCCGAGCGAGTTGGACAGCACCTGTCAAGATCGACCTCGCCAGTTCTATATCGCCCTGCGCGAGGACCAATGCCTCCCCATTTCCAACGTCGTAACTCGGGCTGCGCCATACTGGCCACACGTCGAGCGAAGGTGCGTCGTCGCCATCCTGCCGCACCTCTTCCATGCGCCGCTTCAGATGGTCCACGAAGGGGTTGTCGCATTCCTCGTCATAATCCTGCGGCACGAAGGCATCCTCGATCTTCGTGCTCTCGAGAACGTAGGAGGCGCGAAGATCCCGCTTGCGGATCGAGATCTCCTCCTGGGTCTCCACTTCTTCCGCCTGCCAATCATGCAGGAACCTGCCGCCGAGGTGAGAGAAATGACGGCCCATTTCACCAACGGCGTCACGCCGGGCGCTGAGTTCCGCGAGCCGATTGCTGCGTTCGAGGAGGCTCTCGCGCGCGACAAGGTCGAACAGCAGCGGCGCCAGTTCGAGGATCGTTTCGCGGGTCTCATTGTAGCGCATGGCGACAAGCTCCAGCGCATTCTGCGCCGCATTCGAGATGCTGAGGTCGAGGGGCGCGCGATCGTTGAAAAAGTTGCGCGCCTGATCAGGGTCGGGAGGTGTGAAAAGGTCCGCAGGCTGGCACTTCAGGGTGCTTGCCAGTCTCTTGGCCGTCTCGGGTCGGGTCGGGCCCGCTTTCCCGTTTTCAATTCGGGTGATGGTAGCGCGGCCGACGTGGGCCGCATCGGCCAACGCTTCGGCGGTCAGTCCGGCTTCCTTACGCAGGAAGATCAATTTGTCCGGGTTGATGGTGCTCATAACGTCCTCCTGCCTCAATAATGAGCCATTCCGACGCAATAACGACAATCATCTATGCCTCATTTTCGCGGAAAGCAGGGTTACCGACCCCGAGCCAGCCCGCAGATGGATCACGCAATGAGCCAAAAGATTGGCTTCTTGATCTGTCGGGGGATCATATCTCTTCCGCGATTGATCCAATGGCTCATCAGGCGTCAGTCGGTCACATCACATCAAACTTTCACCGCCAGAAGCCGTCCTGCCTCTGCCCGTACCGGTTGTCATAGTCTTCGCGCTGGTCGTAGGCGCTCTTGCGAATACCCACCTCGACCCGCTGACCGCCGGCATTGTGGATGTGGAGATCGCGCAGATCAATCTTGTTGCGCAGCGCCCAGTCCTTCGCCTCGCGCTCGCTGCCGAAGGTTCCGGCATCTTCGTAATCGAATGCCATTTCATGCTCTCCTTGATGTGGTGATGGACGGTCTGGAAGATTGGATGCGCAGGATCATGCCGATTGCCTCTGGGGCCTGGTCGATCGGGTAGTGGCTGATTGGCGAGCCCTGAGCCGTGAAGGGTGCAGCCGCACTATTTTCCGGAAGACTTTTGCGCACGCAGCCGCCAGCGATCCGGCAGCCACTGAGGCCAGGATGGCCAAACCGAGAGCAACCCATTCCGGTCCGGGGAAAGGGCCAAGCTGGACCCCAACCGGCTCAGCGACGCCGGGAGCATCAACCCCTGTTGCCTTGATGAACCCTTCCGTTACCGGATGCGAAACGAGAGAAATTGGCTCACTTGCAGAACCTGATTCCGCACCGGACATCGCTGGATCTCGTCGTAGCATGACTCTTCTCCTATCGGCTGCGTTCGATGCTGCGTTCGGGCAGGTCGATCTGAGGTACTGACCGCAGGCTGTCCCTTGCCACATTGGGAAGCGGCGCGAGGCTGTCTCTACCGGCGCGCAGGTGTTCGGGGATCTTCGGGCTGAATTCAGCGGACGTACGCTTTCCCTTGCCCTCATCGACCTGCTTCTCGCCAAGGGTCTCTAGCGCGCTGGTCTTGTCGCCGGGGTTGCGCTCAATCTGACTGAGCAGACGGTCCTTGTCGTTGGTGACGATCGTGATGTCGTCACGCACGCGGGTCATCATCACAAGTGCAAGGCGCTGGTTGGAAAGGTTGCGAGCGGCCGAGTGCATCTCGCCGATCGCCATGTCACGGGTATCGCCCTGCGCCTGATGCATGTTCAGCGCATAGGCGAGACCCATGCGCTCGAGCATCCGGTCGTTCTGCTTGAGCTCGATGGTGTCGCCTTGGCGGTTCTCGACCGTTACGACCCCGTCCTGGATCATCAGAATCCGGGCCTCTTCGGACTTCATCAGGCCGCGAGCGGTGTCCTTTTCGTTCCAGCGGACCTTGTCACCTTCGTAGATCGTCTCCCGGTGCTTCTCTGAAAGTCGCAGGGCATCGCGCTTGTCAGCCGGGTCGATGCTGGAAGGGTCGAAGCGCTTCAGCTTGCCCTGTGCATCGCGTAGCACCACCCTCCCCTGACCATCGGTGCCTTCAACGTCATAGCGCCCGCACGCCAGCCCCCCCGGAGCGTTGGCACGCATGACCTCGAGAACCTGGCCCTTGTCGTAAGTGTTGGCATAGCGCAGCTCTTCGCGTGTCGCGTGGGCCGGTAGCAGTGTCGTCAGCTGTATGCCCTCGCCCTTCAGCGCTCCTTCGGCTTTCAGCCCCTCCTGCACCATCCGGTTGAGCGCGCCGCGTGCATCGCGCCCAGCAGAGTATATCGCTGTGCGCGCCCGATCTTCCGGCGACAGCGCTAGCCAGGTTTGCGCCGTGACCCGAAGATGATCATGCCCCGCCTCGATCACGCGCTCCCCAAGCGAAGCAAAGCTCTCCCTGAACTGGCCAGCCCTCGCAAGGCCGGCGGCTTCCTGCATGTGGGGTGTCCGCTGGCGCAGGCTGGTGTCGAGCCGGGCCATGGCCGGATTGTCCGCCTGGATGAGCGCAAAGGCTTTGCCCGCCTCGATCGAGAGCAGCTGCGCCTTGTCGCCCACCATAATGACCTTCTCGGCGCCGAGCCGGTTGGCGATGGTGAGAAGGTCGTTCATCGGCTTGTTGGCAACGAGCGAGGCTTCATCAAGGATGAGAACCTTGCCTGCGACCGCGTTGCGCGAGGCCTCGAACTGCGGCCCTGACCCATGGAGCGCACCGCGCAAATGCTGGTTGATGAACGAGGAGACCGTCTGCGCTGCGATCCCCGCTTGCAGCACTTCGCCGCCGCGACCGCGAAGCTGGGTATCGTTCCGGAGGTCGCTTACCATCTTGTTGGCAAAGGCAAGGCCGATCACCTCCCTGCCCTCCTGATGGGAGACGCTGGCGATGGCGGAAATGAGTGTCGTCTTGCCGGCGCCCGCGACCCCTTGGATCACCACCGTGCGGTCGTCACTCCCGAGCGCCAAGGTGCCAGCGGCGATCTGCTCAACGTTGAGTGGTTTGTCGCCGGCAGCCTCTCGCAGGCGTGCCGGGGCCTCGCCCATCGCAATCATGGCTGGACTGGCCCCCTTCCCTCGCGCCACGTTGTCGAGTGTCGAGCGCTCGATCATTCGGTGTTCGGGCGTGGTATACCGATCAGGCACCCCATCGATCCGGGTGCTTTTGCCTGCGAGCACCTGGCCGCCCTCCAGCAGCCGCTGCATTCGGGCTTCGACACCTTCGGCGGTTACGCCCTTGAGGCCAAGGTCGAGCGCGCTTTTCACGAGCTCGGCTCGCGTCCACGAGGTTTCCCGCTCGCCAATCATGCGAATGGCCGAAGCGGTTGCCATCTCAGTGCGCAGCTGTCTTGGGGTCAGCAGGGTCCGCGCCAGGCCATTAGTCGTGAGTTCGTCAGCCGGACGCGTATAGATTCGGGCATTCGCGCGAATGTCGTTGATCGCCTCGCGCACGCGCTCGGCGGTGCCAAGCTTGGCTTCGGCCGACAGCTGCGAGCGCGACATAGCCTGTTCGGCAAGGGCCTTGGCGTCGAAACCAAGACCTTCCGCGCGCCGCGCCCATTCTGCCTTGAGCGCCTGCTTGTCGTCGGGATTGAGCTTGGGATCGCGGGTCCGCTTGGTGATCTCGCGCATCGCTTCGGTTTCGGTCGGACTGCGACCCAACCTCTCCGCGGTTGCCAGAATGTCCTGACGCCTCTGGCTGAAGGCATCGATGACATCGCGCGGCACACCCTTGATCTCGAACTGGCCGTGCTTGCCGGTAATCTCTGTCTGGTATCCCAGCTTCTCGAGGTTGCTGCGCAGGGCCGCGTTATAGATTGAGCCTAGGACCGAATTGTTCTTCCAGATCTCGCCGTTCCAGAGCGCCTTCCACTTGCCCGCCTTGTCCTGCGTCATCGCGGCTATCACGGCATGGGTGTGGTTCTGCGGGTCGAGTTTGCGGCTCGTATCGTGCTGGAAGAGCGCGTAGACGAGGTTGCCGGTCCTGACCGGTTCGCCATTGCCATTCCGGGAATAGTCCCGCGCTTCTGCGAAGTGCTTTTCCAGATAGGCCATGACAGATTTGACCGCACTGGCTTGCGCCTCCAGAACGCGCTTGTCGCCCCCCAACTGGATCATCAGACTAGCCGACTTCGGCATCGAGAAAGTCAGGTCGATCCCGGCGCGGCGGTTGGCATTGGTATTGACGATGCTCCCGTCGGGAAGCTTGCCGTCGAGCAGCTTCTCGAAGTCGTCCTTCGAGACCTGCCCCTTGAGCCCGAGAGCCTCGGCACCCTTCCCGCCCCACTCGCTGAGCTCAGCCGGGCCATCGCCAACATAGTAGTCATCCTTGGCGAAATAGTTGGCTGCGCCTCCTGCCGATCCCACTGATGCGACCGAAAGCATGTCAGGCCCCTTCCCGAGGCGTTGACTGGAACATTGGACGAGCGGCATCGCCCAGCAGAAGCCAGGCTGGATCGACAGTGAATTTGATGCAGACAAGCGCGACGAGAGTGGCTGGCGGATCCCTGTGACCGCCTTCATAATTCTTGACCGTCTTCACCGCGATTCCAAGGTCCGAGGCGAACTCGCCCTGCGTCTTGGAAAGCGCCGCTCGCAGCGTCCGCAGCCGTAGGCCGAAGGCAACGCAGGATGCTGGTGCCGGCTTCCGGACAGTGATGTGAACCGTCATCGTTCCGGCTCCTGATCGTCATCAATCGAAGGCTCTGCGCGGCGCTTGTCCTCGGCCCCGAAGCCATGGATGTTTTCACGCTGGATCTCGCTCTCCTGGCCCGCATCCCGCGCATCCTTGTCGCGCAGCTGTTCAGTACGGTTCCGCGTGAGACCAGATCGCTCCTCGACATCCTTCAAAGCGAATTGCTGCCTCTCGCGTCTGTCCTTCTCGCCAGACTTGCTGAACTTGAAGGCGCTGTGGGGGTCGTGATCGCGCGTCGGTGGCCCAGCGCTCTCTTCCTCCTTGCGCTGTTCGCGCAGAATTCGCTCAGCCTCTTCGACGGTTCGTTCGACCGATCGCTCGATCTCCTCGCGCAGCCTTTCCGCTTCCTGCTCGGCATCGGTGCGCTCCGCATCGACGGGCTTTTCAGACCGCTGCGGCTGCCTGTCCGGACCGCTCTCCTCACCTGCCCTCATCAACATCTCTGCGGCTTCCTCGGGCGTTGGAACATAGTCTGCCGCGCGCATATCCGTGACACGAACGAAACCGGGCGCGCGCGCCTTGTAATCTTTCCAACTGAGCTCGATCCGGGCTGCCGGAAATCCGTCCGGGAACTTCACAAAGCCGTGCATCGACGGAAGGTTGGAAATGTCGTCCGGGAAGACGAGTTCGGCCACCTGGGTGCGCGGTGTGATCGTCGAAGCATCCCGGTTGCTGTTGTAGCCATAGGAATAGGCCTCATCCATCTGCCTGACCTCGCGCCGGCCAATGAACTCCGAGCAGCGCTGGGCAGTGGCCGGATCGGCCAGTTTAAGGATCAGTTTGGTGCCAGCGAGAGACGTGAGATGCGTCGCGCCATTCTCCCCGTAAGTGTCCTGCAAGGCACCGAAGGAATGCATTCCCAGAATGAAGGCACCGCCGACCCCTCGGGCGGTCTGAAGGCCGTTCTCGATGGCGGGCAGACGATGGAGCGCATGGACTTCGTCAATGAGAAACCAGGTGCGCAGATTGCGGGTCCGGCCCATGCGAAACAGAGCGTTGACGGCAATGTCCATCCACAAGGTCAGCAGCGGCCGATTAAGCACAAGGTCTGGGTGGGTCGACGTGATGAAAAGGATCGATCCTTCCTTCACATCCTCGGTCATCCACTTGTTGATCGAGAAGCCGGGCTGACCGTTGGCCGGCTCAGGCAAGAAGCGGAATACGTTGGCGTTCGCATTGAAGGTTGCCCGGATCGCTTCGGCCATTTTTGCAGCTGACGGCGACATCAACGGAGCTGCGATAGTTCCTTCGAGATAGCGGCTGATTGTTTTGAGGTCGGCGTGCATCAGGAAGTAGGCAAGCCCGCCGTTCGAGCGGATGCCGAGCTTGATCATCTTCATGCACATTTCGACAAAGATTGTGCGGGCCGACTTCTGCCAGAAATCATCGTCCGCATTGCGGCCGCTCGGGACCAGCGCGCTGGCGGCACTCATGAACTCGGCATAGTTGTCGCAATCGTTGAAGATCGACCAGGGTTGGCAACGCTGATCCATCGGATTGAGAATGAAGTCGGTGGTCTCTTCGTAGAAGCTCTCGACGAAGGTCCCGGTGAGGTCGAAGATGACGCACCGATGGCCCCGCGCGCGCGCCTGTGTGACGATCTTCTTGAGCTCGGTTGTCTTGCCTGCTCCAGTGGTGCCGATGAACATCGCGTGGCTCTGCTCGAGGCGCCAAGGGAACGGGACACCAGCCAGCCTGTAGGGTTGGTGAAGTCCGCGGCGAGTGCGGCTCTTGAGGCTCTCCTTGAGAACCGCATCGGGATCCTCTGCCGGAACCCGGGCAAGGCATTCCTTCTGGTGCTCATTCCAGTTGTACTGCTTGATCGCGGCAATGAGCACATCACGCTCGACCTTGACCGCACCGCGCTCATGGCGCTCGGTGAGAATCTCTGACCCGCGGCGTCGCGAGTAGTCAAAGAACCAGATCGTCAGCGGCACGCAAATGAAGACCGATCCCAGCATGGCTGAGACGGTCACTTGAATGGCCTTTCCCCATGCCGCCATCACGGCGGGATGAAAGGGCACCATATGCATCCGGCCCTGCACCATATCGCCCGACGGGAGGGTCAGGTTGACGGACTTCATGGGGTTCAGTCCGACCCAATTCCAGAACTCCGCAAGGACCCGCATCAGAACAAGGTTCACCTCATGGTCCTTGAAGGTGATCGCAACGAGCAGGGACAGCAGACAGAGCGTTGTCCCGGCCCATGTGTAAAGAGGGATACGCACCCCTGCCCAGGTCATCAGAATCTGATGGTGAAACAGCTGCGATCCGCGAGTGAAATTGCCGGCATTTCGCTTCACTTTTCCGCGCGCGGAGTCGTGAGTCAGCGTGACGGCTTTCTTGCTGAAACGGATGTCCTCACGCATGGTATTCACGCACGTTGCGCAGAGCCATATCGATGAGCTCGTTGACGTCCTCGGGGTATTGCCGTTCAACCAGAAGCGACAGCGCGAGCTGAGTATGCTCGAGGATCGTCAGAGCGCGTTCGGCATTGAGCGCGATGCCAAGGTTGAGGAGGGGGAGGCCAACGGCAATCGAAGCCCGGATCGCTTCAGCCCGCGAAACACCCTTGCTGGTGGCAAATGCATCCAGCTCGCGCAGCACCTCCTCGGACAGACCGATGCCGATGCCTTTGAAGACTTTACCCATGCAAACCTCACAAGGTTATGCATGGCTTGGATACCGCAGGCGCATTTATACCGTAGCCGAAACGCCATGAAAAGCGCTTTGCGATCCGAAACATGTTGCGGCGCTATCTCTCTGATTTCACATGCTTTAGACGTTCTCCGTAAGTGCCCGAAACATGTTTCGCCGATCCCCGGGGTCGCCTATTTGCGTCTAACCTCCTGCAATTAAACGTGATTCGTTCCGAAACGCCTTACGGTCAAACCGTGTTCGGTGTGCTTTCTCAGGGACTTGGCGGCTATGTGCTGAGATCAAAGGTTTGGTGGGAGTCGCATGTCGGAGGTGGCATTCCGGAAGGAAGCCAGGCCGAAGGCCGGCGTGCCCCGATATCGGAGACTGCACTGTATCGACGACGATCGGCAGTGCCCGTCTCGAAGCCTCAGCTGCGGGGTGTCATCACGATTGTCCGCGAGGGCGCAGAAGCATCAGACAAAAAAACGTCTCGATTTGACTCCACAGATGGATATCATCTGGCAATCAAACGAGACGCGAGGATTAGGCCTTATGGTGTCAAAGGTTGAACGCGAGCGCGCTGCTTTGGAAGCCGCTGAAAAGGAGTTGGCGGAGCGCAAGAAAAAGCTCGCTGAACTCGAACAGGAAGAGGCGGAGAAGCAGCTCGCCAGACTGGTGCGAAAGGTGGGGCAAGACCGGGCAATCCAGCTGCTCGAACTCGCCGTCAAAGTGAAGCCCAAAGCGGCGATCGACGCGCTGACCAAATTGGGCTGAGGGGCAGAGTGACACAAAGACCTTTGGGTGCGGCGACCCGCACCCGTTGGGCTCAATACTCGTCGTCCATTTTGCCGGTTGCGGTGTAGACGATGTCGTCGATCAGATGCAGCGGAAGCTCACCGTAGTCACCTTCCTCGATCAGCAGATATGAGCCGTCTCCGGCCTGGACCACGTGCACATCGAAGAAGGTGTGATAGGAGCGCCGTTCTGCCTGCATGATCTTCTCATCGAGTGCGATGATGTCGGTATCAATCTGGCGGATCGTGGCGGTGTCAGCTTCATAGGCTTCTGCGGTGTAGCACATCGTTGCCTCCTGTCGTTGGCGGCTCGTCCGCCATGCCATGAAACAGCGCTCCGGATGTGCTCGGGTCACCGGAGCGAAGCGGAGGCTTGACCGCAAACTGGTCGAGTGGTGCGGAAGTCCGCTTGCGGACTTCCCGGTCGGCCTGTTTGTGGTTGACCCGGGCATGTCCGGAGTGCTCATGGCGATGGTGGTGGACGGGCCATTGGCATGAGGCTGAAGTCGGATTTACACCGCGCCTTGGGAGCGTCGCCGTCTTCGCGCAGAGCGCTGGTTCCATGGCATGAGAAAAGGGCACCACGACTTGAGGCCGGGCACCCTTTTCCCTTGCCGAACGAGCGGGAGGCTGTTCGTCGATCGACCTGAAACTGGTTAGCGCTGTGTATTCAGAAACGGGAGCAAGATTGCCATTCAGCGGATGAGCAGTGCTTTACCTGAGAGCGCGCTCACGGCGCCCATTCCATTGTTGGAAACTGTTCGCCGCAATCGGTGTATGCAAGGACCGACAGGCTTTCGAAGACGGTCTCGATCTGGGCACTGCGAAAGGCTTCAGCGGTATGGTGATCGCTAAGCAGGGCACGTAGCGCATCCAGCGAGATTTCCCCCTCTGAACCGTCGCCCTGCCCCAGTGCCCGCACAACCTTGGCGGAAAGTTCCGATGGCAGCGGGATGTCGCGCGCAAGGGCGATATGCTCGGAGACCATGATGGTGATCGGGGAGGGTCCGCCGGGGCAGTGGACACGCAGCGTTCGCCCAAGAAACTGCGCCTCCTCGACAATCGCAATCACCTCGGCGCGCCAGTCAAAGCAGGCGGCAAAGCTTGCGAGGGAAAGAGAGTTCGCGTTGACTTCGAAGTTGAGCGGTGTAGCCGAGAATTCGTGACTCTCGGTTTCGATGTCGGCATGGCCCGCGTGCAGCCGCCGCATCAAGCTTGCGAGCTCGAGCGCGGAGATTTCCGCAGGTTCGGAATGGAGCCGAGTGGTCTTGTCCTTCACCCTGAATGTGACGAGCATCTTTACCTCCTGCTGCTGCTCGCCATCTTGCTTTCCCCCTCCTCTTTTAGGGGTGAGGACCGGATACTGAGCGGGGCCATTCTCACCGATCTCGGCCCGCCCTTTGCATGTTCCAATCGGCGCTTAGCATCTGGCACCAGCGGGCTTCCTCCGTGACGGGCAAGGGGGGTTCGATGCCCCCTGAGCCCGTGCTCGCACGAAAGAAGATTGGAAGGCCCCGGTCAGAGCCGGAGCCTTCCATAAAGCGCTCATGCGAGGCTGCGTGAGCCTGGCTTGCGCTGATCACTGATGCGCCGGATGTGGAGCGGCACTCCCGCCTGGCGGAGGCGCTGTGCCAAGTTGGACTGGATGCCGGAACCCTCGCCGATAATCGCCTCGACCGGCCCCAGCTTCACGATGTTCTCATTGCGCAAGAACGGGGCACGGTTGCCGTGGCGACGATCGGGCATGAAGAGGATGGTTTGCACCCCGTTCCGCTGTGCCCAGGCATTCGCCATGGCATCGACACCCTTGCGCATTCCGGTCGTCCCCAGAACCATCGTTGGGATGCGGGCCTTGATGTCATCGAGGATCTCCCAGATCATCTCGAAGTCATGCCAGTCCTGCTGGCCGCCAGAGACGATCACTAGCGGACCATCGGGCTGGAACTGTGCCCGCCGATCTCTCGCCCGAGCGGCAAGGTAATCCTGTGCCTGGACCTGCGAGGCGGTCACACCATTCTTGCTGACCTGCGACCCGCGCGTGGCTGTGAATACCCGGCCTGTTTCGACCCGGTAGACGTCGGCAGCATGGTCCCGCATTGCCTCGAGGGCTTCTCGGCATCCTTGCAGGGTCTGGCAGAGCGCTTGTGTCTCCTCGAGTTCCACGGCGTAGATCTCCGAAGGATCAAAGTGACGAGCGACCTCACCCAGCTTCTTGGCGGCATCGTCTTCGCGCCCCTCGGCCAGACGGGCGGTCATGTGAAACGAGTTGACCATGCCCCAGGCAAGTTGCTGCGCGAACTCCTCCATGCGCGTGTCCTTGAGGACATCGAAGATCGTTCCGATAGCCATCTCCACGGCGCGGCGCGCCATGTCGGGATCCGGCATTTCAGCTGCGATCGGTTCATCGATGATGCTCAGCTTGGCAAGATCGCTGTGCTCGACAAAGGCACCGTCGTAGGATTCGACGATACCGTCACGGCTGTCGGCGAGTTCGATGCGCGCATTGGCGAGATCAGCGAAGCTGTTGAATTTCTGCATGGGTAGCCTCCGATTGTTGAAATCGTCCCCACATCGGGAACGGCCGACAACCCATCGGTTGGGAGGCGTGCAGTCAGGGACGGCGAGCCATGCTCGCCGCCGCCATGGCGGGCGTGGGGGTGCCGATTTTCTGCGCACTTGCCGCAAGCGCAGCGCAGCAGGCACGTGTGTGGAAAATTGGGGGAACCGCGATCCTTGACGAGCGCCGGAGACCGATATGTTTCGGCAGGTGTTCCTGTGTGTGGAAGAGACGTTCCCGCCCCCGAGCAAGAGAGACGAAGGCAGGCCCGGTCAGGCGCATCAGCGCCACGCCGGGCCGCCCCTTCGGCCCCGCGCAGGGGTTACAGCGGGAACACCACCAATCTTGAGAGGCCCTTTGGCGGGGTTGGTCGGCAGGCGACGGACTGCCAGGGACGATGCCGCAAGGCCGGCAGCGCCGCCGCGCGGGCGGCGAAGTCAAGCGCAGCGACAGCCTGAGCCGATACTTGGCCGGACGGAGGATGCCGAATGACCCGCCTGCGCGCCGCTGCGCGCATTACGGTCGGAAAGCTCCGACCGCGAACGCCTTCCTGACAAGGAAGGGCGCGTTCGCGGGTAAGGGGCGCTGCCCTGCCCGGACGGGCGGCGGCGCCGGGGTGCGGCAAAGCAGCTCCCGCGTTCATGTAATGAGCCCATTGTCGGCCCCCGCAATGGCGCTATGTTCGAGTGATGGCCGTCTGGCAGTTCGTCATCAACCTGATCCCTGCCTCTGCGGCGCGTATCGCAGGGGTCGACGCTGCACGGATGAGCCGCACGCAGCTCGAGGAGGCTGTTCTGGCGCTGCCAATCGCAGAGGCGGACGTGCTGTTCACGAAACTCGACGCGCTGTTGCCCGAGAAGCCGCGATCCTACACCGGTCTCCGGGTGTGGGGTGACGAGCCGAACGACGACATCCAGGTGAGCTTCGATGAGCAATACATCGAAGAAATCCAGGTCCGCTTCGACGTGGCAGATATCTCGCTGCCATTGATCGGCGGGGTCTGCGAGCTCGCGCAGTATTTCGACTGCGTCTTTGCAACGCCGGAAGGTGCGATGATCCAGCCAAGCAGGGAAGCTGTGATCAGGACGGTTCTCCAATCGGACGCAGCGCATTTCGTGCAAGATCCTCCGGGCTTTATCGGAAAGGCGGTCCGTCTGGATCGGAAGGACCGATAGGGTCCTTTGGCAGTGCCCGGCTACATTCCGCGAGGAGCATGACCCGTACTTGAAGCGGCCCGGCAGTTTCGTTCACGTCGCTACCGAAAGCCGACATTCTGAAAGCGACCCCATAGCTGCCCTAAGCATGGTAACCCCAAGACTTCAGCGGATCACGCTGCAACATTGGGATATTGTATAGCTTTGCCAACACTGCCCCAATGTAGGCGCTTTATGCGGCAGGAATGCCAAACCGCTTCGCCCTTGTCGCTTTCGTCCCTTCCATTCTCCTGACCGCCTGCGGAAGCGAACCCGCTGCGCCTGGCAAGCCACCTGTTCACAGCGAGGCGATCGCCCACGAGACCGAACTTGTCCGCCTGAAGCTTACGCCGGAAGCGCAGAAGCGGCTCGGGATTGTAACCGAGCGGATCGGGACGGGCACCGCATCGGCCGTGCGCATGACCAGCGGCGAGATCGTCATCCCGGCGGGCGTCGGCGGCGCGCCAATCAACTCCGCCAGCAACCTGCAACAACTCGCCGCACAACAGGTGGCCGCCGATGGTGAACTTGCGCGGGCAAGGGCGCAACTGGCCTTGGCGCGCGTCGCCTACGATCGCGCCTCGACATTGGTTGACGAGGAAGCGGGAAGCATCCGCGCGCGCGATGAAGCGACGGCAGCACTTGGTGCGGCAAAGGCTGCTGCCGACGCTGCGGCTGCCCAGCGCCGCCTGCTCGGGCCTGCGGTGGCGAGCCTTGGAACCCAGCGCCACGTCTGGGTGCGGGTCCCGGTTTTCGGGAGTGACCTTGCCGGGCTGCAACAAGGACAGTCGGCGCTGGTCTCGCCGCTTGGACAGGAAGGTGCCAAGCGATCGGCGCGGCCCGTCGATGCGCCGCCATCTGCCAATGCAGTGGCCGGCACCGTCGATCTCTATTTCGCGCTCGATAATCGTGATCGGGCATACCGCGTCGGCCAGAGGGTCAGCGTCGCGCTCCCGCTTGCTGGTGGAAGGAGCGAAGGGCTGTCCGTGCCGACCTCTGCGATTCTGAGCGACATCTATGGCGGTGAATGGGTCTATGCCAAGACCGAAGCCGACACCTATGTGCGCCAGCGCATCGAGGTGGCAGCAACGGAAGGTGGCCGCGCGATCCTTTCGCGGGGCCTGCGTCCTGGCACGCTGGTGGTCACCGCAGGCGCTGCCGAGCTGTTCGGCACCGAGTTCGGGGTCGCGCACTGATGCTGGCCTGGCTGGTTCGCTCCGCGCTGAAGCAGCGCGTGCTGGTGCTCGCCATGGCGGCGCTGCTGGTGGTGCTCGGCCTGCGCGCGTCGGCCGATGTGCCGCTTGATGTTTTCCCGGAGTTCGCTCCGCCCATTGTCGAGATCCAGACCGAGGCGCCGGGCCTGTCGACCGAGGAGGTCGAAAGTCTGATCACGGTGCCGATCGAAACCGCGGTCAATGGCGTGCCTGATCTGGCAACCCTGCGGTCGAAGTCGGTGCTGGGGCTGTCGTCGGTGACGATCCTGTTCGAGCGCGGCACCGATGTGATCCGCGCCCGCCAACTGGTGCAGGAGCGCGTGGCACAGGTGCAGGCGCGACTGCCTGCCGCTGCTCGCCCGCCTGTTATGCTGCCGCCGCTATCGTCCACGAGCCGGGCCATGAAGATAGGCATCTCCTCCAAGAAGCTCGATCAGATGCAGCTGTCTGAGCTGGTGCGCTGGACGATCCGGCCCAAGCTTATGTCGGTGCCGGGCGTCGCCAACGTCGCGGTGTGGGGCTATCGTGATCGCCAGCTTCAGGTTCTTGCCGACCCCGACCGGCTGCAAGCCTCGGGCGTGACGCTCGCCGAGCTGCGCGCAGCAACCGGGGATGCCGTGCTGGTCGGCGGCGGCGGCTTTGTCGATACGCCCAACCAGCGGCTGCCGGTGCAACAGGCCAGCGCCATCCAAACCTCCGAGGATCTCGCCAACACGGTTATCAAGATTGCAGGCGATGCGCCAGTTCGGGTCGGCGATGTCGCGCGGGTGACCGATGGCTTTGCCGCTCCCATCGGCAATGCGATCATCGACGATGGCCCCGGCCTCATGCTGATCGTCGAGAAGCAGCCGACCGGCAATACGCTCCAGCTGACCCGCGATGTCGAGGCGGCGGTCGCAGAGCTGCGCCCGGGCCTCAAGGATGTGAAGATCGATACCACGATCTTCCGCCCGGCAACCTTCATCGAGAAGTCGATCGACAATCTGACCCGTGCGCTGATGATCGGCTGCGTGCTGGTCGCAATTGTGCTGTTCGCCTTTACCCGTGACTGGCGGCAGGCGACGATCAGCCTTGTGGCGATCCCGCTGTCGCTGCTCGCAGCCGGGCTCGTGCTGCTGTGGAGCGGGGCGACGATCAACACAATGGTGATCGCCGGACTGGTGATCGCGCTCGGCGAGGTGGTCGACGATGCTATCATCGATGTCGAGAACATCGCCCGCCGTCTTCGCCTGAACCGCGAGGCGGGCAAACCGCGCTCGGCCTTTGCCGTAGTTCTGTCGGCTTCGCTCGAAGTGCGCACGGCGGTGGTCTTCGCCTCGCTGATCGTGATGCTGGTATTCTTGCCGATCTTCTTCCTCGGCGGGGTGGCGGGGACATTCTTCCGGCCATTGGCGATTGCCTATGTGCTGGCGATTGCCGCATCGTTGCTGGTCGCGCTGGTGGTGACCCCTGCGATGTGCCTGATGCTGCTCCCCAATGCGCCGATGAAGGAGCATCGCGACACGCGCTTTGTCGCCTCGCTGAAGCAGCGCTACCTCGGCGTCCTTCCCCGGCTCATCGATCGGCCACGGCTTGCCATGGGCATCGTCGCCGGCGGCTTGCTGCTTTCCGGCGTGGGCTATCTGGGATTCAAGGACCAGTTCCTGCCCGACTTCCGCGAGACAGACTTTCTGATGCACTTCGTCGAGAAGCCGGGCGTCGGTATCGATGCGATGGACCGCATTACGATCCGCGCCTCGAAGGAGCTGCGCGCGATCCCCGGTGTGCGCAATTTCGGTGCGCATATCGGGCGTGCCGAGGCTGCGGACGAAGTGGTTGGCCCGAACTTCACCGAGCTGTGGATCAGCCTTGACGATGAGGCGGACTACGACGCCAGCGTTGCCCGGATCAAGGAAGTGGTTGACGGCTATCCCGGCCTTTACCGCGACGTGCTCACCTATCTGCGCGAGCGCATCAAGGAGGTGCTCTCGGGCGCAGGCGCGACCGTGGTGGTGCGAATCTACGGCCCCGATCAGGACGAGCTGCGCGCCGCAGCCGAGCGGGTGCGCGGCAAGGTCGCCAGCATTTCCGGTGTGACCGACCTCAAGGTCGAACAGCAGGTGCTCGTGCCGCAGATCCAGATCCGTCCTCGCTCGGCCGATCTGGTGACACTGGGCCTTACGCCGGGAGAAGTGCGGCGGCAGGCACAGACCCTCGTCGCTGGCGCGAAGCTGGGCGAGATCTACCGCGACCAAAAGGCTTTCGACGTCGCCTTATGGGGCGAGCCAGCCATTCGCGGCGATCAGCACGCGCTTGCCGATCTGATGATCCAGACTCCAGTCGGCGCGCCGGTGCGCCTGCGCGATGTCGCGGATGTAGTGATCGTGCCCGCGCCCAACGAGATCAAGCGCGAGGATGGCCAGCGCCGTCTCGATGTCACGCTCAACATTGCCAGCGATGCCGATCTCGGAGCCGTAGCGCGCGGGGTCGAGGCGGCAGTGAGCGAGGTGCCCTTCGCCACTGGCTATCACCCCGAGGTTCTCGGCGAATATGCAGCGCTCAAGGATTCGCGTTCGCGGCTGTGGACGGTTGGCCTTGCCTGCCTTGTCGGTATCCTGCTGCTCGTGTGGCTGGAGTTCCGCTCGACGCGGATCACCGCGCTGGTCGGCCTCAGCCTGCCCTTCGCGCTGGTCGGTGGGGTGATCGGGGTCGCGCTCACCGGCGGGGTTCTGTCGCTGGGATCGCTGGTCGGCTTTGTCACCGTAATCGGGATTTCCGCGCGCAATGGCATCATGCTGCTCTCGCACTACGATCATCTGCGACGGTTCGAGGGCGAGGAGTTCGGCCCGGCCCTGATCCTTCGCGGCGCTCAGGAACGTCTGGTGCCGATCCTGATGACCGCCCTGTGCGCCGGGCTTGCGCTGGTGCCGCTCGTGGTCGCGGGCGACAAGCCAGGCCACGAGATCGAGCATCCCATGGCAATCGTCATCCTCGGCGGCCTGATCTCATCGACCGCGCTCAACCTGTTCCTGATGCCCGCGCTTTATGCCCGCTTTGGCAAGGAGCGTCCGGCACCCGAGCCGGACCTTGCGGAGGCGGTGGCATGAAGCGGCTAGTCCCCGTCGCGGCGCTGATGGTGACCGCTTGTGCGACAACGGCCCCGCCTGCGGCAACCAAGGTCGATCCCACGATCGCTGCCGGGCCGTTCGCGAGCCTGCCGGTCGCTTCTATCGAGCCTGTGCCCGATGATTGGTGGCGGCTCTATGATGATCCGGTGCTTGACCGCTTGGTGGAGGCCAGCCTTGCGGCGAATGCCGATCTCAGAGTGGCCTATGCCAATCTTGATGGTGCGCGCGCGGCGTTGCGTCAGGCGCAAGCCGCCCGGCTTCCCCAGACCACGATCGAGAGCAGTCTCGGCGTCGACAAGCCCGCCAATCAGCCCAGCGCCTCGGGCAACGTGCCGACGACCGACTACGATCTGGGGGTGACCGCCAGCTGGGACGCAGACCTGTTCGGACGGCTCCGTTCAGGCGCACTCGCTGCCCGCGCCGATGCCGAAGCGCAGGCCGCTGCTCTCGATGGGGTAAAGGTCGCGGTCGTCGCCGATACGGTTCTGGCCTATGTCGATCTGTGCGGCGCAACCCGCAGCCTTGCCGTCGTGCAAGAGCAGGTCGCGCTTCAGGACCGCGCGCTGACAATCATCCGCAGCCAGCTGGCGGCAGGCGAGGTCTCCCCGCTGGAAGTGTCGCAGGCCGCCAACCTTGTCGCCTCGACCAAGGCAACCATCGCACCGTTGGAAGCCGCGCAGGCCAATGCGCGCTACCGCCTCGCCACTCTCGCAGGTCGTCCGGCAGGAGAGGCCCGCAGCAATCCCGTGACTTGCAGCGCGCCGCCCAAACTGCGCAATGCGGCTCCGGTCGGCGATGGCACGGCTTTGCTGCTGCGCCGCCCGGACATCCGCGAGGCCGAGCGGCGCCTTGTTGCCGCCACCGCGCGGATCGGTGTTGCTCGTGCCGATCTCTACCCCCGTATCAACCTTGGCGGGGCGCTCGGCCTGCTGAGCGGAGGGCTGGTCGCGACCGGGTCGCCGCTGGTGAGCTGGGCCTTTCCCAATCAGGCCCCGGCCCGCGCACGTATCGAACAGGCTGAAGCGACCGAGCGGGCAGCGCTGGCTGGATGGGATGTGGCGGTCCTCCGGGCGCTGCGCGATGTCGAGACGGCTCTTGCGGCCTATGATGGCGAAGTGCGCCGCAACCGCGCGCTGACCGAAGCCCGCGACGAAGGGCGTCTCTACGCTCGCCGCGCCGAGGCGCGCGTCAGGCTTGGCGATGCGGCACCACTCCTGCGGATCGACGCCGACCGGACATTGGCGCAGGCCGAGCTGTCGCTCGCGCAGTCCGAACTCGCGGTTGCACAGGCGCAGGTGGCGCTGTTCCGCGCGCTTGGCGGTGGCTGGCGCAGCGGTGCCAAGCCGTTAGAATGACCCCATGAGAATCCTGATCGTCGAGGACGATACCGAAACCAGCCAGTTCATTGCCCGCGGCCTTGCCGAGCTGGGACATCAGGTGGTGACCAGCGGCGACGGCCGCGACGGGCTGTTCCAGGCGACCGATGGCGGCTTCGATGCCATGGTGGTCGATCGGATGCTGCCGGGGCTGGATGGGCTGGCGCTCGTCAAGGCTTTGCGCGCTGCCGGGAACACCACCCCGGTGCTGATGCTAACAGCAGTCAGCGGAATTGCCGATCGGGTCGAAGGGCTGGAAGGCGGAGCTGACGATTATCTGGTCAAGCCGTTCGCCTTTACCGAGTTGGCGGCACGCATCCATGCGCTCGGTCGTCGTCCTTCGACCGCAGCGGAGCCCGCCCGGCTGATCGCAGGCGACATCGAGCTCGATCTGCATCGCCGCACGGTTTTGCGTGCAGGACGCAGGATCGCGCTCCAACCCCGCGAGTTCACGCTTCTGGCCGAGCTGATGCGGCACCCCGGGCGGATCATGACCCGCACCATGCTGCTCGAACGGGTGTGGGATTTCGACTTCGATCCCAAGACCAACATCGTCGAGACCCATCTCAGCCGGTTGCGGTCCAAGCTCAATGCCGGGTTCGACAGCGATCCGATCGAGACCGTGCGCGGCGCGGGCTATCTCATCAGGGACGGCGGATGAAGCGCTGGTGGCGCGGCACTTTCGGTCTGGTGGCCGCCGTCGCCATGGGTTTTGCGCTGGCGACACTCGTGATCGGCGCGGTGGCATTCGAAACCACCCATGAGGCGCTCGAACTGCAACTCGATCACCGCATTGCCATCGAGACGCAGGCGCTGATCGACGAAGGGCAGGACGGACATGAGGGCGTGGCTGCCGCCATCCGTCGACGTGAGGCGGCGAGCAGCACGGCAAGCCTCGGCTATCGGCTCGTCGATGCTCAAAACAGACCCGTAGCGGGATCGCTCGATACGATTGTCCCGTCAAAGCCCGGCTATGTCGAGCTGCTGCCTTACAAGTTGGGCGGCGAGGAGCGGATCGCGCAAACGCTGACCACCGCCCTCCCGGGTGGCTACCGGCTGCTTGTCGGAGCGGATCGCGCCGCAATCGACGAGATGGACATCCGCTTCATCCAGCTGTTTCTCGGCGCATTCGGCGCGATGCTGCTACTCGGCATCGGTGCGGCTTGGCTGGTGGGTATCGTCACACGCCGCCGCCTTGCCCGCATCGATCAGACTGCGGCTGCGATCATTGCTGGCGATCTGTCGCGGCGGGTTCCCTTAGCCGGGGCCGGCGACGAGTTCGACGGCGTGGCTACGACGCTCAACCGGATGCTCGACCGGATCGCCGGCCTGATGGAGAACCTGCGCCAGGTCTCAAGCGATGTTGCCCACGACCTGCGCACGCCGCTGACACGCTTGCAAAACCGGCTCGACGAGGCCCTGCACGAGCACGACGCCGTGCTTCAACGCGAGGCCATCGAGGCTGCCGCCGGGGAAGCAGGTGAGTTGCTGGAGGTCTTTTCCGCCCTGCTGCGGATTGCGGAGGTCGAAGGTATGGCCGCCCGCGCGCACTTCCAGACGGTGGATCTCACCGCGGTGGTGACCGATGTGGCAGAGGCGTTCCGACCCTCAATGGAGAGCAGCGGCCACCAGCTTGTAACCAGCATTGCGCCCGCCCTGACTATGCGCGGCGATCGCAGACTGCTGCAACAGATGCTCACGAACCTGCTCGACAATGCCGCGCAGCACACGCCGCAGGGAACGACCGTCCACATCGTCCTCGAAAGCACCCATAATGGCATCAGCCTCGCCGTCACTGATGATGGTCCGGGCGTGAGCGAGAATGAGGCGCCAGACCTCTTTAATCGGTTTGCACGGGTAGACCGCAGCCGATCCACACCCGGCCATGGTCTGGGGCTGGCCATGGTTGCGGCAATCGTTGCCGCCCATTCTGGCAGCGCCACCATTGCCCCGCGCCCGGGCTTTGGTGTGCACATCGAGTTTTGATCTTACCCGACAGGTCGTCCAGATGCTGCCATTCGCCTTTCCACCCACTTCCGGTCATCCGGCGCGATCAAACTGCTTCCCTAAACCGGACATAAGAGCATACCCTGCGGAACCGAAAGCAACGCATGGCTTGGGCAAAGCTCACCGCGCCAGCGATCGCCACCCGAACGGGCCGAGACCCGGCAGGGACTCGGTGACGCCGGTCGCAGACGCAGCACACGAGCAAGGCTTGTGTGCTGCCGGCAGCCCGGCGGAATAAAGTGCGATGCCGGCCATAGGCCGGCAGGCGCCAACCTCCCCTTCGGCATCCCTTGACGATAAAGTTCTTTATATGTTCTCGGTGGCGTATGGGAACCAAACGCCTCGATTCTGTCGCCGATCTCGTTCGTCATGGCCTCAATGCGCAGATCGAGTGCGGCCGCTGCAGGCGTGTAGTCATCATGCCGGCGGCCCGGCTGCGCGATCAGTGCTTCACCAGGTCGATCCCCCTCAAACTGGACATGGTAGCCCGGCACTTGCGCTGCAGCTGTGGTCATCGTGGTGCCAGGATAAATCCCACCGGCAACTAACCGGCCTGCGCTCCGCACTCGGGTGCGCACCATCAATAACGCGGCGAAGGGCGGCACCGAAGCGCCGCCCTCCTGATGATCACAGAAACTCGACGTTCTCGGCGATGATCTCGCAGCCATAGCGGTCGTTGCCTTCGGCGTCCTGCCAGCGCGAGTAGTGGATGCGGCCCGTCACGGCGAGCTGGTCACCCTTGGCCTTGTGCTGGCGCAGCGGGAGCCCGAGGCCGTTGAAGACGGTGATCTTGTGGAATTCGGCATCCTTGACCGGGTAGCCGGTTTCCGGATCCTTCTGGACCTTGCCGTCGCGGATCACCGGACGTTCAGTCACGAGGATCAGTTCGGTGATGCGGGTGTCGCTGCGGTCGCGGGCAACGGGATCCTTGGCGAGACGGCCGACGAGGTTGACGATGTTCATTGCAAGAGCCTCCTTGGTACCGACGGCTCGTCCGCCGGTGCCCTTGTCGAGCCTCGGCGGGAGAGCTGGGACACCGCGCGCTTCCGCGCGCGGGGAACCTCGTAAATCGAGGTGGTGCGGGCAGCCCGGCTTGCCGGGCAACACGGCTCGCATTTCTGCAGGTTGGCCCTAAGCTCGACCAAAGAGGCATGGGCACTGGTCGGCGGACGTGCTGTTGGCACAGGAGCTTATCGCACGCCTGGACATCAACTTCGCCGCGTACCGGCTTGTTATTGACGATGATGATCACGGGATAATTCGCCCGCCCTTGCCGATCCCGGTGAGCGAGAGGTCCCTCTGCGGCACTGATCCGGAATACCCGACCTCGGCCACCTCCGGCGCCAATCCACAACGCCGGCGTGACTGGCCTGACGTTGATGCACGATCAGACAAGGCTCCAAGGAGCAGGCTGCCTCGGCGTTCCGGAAATCAATCGCGATCGACGGCAGCGGCGCCCCAGGCTCCGATGGCATCGATGATCTTTGCTGTGAACCGCGGTGGGAGTCGTCCGGCAATGTACCCGGGCTGCTTCATCAGGGGTCTGATGTCGAACCCGGGCCAGGTGAACCGGTTGAATTCCGAAACGACAATCGCGCTACCCGGAACGAGCCCGGCTGTGCGTGCGATCTCATCGGGGATGGGGATGGCGTTCTTGCGCCCCTCGCCCTTGGTCGTGATCTCGGCAACCAGATAGCGCGAGCCGTCCACACCCACGACGACGACGAAGCGTTCCTTGACGCCTTCGTCGCGGCCTCGTCTCTGCTCTTCCTCGAAGAGATAGACGTAACGGAGGATATGGCCTGCGGCGGGTCGGTCAGTCTTCCCAGCGGTCATTGGCAAGTTCACTGGCCGAAGGCCGTGCATTGGCAAAAGCCTTGCGGTCGGCTCCGGTCATGTCGGACGAAGCGACAGCTTCGATATTCATGTGGCCGGCGATCACACCGCGTGCCGCCTGTTCAAGATGGCGGAAATACTCGCTATCTGCGATTACATGCCGCTCGCGGCCATGGCTGGTCAGGACGACCGGCTGCTTGGTTGCCAGATCGAGGAACTCGCCGGTGTTGTTGTGAAACTGGGTTAGGGGAACCCTGGGGTGCTCATTCGCCGCCGCTGGCATGGTGGTATCTCCTCTTGGCCTTAAAATAGCAATTATTGCCAAAATAGCAAGATTTCTGTGGCGCCACTCGCCGCGCTAGTCGTCCCCATCTCTCGCCAGCGGCTCAGACAGCCACGGGACGAGGCCCGCATCAATCGCAATGCCCAGTGTCCTTGCGAGGCGGCAGGCTCGAGCGATTGACCCGTCTGGAACATCGAGCGCCCTTTCAATGTGCCCAAGGGTTTCGCCAGCGCCAGGCGCACAGACCGCGTGAAGCTTGCCCGGCTGTGCCGTGATGGCAAAAGGCCAAGTCATCGCGACACCGACAACCCGTTCATCGAGAACAAGCAGGGTGTCACCGGCTGCGATGCTCTCGTCGGTCTGCACGGCGTCGTAGGCATTGCCCGTCGAGGCGAACGCATGGATCCGCCAGACGCTGAAGGCGAAGCGCTCGCTGTCGGTCAGCATGGCAGGCTCGCTTCGGAAAAGGCGCGCTGCGCCGCCTCCGGAAAGGCTGCGGTGAGGTTCCGGTGAAGCGGTCCGGAGGACGCTGGGAAGAATGCGCCGGTGCTGCTCGGCCGTGTGATCCGCAGCGCGCTTGCGACGGCATCCACGACGAAACCCGCAAGCTGATTGCTCGCTGTCAGTTTGCCGAATTCAGGCGGTGCAAACCCGGCTTGATGCCAAAAGGCGAAGCCGGTCTCGAGGGTCTCGATATAGCTGGCATGGCTACCATCGTCCTGTTCGTCGTCGACGCTCGCCTCGACCGTCCGGTAGGTCCCGAAATCATGGGCGTTAGCCTTGATCCGCAGGGTGATCCCGGCGGGCGGAGGCCCGGCGACCGCGATCAGCGCAGCCCTGTAGAGCGTGACTTCTGCGGTATTCACGAGGTCGAAGTTCGGGGTGTGGCCGATCTGCGCGCAGTCTTCGTTCCACGGAGCCCCGCCAAGATCGAGAGTCCAGTTTGTCTGTGCCATTCAAGCCTCCTTTGCTTGAACGGCACCTCCCCCTTCTCTTTCGCAGGCAGAGTTTCCGCTGCAGGTCGGCTCGGCTTGCAAGCACCGGGCAAAGAAAAGGCCCGCCCGCGACGAATGCGCGGACGGGCCTTCCCGATGTGACCGGCGCGGGTCGCGGCACCGGTCACGGGGGGCTTGTCCCGGTCAGGCGTCGACGCTCGCGCGCGTCTTGCCCTTGGGTGCCGGAGCGGTGCTGTCGCCCAGACCGTCGCCGGTGGCAGCACCGCTGTCAACGCTGCGGTCGCTGGCCGGTTCGTCGCCGGTGGCAGTCAGCGGCGGCAGGGCGCCTTCACTCTCGCTGCCGAAGCCGTCGAGCGAGGCCTTGGGCTTCGAGCGGCGCCAGGCGACGTTGTAGCTGCCATCGTTCTGCTGGAACATGGCGACCGGGATCGGCGCCGAGAGGCTGGGATCGTCGATCTGGCCCGAGAGGAAGCACTCGCCGGTCTCGTTCGACGAGTATTCCCAGAGCGCGCCGATCTTGACCCAGCTGCGGCGGTCCGCCGAGAGCGCCATGAGGTCGAACTTGGGTGCCCGCTCGTTGGTGGATTCGAAGGCCCGCAGCGCAACCGTCGCGCTGAAGGTCAGGGTGGTGATGCGGCCGATGTGAACGCCTTCTGCGTTGGCCTTGAGGGTGCCGATGTTCATGTCGAAGTTCTCCTGATGCCGTCCGAACCCCTTGTCCGGAACACCTTCTCCCATCCCCCCTCTCCTCCGGGCCCCTGGCCCGGCCCGTGCGCCAGCCACCGCAGGCGCGCGTCATCCTGTCCAGCCCAGAGGGCTGAGGAGTCTCGATAGTTGGATTGGAGCTGAACCGGCCCTGCTACGAGCCAGGCCCGGTCTGTACCGACCTAAGCTTCGGGCTCGGACCCGTCCTTGATCTGGTTGAGGCGCGCCATGAACGCCTTGGCTTCGAGCTGATTGGGTCCATCGCGCGTGGCGAGGCAGGCCATCCTGTCGATCTCGAGCTGTGCGGCAAGACTTGCCTCGATATGGCAATAGGGCTCGAGCGCGCGGATTGCGTCAACCGCGCGGGGCAGCTCTCCGAAAGCGGTTCCGACCCATACGAGTTCGATTTCCTCCCCGTCTTCGTCAGGAGCGCTCAGAACCTGCGCGAAATAGGTCTGAAGCGGTCGGTCCCATCCGACATAGGCACTGGCAGCAGCAATCCCGTCACGAAGCGGTACTTTGTGCCTGCTCATGCGCTCGTTACCTCCCCACCCTTAACTGGGCCGATGCCCCGCGGCGCACTGACATGTCAGCCCCTGAACTCATCAGTAGTCCGCTGGCCGCATCAGCGTGATGACGCGCTGTGTCATCGCTGGATTGGCCGGATCCTCGGACCCGAATGCCAGTTCGGTGTCGTAATAATCGACTTTCATCAGCACCTTGATGCCATCGACATCCATGCTTGCAAAGTCTCGCTCGGGCGAATCCGGGGCGAAGGTGCAATGGCGCAGAGCGGCCATCAACCGAGCCTGAACCATCATGCTTTGTGCCACCGTGTCGCCGCCGAATTCTGCAAGCAACCCGGAGGTCATGACGATGCGGGCCGTTCGGTCACGGCCCTGGCGCGCGGCATCATTGAGCAGCGCAATGCGCTCGGTGCGTTGCCGCGCGCAAGTGAGGTCAGATGTGTCATGCATTGGAGGTCTCCTCCTGATCCAAGAGACGACGAGCGGACAACCGGACGGCCTCGCGGGACTCAGCCCGCAGGTTGAAAAGCGGAAAGCTGAACATCGATCGCGGTCCCGGCAGCAACGGTAATGGCAACCTGCCGGTCCTTGGGAATGACCCAGAGGATGCCGGCAAGCGTGTCGCGGATACGCGCCGCAATGGCCTCGTCCTCGCCGAGCAGCACCCGGGCCGCGAGCTCGCGCGCATCGCGCAGGAAGTGCTCGTGCTGGGTGTCCCAGGAGTCGGCCTCGCTGTCGTCGTTCGCGCAGAAACAGACGTTCTCGATCAGATCGACCAGCGTTTCAGGAGTCAGCGCCGGACCCGGAACATAGGCAATGCGGATCTGGTCGATGCCGCTGTACCAACCATCCTCGCCGAGGACGAAGGCGACATCTGCCGAGATCCGTTCCTCGCGCTGCGTTACGCTGGCGCGGTGGAAGACGCAGAACCTCAGCTCGATCGTCTCGGCACGAACATGGTCATCGAGCGGGGGGAAGCTGCCGTTTTCGGCGATGACGTGGTCGCGCTCTCCGGCTGCAACATAGAAGCGCACGTTGCCGAGCTGATGCAGCGCGTCATACCAGCCATAGCCAGCGTATGCGGGATGGTTCTCGACGAGGTGCGGGCGCAAGGGGTGGTCGCGCAGCGCGCGCTCCAGTCCCTGGGCAATATCGGGCTCAAGATCCGCGACAAGGATCGTGTCCGCACCTGCTGCGATTTCCTCATACTCGACATTGACGTTGTCGCTCTCCGCAATGGCAGCATGCCAGCGGGGCAGGCAGGGGTCGGCCTCCGGCAGGGCAACCCCAAGATCGCGCGCTTCCTTCCAGTTCTCGAAGGAAAGCCGGTGCTGGCCTCTGTGCGCCAGCGCGGCATAGATCGTGCGCCTGCACGCTGCCTGCAGCGCCGCAAACGCGGCATTCTCGACGAATTCCTTGCGCGCCGGGAGCACAAGGGCAAGGCCCGGGGTGGCCCCGATATCGAGCCGGGCATGGTATGTTTTGCCGCCAAGGCTCTCCGAGACGCTGGCAAGCTTGCGGGTGAGCACCATCCCATAGAAATTCGTGGTGGGGTCCTGGTGGTATTCGCGCCCTTCGAACACGCCGATCTGGCTGCCGTTCCACTCGGCGATGTAGATTGCTTTGGCGAGAAAGTCCTCGCGTGGCATTTCCGTGCCATTGAAGAACACCGGCAGCGGGTAGAACTTCGCGACCTCGCGCAGAATCCGCTCGGTGGTCTGCTCGCTCACGCCGGGCATCAGGAAGCTGATTGTCGTCCCGACGGGGCGAGCAAGGGGCTGCACGGCAATGTCCTGCGCACCGGTCCAGCCATCCGCTGGGACATGGACCGACCATCCGATGTCGGCATCGGTATGACGCGAGCTGATCCGGGTTTCCTTGCCCGCCAGGCTGAAGACACCCATGCCTGCCGGGTCTTCGGCCTCATGGATGTGCTGGCTCCAGCCCGAATCCCCCAGCGCAATCATGGTCTGCGGATGGGCGACTCCGGTTCCATCATCGACAAGGGTCAGGCGCGCTGCGTCCTGATCCGCGCAGCAGGCGATATCGATCCGGGAAGCGCCCGCGCGGCGACTGTTCTGGAGGAGCTCGCCGAGGATATCGCCGATGGTGCCATTGAAGAGGCGCGTGACTTTGGTGATCGTCTTCGGGCTGACGCTGGGTCGAATAACTGTCGGGTTCATGACAAGGGGTCCTTCATCGCACTGTTTCGCCCTTCCCCTCCCCCTTCCCTTCAGAACAGCGGATTGATGCCTGGCCGGAGCCCGGCTGCCTTGGCCTGCTCTTCAGCCAACGCGCTTGGGTCGCAGGGCTTCAGGAATCGGGATGATGTCGTGCGCCGTATCACGCAGCGCCTTAACCTCGCCGCGCGCGGCGTAGAGGTCCTTGGCGATGAGCGCGCAGACCTCGGCCTCGCCATAGGTTGGGCGGCCAAGGTGATCGACGCGCTCGACTTGCCGGGCAATCACGCCGACTTTGCCGTCCGGCACCCACTCGGCCCAATCGCCCCAGGCGCTGGTCACGCAGAATTCGCCGATCGCGGCCATATAGGCCTTGCGCGTCCGCAGGATCGCAGAGGAATTCTCCTCTATGGCCTCGCCGGTGAAGGCGCTGAAGCGGTCCGGGTGCCAACATCGGGTAGTATCGCGGGCAAGCTGCAGCAAGCCCGCAGAGCAGGAGCCCTGCCCTTCAAGCTCGCTGGTGAAGGCAAGGATCGGGAGCCCCCAATCGCAATCTTCTTCGTAGGCCCCGCCTTCGATCCGTAGCGCCGCTGGCATGGCGGCCTGTCTCTGATCGGACAGAATGATACCGCCGTGGCTGGCGGTCATAACTGACCATATGCCGGGGGCCAGCTGATCGGCCTGCTGGACGGCGCCCCAGATGGAAGTGGAGGGACGCGGTGATGGGGCAAAACATGGCATGAGCGAACTCTCCTGTTGCAGGTTCGCTCAGACCCTCCCCCTCTTCTTCAGCTCAGGATCCCGAGAGCGGTCCGGGCAACGATCTCGGGCGTGACGTCTCCAAGAGCGAGGGCCGCCACCGGTCCAAGCTGCGAAAGACGAGTCCGCTCGATTGCCCTGAGGGCGAGATAATCCTCGTCGGACGACTGGAGGATTTGCAGCGCAAAGCGGCACTCCTGCCCGGTGTTGTCGTCGAGAAGGGCGATCAGGAAATCCGGCCTTACGGAGACGTCCGCAAATGGCAGATCGAAGAGGATCTTCTTCACCGCCATCCGGATGTCCCGGCGTCGCAGGATATACTGCGCGTCTTGGAGCGCCCGCAGAACGTCTCGGTCGTGGTCTCGCTCTGTCGGCACGAACTGGTTGCCGCTCAAGACAGGCTGAGCGTAGGCGCGCAGCGCGACATAGCCCTCCTTCCTGCTGTGCTCGCCGACGACGGCGAGCACAAGGAACGGCGGCTCAACTTCGGCGCGGATGATCCCGGTGTGCTGGATGCGGTTCCGGACCGAGATCGTGCCGAGACCGGTGACGATCTCGGTGGAAGTGACCGCATTGGCCTCGAGCAGAAGAAACGCCTGGGGCGCGAATTCATGAGGCCATCTCTCGGCCGCAGCGCGCAGCCGGGCGTGAACCCGCCGCTTTTCGTAATCGATGGCGTTCGTGTAGAGATGGGCCGAGAGCGGAACCCCGGGCGCAATCTCGAGACCTTGCGCAGCCCGGCGCAGGAAACGCATCTCCTGGCTGATCGAGCCCTCCCGTGGCCCTGCTGGCGGAAGCTCGCGCAGCACGTTGGAACCCGCCCGCTCGAGCAGCAGCCACAGCAGTTTGCCGAGGCGCGGGATTGCAACACCACGCGACCGGTCGTCTGGCTCACTGTGGTCCGGTTTCTGGGCGAGTTTCTCCGGCGCCTTCTGGTGCGCGTTGAACAGGCCATCTGGAACATCGAGCGCGTAGAGCGAATCCCTTGCTGTCTCGCGGATGCGCGGCGGTGCCTGGGGCAGGAAAAATGGACACGCCGGCGCATGCATCGGCCTCGAAGTCAGCCGCCGCAGGTAATAGGTTTCCTGAAAGCTCAGGTAGGCCGGGCTCAGCAGCGGCGGCGCGGTGACCTCGCCCAGACAATCGCAGGCGAGCCATTTGTGATTCTCGCGCGCTGTCACGACGAGAGAGACGCAGGCCCGGTGATCGGCCTCGTTGCCATGGCCCGTGTACCAGCGGACCAAGGCTGCTCGCAGACCGTCGCCAATGGCGACGCGCCCGGTGCTACCTGTGGTGTCCTTGGCCACCAACCACATGGTCTGACGCTCTTGACCGCCCCTTTTGTTCACTCTATGTTCGTCACATAGAGGAATTTTGTCTTATGAACAAGGTATTCGATCTCGGCCAATTCGACCTCGATCTGACGCTGCGCGATGCATCGGTTGACCCACTGGTGACGCCTACGCGGCGCTCGCTCGCCAATGCCTCTATCGGGATAGAAGCGTTCGATGCCTATTATTCGGCGCGCGAACTCTACGAAGCGCTGCAGGGGGTTTTCCAGGGCACACCCGGTGCCAAGAACAAGCTGACGCAGGTGCTTTCGTGCCAGTGCGATGATTATCAGCGGTGTCTCTACTACACGCTGGCGGGGCGCGGCATCGTCCAGATGCTGGATGATCTCGAATGGCTGCTCGATCTCCTGCGCCCTCGCTGCGAAATGTCGGGGAAGCTCCTTCGCTCCGGCGAGAGGCCTGCACCGCAGGTCAATCCTTATGTCGCAAGTGAGCCCGACGGGCCCGTTCCAGCACGCTCGGCCGACTTCGTCGAGGGACCCTCGTGGTATCTCGATCCGTCGCTTGGCGGCCGGATCGAAGACTAGGCAGGCATCAGCTTGCCGGCCTAACAGGCAGAAATCAGGGATCGCGCAGGCCAAGCCGGTCGTCGTCATCTACGAGCGTGATGCGCCCTTCCCAGTGCCAGAGGACAAGGTTGAGAGCGTCGGCGGGAGCGCCGCGGGCGTAGCTCGGCACGACAATGCCCACATAGCCTTGCGCGATCGCGGCCTCCGCCAGATCTTGCGTCGGGACCGGTTTGCCTGAGAGCATCCGATCGCGCCACGCCGGGTCGGCGAGCTCAGCCGGTGCGATACCGAAAGGCCGCAATGCAGCCGCATCGCGGCCATCGAGCAACGATCCGATATCGGCCTGATAAGCGACGAGCGTGGTGGGCTGGAGGGTGCCAACCTGATTGGCCTCGCGCAGCGCGGTCTCTGGGGCGAGGGAAGTATAGAGCGCGCTGCGCCCGATGCGATTGAACCGTCCGCCAAACCGGGCCGCCCCCTCCCCTGAGAGGGGTTCGCGGGACCAGACCGGATTGTGGGCGCGGTAGAGCAGCCCGGTGAAGTGCATGAGGCTAGGCGTGAATGCCGGCGTCGACGGCGTCGATATAGGTCAGAACGTCATCGGCCCGGTTGTTCTGCACAAGCTGCATTGCAGTCTGGCCCGAAAAGCCCGGCAGCGGCTCAGAGCGGTACCAGGCATAGGCCAGCAAGGCTGAACCGAACCGCGGTTCGACCTTGTTGAGCACTTCGACCATCTGCCGAAGGCGGCGCTGGGTACGATCGGAGGCAATCCGGTCCTTGCGCTGGATCGCGTCCTTGCCGAGACCCAGCGAGCGCGCCAGTTCGTCGCTGGTGGTGCGCAGCGCATCGACGATTTTGCGCGGAGCAAACGCGCCATTGTCCGCATAGTTCTGAATCGCCATTGCAAAGCTCCATGACTTCTGACGCGATATAGCGTCATTCTGCATGGCTTTCAAGCTGCCATAGGGCTGGCGCCGAGTTCGTCACAGGACGACAACTTGCAGTTCGATCGCACCGGGTGGGTTTTCTCCCGTCGGCATGACACAGAAGGGCTGGAGCGTGTTGCCGGTTCTGACCACAGCGTGGCTCTTCCCGGTTTTCGCGCTCATCCGGATGGCGACGCGCTCGGCATTGGCCCGCCCGCAAAGGACACGGCGGCGCGGATCGAGGCTGGCAGAAGTCATGGAAGAGGCCCTCGCTACTGGGCTATCGGGAAGAAGGTCTTGATCCTTCGGGCGGGACGAATGATCTCGAAGCGCCGCTCCATCAGCCGGGAGATACGATAGGCCCCGAAGCCATCGGGTGTCCGCAGCTCGATCTTGCTCCCGCGCTTGCTGACCCGGAACTCGCGGTGTTCGCTGCCGTCAGTAAAGCGCAGCGGTTCGGGAAGCCGCAGGATGTCGCCATCGGCAACCTTTCGCTCCTTGAGACGCAGCATGGCGTAACACCGGTTGCGCCAGTCCAGGGCATAGGGGTGCGAGGATGAGGTGAGCAGTTCCAGGATGCTTCGCGGGCAATTCGCCTCGACGGGGCCAGATTGCTCATCCATGTCCTTGTAGCCGAAGATCAGGCCATCGGCCGCCTTCGGGTTCCAGTGGACCAGGCAGATAACCGCCGTCACGTAGAGCCTCTCGCGATCTTCACCGTAGCGCTCGACGGCTGCATAGTAGGTGCTGCCGGTGAAAACGCTCTTGAGGACCCGGCACCCCCGGAACGGAGCATCTTCGCAGGCCTCCCGTTCGTAGGTCAGCTGATCGTCGAGATAGGCTTTGGGCGTTTCATGCCCTCCCATCCCTGCGCGGTGCATGTAGAGCCAGCCCATGTGCGTGTCCTTCAGATGAGCCCCGGCTGAGCCGGAGGTGCGATTTGCAGTTCGCGGGCGATCCGCGCTGTGAGTGCCGGAATGTCGGCAAGCGCGGTGATCGGAGCCTTGCGCATGACCGCGCCGGGGGGCTTCCAGAACGGGTTCCGCCAGGCGAGACCCGGTTCGCCGAACCGCTCGGGGCTGATGCGGATGTAGACACCGTCTGCTTCGAGCACATGCTCACCGGCGAGGGCCTCCTGCGAGGTGTAGTAGCTGATGCGGTAGGCGGAATGATCGAGCCCGATCCCGGCTGCGATCTGGCGCAGCGCGCGCGTACCCTCGCGCCGGTAGTGTCGCAGTTCTTCAGGACGATAGTCGATCCCGCGCTTGACCAGCGCAATGATCGCAGGTCGGTGCTTGAGCTCGCCGAGGCGCTCGATGCACTGTGCCCGCAAGATCTGGTCGTCGGCCTCGCAGGTTGTCGGCCTTCCGTCGGCAATGCGCTGAAGGTGGCGAGTGAGGAGCAGAACCGCGGGACAGGTGGCGACCTGCCGGCCTGCGAGGCGCACATCATCGACGGCCTCGTTCAATGCTCGCAGCGCGGTCTCGAACGTCGTCAGCCCATAGGGCTCGAGCGCGCGGCGGTAACGATAATCGATGTCGCAGGACATGCGGCTTCCTTTCCATTGCAAGTGCAATGGCCTCCTCCCCCTCCCCTCAATGCAGACTGCGGTGATGTTTCCCTGAGCTTCTCAGGGACAGTGGCTCATAGATCATCGGCCGCAAGAGAGCCCCGGGAGCGACCTGTTCGAGGATTCTCGCAATCGCCGAGACCGCAGCGCCAGCCTCGGTTGTCTGGATAACCAGGGAGCCGCCCTGCCCCGGATCGGACACCAGTGACCAACCGGGTTCTCCTTTGCCGAGGAGGCTCTCCAGGACCGCATGACGGTT
This sequence comes from Novosphingobium subterraneum, assembly GCF_000807925.1. Classification (GTDB taxonomy): domain Bacteria; phylum Pseudomonadota; class Alphaproteobacteria; order Sphingomonadales; family Sphingomonadaceae; genus Novosphingobium; species Novosphingobium subterraneum. The sequence goes on along the minus strand of NZ_JRVC01000001.1, from coordinate 58,716 downwards.
CCGCCCGGGGAACAGCACCCCAACATGGCCGCCGAGCGCTGCGCCAATGTCCGCAGAACCTCTGCTCGCAAGGTCGCTGGCATAGCGGCTCAGCTGCGCAAGCCGCACCGCGTCGTCTGCGGTTGGCTCAAGCGTAAGCCGGAACTGGCGCCTCTTCATGGGCTTCCTCCGCAGGTTCACTCTCATAGCCCGAATAGGCTGCAAGCAGGTTGAAAGCCTGATCGGCCTTGGCGGCAGCCGTGATGATCGCGGTCTTGTCGGATTTCAGGATATCGAGCCAATGGGCGATGTAGCTGGCGTGGCTTTCATGGAGGTCTGCGGGGAGGCCCAGCTCATAGCAGATCCGGGCACTGACCTGCTCCGCGACCAGTTCCTCGAAGGCGTAGGCCTTGTCGCCGAACCGCTTGCCGAATGTGCGCGCGAGCCGCGAGGGGTGCCCGCTCCAATGGCCGAGTTCGTGCGCTTTGGTGGCGACATATCCGTCCTCGGTGCGGAAGGCGCCGCGTTCTGGAAGCTGGATATAGTCTCCGCCCGGAGAGAAGAATGCACGGTCACCGCCATGGCGGATATCAGCAGGTATCGGAGCAAAGAAGGCCTGGATGGCCGCTGCCTTCACAGAGGGTTGCGGCGGTGCTTCGGGGACCGGACTGGGATAGAAATGCGGCGGCAGGCCTTCGATCTGCGAGGCATTGAAAACGCTGTAGGATCGCATGAACCGGATGGTTTTCGACGTCTCCTCGCCAGTCGCCTGATCTACGTCGGTCTTGCTCGTGCTGTTGAAATAGATGCTCGGCTCGGCCGTCTCACCCTTGCGCACTTGCCCGCCCAGTTCCTGAGCCTGACGATAGGTCATCCAGTAGCGCGAGGCGTAGCCGAAGCAGTCGGCGACAGCCCAGAGATAGAGGCGATTGATCCCGGTGTAGGGCAGTCCGCCTGCACGCAAGGGCGCGCCCCCTGCCCCGGTCTTTTTCCAGGGCCGCCGCCAGGGCATTGTGCCGGCCTCGATCCGTGCAATGATGAGATTGGTAATTTCCTGCGCGACATCGCGCTTTGGTCCGCGGCGCATCGGCATTTCCCTTCGTGGAAGAAGAAGGCCCGGCCACTCGAGTGAGCGACCGGGCCAGGACATCAGGAGGAGGGTGAGGCGTTCAGGCAGCCACTGCCGTGTCTGTGGCGGCGCCTTCGGGTTCCTCTTCGGCATCCGGCAGTGCGACCACCCCCTCGATCGCGTCGATGTCGGCCTTGCCGTCTTCGGAGGCATCAGGATCAGCGCTTTGTGCGCCCTCCGGCATGGCCGCACTGAACTTCATGGCCTCGGGCAGCCAGGCAAGGGCGGCTTCCTTGACCTCCTGCTCGATGATCGCCTTACCGGCGAAGATCGTCTCGCACGTCTTGGCGAGGTCCGCCTTCTTGGACGCCGCATAGCGCGCAGCGAGGTCACTTCCGCCAACCTCGGTCAGCGCGGCGAGGCAGGAAGTCTTGCTCACCCGGTCGAAGAAATTCTCGGCAGTCGGCCGCCACAGAGCCGCAACGTCGACATCGAGCATCGACCCAAGCACGGCATGAACCGGATGATACTCGGATCCATAGCCCTTCTTGGCCTCGAGCGAGAGCGCCACCGCATAGGCAAGCCAGGCCGCCTTAGCGTCATCTTCGAGGTCGCGGAAGGCGATGAAACGGGCCGCAACACTGCCCTGCTCCTGCCACGCCTTGTCGAGACCATCCTCGGCCTCGGCGAGAATGCCCTCGGCCGCTGATTGCGGAACCTCGCCGGTCGCAGGATCGCTCGGCCGTCCCGCCTTGATCGAGGTGCCCTTCCCCTCATAGCTGCGATTGTCCGCGAGCGCGAAGATGGCGAAATCGAGGGCAAGCCCCGGATCGCCAAGCAGGCAGGCCGACAGGATATTGCGGCGCTGAACGGCGAGCTCGTCGAACAGCCTCGCGCTGATCGGCTTCTCGCTTCCGGGTGCGATCGCCTCAGGCCGTGCGGGAGCACCACTTGCGCGGCTCCCTGAGGTCGGCGCTGGCTCTTCTGCCGTTGCGGTGACATTGCCTTGGTCATCGGTCTCGAACGACAGCCGCTTCTCGCTGTAGTAATCGGCCTCGAGAACCATCTCGCCGCGGGTGGTGAGCACGAGGAAGCGGCCGACTTCACCGCGCCATTCTTCAGGCAGCTCGCGAACCGGATTGTTGAGGTCGCTGCGTTCGGCATCGAGAGCCTCGTATTCGGCCTCGAGCTTTCCGAAATCGACGTCCTCTTGCTCTTCACCTTCATCGAAGATCGCGTTGATCTCATCTATCCGGGCATCGATCTCGTCGATGCGGGCGCGCGCCGTTTCCGAGAGGGGCACGGGCGGGAGCCGGACAGCGGAGACGCCCATCTCGCTGCGGGCCTGCCAGGAATTGCTGGCGGCCACCGGGCTGATCCAGGCGAGACCGGTCTCCGAGGTCAGGCGCTCGGCTTCCGCTTCCATCTTTTCGGAGGCGAGCCGGTGCGCGATATCGATATCGATCCAGCGATCCTCGCCCGCATCGCTGAACAGATCCCGCTCGACCTTGCCGCCGGCAGCCACATAGGCATCTTCGCCGATCAGAAGCGCGATAGGGTCATTACCGCGCATCGAGCCGGTGGCGACCATGCGGCGAATGGCGTCGGCGCTGGGGTTGTAGGCATGGCGCATCTGCTCGAAGACGCGGATCTGCACTTCGTGCTGGTCGGTCGCAGCATAAGCTTTGGCGATTTCGAGGGTGATGTCACCGGCGGCGAGTGCCTCGAAAATCGGCGCTGCCAGATTAGCAAGGCGCAGCCGGCCTTCGACGAACCGCTGGGTGAGTCCGAAGCGCTTGGCTACGGCCGCGATATCGCTGCCTTCCTTGATGAAATGCTGGAAGGCGCGGCATTCTTCAGCCGGAGACATGCCGACCCGCTGGAAGTTCTCGGCGAGCGAGGCTTCGCCCGCCGTCTCTTCGCTACCCTCGAGCAGCTTGCATTCTACTTCGGCATCCGCAGCCCAGGCCCCGCGATCAATGATCATGCCAATGGCCCGCAGGCGGCGGCCACCGGCGATCACCGCAAACTGGCCGCGCTTCTTGCTCTTGGTCACCAGCAGGTTCTGCAGGAGGCCGCGGGCCTCGATGTCCGCAGAAAGCTGCGCGTCGTCTTGGTCATTGCGTGTTTTGCGCACGTTCGCATCGCTCAAATAGAGCTTGGAAAAGGGAATCAGCATCTCGGTCACTCCTGATCTGCTCCCGGCCATCACCGGGGCACAGATCCCCTCCCCCTCCCCTTGTTTGTCGGGTTCAAGCATCCAAGATCCTGTGCACTTGTCGCAGTCACCGTGGGTTCAGCGCCTTCGGTGCTGCCTCCCATCACCGCATCAGGAGCGCCGCCAGCACGGCCTCTGCTGCCGTTGTCGGAATGAACACCCTTGTGCGGAACGAAATGATCTCGGTGAAACAGCCGATGCTCTTCAACCAGGGCAGCTGATCGACGGGGGCGCCAACGATCTCGTAGCGCTGCTCGTTGGCGACCCGCGAGGACTTGATGGTGGCCTCGAACGGTTGCTTGATAGGTATCGTCCGATGCTCGCCGAGCGCCTTGAGGATCGTTTGCTCCGAGAGTTCGACATTCGAGGTAATGTCGAACTTCTGCAAAAGGTTTGCGACGTCGAGCTCGTGAACGATGCGGCCGAGCCAGCTGCGTCCCTCCTCATCGACGATTCGCCTCACTTCCAGATAGTCGATCGGAAGGCTCGACCATATCGGCAGCAGCAGTCCTGTGGCGAGGTAGATCTTCTCGGTTGTCAGCTTCTCGGCCAGCTCGGCGACTTCGGCACACCAAAGTTGCTCGAAGGTCTCCCGAGGACATTCCGCCCACGCAGACTCGGCAAGATCATCAAGGTGATGGTATTCGCGGCGCAGCGGTCGGTGGAGAATGACGCGGCGGATCAGTTCGCCCCGATCGGTCATGAAATGCCGGGACGGCTCAGCCAGCGCCGCCCTGCCGCTCTTGGTATTGTGCATCAGCATGCACCCGTCCGACAGCTCGAGGCGCTGCTTCACCCTTTCCAGCGTGATTGGCCGGGTACGCGTCCTGAGCGCCAGCTGGAGGAGGTGCGAGGTCGCCCCGGTCCGTGCATCCGTCCGCAGCACAATATCTTCGATGACGTCGGCACTTTCGACCTGGATCGTTTCGACGCCCACATCGAGAGAACCGGCCTCACGCGCCGCGGAAACCCGGGCTTCGAGGAGCCCGAGAAACTCATCGAAAATTGCGTTCTGCATGCCGATCGGCAGGGCAAGAATGCGGTTGAGCCACCGCTGGATCGGGGGAAGGTCTTCTTCGAGCACGCCATCCTGGGAGACGATCGTCAATCCGCTGCGTTGCTCGAAGTCGGACAAGGTCACGCTCTTCAGCGTTCCCTCTGCGAGGAGGCCGAACCAGCTGGTGAGCGCCGCCTTGGCATAAGGGCTTTCGAGATTGTCCGCCGGATCGAACAGATTCTGGCCGCCGGTTTGGCGCTGGCCACGCGTCAATGCCCCAAGGCTGTCGAGGCGCCGCGCGATCGTGCTGGTGAAGCGCAGCTCACCTTTGCAGTTGGTCGTGACCGGCCTGAATAGGGGGGTGTTCGCCTGATGAGTGCGGTGGGTGCGGCCGAGGCCCTGGATGGCCCGGTCAGCGCGCCAGCCCGGCTCTAGAAGGAAATGCACCCGGCGCTTCTGGCAGGGTGCGTCAAGGCTGGCATGGTAGGAACGCCCCGTTCCGCCTGCATCGCTGAAGACGAGAATGGGTTTGCGGCCATCCATGAACTGGTCGGTTTCCGACTGGTTCGTGCGGGGGGAGCGAGTTTCGAGGCGCTGGCTACCATCGGCCTGAGAAATGAGGCGCTTTGTGCGCCCGGTGACTTCTGCGACCTTATCCGTCCCGTAGTGTTCGATGATCCCGTCGAGGGCTGGCTTGATTGGCGGCATCGCGCAAAGATGCTCGATCAGCTCGGCGCGCCGGGCGATCGCAGCCTGGTTGTGCACGGGGCGGCCGTCCTCGTCGAACATCGGCGTCGAACGGGTAGCACCGGTGTCGTCGGTGTAGAACGTCATCTGCTGGGTGGGAAAAGCTCGCTCGAGGTATTCGATGACCGCATCAAGCGGGCTGAGATCAAGGTCGAGTTCGGCCCGCTCTTCGGGTGAAAGGCTGTCGAGCCTTCGGTCGAGGATGCTTTCGGCGGTCGAGACCAGCTGAACCACGACCACGTCATCCTGGTCCAGGTGCTTATTGATGGCGCTGATCAGAGTCGGGAGCTTCATCGAAAGCAGCAGCTGGTTGAAGAAGCGCTGCTTGGTGCTTTCGAAGCGGCTGCGGGCTGCGGCCTTCGCGCCGCCGTTCAGCGTGGTGCCGTCGATCTCGTCGACCACACCGGTCAGCGCGAGCGACTCCTCCATGTTCTGGTGAATAATCGCCCAAGCATCCGCATAGGTGTCGTAGACAGCGATCTGCTGGGCCGTCAGGCCGTGCTTGAGGATTTCGTACTCGACCCCGGCAAAGCTCAGCGCCCGTGCCTGGTAAAGCCCAAGGGCCTTAAGGTCGCGCGACACCAGCTCCATCGCAGCGATGCCACCTGCCCTGATCTGGCTGATGAAATCCTCGCGGTTGGCAAACGCCGTTCCTGGTCCCCAAAGGCCGAGCCGAACCGCATAGGCGAGATTGTTGACTTCAGAGGCCCCGGTCGCCGAGGCATAGAGCACGCGGGCCTTGGGCAGATGGTTCTGGAGCATGACGCCGGCGATGCCCTGCTGGGAACCTGATTTGCTCCCGCGGGCGCCCTCGCCTCCTGCCACCCCGCCCATTTCGTGGCTCTCATCAAAGGCGATGACACCTTCGAAATCCGCCCCGGCCCAGTCCAGCAATTGCTTCAGACGGGTCGCATCCTGCCTCTGACTGCGCAGCGTCGGGTACGTGACGAAGAGGATCCCCTCGCGGAACGGCACTGGCTGATCGATTTTCCAGCTGGAGAGCGGTTGAATGTCGGCAGTCATCCCGCCGATCGCGCTCCAATCCCGGCGCGCATCTTCGAGCAGGCTCTCGTTCTTGGATACCCAGATCGCCTTGCGGCGTCCGGCTAGCCAGTTGTCTAGAATGCAGGCGGCAATCTGTCGGCCTTTGCCCGCGCCAGTGCCATCACCGAGGAAGTAGCCCTTGCGGTAGCTGTGTCCGTCTTCGGCCAGAGTGAGAGCGACACCTTCGTCAGCCGGGACGAACAGGCCCGGCAGATACTGCTGCCAGGCATTGCCGGCATAGATCACCGTCTCGAGCTGCGCTTCCGAAAGCAGGCTTTCTTTGAGGATGCGGCCCTGCAGGCTGGGGCAATACTCCGGCACCGGCGCTGGTATGGAGCCCATGGCCACACTTTCCACCAGCGGGGTCGGGTGCGCCTTTGCACCATCGATGTCGATCCGGCTCGGGCGGTAAGGCAGATAGACACCGGCCTGCTCGCCCAGAGGGCGCGGCGTTGCCAGGCTGCGAAAAACAAGCGGCGATATCGATGGCGCTTCGATTACGCGCGGCTTAGCCGCAGGCGGCTTTGCACTTGTGCGCATCGCCTTGAAAAGCGTGCCGGGCTTGGTCTGCTGCCGTGCGTAAATTGGTGAAGCCTCGCAAGGACCGACTGCCCGCTTTACCACTGCAACCGCCGCGGCAATCTCGGCGACATTCGATCTAGCGAGGATCGCAGGACGGATGTTTCCGGGAACCTTGTCGATCACGTAGAGGCGAACCGGCACGCTGGTCCCCTGCTTGTGGTAGCACCTGGCAAGGCGGCAAGCTGTTTGCACCGTGCAGTTCTCGAATGTCTGGTCATAGATTTTCGAGAGCCTAGCGCTGGTGGTGAACCAGTCCGGCATGATAGCGACAAGTCTGCCGCCAGGAGCCAATCGACCGAGCGCGGCGCGCAGATGGCGGACAGCAGCGAATTGATCGACGCCCCTTCCCTCCGAACGGGAGAACGGGGGGTTCATGAGAATCAGGCTGGGGCGCAGCGAAGGATCCAGCGCGGAAGCCAGCATCGCACCGTCGATCCCGGTAAGCTTGGCATGTTTGAACAGCAGAGCGAGTTTCTCACGGCGTTTGGGATCAAGCTCATTGAGGTGCAGCTGCCTTACTGTCGGCAGGCTGGCCACGAGCGCACCATGTCCCGCACTCGGCTCCAGCACGATGTCGTCTGGCCGGGGCTGCGCAAGGACAGTCGCAAGTGCCGCAAGATCGGCAGGCGTGGAGAACTGTTGAAACCGAATCTGGTCTTCGCTCCTGACCGTATGGGTTGGCAGCTGCTCAACCAGAAGACTCAAAGCGGTGATGTCGTCCAGGCGCACCGGACGGGGTAATCTTAGGAGGTGACGGGTCACCCCTGCTTCGAGGAGGTCATACGCATCGCGCTGTGCCCAGCGGCCCTCAGCCGAGCTTCCTCCATGGAGGCGCTTCATTGCGTCGAAGAGCGTCATCTTCGTAAGCGATCCACCGGCGATCTCGAGCGCGACTTCGTCGATGACCTGATCAAGGCGGGAGTCGAACGGGGTGAAAAGATCGGTCATGCGCTGCTCCTGATGCTGATGCGCACCACAGCCTCCCCCTCCCCTTCCGGTTCGGCAGCGCGGAGCTTGGAATTGCGCCAGAGGCGTTGAGCAGCGCCACTCTTGGAATGCCTGTTTTGGCCCGCAGCATTGCACTAGGGAGAGTTCATCGGCCAAATAAGGCCTATAAGTTGACGTTTTTGCGGATAAAGGCCATATATGGCCTATGTATCTCACCCTCCCGGATCAGCTGACGGGCCTCGGCAAGCGGATCAAGGTACGCCGCCTGGCCCTCGACCTTACCCAGCAAGCGGCAGCTGCCAAAGCTGGCGTGTCTCACAGGACGTGGCGAAGGATGGAGGCCGAAGGCAGGGCTTCGATCGAAGATCTTGTGCGCGCCGCCATCGCACTGCGCTGCGATGAAGGCATTGTCGCGCTGTTTCCGCAAGTTCCGGCAACCAGCATGGATGAGCTGCTCGCGCAGCAGCGCCAAGCAGCAAAGCCGCAGCGCAAGCGTGCTAGCGGTGCAAGGCCATGAAGCTGGCTCCGGGAACGCCCTTGGTGGTTGGATTGCTGACCGATGAGACTGCCGCGCCGCTTTCGGTCGGCAGGCTGGCAATGGCCAGGGGCCTTGCGCAGCTCGAATGGTCTGCAGAGATCATAGCGGAAGGGATGCCAATTTCTCCGCTGCACTATCCGGCTGAACCGGGCCTGCACCCTGCCCGCAGCCGGACCTTTGAAGGCCTCCACGGTTTCCTGTCGGACTGTCTGCCCGATGCCTGGGGCATGCTCTTGTTGAAGCGGCGGCTTCAGAAAATGGGTCACCGGTTCGAAGACCTAAACGCAGTCGACCGGCTCGCCCTTGTTGGCACGAAAGGTCGGGGCGCGCTCGTATTCCAGCCTGAAACGCTTGATGGTGAAACTTCAAGTACTATCGACCTCGATGCTTTGGCCGATGAATCCCGCCACGTTCTGCTCGGCGAGGAGACAGAGCTGGAGGCGCTGCTCACTCGCCTGGGCGGCGGCTCGGGCGGCGCGCGGCCGAAAGTTCATGTGGCGATCGACGCGGGCGGCACGCTGTCCGCAGGAGACGAGTTGGCTGCAGCGGGAACCAGGAGCGCCGGTGAGGAATGGATCGTCAAGTTTGCAGCGACCAACGACCCCGCAGATATCGGGCCGCTGGAGGAGGCCTACGCCCGGATGGCCCGCGCTGCGGGAATTGAAATGGCTGAAACGCGATTGATCTCCTCTGCGAAGGGGCCAGGCCATTTCGCGACAAGGCGTTTCGACCGGCCCGTGCCCGGAAAAAGGCTTCATATGGTCAGTCTGGGCGGAGTGCTTGAGGCCTCGCCGCATATGCCGAGTGTCGACTACGACGGGTTCCTGAAGGCGACATTGGCGATCACCCACAGCATGGCGGACGTCGAGCAAGCCTTCCGCCGCATGGTCTTCAACGTGCTCGCGCGAAACCGCGACGATCATGTTCGCCAACATGCTTACCTGATGGACGCTCGGGGAGATTGGCGGCTTGCGCCGGCCTTCGACCTGACGTTCTCGAATGGCCCCGGCGGCGAGCATTACATGGCTGTTCTGGGCGAAGGGCGCACCATTACCCGCCAACATATAGAGAAACTCGCGAAGACCCACGGTATCTCTCCCAAGCGCGTGTTCGCAGTGATCGACGATGTTCGTGCATCACTCGCCGATTGGCCGTCGCACGCTCGGGATACTGGGGTCCGGGTCTCAATGGCAAAAGTATCAGAGGGCTTGGAATCCGTGGCCCGAACATTTGGCTAAGGAAGGCTTTGGGGTCCGTTTTCCCAAGTCTTTGAAGACACCAAGAGGCAGCTCACTCGTCTCCGGGTTGGCCACCAGCAATATTTCATTGCTTTCTCTAGTTTGCCGCTAACTTACTGGGTCCATCTTTCAGTCAGATTTCAGAAGGACGCAGACGTCGTCCTTTGGCGTCATGACCGTGGTGCGCGATTTAGCCCTAGTCACGCTCACGCGAAAATTCTGACGTGCCTGGGATAGGTCGCCTTCTAGCTTGTTTTCGCGAACGATCCGATCCGGGTTCGCCTTAATCTCCTTACCCACCCTGAGTGGCCAGCCTTCGAACACGATCACTTCGTCAAACTGCTTCCCCTTCGCCTTATGCATGTTCATCACAATGACGCCCGTCTCGGGGCGCTGAGCTGTGGCGAAGTGATCCTGAACAAACGCCAATCGAGTGATGTCAAGCGCATCGGAATAGCGACCCCGCTCTCGCCAGTTCTGTTCCAGCGTATTGCGCATCAGATTGCCGCGTTCGAGCAGACGCACGTTGCGGGCGTCGTTCGCAATAGCCCGCAACCGGGTACACGCTCCATCAGCGAGCGTGGCGCGGATGGCGATCCAGTCCTTGTCTGGATCGCCGACCATAACGACCTGCCGGGTTGCGGAAAGGACGGCAGCGATAGGATGGATGACACTGTTCGCGTGCGGCGCCTGTCCCCCGGCGATCCGCTCGTTCCATTTCGCCAGCGCGCTCTCCAGCTTGACCGCATCGCCCAGATCTCCCTTGCCTGGGTCGGATCCCCCACGGCCGCGAAGATATTGGCATATCAAATGCACCAACTGGTCGAGGTCATCCGAAGCACGCTCTTGCTGCATCAGTTGCGCAATGACTTCGGCTCCCAGGATCGGTCCTTCCATATCGATCGAGGCGGCATGTGAGATAGTCGGAACGTTACCGAACGGATCGCGCAGGATATCGGAAACGAGCCGCATCTTCCGCTTGGTTGGAACGAGGATTGCGAGCGACCAGTCGCGCCGTCCGGTGGCGATCAGCCGGGCTCGCGCCTGAAGGACCTGCGTGACCAGCGCGGCATAGGCCTGGTTCCGGTTGGACGGAAACAAGCAAAAGCTGATGCCAGAGTATTCGGCCTTGCTGAATTTGGCGGTCAGCAGCTCGTTGCCGAAGAGTAGTATGTCCGTGCCCTTGCTGCGGTGATTGTCCGAGCCGAGCTCGGTGAAGGTCGGAGCGAACGCAGCCTTGAAATGATCAAGGCGGGCCGGATCGGCGCCAATGAATTCGAAAATGCGTTGCTCCGGGTCGGCCAGCGCAATCAAGGTGCAACGGTCGCCAAGCGCCTTCACGACACGCCACTGATCCGCGCTCGTATCCTGGAATTCATCGAAGATGATGCAGGGCCAAGCTATAGCAGTCATTGCTCGCAGTTTGGCGGAACCCTCGAGCAGCCGTGCCACGAGATCAGCGAACAGATCGAAGCAGACTTTCCCCTCTGCAAACGCAAGTCGGTCGCGCTCAGCCTTCTCGCGCGCTCTCTTTTCGGCCAGCTGGGCTTCGTCGAGCTTCTTGTCGGGGCCATATTCCCGGCGGATCGCAGCTAGGGCGATCGCTTCACCTGGCGGTGTGAGGATCGAGATCCTACGCGGCAGGCCGACCAGATAGCCGTGCGTCTTGAGAAGCCGCCAGAAGAAGCTGTGATAGGTGTCAACCTCGATCCGGCTCCGCTCGTCGGACGAGACGTCTTTTTCTTCGTCGATGGCTTCGAGGACACGGGAGACCGTCGCACGCGCGAAGCTGAGAAAGAGGACACGCTGCCCTGGCTTGAGCATTTCGCGGGCGATTTTCGCTGCCTTCAGGATCGAGACGGTCGTCTTGCCGGAACCGGGGCCACCGGTAACCAGCTGGTGGCCGGCGGTCGCGAGCACGATCTGCTGCTTCGGCGTCAGGTCGACCATGATTACCGCTGTTACCTGAAAAGCGCGTCGAAGTCGTCGCCACCTCCGCCAGGTGCAGGATCTGCAACAGGCGGAGGTGGAGGCGGATCGCACAGCTGGCGCAACCGCGCGCAGGTTTGCCGAAACCACAACGGTATCTCGGCTTCTGAGCACTGGGCCAGGAAGTCGGCGATGCCCCAATTACCCTTGGACCACTGGAAATAGTCCATCAGCGCATCGATCATGTTCACGTCGGCGCCCGCATGCTTGGCTGCCAGATGCGGCGGCCAAGCCAGCGACTGCGAGAAGCGGTTCATGGCCTCCAAGGTGGTGTTCTTGAGGACAAGGTCCTCAATGCCTTTTTCGGGATGCATGAACAGCTGTTCGACCTCGGCCTCGATGGCTTGCTGCGCCTCCGCGGTCTGCAAATCACACAGCGCAAACACCCGCTTGCCCAACCCCGCATAGAGCCTACCGAGATCGGCGATCTGAGTCTCGGTCTTCGCGTTAATGACGGTGATTCCCAAGCCTTCGATTGAGCTGTAGGTCGCCGGATTGAGATCAGAGAGCCGACGCGCGACGACCGGAAGCGCCGCGGCTTCGGTATCGCCTTCCGCAATGAGCACCCGGCGCGCCAGCAGCCCTTCGCAGAATTTGGTGCGGAAGTCTTGTCGGTAGCGCTTGTGCTTCACGCTTTCAGGAAGGGCGATAGAAGCTTGGCTGAGTATGCCTTGGCTGCTCCGGGAAAGGATGACGGTCTCGTCTAGACCAAATTCTTCAAGGACGTAGGGCGAATGAGAGGTGATTATCGATTGGGCGGAGAGCTTGCGTAGCTCATGGACGATGCGCTTCTGCGCATAGGGAGGAATAGCAGTTTCGACCTCTTCCATGGCGAAGATCACATTCTGCTTGTCCTCGGCGATTTGAGAAAGAAGCGCGAGGACGAGCATGTTGATTGTGCCGGTACCCTGCCGGTAAAAGGGGGCGGCATGGTCGCCACTGCCGGTGGCGATGAAGGCCGTTATCACTTTGCGGAGATGCTCGCGTGTCAGGCTGGAAACGCGAAGGTGCGGCTTTGCACCCCATTCTCGAGGCACGTATTTCTTAAGCGAGGCGTTCACGCTCTCAAGGACTCCGCTGATGCCCATCTGGGGGTCACCAGCCACGTCCAGTGTGGAAAGCGCATCCAGTGTGCCTTCCCAAAGCCGGGGGCGGATTTCCTTTAAGCGGAGGATGATGTCGAGCAGGCTGCCATGCTCAAGGCTGAGGGCGCGGGATCCGGTCCTAAGCGAGCGGAGAAACAAGAAGCCGCAATGCTGCTTGTCAGTCTTGCGGAACGGAGTCGGAGTATCGTCTTCCGTCAAGCTGCGGGTGAAGTAAGTGGCACCAGTGAAATCGTCGTCGTCCGGGTCATATTGGCCGATAAAGGTGACGCGTAGCGCTGCGACGACGGCGGCTGCATCTATGCCGGCGGGGTTCGCCTCAACGAACAGGGTTCCATCAGCCGTGTTGAGCCACTCGATTCTACCGCCGAAACGAGCCAGCTGTTCCTCCGATAGGTCCGTGATCGTCACTTCGATCTCGATGCGCGGCGGCACTGAGTCCGCCAATGGGTTGCCTGCGGCCTCGACGGGAGGCTGCCCATCGTGGTCAGCCTCTGCCACGGCGGTAGCGGGAGCGAGATAACGACCCTCGAAGAAGTCGTGCTCGTCGACCGGTGGTCGACGGGAGAGTCGATCGGGGCCAAGTACCAGATCGATGGCCTCTAGAACCGAAGACTTGCCAGTGTTGTTGTCACCGATAAGCACTGCATGCGCAGGCAGACAGATGGTGGCGGACTTGATGCCGCGAAAGTTTGTCACCGATAACGAATGAACTCGCATTTCTTTCTTCGACCTCCCTGAACCTGCGCAAGATGGCGCAAGGCGGGCCTATTGGGAAGTAAAACAGGCATTTATGCTATTTTCGCGAGGATCGATTGGAGTTCGCACCACGGGAACCGTCATCTGGTGCCAAAAGGATAACCAGGAAAAATTAGTCCTCATCAATCTTCGGAGTAGGGATCCCATCGGTGAAATAACTCGTTGTTTGCGGCCCAATCATCGCCATTGCCCGGAGCACTTCGAATGATCTGAAGGCCAGGTCTAGCGTAAGCCATCGTCGCTCGGTGTGCTGCCCTTCGCCCTGGCGAATTGTTGTCCTCGGCTATGATCAATGTGTCGAGCTCCAGCGGCAGCTTAAGGTTTGGCAGTCGGGAAGCGCCCATCGCCGCCCAACAGGTTACGCCAGACAGACGGGTGAAGGCAGCAGCATCTTCGAAGCCCTCCGCTACTGCCAGAACTCGTCCACTCGGCGTCGGTTGCCATGCCCCTTGCCCGCAGCGCCCGAGCAAGAATTTACCCTGATGCTGGTTCGTTCTCGGGTCGAGAATGATGCGCTGGACGGCGACAAGGTGACCACCGTCTCGCACAGCGACGAGCAATGCTTGATGAAATGCAGTGTTTGGCTTTCGGCCGAGAGGGCACTTCGGGTGGAAGCGCACGTCAGGCAGATCGAGGGGTAGACATCTCCCAATGAGGTAGCGTTCTCCCAGCGTACCATAAACGCCGACCGCATCACTCCACAGACGCTGAGCGAGTTGACTGGAATGCAGACTTTGCGTTGGGCGGGGTTCTACGCCTCGAACTCGATCTGTATTCCGCAGGGCACGTATGATGTCCCTTGGATTGCAGCCGGCAAAGCAATGCACGAGGACCCCTGATAATCCTTGGCGGATCGATAATGAGGGCGTCCTGTCGTCATGAGCAGGGCATCGGCACATAGCGTAGGAGCCGTGCCATGTGCCGCGCAGAGCTGTGACAAGGTTGATCGTGTCTTGAGTTGGTCGGAGTGCTGATAGGGTCATAAGCGTCCCTAAAGCTTTCCCCCTCCCCTTCCTGCCGTGCACTTGAGGAGCGCCGGGTGCTTTCAATCGTCCCCATAGGGCCTGCAGTCATCGAAGTTGGCTGTAGCGAACTCCAATTCGCTTGAATGCGCTTGCTCGTCTTTGACGGATCAGCTGAGCGGTCGCTTCGGCTTGTGCCGTCGCCTCGAAGCTAAGAATGAGGCCCTGCCCTTTTGAGCCTATCCGCCCCCAGCGGCGTTCAACAGTTGTCCACCCGAACAAGTCGGTTTGGATCCAGAGGTGGTATTCTCGCGCGACGTTGCGCGAATTGTCGACGGCTTGCCAATGCCACGACTGACTGGTTGGTGTTTCCATAGTAGCCTGGTGGCAGAGACACGGACCAATGGTCCAACCGGGAATATGAATCACAGCTGCGTCAGTGATTCACTGATCCGATGGGAGGGGGTTGCTGGCCGATCACCTTCAAAAACATCATCATAAAAACGCCGCTGCTTGCAGCGGAAGGATTTCTGATTCTAGAGATTCAGATTCAGGTCCGATTTATGGCCTGAATTCAGAGGACTATGCCGTTTTTCCTGACCCGATGGGGGTGTTAGGCTGACCTTCTGGGGGCTACATCCTGACCGAGCGGGGGCTTTCCCCTGACCTTCTGGGGCATTCCTGACCAAATGGGGGGAGAGCCTGTTCCAGTAGATGTAGCGGGCCTTTCGAGCGTTTTCTCCTGCCTGGTTTTGTAAAAACTGAACCCTAGCTTGCGTTCGTTCATGACGCTTGCCGACTCGCAGGAATTCCGACGATTCCGTAACCCCTCCCTTGCCCTTCAATCCTGACCTCTTGGGGGCTGCACATTGATTCCTGACCTGACCTGACTTGACGCAAGAGGTCAGGTCAGGCAGCAATCAATCCTTCAAAGAATCAAGCTCTGATCGCACTATGGCATGGAAACTGATGACGGCCCAATAGTAGAAGCTTCCGAGGAGAAGCCTGAAGAAGGTTCCCCCGGACGTGCGATGCGCGTTGCTGCTGCATTGAAGGCAAAGGGTGGCGACGAGTTCGCCAAACCGGGCAACATCATTGAGATCAAATTCGTCAAAGGTGAGTCGCTTAGTCTGACGGCATCGCGGCTGTTGGCGCTCATGATCCTGACCGCAGGTGGAGACGCATGGGAAGATCGTCCTCATCGCATTCGCAAAGCCGATATACGCCGAGGCCACAAGGGTAACGAGCGGATCAGCGACATGCTTCAGGAGCTCCATCGCACCCTGTTTGCTGTGGATGATAAATCGTGGCGCGGAAAGAAGGCGACTCTCCTGTTCTCCCTGATCTCTCGGTCTAAAGAGGAAACCGACGAGGATGGCGGAGAGACGGGCTGGATCGAATGGGAGTTCACGCCCGATGCGCGTAAGCTGATCCAGGCTTCTGAGACCTATGCCGTGCTTAACCGGCAAGCGGTCTTGGGTTTCCGCTCGAATTATGCGCTCAAACTTTACGAGCTTGGAGCCCTTCGCCTCCATCGCCGCCAAGCAACCTGGCGAGGAGATATGCAGGCACTGCGTGCAGCGCTTGGCATCCCGCCTGATGTCTACACGGACTTCGCTCAGCTTCGGCGCAAGGTGCTTGAAAAGGCGAAGTCTGAAATTGACCAGCTCGCTCACTTCCGTGTCGAATGGCGCGAGATCCGGCAGGGACGAACGGTCACTGAACTCGAGTTTCGGTTTGAACCCAAAGGTGCGCCCGAGGTTCTCGAAACCGTAGACGAGCTCGACCGGCACTCGGCGGGGCGCCAAGCGAGGCGGACAGGTTCGGTCGAAACAGTAACTGCGGGGCAGGGGGCAATAGCAGCACCGCCCAGCGCGGCGCCTGCGATCAAGCAGTCAGAGTCCACCTTCCCGTCGTCTGGCTCGATCCGCTTCGGGCACGCCGATTTGCTTGAAGTCGCCCGAAAGCATGGCGGTGGATGGGATGTCGATCTTATCGCGAGCGGCTTTCGCGAACACATGGGCAATCGGTTGGAGAAGCTTCGTGGCGCCAAGCTCATCGCTGCTTGGAAGGGCTTTTGTGAGGGCTGGGTAAACCGGCGCGGGCGGCCCTGACGCTCAAGAATTGCACGCGTGCAATTCGCCATGCCCCCACCGAGTCAGGATTGCCTGATCCGGCTCTAGAATCGGCGCGACAATGCGGCCCGACTTTCGAAATTTCCGAATTTCTTGACCGAAAAGCGCAAGTGGGTGTAGCATACCCTCAATTGCGAAAGGACGGCATGTGTCTAACGGACTTCAGATCGAAGAAGCCGAGCGTTTAGTCTCGGTTGCAACGCTCGCCAGTCGAACATCGTCGGTGCTCGAAAAGCTGCGCGACTCCGCACGAAGCGCTCGGGCAGATGCGCGCCGCGAGCCTACCTTTACGATCGGGAAGGCGGCAGAGCTCGTCGGGCGGACGCCGGCGGCTATCCGTGACGCCGAGAAAGATGGAAGGCTGCCCGAGCCGGCGAGGACAGATAGCAATCGACGCGAGAGGTACACTCTTGCCCAGCTTAACGACATGCGCGGCGTGTTCGGCACCAGGCCGTATCGTGCTCCGACCGATCCGTGTTGCGTGGTTGCGGTTCAGAATTTCAAAGGCGGCGTCGGCAAATCGACGCTGTCTGTTCACCTGGCGCAATATCTCGCGATCAAGGGCTATCGTGTTGCATTGATCGACTGCGACAGCCAGGCCTCTGCGACGACGCTGTTTGGCTATGTGCCAGATCTCGATCTGACAGAGGACGATACCCTCTACCCATTCCTTCGTGAGGGTGAGCGGTCATCGCTCGACTACGCCCTCCGCAAGACCCATTTCGACGGCCTTGAGCTGATCCCTGCCAATCTTCGCCTGTTTAATTCCGAGTACGAACTGGCCGCCAGAATGGCGCAGGGGAACGGAGCCTTACTTGACCGCCTCAAGGAAGGGATTGAGAGCATCTCGGATCGGTTCGATGTCATCGTCATGGACCCACCGCCCGCCCTCGGGGCTATCTCTTTGTCCGTGTTGCGAGCTGCGAATGCGTTGGTGGTTCCGGTTCCTCCGACCGTGATGGACTTCTCGTCGACTGCGGCATTCCTCTCAATGCTTGATGAGACGATTGAGCAGCTGGCCGACCGAGGTCTTGCCCCAGAACTAACGTTTCTGCGCTTCGTTGCCTCAAAGGTCGATGAGAACAAGTCGATGCAGAAGGAGCTTCTGCAGTTGATGCGGACGCTGTTTGGCCACGCCATGGTTCGAACGCCGCTCAAGGACTCTGCCGAGATCGACAATGCGACTGCGCGGCTAATGACAGTTTATGAACTCGACGGGCCTGCTACGAGCTCGGCGGTACGCAATCGCTGCCTTAATTATCTTGATGGCGTGAACTCAGAAATCGAAGTCGACATTCGATCGATGTGGCCAAGCCATCAAAAGCGCCTCCGGCAGGAGGCCTTGGTATGAGCCGCTGGGAAAATTGCACGCGTGCAATTCTGCTAATGGGAGGCTTGCATGAGTAGGAAGAACAGCGGTTTTGCCGCCGACTTGGCAGCCGGGATCGATCTGACCGAGGATTCCGCCGCGCCGCGTCGATCGAGCATCGCGTCGAATGTGCTTACCGGGCGATCAAACCGTTTGGCCGATCTCGCTTCCGGTGCGATTGTCTCGCGCACGCATGAGCTCGTTGATCCAGCAAGGTGCCGGATGTGGGCTGGCCACAATCGCGACTACGCGCTCCTCAATGAGGAACGCTGCGCAGACTTGATCGAGAGCATCAAGGCCCAAGGGCGGCAAGAGATCCCGGCTATTGTCCGTCGCCTGTCGGGCGAAGATGGCTATGATTTCGAGGTCATCTGCGGGGCGAGGCGACACTGGTCGGTCAGCTGGCTGCGGACGCACAACTACCCAGACTTCAAGTTCCTCGTCGACGTGCGCGAGATTGGCGATGAGGAGGCTTTCAGGCTCGCAGATCTCGAGAACCGCGCACGGGACGACCTAACCGATTTCGAGCGCGCGAAGGACTATCTCCGGGCATTGTCGGCCTACTACGAGGGTCGTCAGAAGACGATGGCCGAACGGCTCAAAGTGTCCGAAAGCTGGCTCACACGCTATCTCGATCTGGCCCGCCTGCCCGAGGAGTTGACCAGAGCCTTTGCTAATCCGCATGAGCTCGGAATTCGCAATGCGATCGCACTCAAGGCGCTCATGAAGCCAGAAGATCGGAAGGAGAGGGCCTTCCGGGAGGCAGCGCGGCTTGCCGCAGAACGGGAACGGACGAACCATTCGCCATCAGTCCTCGAGGTGATCAAGGCGCTTTCACTCGCGGCTGATCCCCCCAAGAAGTCAGGAACCCCCAAGAAGTCAGGAAAGGCCGAGACCGTCGCGAATGCGGTTGGCCAGCCTGTACTTCGGATTGAGGGTGCTGATCGCAAGGGTGTCCGCATTACCTTGCTGAACAAGGGTGGTGCGACGCGGCAGGAAGCCGAAGAGGCTATTCGCGCGGTACTAGATCAGCATTGGCCGGTACAATAGCACTATCGGTCTCGCGCAAGCGCACCATGCCTGCCTCCTGCAATGAGGACACCGATTGCGAAGCGGTTCGCTTTGTCACGCCTAGGCATCTGGCAAGCTCCGCTCTGGTAAGGGGACCAAGGCTGACGATCATGCGCCACGCCTGCGGAGCGGTTGAGGAGGCATACAGCCGACCGGCCAGCTGCTTGTCGGCCAAAGTGACAGCCTCTCGCATCACCCGCAAATCGGCCGCGGCATTGTCAGTGGCCGTCTGAAGCGCTGAACGGAGAAGGGCGGGCAGGGGTTCTTCGTGGAATTCGCGGAACAAGGCCCGCGGCATGATGCCTGCAAGCGCCAGCGGGGCCGAGCCCAACCCAAAAAGGTGGGGCCTGATGGCCGCAGCCAATGAGGCAGCCCAGGCCGCGCCACGCGGCGCCGAACGCGTGATTGCGAACCCGCCGACCTGGACCATTTCGCTGCCGCCTTCGAAAAAGTCGAATTCCTCGGTTCGCAGTTCCTCAAGCCACTCGATCAGCGTGCCGTCGGGATCCCTGCTGGGGAGCAGAGCGTCGAGCCGCGCGAGCGCATTGTCTGCGGGTGTGTAGGCCTCGGTGAAGCCTTCGGTCTGGCATTTGGCTGCCAGCACCTGCCTGGCAGCCTTGGCGAGGACAGGGGACGCACGTCGGCCGATCCACGACAGAAATTGCCGCCGCTCCTCCGAGTACCATGATCGGACAAGTTCGCTCGCATTAATGCCCGGGTTGTGTGCGATTCCTAGATTATCAAAGGGATAGTCTCGAACATGCACGCGCCAAAGACGCCGCAATGAGGCCATCGCCAGACACTCGGCGAGCTCCGGCGAGATGAAGGGGAGGGCGCCTTCGATCCGCGCAAGGGTCAGTTGCCAAGGGGGAGGGTAAGGCGCCATCGGGCAAATAGTATATGAACGGCCTAAAAAGTATACCCAGCTTGTACGGTTGATTTGCTGTCCGATAAGAACCCTTCACGGACAACACGACAATCTATATAGAGTGCCTCAAATCCGCTGCGACGCCGCCGCTCTCCCAAGGGCAGAACGCCGAAGAAACCAGCGGCGCGATCGAGCATGAAGGAGAGGCGCTTTGGCTGACGGCACCGGGCTGATCGTTGAGGTGCCGATCGATGAGGGCCTCGTCTCGCTCGGACAGGCAATCCCTCCGCAGCTCGCCGCCGAAATCGAGGCCGCCCGTTCCTACAGGGCGCGATCCAAGGCCGCGAACACCGTCCGCGCCTATGACAGCGACTGGCGGCAGTTCGAAGAATGGTGCTGGACGCGCGACCTTGAGCCCATGCCCGCGATGCCCGAGGTGGTTGCAACCTGGCTGGCGTCACTGGCTCAAGCGGGGAGGGCGGACAGTACGATCGGGCGGCACCTTGCTGCCATTGCCTGGCACCACAGGCAGGCGGGGCACGTGGCGCCGCAGCACCGTGATCCCCGCGATGTCATCGCCGATACGCTCGCCGGCATTCGGCGCGAGCAGCGCGCACGGCCGACACGCAAGAAGAGCGCCATTCTGGCGGCCGATCTGGCGCGGATGATTGCGGCTGCAGAAGGATCGAGCCCGAGGGCAATCCGTGACCGTGCGGTCATGGCGCTGGGCCTTGCAGCAGCACTTCGGCGCTCGGAGCTGGTCGCTCTGCAGCTCGCCGATCTCGAGCTCGTGCGCGAAGGGCTCAAGCTGACGATCCGGCACTCGAAGACCGACCAGGAGGGGGAGGGGCAGGTCATCGCAGTTCCGTCGGGCAAGGTGCTCAAGCCCGGTCCCCGCCTCAACGAATGGCTGAGCGTCAGGGGAGGGGAGGCGGGGCCCCTTTTCTATCGAACCGATGCTCAGGGCTTGATGACGAAGGAGCCCATGTCAGATCGCTCGGTTGCTCGCCTGATCCAGCGCTACGCCGAGAAGGTCGGTCTCGATCCGGCTGCGGTCGGGGCGCACTCGCTTCGATCGGGATTCCTGACCGAAGCTGCGAAGGCTGGTGCTTCACTGCCAAAAATGCAGGAGGTCTCGCGACAGAAAAAGGTGGAGGTGCTGCTTGGCTATGTCCGAGATGCGGCTTTGTTTGAGAACCACGCTGGCAAGAGCTTTCTCTAGCCTAGGTTCAGGCTGAAACGCGGTGCCCCAAGGACCAAGGGAGCCACCGCGACACTTACCGCGCGCACATACACCGTGACGGTGGTCTGAAATGTAACCGATTTTGAGCAGAGTCCGACGCCAAGTTGCACTGCTACCCAACTTTGAACCGCTTGGGTCTAGAGTTTTCCGCCACCAGATAGGCACTCTCGTCGCGGAAAAAGATGTCCCGACAAGCCGCATCAACGTTATGAACGCCTTCCAAACCGGGCAGCCAACCATCGCCATGGGCAGCGCCATGATCCAGCTTCTGGCGGTCTTTCTGGCCGGCTCTCGCGCAATTTGAATTCCAAATATGCCATTAATACAATGGGACATTTTCATTTGAACTGCAAATTCAAGCCAGCGCACAGCAACTGCACCTCGTTCGCGCAAGCCGCGACACGTTGATGAAGAAACCCGGCCTCATCCCGAAACCGGCGCGCCAACTGGTTTTCCGGGACGATGCCCAATCCGACCTCATTGCTGACGAGTATGAGGGTCCCTTGCGCAACCGTGATGGTCTCAATGAGTGTGCGGACTGCCGCCGGGATATCGTGATCGCCGATCAGGAGATTGGTCACCCATAGCGTGAGGCAGTCCACCAGCAAGACCCGGTCGGGTGAGGCATGCAACTCGATCGCTTCCGCAAGTTTAAGGGGGGCCTCGACCGTTTCCCATTCCACGCCGCGATCCGCCTGGTGCCGAACGATACGGTTGCGCATTTCCTCGTCGAAAGCTTGAGCCGTAGCGATGAAGACTGGCGACAGGCCGGTCGCCTCGGCTCTGGCCTGTGCATAGCGGCTCTTGCCCGAGCGCGCTCCGCCAATCACGAACAGGCTACGCATCGTCTTTCCCCATTGCGAGTTTCAACAAACCATCCACATCGAGATGATGTTCAAGCTCAGCCGCGATCGCATTGAGCGCGTCATCCACCTTCGCATCATGGTCGATCCCGTCCGACTGCGCGCCGAGCATGCCGAGCAGAGCTGAACGCAGCGCCGTGCTGGCAAATGCTCCGTGGACGTAAGTGCCCGTGACTTGCCTGTCTGCACTGGTTGCGCCGTCGGGCCGCCCTTCGCCGAGCAGCGCAAAGGGGTGACGGCAATCGGGACCGCTGGTCACGCCCATGTGCATTTCAAAGCCGGTGAAGGCTTGATCGAGCGCAGTGCCTGCAACCTGGCGCAGCGCCTTATCTCCGGTCAGGACCGTTTCGACATCCAGCAGACCCAGACCGGGGATATCTTCAGGTGGTCCCTCGATCCCTTCCGGATCGGCGATGCGGCGGCCGAGCATCTGATAGCCGCCGCAGATGCCCAGGACCTTTCCACCGCGCCGATGATGCGCAAGGATATCAATGTCCCAGCCTTGTTCGCGCATCGCCTTCATATCAGCGATCGTGGCTTTTGATCCGGGCAGGACGATCAGCGCACAATCACCGGGGATGGGCTGGCCTGGCGGTACCATGACCAGTTCGACCGAGCTTTCCGCTTTGATCGGATCGAGATCGTCAAAATTGGCGATCCGGGGGATGATCGGGCAGGCGATTTTCAGGCGACCGGCGGTTTCGCGTGCGGTTCGTTCAAGCACGACCGCATCTTCGCTTGGCAAATGGGCAGTGGCGCGCAGCCAGGGCACCACGCCATAGCCTCGCCAGCCCGAAAGCGCCTCGATCTGCCGATAACCGTCGGCAAAGAGCGCCGGATCGCCGCGAAACTTGTTGATGAGAAAACCCCGGATCATCGCCGCGTCGTCCGGGTCCAATACCGCCCTCGTGCCAACGAGCGCAGCAATGACGCCGCCGCGATCGATATCGCCGACCAGCACGACTGGCACACCGGCAGCACGGGCAAAGCCCATGTTGGCGATGTCGCCTGCCCGCAGGTTGATCTCCGCCGGCGAGCCGGCGCCTTCAACCACGACGACATCGCACTGCGCCTGCAGCCGGTGCCAGCTTTCCATGACCTCGGGCAGCAGTTCGCCACGCTTGTGCCGGAAATTGCCACCGCCCAGCGTGCCGCGGACCTTGCCGTGAACGACCAATTGCGATGTGTGGTCGGCCTGAGGCTTGAGCAGTACCGGGTTCATGTCGGTGTGCGGTTCGACCCGGCATGCTAGAGCCTGCAAAGCCTGGGCGCGGCCGATCTCGCCGCCATCGACGGTAACCGCAGCATTGTTCGACATGTTCTGGGGCTTGAACGGGCGAACGCTCAGCCCGCGATTGGCAAGGGCGCGGCACAGCCCGGCAACCAGCACCGATTTCCCGACATCGGAACCCGTGCCCTGCAACATCAGAGCGCCCATACGATATCCTTCCAGGTGAGAGCGGCCACGATGGCCCAGAGCAACAGGCAGGCGCGGACATAAATGCGCAAAGCGCGCCTGACGTCAGCAGCGCCAGCATCGCGCCGCCCGCTGCCGATCCAGTCCTTGGCATGGGTCACACCATCGTAGGACACTGGTCCCGCGAGCGCGAGATCTAGCGCGCCCGCCATGGCCGCCTCGGTCCAGCCTGCATTGGGTGAGGCGTGGCGGCGGTGATCGCGCCACAGCGTGGCCCACCCTCCGCCGCCGGCAAGACATACCACGACGCCGCCAAGCCGAGCCGGCAGCAGGTTCATCACATCGTCCGTGCGCGCCGCAGCCCACCCAAAGGCGCGCCAGCGCGCTTCCTTATGGCCGATCAGGCTGTCTGCCGTATTGATCGCCTTGTAGGCCCAGACGCCGGGCAGGCCGCCGATAACCAGCCAGAACAGCGGCGCGGCGATGCCGTCGCAAAAGCTTTCGGCCAGACTTTCGATTGCAGCTCGTGCCACACCCGCGCGATCAAGGGTGTCGGTATCACGCCCGACGATCATGGAGACGGCATGGCGCGCACTTTCGAGATCATTCTGCTCCAGTGCGACTGCGATGGGAAGAACATGATCGTAGAGGCTGCGTTGGGCCAGAGCGGGCCAGGCCAGTGCTGCGGCACCAAGCCACCAGCATGAGCCCAGCAGGTGCCGGGCGAGCGCGGTAAGGCCAAGTCCAGCCCCGATTGTCAGCACCAGCAGTATCAGAACGGTCATGACGCCGAGCGTCTTGCGTATGCCGTCTGAGTGAGTTGGCCGGTTCCATGCGCCTTCGCAGGCATTGATGATCCGGGCAAACAGGCCGACCGGATGTCCGACACGGCGATACAGCGCGCCAGGCCAGCCAATGGCAGCATCCAGCACCAGGGCCATGAGCGCGAACGGTTCAGCCATGGTCTTCGAGCACGGCACAGAGACGCTCCATCGCCTCGTCGTTGGCGGGCAGGCCAAAGCGTAACCAATCCGGTTTATCGGCGAAGGGGCGGCTGAGGATCGCAGCCCGGGCAAGACGTTCAAACAGGTGTGACGCGTCCGGCGTCGTTATCAGCCGGAAGAGTGGGCATGCGCCGCTTGCCAACAAACCGAACGAGGCCAAGCGCTGATCGAAGCTGGTGGCCTCGGCGATGAGGCGCTCCCGCATCGCGTCCTGCCAGGCGATATCCTGATAGGCGCGGGTGCCGATGGCGATCGCAGCCGCCGAGACCGGCCAGGCACCTAGCTGCTTACGCAGACTCGCCAGGATCGGACGAGGGCCCAGCACAAAACCGAGCCGCAATCCGGCGAGGCCAAAGAATTTCCCGAAGGACCGAAAGATCAGGAGTCTGTGCCGATCATCAACTTGGTCGGCGAAACTGTGGTCGGGGTGGCAGTCTGCAAAGGCTTCGTCGATTACCAGCCACCCTTTCCGACCACGCCGCACCAGAAGATCGCTCAAGGCTTCCCGAGAAAGCAGGACGCCATCCGGGTTGTTGGGGTTGGCAAGGATCAGGCTTGATCCATCGGCCAGCGCCAGATTGCCAAGCGTTACGGGATGGCTGGAGGCCGCCATCTCGCCGTGGGTGCGATAGGATGGAACGGCGTGGCAGACGTCATCGCCCAGCACCCTGCCGGCGAGGCGAAGGCCAACTTCGGTGCCTGGCACCGCGCAGACATGATCGGCATGACACCCGAAGCTGGCGGCGGCCGCTTGCTCCAGCGCGCGCAGGGCCATTTCGTCTGGCAGGGCACGCCAATCGATCTCCACCGCCCCTGCACCGTGCCAGACATGCGGATTGATCCCGGTGGAAAAATCGATCCAACCACGCGCATCGTCGCCGAAATGCGCGCGGGCCGCAGAGAGGCCGCCGCCGTGCCATGTCCAGCGATCGCGGGTCATGCGGCCGCCATCACGACAAGCGCCAGCAGCAGCGCCGCCTCGATCAGTTCAATTCCGGCGCCGTGTCCATCGCCCGAGATGCCGCCAATAGCGCGCTTGATCCACAGGCCCCATAGTGCCGCAGCAGGAACCGCAATGAGCAATGCAGGAAACGCCACCGTGGTGGCGAGAAGTACTGCGGCCCACAGCGCCAGATCGATCGGCCTGATCGCGCCCCGAAAGCGCGCACCAAGGCCATCGTGCAACGGCGATAGCAACAAGGTCCATGCCAGCGGCGCGATGCGCGCGGCGACCGGCACCCAGATCAGTGCCAGAAACTGGCTGTGCTCGATCATGCCATGCAGCAGCACGAGCTTGGTCAGCAGTTGCATGGTGATGGCCGTTACGCCGAAGCTGCCGACATGCGGATCTGCCAGGACGGCCAGGAGCCGCTCGCGGTCCTTGTGGGCCGCGCCGCTGGCATCGGCCATATCTCCCAGACCGTCCAGGTGAAGGGCTCCGGTGACGAGAACCCAGGCGATCAAGGCGGCAAGGGCTCCGGTCCAGGGATCGGTCCTTGCTCCAACCCAGGCGGCCCCGGCAACGATAAGGCCAATCACCAGCCCAGCAGCTGGAAACCAGCGCATGGACTGGGCGAATTCCTCGGCAGAAACCGTGAGCCGGGGTGTCGGCAAACGGGTGAGGAACTGGAGTGCGATGAGGAAGCCTTTCATGCGATCGGGCGCTTCATGTCCAAAGGCCCGCGATCTGGGCTGAGCGCGGCGTTCCCGGCCAGACCCGCAGGCTGATCAGCGCGGCATAGGGAAGGTCAAACGCCCAGACCTGCCGCTGTCCGAAGCCGAACAGGCTGGCCAGCGCAGCCCGGATTGCTCCGCCATGCGTTACGACCAGCGTGTCTTGCGGCGGGATTGCGGCCAAGGCCGCTTCCACGCGCGAAACCAGAGCAGACCAGCGCTCACCACCGGGTGGCGGATTGGCGTCCGGGTCGTCCCAGAACGCGCTGATCGCGGCACTGTCGACCTTAGCGGGTGCCAGACCGTCCCAGTCGCCGAAGTCCAGTTCGCGCCACCGTGAGTCGAGGATCGGGTGCAGCCCTCTTGGATCGGCGATAGCTCTTGCTGCCTCTGCCGAGCGCTGGAGATCGGAACATACAATCGACTGGAACGACAGTTCCTCGACCTGTGCCACGCATGATGCGACGCCCTCGGGCGTCGTAGGCGCATCGGTCCTTCCGAGAAGCAGACCGGGGTGGATGGGCTCGCCATGCCGCATGAGGTGCAGGAAAAACTCGCTCATACGCCAGCAGCCACGCCAGCTTCGGCAAAAGTGGCCATCTGGTTGTGTGCGGCGAGAGCTGAACGCACGATCTGGGCCGCGACCGCAGCGCCGCTCCCTTCGCCCAGGCGCATGCCCAGAGTGAGGAGCGGTGCGAGACCGAACCGCTCGAGCAACCGTTTGTGACCAGGTTCGGCCGAACAATGCCCTGCCAGGCAATGGTCGACAATTGCAGGTTCGGCGGCAAAGATCGGCGCGATGGCAGCGCAGCAGATGAAGCCATCCAGGAGCACCGGCACCCGAAGTTGCCTTGCACGGACAATTGCACCTGCCATTGCGGCTATTTCCCTCCCGCCCAGACGCCGCAGGGTTTCGAAAGGCGTTGACGGTGCAACCTGATGGAAGACGAGTGCCGCTTCGATTACACCGATCTTGCGCGCCACGCCCGCCGGATCGAGCCCCGTTCCCGGGCCGACCCATTCGCCTGCACCGCCTCCCAGCGCCTTTGCACAGAGGGCTGCAGCGGCCGTGGTGTTGCCGATGCCCATCTCGCCAGGGACAAGGAGATCAAGGCCGGCTTCGACCATGGCGGCCCCGGAAGACAGCGCGGCAAGGCATTCGCTTTCGGTCATGGCCGGGGCTGAGGTGAAATCGGCGGTTGGCCGGTCAAGCTCCAGCGCCAGCACCTGAAGATCGAGCCCGGCAGCGGCACACAGCGCGTTGATGGCAGCGCCACCTGCTTCAAAATTGGCCACCATCTGGTGGGTGACTTCGGGAGGAAAGGCGCTCACGCCCCGTGCCGTGACGCCATGATTGCCCGCAAACACGACTGCACGCCCCCGTTCCAGCCGGGGTCTTTCGTGGCCTTGCCAACCGGCCATGAAGATCGCGATCTCTTCCAGCCGTCCCAGGGATCCTGGCGGCTTGGTCAGTTGCGACTGCCGGTTGCGCGCGCTGGCCATTGCTGTTTCATCTGGCGCAGGCATATCGGCAATGGCAGCATCAAAGGCATCGACGGAAGAAAACGTGCTCATTGCGCGACAAAGCCCGGCGGCGGTGTGCGGGTGATGAAGTGGCCTTTGACGCCCTGCGGCCAGTCCTTGAACGGAACCCGGCCATGTTCGCTTTGCGCATAATGGACGGCATAATCGAGGATGGCAGCGGCGGCATCTTCATCGGGAGTGAAGCGGCCCAGAACATACCCGACTTTGCCTGGCGCACGAAGATGGACCGTGCAGAATTCGCTGCAGGCGAACAAGCAGGGCATTTCCTGCACCGCGATACCGGAATAGCGTTCATCGCGTGCCTGCACGGCGCGCAGGGCCTCGACCATACGCGCGCCACCACGCACACCGGCGTCATCCTCCTTTGCGGTGCTGCTGTGTCGGCAGGTGTTGCATGCTACTACGGCAGGGCCGTCCTCGACGGGGATCAACATAATTTCTTGCTCCATAGATTGGGGGTCATCGGTCGAACACTCGGTTGGTCACAGGTTCCCGGGCTTGCCAGCCCCGCCGCTCCAATTCGGGTGTCTGGGACGGGTCCTGGGGGTATCCGAAGCACAGCAGTGCAATCAGCGACCAGTCGGCGGGTACGTCCAGCAAGGCGCGGATGACACCGGGCTCGAGGATCGATACCCATCCGACGCCAATGCCGCGGAGCCTTGCCGCCAGCCAGAGTGTGTGGATCGCCAGCACGCATGAATAGCGCAACATCTCCGGCATACTGACAATGCCAAGTCCATGGCCTGCTTTGGGCTGCTCATCACAGAACACCACGATCAGTTCCGGGGCTTCGCGAAGGCCATGCAGCTTGAGCGAACGATACAGTTCCTGCCGGGCTTGGCAGGCATATTGCTGCGCTGCTTGTGCGTTCTGTGCATCGACATGGTCGGCCAGCGCCTGACGAAGGGTGGATGAACGCACGCGCACGAACCGCCAGGGCTGCGCATTCCCGACCGAAGGCGCGAGGGAGGCACACTCCAGCAGCGCACACATCTCCTCTTCCGCGACAGCACGGGCTTCGAAGTGCCGCACATCGCGTCGCCAGCGCAGCAGCTGCGCAAATCGAGCCGCGAACTCGGCATCGAACTGGGGCGGCAGATCGCTCAGAACTCGATCCCTGCCTGCGCCTTCACGCCCGAGCGGAAAGGGTGCTTGATCATGGTCATCTCGGTGACGAGATCGGCCGCCTCGATCAGTGCATCGGGCGCATTGCGTCCGGTGACGATGACATGTTTCATCTCGGGTTTCGCGGCAAACGCCTTAAGAACCTCATCCAAGGGCAGGTAGTCATACCGAAGGACGATGTTGAGTTCGTCGGCTACCACCATCTGGTAAGCCGGATCGGCGATCATGCGGCAGACTTCATCCCAGGCAGTACGTGCCGAAGCGATATCGCGTGTCCGGTCTTGCGTATCCCAGGTGAAACCTTCACCCATCGGCTTGAACTCGACATTTTCCGGGAAAGCGTCGAACACCGTCTTTTCGCCTGTCGCCATCGCGCCCTTGACGAACTGGACGACCCCGACCTTCATGCCATGTCCTATTGCGCGCACGACCATACCGAGTGCAGCGCTTGTCTTGCCCTTGCCCGTGCCAGTGTGAACGATCAGCAGCCCCTGCTCGCGGGTCTTGGTGGCCATCATGGTGCTACGCGCAGCCTGGATCTTGCGCATTTTCTCGGCATGGCGCGCATCTGCGCTTGCAGCTTCTTCTTCGCGGTCAGCAGGCATCGGCTCGTTCCTTTCGCATCAGGTAGACATCCATGATCCAGCCGTGGCGAGCGCGCAGTTCCGCGCGGCGCGCGGCAATCTGCGGCGCAGAATCGGCAAGTGGCCCATGCACCAGTGCTTCTTGCGACATGCCCAGATAGGCACCCCACCAGATCGTGATGCCAGCAGGATCGAGGACTTCGAAGGCGCAGCCGGAATCGAGCATGACGACGATCGTGTGCACTCCCAGCGGCCAGCCTTCCCGGCGCAACCTGCGGCCGGTGGTGATCGTGACAGGTTCGGCCAAGGCGTTCAGCGGGATGGCGTGAGCAGCCGTAAGAGCCTGAATGCTGGTGATACCGGGTTCGACGCGAACAGTTAGGTCGACCCCAGCCGTCCGGAGCCGATCGGCAATACGCAGTGTGCTGTCGTAAAGCGACGGATCGCCCCACACGAGCAGCGCGACCCGCCCACCATCAGGAAGGTGAACTGCTATCTGCTCTGCCCAAATCGCTGCAATCGCATCGTGCCAATCGTCGACGGCCTGCGTGTAGTCGCCATCCTGTCGGCGAACGGGCATGTCGAACTCGGCCATGCGGACCGGTGAGGCCAATGCGGCGCCACAGATGGAGTGGCGCAGGTCCAGGAGATCTGATTTGGCATCGCCTTTGCGGGGCAGCAGAATGAGATCGACCGCGTTGATTGTGCGTATTGCAGCACGCGTCAGGTGGTCGGGATTCCCGGTGCCTATGCCGATCAGATGGAGGTGGATCATGCCTCCTCCATCATGGGGCCGTAGATCACCAGTGCGGTTGCATCCGATCCGCCGTCGGCAAGTGACCGAGCAAGTCCGGCAATAGTGCTTCTGGTAAGTCTTTGGTCCGGTCGGCTAATGTTTTCTGCCAACAAGGCTGCAGTATCGTCCGCAAGTCCTGCCGCGACAAGCTGCGCAGCAAGCGCCGGAAATGTGCGCTTTGGCATGAAGACGACCGTTGTGGCACAAGGGTCGGCAAGCGCTGATAGATTGAGGTCTTCGGGTAAAGTGCCAGTCTTGCCATGTCCGGTTACGAACTGGACGCGTCTAGCGTGCTCGCGTCGTGTCAGTGGTATCGCGGCAGCTGCCGCTGCGGCGGTCGCCGAGCTGACGCCAGGAATGATCTCGAACGAGATTCCCGCATGGCGAAGCGCCTCAATTTCTTCTTCGAGTCGGCCGAACAAGCCAGCATCTCCCGATTTGAGCCGGATGACATGCTTCCCGGCCAGGGCATGGTCCACCAGAAGACGGCTGACTTCGGCCTGACTTGGAGATGGCCGACCGGCGCGCTTGCCTACCGCTACCAGTTCAGCGTCATCGCGCGCGCGGGCCAGGATCGGTCCCGCAGCCAGATCATCAAACAGGACCACCTGCGCTGTCTCAAGACGAGAAACGGCTTTAAGGGTCAGCAGCTCGGGATCGCCAGGGCCCGCACCCACAAATGATACGAACCCTTTCACGATGCGTTCGCGATCATGTGGAAGAAGGTTCCGGTCACGCGGCCGCGATACGAGCCTGTTTCGGCAACCGCGACGCCATCTGCATCGGTTACACATGCCAGCGCTGCGTCTGTCTGCTCGAGGATCGTCGAGTAGTGGAACTCGTGGCCGCGCAGTCTTTTGCCTTTGGCCAGTCCGGCTATCGGTGCCAGCAGTTCGGCCTGGCGATAGCCGAGATGCATCTTGCGCTGTGCATAGCTGGTAACAAGCCCCAGCAGGCCGGCCATACGATGCCGTTCTCCCGACTTGTCCACCAAGGCCTCGCCCAGAACCATGTAGCCGCCGCATTCGCCGTGGACCGGGCGGGTCTTGGCGTGATGGCGCAGGCCGGTCAGGAAGTTCGTCGCTGCAGCGATGGTCCCTGCGTGCAATTCCGGATAGCCGCCCGGCAGCCAGACAAGATCGGCATCGCGGGCAGGGGCCTCGTTTGCCAATGGCGAGAAGGGCATGATCTCCGCGCCAGCCCGCCGCCAACCTTCGAGCACATGGGGATAGACGAAGGAAAAGGCGGGATCGCGGGCGATGGCAATCCGCTGGGCAGGGGGAAGCGGCAGTTGGCCGGGGGCCGGAGGCGGGGCGCTGTTGCTGCTGGCGGCATGGCGGATGGCATTCAGATCGACATTTGCACGCAGAAATGCGGCATAGTCCGATATCGCCCGCTCGAGATCGGGATGCTCGACAGCCTGGACCAGACCGAGATGGCGTTCTGGCAGGGTGAGATCGCCGCGCCGGGGCAGGGCACCCAGCACAGGCATGCCTATCGCTTCCATCCCCCGGCGCACCAGCCGTTCATGGCGGGGACTGGCCACCCGGTTCAGGATCACGCCTGCAAACGGCAGCGTGTCATCCAGATGCTTGAAACCGAGCGCCGTTGCAGCGGCGGATTGGGCTTGTCCGGACACGTCCAGCACCAGCACAACCGGCCAGCCCATTGTCCGTGCAATGTCCGCACTGGCGCCATTGCCAACGGCACCCCGGCTCGCGACACCATCGAAAAGGCCCATCGAAGCCTCGGCAAGCACCATGTCCGCGCCAACAGCCTCTCCCGCGATTGCAGCGATCAGCTCGCCATTCATGGCCCAAGTATCGAGGTTGAACGACGCACGGCCGCAGGCGGCGCGGTGAAAGGCGGGATCGATATAGTCGGGACCGCTCTTGAAGGGCTGGACCACCGCGCCGTCTTCAACCAGCGCTCGCAGCAGGCCCAGCATGACCGTAGTCTTGCCCGTTCCCGATGCCGGAGCGGCGATCATCAGGCCTGAAACGCTCATTCCCCGGCTCCTGCAAAGCGCGAGCTCGCATCCTGTGGGCGGAAGCGCCGGTCGTAGCCGTGGGCGTAGAGGCTGCTTTGTGCGAAGTCCTCCGCCCCCAGCACCCGTCCGACAAGGATCAGCGCGGTTCGTTCCATGCTGCCGGCGATGGCTGTTTCGACGGTGTCGAGGGTGGCCCGGACGATCCGCTGGTCGGGCCAGCTGGCGCGCCAGACGACCGCAACGGGGCAATCCGCGCCATAGGCGGGAGCAAGATCGGCCACGACCCGCGCGAGGTTGTGGATCGATAGATGGATAGCCAGAGTCGCGCCCGTCACAGCGAAATTGGCGAGGCTCTCGCTCTGCGGCATCGCGCTGGCCCGCCCTGGCGTGCGCGTGAGTACCAGCGACTGGCCGAGCTCGGGCAAGGTCAGTTCGGCTTCCAGAGCCGCCGCTGCCGCCGAGAAGGCGGGAACACCCGGCGTGACCGTAAACGGAATGTCCAGTGCGCGCAGGCGGCGCAATTGTTCGCCCATTGCCGACCAGACGGACAGGTCGCCCGAATGGAGGCGGGCAACATCGCACCCTGCGGCGTCAGCCTCCGCTATCTCGGCGATGATCTCGTCCAGCGTCATGGGCGCGGTGTTGACGATGCGGGCACCGGGCGGACAGTGATCGAGTACAGCCACGGGAACCAGCGAACCGGCATAGAGGCAGACCGGGCTGGCGGCGATCAGGTCGCGCCCTCGCAGGGTCAAAAGATCGGGTGCGCCGGGGCCGGCGCCGATGAAGTGGACGGTCATGGCTGTGATCCTTCGGCAATGGCGCAGCTGGCCATGCGATCGGGCGAGATGTGGCGCGTGCGCAAAAGGCGGGCGCCCGGACCAGCGGCGACCAGCGCGCAGGCTTCTGCGACACTGCCGGTCGCGCGTGCCTTCAGGCTGGCGGCAGAGCTGGTGGGCGTAGGCGTGGTGGACAGGGACGCCGATGGGATGCCGGTCATCGGCAGTCCCAGTGCCTCTGCAAGCGGTACCAACGCAGACGTCTTGTCGATGGCGGTCGCCAAATGGGTTATAGGGGGCAGCCCGTCCTGCGCCAGTTCCAGCGCCGCCCGCAGCGAAGCGAGGCCTGCGCCGCGCCGAAAGCCGAAGCCAGCCACGATCATAGCGTGACGCTCCACTGTACCACGGGATAGCGCCCCTTCCAGCCATGCCGCTGGCCAAGGGGCACGGCATCGGCCAGTTCGATCCGCAGCAGACTGCCGCCCTTTGCGCCATGCCAACGGGTAAGAGCGGCTTCAGATTCAAGGCTCACGGCGTTCGCCACCAGCCGCGTTCCATCAGGCAGCCGGGCCCAGAGGGCATCGAGCAGCGGGTCGGACAAGCCGCCACCGATGAACACAGCATGCGGATGGGGGCCTTCCGGCAGGCCTTCGGGCATCCGGGCATTGATCACATCCAACCGGTCTACACCCAGAGCCTTGGCGTTTGCGCGGGCGCGGCCGGCCCGTAGCGGATCGGCTTCGAACGCGGTCGCCCGGTTGGCGGGATGAGCCAGCAGCCATTCGATCGCGATTGACCCAGAACCCGTGCCGATATCCCAGAGCCATTCACCGGCACGCGGGGCGAGGGCCGAGAGGGTCAGGGCGCGCACCGGGGCCTTGGTGATCTGTCCGTCGTGATCGAACCACGCATCCGGTCTGCCGGATGTGACGGGCAGGACATTGCCTGAACCGGCGAACGCGATGCCCACGGCAACGGGATGGGCAATGTCTGCGAACGGCAGGGCTTGCGCGGTCGTCACGCGGAGGCGTTCATGGGGGCCGCCCAGCGCTTCCATCACATGAAGCGTCGATGGGCCGAAGCCCTTGCTGGTCAGATATTGCGCCGCCGTGGCAACGGCATCGCCATCGCGCAGCAGGACAATGGCGCGCTGGGCGGGTGCGATATGGGGGCACAAGCGGTCCAGCGGCGCTGCGTGCAGGCCGAGGCAGGCCGTTTCCTCGATCGGCCAGCCCAGCCGGGCGGCAGCAAGGCTGAAGGTCGATGGCGCGGGGTGCGCAACCCATTCCGCCGGACCGAGATGGCGCGCAAGGCTTGCGCCTGCGCCGAACCAGAACGGATCGCCCGATGACAGCATGACCACCCGCCGCCCGCGATGCGCCAGCAGTTCGGCTATGCCGTCGGCAAAGGGAACTGGCCATTTGAAGACCGCGCAGGTAAGCGCGGGAAGCAGCGCTAGATGGCGCGCCGATCCCATGACCAGTTCGGCCCTGGCCAGCGCGGCCCGGCCCGCTGAGCACAGGCCGTCCACGCCGTCTTCACCGATGCCGATGATCGTCAACCATGCGCGAGGGTCCATGTCAGCCATGCCGAATGTTCTCCTGCTTGGCGGAACAACCGAAGCGAGCGCACTGGCGCGCCTGCTTGCGGCAGCGCAGGTTGCGACGACACTCAGCTACGCGGGCAGGACCGACAACCCGCGGCCACAGCCGGTGCCGATCCGCGTCGGCGGCTTTGGTGGGGTGGCGGGGCTTGTGGCCTATCTCCAAGACCATCGCATCACGCATCTGGTCGATGCGACGCATCCCTTTGCCGCGACTATGAGCGCACATGCCATAAAGGCCGCGCGGATTGCCGGGATTGCCCATATCGCCTTGACCAGACCCGCATGGGAGGCCGGGTCGGGCGATCGCTGGACATGCGTGAGAGACACTGCCGCTGCGGTGGCCAAACTTGCGGGCACGCCGCGCCGCATCCTGCTCGCGCTGGGCCGAATGCATGTGGAAGCCTTTGCCGCACAGCCGCAGCATCACTACCTGCTGCGCTTTGTTGACCCTCCGGCTGCGCCCCCAGGCCTGCCCTCCCACGACCTTGTCATCGATCGCGGGCCGTTTACGGCTGAAGGTGATCGGCTGCTGATGCAGTCTCACATGATCGACCTTGTTGTGTGCAAGAACGCCGGTGGCACGGGCGCCGAGGCAAAGCTTGTCGCTGCGCGCCAGCTCAAGCTTCCGGTCGTGATGATCGACCGCCCGGTGATCGGTGACCGGATCGAGGTCTGTCGCGCAGAAGATGTGCTGGAATGGCTTGGTCATGAGGCCACTTCCGCAACGGACCGGGGCGTATAGAGGATAGGGCCTGCCGCACGTTCGATGATCCGCGTCCGGCTTGATCCCACGATCACCGTGGTGCGCATGTCGGCCATTTCATCGTGCGCCTTGCCCAGCGGCACGATGCGCAGATCTTCCTGCGGCGTTGTGACGGCGCGGGCAAACAGCATCGGGCGATCATCGCCGCACAGCTCCTTCAATAAGGCCAGCGCACGGGCGAAGCCTTCGGGACGTGCCTTCGAGCGGGGGTTGTAAAGCGCCAAGGCAAAGTCCGCCTCCACGGCCAGCCGCAGCCGCTTTTCGATCATGGCCCAGGGTTTCAGGTTGTCGGAAAGATTGATCGCGCAAAAATCGTGACCCAGCGGTGCCCCGGCCCGTGCACTGGCGGCCAGCATGGCGGTGATGCCCGGCAGCACCCTGATATCCAGCGTCCGCCAGCGGGAAGGACCTGCCTCAAGCGCTTCGAATACCGCCGAGGCCATCGCGAACACCCCCGGATCACCTGACGATACGACAACGACCCTGCGGCCCTGCGCCGCAAGATCGAGCGCCAGAGCGGCGCGGTCGAGCTCCACCCGGTTGTCCGAGGGGTGAAGCGTCAGGCCTTCGCGTGCAGCTATCCGGGCGACATAGGGAATGTACCCGATCACGTCCGTAGCCCCGGCCAGCGCGGCGGTGACTTCGGGTGTGACGAGTGCCTCGTCTCCTGGTCCCAGACCGGCGATTGCTAGCCAACCCTTGTCCTTTTCCCCGGTCATGGTCGCCTCCCCTGACCATGGATCAGCAGGATCGAGAAATAGGGGGTCACCGCCTCAGCCTCGGCCAGCATGGTGACGCGCTGTCCGGGCATCGCTGCGTGTTCGACCAGCCATGCCGCATCCATGCGCCCGGCGGCTGCCACGGCGCGGCGAAGCTTGGGCAGGTTCCGACCGATCTTCATCACCACCAGCGCGTCAGTCTCGCGGATCCGGCGGGCAAGCTCGGCTTCCGGCAGCGTGGCCATGACCACGGTCATCACATCATCGCCCCAGGTGATCGGCAGGTCCGTCGCGGTCCAGGCGCCAGACATGCCCGTGATGCCAGGGACGACTTCCACCGGTATGCGGCCTGAAAGGCGGGCATGGAGGTGCATGAAGGAGCCGTAGAAGAACGGGTCGCCCTCACACAGCACGACGACGTCCTCACCCTGCTGCGAAATCGCTGCAAGCCGCTCCGAACAGTGCGTGTAGAACGCCGACAGGCAGGCATTGTAGCGAGGATCGGATACCGGGATTTCGGTGGTTACCGGATATTCCATCGGAAACTCGATCACGTCAGCGCGGAGCATCCCTTCCACGATGCGCCTTGCCTGGCCGGGCCGCCCAGCCTTGCGGAAATAGGCGACGTGGTGCGCCGTGCGTACAAGCCGGTCGGCGCGCACGCTCAGCAGGTCTGCCGCACCCGGACCAAGCCCGACACCGTGAATGGTGCCGATGTTCGTGCCGGCGTTCATTCGGCCGTACTCGCCAGCGCGTTGATGGCCGCCACGGTGATGGCACTGCCGCCAAGGCGGCCCTCGACGACGCAGCAGGGTGCAGGAGGAGCGGCCCAGAGGGCAGCCTTGGATTCAGCTGCTCCCACGAAGCCCACCGGACAGCCGATGATCGCCGCAGGGCGTGGGCAGGCGGGGTCTTCCAGCATGTTCAGCAGATGAAACAGCGCGGTTGGTGCATTGCCGATCGCCACGACCGCACCCGCCAGAATGGGCCGCCACAGTTCCAGCGCGGCAGCGGATCGGGTGTTGCCGATCTTGCGTGCAAGGTCAGGCACCGCAGGATCTTGCAGCGTGCAGATGATTGCGTTGCTCCCGGGAAGCCGGGCGCGGGTGATCCCTTCAGACACCATCCGCGCATCGCACAGTATCGGCGCGCCGCCGGCCAGCGCAGCGCGTGCCGCATCGGCAAATCCCGACGAGAACCGGATATGCGCTGCAAGTCCGACCATCCCGGCCGCATGGATCATCCGCACTGCCACCTGCTCTTCGCCTGGCGCGAAAGGGGAGAGATCGGCTTCGGCGCGGATCGTGGCAAACGACTGGCGATAGATCGCTGCCCCGTCGGTTTCATAGACATGGGGCATCAGACGGCTCCAAAATGCGCGAGGATTTCGCTGGCGCTCAAGCCGGAGCGGGACGGAGGCGATCCGGCTTTGCCAGCAAGGACCAGATCGAACCTGCCGTTGCGTCCGGTCAGCGTGACATCGGCCACCTGCGAGCAGGCGCAGCCTTTGGCACAACCCGAAACGTGCAGCCGTCCCGAGACATAGGGCGCAAGTCGGCGCGCAAGCGCACGGGTTTCAACCGTCGCCTGTGCGCACAATGGTGCGCCCGGGCAGGCTTCCACATGGGGCAGCGGATCAGGTTTAGCGCCGGTGGACGGGTGGGTCCGGGCAGCCGCCGCCCCCTCGATCAACAGCCGCCGCCACGGTGTTGTTCGCAGTCCAGAAGCAGAACCGGATTCGAGCAGGATGGCGAGCTCCGAAGCCTCTATCAGCCCGAACGCCAGCGCGATCGATGGATGATGTCCGGTGCCAAGCACATGGCCCGGTTCAGCCATTGCAGGCGCGATCGCACCTTTTGCCCATGCGGGAAGTTCCGCATCCCAACGGGCCATGCGCCCGGCTGCGGCGGCGCCGCTCGCGGCGAACCAGTGAGCGAGAGCGATCAGGGCGTCCGCTTCCGTGCCTGGAGACAGGCTTGATCCGGTGAGGCAACCATCGGCGCGAAGGATGAGGCTGCCGTCCGTGCCGCGTTCGACACGGAAATCGCCGGATGCGCCGGTCAGCACAGCGGCAGGGCCGGCATCGATGACGAACCCGACCTTGCCGGGAAGATCGGGCCATTCGCCTATCCGGGCCAGCAGGGCGTTGGCGATGCGGTGGGTGTCGTCGTTCTCCTGCCAGTCGGGCGCGACAAGGACGTTGCGCCGCGCTTCGAGTGCAGGCTCGGGCTGCACTAATTCCAGCGCAATCAGCCTTTGGATCAGCAAGGGCCAGCGATCTTGGGCAACGCCGCGAATCTGCAGATTGGCGCGCCGCGTCAGGTCGATCAGCCCGCTGCCGCAGGTGGCGGCCGCATCGCAAAGGGCCAGCGCCTGCTCCCGTGTCAGCCGCCCGAGCCGGGGTTTGACCCGCACCAGTAGGCCGTCGCCGGATATCATCGGGTGCCATGCGTCCGGGCACCAGCCCTTGACGGCAAATCCGGTCATGGTGCCTCCCGCAGGCTGGCCAGGATGGAATTTCGCCGGGTGCGCCAGAGGCCCGCGGCATGCAGCGCGGCAAAGCGCGCTTCCATCGCCGCCAGTGCATCGGGATTTTCGCGTTCGAGGAAGGCGCGAACTTCGGACTGGCCGAGCGTTGCCTCGTGATAAAGGTCGATCAGCTGCGGCGGCACGCTGCCGGAAAGATGTGCGAAAGCGCCAAGATGGTCCAGCGTCGCGGCCAGTTCCGCGCCCCCACGAAAGCCGTGGCGCATCATTCCTGCGATCCAGCCTGGATTGGCGGCTCGGGCACGGACCACGCGGGCAATTTCTTCGGTCAGCGTGCGGGCCGCCGGGTTGTTCGGGTCCCGATTGTCGAGATGATAGAGTGCGGCCTTGCCTCCGACAATCGCCTGGGCTGCGGCAAAGCCTGCCTCGTGCCCGGCATAGTCCGCGGCCAGCAAGAGGTCGGTTTCAGGCAGGTCCTGCAGGTGGACGAAGGCGTCCGCGCTGGCCACTCGCAGACGGATGCCATCGGGGTCAGCCTCGCTTCCCGTGCTGGAATCGGAAACGCTATCCAGCGCGTGGTCGGAGGCTGCCAGCCATGCTTCGCCCGCCGCACGCCGGGCATCATCGGTATAGGTTTCGGCCGCGTCTCCGATCCCGAGTCCATACCGGCCCGGACGCGGACCATAGACGCGCGGCGCTGGGGCCAAGGCAACGAAAGGGTTCCAGTCGGCGGGTTCGTCCCTGGTGCACAGCGCCCGGACGGCCTGACCGAACAAGGCGGGCAGGGTGGGAAAGGCATCACGAAACAGGCCCGAAACGCGCAGCGTTACATCGAGGCGAGGGCGGTCGAGCATGGCGAGTGGGAGAATCTCAACCCCCGTCACGCGCTCTGAAGCCATGTCCCACATCGGCTTTGCCCCCAGAAGGTGCAGCGCCATCGCAAACTCTTCACCAGCCGTGCGCATGGTGGCCGAACCCCACAGATCCACCACAAGGCCACGCGGGTAGTCGCCGTGATCCTGCAGATGGCGGCGGAGCAGCTCCTCGGCGAGCACGACGCCCTGTGCATGCGCTGCGCGCGAAGGTACTGCGCGCGGATCGATCGTGTAGAGGTTGCGTCCCGTCGGCAGCACATCGGTTCGTCCGCGATGGGGCGAGCCAGATGGTCCGGGAGCGATCCATCGGCCGTCCAGCCCAGCCAGAAGCCCGTTCCGCTCTGCCGCGCCCTGTTCACCGCGGCCGAAAACGTGGAGACCGTCACCGAACTGGCTGGCTTTCACATCGCAGACGAAGCGATCGATCCGGGTGATCGCTTCGACCAGAGTGGTGGCGGTATCAAGGCCGAGCTCTGCCTCCAGCCCCAGCGCGGCAGCTTCCTCGCGGATGGATTTCTGCAGACGGTCCCGGCGGGCAGGGTCCAGCCCGTCGGCATTGGAGAATTCGTCCAGCAAAGCCTCGATCCGGCCCAGCCCGGCGCCGCTTCCGGTCGGGACGAGCGGCGGCGGCACATGGCCGATGGTGACAGCACCGATGCGGCGCTTGGCCTGCGCTGCCTCGCCCGGATCGTTGACGATGAAGGGATAGATGACCGGCATCGCTTGTGTCAGCGCTTCGGGCCAGCAAGCGTCAGACAGCGCTACAGCCTTCCCCGGCAGCCATTCCAGCGTACCATGCGCGCCAACATGGACCAGCGCATCCGTACCCTGCTGGCCCAGCCACAGGTAGAAGGCGACATAGGCGTGCCGCGGGCAGCGCGAGAGGTCGTGATAGTCTGCATCGCGACTGATAGGCTCGCCCCGCTCGGGCTGAAGCGCCACCAGCACCTGGCCGAGCGTGAGCGCCGGGAAGCGAAATGCCCCATCGACAGCCAGCGGATCGTCTTCCGGCTCTCCCCATGCCGAGGCAAGGTCCTGCCGCAGCGTCTCGGGCAGGGCGGACATGGCAGTGCGATAGGCATTCAAAGGCCAGACCAGATGCTCGGTCGCCAGCTGCCTGGCAAGATCGGTGGGGCGGCTGACCTTGTACCCGGCCTCTGCCAGATCGGCGACAATCGCATCGACTGAGGCCAGCGCGTCAAGACCCACGGCGTGCGCCATCTGGTAGGCCTTGCCGGGGTAGGTCGACAGGATCAGGGCGACGCGGCGTTCGCATGCCGGCTTGCGGGCCAGCCCGATCCAGCGCGCCACGCGGTCGGCGACCGCTGCGATCCGGTTGTCATCGCCGCGGTGCGAATAGGGAGCGAAGCCGAGTGCCGGATCGCGTTCGCCCGCTTCCTTGAAGCTCGACACGCCTGCAAAGATGCGCCCGTCAATCTCGGGGAGTACGACATGCATGGCAAGGTCAGCCGGCGAGAGGCCACGCGATGTGCGCGCCCATCCTGCGCGCGGTGCGGTGGCAAGCGCGATCTGGAAGACCGGAACGCCCCCCCCGTCGAGCGGCGTTCCGCCATCCTCGCCCCGCGCTGAAAAAGCCGTGGCATTGACGATGGCTGCAGGCGCCAGCGAACGCACCCAGCGATCCACCTGTGCCCTGACCTCAGGGGGCTTGAGCGAGGGGACGAAGATCGAGAGCGCGTCAAAGCCGCGTTGTTCAAGCGCGGAATGAAGCGCGGCGATCGGGTGCAGGTCGTGTGCGGCGAGGTACGCACGGTAGAAGACGATCAGGATCAGCGGCCGATCCGCATTGGGCCTGAAGCTGGCAGGATCGATGATCCCGCAGGAGGGGTGCCATCCGCCAGTTGCCGGCAAAGCCGTGCATTGCGTCACAGTGCTGACGCCAAGCCCTGCGGCGTGCGCGAGAGCGGCCAGGGCCGCGCGCGCCGCTGCCGCGCCGCCCTCGTCACACAACTGGCAAAGCTTGGCCAGCGTGGCGGCAGGAAGCGTGGAGACACTGTCGAGGTGCCAATCCGGCCGACCATCGGCAGGCAGGACAGCAAGCGCAATCCCGCGCGATCGGGCGAGGGTCTCGACCTGTTGAAGGCCGTAGCTCCAATAGGGCGTGCCGCCGATCAGCCGGATCAGCACGGCCTTTGCCCCGGCCAATGTCTTTTCGATATAGGTGTCGACCGACAAAGGGTGGATCAGCGCGGCAAGATTGGCGAGCCGCAACGAAGGAAATGCCGGATCCGCCGCTTGCGCCTGGCGCCAGCCTTCCGCGAACGCACCAAGATCGCTGTCCGAGAAGGACAGGACGACAAGATCCGCAGGCTCCTGCCCCAGATCCTGTGGGATGGCCGTTTCCTCCATCCCATGCGTTTCGCGAAAGATGACGTGCACGGCCTAGCTTAGCCTGCCAGCACCGCGCGAATGGCAGGCTCGTCGATATCGTCATGCTCGGCGATGGCGACCAGGGTGGTCTGGCGCCGCTCATCGGGGCGCCATGGGCGGTCGTACTGGTGACGAACCCTCGACCCGACGGCCTGCACCAAGAGGCGCAAGGGCTTGCCAGTCACGGCAGCGTAGCCTTTTACCCGCAGGATGCGATGGTCGCGGGCGAGCGTTTCGATACGCGCCACCAAATCGGCGGGATCGGCAATCTCGCCGAGCGCGATGACGGTGCTGTCGAAATCGTCGTGCTCGTGATCATCCTCATTGTCGTGATGCGAGGGCCGGGCAGCGATATCGTCTTCGGCGGCAGCTCCAAGTCCAAGGATCACGCGAGGGTCGACAATCCCTTCGGCTATCTCGATCACAGGCACGGGGCGGGGTGCTTCGGCCGCAATGGCTGCCCTTGCGGCAGCGACTCCGTCAGGTCCGGCCAGATCAACCTTGGTCAGCAAAACGAGATCGGCGCAGGCAAGCTGGTCCTCGAAGACTTCGGACAGCGGGGTTTCGTGGTCGATCCCCGGGTCTGCGGCGCGCTGGGCCTCCAGCGCTGCAAGATCGGGGGCAAACCGTCCGGCAGCAACCGCTTCGGCATCGGCCAGCGCAAGGACGCCATCCACCGTGATGCGACTGCGGATTGCCGGCCAGTCGAAGGCCTTGAGCAAGGGCTTGGGCAGGGCCAGCCCTGATGTCTCGATCAGGATATGGTCAGGGCGCGGATCAAGCGCGAGCAGGCGCTCTACGGTGGGAATGAAATCGTCCGCCACGGTGCAGCAGATGCAGCCGTTGGCCAGTTCGACGATGTTTTCCGCCGGGCAATCGGGAATGGCGCAGGATTGTAGGATGTCCCCATCCACCCCCAGAGTACCGAATTCATTGACGACCACAGCCAATCGGCGTCCGCCAGCGTTGCGGATCAGGTGGCTGATCAGCGTGGTCTTACCGGCACCCAGAAAGCCGGTGATGATCGTGACGGGTACCTTTGACAGGTCCGACATGGCAGTTCCTCCGCGCGCCAGAGCGACACCGGGCAGGGCTTGCCGGACAGGTCCGGTCGGCGCGCGACAACGGGCTGGCGCGACAGACGCCCGAAACCACGCGGCCGTGCAGCCCCAGCCGCACAGCTTCGTCGCTCAGACGGAAGAGTACCGTGCCTTGGCCATCCCCTGGACCCGGGCAAGAGCGACCAGAGCGCCGGCAGGTCTCCTGGCTCGCGGGTCACAGCTTGATGCACGCCTTCCCAGATGCGCGTTCATGCGCGGTCCAGTGGCTTTTCCTGCACGCGCAGGAAAAATGTGCATCGCGCTATCCGCTTACAGTTGCAGGGACAGCCGCGGATTTGGGAGCTACGCTCCCGCACCGCATTCCCGATTAAGCCCCGTTGGGGGCACCGGCGCGATCATCGATGGCACGGGCAAACCCGCATCATCATTGAATATCTCTAGACCCAAACTTCGATCATGCCAATCAAAGTTCGCGCTGAAATTGCAGGCGCAACCTCACTGTTCCGTTTCATCGGTTTCAACGGGAGCGCGGTCGAACCAGACGCGCCAGGGACCCACGTGCTCGTGACCGGCAGCGGCAAGACGGCGCAGGACGATGCGGGCTTTCGTTCGGCCCCGCCGTGTGTCGGGCCAATCAAAGAATTCAGGGTTTGCGCCTTCAGCCACAGCGGTGCGGATATGTGCGTCCACGGCACGATCCTGATCAAGGCCAAAGCGTTCAAGCATAGGTGAAAAGGCGGTGTCCGTATCGGGCACGAAATCGTGCCGTTCACCCAGTGCGTTCCGCCAAGGTGAGCGAGGGTGAATGTTCAGGATCGACTGATAGCCATCCGGAATGGGGACGTTGGCGCCATGTGGCCGACCCTTCCCGATAAGCTTGGCAAGCAGATGGGTGTGCGGGCCTTCCGGCGATTTCCCATCCGGAGGCGGAATCGGTTGGAAGACTTCGATCCGTCCGGCAGGCGAGAGCATGACCCGGTGGGGCTGCGCACGCAGAACCTCGGCCATGACTGTTGGCGAAGACAGCAGGTCCTGACCTTCAAGAGCCTCGAGAGCCCCGATCAGCGCTTCGTCGTCAGTGCGGGCGCACATCCTTATGGTGCCGTTACAAACGCCCATGTCGAACAGGCGGCTCGACTGGTCTTCCCTGCGAATGGCGTCGGTATCGGCGCCCAAAGATACGACAGCCCGATCGACCGAACCAGTCAGAGGCGCGCAGAGCGCCATTGCATGACCCCAGCTTTCGCCATCAGAGGACAGGCTATCCCAGGCAAGGCATTCAAAGCTATCCGAATGCCTGATCCGCAAGGCACCGCGAGCGGTCACGATTTCGATATTGTCGCGGTCGTTTTGAACCGTGGCCGGCTCATCCTCGTCGCGAATGAATTCGCCGATCGCACCGAATGTGCCGATGCTCCAGCCATGGCCAGGGTCGCACGCGAGACGTGCCAGTTCGTCAAAGGAAATCTGGTTCATGATGATACCCCGGACTTGAGAAAGCGGACGGAAATGCCGTCCCCGTCACGAGATAACCGGACCGGAACGTCATAGAGCGAGGTGAGTAGGCTTTCGGTGACGACTTCGTGCGTCGGACCGTGTGCAAGCAATCGCCCATCGCGGATTGCGAGGATCGAGTCCGCGAAGGCCAAGGCCAGATCAAGATCGTGGATCGCCATGACAACCGTGCACCCGGCCGTGGTCCGGGCCTTGAGACGCTGGACGGCATCGATGGCATGGCGTGGATCCAGACCCGCGGTTGGTTCATCAACGATCAGAAGCGCTGGATCGCCGACAATCGCGCGGGCCAGCATTGCCCGCGCCAGTTCGCCACCCGACAATTGCGTGGCTGGCCGATCCCGCAAACCCAGCAGATCGCAGGCGAGCAGTGCATCGTCGATGGCGGGAAGCAGAGCGGACGGTATGGTGCCGAATGCTGGCAGCGCCGGAGTCAGCCCGAGCGCAACCACGCGCTCTACGGTGATCGGCCAATCAACCCCCGCACGTTGCGGCAGATAGGCACGCAACTTGGCAAGTTCCCGGCGGCCAAGGCGGTGGAGGTCCTTGCCATCGAGTTCGACCGAACCTTGCACCGGGCGTTTGAGGCCCGATGTGATGTCCAGCAAGGTGCTCTTGCCGGCGCCATTGGGGCCGATCACAGCAGTCAGATGGCCCGATGGAACACGCGCCGATATCCCGTCAAGGACCAGACGCTGCCCCCGGCGCGCCGAAACACCATGAAAGTGCAGCGCGCTCATGCGGTGCGTCTCCGGACATGAAGGACCAGCCACAGGAAGAACGGTGCCCCGATCAGGCTGATGAACACCCCGAGATTTAGCGGCATGCCCCGGAATACCAATGTGCGCGACGCGATGTCGGCGAGGGTTACCAGAACGGCTCCAACCAGCATGGCCGGGATGAGCACCTTGCCTGGACGATGGGCGACCAGAGGCCGGACAAGG
Source organism: Novosphingobium subterraneum (assembly GCF_000807925.1). Lineage (GTDB taxonomy): Bacteria > Pseudomonadota > Alphaproteobacteria > Sphingomonadales > Sphingomonadaceae > Novosphingobium > Novosphingobium subterraneum. Next base: position 13,719 of record NZ_JRVC01000001.1, on the reverse strand, counting down.
TGAGGCGCAATCAGGCCTACGAAACCGATCGTTCCGGATACGGCGGTTGCGCCTCCGACGCCAAGGGCCGTACCGATCAGCGCCAGCATGCGCGTTCGTGAAACCGCAATCCCCAGGCTTTCAGCCTGCGCTTCACCCAATGCAAGAGCATCCAGAGCTCGGCCCGTCAGCAGAAGCATCGTACCCCCGGCAAGGATAAAGGGTGTGGCAAGGCGGACATGATCCCAGCTTCGATCGGCAAGCGAACCCATCAGCCAGGTCATGATCTCGTAAGCGGCATAAGGATTGGGGGAGAGGTTGAGCGCCAGACTGACGCCTGCACTGGCTATGCTGCTGACTGCTGCCCCGGCCAGGATGAGCGATAGGGTACCGCCTCCCCGCGCAAGGATGAAGGCAATGCCTGTGGTGACGAATGCACCTGTCAGACCAAACAGCGGAGCGGCAAGGGTAAAACTGGCGGCAAAGCCGAAATAGATGGCGATGACCGCACCGAGCGAGGCACCTGCCGAAACGCCCAGCAGGCCGGGGTCAGCCAGCGGGTTTCGCAACAGCCCCTGCATGACGGCACCCGAGAGGCCAAGGATGCCACCGATGGCCATCGAAAGGACAACCCGTGGCAGGCGGATCTGGGTGACGATCTGGCCAGCCAGATCCGCATGATCGAAAGCCAGCGCCTGAAACGCTTCGCGTGGTGTCAACCAGACGGAGCCAGCCAGCACCGAAGCGAAAGCGCTGGCGAGCAGACAACTGACCAGCATGGGAACAAGCCACCGGGTCATAGCGATTTCCCACCGGCAAAGGGAAGGGGAGAGCGGGCATGGAGAGCCGCTGAACGAAGTTCGTTGCGCAACTGCATCGCGGCTTCCGTCACCATCGGCGTTCCGCAAACGTAGTACGCCTGTCGGATCGTCAGCGTACGGTCACCGTCCCAGTAGCGACGGATTAGAGGGTGTCGCTCGACGTTTTCGCGAAGCCCCGGGCGGCGACCTACCCCGGCGCCTTTCACCAGCAGGGACGGAGCAGAAAGGAGCAGGATTTCGATATCCGGTTTGCCGTAGCTGCTCTTCTGCAGTGTGTTGGCAACATTGGTCGCACCGGCTGTCTTGAGCACAGTGTCATAGAGAGACCCCGTGCTTGCATTGAAGCCAGCACCATCCCACGCAGCCACTCGTAGCGGCGGGCCCGGATCGCGCGCAAGGTCGGCCAGTTGGCGGTCCATTTTTGCGATCAATTCCTCGCCGCGAGCGGGCTCTCCTACTGCCTTGGCGACCTGTCGGGTTATCTTGCGGATATCTTCGTAGGTTTCCGCATGATCGACCTCGATCATTGGAAACCCTAATCGCTTAAGCAGTCCGCGTGTTGCCGGCGTCGTAAATGCCCCGGCAATAACCAGGTCCGGCTTCTGGCGCAGGACCTCCTCCGACATTCCATGGTTGATGTCGACACGCGCAGCCTCGCGGAACATGAGGGAGCCGTCGGGATCGCGCGACAGCCAAGTGACCGACGCGATCCGCTCAGGTGGCAGCAATGCCAGGACAAGCTGATCCGTGCACTGGTTCATCGACATGACATGGACTGGCTTTGCTGCCGCCTGGCTGCGACTACCAGACGGCTCCGTGCAACCGGCCAGAGCCGGAAGCACGGAGATCATCCAAAGGAGGCAGAGCGCCTTGCGGAACATCAGAAGCGGACGCGAACGCCACCATAGCCTGCGCGGCCCGGAGTGGCGAAACTGAACACCTCTTCGTATTGCTCGTTGATGAGGTTTTCTACGCGCGCAAACAACGAAATGTTGGGGCGCAACTTGTATTCGGCATTCAGGTTAACCAGTACATATTCCCTCAGGGACACGCGCACCGGAATGAAGCTTGGATTTGTAAACGCGACATCGGTCTGACGCCCGTTGTAGCGCACTGTCAACGTACCCGAAAAGCGCTCATCCTTGCTGAACACTGTCGCGTTGAAACTGCCGATATGCTTGGGGCGACGCACCTCGACTGTGCCGTTTTCTCGCGCATGAAGCCATGTGTAGGCGGCGTCCAGCCTGATCTGGGGAATTGGACGGGCGGCAAGGGCCACCTCAATGCCATGCTGTTTCGACAAAGTTGCACGGTTTGATGGCGTCGCTATGAAGGTCGGAGCGGGGAAGGTCGTGAAAATTTCGTCCTTCAGGCGGCTATCGAAATAGGTCGCGCTTATGGTGGCCTTGCCATCGCTGAAGCTTTGCTCGATGCCGGCTTCCCACCCTTCCGACTTCTCGGGCCTCAGGTTAGGGTTGCCAATATAGCGGCCATCGGAAAATCCATAGAGCTCGAAATAGCCCGGATTCTTGACCCCCGTTCCATAGGCACCGCGAACACGGGTACCAGTCGGGAGCGAATAACTGCCTTGAACCCGCCAAGTTGTGGGGTCATCAAAGCGATCATTTTCGTCATGGCGGATCGATGCACCAAAAGAGAATGCGTCGTTGATCAGCAGTTCATACTGCCCGACAATCCCGACATTGTCGGTCGATCTTTTTCCCTGAAACGCGAAGGATGACGGTGTGGTGTTCTGGAATTCTTCGCGCTCGACGTCGATTGCGGCGGTCAGGCGATGCCGGATGGCGTCGGTGCCCAGCCGCAGGCTCGATTCGAACGAGCCTTTGTAGCGGTTACCCTTGTTGCCGTAATCGAAGCCCGCAGCGTCGAAGCCCTTGCGCTCGCTCAACGCGACTTGCCCTGTCACTGCGTTCGTCCAGCGGCCGTCGAGCCCGATCAGTTCAGCTCTCACAAGACCATAGAAGGCCTTGTTTCTGAAGAACACGCCGGGGCTGTCGACGGTGAATCCGAATAGCGGGCTCGCCGGATTGTTCTCGCTGTTGTTGGTATCGGCTTCCGTGAAGCTGTAGCGGGCAACGCCGGTCAGTTTGAAGGTTTCGGACGGCGACCAGATGAGCTTGGCCGAAAGGCCTGCGATGTCGGAGCCGACATCCCTGCTGCCATTTCGTGCCGTGGGATAGCCGCCGGTGTGATAGTAAGCGCCAGACACAGCATAATCGAGATCGCCAGACACTCCGCCAGCACGCGCGCTTCCGGTGAAGGTGTTGAAGCTGCCGCCCTCTGCGCGCAAGCTGACCCCCGGAGCCTCCTTCCCGGTCAATGTCAGATACTGGATAACGCCGCCGATCGCGTCCGAACCGTAAAGCGAGGACTGCTGCCCTCGCAGGACTTCAACGCGGGCTTCGGGATCGGCAATGAGAGTGGCGAAATCGAACTCGCCAAAATACGGGTCCGAAGCTTCTATACCGTCAATCAGAACGAGGACGTGGTTGCCCTCGGAGCCGCGAAGCCGGAGCTGGGTGAGGCCGCCAGCAGCGCCGGTGCGGCTCACGGCAACGCCCGGCACATCGCGCAGAATGTCCGAAACAATCCGGGTCTGGCGCTGCTCCAACGCTTCGCTGTCCAGTACCGTCACCGACGCACCGAGCTTGTTTACGGCCACGGCCTCACCGGACCGTGACGCCGTCACGACAATGGTTTCTCCGCTGTCATTGGTTGTAGGCTGTCCCGGGTTCGACTGCGCGAAGGCCGGGCAGCTGGCTAGCGCCAGCGCAAACGTGGATACGAGAACAGGTTTCTTCATCGGGATACCCCCTTGGTGCCGAGCAACTGCGCGACGAAAAGGGGCAACCGGATCCATCAACTCCCAAGGCGAGTCGGGAGAGCGCACGAACGGTCGGCCAGGCCAACGCGAGTGGGCACAATTCACCCGCGCAGGACTAACCCTGCGGCCCCAGCCGCAATGGTTCGTCGCTCAGACGGAGGTTACCGTGCCATGGCCATCCCCTGGACCGCAGCAAGAGCGACCAAACGCCGGCAGGTCTCCTGGCTCGCGGGTCATAGCTTGATGCACGGCCTTCCCAGGCCGCGCTTGGACAAGCGTAAGGCCCAGTGGCTGCTTCCGCCCGAAGGTGGAAGCGATGTGCATCGCGCTCGCCGCTTACAGTTGCAGGGACAGCCTCGGATTCGGATCAGCCAAGGCCGCTCCTCACCGTGTTCCCGAATTAAGCCCTCTCGGGCACCGGCGCGATCTGTTGACAACGGTCTTAAACCGTTGACGTTGATCCACTAGTCGAAAGTCGCCCGAAAGCCAATCCCTTAACGACTGGCATCGGAACGACGCCAAGCCTCAACGATGGCAGGATTTTCAAGCAACCGTTCCACCGCATCCACATTATAGGTCGCGAGCGAAATGAGGTTGTCCCCTCGGCGTATTTTGGATGTCCCGGAAATTTGCAGTCGGCCATCTTTCGACCACCGGTTGCGTTCGGCGGGGGTGAGCGACAACAGCTTCTCAATCTGCTTGAGACTAAGGGGTTTCGAAGCGATCCGGCGGAGCCTGTCGCGAAGCTCATCGACAAGCATTTCAGCAGAGCCCAACTGATCGGGTTGAAATCTGCAAACTCTTCCGGGTTTGTCGATTGCGCTGCCACTCTTCGCCATGAGTAGCCGCATGGTAGCGTCGCGCTCGCCCTTATGGACCACAAGGCCAATCGGCATCGGCCCATCGAGGTCTACCTCTACGACCAAATGGTCATTGTCTTTCTTGAGGGTGACCAAGCGGCGGATTGCCATAACGTCAGGCACTATATGACATTTGCATTGCAGGTGTCTCCGGTCCGGACGCCACGAACCAAGACCAAGTCGCCACGTGAGGTGGTCAGCAGCTTTCTCCTGGCGCGCGCCCGCAGCGCCGGGGCCGCTGAAAGACCCAGTCACATCGATTCGTCGCTCAGACGGAGGTTTACCGTGCCATGGCCATCCCCTGGACCGCAGCAAGAGCGACCAAGCGCCGGCAGGTCTCCTGGCTCGCGGGTCACAGCTTGATGCACGGCCTTCCCAGGCCCCGCATGACTTAGCGTCCGGCCCAGTGGCTGCTCCCGCCCGAAGGTGGAAGCGATGTGCATCGCGCTCGCCGCTTACAGTTGCAGGGACAGCCTCGGACTCGGATCAGCAAAAGCCGCTCCTCACCGTGTTCCCGAATTAAACCCTCTCGGGCACCGGCGCGATCTGTTGACAACGGATTTTAACCGAAGTCAGCGGCAGTATAATTGACATACAGGATAAAACCAAGCTGTGTCTTGAAGTGATAGCGTTTTCCTTTGGCCCCATCACCGAAAATCCGAGATTTCATGGGCAAATGGTTCGCCATAAATCGAATTGACGCGATTGATAATCCCGCAAGCTTTGTAGTGGGAAAGATGCAAGTAATCGGTCTGCGTAGTTTCGCTGCACTGCTTGAAACGGGTTCCTCAATGGACCGATCCGTTTTCTATGATGGTGTGGCCTATGAACTTCGACGGCGGAAGTCGGAACTGCATATCGATGCTGAAATTCGACCGGCAAGTTTGCGGTATGTTTCCGAATGGCTCGTTCAACAGCTTACAGCGTTTGTCGGTGCCTCGCGCCCGATCTTCATCGCCGACACTCAGCCTGATGTTCATTTAACGGATATGGCTCTGAGCTTCTGCCCAATCGTGGAAAGGCCTTGGCGGCGGATCACGCAAGAGCTGCCTTTCTGGTATGTTATGTGATCCAACTGCCGCCATTGCAGCGTATCGGCCTGGACCATCGTTGTCCGCGGCGATGTAAAGGGTGCCAACTTGGTCCGGAACGTTGATTAGCGCGAGACGCTTATTCCCGAGTGCTGCCCAGCAAGGGACTCCTTTGATCTGAGTATAGCTCGCCGCATCCTCCATGCCCTCAGCAATGGCGAGCACGTCGCCCTCGAACTGCGGTGCCCACGCGCCCCGTTCAGGCTTTCCGAGCATGAATTTGCCATCATGCCATGTTCCGTCGTTGGTCAGCCTGATCCGCTGGATGGCCGTCATCCGGTGCCCGGTTCTGACACCGACCAGTATCGCGGGCCGGAAGGTGGTCTTAGGCTTGCGGCCGAATGGGCACCGCGGATGGAAGCGTAAGTCGGGGAGGTCGATTGGCAGCCGCCGCGACCGAAGGTAGACTTCACCGAGCGTTCCGCGGATCTCCGTGGCCTGATCCCATATCCTTCTGACGTTTGGCGCAGTTCGTTCTGGCTGATAGCTTGGGGCAGAGGAATTCAGGATCGGTTTGGTCCGACCGATTTCGCGCAGGACATCCTCGCTGCGGCATCCCGCAAAACAGTGGACCAGAATACCCCGCTCGCCCTGCCGGACTGAAAGTGACGGCGTTCGGTCTGCATGCGCAGGGCAGATGCACATCGCGTAGGAACCGTGCCAACGGCCCTTCAGCGCAGCAACGATGTCGATGGTCTCCTGGGTGGGTTTGAGCGCAACTAGCATAAACTCGCTCCTCTCAGCTCAGCCTCACCATCTTTCCCCTCTGGATCGACCCGACCTTCTCCGGCACGGCTCGCGATGGCCAACGCCGCTTTCGTCTGTGCGATGCCAGATTCTGGGCGATTGCCATGCGCCGCCTGTTCATTTAGAAAAGTGGGGCGATATCCGAACCACGCCGAAAGGTGTGGTCATGAAAAATCTTCTATTTTTGCTGGTCGCTTTGACGCCGACGCCATCATCGGCGCGCGAAGCCATGCTCGACGTGTTTGTGCCAGAGGCAAAACCGGATTTTGCTGTGCTCCGCCCACAGTTGCGCGGGGCGGTCGATCTCGAGCAATCAGTGGAAGTGCCTCCGGCTCCAGTGGATGCGTTTTCACCAGAGTTGCACGGCGACTTTGAGTTGGTCCCTCACAGCTTCACGATCAATCCCTATGCCGCGCGTCCCGCTGTTCCTTCGTGGATGCGGGCAGGTGCATCATTCATGAGCCCTGCTTCTTCACCATTCCGCCCTTCGCAGGATGACCCACTCTGCCAGTCCCGCAGCTTCTTCCCGCGATATGGTATCAGCGGCGATGCTCAGGCTCGCCGGACCGCCTATTTCAACCTGATCGTCGACGTCGCTTGCGATGCCGGCGTGCCCGTTGTTCTATTTGACGCCTTGCTGGCGCAGGAAAGCAGATATCGTCCCTTCGCCCGAAGCAGTGCCGGTGCGATGGGCATGGCTCAGCTTATGCCCGGTACGGCCCAATATCTGCGTGTCACCGACCCTTGGGATGTGCGGCAAAACCTTGTCGGCGGCGCGCGGTATCTGCGCGAGCAGTTGGATCGCTTCGGGACATGGGAGCTTGCACTGGCTGCCTATAATGCAGGCCCGGGACGCGTGGACCAATTTGGCGGTATCCCGCCGTTTCGTGAGACCCGCAACTATGTGCGTACGATCATGGGCTCAATTGGCATTCCGAATTCGACCGGCGGCGTGTCGCTGACTTCGGCAGCACTTCCCGCGCCCAATCCGTTTCGCAGGGTAATGCTTGCCTCATTCGATGGACGATCAGACGTCCCAGAACACTGAGAAACCGACGTGCCAAGCATAGTACACGCTGATTGCCAGGATGACTGGCGCGCCCTTGAGGTAGTTGAGCTGCCAGCGCAGCCAGAGCTTCGGGATGACCAGAGCTTTCTGGAGCCCCGTTTGGTGCGTGGGTCGCCACCTGCCACTCCGCCAGTCGTCAGCCGTGACGACAACTGAGAGCACTGCGCAGATCAGCGCCATCATTCCCACGCCGATGTAGAGCGATGTCCAAGCGATAAGGGCTTCCTGCTTCATGAGTCGGACCTAGTGCATCGATGATCGAACAGAGATACGCATATTCGAAGCCCTTGTATCCCCCTGGCCGAATACTGCCTTTCTGCGGCCGAGCAGCGTGTGGCCGAGATTGAGCTCACCGCTGCGGGCGCGCCGCACCAGTGCTTGCATGTATGCATCGGGGGTCTTGCGGATTTGTCCGTTGGCCAGGTGATGCCCGGTGATTAGCGCGCAGAGGAGTGCGATCTCTGTCCCTAGCATGGCGCTTGCCCGAGCGGCTGTAGCCTGACCTATCTGGCAGACGCGAGCGACCGCGTGAAGCTCGGTCAGGCCGGGCCGTCTCGCGATTTCGACCATACCGTCGATGAAAGGGAAGAGGGCAGAGGCTTCGGCCCAAACGAACCCCGATCGCTGGATGCCGTAGACATCATTCGTGTCGGCAGAGACCAGCGCGTTCTGACAAGCATCGGCTGTTTCTTGCTTCACCCTGTCGGCATCAGGCGTGGTTCGAACGTCATCAGGTTCCCGTCGGCAAGCGCCCTCCGCCAAGCCGGATACAGATTCAAGAGCTTCTTCAGGACTGTATTGATGGTGGCCATCCCGGCGCACCCTAGTGTCCCCGGAAGGTGTCAGCGACGCAATCTCGCCGAGCGATATGCGCTCTGACAACCGATCAAGCAGCCGCGTTGCGACCTCGGCGAGGCGGCCGAGCACGCCGATCGCGTCCATGGATCCTTTCCGCCTCTGGTATATGCGCCGCGCCGCAGCGATCGCATCGAGCTTCTTTCTGGCCTTGTCAGCCCAGGGGTGGCCCTGCTCGAACGGCCGCAGCAGCCGGTAGGCGCTGCTTGTTGCCTTTCGAATCTCCTTGGGCAGGATCAGGTTCTGCTCGGCCAGGGCCTTTTCGGTGGCGGCGAGCTGTGTGAGGTAATCTTCGAGGAGGAGCAGCGGGGCTAGCGACCATCCTGAGGCGTCAGAGCGATCCAGGCTGTCTCGTGATCCAAGAAATCGTTTGCCGTTGCCCGCGAGGCAATAGGGGATGATCAGGCCGTATTCGGCAAGGCGCCTGATGTTCTTGCGCGCGGCGGTCCATCCTATCCGGCATTTGAGATGGTCGTTCGAGGCGGCGATGAGGGGGCCGCAGCGGCTGTCCCAGTCGATATTCATGGCGGCGATGCTCGCGGCGGCATCGTAAAGATCGCGCCAGACGATCCTCGGAACATCGATAGTCACGGGCGGCATTCTCACGAAGGTCTCGATGATATCGAGCAGTTTGCGCCGCCGCTGTCTGCCTGCACTTTCGGTCCCGGTATGTCCGAACCCTCGCATCATCTTGCTGACGCGCGCAGCATGTCTTGCCCGATCTGCCGGGTCTTCCATGAAGGCGATCTTGGTCAGCTGTTCGGTCTCGAGCATCCCCAGTTTTGGCAGACAGGCGCCGATCGCTGCTGGCCCTCCCCGGCGGCGGCTATCCACCTCCCAGGCTGCCTGATTCTGGACAATAGTCATCCCTTCGCTTCCTCAGTCCTGAGGTGCGGCACAGACAAAAAACATTGCCCGCAAACGTTGCGAAAAATGCTTGCAAGTTGTGAGGGAGCAGGTAGCTTGCCGGTGTCTCTCGCCACGCTTTGGCGCGGCAAATTACAGCTTCCTTCGAAAGGCCCGGGCGCTGCCCGGGTTTTTCATGTCTGCGTCGCTGACCTCCCTTTCATATGCACCAGCTGGTGCGGCGATTCTTGGCAGCGTTCGGGCGCGTTTCATCGCGCGCAGAAGCGCTTGTTTGCCATTCGGTCTGTTGCTAGAAAGCGAGGTGAACTTGGCGCTCTGGCAACAGGATGCGTTAAAGGGGGTCCCGTTGGCGCGGGGCCCCCTTTCAATTTCAGAGCATCATCGGTTGTCCTTCAGATGTTTCAGGTGGCCTGACGCTCAGCGTTTTCGCCACGATTGCCGTGATGATCGCCTCTCGGGACGACAGATTATCCCTTTTGAGGGCATAGCGTGGATGGTACGCTAAACAACGCTAAGGGCGAACAATCAGCGAACGCTTATGCGACGCGGCTATCCGGCGGGAGATTGAGGGCCTTGCGGCCAGCGGAAGCGGCTGCGCGATCCCAGAGGAAATCGCCGGAGAAGGCAATATGCTCCCAACCCACGGGGGACGTATGGGCGAGCAGATAATCAGGCACCGCGACCGAGGTTGATCGTAGATGCTGGGCGGCAGCATCCATGTAGATCGTGTTCCAGTAGACGATCGCGGCGATGACTAGATTGAGGCCGGATGCCCGATATTGTTGCGCCTCATGGCTGCGGTCGATGATCCGGCCTTGGCGGAAGGTGTAGATTGCCTGCGTCAGGGCATGGCGTTGTTCGCTGTTGTTGAGACCAGCATGGCATCGCTGGCGCAGATCGGGATTTTCCAGCCAGTCCAGCATGAACAGGGTTCGCTCGATCTTGCCGATTTCCTGTAGCGCGACGTCGAGTTGGTTCTGCCGTTCGTACGCGGCGAGCTTTCGCAGCATGACCGATGGCGCGACATGGCCGGCCTTGATCGAGCCGACGAGGCGCAGCACGTCATCCCATTGTTCAGCGATGATGTCGGTGCGGATACGCTTGCCCATTAGCGGGGCGATGGCCGGATAGGCCTTAACCGGCGCGATCGGCGCGAGGCGCCGGTCTGGAAAGTCGCGCAGGCGCGGGCAGAAGCGAAATCCCAGCATCGCGCACAGGGCGAAGACATGATCGGTCGCCCCGCCAGTGTCGGTGTAATGCTCGACGATTTTCAGATCGGTGCCGTGGCTGGTGAGGCCGTCGAGAACATAGGGTGCCTCATGCGTCGCGGCAGAGATCACGTTGACGTGGTAAGGCGCACGCTGGTCGGAAACATGAGTGTAGAAGCTGAAGCCATGATCGACGCCATAGCGGGCGTTGATATCGCCGCCCGATGCACCGCGCTTCGCGCCCCTGAAGAACTGGCCATCGGAACTGGACGTTGTGCCGTCGCCCCATACGCGCGAGAATGGCAGGCGGTGATGCGCGTTGATGAGCACGGCCAGCGCCGCGCAGTAGCTGTCGTCGCGGATATAGGCGTCATGGGTCCACAGGAGCTGGTCGCGCGTCACGCCCTGGCTCGCGGCAGCCATGCGCGACAGGCCGAGATTGGTGGCATCCGCAAGGATGGTGGCGAGCAGCGCGTTTTCGTTGGGGCACGCTTCGCCGGTGCGCAGGTTCGTGAATGCAGCAAGAAAGCCGGTTTCCTGCGCCACTTCATGCAGCAGCTCGGTGATGCGGATGCGGGGCATCATCGCATCGAGCCGGTCAGCCAGCGCTTCGGCATCGGGCATCGCGATCGTGCGAACCGGGGATATCTGGAGGCGGCCGTCGCGGAACCGCACACCCTCCAGAGCGTCGCGCTTCAGGCGCTGGGCAAATTTCTTCAGTCGCCAGTCCAGTTCGCGGCCCCGTTGTTCGAGCCATTCGCTGGCTGTGGGTGGCAGACCAAGAGCCGACACGATTGGCTTCGCCTTCGGTTCGCTGAGCAGGTAGCTGTCGAACTGGCGGTATCCCGCCGATCGCTCCACCCAGACATCCCCCGAACGCAACTTGTTGCGCAGATGCGCGATCGTTGCGATTTCCCAGAGCCGCCGGTTGATCTTGCCGTTATCGCCAACGACGATTTTTCGCCATTCTTTACGGAAGGGCATCGGAGCGTCGGTAGGAAGATCGCGTTTGCCCGACCTGTTGAGGTCGCGCAGCATTTCGATGGCAGCGATCGTTTTCGCACTGCCCTTTCCGGCCCTGAACTGGAGCGTCTCAAGCAGGTCGGGGGCGAACTTGCGTAACGTCGCATAGCGGTCGGCCGCGACCGTCAGCGGATCGAGGTTGGCGGTTTCCGCGATGCTCGCCACTTCCGGCCTCGCCTTCATCAGGGTGTTCCACCCGACCGATGCGTCCAGGACCTCAATTGGATCTTCGCCAGTATCGACCGCATCGGTCAGCGCATCGATCGTTCTGCGAAAGATCAGCATCAGCCGCGCCACGTTCTTCGATGTGGCGGCATAGCTACGCGCCTGGGCATTCTTCGCGCGGGTGAAGATGCTGCCGATCAGCTTGTCCGCCATCTCCAGAGCGCTGTCGGTCAGCTGCTCTTCAAGATCGAGCAGGAAGGCAACCAGCGTGGCGCGCCGCCGGGAGGGAACGTATCGCTCGATCATATAGGCAGGCGATGCACGGCCTTCCCGGACATATTGCCGGAAGCGGTCCGCGTGGATGCGGCCAGCCACGTCCGGGGAGATGCCGATCTTCCGCACTTGCCGCAGGCGGTCGAGAATCTGGCGGATATGATCGGGCCTTGCCGCGATGGGAATGGTCTTGAGCGAAGCGAGCTGGCTCATGCCCCCGGCGTCGTCAAAGAGCTGGTCGAGGGCGTGGACCTGTTCAGCGCTGAGATCGTCGATCAGGGCATAGGCGGCTTGCTTGCGGGCACGCGCGCGCCCCGCGCTGCTGGCACGCTCGATGGTGGAGATGGACGGCAGCAGAATCCGGGCCTCACGAAGGGCGGTGACAACACCGGTCGCTATCGTCATCCCCTTGTCGGTCGCCCATGCCGTTTTCGTGGCCGCTTCGATCATGAACGGAATATCGGCACGCGTCGGCCCTCGCAGTCCCAAGCGCGCGGCTAGCTCGCGAGCATGGTCCGTCATGGTCTGGTCCCTCGCCGCATAGTCAGCCAGATCCGTGACGCGCAGGCCAAGCTGTTCTGCGACGAAGGCGGCGAGATCATGGGGCATCGCTCCCCTGTTCTGTATCAACTGCGCCAGTGTGATGCCCGGGTGGCGCAAGAGCGCGAGTTGCAGCGCGACGCCCAACTGGTTCCGTCGTTCCCGTCGCGCGCCGATGATCTCGATGTCCGCAGGCTCGAAGGTGTAGAGCCGAGCCAAGTGGTCGCGATCGGTCGGGATGGCAAGGATCTGATTGCGCTCGCTCTCGGTCAGGAGTTGATGCTTGCGCTTCGTCATGCCGATTCCCGTCCACAAAAGGTCAACTGCGCCTATGGACAGCCATGAGTAAAGAGACATAGTATGTGGACGGCTATGGGCGGGGTGAAGCGGTCGCCCTTCAGAGCGTCCACAGAACGACCGTTTGGGAGACACGATAGATGGGCGGCATTCTGGGCTACGCCCGCGTCAGCACCGGCGATCAGGATGTGGCGGGCCAGACCATGCGACTGGAGAATGCCGGCGCCATCAAGGTGTTCACCGATGTAATATCGGGAAAAAGCATGGAGCGGCCTGGACTGGCCGAACTGATCGCCTATGCCCGCAAGGGTGACACGCTCGCCGTGGTCCGCCTCGATCGGCTTGGGCGTTCGCTGACTGAACTGCTCGCCACAGTCGAAACTTTGCGCAGCCAAGGCATCGCCCTCCTGAGTCTTGAGGAAAAAATCGACACCTCGTCGGCCGCCGGCGAACTCATCTTCCATGTGTTCGGAGCTATCGCCCATTTCGAGCGGCGGCTAATCTCTGAGCGGACCCGCGATGGGATCGCCGCTGCACGCGCCAAGGGCAAGCAGCCTGGCCGTCAGCCGCTCGACATGTCCAAGGTGGATGCGGCCATCAAACTGGTCGAAGCCCGTATCTCGCCGACAGAGGCAGCACGGCAACTCGGCATCGGCAGATCCACCATCTATCGCGAAATGCGCCGCCTTGGCGTGGAAAGGCCTGCCTGAATGTCCAGATTGAAATCTGCTCACGATCTGTCCGGGCTGATGAAATATGCGGATCGTGCTCCGTGGGACGAGGCGATGGATGAAATGCTGTCCGCGCATCTCGGTCCGGCATGTGAAGCGACCGGCCTCGAACCCGACGCCATATTCGAGATCATCGGTGATCATTGGCAAGGGCCGCTATGGGGCTGCGCCTTTGAAGATCTGCTGACACAGGAACTGGAACCTGACGGTCGCAATCTGGTCGATGACTATCTCAAGCGCCGAGGCTGGAACGAGAAGGCGCCGAACAAGGCCTATATGCGCGCGCTGCGGGATACGATGATGTCGCTCTATGAGGTTAGCGAGGTCGTCCCCGGTCAGTCGATGACC